>NVVE01000027.1 GCA_002733285.1 Lutibacter sp. | reverse complement strand
ATGAAATCAAAAAAATATAAACGATTAACCTTAAAAGAACGTGTAGTAATTGAAACATTATTACAAGAAAATAAGTCTAAAACATATATTGCAAAAATAATTAGAGCCGATGTTTTACAACGTGCATCAGCTTTTTTATTATTAAAAGATTCAAAAGCATCTTTTACAATTGAAGGTGAAACATCACCAAATAATAGAGCGGTGCGTTGGGGAAAAGCCATCGGTCAGGCAGGTTCAAAACCTTTAAACAAAGAAGAATTAGAACGCTTACAACAAATAGTTATTGGAGATAGCAGATTTACCAAATTAGGATTTCGTACCGAGGATGGTTTTGTTGGAGAACACGACAGAACAACAGGTGAACCAATTCCAGATCATATTTCTGCAAAACACCAAGATTTAGAGGTATTAATCAATGGACTAATTGAAAGTTATCAAAAAATGGAATTAACAAATTTTGATGCCGTTTTAACAGCTGCTAAAATAGCCTTTGGATTTGTTTTTATACACCCTTTTGAAGATGGTAACGGTAGAATACACCGGTATTTAATACATCACATTTTAACCAAATTAAAATTTGCACAACAAGGTGTTATCTTTCCTGTGTCTGCATCTATTTTAAACCACATAAATGACTATAGAAATATACTAGAGAGCTATTCACACCCATTATTAGATTTTATTGAGTGGAAACAAACCAAAAGTAACAATATTGAAGTACTAAATAACACGATAGATTATTATCGATATTTTGATGCCACAAAACAAGCAGAATTTTTATATAGCTGTGTTGAAGATACTATTGAAAATGTAATTCCATCTGAAGTAGATTATCTTCAAAAATGCGATGAGATGAAACGTTATTTAGATGATAATTTTGAAATGCCCGATAGAATAGTTGCTTTATTAATTCGTTTCTTAGAACAAAATGAAGGTAAAATATCAAAAAGAGCAAAAACAAAAGAGTTCGAGAAATTAACCTCTTTAGACGTTATTGAAATAGAAAAAAATTATTCAGAAATATTTTTAGAAAACTATAAATGAGTAAACAACCAGAGCAAATTTTAGAAATTAAAAAAGCATCTCAATTGAGATGCTTTTTGCGGTCTGGACGGGACTCGAACCCGCGACCCCCTGCGTGACAGGCAGGTATTCTAACCAGCTGAACTACCAGACCGTTGCTCTTAGCGGATGCAAATATAGTAGTGTTTTTTATATCTGCAAAGCTTTTCAACTTAAATTTATAAATATTTTTTTCTACTTATAAGGTAGGTTATAAGAACTTGATTAAAGCCTTTATGAATGTCAACTGGAACATACTCTATTTTGTATTGCATACATTTCAATTTCAACTCATTAAAATAGTTTTCAATGGCGGTTTTGTATTGCTTTTTAATAGATGAAGCATATAAATCTATTTGTTCTCCTGTTTCTACATCAATAAATTTTTTGGGAGAATTTTCAAAATCAAAGTTCAATTCAGTTTTCCCATCATAGGTATGAAATAAAATAACTTCGTGCTTATTATACTTTAAATGATGCAAGGCTTCAAACAGCTCCTCTTCTTTTTTATTGGTTTGAAACATATCTGTAAACAAAACAATCAATGATCTTTTATGAATTTTCTCAGCAATTTCATGCAATACTTTATATGTTTCGGTTGTAGATGTGGATTGTTGTTCTAGTACTTTCTCCAAATAGTTCAACAACATTCTCCGGTGTTTATCACTTCCTTTTTCGGGTGAATAATACTCATTTTTATCACTGTAAATACTCAAGCCAACTGCATCCCTTTGGCGCTTTAAAATTTCTATCAATACTGCTGAAGCCAACACCGAAAATGATATTTTCGTTAAATTATCTATCGAAACATTTTTCACGAATGGGTAATGCATCGATGCCGAGTTATCAATAATCAAATGACATCGAAGATTGGTTTCCTCTTCATAACGCTTTACAAATAATTTTTTGGTTTTCCCATATAATTTCCAATCAATATGACGTGTACTTTCTCCTTTATTGTATAACCTATATTCTGAAAATTCAGCCGAGAATCCATGAAACGGACTTTTATGCATCCCCGTAATAAACCCCTCAACAACTTGCTTTGCCAATAGCTCAAGGTTATTTAAATCTGAAATATTTCTTGCTGATATACTACTCATAATTATGCTATTGTCTCTTGTAAATATAGTATTTAAAAAAGAAAAAGGCTCAACAAATTGTTGAGCCTTTTCTAAATAAATTTTATCTTATTGCTTAAATATGTGCATCAATTTTTTGTGCATACGTAGCTTTTGGAGCAACACCAACTTGTTTTTCAACAACTTCGCCTCCTTTAAACAACAGTACCGTTGGAATATTACGAACACCATATTTAGCAGCAAATTCTTGGTTAGCATCAACATCTACTTTACCTACCACTGCCTTTCCTTCATATTCCGTCGCTAATTCTTCAACAATTGGTCCCACCATTCTACACGGTCCACACCAAGCTGCCCAAAAATCTACCAATACAGGTTTGTCTGATTTTAATACTACCTCGTCAAAAGTTGCATCTGTTATTTCTAATGCCATAATCTATATTTTTAATTATTAAATTCTTTAAATATTTTTACAAAAGTAAACAAATATTTCACCCTAACAATCTAACTTACATTACTTTTATTTATAAAACTATAACCGTCAATTATTAACATTAATTTAATAAATGACCTCGGCCCAAGGGTACGAGGTATTAAATAGGAATTCCATTTTTATTTCAACGCAAGCGTCGGGGAATTAAACCCAATTGGGCTATCGCCCTGCGATTAAAAAACTGATGCAGCAATTGCTTTTATATTGTCTGATTTCCCCATCGAATAAAAATGAACAACTGGYACATTCGCTTTAATTAATTCTTTCGATTGCTGAATAGCCCATTCAATTCCAACATGTCTTATTTCTTTGTTGTTCTTACACTTTTCAACTTCCTTAATTAAGCATTCTGGCAAATCTAACCGAAACACTTGAGGAAGTATGTGTAAATGTCTTTCAATCGCAATAGGCTTAATCCCAGGAATAATTGGAACTGTAATCCCAATTTCTCTCGCTTTTTTTACAAAATCAAAATACTTCTTATTGTCAAAGAACATTTGTGTTACCACATAATCGGCTCCAGCATCTACTTTTTCCTTTAATCGCTTTAAATCACTCTCCAAGCTAGGAGATTCCAAATGTTTTTCAGGATATCCTGCAACACCAATACAAAAATCAGCTTTATAAGGAGTTTCAATAATTTCGTGTAAATAGGTTCCCTTATTTAAATCCTTAATTTGTTTAACCAACTCTGTTGCAAATTGATGTCCTCCATTAGCAGCTTTAAAATACTGCTCGTGCTTCATTGCATCGCCTCGTAATGCCATCACATTATCCAATCCCAAATAATGACAATCAACCAACACATACTCTGTTTCTTCTTTCGTAAAACCTCCGCACAATACATGAGGAATTGTATCAACATTGTATTTGTATTTTAACGAAGCACAAACACCAACAGTTCCAGGTCGCATCCGTGTAATTTTTTGCTCTAGCAATCCATTTCCTTTGGGAATATAGATATGCTCCTCTCTAGAAGTTGTTACATCAATAAATGGCGGATTAAACTCCATTAACGGGTCTATATTATCATACAATTGTTGAATATTCTGCCCTTTTTGTGGTGGTATAATCTCAAACGAAAATAACGTGTTTCCGTTTGCTTGTTCTATGTGTTCTGTTACTTTCATTTTATCTTTTTACCTAAATGCCAATTTGTTTAATCGCATAAACATTAACCATTATTTTTTCAATCATTCATTTTTCTCTTTGGGCGTTTCCTTACAGGTCGCGCTTTTCGTTCTATCTTTTTTTTCAAAAAAGGATGTCCCTGCAATCGCTAACGCACTTATTTTCATGTTTTTTAACTACTTAACATTAAGCTATCGTTGGATGCAACCATTTTCTTGCTTTTTCTTTTGTGATCCCTTTTCTATTTGCAAAATCTGCTACTTGATCGTCCTTAATTTTACCCAAGCCAAAATATTTCGATTCAGAATTTCCAAAATAATAACCCGATACTGCTGCTGCAGGCCACATAGCCATACTTTCGGTAAGGGTAACTCCTATTAATTYCKYTACTTGTAACAACTCCCAWATAGTTTCCTTTTCTAAATGATCTGGACABGCTGGATACCCRGGAGCVGGYCTAATTCCTTTATAAACTTCTTTGATYARTTCTTCRTTTGACAATCCTTCATTAGCGGYATAACCCCAATGTTTGGTTCGCACTTGTTTGTGYAAGTACTCCGCAAAAGCCTCTGCAAATCTATCAGCAATTGCCTGAACTAAAATGCCGTTATAATCATCTTGTTTTTCTTTGTAACTATTCGCCAATTCATCAGCDCCAAAAATAGCAACACAAAAAGCACCCATATAATCTGTTTTTGCTATGTTCTCTGGTGCAATAAAATCTGCTAATGCAATATTTGGGATTCCTTCACGCTTTTTTAATTGTTGACGTAAGGTTCTAAACACTGCAATTTCATTTCCATTTTTTTTTACAGAAATATCATCATCGTTAACAGTGTTAGCTTCAAATAATCCAAATACGGCCTTTGGTTTTAGCAATTGTTTCGAAATAATTTTCTCAATCATTTCGGTTGCATCTTTGTACAACAGACTTGCTTGTTCACCAACTACCTTATCGGTTAAAATTGCTGGAAATTTTCCGTGCAAATCCCATGCTCTAAAAAACGGGCTCCAATCTATAAATGGBAACAATTCCTTTAAGCTTAGTTGCTTTAATAATTGTACACCCATTTCTTTAGGCTTTACAATTTTTGTAGATTTCCAATCTAATTTAAAGTTATTTTTACGTGCCTGTTCAATGGTGATATAATTTTTTGTTTTACTCCGATTTAGAAATTTTTTGGAAAATTCTTCATAATCCTTTTTTAATTTAGCGACATATTCATGCGCTGTCTTTTTATTTAATAAATTTCCAACTACCGTAACTGCCCTTGATGCATCATTTACATGAACTACCGCATTTTTATATTCAGGATTTATTTTAACAGCCGTATGTGCTTTTGATGTTGTCGCACCACCAATCAATAAAGGAACATTAAAATTTTGTCGTTCCATTTCTTTTGCHAGATGTACCATCTCATCCAATGAAGGKGTAATTAADCCYGACAAVCCAATAATATCAACAYYYTCYTTTTTWGCMGTTTCAATAATTTTCTCTGGTGGTACCATAACTCCCAAATCAACTATTTCATAGTTATTACATCCAAGTACAACACTTACAATATTTTTACCAATATCATGTACATCRCCTTTAACTGTTGCCATTARTATTTTTCCAAGTGCCTGTTGTTTTTCACCTTTTTCAGCTTCAATAAAAGGATTTAGGTAAGTAACTGCCTTTTTCATTACTCTTGCCGATTTTACCACTTGTGGCAAAAACATTTTCCCTGCTCCAAATAAATCGCCAACCACATTCATACCAACCATTAAATTCCCTTCAATAACTTCTATTGGCTTCTCCACAAGTAAACGTGCTTCTTCTATATCTTCAACAATATAAGTGTCAATTCCTTTAACCAAGGCATGTGTAATACGGTCTTGTAGCGAGTTTTTACGCCAAGATTCATCTAGTACTTTTTCTTTTTTTGTACCCTTTACTGTTGCTGCAAAGTCTAATAAACGTTCTGTTGCATCATCTCTTCTATTTAATAGTACATCTTCAACATGTACTAATAAATCTTTAGGAATCTCATCATAGACCTCTAACATCGCCGGATTCACTATTCCWATATTCATACCTGCCTGAATGGCATGGTACAAAAACGCAGAATGCATGGCTTCACGTACCGTGTTATTTCCTCTGAACGAAAACGACACATTACTTACGCCACCACTCACGTTTGCATTTGGTAAATTTTTACGAACCCAACGCGTTGCCTCAATAAAATCGATGGCATTTTTTTTATGCTCATCCATTCCTGTTGCAACAGGGAAAATATTTAAATCAAATATAATATCTTCAGATGGAAAGCCCACTTTCTCGACCAATACATTGTACGAGCGCTTCGCTATTTCAAGCCGTCTTTCATAAGTATCAGCCTGACCATCTTCATCAAAAGCCATCACTATTACAGCAGCACCATATCGTTTTATTTGWGTTGCCTGCCATATAAAATTTTCTTCTCCTTCTTTTAAAGAAATTGAGTTTACAATACACTTTCCTTGTACTACTTGCAAACCTGCTTCAATAATATCCCATTTAGAGCTGTCAATCATCATAGGAACACGACAAATATCTGGTTCAGCAGCAATTAAATTTAAAAAACGAACCATTGACGCTTTTCCATCAATAAGACCATCGTCCATATTAATGTCTATTATTTGCGCTCCTCCATCAACTTGATGACGCGCGATAGCCAAGGCTTCATCAAATTTCTCTTCATTTATCAAACGTAAAAACTTACGAGAACCAGCAACATTAGTACGCTCACCAACATTGATAAAGTTGCTGTTTTCGTTCAAGATTAATGGTTCTAATCCTGCTAGTTTTAAATATTTTTTTTGTTTCACCATTCTCTTTGGTTGCTAATTCTTTTTTTTAACTGACAATTAATCCATTCAATGACGGCTTACCCAACTAATTCAGGTATTAATTTTCTTGGCTTATATTTCCCAGCCAATGCTACAATTTCTTTGATATGTTCTGGTGTTGTTCCACAACAACCGCCAATAATATTGATGAGATCCTTTTTTAAATATTCTTCAATTTGGGCAGCCATTTCTTTTGGRCTTTCRTCRTACTCWCCRAAAGCATTTGGCAAACCWGCATTAGGATGAGCAGAAATTCCRAACGAAGTTTTATTAGCTATTGCTTCTAAATGAGGCTGTAATAAATTGGCTCCTAAAGCACAATTAAATCCCACGGTTAAYAATGGWATATGACTCACCGAAATTAARAATGCYTCAGCYGTTTGCCCCGATAGCGTTCTACCACTGGCATCGGTTATRGTTCCACTTAACATAATTGGAATMTCTATTCCTTTTGCTGCTTTTACTTCTTCAATAGCAAATAAAGCCGCCTTGGCATTTAAAGTATCAAAAACTGTTTCTACCAATAACAAATCAACTCCTCCTTCAACTAGTGCTTCTACTTGTTGTTTATAGGCAATCCGTAATTCATCAAATGTTACGGCTCTGTAACCTGGATCATTTACATCGGGTGACATACTTGCTGTACGGTTTGTTGGCCCAATAGAACCCGCAACAAATCGAGGCTTATGAGGCTCTTTATCTGTAAATTCAACCGCTACTTCCTTAGCAATTTTAGCTGATTGGTAGTTGAGTTCATACACTAAATCTTCCATGTCATAATCAGCCATGGCTATCGTAGTTCCTGAAAATGTATTGGTTTCAACAATATCGGCTCCTACTTCAAAATACTTTGCATGTACTTCCTTTATAGCTTTTGGTTGCGTAATTGATAGCAAATCATTATTTCCTTTTAGTGAAATTGGATGATTTTTAAAGCGAGCACCTCTAAAATCTTCTTCTGAAAATTTATAGGCYTGTAACATAGTDCCCATRGCACCATCTAACACCAAAATTCTTTCTTTAATTATTTTTTGAATTTCTTCCATATCATACGAATAACATAAACTGCTTTATGAATAAATGTTTGTTAAAAAGGAAGAATATTCGTTGCGAAGTTTTCTTGAGTTATCTTCCCACAACTAAATTTTGCGGTAGAACGTAGCACCTTCTTTATAAATAAAGGGTTGCTAAGGCTTCAACAGGTCTAATCCCTCTGCCTTTCTTAATAACAATATCAATGAGTTTATGAACTTGACTGCAAATAAACGGAATATGCTGTTTATTTACAAACTTATTTAAATTTTTATCTATTTAATTAACAADGWTTTAGTTAATTTATTCAATTGCATDACTTTATTHGAAAAATYACCHTTTAAGGTTTTTCTATATAAATTTAAGTTTTCTGCTAATTCATTTATATCATCGGGAATTACTTCTTCAAAAAATTGACGCAGTCTTTTTGCCAGCGTTGGAGATATTCCATTGGTCGAAATGGCTATTTTAACAGTTCCTTTGGTTACAATCCCTCCCAGATAAAAATCACATAACTCAGGAGTATCAGCAACATTTATCAAAATATTTTCATCCTTTGCATCTGCATGAATTTGTTTATTTACATGCTCATTATTGGTTGCTGCAATAGCTATTTGCTTATTCCTTAAAGCTAATTTACTGTAAGGAGCTTTTAATAAAGACACATTATGGTCATTTGCCAATTCCAAAAACGAAGCATCAAAGTCCTTCGAAACAACTAAAACATTCGCATGTGGACTTGACTTCAGCATAAAGGATAATTTTTCTAAAGCAACCGTACCACCACCAATAATTAACACATTGAGCTGGTTTAATTTTAAAAATACAGGATATAATTCGTTTTGTTCCATTTTCTATTTTTTTAAAAATGCGCTAAATTWATTTTCTCATAAAAAGAACGAAGCTTTGTACTTTCTTTTACTACTTCACCAATTACGATTATAGCTGGTGATGCTAATTCATTTCTTTTAACAACTTCCAAAATAGAATTAACAGTACCTAACCCCAATTTTTCGTTCTTTGTTGTGCCATTTTGAATGATTGCTACTGGTAAATCTCCTTTTTCAAATTGTTTRAAAATRGAAACAATTTCWTTAAGYTTACTCATYCCCATTAAAATAACAACAGTTGCTGWTGACTGCGCTGCCAAATACACATCCTTAGATAACTTTCTTTTCGAAGTTGTGCCTGTTATTACCCAAAAACTTTCCGAAACGCCCCTTTTAGTTAATGAGATTCCTTGACCTGCTGGAACAGCCATTGAAGATGAAATACCTGATATTACTTCTGTTTCAATATTAAAAGATTCAATATATTCAATCTCCTCAGCTCCACGTCCAAATATAAATGGATCTCCACCTTTTAACCTTACTACATTTCCATATTGAAAAGCTTTTTCTACCATCAATTGGTTTATTTCATCTTGTGAAAAACTRTGAAAATCTTTACGCTTTCCTACAAATATTTTTATAGCATTTGGCGCATAGTCTAGCAATGCCCTATTTATYAAAGCATCATATAAAACAACTGATGCTTTTGACAACGCTTTTACACCCTTCACAGTAATCAAATCYGGATCTCCAGGACCYGCACCAATTAAGGTTACTTTTGGTTTTATATTAGTCTCCATCTTTTATTGTTTTAGCTCTAAATGCATCTACTTTTTTATAAAACAATGYMGCATCTGCWACATATTTTTCAGCAAATTCTTTAGAAGGTTCATTGTTTTTWATTTGGTATACAAACTCAGAAAATGAAGTTTCTAACTCAATTTTATCAACAAATACCTCATCAAACTGCGAAATAATTCCAGCCTGAGTATTTGTCTTTTTYCCTTCYGTTAACAAYAAGGCTTTAGCAGTGTTAACAATACTWGTGTATGARTAATAAATACTATCWGMATAYTGATYTAWYTTTARYGMTTCWGMWGCATTTTCAATTTTCTCWTCACTTTCAAATAAYAAAGTAGCTACYAAATCAATTACAACACCRGCACATTCTCCAAYACCAACATTCATTRCATATTGTTCATCTGTTCCCCAATCTATAAAATCACTTTGCACTAAATTAGTAGTTTCCGCCAAAGGTTTTAATAAATTATAAAAATAGATTTTMCCTTGYCTGTCATAATAATCTAAAAAYACCTYWTKMWKAMTYTTGKTMNGAWKYWTNNAWTCATNTTRAMAATACTCTTAATGCTTCCGGACCTCTTTTGCTAGGRATYTTAATTACTTTGTCTGAAATTCTCCCTTTTCCATYTCCTAAGRTTCCTCCACCTAATAATACTTGCAATGCMGGYGCTACTAGTTTYCCTGATTTTATAGTCATTCCCTGAAAACCAATATGAGCCATTGAATGTTGCCCACAAGAATTCATACAACCACTAATTTTAATGGTTATTTCTTTATTTTGAGCATATTGTGGAAATTCATTTTTCAATACTTTTTCCAACTCCCTTGTAACTCCTGTACTACTCGTAATTCCTAAATTACAAGTATCCGTTCCAGGACATGAAGTAATATCAAATGTACTATTATAGCCAGTTTCTGCAAATCCTAATTTTTTCAATTCTACAAAAAAGAAAGGCAGTAACTCGTCTTTTACGTGACGAATTAAAATATTTTGTCTCAATGTTAATCTCAATTCATTAGCAGCATAATTTTTAATTAAGTTAGCTAACATTCTCGCTTTATCTGTATAAAAATCACCTAAATGAATTTTAAGTCCAACAGCACTAAAACCATCTTGCTTTTGAGCAATCACATTGGTAGAAAGCCATTGCTTATAATCATTTTCATCCTCGATTTTAACCGTTGGAATAGCGATTGTTGGAATATTAATCTCCGTTTCAAATGTTGATATCTCTATTGGAAAAGTGGTAGCTGATAACGCTTTTTGTTCCTCTTCCACCAATTTTACAAATGCATCAAGACCTATCTCTTTTACTAAAAATTTCAATCGGGCTCTTGCTCTTTTTGTACGCTCACCATGTCTATCAAAAACACGTAAAATTGCTTCTGTAATAGGAATAATTTTATCGGAAGAAACAAATTCAAACAACGTTTTTGCTAGAATTGCTTGAGAGCCTAATCCTCCTCCAATCATTACTTTAAATCCAATTTCTTCATTTTTAATTTTTGCAATAAAACCTAAATCGTTCATAAAACTCAAAGC
>NVVE01000015.1 GCA_002733285.1 Lutibacter sp. | reverse complement strand
ACCTGTATAAGAACCTGGTCCTGTCCATGCATATGTGTATGGTGATGTTCCGCCTGATGCTAAAGCACTTGCCTCTCCATCATTCCCTCCTTTACAACTTACAGGTTTATCTGCTGTTGCAGCTACTATAGGAGTAGCATTAACTGTAATTGTATTAAAATACTTTGCTGTAATAGGGTTTGAACATCCACCTGATGGTGTATCTGTCACTGTCAATGTGATTTTATATACTGTTTCGCCTGTTACTGCTGGAAACCCAATAGTAGGTGAAGCTATATTAGCTGTTGTAAAAGAAAGCGCAGCCCCTGGCCCAGAAACTATCTGGGATGTCCAAGAATATGATAAATTATTAAACGGTGCATTTGTCACATTTGTGGTTACAACTACATCAGTATCCCCACAAACTGGTGAAATTAAATTTGAAACACTTATTTGTGGAGCAGTTTCTAATGCTGATTGTAATAAGAAATTTCCAAATAACCTAGCTTCACCTACCCATTCCTCATTATTTCCCTCATTTTCTTTATGAATATGTGATCCTTGATACAAAATAGTCCCAAAGTCTGGGTTTCCATAAGCTGGCCCATATGCAACAATTCCTCCTTCTCCAGGAGAATTTGTTGGTATATCTGATTGTGTAGGGTCATAAAAACCTACTGTTGTTGATGCTCGCCATGCGCTCCCTATTGCAGGTAAAAAAATCCTTCCTGAGTTTCCGTTTAAAGCTTTGTGAATTTCTCCCTTAAACTGCATAATTGGATCTGAAGCCACATAATTATCAGTATTATAAATAACCTTTTTATTATCAAAATTATTATCAATGTCTTTATAATAAATTAATCCATCTGTTGATAAAAAATTCAAATAGGGTTCTCTAGTGCCACCAGCATTTGATGTTTGTACAACTGATTCTGTAATACCAACGTCACGACAACCCATCCAAACGTTACCTCCGCCAATTATAAAATCGTAAAACTGATTTATCTGTGTTTGATTCCAATTTTTATCTGGTTCTGAATGATGAGACAACACATAGAATTGATCACATGATGTAATATCTTCTGGCATACCATATCTAAATGGTGTAGCTGTAGACGTATTATAAATTCCAGCTCTTTGATAAAATCCCTCTTCAATATCGCTAACACTTCCATCTGTTGAATAAACCACTACATTTGGAAAATTAGTAATCACACCTATCACAGGTGCGTTTGTAATAGCATCTAATTGCCAATATACTGTTAATCCAGGATTGTTGGTTATCCAAGTCTCAATAATAGATCCAGCAGCAGCTATATATTCAGCAGCAATTAAAAAGGTTCCTGAAGTTAATGTTTTTGACCCAGTATTTACAGTACCTGTTCTTGTTGTTTTCCCAGAAACTATCAAATCTTCGCCTCCAATAACCGTTGTACTACTTGAACTATCACTATTCGCATTTGCGAAATTCTTTGTAGGGTTTATGATCCAATTTACAGGAATTCCATCTGTAACTAATTCATAAACTAACCCATAAGGTTTTAATGCATTATTATCTGTTTGGGGCGTAATTCCCATATCAATAACAGCTGCTCCAGCGTCAAAATTGGTTGGTACTGATTGACCATTTACAGTTACTATTGAGAATAACAACCCTAAAACAGTTACGAAGCTATATAAAGTAAATTTTTTCATAATTTTTGCGCATWAAATTAAACCCATTAAAAGCATTAATTTTACTTTTGTTTCTACAAGTTGCATATAGCAATTTACATTTTGAAATTTTTAATAAAAACTATCATTTTTGATATTATTTATAAATAATACATTAAGCATTATTTAATTGTGGGGTAAAATTATATAGATATTTGCGGGGACAATTCATCTGTATTAGCAGGTAAATGTAGCTATTCAACCACTTAAACACCTATAAATCAACGGCTTTTATACGGAAACTTAACAAATGGGTTTAAATCACAAATAAATGGTATGCTTTCTGCAATTAACGCTACAACAGTAAAACCTTATACTTAAATAGAATTTACTGTATTTGAGAAATTAAAGTAGAATAAAGAGTTAGAATACCTTAAATGAAGTATAAAATTGATCTCTAATTTCACATAGAGATAGATTAAAATTCTATTTTTGTACCTCAATGTTATAACTAGATTATGAATAAATATGATATAGCCGTTATTGGCTCAGGACCCGGAGGCTATGTTGCCGCAATTAGATGCGCTCAATTAGGATTAAAAACTGCCATTATTGAAAAATATAATACATTAGGTGGTACATGTTTRAACGTAGGGTGCATTCCTTCAAAAGCACTGTTAGATTCATCGCACCATTTTTATGATGCGTCCAAACACTTTGTTGCTCATGGAATTGATATTTCTGAACTCAAATTAAACTTCAAACAAATGATTGCGCGAAAAAATGATGTTGTGTCACAAACATCAGGAGGTATTAATTTTTTGATGGATAAAAACAATATTGATTTGTACCATGGTATTGGAAGTTTCGTAGATGCAACTCATATTACTATTTCAAAAACAGATGGAAAATCAGAAAAAATAGAAGCTGCCAAAACTATTATTGCAACTGGCTCAAAACCAGCAAATTTACCATTTATTAAATTAGACAAAGAAAGAGTAATAACTTCAACTGAAGCTTTAAGCTTAACTGAAGTTCCAAAACATTTAATTGTAATTGGCGGAGGAGTTATTGGTCTAGAAATAGGTTCCGTTTATAAAAGACTTGGGGCAGCTGTTTCTGTAATTGAATTTATGCCAACTATTACACCAGGTATGGATTCAATGCTTTCTAAAGAATTGCAAAAAACATTAAAAAAACAAGGAATAAAGTTCTTTACTAGCCACAAAGTTACTTCAGTAATTAACAATGGTAATGAAGTTATTGTGACTGCCAACAATAAGAAAGGTGCTGGAACAGAGTTTAAAGGTGATTACATCTTAGTTTCTGTAGGAAGAAAGCCATATACTAAAGGATTAGGACTTGATAAAGTAGGGATAACGGTTACCAATAGTGGTCAAATTGAAACGAATGAATTTTTACAAACCAATGTTTCAAATATTTATGCGATTGGTGATGTAGTAAAAGGAGCCATGCTAGCTCATAAAGCTGAAGAAGAAGGAATAATGGTTGCTGAATTAATTGCAGGTCAAAAACCACATATCAATTATAATTTAATTCCAGGGGTTGTGTACACTTGGCCTGAAGTTGCAACAGTTGGTAAAACCGAAGAACAATTAAAAGAAGCTGGAATTAATTACAAATCTGGAACTTTTGCCATGCGCGCTTTAGGAAGAGCTAGAGCAAGTATGGATCTTGATGGACAAATAAAAGTATTGGCTGATGCTAAAACTGATGAAATTTTAGGTGTTCATATGATTGGAGCAAGAGCTGCAGATATGATTGCTGAAGCTGTTATAGCGATGGAATTTAGAGCTTCTTCTGAAGATATTGCACGTTCATCTCATGCACATCCAACGTTTACAGAAGCATTTAAAGAAGCTTGTTTAGCAGTTAACGACAGGGCTATTCACAGTTAAAATAAATAGTTTTGAAACAAGCTATAAGATTACATTTATCAAAGTAGTCAAATTAAATAAAAAAGTCCTTTTAAATTGAAAGGACTTTTTTATTTTTGTAGCAATGCAACGAACAAGTACTAAAATTCAGGTTGAAGATATTTCTAAATTCAAAATAAAGCTTTTAAAATGGGCGCAACAATTTAAAACAGCTGTTTGGCTAGATAGTAATAATTATCAACAAAAGTATTCAAATTTTGATGCAGTACTTGCTGTAGATTCTGTATCTGAAATCAAAACAAATTACATCAATGCGTTTAAAAAATTGAAAAATTATCAAACTAATAGTAACGACTATATTTTTGGTTATCTAAGCTACGATTTAAAAAATGATATTGAAAAATTAACTTCTTCTAATTTTGACGGATTGAAATTCCCTGATTTATTCTTTTTTCAACCAAAAAAAATATTCTTTATAAAAGAAAATACTGTTGAAGCTAATTATATGGTGGATTTCGAACATGAAATTGCCTCCGATTTTAGAGAAATCACTTCAATCAACTACCAAGAACCTGCAACAAACAACACTATTAAAATAAAACTTCGTATTCATAAAGATGCATATTATCAAAAATTAAGTTCAGTATTGGATCATATTCAGAGAGGAGATATTTATGAAGCTAATTTTTGCCAAGAATTTTATAGCGAAAATTCAACAATTAACCCAATAGAAGTTTATAAAAACCTGAACGAAATTTCTAAACCTCCTTTTGCAACGTTCTTAAAATTAAATGATCATTTTTTACTTTCTGCTTCTCCTGAACGTTATCTAAAAAAGGATGGTGAAACCGTAATTTCTCAACCTATTAAAGGCACTGCAAAAAGAGCAGTCACTAAAGATGAAGATGAAGAACTCATCAAAGAATTGGCAAAAAACAAAAAAGAAAGAGCTGAAAATATCATGATTGTAGATTTAGTTAGAAACGATTTATCACACGCTGCAATTAAAGGCTCAGTAAAAGTTGATGAACTTTGTAAAGTGTATACATTTGAGCAAGTGCATCAATTAATTTCAACCGTTTCTTGTAAAGTTGACAAAATTATTCATCCTGTTGATATTCTAAAAGCCACTTTCCCAATGGGAAGTATGACGGGAGCTCCAAAAATTTCAGCAATGAAAATTATAGAAGAATTAGAAGAAACCAAACGCGGTTTATATTCAGGCGCTGTTGGTTATTTTACTCCAAATGGAGACTTTGATTTCAATGTAATTATACGAAGTATTTTATACAATGCTTCAAAAAAATATGTTTCTTATTCGGTGGGTAGTGCTATAACTGCTCAATCCATCCCAGTAAAAGAGTATGAAGAATGCTTGCTTAAAGCAAATGCAATGAAACAAGTACTACAAATGCAATGAAACAAGTACTAATAAACACTAAATAGCTCTATATTTACGAATTAATGAAAGTTACTTTACAAGAACATATCAATAAAAATTTATCGTTTTTAAATGATAAAAAATTACTGTTAGCAATTTCAGGAGGTATTGACAGTACCGTWTTAACACATTTATTTYAYAAACTAAACTTTTCAATTTCWTTAGCACATTGTAAYTTTTCATTAAGAGGAAAAGAAAGTAATAAAGACGAACWATTTGTWAWAGATTTAGGYGAAAAATTACAARTCCCWRSTTTYACYATTAAGTTTGAAACTAAAAAATATGCTTCTGAAAATAGAATTTCAACTCAAATGGCCGCTCGAGATTTGCGTTATAAATGGTTTGAAAAAATAATCAACCAAAACAACTTGGATTACATTATAACAGCCCATCAAAAAGATGATGTTATAGAGACATTTATTATTAATTTGACACGTGCTACAGGGTTAGATGGCTTAACTGGAATTCCTGAAATTAATGGAAATATCGTACGACCATTTCTTCCTTTTGATAGAAATGATATTTTAATTTACGCCACTAAAAACAAACTAAAATGGCGAGAAGATCAAAGTAATTCTTCTATAAGGTATGTTCGAAATAAAATTAGGCACAAAATTGTTCCAATTTTAAAAGAAATAAACCCTAGTTTGTTAGATACTTTTCACAAAACATTGGAAAACTTAAAAGGAAGCCAACAAATTGTAAAAGACTGCATTAAAAATGTGCAAGAAGAAGTTTCATGTACTTACCTTAACGAATTGCATTTTGATGTTTTAAAATTAAAAAAGCTAAGCAATCCTAAAGTGTATTTATTTCAACTTTTAAATGATTACGGTTTTACAGAATGGGATGATGTCGTAGATTTATTAGATGCGCAAAGTGGTAAATACGTTCTTAGTAAAACACACAGATTATTGAAAAATAGAACTGTTTTAATTTTGTCAGAAGTTGCAAACTGTGAAGAAACTCAGCTATTTAAAATTATAGAAAATACACTTAAAATTAAATATCCAATTAAATTAAAATTTGAAACTGTTGCTGCCCCTTTTGACACAAACAATTATCAACATAACGTTTTAACTGAATTAATTTCGAATGATCAGAACACTATTTCTGTTGATTATGACAAAATTCAATTCCCATTAACTATTAGAAAAAAACAAAAAGGCGATTACTTTTTTCCCATTGGTTTAAATRGGAAAAAGAAAGTGAGTAAATATTTTAAAGATGAAAAAATGTCGCTACTTGAGAAAGAAAACACTTGGCTTTTATGTTCAAAAAACGATATTATTTGGGTAATTGGAAAACGACTAGATGACCGGTTTAAAGTCACAAATTCTACTTCTAAAATTTYAAAGATCAAACTGTAACTTCGATTTAAACTTACTATTATTCAGTATTCAAGCGACTTGTACATTCCTTTAAAAATCACTAATTTAGTGTATTAACATATGTATTATGACATCAATTTTTAAGTRTTTTATGATCATATCTCTTTTGATACTTCTCAAAAGATTTACCATAATCAAAATCTAAAAAAAAGCTCTTTAAAATTAGCTGATTTATATAAAATTCCGAATAGGAAATAGAAAATTTATTGATTATAAAAAAACGATTTCGTTATTTTAGTCCCATTATGCGACTATATTATTGAACTTTTGTAATTTTAACCTTTGAATTTCAACGTATGCACAAACAACCAAAACAAAAAAGGTTTAACGAAAATGTATTGGCAAAATACCAAATTTACAATGGTATTTTTATGACACTTCCATTTGACCAAATTAAAAAGACAGGTGTATTATTACCGCTGTTTCACGATATTTGTAAAGATGGATTCTCTAACAAAAAAAATCCTTCAGAAATTGTAGAAGGTTTCTTTGAAACATATCATAAAGACCTTTCAGAAAAAGAAAAATTAAATTTATTATTTAAGTTTATTCAATACATAGAACGCCAAGTAGTATTATTTGACGCCATTGAAGATGCCGCTTTTCCAATTGTAAATAATATGGATGGTGTTGGTACGTTGAGAAATAGTAAAGAAACAGCATCAGCAGAAAATAAAAAAGAAGCTTTAAAAAAGCATTTAGAAAATTTTAAAGTGCGGGTCGTTTTAACAGCCCATCCAACACAATTTTATCCAGGAACAGTTTTAGGTATTATAACCGATTTAACGAAAGCAATTCAAAAAAATGATTTACTTCAAATCAATCAATTACTAGCTCAATTAGGTAAAACGCAATTTTTTAAACACGTAAAACCTTCACCTTATGACGAGGCAGTTAGTCTGATTTGGTATTTAGAAAATGTATTTTACCATTCCATTTCACACGTTTACAACTACATACAAAGTAATATTTTTGACAACAAAAAAATTGACAATGATATAATTAATTTAGGTTTTTGGCCTGGTGGTGATAGAGATGGAAATCCATTTGTAACCACTGAAATAACGTTAAATGTAGCAAAACGTTTAAAACAGATGATCCTTAAAAATTATTATCAAGATATTCGTTTATTAAAAAAACGTTTAACTTTTAATGGCGTAGAACAAACCATTAATAATTTAGAAAATCTCTTATTTGACAATAGTGTAAATACTGAATTAAACACTATGATTCCTTTAGATGAATTTTTAGGAGAATTAAATCAAATAAAAGACATTCTTATTTCTGATTATCAGTCACTTTATTTAGCAGAAATAATTGATCTTATAAACAAAGTCCACATATTTGGATATCACTTTGCGACATTAGATATTAGACAAGACAGCAGAGTTCACCACAACGCTTTTGCAAATATTGTAAATACACTACAAAAAAATGGAAGCAATTTATTCCCTCAAAATTATTTAGATCTTTCAGAAAACGAACAAATTAATATTCTTTCAAAAGTTGCTGACGATATAGATATCACCATTTTTAAAGATGAAATGGTTACAAAAACTTTAAGCTCCATTAAAGCCATAAAAAACATTCAAAAAAATAATGGAGAACGTGGAGCGAACAGGTATATTATTAGTAACAATCAAACTGCCGTAAATGTTATGGAAACCTTTGCGATGTTTAATTTATGTGGCTTTGAACATGCGATAACTGTTGACATTATTCCTCTTTTTGAAACAGTAGATGATTTAACAAATGCTGCTAGTATCATGGAAAAATTATATACTAATCCTGCATACATTAATCATTTAAAAAATAGAAGCAACAAACAAACTGTAATGCTTGGTTTTTCTGACGGAACAAAAGATGGAGGTTATTTAATGGCTAACTGGGCGATATTTAAAGCAAAAGAAATGTTGACTGAAATTTCAAGAAAATATGGCATTAAAGTGATCTTTTTTGATGGTAGAGGAGGTCCACCAGCTCGTGGAGGAGGAAGAACACATAAGTTTTATGCTTCATTAGGCCCAACTATTGAAAATGAAGAAATACAATTGACAATACAAGGTCAAACTATTAGCTCAAATTTTGGAACATTAGATTCCTCTCAATACAATATTGAACAATTATTAAGTGCTGGTATTTCAAATGAATTGTTTAGCAAGTCAAAAAATATCATGACAACAAATGATAGAGAAATCATGAATGACTTAGCGTTAACCAGCTATGAAGCCTATGTTGATTTTAAAAATCATCCAAAGTTTATGCCGTACTTAGAACGAATGAGTACCTTAAAATATTATGGAAAAACCAATATTGGAAGTCGCCCTTCTAAGCGTTCAAAATCGAAAGAATTGAATTTTGCTGATTTACGTGCCATTCCTTTTGTGGGTTCATGGAGTCAATTAAAACAAAATGTACCTGGTTTTTATGGTGTTGGTACTGCCTTAAAAAAATATGAAGACAACGGTGAATTTGACAAAGTAAAACAATTATACAAAGATTCAGACTTCTTTAAAACATTAATAAAAAACAGCATGATGTCTCTTTCAAAATCATTCTTTGCGTTGACTGAATACATGTCTAAAAATGAAGAGTTTGGTGAGTTTTGGGATATTATTCATACTGAATATCAAACATCAAAACGGCTCATCCTAAAACTTTCAGGTTACAACAAGCTCATGCAAAATAATCCTGCAGGAAAAGCTTCAATTGATATTCGTGAAAATATTGTTTTACCATTATTAACAATTCAGCAATATGCTCTACTCAAAATTCAGGAGTTGCAGAAACAAGAAAATCCTGATACAGCATTATTGAAGGTGTATGAAAAAATGGTTACAAGATCCTTATTTGGAAATATAAATGCCAGTAGGAACTCGGCCTAAATTAGACTGAGTTTCTTTAATTGCCTTGTTCAATGTACACCGATAACTTATGATCCTGTCCTGTTTTTTTCCACAAGGCATTTACTGCGACTTCCCATTTAAGTCCTGAAACACCATTTTTTTGTCCTACAAACCTGTAGGCTTCTTTCTCATAGTACACTTCTAAGCGTTCATTTATTTGCGGATTTATAGTTTGTAAATCTTTGAAATTAAGGACCCTTATTTCCTTTTTTGAATGGAATTCAATTTCAATTTTATCAATAAATAGTTTTAAATTTACGTTATCAATAAAATCCATATTTCCAATTGAATTGCTATGATAAAATTTTGAATTTTTATCCTCAAAAATTACTGTAGTACTTTTACTTTCATACTTCGCATTCACATAGTTAATCAGCCATTTTTCTTCCCAATAATACCAATCTCTAATATTGTCAAAAAATAAGTTTCCAGATGATTTACGCTCAAAAAAACCAAATTTGTTGATATGAATATCATATTGACAACAATCACAGGTAAAATCATTTCCTACTGCTCTAAAACAATCAATGGCCTTACAATTGGGGCATACATATAATGCATAACCAATATGTTCGGCTTTATAACTTGAGTATATTATATTCATTCTTTTTTGCTGATATGCGACTTCGTCATGAAATAGTGCATTTGTTAATTCAGTATAAATTTCATTATCAGACAGATTTTTCAGTGATTCACTTGTAATCACCAATTTATAATCTACTTCAACTTTGGTATATCTTAATTTTGTTGACCAACGAGGATTGAATAAGTTCATCCCTTTAAGAACAGGCACTACCACTGGAACATTTAAAAATTTAATGAGTTTAACGATAGACGCATCTATTTTAAAACTACTCCCTGACCAGGTCCTTAAAGCTTCTGGAAATATTCCTACATTTTCTCCTTGTCTGATGACTGTAATTATATCTTTAACAGCTTTGATATCACGTGTATTTTTCTTTATAGGAATAGTACCCAACCGCGTCAAAAAGAAACGAATTATTGGATTACGAAACGTAGCATCTGAAGATATAAAATGGGTAAAATAGGGTAAAAAATGCCCGATAATAAATGGATCCCAAAAGCCTACATGATTTCCTAAAACTAAATAGGGTGGTTTTAATTTTTTGACTTCTGATGGTAAGTTTTTTTTAATTCTGAAAAGATTAGTAAACATCCCAAATAGCACCCAAGTCAGCAACCGAATGGCGTAGT
The DNA here is from genome assembly GCA_002733285.1 of Lutibacter sp. Lineage (GTDB taxonomy): Bacteria > Bacteroidota > Bacteroidia > Flavobacteriales > Flavobacteriaceae > Lutibacter. Next base: position 63,120 of record NVVE01000015.1, on the reverse strand, counting down.
TTGTAGTAAATTTTTTTGTGCTTCTCATAAAAAATGACACACAAAGTAACTGAAATTTTTCTAATCCCAGAAAATTAATACTAATTGAATGAATTACAATCATTTTGAGTTAAATGACCTAAGTAATATTGTAGTATATTTACACTATCTAAAATCAAAAATATTTTGAATAATCTTTACAGAAAAATGATGAATTCAAATCAAATAAACGAAAATGAATACGCTCCTTTTTATAAAAACTACATCACAAGTTTAGGAGATGTTTATTTATTAGACATTCTTAATGACTCTCTTCAAGAGCTGTTAGCAACTGTAAAGGATCTTCCTGAGGAAAAATTAGTGTATAGATATGCTAAAGGGAAGTGGACCATTAAAGAACTACTTCAACATATAATTGATGCCGAACGTGTATTGAGTTATCGAGCATTACGCTTTTCAAGAAACGACATCACAGATCTACATGGGTTTAATGAAGATTGGTATGTTGACAATTCTAATGGCAATGATAGAAATTTTAATGAACTGCTTCATGAATTAACTTTAATAAGAAAAGCTAGCATCTCATTATTTAATAGTTTTTCTAATGAAATGCTTACTATGACCGGGTCAGCAAATGGAAGCTTAATGAGCGTAAGAGCATTAGGTTTTGTTATTGCAGGTCATCAAATGCATCATTTGAAAATTATTAAGGAAAAGTATCTTTAATCATTCTCATCTAGAAAGAAAATTTCATTTACATTTTTATTGAATATCTTAGCTATTTTCAAAGATAAAACTGTAGACGGAACATACTTATTGAGTTCCATTGCATTTACTGTTTGTCGGCTTACTCCAATTATATCTGCTAATTTTGCTTGCGTTAAATTATGAATTGCACGTTCAACTTTTATTTTATTATTCATCTTCAATAACCCTTTTAGATTTATACAACATATAATGAAACCGTATTATAAAAAACAATAATACCGTAAACATATTAACGATTAAAACTGTAAAAAAACTCATATCAAAAACAAAAATAATTGCTAAAATTAAAATACCATAATTCACATACGTTGCCCAAATAAGTGACTCCATTCTAATTTTAGAAATATATTCATCTTCGTCTTTTGTTTTAGAAAACGACACCAATATCCCCCCTACAATTAATACAATTGATACGAGTTCATCGGCAATATTATTTGTACTCCATTCTAAAGAAGGATTCGATGACAACAAGCCACTCTCTCCAATTAAAGGAAATACTTTTAATTCCAAATTAAAATAATCGAAATCATTAATCAATAAAAAAATGCCAAAAATTAAACCTATTAAAAATAAGAACCAACCTAGCGGTTTGTATTTGTGATGTAATAAAAATCTTGATTTCATAATATATACTATTTATAATTTCAAATGTAAAGTATATTTTACATTTAGACAAATATTTTTTACTTTTATTTATTTTAACTTTTAAAACATTATATTTGATGTACCTAAAAAAACAGTGCCTAAAATGCATATTTTCAAAAAAATATCAATCCTTATTGCACTACTAATTATCCTCATTTTAATTGGTGGAGCTGTTTATTATAATAGCTTAAAACCTACCTATTCTGGGACTATTAAACTAGCAAATGTTGCTCAAGAAACTTCGGTATATTTTGATGATTATGGTATCCCACATATTTATGCTAAAAATGAACTAGATGCTGTTATTGCATTGGGTTTCGTTCACGCACAGGATCGACTTTGGCAAATGGAACTCATGCGAAGGATTGCCCCCGGAAGATTATCCGAAATTTTTGGAGAAAAAATGCTTAAGAACGATCAATTTTTTGTGCGTTTAGGAATTGATGAAGCTTCCAAAAGATCAATTGAAAAATTAGATAAAAATGGTGAGGTCTACAAATTGGCTACTGCCTATTTAAATGGTGTGAATCAATTTATAAAAAATGGCCCCACTCCTATTGAATTTACTTTAATTGGTGTTGAAAAAGAACCTTATAAATTAAATGATATGTATAATATTTTGGGTTATATGTCATTCAGTTTTGCAATGGCCCAGAAAACAGACCCATTGCTTAGCGTATTTAAAGAAAAACTAAACAATGATTATTTAGTAGAACTCGGGATAGATATTAACCCAAAAACAACACTTATTAAAAATGCTTTACCCGACATTGAAAATTTTTCAACCATGGTTTCTAGCATCAACGAGATTATGGAAAACTCTCCCATACCTCCTTTTATTGGAAGCAATAGTTGGGTAGTATCTCCCAAAAAAACCACCACTGGAAAAGTACTTTTTGCGAACGATCCACATATTGCCTATGCCCAACCTGCCGTTTGGTATGAAGCTCATATTTCTACACCCAATTACGAAATGTATGGCTACCATTTAGCGGGAATCCCATTTCCATTATTAGGGCACAACAGAAATTATGCGTATGGGTTAACGATGTTTGAAAATGATGATATGGATTTTTATAAAGAAGAAAATCATCCATCTGACGAAAATAAATACAAAACACCAACAGGATATGAAGATTATAAAACTGCTATTAAAACAATAAAGATAAAAGATAGTGAGGAAGTAACTGTTCTTGTTAAAAGTACACGTCATGGTCCAATTATGAATGATGTAATTGATGCAATTCCGCAAACCAATCCAGTTGCAATGTCATGGGTATACACTCAATTTGAAGGCAAAACTTTAGATGCACTTTATACCATTTCAAGAGCAACGGAAATGAAGGATGTTAAAAAAGGTGCTTCTATGATTCATGCACCTGGTTTAAACATTATGTATGGTGATGCAAAAGGAAATGTGGCATGGTGGGCAACAGGTAAATTATACAAACACAAACCTCACGTAAATAGAAAATTTATATTGGATGGTGCCTCTGGTGAAGATGACCCTATTGAATATTTAGATTTCAGCATGAATCCGATGGCTGAAAACCCTTCTTGGAATTATGTATATTCTGCCAACAACCAACCAGATACAATCGCAAATATTTTATATCCTGGTTATTATTTATCCGAAGATAGGGCTAAACGAATTGTCCAATTACTTGAACCAAAAAATAACTGGAACAAGAAAACCATGTCTGAAATGATTAATGATGTTACTTCAGTTGTATCACCTGAAGTAATTAAAGAGTTTACTTCAATACTCGATTTTAATTCTTTCTCTAAAAATGAACAAAGAGCTATTGACATTCTTCAACTTTGGGACGGCTCAAATACTGTTAATGCTGTTGCTCCAACTATATACAACTCCTGGGTCTATCAGTATTTAAAAAATACTTTTGAAGATGAATTAGGTGAAAAATTGTTCGAACAATTTTTAAATACACATTTATCAAAAAGAGTCATTGCAAGCCAAATTAAAAAAGACGTTTCAATTTGGTGGGACAATGTTAAAACAACTAACAATATAGAAACTAAAAAAGAAATTTTATCTAAGTCGTTTGTTGAAGCCGTAGCATCTTTAGAAAAACAGCTAGGAAATGAAATAAAAGATTGGAATTGGGGAAAAGTTCATACCTTAGAGCATCAACACCCCTTAGGAACAGATAACTCTTTAAAAAACTACTTTAATGTTGGTCCTTTTCCTATAAACGGAGCTCGTGAAGTGATTAATAATAGAGGTTTTAAATACGATGGTTCTGGATTATATAATGTAAATTCGGGCCCTTCAACAAGAAGAATTATAGATTTTTCGGATATTGAAAATAGCAGTAGCATTTTACCAACTGGACAATCTGGAAATCCTTTTAGTGAACATTATAAAGACCAAGCAGCAATGTTTAATAAAGGTGAATCTAGAAAAATGAAAATGAATAAAGAAGAAATCATAGATGTCTCAACAAAATTAACAATCCTACCTGAAAATGAATAAAAGAATAACCATAAAGCAAATTTCAAAAGCATTATCTGTTTCTATTTCTACAGTCTCTAAGGCATTAAATGATAGTTATGAAATTAGCGACGAAACTAAAAGGAAGATTCAAGCATATGCTAAAGAACATAAATACAAACCTAATACCTTAGCACTAAGTTTACAAAATAAAAAAACTAAAACCATTGGTATCATATTACCTAATATTCTTACTTATTATTTTGCCCGTGTTTTACGTGGTATCGAAAAAATTGCGACAGAAAAAGGCTACAATATTATTACTTGTATTACGAATGAATCTTACCAAAAAGAGGTAAATACTATTGAAATGCTTTCTAATGGCGCCATTGATGGCTTTATAGCATGTCTTTCTGTAGAAACTTTAAAACTCAAAAATTTYGACCATTTTCAAAATATTTTAGAMGAAGGAACTCCTGTTGTRTTATATGAYCGAGTACATAAAAGTATTCTTTGTGACAAAGTAGTTACMGACAATGTAAAAAGTGCYTACAAAGCTACTCGTTTTTTAATGCGATCTRAATGCGAAMATATTGCACTAATYTCAACAACTGACGGCTTGAACATTAGCAAATTTAGAGTAAAAGGATATTTAAAAGCACTCACAAAATACGGTGTTAMWCCTAATGAGAATATTATYATTAGTCAAGAAAATGAAAAACATTTAAAAAAACGTATCAACGAAATGCTAGACACTAATAAAGTTGATGGTATATTTACAATTGATGAAGTTTCAGGTGCAATAGCAACGCAAGTTTTAAACAGTAGAAACATTAAAATTCCTGAAGATATTGCTATTATTGGATTTACRAACGGTATTTTATCGAGATACAGYACACCGCCATTAACTAGTGTAAACCGTTTTGCACATACTACGGGGGAAGTTGCAGCAAGAAGACTGATCGAAAAAATTGAAGAAAAAATTGATTTTGAAGATATTAAAACTGAAATMATWAGAACTGAATTAGTTGAACGTGATTCAACAAAAAAAATGTTCGTTAAGTTTTAAGTAAAAAGAAAAAAATATGCTAGTGAAAATTTTTGGCAGCGCCGTTTTTGGCGTTGAGGCCACCACTATTACTGTGGAGGTAAATATCGATAAAGGTATTGGGTACCATCTCGTTGGATTACCAGATAATGCCATTAAAGAAAGCAGTTACAGAATTTCTGCAGCTTTAAATAACAATAAATACAAGCTGCCAGGAAAAAAAATCACCATAAATATGGCTCCTGCCGATATGCGTAAAGAGGGCTCGGCTTATGACCTAACTCTAGCCATTGGGATTTTAGCAGCTTCTAATCAAATTAAATCAGAAAAAATAGGCAACTATCTAATCATGGGAGAACTTTCACTTGATGGAAGTTTACAACCTATTAAGGGTGCATTACCAATTGCAATTAAAGCACTTGAAGAAGGATTTAAAGGGTTTATTTTACCAAAACAAAATGCTAAAGAAGCAGCCATTGTTAGTAATTTAGAAGTCTATGGAATTGAAAATATTTTAGAAGTAATCAACTTTTTTGATGATAAAACTGARYTAGAAMGAACTATWATTGAYACWCGTGCTGAATTTYATAAAAWTTTAGAYAAYCCAGARTTTGATTTTKCTGATGTNRAAGGGNCAAGARTCYGTWAAACGWTCYATGGAAATWGCKGCGGCTGGMGGWCAYAAYATWATWCTTATTGGWCCTCCWGGAAGTGGAAAAACAATGTTAAGYAAAAGACTMCCWTCAATTTTACCTCCAATGACTTTRCAAGAAGCMTTAGAAACYACWAAAATWCATTCKGTWGTTGGRARARTKAAAGAYKCMGGWTTAATGGGRCAACGTCCTTTYCGATCWCCWCAYCAYACWATTTCYGAYGTTGCWTTAGTKGGTGGYGGTCAATATCCTCAACCTGGWGAAATWTCWWTRKCACAYAAYGGCGTTTTATTTTTAGAYGAATTACCTGAATTTAAAMGSWCYGTTTTAGAAGTMATGMGKCARCCMTTRGAAGACCGTGAAGTRACMATTTCWAGAGCAMGATTTACAGTMACMTATCCAWGYAGTTTTATGTTRGTTGCAAGTATGAATCCAAGTCCTAGTGGTTATTTTAACGACCCTGATGCTCCTGTTACCTCATCTCCTGCAGAAATGCAACGCTATTTAAGTAGAATTTCAGGACCGCTTTTAGATAGAATTGATATTCATATTGAGGTAACACCTGTTCCTTTTGAAAAACTTTCTGAAGAACAACTTGCCGAATCTAGCAACATCATTAGAGAACGCGTCACAAAAGCACGAGAACTACAATCCAAACGGTTTATAGAATTTCAAAACACCCATTACAATGCCCAAATGAATGTGAAACAAATTAGAAAATTTTGCAAACTTAATGAAGAAAGTAAGTCCTTATTAAAAAATGCGATGGAGCGTTTGAATCTATCAGCAAGAGCCTACGATCGTATTTTAAAAGTTTCACGTACTATTGCAGATTTAGCAGGTGATATTGAAATTTTAACAGATCACATTGCGGAAGCAATACAGTACAGAAGTTTGGACAGAGAGGGATGGTTGGGGTAACATTTATCAATTGATGCCATTGTTGGTGTTTTCCACCAACAATGACTACTATCTCAAACCTAAAAAATGCTACTGAAAAAATTCAATCATATAGATGAATGCCCACAGTTTTACACTGCTACAATTCTTGGTTGGAAAAAATTACTAAAACCAATAAAATACAAAATACTTATCATTGAATCATTACAATATTTAGTTCAAGAAAATAGAGTTATTTTATATGGTTATGTCATTATGGATAATCATATCCATTTAATTTGGAGCCCAACAAAATTATATTCTTTAAAGCATACTCAGCTAAGTTTTATGAAATTTACAGATCAAAAGATAAAAAGAGATCTGGAAATAAACCACCCGAAATTTCTAACTAATTTTCTTGTAGAATTAAAAGACAGAAGATACCAATTTTGGCAAAGGAATCCATTACATATAGATTTATATAATCTTAAAATTAGTATTGAAAAACTGGATTATATTCACAACAACCCCGTAAAAGCAGGCTTATATAAATCATCTTTAGATTATAGATTTTCATCTGCAAAATTTTATAATGAATTAGGTGATKWRKYTRWWKKTMWAWSTCKWTYWKRSSATRSSCYMTWWRCCATNAATWRTTGCTGAAAAACCCCAATTATTAACTAAATCTAAAAAGTTAATGTCARCACCAATTTTTGTATTGGGGACAAATCTAACATTTGGCAGGTTTAATTTTTTGTCAATTTCATTAATTTGTTTGTTGCGTAATTTAATATGCCAGTTAGGTAACCCTTCTTCAATCTTACCATATGGCAATGCGTTCATGTCAAAAACAACAACTCTAAACCCGTTTAATGCCAATAAACTTGCAGCTTCCGATCCAGCAACAGAACCTCCTATTACAGCTATATAATGTTTTTTATATGTCAAACTTGAGTTAATATTTTTTATTTCACTTTGAAAACCTACTACTTGTTTAGTGGAAATGTTATATATCTATGTGCGTCTTCAGCTTAATTTAAACTTTTTGGGTTAAAAATTAAGAGAGTGTTTCACAAAGTTAATTGATTTTCATGGAACTGTTTTTTTCTTGCTTGTAATGTTCTGCTTTTAGTCAATTTTGTGGTTCTGTCGCATCTGTGAAATATGTTTCTAAAATAATTAAATAAATTCAATTTTTAAGCGGCCAATGAATAGAGTGATTTAAACATTGATACTCTATTACAAATCAATTGTTCTTTTTTAATCATATGTACTATTTCTATTCCTATTATGGTTCTTTTTGCAGACTCAAACTCTTTAAATCTGTATTCTATGGTATTTCTCAATCGATGCTCAAACCTTTATACATCCATACTACTCCACAGCACTCTTTTTATAGATGAATAATTGCTTGATAACTCCGTATTACTCCACAACACTCCACATTACTATACAATATATAGGTTCATGTGGAACCACTTTATTTATTAGGATTTTCTTTTTGACTAATAATTGGTTAGATTTTAAAACTTGGATACTAATATCCAGATTATTAGTGTTTAAGATGGACTGTTCAATTCGTACCGCAAATTGAAACATTTTTTAATGCCATATTAAACTAATCAATATTTACATTGGAGTTAAAGTAATAATAGCATGTCTACTAATCTAAATTATATTTTATATGGTATTATTTGAAGATTAACATTTCGTGTTGTAAGATTGCCTAAATGTGTTTAGACGTTGTCATTGTTAGTATTTAGTTCTTTGATTTGGAAATGTATAAAAAGTAGTTTTTGCTATTTAATATATTCATGGGTATTTAAGATATTACTATAAATTCCTACAAAATCTGTACCTTATTTGTACCTCAAACAACTCAGAGTATTATAAACATTGATATAATACTTTTTGTACAAAAAATCTAATCCGTTAATTATTTAAATTGATAAACGATTAGTTTACTAAATGTTGACTTAAAATAATTTTACTTTGTAATTTTCCAATAGTAATGTTTTCCTTTATTGTGGTCTATAAAGGACCACCTTAAATTCGTTGAAAACCCGATGAATAAAGGGATTTAGGAAAGCAATATTTTGACAGCTCAAATATATGCTCAAACTTTTACTTATATTGATATTTGTCAAAATACAAAAAATAATTATCAAAAATTTGGTTATTTATTTGGTAATTCAAATACCTATCGGTATATTTGCAGATGATTAGGTCAGAAAAAACACGGCAATTTATAATTGAGAAGACGGCATCTCTCTTTAATAAGAAAGGATACACAGGCACTTATTTATCCGATTYAACCAATGCTACAGGGCTGACAAAAGGTAGTATTTACGGAAATTTTAAAGACAAAAACGAAGTTGCAATAGAAGCTTTTAGATTTATTTATAAACAAAGGGGTAAAAAAATAGCGCGTGAAATCCAAAAAGTTAACCGAGCAGATCAAAAGCTCCATGCNTTTTTTATATATTATAAAACAGAGTATCCACAGTTTATTGAAGCTGGTGGCTGTCCCATTTTAAATACCGCTGTAGATTCTGATGATGGAAATGAATCCCTAAAAAAAGAAGTAACAATGGCACTTGAATATTGGAAAACGAGTCTTGTGGACATTGTTAACCAAGGCATACGAAATTCAGAGTTAAAAGAAATAAATGCCGAGAATTTTGTTTTTAAAATAATAGCCATGATTGAAGGTAGTATTATGATGGTAAAAATTTTAAACAACCCTAACATTCTACTTGAAAACATTAAAAGTTTGGAAAATGAAATTAATGAACTAACAATCAATTAAAAAAATTTGATCTATAATATACCTTACGGTATATCATAAATTAAACAAATAAAATATTCAGCTAATTAAAAAAAAACGATAATGGTAAGAAAAATGTTATTCGCAATTCTAGACTTGTTTTCCCCTTCTTTTGGAGCAAGTCAAATTTACAAATTAATGTCTAATCCAAGTGTTAGGAAATTGAAAGATTTTCAAGAAAAAATTCTTGATAATTCTAGAAAAGAAAGTGTAAAATTTAAAAACTTCGATATTCAAACCTATAGATGGGGAGAAACAAATTGTAAACTTGTTTTTTTAATTCACGGATGGGAAGGACAAGCGGGCAATCTTACTGGTCTGGTTGATTTGTTATTACAAAAAAAGTATCAAGTTATGGCATTTGATGCCCCTGCCCATGGGAAAAGTTCGAAGGGAAAAACAAACATGTTCGAATTCACGGAGTTTGTATCTATTATGTTTAATAAATATCAGCCCGATGTGATTATCAGTCATTGCATGGGTAGTGTCACTACGGCAGGGGTTTTGAGAAGAAATAGTGATATTCATATTGAACAATGGATTCTTGTTACAGCACCATTTAGTTTTAAAGATACTATTAAAGAAGTTTCGGATTTTTTTGGGGTAACGCATAGAACAGTAAATAAACTTACAAAAATGGTAGAAAAAGATGCAGGTGAACCCATTGAAATGCTCAATATGAAAACGTATTGTGGGAATCTAAAAAATGTATCTAAAGCCTTAATAGTGCATTCTAAGAACGATAAAGTTTTGCCCATAGCTTTAGCACGTAAGGTAAACAGAGACTTCCCCCAATCCGAATTAATTGAACTAGAGGGTTTAGGGCACTATACTATTTTATGGTCAGAAGAACTCAAAGAAATTATAAAAACACGATTGAAGCATAGTAAAGCATCTTAACCTTTTAACAAGAAACGGGATGTATTTGATAAAATAAATTAAAAATAATAATAAATATAAAAACTAAATATTATGACACACACGTATTCAATTAGCGGCATGATTTGCACAGGATGTGCAGATTTTGTTAAAGAGCAGATAGAAAAGCATCCAGAGGTTAATCTGGTTGAAACTTTTCGAGAAGAAAACAAAATAGTCATCGGCATGAACCAAGAGGTTCCGATTGCAAAATTACGAGAATTCTTAGATAAAGATAGTGAGTGGGTTGGCAAATTTTCTATCAATTAGTCCCGATGGCTGTCGGGATTGCAAAAACGTCAATGGTAACTTTCATGCTATGGTTCACATAAAAAAATTTGAAATATCATATACCGTAAAGTATATGTATGAAGATTTAAATATTCAGATAAAAAACTAAAAAGAAGAATATGAAAAATAACACACCAATAACGAATTTCGCAAAATGGACCATTAAAAGGCGCTGGTTTATCCTATTGGCTGCTCTGGTCATTACTATCATTGCGGGTAGTGGCGCTAGGTTTCTTGCATTTAACAACGATTACCATATATTTTTTAGTGAAGACAATCCTCAAGTTTTAGCTTTCGACGCACTGCAAGAAAAATTTACTAAAGACGATAATGTGTTTATTGTTATTGAGCCCAAAAGCGGCAAGGTATTTACCCGAGAAACACTTTCTGCCATTGAGGATTTAGAAAAAATGGGATGGCAAATACCGTTCTCAACACGAGTTAATGCCCTTTCTAACTTTCAACATACCCACTCTGAAGGCGACGATATGTATGTCGAGAATCTTGCCAGTGACGCTGGCAATAAATCCGATATTGAACTGGAAAAAATAAAGGAAATAGCTATTAATGAACCCCTTCTTTTAAATCGTCTCATTAATAAAGATGCTTCAATTACCGCTATTAGTATTACGGTTAATCTTCCGGAAGACAATCCTAAAGCACTTATGGAGGTTATGAAGTACAGTCGTGAAATGGCAAAAGACTGGGAAAAAACACACCCGGGTCACAAGACCTATCTTTCTGGAAATGTTATGTTAAATGGAACCCTCTCTGAGATTGCTATGAGTGATATGGGCTCTCTAGTACCCATAATGTTTCTCGTAATTCTCATCATGGTATTAATCACCACCCGCAGCCTAAGCAGTATGTTTACCGCATTATTTGTGATACTTTTTTCTATTGTGGTTGCAATGGGACTGGCAGGTTGGTTTGGAATTGAATTAACTGGGCCTTCAGCCTCTGCACCAACTATTATTATGACCCTTGCCATTGCTGATAGCATACATTTATTAGTTACCATGCTTCAATTAATGCGTTCTGGCATGCAAAAAAGAGAAGCCATTATTGAAAGTCTTCGCATCAATTTCAAAGTCATACTTATTACCAGTATTACCACCATCATAGGATTCCTAACCTTGAATTTTGCTGAAGGCGCTCCATTTCATGATCTTGGTAATATCACCGCAACAGGAGTAGCAGCAGCATTTGGGTTCTCGGTTTTACTGCTTCCCGCATTGATGTCAATTTTACCGGTTCGTGTAAAAATGAAAAAAAATGAAAACGAAAAACCAAAGTCTATTGACCTTCTAATTGAATTTGTCATTACCCACAATCGGAAAGTACTTGTCTTTTCTGTAATTATCATTCTTGTTCTCAGTGCTTTTTCTTTTAAAAATGAATTGAATAACGAATTTGTAAAATTCTTCGATAAGGACGTAAAATTTAGAAAAGATACCGACTTCATCATCAAAAATATTACGGGTATTTACAATATTGAATACGCCCTTGGTTCAGGAGAATCCGATGGTATTAGTGACCCCCAATATCTTAAAAAACTGGATGAATTTAATAAATGGTTCCTGCAGCAGGAAAGTGTGACCCATGTTAATAGTTTTTCGAAAATCATGAAGCAAGTGAATAAATCTATGCACAGTGATGATTCGAGTTATTATAAGATTCCGAATGCTAAAGACGAGGCTGCACAGTACCTACTCTTGTACGAAATGTCGCTGCCTTATGGCTTAGACCTAAACAACCAGATTAATGTAGATAAATCGGAAACCCGATTTACAGTAACCCTTAAAAACATTTCGAGTAACGAAATAATAGCCCTTACAGAAAAGGCAGAACAATGGTTACGCGCTAATGCCCCCAAACATATGTTCTCATATGGTATTAGTACTTCTTTAATGTTTTCTCATATAACCAAAACCAATATGCTTAGCATGCTAAAGAGTGGAATAGGAGCATTAATACTCATCTCATTCATTCTCATATTTGTATTTAAAAGTTTCAAATATGGTTTACTTAGTATCATTCCTAACATTACTCCAATTGCAGTTGCCTTTGGTGTTTGGGGTATAACAAACGGGCAAATAAATATGGCCGTAGCAGTAGTGTTAGGCATGACGCTAGGTATTGTTGTAGATGACACTGTGCATTTACTCTCCAAATATATTCGCGGAAGAAGAGAGTTGGGTAAATCGCCAGAGGATGCTTTACGTTACGCCTTCTCAACAGTAGGCCGTGCCATCATAATTACCACTATCATACTCACTGCAGGTTTCTCGGTATTGATGCAGTCCTCCATGGTATTTAATTCCGATATGGCTAAAGTAACCGCAATTACAATCGTGGCCGCATTAATCTTCGATCTGCTTTTACTTCCCGCATTGCTCCTAGCTATAGATAAAGATAAAACCAAAAAACTTATTGAAAACCCTGAGCTCGTGGAAGTAAAAGTGATACCCTAGATTATCATTATTAATCCAATAAAAAATCATAAAAAAATGAAAACAATAACAATTATTATATCAGCATTATTTTTAGTAATAATAAACAGCTCTTTCATTCTTGTAAAAACGGGATTGGAAATTGTCCGTGAAGCAGAAAAGGTAGACAATGGTTGGGGCAGTTCTTCCAACACATTAACCATGACATTAACCAGTAGAAACGGACAAAAAACCACACGCAAGATGCATGGATACACTATGGAAGTAGAAGGAGACGGCGATATGTCCATGACCATTTTTGACACCCCGAGAGATGTAAAAGGAACCGCCAGCATGACCTACACCCATAAAATTGGTGATGATGATCAATGGCTTTATCTACCTGCAATTAAAAGGGTAAAGCGGATATCTTCTTCTAATAAGTCGGGGCCGTTTATGGGAAGTGAATTTGCTTTTGAAGATCTTTCTTCTCAGGAAGTTGAGAAATACACCTATAAATTCATTTTAGAAGAAAATATAAATGGACAAGACTCTTATAAAATAGAGCGTTATCCGATATCCAAAAATTCTGGGTATAAACGAAACATTGTGTGGCTCAACAAGGCCAATTATAGGGTTGAAAAAATTGAATATTACGACCGTAAAGATACCCTATTAAAAACCCTAAGCCTTTCTAACTACAAGCTGTACTTATCAAAACATTGGAGAGCCAATACCTTAAAAATGGTAAATTACCAAAATGGTAAAGAGACCTTGCTTGTATTTAGTGAGAGAAAATTTGGTGTAAATCTTAAGAAGGCAGATTTTTCACAAAACGCTTTAAGAAGGGCTAGATAATGGGTAGGAGCTATTTTTTGCTTGGTCTTGGACTGTTACTTATGTTTTTTAATACAGGAATAACCACGGCTCAAGATAATAATGAAAAACCTAAAATTTATTCTGAAATCTCTGGAAATATTAAATTGGATTATCGGTATTTCCCTGATGAGGCTCTAGACCCAAATCAACATCAGCAATACATTTCCGCGCGCTTTCAGCCCGAAGTCTATTTGGAATGGAATAGTGGTAAGCAGTTATTACAATTTACAGGTTTTGCCCGAATAGACCAGCACGACAATAAGCGTAGCCATATTGATATTCGTGAACTCTACTGGCAAGGTATTTTTAAGAACTGGGAATTGAGTGTAGGCATTAAAAAAATATTTTGGGGCGTTACCGAATCCAATAATTTGGTAAACATCATAAATCAAGTGGATGTATTAGAAGGTTTTGATGTAGAACACAAACTCGGACAACCGATGATTCATGCTTCCTTTTCTCGAAAATGGGGGACTATAGACCTCTATGCCCTGACTTACTTTCGGGAGATGAGGTTTCCAGGTTCAGAGGGGCGTTTGCGCCCACCATTTAATTTGGACACCTCTAATACTGCTTATGAAAGTAATTTGAAAGAATACAATCTTGATTTGTCCATTCGCTGGTCACATGCAATGGGTGTGTTCGATATTGGAGTTTCTCATTTTTACGGCACTAGTCGCTTGCCATTATTCAAAACTACCGATGGTAACACATTTACCTCGCATTACGAGTTAATTAATCAAACAGGAATTGACATTCAGGCGGCAACCGGTTCTATGCTCTGGAAAGCAGAATTGATTCATAGAAAAAGCAAACGCAAAACCATTAGCGCCTTTACTTTGGGTGGCGAATACACATTCAGTAATTTATTTAGTTCTGGCATTGACTTAGGAATGCTGGCAGAATATAATTTTGATGATAGAGGTGCTGAATCCATTAACGCTCTTAATGATGATCTTTTTTTTGGAACTCGACTGGCTTTTAACGACCCGCAAAACACCGATTTTCTTGGCGGAATTATTATTGACCGTAAAAACAAAACGCTTCGCTATTTTGTCGAAGCCAATCGCAGGTTAGGAAATTCATGGAAAATAGGTATAGAAGCATCGGGTTTTGACAATATTGACTCATCGGAATTTCTTTATCTCATTAGGAACGACAGTTATATACAGTTCTCTTTGACAAAATACTTTTAGATGAGGCTGTCTAAAAAAGCAATCCTTTTAATTGATTTTTCGTTTAAAGAAACACGTTTCTTAAAGTATTTTAAGGTATTAATATTGAATTTCGCCACAGTGTAATCTAAAATTCATATCATGAAAAGAAAAACATTTATTAAAAATTCAATTGGAGGACTTGTTTTGGCAGGTGTTGCTCCGGCTTTTGCGATTTCTCAAATTCAGCAAAATTCTCAAACTCAAGAGGAACCTAGACCTATTGATATAAAGTTAGTCAAAGATTTTGTSTCTGCCGGCCATAAAAACTTACCATTGGTAAAAGAAATGCTTCATGAATATCCGAACTTAATTTATGCTCGTTATGATTGGGGAAGTTCAGATTTTGAAGAAGCAATTGAAGGAGCAGGACATCTGGGTAATAAAGAAATTGCTAATTATCTGATTTCTCAAGGAGCCAGAGTCAATTTATTTGTACTTACTATGTTAGGTAAAGCAGATTTAGTAAAACCAACTCTAGAAGCTTATCCCGAATTAGTTTTTGCTAAAGGGCCACACGGGTTTACATTACTACATCATGCAAAAGTTGGCGAGGCATGGGATTTAATGGATTATCTTAAAGATAAGGGGCTTACTAAAAGGTGGATAAAAATAAAATAGACAGTGTAATGAGAGTACCCTGAATTCTTACTTACAGAAATGAGATATCCCTTTTCCGTGTTGGTCAACATATTGAATTCATATATTTGCAATTTTGAAGCTCAACAACATATAGGAAGACTCTCGCAACTTAATTTATTTGTCGTAGTCGCTTATAGAGAAAAATAAATGAGATTAATTGCGGTTATTTATAAGTCGGCAACAAGCTGAAAAAACAAAAAATAATATATTATTCCCTAATTATATGTAACCAAACATAAAAGGGGATTGTCTTATCTTAGATTATTTAATATTTAAAAGGAAATAAAGATATGAATCGAAAAATTAACTTATTGATTGTGATTTTTTTAATGTTATTGCATGTACAGGGTGTGAGGGCACAAGAGAATGAAGTCGCAAGATTTAGTATAGAACAATTTAAATTTAAAGCAGAGAATGAAGATGAAATTAAAGCAGAGAAAGGCGTTCTATTTGTACCTGAAAACCGAAATAATTCAAAAAGTAGATTAATCCCAATTAATTTTGTCAGGTTTAAGAGTTTTTCTAAAAACGCAGGATCACCAATTGTTTATTTGGCAGGCGGCCCTGGAGGATCAGGTATTCAAGTCGCTCGTGGTTCATACCATTCGTTATTTAAACCATTGCTAGAAGTCGCAGATGTAATTGTATTTGACCAACGCGGTACAGGAGAACAGGATATGTCTTGTCCAGACAAAATCTTTTTGCCAACCGATAGACCTACAAGTCGTGATGAAGTAATAGAAATCTTTATAAATGGATCAATGAAATGTAAAGAATATTGGGAAAATAAAGGGTATGATTTAAGTGGTTATACCACAGTTGAAAGCGCCCACGACGTCGATGATTTACGAAAGGCATTGGGGATAAAAAAAATTAGTCTTATAGGGTCAAGTTATGGAAGCCACTATGCACTTGCAATCTTAAAATTACATGAAAGCAGTATCGATAGAGTTGTTATTGCTGGAATAGAAGGGCTAAATCATACACTTAAACTCCCTAGCAGTTATGATCGCTATCTTGATGATCTTAATAACCTTGTACAATCAGACTCTATGTTAAGTGCCAAAATTCCAAATTTAAAAGAAATGTTAAATGCTGTTCTCCAACAACTTGAAAAAGAATCAAAACGAGTAATAATTGTAGATAAGAAAAGTGGAGAGAATATAGAGGTCGTTGTTGGAAAATTTGAAGTTCAACTATTAATTTCTTCGCTTTCAGGAAGAAGATCTATGGGAATTATTCCAGGGATGATTTACAATTTACATCAAGGTAATTTTACTGAATTTGCTACAATGATTTATGGGCTTAAAAGAAAAGGTTTGTCACTTTCTGCTATGCTTGTTATGATGGATGGGGCATCGGGTGCTTCTAAAACAAGACTAAAGCAAATTAATAAAGAAGCAAAAAAAAGCCTCTTGGGTAAGGTTATGAATTATCCTTTTCCAGAGGTTAGTAATGCATGGGGAGTGCCTAATTTAGGAAACACTTATCGTACTCCTGTTAAATCAAACCGTCCTGTTCTAATCATTAGTGGGACAATGGATGCTCGAACTCCAATTATAAATGGAGAGGAGACTGCAAAAATGCTACCTAATAGCATACAACTAATTGTTAAATATGCCTACCACCCACCATCATTTAGTAACAAGAATACCCAAGAAAGAGTCATTAATTTTCTAAAGGGACAACCATTTTCAACCTTGCCAGTTGAGGGACCAAAAATTAACTTTAAGACAATTGATTAAGTTTTAAAAAAAATCTGAAAGGCATGAATGAAAAAAAGCCAATTGCCAACATCGTGCAGATACGCCATAGCTTCATGTACTTCGCGTTTGCTTTTGTGGCTGCGGGTTGGTTAATTGAGTTTTTGAAAAAACTTCGTGCAGTAAGCGCTACGGCGCATGCACTAGTTCGTTAGCAATTATTTAAATCAGACAATATGAACAGAAGGTATTATTTCTTATCAATAATTGGGCTAGCTTTTGTTTTGCACAGCTGTAAACCCATTAACTCATATAATTCCTATTTAGGTCAAAAACTACCGAATAACACGCCTAAATTATTTGCCCCATCAATAGTTAATACAGATGATATAGAAATTAATAYGGTGTTTAACWCTTCTTTTACTGAATTGTTTTTTACSAGAATTATTGATGGAAGCTTTGTTATACATCATTCTGAATTAATTGATGATAATTGGACTGCACCACAACCAATTCAAATGTATTCTGACCAAGATGCTAATTCCGTAGCTATTGACCCATCAATTACTCAAGATGGCAATACAATGTATTTTCTTGGGGTTAATCCTGAAGACTATTCTAATAACTCTTATCCAGACATTTATAGAAGTCAAAAAATAGATGGCCAATGGCAAATTGCCTCAAAGGTTGAATACCCAATATCAACAGAAAAGTATGCAGAATCATATCCAGTAGTTGTTGCCGATGGAAGCATATACTTTACGTCTGACCGTCCAGGTGGTTTTGGTAAACGAGATATTTATAGAGCTCAATATTTAGGAAACGGGAAATTTGATACACCAGTAAATATTGGTTCAGAAGTAAATTCAGAAAAAAATGAACGTAGTACTTATGTTTCACCAGATGAAAGCTTTTTGATTACCGCTAACACTTATACAGACGAAAACGGGTTTGCTGTATCATTTAAAGAAAATAACAAATGGCAAACACCTATTTACTTTAATCTAGGAGAACCATTAAACAAAGAATGGATATATTATTGTCCTTACATGTCGCCAGATGGCAAGTATTTTTTCTTTTCAAGAAGATACAGTAATCCTCCAGAGAGTGGGTGGAAAGGGGTAACCAAAGGAGAAGTGTATTGGGTAAATGCTAGTGATATTTTTAATCTTAAAAGAAAATAAACAATTGCTAACTTAAGATGGCTAAAACATCTCAAAACGAATTTCGCTTTGCAAACTCCACTCGATGTGACTCTTGAACTACTGTCAGTTCGAGTGATTTCTTTGAAATGCAGGAATTGCTCTTGATATTAAATTCAGAGATGGATAAGATTCAATAATCAGCGAACATTGGCTTCATGATTTTTGTCCGGTGGTTCTATATTAATTTTACAACTCTTTTAACTAATACACTTTTATCAACTATATAAAAGTAAGTCGCACAATTAGTGACTTGGACAATTATAAAAAACATTGCTGAAGCCATTCAATATAGAAGTTTAGATCAAGAAAAATGGTTAGGGTGATTAAATACCAATTAATAAATTTTAGTATATTGTTAAGAAAAATACATCTAGGTGACTTTATCTAACAATCAAACTCGGAATAAAGGTATTGAAATTATTATATAAATCCTTATACAGCGTGAAGCATGAACCTATTCATTAGATTATCAAGATTATTGAAATTGTTTAATATAAATATTTTCATGCTTGTTTTTTTAGCCAATTGTATCAATATTGATGCACAAAAGCTTCAAAATGGAATTGCCCCTAATCATAAAATTTATACTCCCTCAGAAAATGGTCCGTTTCCTATAATCATAGTTGTTCCGGGTTGTAGTGGTGTTTCATTAAACGGATCAAAAACAGATGCTGGAAGACCAAATGACGAAGGCGACAGACTTTTCCGGCGGCATTACAACATAATGGCCAAAAGGTTGCAAAAAGAAGGATTTCTAGTATTTATAGTTGATTATCTTTCTGCAGAAGGTGTACTAAATACTTGTGGCTGGGAAATCCACCCAAAAAGAGTTGGTGAATACATTGATGATGCGATCTCCTTTATTAAAAAAACGTCGACTGATGATATTTCTGATATTAATATAATTGGATGGTCCCATGGAGGATCAGGAGTTTTGTCCTGGCTTGCTAATTTGGAACCCGAACCTAAGGGAGTTCGATCTGCAGTGGCAGTTTACCCTGGATGTGATGCCGATGGGCCATGGAATTCTTCACTACCTTTGTTAATGATTCTGGGCGAAGCTGATGACATCGCAATTCCGACAGTATGCAAAAAATTAATCCAATCTTTATCAGAAAATACCTCTGTAAAACTAATCAGTTACMCAGAAGCAAGGCATGGATTTGACCTTACTGAAGGTCCAACAATGCTATCCGTTGGAAACAATTTAACCATAGGTAGAAATAATAAAGCTGGGGAACTTGCCTGGGAAGTGATTGTTAAGTTCCTTAAGAAAAGTTAAATTGACTTGTATAAGTATTTGAAAAAAGCGGTTACTACAATCTCTATTTGTATTTTTCCATAATTATAATAATAATTATATCAACTATATACAAGTAAGAATAATTAAAGTAAGTCGCACAATTTCAGACTTAGACAACTGCGAGTACATCCAGTCCAACCACATTGCGGAAACAATACAGTACAGAAGTTTAGACAGAGAGGGAATGTTTGGGGTAACAATTAAAAACTGGAAGAATTCTCCTCTTTATTAAGCATCATACCTAAAATTTTTATACATGAATTCTAACAAGTGGAGAAGATGGGAGTCGAACCCACTACCTCTTGACTGCCAGTCAAGCGCTCTAGCCAGATGAGCTACATCCCCAAACTACGTTACAAGTTYCCTTTAAGAACTAATAAMGGWATTCTACTTTCAAAATCAATTTTTTTAATACTATTTTGCTCCCACAATTTAGCGAAAAAACCTCGTTTTCGTCTAATTACACACAATAAATCAGGTTTTGTTTCAATTAAATGCTCTAAAACCCCTTGATAAACGGTTGCATTTTCACTCTTAGAAATTGAGTCTGAAATAGCTTCGAAATCTTGATGCAACAAATTATCTTCGGCGCTGTTATGTGGCGTTATTACATGTAACAATTTAAGATTCATGGCGAAAACACTCACTAAATTTTGCAAGGGTTGAAGTACATTCGTTTTTCTTATAACACCTGAACGAACCCCTAATAGTCCATTACTAAATGGTTTAAACTTATATCCCACCGGAATAATTAACAAAGGTAATTCAGTCTGTTTTACTAATCCGCCTGTTATCTCCCCAACATAAAGTGAAGAATCTGCACTTTTAATGTTTGCTGATGCAATTATAAAATCTACTTTTAACTCTTTTGAAGCTCTAGAAATCACATCTATAATTTCTCCTTTAGCCACCAAAGATTGAATTTCTATATTTTTTAAATCAACCTTAGCCAAAATGGAAGTTAGATCTTCTTTCGTTTTACTTTCTATTACAGTATCAATATTTTTAAGAAGTCCGGTAGCTTTRGCTGAACTAAATACTTGAGCTACATATATTTTTGCTTTTAAAACCGTTGCAAAATCTATGGCGTATTGCAAGGTATTAGCAGCGTTTTCTGAATTTCCTAGAGGAACTAAAATGGTTTTCATAAAAAATAAATTTCAGCAAAGATATTGATAAATTTAGAAATTTTTGAAAAAAAAGCTTCATTAAAATAATTAATAAAGCCTTTTAAATAAATCTATTTTTTACGTTTTAATATCTGTAATATTCTGGCTTGAAAGGCCCTTCAACCTTCACGCCAATATAGGCTGCTTGATCTTCACGCAATGTTTCCAATTCAACGCCAATTTTTGCTAGATGTAAACGCGCTACTTTTTCATCTAAATGCTTTGGCAGCATATAAACTTCATTTTTATAAGCATCTCTATTGTTCCATAATTCTAATTGAGCCAAGGTTTGATTTGTAAATGAATTACTCATTACAAAACTTGGATGACCGGTAGCGCAACCTAAATTAACCAAACGTCCTTCAGCTAAAATAATAATTTCHTTTTCACCCAACGTATATTTATCAACCTGAGGTTTAATTTCTACTTTCGTTGAACCGTATTTTTTGTTCAACCATTCCATATCAAGTTCATTATCAAAATGTCCAATATTACAAACAATGGTTTTATCTTTCATTGCTTCAAAGTGATGCCCTTGAACAATATCTTTATTTCCTGTAGTTGTAATAATAATATCAGCTTTCCCAACAACTGTTTCCAATCTTTTAACCTCAAAACCATCCATTGCTGCTTGCAAAGCACATATTGGATCTATTTCAGTAATTGTTACAATAGAACCAGCACCTCTAAACGACGCCGCTGTACCCTTTCCAACATCGCCATAACCACAAACAAYAACTCGTTTTCCWGCYAACATWAMATCKGTAGCTCTWCKAATAGCATCAACWGMACTTTCTCTACATCCGTATTTGTTATCAAATTTAGATTTAGTAACTGAATCATTTACATTAATAGCTGGCATTGGYAATGTTCCTGCTTTCAGYCTATCATATAAACGATGMACCCCWGTTGTAGTTTCTTCAGATAAACCATTAATTCCGGCWGCYAATTCTGGATATCTATCCAAYACCATATTTGTTAAATCTCCACCATCATCTAAAATTAAATTYAATGGTTTTTTATCYTCTCCAAAAAATAATGT
Organism: Lutibacter sp.; assembly: GCA_002733285.1. Classification (GTDB taxonomy): domain Bacteria; phylum Bacteroidota; class Bacteroidia; order Flavobacteriales; family Flavobacteriaceae; genus Lutibacter. The sequence continues at coordinate 41,071 of NVVE01000015.1, read as the reverse complement.
TTGTTCWATACACCAATCAAATTCTTCTTCATTCAACCCTTTCCAKGCATAAACYGAAACTCCYGYAGCAGCAATTGCAGCAGCAGCCTGATCTTGTGTTGAAAATATATTACAAGAACTCCACGTAACTTCWGCACCTAARTCAACCAASGTTTCAATTAATACAGCKGTTTGAATMGTCATATGTAAACAACCTGCAATCCGCGCYCCTTTTAAAGGTTGTTGACCYTTATACTCTTTTCTTAAACTCATTAACCCWGGCATTTCTGCTTCAGCCAAHTCAATTTCTTTACGTCCCCAGTCAGCAAGAGTTATATCTTTTACTTTATATTTTACGTATGTTGATGTTTCTGCACTCATATTTATTAAATTTGTTGTTTATTTAAAAACAAGTAAAAATTAGTTGTTTACTATTTTGCAAAAGTACGAAATACCTTTGAGAAAATAAATGCCTTTATACAAAACCATTAAGCCCAATATTCATACAACAATTTTTGTATGGAAAATTGAAGAGTCCTTTGATGAATTAACTGATAATATTCGGTTAACTAAGAGTAGTAAAAAAAGAGTGCTTTCAATGAAATCTGAACTTCATCAACGCGGATTTCTAAGTGTGCGGCATTTATTAAAAGAAGCTGGTTATTCTGATTTTGACTTGTATTATACTGAAAATGGAAAACCTCATTTAAACGATAAAAAGTACATTTCAATTACGCATTCATTTACCTTTTCTGCGCTCATAATTAGCGATAAAGAAGCGGGAATTGATATAGAAAAAAACAGAGAGAAAATAAAAATTATTCAACATAAGTTTGTCAATTTTGAAAGAGGATTTATAAATAAAGATGATGATGATATAGCACAACTAACTGTTATATGGGGAGCAAAAGAAAGTTTATATAAAATTTATCCTTTTGGCGGATTGACTTTTAAAAATGATATTGATATTCATCCATTTAAAATTGCCAATAAAAAAACTACAGGKTTTATAAAAGTTAAAGATTGGGATAAAAAATATGATATCCGATTTGAGCAACTAGAAGATTTTACCTTAGTTTATGCCTTAGATCCTTCAGAAAATAATTAGCTTGCTTATGAATGAACTCCTTAATTTTTTTACAGAACCGTACCAAACAGCTTCCGCATTAAATATAACCCTTGAATTAATTGCTGCAATTTTCGGGGTAGCAAGCGTTTTATATGCTAAAAAAGAGAATATTTTAGTGTTTCCAACGGGTATTGTAAGTACCGCAATATATGTTTATTTACTTTCACAATGGAATCTTTACGGAGACTTAATTATCAATATCTACTATACGTTTATGAGTATTTACGGTTGGTATATGTGGAGTAAAATTATTGATGATAAACAACATCATATCCCTATCTCCCGAACTAATTTAACCGACAAAATAAAGGCATTTGGTATTTTCGCATTCACTTCCTTTTTTGTAATAATTGTATACAGATATTATAACGTAATGCCCAATAATTTGGACTTTTATGAAAGTATTAATTATGCCATTACAAAGCTTACTTCCGGAAATTTGCACGATTTTAGAGAAGGCACACCATATTTAGATACATTTACAACAGGAATATTTTTTGCTGGTATGTGGTTAATGGCCAATAAAAAAATCGAAAATTGGATACTTTGGATTGTAGGTAACATTGTTTCAATTCCGTTATATTTTGTAAAAGGTTTTGGTTTTACTGGAATTCAGTACACCCTATTTTTAATTTTAGCTATTCAAGGTTATTACGCATGGAAGAAAAACTTAAACAAACAGACATAAATATTGTAAAGGTTGTGCTTTTTGGGCCTGAAAGCTCAGGAAAAACAACACTTTCAAAACATTTAGCCAGACATTATAATACTGTTTGGGYRCCTGAATATGCAAGAGAATATTTRCARRAAAAATGGAATAACAMMCGYGAAACTTGTGAARKCKCTGATTTACTTCCAATTGCAATTGGTCAAATGAATCTYGAAAATGAATTARSTAAAAAGGCTGATAAAGTACTAATTTGTGATACAGATTTATTGGAAACMAAAGTATATTCTGAAGCGTTTTATGGTGGCTTTGTGGATCCTCAATTAGCGCAATTTGCAGTCCAAAATACGTATGATCTGTACTTATTAACATATATAGATACTCCTTGGGAAAAAGATGATTTAAGAGATCGTCCAAATGAACGTATAGAAATGTTTAATGCCTTTGAAAATGCCCTAAAAAAATACAATCGCCCCTATGTTCTGTTAAAAGGAAATAAAATAATCCGTTTAGAATTAGCGATTCAAGAAATTGATAAAATCATAAAATCTAAGTCAAACTTACAACGCTTTTCAGAAAATTTATCTCGCTAAGTTTTGCGTTTATTAAATAACTAATGCGACAAATAACGCAGTAATTATGAATACTGAAAAACTACTAAAAGAACTAAAATTTAAAGCTGTACGAAGTAGTGGAGCTGGTGGACAGCATGTGAACAAAGTATCATCAAAAATTGAGTTAATATTTGATTTACAGCATTCTTCAGAATTAAAAGATGAAGAAAAAGAGCTGCTCTTCAAAAATCTAAAAACAAAACTAACTAAAGAAAATAGACTCTTATTACAATGCGATGAAAGTAGAAGTCAACATAAAAACAAAGAACTCATAATTAAACGTTTTTTAGCTATTATTAATAACGGATTAAAGGTTCCAAAAAAAAGAAAGCCGACAAAGCCTAGCAAATCCAGTATTAAAAAACGCTTAGAAAAAAAGAAAAAACAAGCGTATAAGAAGGTACTTAGAAATAAGCCTGAAATTTAAAATTTGCTAAAATTATTATTCTCTAAAGTTCTTCAGCACTCTTAATAGCATGTTGTAAGGTTGATTCGTATTTATGATTTTCAACTACCTTTAGCAAAGCCTCAATAGGGATAACACGTGATTTTCTTATCCAATAAGATACGGCACTTAATGCTGCTCCTTTTTTACCTCCTTTTTTGATAAAGTCTTTTATTTCCGAATCTTGATTACTATCAATTTTACGATCGGTAAAAACTTTAGAATCAGTTGTAATTCTATTTTTTACTTTAGTCCACCCGTCATCAGTAACAGCGATGACCACATTTGGTTTTTCTAACCCTGTAAATTTTATTGGGTCTTTAGACAAAATTACTTCTGCTACAGAAAACCCTGTTCCTACGGTAATCGGATACTCCCCTTTCATGGATGCATATAACCCAGCTAACATTCCTGCTTGTGCTAACATTTTAGCAGCTGATTGAACACCGCCACCTGCTGAACCAGCTATAACTACTCCAATTTTATCATCAATAGTTGAATTGAATTGACTTGTTAAACCATTCAGCTCATCAATTAATGAACTCGTATTTCTTTCTAAACTAACACCTACTGGGCGATTATTAGTACGCTTTTCTTCAGGAACAATAAACTCTTGAAACGCTGCTATTTTTTTCATGCCATAAGACGTACATAAACTGGATAATTCTACCAATGAAAATCCGGGTGTAGCAATCGCTTCTTTCAATACTTCGGTGAAATTGGAAATATTATTTACGCGTACACTAAATGCAGCTCCAGATTGGTGTGCTAAATTCACTACATCATAAGGGTCTGCGTCATCATTACTATGCTTATAATCTTTGAACTCATTTGTTGACAGCCCACTCATTTGACCTCCAGTCATACCATACAGTAAGTTATTTATCACAACCAATGTCATATCAATATTACGGCGAGCTGCTTCTAAAATATGTTGCAATCCAATGGTAGCGCCTCCGTCACCTTGAATCACGACCACTTTTTTATCTGAATTGTTTAATCCTAAAGCCACGCCCACTCCCAACGCTGGAGAACGCCCGTGTAAACCATGAATTGTATGAGCAGCAAACAATGGGTCTACTAATCCAGAACATCCAATATCACTCACTATAACAACATCTTTAGCACCATAACCTAAATCTTGYAAGGATGTAGAAATGCTTCTAACACAAACTCCATGTCCACATCCAGGACAAAAAGGCATTTTAGCTTTCGTTAATATTTTTTCTGCTGCTTCCATATTTTATCCTAATTAATTTACAATTTCTTCTATTTCAGAAGGCGTTAACATACTGCCAAATTTAGTTGCAGTTTTAATAGTTGAATAGGTTCTCTTGCCAAATAGTAGCTCTTTGTACATACCTGTCATATTCTCTTCAGCAAAAGTTACTGTTTCATATGAATCAATAATATCAATTAGTTTTTGAGAAACTGGTAMTAACGTTTTTACAACTAATAGTGAAATCTTTTTACCTTTTGAGCGCATAGCAACTACAGCATCTCTTGATGCATCTGCCGATACTCCCCAAGTTACTATTAGATCATTTGCACTTTCTTCTGCATCCAACTCATAAAATGTATACTCATCTATTCTCTTTTCTAATTTTTCACGAAGCCTCCATGTATTTGCTAAACTTTCAGGAGTTCCTTTACGTATTAATCCATCATTATCATGCGTTGAAGCATTAAAACGTACTTGGTATTTATCATTTCCTAATTGATAAAATGGAGGTACCATATCATCACCTGCTTTATAAGGCTGATAAGGAGGATCAACTGCTTTCGGCGTTCTATCTACCTTTACTAATTTCTCCAATGTGTTAATATCAAAACTTTTTTGAGTCATTACCAACTCTTTCGAGGTCAATATTATAACTGGTGTACGAAACTCTACAGCTGTTTTGACAGCTTCATTTGACAAGGTCCACGCATCATTAAAATTAGATGGAGAGAATATTGGCAATGGAAATCCACCTGAAATAACTCCATCTAAAAATTTTAAATCTCCTTGAGCTCCTGTGGTGGCTGAGCCTGTGCTTGGTCCTAATCTCTGTGTAATGATCAGCACCATTGGCAACTCCATCATATACGCCATATTCAGGGTTTCTGTCATTAACGCCAAGCCTGGAAAAGCGGTTGCCGTAACTGGGATTTTTCCAGCTGCAGAATAGCCACACATCCATTGCAACACAGATATTTCATCTGGACCGGCCAAAAACTGAGGAAAACGTTCCTTTGAATAACTGTAAAATAAATTTGAAGGGGTTATCGGATAACCAATAAATACATCTGAACCAGATTGCACTAATGCTTCTGTAATAATTCTTGAAGCATCAATCATGACGTTTTTTGAAGTTTTATCTTTCAAAATATCACTTTTTAAAATTAAGGAATAAAGGTAATTTTTCCTTTCTTAAATGAAACTACTATTTTGAAAATAATTATACTTTTTTTCATTAAATTTAAAATCTCTAATCTAGCTTAAATCATGGTCTAAAATTTAAATTCTATGACATCCACAACTAAAATATTACAATCTCCTTTTCATAAACTATTAAAATCTGCAGAAAAGAAATTTTCAATCATATTGTTATTTTTAACAATCATTCTTATCACTGTTATGCGCTATTTTGATGCACAAATACAACAGGCTGAAAATGCTCATGGAATCGTATCTTTTGARTTAGCCAATGATTTATCGTCATCAATAGCAATCCTAAATTCTTGGGATGCTTTAGCCAAAATTGCTGCTGGATTGAGTTTGGGTTGTGACTTTTTGTTTTTAATAGTCTATGCCCTATTTATTTYAATTTTAATGCACCAACTAAATAACCGATTGTGGAAACATTCAAGATTTTATAACCTCGGAGTTATAATGATTTGGGGTGYGTTTCTAGCAGCATTCTTTGATATTATTGAAAATATTGCTTTAATAAACTTATTACTCGGAGACTTGCAACAGCTTTGGAGCTCAACTGCATATTATTTTGCCATTGCTAAGTTTTCATTATTAGGTATCGGGATACTATTTATAGTTGTTAATTCAATTCTTTTAATCTTCAGAAAAAATAATTAAATATATTATCTGAAATTAATTATTATTAAGTAGTTTTACACCATCTCAAAAGGGGTGCTTATAACAGCTGAGATCAAACCCATTGAACCTGAACAGRTAATGCTGTTAAGGGACGTCATTCGAAGRAATTCGAAAGGGCAACAATTAATTTTTCAAACATCGATTAATTACCTCTTTTTAAATCGTTTTANNTTNTTATAAATGAATCGAGCATGTCAAAATTTTTATCACAAGAGAAAATGATTAATAGCGAACAGCATGTGCCCGTTAAAAAACAAGAAATATAAGCACATGAAACAATTTTTAAAACAGAACTTTAAAAAAGTGAAGATTTTAGTAGCTTTTTTAATCATTGCATTTTCTTTTAATGCAACTGCACAAGAACTTTTTACACTAACAGGTAAAGTTACAGATGGTAGTGAACCACTACCTGGAACCTCCGTTATAATTAAAGGAACTTCACAAGGTACATCGACCGATTTTAACGGAAATTTTACTTTTATGTTAAAAAAAGGGACTTATATTTTAGTTGTAAATGCGATAAGCCAACCCAAAGAAGTAACTGTTTTTTTAACTAAAAACACGGCTATTTCTATTAATATGGCTGATAGCTTCGTGAATTTAGACGAGGTATTAGTAATGGCAGTTCGTGTAAAATCAACTTCTCCTGTTACACATAGTAACATCACTAAAAAAGAGTTAGAAAAAAGAAACTTAGGGCAAGATATTCCAATTCTTTTAAACTATTTACCTTCTGTAGTAACAACTTCAGATGCAGGAGCAGGTGTAGGATATACAGGAATTAGGGTACGTGGTAGTGATGCTTCTCGTGTAAATGTTACTATTAATGGTATTCCTTATAATGATGCCGARAGCCAAGGTACCTATTGGGTAGATTTACCTGATTTTTCTTCTTCAACAGAAAGTATGCAATTACAACGTGGTGTTGGAACTTCAACCAACGGATCTGGAGCTTTTGGAGCAAGTTTAAATTTATTAACTGATGCTATTTCAGAAAATGCTTATGGTGAAATAAGTAGTTCAATAGGATCTTATAATACYTAYAAAAACACYGTAAAATTTAGTACTGGAAAAATAAAYGATCATATTGAATTTGCKGGTCGWTTGTCAAAAATTGATTCAGATGGATATATTGACAGAGCYTGGTCTGATYTAAAATCGTACTTTYTACAMGCTGCTTATGTAGATGATAAYACRCTMATTAAAGCCTTAACTTTTGGKGGWCAWGAAAAAACMTACCAAGCTTGGGCTGGAATWACTGCTGAWCAATTRAAWGAAGATCGAAAACAAAATCCTTAYACCTATGAAAATGAAATTGACAACTAYAAACAAGATCATTTTCAATTGCACTGGAACGAAAAATTAAACAACMATTGGTCTACAAATRTTGGGTTAAATTATACCAAAGGRAAAGGTTATTTYGAGCAATTTAAATATGGAGAAGAYTTYTYAGATTACGATTTAAATCCAATTGTTATTAGTGGWGAAACTATTGCTGAAACCGATTTAATWMGAAGACGTTGGTTAGAYAATAATTTTTACGTTGTTAATGCTACTGCAAATTATAACAATGAAAATATTGAAGTTATTTTTGGAGGTTCATATAGCGATTATACYAATGACCATTATGGAGAAATTATTTGGGCACAATATGCCAGTAATTCTCAAATTGGAGATCATTATTATGACAGCAGAACCGTAAAAAAAGATAAAAATATTTTTGTTAAAGTTTCCTATAACTTAAATGACTCATGGATCTTATATGCCGATTTACAGGAGCGATTTGTAAATTATAAAACAAATGGATTAACTTCTGATAGAGTTCCTTTAAATGTAGCTAAAAAGTATTCGTTTTTTAATCCAAAAGCTGGGTTAACATTTAAGGCAAATGAGAACAATAGTCTTTATTTTTCATATGCAAGAGCGCATAGAGAACCCAATAGAAATGATTTTGAAAATGGGGTTGACAAAGAAGAAAAATTAAATGATTTTGAATTAGGATGGCGTTTTAACAATAATAATGTGAAGGTAAATACAAACATTTATTACATGCTTTACAAAGATCAATTAGTGCTAACAGGTGCTATAGATGCGAATGACGGAGCTCCAATTAGAGCTACTAGTGGAGAAAGTTACCGTTTAGGTCTTGAAATTGATGCTCAAATTAAGTTATCTGATAAATTTAGTTTGCAACCAAATGTTGCTATTAGTACCAATAAAAATGTTGATTTTTTTGCACCTATAAATGGAGAACTCATCAATCTTGGGAAAACTAATTTATCCTTTTCTCCTCATGTAATTGCAGGAAATGCCTTTGTATTTATGCCTACTAACAATATTCAATTCTCTTTGCTATCAAAATTTGTAGGAGAACAACATATGGGAAATCTAGAAAGTGCTGTATCTTCAAATGACATTTTAAAAAGCTATTTTATCAATGATTTTAATGCAACCTTAGAAATTACTCCAACTAAAATCTTTAAATCAATTGTATTTTCAGTTTTAGTGAACAATATTTTTAATGTTGAATATGTTTCTAACGGGTATTATTACACCTACGATGATACCTGGTCGGTASCTGGGGCTACTACTACTGTTGATGGAGCAGGGTATTATCCACAAGCCACAAGAAACTTTTTAATTGGAGCTACGTTTAAATTTTAATTTTCCAATTATTCCGCAATTAAGAAAACCGACATATGTCGGTTTTTTTTGTATTTATTCTTTTAGCCTAGATCTTTAATTGTTAAAAGTAATACTCCAAATACCTCTCACATCACCTTCATGATACCCAATTGCATTGTCGTTTGGATAAAATGAATTAATAATGGAGTCAGTCTTCACCGTTAGTTGTTCACCTTTTTTCCCATGACAAACTAAACATGTTGAATTTATAACTATCGGCGCATAATAATGTTTAAGACCATCTGAATCTAATTCAACAATAGAAGTTAGTAACTTTCCTTTTTTAAGTAAATTTTTATACGTTGAAATAATTTCGATTTCTCTTTTTGTAGGATGATTAGTTAAATTTCTTATTTTATCAGAAGTGCGCTTAATTAGCACATTATATTTTTCAGATAATTGATTCGTAATTGGTATTGCCTGAATATTACAAAATGGAATTGCTTGAGCTGGACCACCTATGCTCATTTGATCCATTAATTTACCGCTCAGCTCTTTAAATGAATCTTGGGTAATTTCCTTTCCTTTTTTTGTGAATTCTTGCTTTTCTTCTAATGATAAAGATTTACCACAGGAAAAAACACTTAATAAAATCAAAAAAAGGAAGCTTTTCTTTACCATAAATTACTTCACAATTTTATAATCCATTGCTGTCCATTTCTTAATACCTCCATTTAGGTCGTACACATGTTTAAACCCTAATTTTGATAGTTTTTTAGAGGCATTTCCTGATCTCTTTCCTGAACGACAATAAACAAATATTGGTATGTCTTTATTATAACCTGAAAACTGATCTAAAAAATTATCCTCAAAAAAATTAATGTTTACAGCACTTTCTAAATGACCTTCATTATATTCTTTTGGTGTCCTTACATCAACAATTAATTGATTGGTAGATTTTTCTAAAWRAYYYKSYRGYGWAAWKMMMMKMMTKYYMTWYGWYWYYTYYWMWWSYKWCSMCKKKWRYTGASYWKKAMRMSTWMWTSMMMRKMRRSYWASRAWRAGTAATACCTGTAATTTTAAAAATGTTTTCATCCGTTTTTTGATTTAATTAAGCATGTAAATTTACATTATCGCATTTAAGTATTAAAATGATTCAAGTAAAAAAATGGCGTTCAGAAACAAGCTACCCTATCTTCAAAAGAATCATTACAACAATGTTGTTGGGCAAACGTAATCTGTTAATGGAGCATCCGTCTTTTGAATATTTATGAACCCACCTCTAACATCCGTAACATTTTTAACTCCTTTAGCTTGAAAAATTGATGCAGCAATTAGAGACCGATAACCACTTTTACAATGTATAAAATATTCTTTATTAGGTGTTATTTTAGAGAAATTAGAGTGAATAAAATCCAAAGGAAAATTTTCAATTCCTACTACATGTTCAGATAGATACTCTGATTCTTTTCTAACATCAAAAGCAACTTCCATACTCTCTTCTTTCAATTTATTCGCAAATTGTATTGCAGAAATTGACCCTATTTTATCAACTTTAAAACCAGCCACCAACCAAGCCTGCAACCCACCTCGTAAAAAGCCTAAGGTATTGTCATACCCTACACGAGAAAACCGTGTTACTACTTCATGTTCCCTCCCTTCTTCGGCTATAAATATTATTTTTTGATCAATGTTTGTAATTAATGCTCCTACCCAAGGTGCAAATCCTCCATCAACACCAATATACCAAGCACCTGGTACGGTTCCTTTTTCTGAATATTCCTCTTTTGAACGTGTATCAATTACTAAAATATCTTTTTGCTTACTCATTTCTTTAAATGATGCTGCAGTAATTGGAGTTGTCCCTTGATGCAATACTTTATCAAAACTTATATTAATGCCTTTATTCATTTTTACATTGTTTGGAAAATATTGTGGAGGTGTTTCTAACCCCGTAGTAACTTCGCTAATAAATTCTTCTTTAGTCATATCGGCTCTCAACGCATAATTTGTTTTCTTTTGATTTCCTAAGGTGTCAAATGTTTCAGTACTCATATTTTTACCGCATGCAGAACCAGCACCATGATTTGGGTAAACAATAATATCATCTGGTAACGTCATTATTTTAGTCCGTAATGAATCATACAAATGCCCAGCTAAATCTTCGATCGAWATGCTCCCCGATTTAACTGCTAAATCAGGTCTCCCAACATCKCCAATAAAYAAACAATCWCCCGTACAAACACAAGGAGTWTTYCCATYTTYATCRGTAATTAAATAAGATGAAGATTCCATSGTRTGACCTGGYGTATGTAACAATKTAATTTTACCWYCTCCYAAAGRAAATTCTTCTCCATCYTTACCAATATRCAARTCRTATTCWGCTTCTGCATTTGGACCAAAAACAATKGTAGCTCCWGTTTTWTTYGCTAAATCAACYTGACCWGATACGAAATCGGCATGAAAGTGAGTTAAAAAAACATATTTAATTTTGGCTCCATCAGCTTTTGCCATTTCTAAATAGGGTGCTGTTTCTCTTAAAGGGTCAATAATTGCAGCCTCACCATTTGAACAAATGTAATAAGCCATCTCTGCTAAGCAACCTGTATATAACTGTTCTACTTTCATAATTATTTAATTTTTTTAGTCATCGTATATTTCAACTTATCAAAGTTAAATTTTAGATTATATGTTTATGTAATCGCGATTACATAATTTAAAAGAAGAAATATATTAGTTAATTTCATTCTCCTTATTTTTACATTCACTAAATAAATTCACTTTACAAATAGCACATTTATCTTTGTTAAGTTTATTAAAGATAGTAGCTATTGCTGAATTTTTATCAACAAAAAAGTTTTCTTGTCCAATAGTATGGCTAAATCCTCCCTTTCTTAAAACATCCTGACTAATAATTTTTAATCCAACAAAGTAAATACCACCTCCTCGCTTCTGCCATTTTAATACTTCTTGAGTAAGCCATTCAGCTCCAGCCAAATCAATAAAATTAATTCCGTTAGCTAAAATTAATAGATGCTTCTCCTCCGTAAAATCATATAAGTTTGCAAAATAATTTGAGATAACATTGATAGCTCCAAAATACATTGAACCATCAACACGAATTATTTTAAGTTGAGGACATTCAACAGCCGTTTTATCCCTTATAATATTGATAAATTTTTCTTTTTCATTTTTACCAAAAACAGCGATATTAGGTTTTGAAGTTTTTTCTAAATAGAAAAATAAAGAAATTAATATTCCTGAAAAAAGAGCGGTTTCCAATTCCAAAAACAACGTACCTAGAAGAGTAACCATAAATACCGTAATCTCTCTTTTGCTACTTTTTACTATTTTTCTTATATGATGAAAATCGATTAAATTATACCCAACCAGTAAAATAATTCCTCCCATAGCTGGTTTAGGTAAAAATGAAGCATACTTAGCAAAAAACAACACAACTAGCATTAACCCCACTGCTGAAACTATTGCTGACAATGGTGTTTTAGCTCCTGCTTGATAATTAATTCCTGAACGTGTAAAAGATCCTGAACTCACGTAAGACGAGAAAAAACTAGAAATGATATTTGACAATCCTTGCCCAATAAATTCCTGATTATTATCTAATTTTTGATGCGAATGCAAGGCTACAGAACGAGCTATTGTAACTGCTTCAACCAAGCCCAACAATGCCAAAGTAATAGCTCCAACAGTTAATAATCTCATATCTTCTAAATTAAAATCTGGGATTTTAAATGGGGGCAAATTTGATGGTACATTTCCAATTGTTTCGATACCGTATAGATCTCCTCCTAAAAAAACCACTAACAAACTACTTGATATCATTGCTATAAGCATGTATAATTTTGAAATATATTTTATTTTTTTTATTAAAAATGCAAGTAACAGTGTTCCACTTGCCACTCCTAATACATAAAAGTTAGTCTCTTGAATATGAACAATTATATAATTTATAATTTCATAAAATGAACTGCCTTGAGGAACTTCAATTCCAAAAACATGTTTCAATTGTTTAAAGGCTATCAAAATTCCAGCACCAGCTGCAAAGCCAATAATAACAGAATGAGAAACAAAATTAACTAGTTTTCCCATTTTGAATAATCCCATTAACAATTTTATGAGACCTGCCATAAAAGAAAGGACAATGGTCAATGATATAAAAGCTTCTAATTCAGTTTCAGGGCTAACAAACTTGCTAATAACTGCAAATACAACAATAGCTCCTGTTGTTGTAGGGCCCGATATCAGATGGTATGAAGAACCAAACAAAGCAGCAATTATAGGTGTTACCATTGCTGTGTAAAATCCATAAACTGGGGGTAAACCCGCAATCATAGCAAAAGCAACAGCTTGTGGGATTACGATAATCGTGCCAGTAATACCAGCTATTAAATCATCCTTCCATGTTTTTTTGGTTAATGGAAGCCAAACTAAAAAAGGGAATAATTTTTTTAAACTCATATGATAAGTTTGTGGTGTTCTAAATTGCAAAAATACAGTGAACTATTTTTAAATTTGTGATGTATATCACTTACTTAACAGTGAAATAATAACCGTTGATTATCTCGAGCATCTTGCAATCAATTAAAATAATTCTCCTTGATTTTTCCCTTTAATTTTTCCCAGATGTTTATAGGCCAGATCTGTTACTTCTCTTCCTCGTGGTGTACGCATAATAAAGCCYTCTTGTATTAAAAACGGCTCATAAACTTCCTCAATGGTTTCCGTGTTCTCACCAACAGCAGTTGCTATGGTGGTAATTCCTACTGGACCTCCTTTAAATTTATCAATGATGGTTGTTAAAATTTTATTATCCATTTCATCTAAACCATGAGCGTCAACATTCAATGCTTTTAAAGCATATTTWGCAATTTCAATATCTATTTTACCATCTCCTTTAATTTGAGCAAAATCACGTACTCTTCGTAGCAATGCATTAGCGATACGTGGGGTTCCCCTACTTCTTCCTGCTATTTCTATAGCTGATTCCATAGAAATTTGCACATTCAAAATAGTAGCACTACGCTGAACAATCGTAGTTAATAATTCGGTTTTGTAATATTGTAAACGACTACTAATCCCAAAACGTGCTCTCATTGGAGCGGTTAACAATCCTGAACGTGTGGTTGCTCCTATTAAGGTAAATGGCTCTAAATCTATTTGAACAGTGCGCGCATTTGGACCAGATTCAATCATGATATCAATGCGATAATCTTCCATGGCTGAATATAAGTACTCTTCAACAATTGGGCTTAATCTGTGAATTTCATCAATAAACAACACATCTCGTTCACTTAAATTGGTAAGTAGCCCTGCTAAATCTCCTGGTTTATCTAATACTGGCCCCGATGTGATTTTTAAACCTACTTGTAATTCATTTGCAAGTATATGTGCTAAGGTCGTTTTTCCAAGACCCGGAGGCCCATGAAATAAGGTATGGTCTAAAGCTTCATCTCTTAAATTGGCAGCTTCGACAAATACTTTAAGGTTTTCTATAACTTGTTCCTGACCCGTAAAATCGTCAAAAGTTAGCGGACGTAATTTCTTTTCAACCTCTATTTCTTCAGAAGAATATTGTTTGTTTTCAGGATTTAAGTTTTCGTTCATAAAAACAAAGATAAACGAAATAAAAAAACCTTTCTAAAAAAATAGAAAGGTTTTTATTATGAATTATTTTTTTAAGTTGGTTCTTCGCCATCTTTTAATGGTGTAGTTTGCAAAACAAAATCTTCTTCATATCCTGGTTTGCTGTAATCATAGGGCCAACGATGTACTTGTGGTATTTCTCCTGGCCAGTTTCCATGCATGTGTTCAACAGGAGTTGTCCATTCTAAGGTATTGGATCTCCAAGGATTTTGTGTTGCCTTTTTGCCTTTATAAATACTTATGAAGAAATTAGCTAARAAAATRATTTGKGCTGCACCTCCTAAAATTGCAAAYAGTGTTATTACAAYATTTATATCRGCTACATCATCAAATAATGGAAAYGCYGTATTWGCATAATATCTTCTTGGYAASCCTGCCAAYCCAACAAAGTGCATTGGGAARAATACKCCRTAGGCWGCAACAACWGTAATCCAAAAATGCCARTAACCYAACGTTTTATTCATCATTCTACCAWACATYTTTGGAAACCAATGATACACTCCTGCAAACATTCCATARATKGCAGAAACACCCATTACTAAGTGAAAGTGAGCAACCACAAAGTAGGTATCGTGTACATTAATATCTAAAGCGCTATCTCCAAGTACCAATCCTGTCAATCCACCAGAAATGAATGTAGAAACAAAACCTATGGAAAAAAGCATCGCAGTATTCATTTGTAAGTTTCCTTTCCATAAGGTAGTAATCCAATTAAATGCTTTAACTGCTGAAGGAATKGCAATTAATAACGTAGTAAAAGTAAATACAGAWCCTAAAAACGGATTCATTCCTGACACAAACATATGRTGTCCCCAAACAAYTGTTGACAAAAATGCAATTGCTATAATTGACCCAATCATAGCTCTATATCCAAAAATAGGTTTTCTAGAGTTGGTTGCAATAATCTCTGAAACAATTCCCATTGCAGGTAATATTACAATATATACTTCTGGGTGKCCCAAAAACCAAAATAAGTGTTCAAATAACACAGGAGAACCACCTTGATAGTGCAATACTTCTCCTTGAATAAATATATCAGACAGGTAAAATGAAGTBCCAAAACTTCTATCAAATATYAACAATAAAGCTGCWGMTAATAATACTGGAAATGAAACTACACCWATAATTGCTGTDATAAAGAACGCCCATATTGTTAAAGGTAATCTRGTCATTTTCATHCCAABWGTTCTTAARTTDAGRACTGTAACAATATAATTTAATGCYCCTAATAATGAAGAAGCAATAAAAATTGCCATBGAAACTAACCAAAGWGTCATTCCTAAACCAGAACCDGGAATTGCCTGTGGHAADGCACTTAATGGHGGATAAATTGTCCAVCCAGCTGAAGCAGGTCCWGCTTCAACAAAHAGTGAAATTACCATMACTACACTTGACAAAAAGAAHAGCCAATACGATATCATATTTAAAAATCCWGATGCCATATCTCTAGCTCCAATTTGCAATGGWATYAATARATTACTAAAMGTACCACTTAASCCKGCRGTTAAYACAAAAAATACCATAATGGTACCRTGAATTGTAACYAGTGCYAAATACATATCRGGRTTCATWATACCACCRTCTTGRTGMGTSCCTAAAAATGCTTCAATAATTGTAAAAGATTTCTCWGGCCAAGCTATTTGCAAACGRAATARCATAGACATAAAAACACCTATTATTCCCATAAAAATACCAGTAACTAAATACTGYTTTGAAATCATTTTATGGTCTTGGCTAAAAACGTATTTTGTAATAAATGTTTCTTTAGGATGATTAGACATATTAAAGTTTTTTGTTAGTAGTGTCGTAATAATTTATTTTATAATCTGAGCCAATGTTTTTTGACCATTTAACCAGCTGTTAAATTCWGCTTCTTCTTCAACAATTATTTTCATTTGCATATTATAATGTGAAACACCACATATTTTATTACAAAGTAATAAATAATCAAATTCATAAGGGTCTTCACCCTTTTTAGCTCTTATTTTATTAATTCCATCAACTTTAGCAATTGTTTCTTTATTGACCCTCATTTCTTCAGTTGTCATGCTTGGAGTAAATGCAAATTGAGTAACCATTCCTGGAACACAATTCATTTGAGCTCTAAAATGTGGCATATAAGCTGAGTGCAAAACATCTTGTGAACGGAACTTAAAAATAACTTTACGCCCTTTTGGTAAATGCAACTCTCTAACAGGAATATCATCCAATGAGTTCAAATCGCTCATGTCAACTCCCATTGTATTTATACCTTTTATGTTACGAACATTTGCTAATCCAAGTTCATTATCATTTCCTGCGTAACGTGCTTCCCACTGAAATTGTTTAGCATACACTTCTATAATTAGCGGATTTTCTGAATCTGAAACATCCATCACATCTGTCCAAACGGATAAACCATAAAGAACTAGACCTGCTAGAACAACAGCTGGAGTTATTGTCCAAATCATCTCTAATTTATTGCTATCTGCATAAAATAACGCCTTTCTCCCTTTTATACCTCTATATTTAAACGCAAAATAGAACAGTAAAAATTGAGTTATTGCTTGAACAAAAAGAATCAACAACATTGTAACTATGTACAAATTTTCTATTCTTTGTCCTTCAACGGAAGCTGCCTCAGGTAAAAGAACTACAGAATATTTTACAAATGAAAATATCATTAATCCGTAAAAAAAGATTCCAAAAAGTGCAAATAAGATTCCTTGAGTATTATTATCTCTCTCAGTAGCTATTACACTTTTTAAATTGAGTATACTTGCAACCTGCCATATAGCTACGGCAACTACAACTGCAAGTATAACATAAAGTAATGCTGTCATGTTTTTTAGTTAGTGTTAGTACCGTCAAATATAAAAAAAATCCTGAATAAATTATATTCAGGATTCTTTTTATATGAAATATCTAATATTAGTAGTGAAACTTTTCACTTTCTTTAGTGAATGGACTTCCTTTAGCCAGTAACGGTGCTTTTTCCAATGCAGAAAACACAACATAGATAAACAGTCCTAAAATTAATAACACTGATCCTATCTCAGAAATACCAAAGAACCATTGATCACCTACTGTTGCAGGCATAATCATAACAAAGATATCGATATAATGACCAATTAAAATTATAATACCCGTTGTTATTATAAACCAAGGCACTCTTTTGTAATCACTATTCATTAAKACWARTARMGGAAAWACAAAATTTAATACAACCATTCCTAAAAAYGGAACATTATARTCGTTAAATCTWGTAAYAAAGTAWGTAACTTCTTCTGGAATATTTGCATACCAAATTAGCATAAAYTGGGARAACCATAAATAGGCCCARAAAACACTAAATCCAAACATATACTTAGCTAAATCATGTAAGTGACTATTATTTACAAAATCTAAATGTCCTTTTCCTTTTAAATAAATTGTTACTAATGCAATGGTAGTAATTGCTGAAACAATCATACTYGAAAATACATACCACCCAAATAATGTACTAAACCAATGCGGATCTAATGACATAATCCAGTCCCAAGACATCATAGATTCAGTTACTAAGAAGAATACTAGAAAAGCCGCTGAACGTTTAAATAATTTAGTATAGTTACTTGTATCGGTAGCTTTATCTTGTGCCAACGTAAGTTTTCTTGAATGTTGTTGGTACCATATCCATCCAGCCATATAAATAGCTGCTCTAATTAAAAAGAAAGGTACGTTTAAGTAACCGCTTTTTGCTTGAATTAATTTGTCCTGAGCAACTACCTCTGGATCCATCCAACTAAATAAATGGTTTAAATGTAAAGATGANAGCACAAAAAACACAAATAACAATATTVCTCCDATTGGTADATAMGCDGTAATACCTTCCATAACTCTAAAHAADACAACTGACCATCCTGCTTGHGAAGCDTGTTGAATDGCATAAAAWGCYARTGTASCYARTGMRAKCATAAAAAAGAAAAACAAWGCAACGTATAAKGCWGACCAAGGTTTATTTTTYAATAAGTGAAATACATGTTCGGCATGTGMGTCGTCTGAATCAGTAYTRYTATGTGAATCAYTTGTTGMMKKWKSRNNNTCATTTTCRTGAGTRGTMACTTCMYCWCCATGTGYATTATGACTCTCTTGYAATGTTACTTTAACATCTTCTACTGAACTTGGTGTAGATAAAAAACCGTAAGCAACACCTAACGCTCCAATAATCATAAGAGCAAACGCAACTTTTTTTAATTTACTTGAAAAGGTATACATATTTTTAAATTCTATCTTGGTAAAAGTGTTATTTTAATAATTCWGTTCTAAGCTGTTGAACATACATGGTTACTTGCCAACGTTCTTKWGCTGTTAATTGMGAYGMRTGWGASCCCATCATATTTCTACCRWACATTATWACATGGTAARTACTWCCTTCKGTWATWKSTCTATCTTTATAATTAGGMACWCCTAARAACTTCTCTCKYTKTACCAATWCYCCATCACCTKYWCCTGTTTTACCATGRCAARWRTTACAGTAWATNNTGTATANATTTTTTMSCMMTTTNCTAAATTAGCWTCATTMWYWTCWARMGGRTTTTTMRAMTCTAWTTTAGCRRCATCATATCCTTCATTGGTATTCTCATATTCGTAYGGYAYTTGTCCACGRGCWATTGTWCCTTCAACAGGAAGTTGAGCAGTTATACCATTTGCATAATTTGGATTTTGTGAATAGGTTTCATAACCTATCGATTTATACATATCAGGCATATATTGATAATTTGGCTTTGATTTATCAGTCCAACATGATGATAATGCAATTAAGAAAGCCAATGCTATWGTTATYTTTAAAATGTATTTCATGTGTTATTTCGATTATTTTCTATTTGTCACATGCTGTTTGCTATTCATCCTTTCTATTTATGAGAGGAATAGAAACATGCTCGTTTCATTTTAATTAATGCTTTTCAGTTACTTTAATTTCTACCGTTCCCGTTTTTTCTAAAAATGAYACTAATTCAYTTTCATTATCATTWACAACAACTTCCATTACAAACATATCATCTGTTGTTCTTGGATCAGGGTTTTCAGCTTCTTTAAAAGGCCATAATCTACTACGCATATAAAATGTAATTACCATTAAATGCGCCGCAAAAAATACCGTCATTTCAAACATAATAGGAACGAAGGCCGGCATATTCTGAATAAAACTAAAACTTGGTTTCCCCCCAATGTCTTGTGGCCAATCTTCTATCATCGTGTAATTCATCATCCAAATAGAGAATACAAACCCAACGCATCCATACAAAAAAGCCGTAATTGCAATCTTTGTACCTTTTAGCCCCATTGCTTTGTCTAAACCATGAACAGGAAATGGTGTATAAACTTCTTCAATATGATGATTTGCTGCGCGAACTTCTTTAACAGCATCCATAAGGATATCATCATCGTTATACATTGCTTGTACTACTTTTTTACTCATGATTTCTGTCTCTTAATTTTTTAAATGTTTCGCCAGATGACTTCAAAATAGATTTAATCTCAGCCTGCGCAATTACCGGGAACGTTCTTGCATATAATAAGAACAATACAAAGAAGAAACCGATAGTACCAACATAAACTCCTATATCAACAAATGTAGGAGAGAACATGGTCCAAGATGATGGCAAGTAATCTCTATGTAATGAAGTTACAATAATTACAAATCTTTCAAACCACATTCCAATATTAACAACAATTGAAATAATGAAWGAGAACATAATGCTTGATCTTAATTTTTTAAACCACATAAATTGTGGTGAGAACACATTACAACTCATCATTATTAAATATGCCCACCAGTAAGGTCCGGTTGCTCTATTCAAAAATGCGTATTGTTCGTATTCAACTCCAGAATACCAAGCTATAAATAACTCGGTTATGTATGCACAACCAACTATTGAACCTGTAATCATAATTACAATGTTCATGGACTCAATATGTTGTTTTGTGATATAAGCTTCAAGGTTCGAAACTTTTCTCATAATAATAAGCAATGTATTTACCATTGCAAATCCTGAGAAAACAGCTCCAGCAACAAAATAGGGTGGAAATATGGTGGTATGCCATCCTGGTATAACAGCAGTAGCAAAATCCATTGATACAATTGTATGTACTGAAAGTACTAATGGYGTTGCYAAMCCYGCMARTACYAAWGAWACTTCTTCAAAWCGTTGCCAATCTTTWGCTCTWCCRGWCCAACCRAARCTTAAWARACTATATATTTTCTTTTGGAAAGGTCTRATAGCTCTATCWCGTAACATKGCAAAATCAGGTAATAAACCAGTCCACCAAAAYACTAATGAAACTGATAAATARGTTGAAATYGCAAACACATCCCAYAATAATGGTGAGTTRAAATTTGTCCAAAGTGTACCAAATTGATTTGGAAGAGGCAGTACAAAATGTGCATTCCAAACACGTCCCATGTGAATTACAGGAAATAAACCCGCTTGAATAACGGCAAAAATTGTCATTGCTTCTGCTGAACGGTTGATACCCATTCTCCATTTTTGACGGAATAACAATAATACCGCTGAGATTAGTGTACCAGCATGACCAATACCTACCCACCAAACAAAATTGGTAATATCCCAGGCCCAACCTACTGTTTTATTTAATCCCCAAACTCCAATTCCTGTTCCTATTGTATAGGCAATTGAGCCTATACCCCAAAGGAATGCTAAAAATGCTATTGTAAAAGCTGTCCACCATAACTTATTTGCTTTTCCTTCAACAGGAGCTGCAACATCAACCGAAATATCATGGTAACTTTTCTCTCCAATAATTAACGGTTCTCTAATAGGTGCTTCGTAATGAGACGACATAATTCTTATTTAATTATTATCTATTAATATTATTTTTTATGCTTCTTGTGTGTTTACTACTTTTACTTGGTATACCACATTTGGTTTTGTACCAATAAACTCAAGTAAATGATACGCTCTGTTATCTTTAACTAAACTTGTAACTTTATCTGCTTCATTATTTACATCACCAAAAATAAGTGCTTCAGAACTACAAGCATTTACACATGCTACTTCAAATTCATTCGTATTAACGGCTCTTCCTTCTTTCTTCGCTTTTAATATGGTAGCTTGAGTCATTTGCATACATAATGAACATTTTTCCATCACTCCCCTCGAACGAACTGTTACATCAGGATTTAACACCATTCTTCCTAGGTCGTCATTCATATTGAAATCAAACTCGTCATTTTCACGATATTCAAACCAGTTAAATCTACGTACTTTATAAGGACAGTTATTTGCACAGTAACGTGTTCCAACACATCTATTATAGGCCATTTGATTTTGACCTTGACGCCCGTGAGATGTTGCTGCAACAGGACAAACGGTTTCACAAGGTGCGTGATTACAGTGTTGACACATGATAGGTTGGAAAGCAACAGAAGGGTTTAACGAAGGATCTTCAAGTGCACTCATAGTGTCTCTAAATCCGCCAACTCCAGTACCATTTTCTTTTAACTCTACATCGCCTTCAAACGTTTCTTCATGAGAATAGTAGCGGTCAATTCGCAACCAATGCATATCACGTGACTTTCTAACTTCTTGCTTACCAACAACAGGAACGTTGTTTTCAGCATGACAAGCGATTACACATGCACCACATCCATTACAAGCATTTAAATCTATTGATAAATTAAAATGATGACCTACAGATCTATCGAATGAAGTCCATAAATCAACTGTTGATGCTTCAACTTCTTTATGATCTAACGACACCATAGGAACTTTGTTCCAGGTATGCTTTGGATCTAATGAGTGGTCATTATAAGTATCTAAAGTAGTTTCTTTAAGGATATCTCCTCTTCCCATTAAAGTATTATGAAGTTGTACACAAGCAAATTCATGCTCTCCTTCAACTACTTTTAAAGTAACATTGGGTTGGAAATTATTAAAGTTTTTATAAAATTGGTACCCATTTTTACCAGTTTGCATTGCTGCTTTCAGCCCTTGTTTACGCCCGTAACCAAGTGCTAATCCTAAAGATCCTTTCGCTTGACCAGGTTGAATAAAAGCTGGTAATACTTCTGAAATACCATTTACTGTTAATTCTATATTACTCCCATTTAATGCTCCATTTGCAACATTTCTGTTAACAACTCCCAATGCATCAGCATCCGATTTTGAAATTGTTAGGTAATTATCCCAAGAAGTTCTTGTTATTGGATCTGGAAATTCCTGTAACCAAGGGTTACTTGCCATTTGGCCATCTCCCAACCCTGTTTTTGTATATAATGTAAGCTCAAAATCACTTCCTTTAACCTTCGATAATTCAGTAGCYGCAGTATCAAAATCTACTGCTGTAATTGAAACTTCTGATTCATTTTTAACAGTAACAAAACCATCGTGTAAAGCTTGATTCCAAGATTTCCCACCTAATAATTCTGTATCCCAAGCTTCTTTAATAAAATCGTAATAAGAAATAGCACTACCGGTCCAAGTTAACAATGTATCTTGAAATTGGCGTGTATTAAATAAAGGATTAATAGTTGGTTGCATTAAACTGTAGTGACCTTTTTTGATTTCTACATCACCCCAAGATTCTAAATAATGTGGCGTTGCTAATGCATATTGTACCGCATTTGCTGTCTCGTTATCTTGCATTGAAAATGCAACTGATAATTTTACTTTTTTCAATCCCTCAACAAATTCTGAAGCATTTGGTAAGGTATAAACAGGATTCGAATTATTGATAATAACAGCACCTATTTTACCAGCATTCATAGCTGAAATTAATTGAGCAACATCGGCATCATTTCCATGTCTAACATTTTTGGTTGCTTTTACATCAATTACTTCACTATTTATTGCACTATTAATTGCCAAGGCTAATAACTGCGCATTTTTATCTTGAATACCCGTTAAAACAACAGCTTTACTTCCAGCTTTTTTAAGTTGAGCTGCTGCATTTTGTATCGCATTATTTAAAGGAGATGCTTCATTCGTAGCAATTCCCTTAACTACGGCTTGGTATAATTTTATAAGTGCTAAGTTTTGTTCTGATGGTTTTACCAACATTCGTTTATCTGCGTTAGCACCTGATAAAGTCATATTTGATTCGAACTGTACATGACGCGACATTTTTCCCTTTTTAGGAATACGTCCTTTTGCATATCCAGCCTCAAAACCTCCACCTTGCCAGTCTCCTAAGAAATCAGCACCAATTGAAACAATAACTTCAGCTTTCTCTAAATTATAATCAGGTAATGCTCTTGTACCATACATTGCTTGAAAAGCATYCAAAGCAGCTGATTCAGAAACTGAATCGTATACTACATGTTGTACGTTTCCAAAAGATTCGTTTAATTTATTTATTATTTTTTTAGTTGAAGGACTTGCACAAGTATTTGTTAAAACTGCAATAGGTAAATTAGCTTCTTTAAGCTCATTCAATTTTGCAACAATTTGCTGATCTACTTCATTCCAAGTAATTTCAGAACCATCTGATTTTGGAGCTTTTAAACGTCCACTATCATATAATGACAAAACTGATGCCTGCACACGTGCATTTGTACTTCCTTTAGCATCTCTATTAGGTTCAATTTTAATTGGACGTCCATCTCTAACTTTTACAAGRATATTTGCAAAATCAAAWCCATCAGCCATTGTTGTTGCATAATAATCTGCAAGACCAGGGATAATATCATCTGGTTTTATTACATAAGGAATTGATTTTACTACTGGACCTTCACAGGCTGCTAATGAAGCTGCAGCGGTTGTAAATCCAACATACTTTAAAAAGTCTCTACGTGTTGTTGACGAAGCCTCTAAGTTGTCTTTATCTCCTAAAAACTCAGCTGTTGGAATTTCTTCAACAAACTCGTTATGCTTTAACGTATCAACAATAGAGCTGTTTTCGTTAAGCTCTTCAACACTTTTCCAGTATTTTTTGTTTGATGCCATTTTATATTTGGTTATTTACTTCGTAATTAATTAATAGTGACACTTTCCACATTCTAATCCTCCCATTTGGGCTACTGTCACTTTTTCAACTCCATATTTCTTAGCCAACTGATCGTGAATATTTTTATAGTATCCATTTTCTGTTAAATCAACTTYWSTWTYYCTRTGACARKYAATACACCAAWCCATTGTWAGAGGWGAGAATTGWTKMAYWTCRTGCATTKYTTCAACWGRRCCRTGRCATTTTTGACAKKYWAMWCCAGCWAYTGWWACGTGYTGAGARTGATTRTARTWCACRAAATCTGCYAAATTATGAAYWCKAACCCAYTCWAYAGGTTTTTSCTCATAANCCTTSAWKNTATTKCATATTTTCYTTATCCCAWCCAACRGCATCATATAYTTTTTGAATTTCRCCATCTAAATCTTCTTTTGTRAAATCTCCAAAAAGTTCTCCATTGTATTCTGAAATTGTTTTRTGRCARTTCATACAAACATTTACAGATGGAATACCWGAAGTTTTACTRTTTTTTGCWGAAGARTGACAATATTGRCAATCWATTTTATTATCWCCYGYATGAAYMGCATGTGAAAAYGYWATTGGYTGAATWGGYTGATATCCWWCRTTYACATCWATTTGCATGAACCAACCAAACACTAACCAAGCTCCTAATAACAAGAAAAATATTAATGACAAGAAACGAAAGAAAGGATTAAATATCAATGATTTAACCATGCTAACCGTACTTTCCTCTCCTTCTGCTACTTTCTTCTTCGTTGTAGCAGCAATTATTAAGGTTAATAATAAGAAGGCTAAAATTGTTAAGCCTAAGGTAGTCCAAACACCTAATCCTGGTTTATTAAATAAATCTTCATCTGTAGCAGAGACAGCTCCAGCAGTAATTTTCTTGATATCACCTACCTCAAAGTATTTTAATAAATCGTCTAAATCCTGATCTGAAAGATGTGCAAAAGGAGTCATCATCATAGGGGTACTATCTGCAACTTCCTTTGCTAATTTATCTCCTGATGCTATTAAAGCATTATTGTCTTTAATCCATGCTTTTAACCAATCAGCTTCACGTTTGTCTCCAATTTTTAAAAGTTCAGGACCAATTAATTTTCCTTTCATTTTATGACAAGCCGCACAATTTGTTTTAAATAATTGTTTTCCACGTTCAACACCCGGATCAATTTCTTGCGCTATAGCTTCAACTTTAACAGCAGCTTTCTCACCAGTTGTATACGCTAAAATATCAATAATATCTTGATCAGATAATTGAGGGTTAGAAACCATTGGCAATTTGTTGTTTTCTTCAAACACTTGAATCGCCAATTTATCACCTGATTTAATCAATCCTGGACTATCCTTAATCCAAGAAATCAACCAATCTTGTTCTCTTTTTTCTGTTATGCCTTTTAAAGCTGGACCTAATAATTTTCCCTCTAGTTTATGACAAGCCGCACAAGTGGATTTAAAAAGTTTTTCTCCATTCTCTGCATTGCCTTCTTGAGCCGTTAAACTAAGTGAGAAAAATAAAAGAAAGACAAGACAACTTAAGGCTAATCTTAACAAAGGACTATGTAATTTCACACTTTTCATACTTAAAAAAATAATTTTTTCTTAGTTGGTACAATATTTTCACTTAACAATTGATGACTTAAGTCATTTTTAAAATATTTGACAAAAGTAATATTAATATGCAAACCTCAAAATGTATATTTGCTCCATATGTAATTTATATTTATTCTAAATAACGAATTTATGTAAATACATTTAAAGAAAACTATAAATTTGAAAAAAATAATACATATGATTATTTCACTAGAA
Organism: Lutibacter sp.; assembly: GCA_002733285.1. GTDB lineage: Bacteria > Bacteroidota > Bacteroidia > Flavobacteriales > Flavobacteriaceae > Lutibacter. Next base: position 15,097 of record NVVE01000015.1, on the reverse strand, counting down.
AAAATATTTTTTATTGCTGTTTTATTCAGTGTTACCTTTTCATATTCACAAAGTGAAAATGAAAAAATTAATACTTTAATTGAACAAAAAAGAAATTTCAATCAACAAAATAAGAATTCAACGGTTTTCAAAATACAACTTTATAATGGCTTTGAAGCAGAGGCATATAAAATAAAGCACAATTTTGAGATTGCTTTTCCTGATTATAAAACTAAAATTATATATAAATCTCCTGAATGGAAAACTCAAGTAGGGAATTTAAATACCCGCTTAGAAGCTGATAGGATATTAAATATTATTAAAGAAAAATTTATAGGAGCTATTGTTCTAGAAGATAAAATTTAATCATAAAAAAAAGCGTGCAATTGCACGCTTTTTTTTATGATTAAATTGTAATTAGCTTCTTTTAAGTTTCTTTTTAACTTCAATTTCATGGTAAACTTCAATAACATCACCAATTTCAATATTGTTAAAGTTTTTAATTTGAATACCACAATCATATCCTTTAGTAACTTCCTTGGCATCGTCTTTAAAACGTTTTAATGCTATTAATTCACCTGAATGAACTACCACATTATCTCTAATAATTCTAATTTTAGAAGTTCTTAATATTTTACCACTTACTACCATACAACCTGCAATGTTTCCAACTTTAGAAATTTTATAAATTTCTCTAATTTCAACATTTCCTATAATCTCTTCTTTAATTTCTGCAGAAAGCATTCCTTCCATTGCATCACTTAAATCATTAATAGCATCATAAATAATTGAGTATGTTCTCACATCAATTTCTTCATTATCCGCTAAAGTTCTGGCATTTCCTGATGGTCTAACATTAAATCCAACAATAATTGCATCTGAAGCTGAAGCTAATAATACGTCAGATTCGGTAATTGCACCAACTCCTTTATGAATAATATTCACTTGAATTTCATCTGTAGATAATTTTTGGAAAGAATCTGTTAAGGCTTCTACCGAACCATCAACATCACCTTTTAATATAATGTTCAATTCTTTAAAGTCTCCTAATGCAATTCTACGTCCAATTTCATCMARTGTWATATGWCGTTGYGTTCTWACAGATTGYTCACGTTGTAATTGYGAACGYTTCGATGCWATTTGCTTYGCTTCTTTTTCATCATCAAAAATATGAAAYTTATCWCCYGCTTGTGGWGCWCCRTCTAAACCAAGWATAGAWACYGGTGTTGAWGGACCTGCTTCSWTCATWSTTTKWCCTCGYTCATCAAACATGGCTTTTACTTTACCACTATTYTTACCAGCYAACATATAATCWCCTATTTTCAAGGTTCCTTCTTGAACYAAAATAGTTGAAACATATCCACGCCCTTTATCAAGTAAAGCTTCAACAACAGTCCCAACTGCATGTTTGTTTGGATTTGCTTTTAAATCTAACATTTCAGCTTCCAATAAAACTTTTTCWARYAAKTCATCWATTCCTTGMCCTGTTTTTGCCGAGATTTCATGCGATTGTATTTTACCTCCCCAATCTTCAACCAATAAGTTCATTACAGATAGTTGCTCTTTAATTTTATCAGGATTAGCTTCTGGTCTATCTATTTTATTTAATGCAAAAACAATTGGCACCCCTGCGGCTTGCGCATGACTAATTGCTTCTTTTGTTTGTGGCATAACATCATCATCAGCAGCAATTACAATAATAACAATATCTGCCGCTTGTCCACCACGTGCACGCATTGCTGTAAAAGCTTCGTGACCTGGTGTATCTAAAAATGCAATTTTTTGACCATTTTTTAATTCAACACTATAAGCTCCAATGTGCTGTGTTATTCCTCCTGATTCTCCAGCAATAACATTTTCTTCACGTATAAAATCAAGTAATGATGTCTTACCATGATCCACATGTCCCATTATTGTAATAATCGGATTTCTTGACACTAATTCTTCAGCAGTATCTACATGTTCTTCAATAGATTCTTCAACTTCAGCACCCACAAAGTTTACTGTATAATCAAATTCTTCAGCAACTATTGTTAATGTTTCAGCATCTAATCTCTGATTCATTGTTACCATCATGCCTAAAGACATACAGGTAGAGATAATATCAGTAACAGGAATATTCATCATTGTTGCTATTTCACTAACAGTCACAAATTCAGTCACTTTAAGAACTTTACTTTCAAAAGCTTGTAACTCTTGATCAATCTCAGTTTGTTGACGATGTTGTTCCCTCTTATCTTTTCTGTATTTTGCTCCTTTTCCTTTTTTAGATTTCCCCTGAAGTTTTTCCAGCGTTTCTCTTACTTGCTTTTGAACATCTGCTTCTGTAGGTTCCTCTTTTATTAGTTGTTTTCTTGGGCCACCCGTACGTTGTGGACCTCTACTCCCTGGTCTATTACGATCTTGAGCTCCTGGTCTTTTTGCATTAAATGGCTGTGCCTTTTTTACGATTCTTCTTCTTTTCTTTTTATGAGCATCAGAAGTTACTTTTTTAACAACAGCTTCTGGTTTTTTCTTTTTTGGTCTTTCAAATTGTTTTAAATCAATTGTTTTTCCTGTAATTCTGGGACCATCTAATTTTTTATATTTGGTTTCTATTGTTTGAGGAACGACTTCAACTTCATCTTTTTTAACTTCTTTTTCAACCTTAACAACATCTTTAGTAGGTTTAGGTTCTTTAATTACCTTTTTTAAACCTTTGCTGCCATCCTCTTGTTTCTCAATTTTTTTAACAGGTTTTTCCGCTACTACTTCAACCTCTTTAACTACTTTTGGCTTAATTATTTCAACTTTTGGTTCTTTCGCTTTAACCTTTTCAAGTGGTTTTGGCTGCTCAACCACTATTGCTGGTTTTTCTTCAACAATGGATGTTTCTTCAACTTCAATCTTTTTAGGCTCTTCTTTTTCAACTTCAGCCTCTTTAGGTTCTATTTCAATTTTCCCTATTGTTTTAACTTCTAGTTTTTCAGCTTTAGCTTTAACAACAACTCTTTTAGCTTCTTCTTCAAGGCGTTTTTGTTCAAGCTTTTCTTCAAGGGCAATTTTTATGGCCTCTTTTTCTTTTCGCTTTTCTTCACTTACCTCTTTTGAAGCTACTTTTTTGCTTTTATCCGTTTGAAAACCATCCAACAGTATTTCATACTCTTCATTAGATATTTTAGTTGTTGGTCTTGCTTCAATTTCAATACCACTACTTGCTAAATGCTCAACTGCTCTATCTAACGAAATGTTTAATTCTCGTAATACTTTGTTCAGTCTCAATGTTTTGTTGTCAGCCATATGTTATATATTTTAGCCAATTATTGTTGAATTATTAGAAATTAATCCTCAAATTCTTCTCTTAATATTTTTTGAACTTCTAAAATWGTTTCTTCTTCTAAATCRGTTCTTTTTAWAAGTTCAKYTAMRTCTTTTTCTAAYACRCTTCTTGCKGTATCTAAACCAATTTTATTRAATTCTTGRATWACCCAAKCTTCWATTWCATCAGAAAATTCWGTYAATTCAACATCATCYTCYGCTTSWACACCTTCKCGTTGWACATCTAATTCAWAWCCTGTTAATTGTGAYGCTAAACGAATATTWACACCRTTTTTACCAATWGCTTTTGATACTTCTTCKGGYAATAAAAATACATCYACAYGYCCYTTTTTWCCRTCTTCYCTWCCTTCTTCWTCATGRATTWYCATAGACACTACTTTTGCAGGACTTAAAGCTCTTGCAATAAACAGCTGTGTATTTTTAGTATAGTTAAGAACATCAATATTTTCGTTCCCTAATTCACGAACAATTCCATGAATACGAGATCCTTTCATTCCAACACAAGCGCCCACTGGGTCAATTCTATCATCGTAAGAATCTACAGCAACTTTTGCTTTTTCACCTGGAATTCTTGCCACCCCTTCAATCGTAATTAATCCATCAAAAACTTCAGGAATTTCTTGTTCAAATAACTTAACTAAAAACTCTGGCGCTGTCCTTGAAAGTATAATTACAGGTTTATTACCTCTAAGCTCTACGGTTTTAATAATCCCTCTAACAGAGTCTCCTTTTCTAAAATAATCTGAGCGAATTTGTTCACTTTTTGGCAATATAATTTCATTTCCATCATCATCGAGCAATATGATTGCATTATGACGAATATGATGAACCTCAGCACTATAAATATCTCCTTCTAACTCTTTAAAATGCTTAAATGTATTGGTGCTATCGTGCTCATATATTTTTGAAATCAGGTTTTGGCGTAAAGCTAAAATTGCTCTTCTTCCGAGATCAACTAATTTTACTTCTTCTGATACGTCCTCACCTATTTCAAAATCTGGCTCAATTTTTTGAGCTTCGGAAAGTTCAATTTCYTCRTTAKSRTCTTCNRACMTNTCCATCWGCWACAACAATTCTGTTTCGCCAAATTTCYAAATCTCCTTTATCTGGATTAATAATTATATCAAAATTATCATCAGAACCGAATTTTCTTTTTAAAGCTGCTCTAAAAACTTCTTCAAGWATTGCCATTAGCGTAACTCGATCTATATTTTTATCTCCTTTAAATTCTGAAAAAGACTCAATTAATGCTAAATTTTCCATGCATCCTCTTTATTAAAATATTATTTTCACTTTTGCTTCTAAAATATCATCAAACTGTATAGTTGCGTTTTTAACTACAGTTATTTTTCCTTTACCAATTGGCTTTGGTTCACGAGCTTTCCACTCTAACTCAATTTCATTTTCAGTAACACTTTTAAGTACACCTTGAACCGTTGTATTATCCCTCAAATTTACATCAAGAATACGGTCAATATTTTTTATATATTGTCTTCTAACTTTTAATGGGTTCGCCACATCTGGAGAGGTAACTTCTAATGAGAAATCTTCTTCTTCTCTATCTAAATTGTGTTCTATTTCTCGACTAATTCTAATACATTCTTTCAAGGTTACACCGTTATCACCATCAATCTCAACATAAATCTTGTTGCCTGCTAAAAATTTTAATTCTATTAAAAATAAAGCCGTATTTTCTTCAAGAGCATTGTTCAACAAACTTGNAACCTTTCCTTTATCCATCATATTATAAAAAGAGGGGACTTAACGTCCCCTCCTACCCTTCTAAATTGTTCTAATTCGATGCAAATATACTAACAATTTTTTAATTGATAAAAATCATTCTTCTTTTTAATTTAAAATTATTAACTTTACCTTATTCAATTACAAACTTTACAATAAATTTTTATGAAAAAAATATTAGTACCTGTTGACTTTTCTAATCAAGCAAAATATGCTGCAAAAGTWGCWGCYAGYATTGCTARAMTKACWAATTCAAAAATMTYTTTATTACATATGCTTGAATTRCCAGTAGGGGTTGTTGACCCWTCKAAYTTTGGAAATACCAGYAATACTCCTACTACTTTRTTATTTTTAAAACGAGCACATGAAAAATTTGAAGARTTTAAAAAYCTTCCYTTTTTAGARGGTWTAGAYGTGGAAGATTCCGTGCAATTTCATAAAGCTTATGATGGTATAATTGATGAAAGTCAAAAACAAGATATAGATTTAATAGTAATGGGATCTAGAGGTACTTCTGGGCTTGAGGAAATGTTAATTGGATCAAATACTGAGAAAGTTGTTAGAAATTCAAAAATTCCAGTACTCGTTATTAAACGTGAAGTTGATAATTTTAAAATTGAAAATATTGTTTTTGCTTCAAACTTTGAACAAAAAAACAAAGTAGCTTTTCAAAAGATTTTAGATTTTACTGCCATTTTTAATTCAAGGCTCCATTTGTTAAAAATTAATACAATTCATAATTTTGAAACAACTAAAGATTCGAGTGATGCCATTAGAAACTTTATCAATGAATTTGATTTAGGGGATTACACCTTAAATATTTATAATGATGTTTCTGTTGAAAAAGGAATYCTYAAYTTTGCTAATATTATTGATGCKGATGTCATTTTATTAAAYACKAGTGGMAGACGYGGTTTAGCACACTTATTTACYGGAAGYATAGGMGAAGATTTAGCMAACCAYGCCAAACTACCTGTAATTACTTTTAAAGTATAAGCCATTAAAATGAATAACTTAAAAAAGCTTCAATGATTAATTGAAGCTTCTAAGTCTTATATATGCTGTTCAATGGAAATAAAAGTAGCCTAAAGAAAATAAAAAGTGAATCTATATTGCAGAATTTAAATTATTCTTTTTTATAAACATATTTATTAATTATATATCTAGAAATTGGTTTTAATTCTTTTTCAGTAATTGGGTGTACCCCTCTTGAATTAAAATATTCAATCTCTCCTTTATTAGATTTTCCATACCAAACTATAGGTTTTCCTTCTTTAAAAAAGGTTGTGGTATCAGATACCTTTAACTTTTTAAATTTTTCAATATTTAAATCCATTAAGATTGGATTCGGAAGTTTGCCTTCGCATTCTATGATCACATAATGATCAACTTTCCAAACAACGCAATCTTCACTTCTAAATACTCCACTATAATATAGTGCGGGAATTAAAATTATTGATAAAAAGCCTAAAACAAACCATTTAAAATTTTGTTCCACTACTGGTCCAATTCTTCCTGTATTTATTTCAGAAGAATTAGTATTCTCAAAATCCAAAAAATCTTTAAACCCTAAATATTTMGCTATTAAATCTTTCAATTCAGAACTTGGCTCACCAGAATTGTTTTCCTTTCCTTCTACATACTTATCATAATAGCCTTTTATTGCCCTTGAACTAATATAAGTTGGTTTTCCAAATCTTTCTTCCAATATTCTTTCCACAAAATAAATGGCATTCCCATTTTTTGTTTTTTTATCATTATCTCTCTCTCTTTCAAGCTTGTCAAATAATTTAACTAGTAATTTTTTTAACATGGTTAGTTGGCGGGTTAGTTATCCAAAGTTATAAATAATTTAGCTAAAAGATGGAAAATATTTTCCATTCCCATTGAACAATCTTTTCCTCTTATTGCCCATGTTTTTTCCATGTGTTTATCAAAATCTCTTCTAATCTTTGTGCAAGAGTTAGTCAAAAACTTAATTAAGTACAAATTAAGAATGTACAAAAGCTGATTCTAAATGAAGCGTTAAAACAGGAAAGACAACCGTTTTGGGAAGCTGTTCATCTGCACTGTTTTTAAACTTCATACTTCCCAAATCGAGGAGAAAGTCTCTTCAACATATAATGTGTTGCTGTTAAGCAAAAATGCTGAGTAAAAACTCGGAAAGTAACACTTATGCCTAATTTTTAAAAACACAAAAAATGAAAAAAGTATTAATAGTATTAGGAATTTTATTTATGAATGGAACGCTGATTTCTTGTTCAAATGATGATGATCATGATTTAGATACATATCAAACGGAATTGAAATTATATGGAACGGGTGGTGAAGATGGGGATACGCCTCCACCGCCACCACCACCAGGTGGAAATTAAAATTAATTAGTTAATNRWTTRRTTCWWTTAYMTTAATTTAGRGGAATGAAASWWWTMAAARTTGCATTCCTCTTTTTTTGTATTTACCATCTATTTTTATTTCATTCATGTAATAAAAATGTGGTAGAAAAAAAAGAAGAAAAACCAATAATTGATTCGGTAGATGTATTTATTCTTAAAATGAAAGATGAAATTTATGATTTTAAAACTCGTGTAAATAACGCAAATAAGGCTTTGCAAAAAATAAAAAACCATAAATTAGACTCAAGAATTTCAGAAATACTGGAGTATAAAATTTATTTTTTAGGAAACTTAAAACAATATGATAGTGCCATTTATACTTCAAAGAAATTATTGCAAAAAGCAATGGAAAAGAATGATTCCGTATTCATTGGAAGATCTTACTCTAAACTGGCATATTATTATGGTAGGAACCAACAAAATGATAGTGCTTATTATTATTATAATTTGATTAAAGATGAGTATTTAAAATATTCTGATAGTATTACAAATGGTAATAACCTACTAGGGATGGCTATTATTGAGAAATCTAATGGAGATTATATTTCAAGTGAATATACGGGCTCATTAGCTTTGAAATATTTGAGCGTCAAAAACCCTAATTCCTCAGCTAGTGTTTATAATAACTGGGCAATTTCTTCAAAAGAACAGGGTCAACTAAAAGATGCATTAATATTTTATAAAAAGGCGATTGATTTAACCTCTATAAAAATAAACAAAATAATTTACAAAAATAACATAGCCAATACCTATAGAGATTTAGGTGATTATAATACATCGATAAAGATTTTAGACAGCTTAGCAAAAGATACCATTATCGATTTTGAAACAAAAGCTCGGATTATTGACAATCTAGCCTATACTAAATGGTTGGCAAAAAAGAAAGAAAATGTGCTTCCCGAATTAGAAAAAGCTTTGGAAATGCGGTTACAAGAAAATGATTTATATGGCTTAATTGCCAGTTATGCTCATCTTTCAAAGTATTTTGAAAACGTAAATCCTAAGGTTGCTCTTTCTTATGCTTCCAAAATGTATGATATAGCAACTATTCAAAAAAGCACCCAAGATCAATTAGAAGCACTACAAAGTCTTATAAAATTAGATAACCCTTCTAAAGTGAAAGAATATTATACTACCTATGTAAAAATTAATGACAGCCTTAATAAGTCAAATTCAAAAGCTAAAAATCAATTTGCGAAAATAAAATATGATAGCGAACAAAATCGTAGAGATATTTTAAACTTAAAAATAGTGGCTTCAGCAAAAAAAATAGAACTAGAAAAAGAAAAAACTAGAACTATTATTGGTGCTATTTCAAGTGGATCAGTAGTARTTGGATTGTTAATTTTTGTTTAYTRWYRWWMASMWARATYYWRYYTRRWWAAWYGAKRRKAWKTMWWYAAAAMARWSRSMMRTAWWRCTAAANAAWAYYCAKSAYRWARKTRMARAYRAWRTTGTAAATATTATGAATAAAATTCAATATACTAACAATCCACAAACTCAAATTTTAGACGACTTAGAAAAAGTGTATCTCCTTACCCGTAATATCTCTCATGAAAACAACACGATAGAAACTGGGGAGAATTTTGATGCTTACTTAAAAAACATGCTTGCAAGTTTTAAAAATGAACAAACTACCATCATCATAAAGAATATTCATAAAGTTGGATTATCAGAAACAACAGAAGATAAACAAATAGAAATCTATAGAATACTGCAAGAAATTATGGTGAATATGAGAAAGCATAGCAACGCTTCCTTGGTTGCCATTTCTTTTGAAAATAAAAACAATAAATGCCTTATTAATTACTCCGATAATGGTATTGGAGTAGACCCTGAAAAACTCATTTTAAAAAGTGGACTTACCTATGTGGAAACCCGTATTAAATCAATACACGGAACTATTACTTTTGAAACAGGACTAAACAAAGGATTTAAAATTTTCATCTGCTTTAAAAAATAGAAATATGTTTCAAAAAATATTGATTGCTGAAGAYATGGACTTTATWAATAGTGGAATAAAGACYGARCTTATGAAATTGGGGATACAACAAATWSATGATGTACAATATTGTGATGAAGCATTGYTAAAACTTAAAAGRGGTCGATTRGATAATGCTCCTTTTGATTTGCTAATAAGYGAYYTATCTTTTGAYAAAGATGGTAGRGAACAAAAAATTACWTCAGGTGATGAACTTATAAAAGAAGTTAGAAAAGAATTTCCTGATCTAAAAATAATTGTTTTYTCWGTAGAAGATAAAACATATAGRGTTCAAACACTTTTTAAGGAACACCATATCAACGGTTATGTTTGGAAAAGCCGGGAAGGATTGAGCGAGTTAAAAAGAGCCCTAAAGAAAATATATAATTCTACTAGTTATTATATTTCTCCTCATGTGGCAAGTGCTTTATCTCAAAGTGAAGCTGTTGAAATAACCGATTACGATATTTTCCTTATAACCTGCCTTTCAAATGGTTTTTTACAAGAACAAATTAGCAGCAAACTAAAAGAAAAAAATTGGACACCTAGAAGTATCAGCGCTATTGAAAAAAGGTTAAAATTTTTAAAAGAACACTTCAACGCAAATAACCCAGCACATTTGGTCTCAATAGCCAAAGATTTGGGGCTAATTTAAAATAATTACACCTTATTTTATTGCCTTACGGAAACCCGTAGAGTTTTTTGTTTTTAGGAAGGTAGTTTTGAAGTGTTAAATTTTAAAACTAATGTTATGCAAAAGTATTTTGTAAATGATAATGCTCAATCCAATGGTGATCACGAAGTTCATAACGAAGATTGTTCTTGGCTCCCTAAACCAGAAAATAGAACCGATTTAGAGAAACATTCTAATTGTAAAAGTGCCGTTCTAAAAGCTAAAAATCATTATTCACAAGTTAATGGCTGTTATTTCTGCTCTAGCGAATGTCATACAAGTTAAATTACATAAAATTACAACAGGGAATTTGCTAAAAAAGAAAAAGAAACAATAAATCTGAACCTTACGGGAATCCGTAAGGTTTTGTTTTTAAATCAGTATAAATTTGGATTATTAAAACAATAAAAAATATAATATGGAAATAATTATCACACTTGGTTTAATAGTAGGAGTAATTTTTGTTGTTAGATTGTTTGGAGCTTGGATGCTTAGAATAGATGAAGTTATAAAAAATCAAAAAGACAATTTATCAGAATTAAAAAAACCAATTTAAAGCATTAAGTTAATAAAACTTAAAAAAATAATTGAAGCTTTTTTGTTGTTCCCAATAATTATATACGAATTTTAATTACAAAAATATTTAAAAATAGCCACAGCATTCATGCTGTATTAGACTGAATTGAAGATATTTATAATGATTATAAAATATCATGTTGTTACTATTTTAACTGCTAAATGCTTATATTTGATTGAATTAAAAAAATGCTGAATAATCTAACATAATTTTTTGGAGGATTGATAATAATTATGAAAGTTGTTTTATCCATAAAAACAAATTGATAAATGGTATTTTTTGTTTTGATATAATAAGTTGTGTGTAATTAAAAAAAACTGCTATTATGAATAATCTTGACGCCTTAATATTTATTGATACAAATATTTTACTCGATTTTTACAGAATTAGAAGCTCAGATGTTAAATTATCATATTTGGATTTAATTGATAAGAATCATCAAAGAATAATAGTTGGAAGTCAAGTTGAAATGGAATATAAAAAGAATCGACAACGAGTAATTCTAGATTCAATTGGACAAATTAAAACTCCAAATTGGAATTCTTTATCACCTCCTGCTCTTTTACAAAATTCACAACCAATCAAAATAATTCGTGATTGTAAAAAGGAAATAAAAAAACAACAAATTAAATTAAGAGATCGAATTATAAATATTTTACAAGAACCCGGTTCTAATGATATTGTTTATCAGACTCTCCAACGGTTATTTAAAACAACGTCTAAATGGAATTTAAATAGAAATAATAAGATTAGATTCTCTATAAGAAATTTGGCAAAAAAAAGATTTATCTTAGGCTACCCACCAAGAAAAAAAGATGACAATTCAATAGGTGATGCTATAAATTGGGAATGGATTATAAATTGTGCTGAAAAAAGTAAAAAACATATTATAATAGTCACAAGAGATTCTGATTTCGGAGCTACATATAATAATCAATTATTTCTTAATGATTATCTACTTCAAGAATTCAAGGAACGGATAAGTAACAGGAGGAAAATTGTTTTAACAGATAAATTATCACAAGCTTTTAAAATGATTGATTTAGCTGTCACAAAAGAAATGGAAGATGCTGAAAACGAACTGATATTAAACAATCTTAAGAAAAAACGAAATAATGAACAAGAATTTGAAAAATTTTTGGAAGAATTTAAACATATTCGAAATGAAGACAAATAACTACACACAACACTGCATATAATTTATGCTTACATTTAAACTAAATTTAAACCGACAAACATTCAACAAACGATTTGCTACAACCGAAAAATCTCCGATTTCCCAGTCGCACAAATCATATTCAAACTCGTTGGCAGTAAGCAAGACAGATTCTTTATCTGAATTAGATTAACTAAAATTAAAACTATGAAATATTTAACTTTACTATTAATTATTTTTTCTTTAATTTCTTGCGATAAGAATTTAACAAAAAAAGAAATTATTAAAAAACAAACATTTGATTTCTTAAAAAATAATTTGAATGATCCTAACTCTTATGAATTTGTAAATCTAGAACTTATTGATTCTGTATCTAAAAAAGATAGCATGAAAACACTAATTCAACTGAACAACAAAAAGATTATTAGGAATATTAAATCAATAAAATTTTACAATTCTGTTAATTCAAAAAAAGACAGAATAATTGAGCTTAAAAAAAACAATAAAGATATTGAAAATCAGAACATTGATTTGTATGGTAAATTAAAGATTAAAAAAAATGATAACGAAATAATTTCATATACTTATTTATTAAAATATAGAACCAAAAATGAACTTGGGGCATCTGTTTTATACGAACAATATTTGATAGCTGGTACAAACCCAGACTATATGATAATTCAGATTATCAATAATACTGACGAAATAAAATCTTTGCATAAACCAGAATCTTTGATGAGTTTTAAAGATCAACGAGAAAGATTTAAAATAAAATAAGATTATTGGAAAAGCCAACTGCCAACAATATGTATAATTCATTGCTGCGAAATGGCTCTTTTTATTGTTTAGTGCTTTTTTGTTATCGCAACATCAAACTGAAAAAGTTTGTATTGCTTCACAACCGCGACAAAACATATCCACGTCGTTAGCAAAAATTAAAAACCACATACATAGAATATTAAAGAAATAAATTATTATGGAAAACATCATCAAATTATTGATTTTTATAACTGTACTGAATGTATCTGCTCAAGAACTATTGCTGAATGAATCTACTAATTTTTATGAGTTCTCAAAAATTGTAGAAACCAACGACAGAAAAATACAGGAAAAATTCACTCAAAGATTTAAACAAATCAATTTAGAAAATATTGAGAATAACGAAAATTCAATTAATGGAAAAGGATTCACTAATCATTTAGTTGGAGGATTTGCAACTGTTGAAATACATTACAGCGTAAAAATAGATTTTAAAGAAGGAAAATATAGATTGACAATAACAAACTTTAAGTTGACTGACAAAAATGGAAGTAACCCTTTAGAGGGAATGAGAAGTTTTAAGAAAAAGTGGATAAAAAAAATAAACAAAAAACTTCCTGAAATAATAACAAATATTGAAAAAGTAGATGAAAAATTAGACAAATGGTAAAAACTTTTGCTAACAATGGGTATAATTMATTGCTACTTATATTCACAAAACGACAAACATTTTATATATTTAAMMYGATTTNCTNCWRYCGRAAAATNCTMMSRKWTTTYASKCRMMSAAATCRTAACCCYAAACCGTTACAAGCAAACCAAAAAAAANTTGAAAAATGGAGCCCAGAACCCATCGAAAAAAACGGGGTGAAACCGAAAAACCTTATGAGTAGGAAAAAAGAAAAGAACTATGAGAAAAATTAATTTATTGATTATTTCAATAATATTTATTGGATCAATTTTAACCTCTTGCGAAAAAGAAGAACTCAGCGGAACTGTGAGGTACGAAGTGACAAGCAGCCCGAATGGTTTTGATATAACATATCAAAATAGCAGCGGAAATACGGAACAAGCAACCATAACTTCTGATAGCTGGTCGATTTCTTTTGAAGGAAATCAAGGCGATTTTGTATATATATCAGCACAAGCAGATAATGAAAATGCAAATATAAGTGCCAAAATTTATTATCAAGGAGAAATAATAGAACAAGCTACTAGCTCTGGAAGTTATGTAATAGCAACAGCTTCAGGAAGTTTACCATAACTTGAATTATATATTGATAAATCTATTAGGAATATAATTTTATATTTCCGATAGATTTATCAAAATTGCAAGTAAAATATGCTAACACCTCATAAAATTTATGCTTACATTTAAACTAAAATTGAAACAGCAATCATGCTGTATTAGACTGAATTGAAGATATTTATAATGATTATAAAATATCATGTTGTTACTTTTTTAACAGCTAAATGCTTATATTTGATTGAATTAAAAAAATGCTGAATAATCTAACATATTTTTGRGGMTTGAGAAGAATGATGAAAGTTGTTTTATCCATGAAATTAAGATGATAACCAGTATTTTTTGTTTTTATATAACAAGTTGTAGGTAATTAAACAAAATGAAGATACCAGAAGGAATAAAAACATGTGTCGCTTTTGTTGGCTTGAGAATGGCTGATGGCACTTTTAGAATGGCAGGTTCGATCTATTTTATTCATAGAGATGACAATGCTTCAAATTTGAAGTATGGTGTTACCGCGAGGCACGTTATTGAAGGAATAAAATCAAAGGGGCTTGAAGAGGTCTATTTAAGACTTAACATGGTCAATGGAAATGCCACTTGGTTTAAAACAGAAATGAATGACTGGAAATACCACTCGGACGAAAATGTTGATGTTGCGACTATCAAGCTTGGATTTCCACAGGAGATTGACCAAAAGTTTTATCCCCTTTCCGGCTCAATGACAAATGATGTTAAAGAACAACAACAAATAGAGGAAGGTGACGAAGTATTTATCACTGGTTTATTTAAACACCATCACGGGAATCTAAATAATATTCCTATCGTCAGAGTCGGAAATATTTCAGCCYTCCCAAATGAAAAAATTCAAACTCGTAACCATTTAATGGATGGCTATTTAATTGAGGCCAGATCGATTGGCGGACTTTCAGGTTCCCCAGTGTATGTTAATCTTGGTTTACACAGGCATATTGAAGGTCAGATTAAGCAGAGCACTTCAGGTGCAATTTATTTCCTGTTAGGAATGATATATGGTCATTATGATATTAACACTACTGAAATTGACGAAATAATTGAAGATACACCTTCAGGATCTGATAGGGTTAACACGGGAATCGCAATTGTAACACCTGTGACTAAATTAATTGAACATTTGAACGAAATTGAAAAATAAAACTACCTACAACAAAGAACTGAGTTAAAATCCAAGTCTTTTTAACTTAATTTTGACACAAAATTCTCATCATAAGGTTTCCCTGATTTTGCGATAGC
>NVVE01000026.1 GCA_002733285.1 Lutibacter sp. | reverse complement strand
ATCGTCTGCTGCTAGTAATATACTTTCTAGCTCTTGCGCTTTAGTAATCTGCGTTGTAATACACAGCAATAGTAATACTATTATCTTTTTCATGTTATTGTAAATTTGGGTTATAACAAAAATAGAAAAAGATTTCAAAAAACAACCCTTAATCGATAAATTTTTACATTTAATCGATTTTATATTAGATTTTGGATACAAAAAACGGGTTATCTAAAAAGTAAAGTATCAGTCATATTGAGCTTGTCGAAATATTTTATCGCTTTGATAATCAATGTTGGTTTCGACAGGCTCAACCTGACAAGTCAAATTATTATAACTTCATTCTCATACTTGGATGAATGGCATTTCTTTGGAAAATTAATTAAAGAAGAACAAGAGTCAAGAATTATTACTCTTCGCAAAATCACAAAACCAGTAATTGATAGAATCAACAAATGGGAAGATATGAGGAAGTATAGAAATAATATTATTGCTCATAATCATAGAATAAAAAAGGAAGATAATTCTCTCGCAATATTTAATTTATCTAGGAATCTTAATTGTCCTAATTCATTTTTTGATTATAAACTCTTATTAGGCTGTATTTACATTACTAAAAATGTTTTATTAAAAATATTTCCTAAAGAGTATAATCAAATATTGCCAAGTCTTAAAAGCATCAAAGGTATTACACCAATAAATGAAATAAAGGATGAAAAATCATTTAGAAATGAATTTGATCATCTAACAAAAGATGTTGAAAGATTAATTGAAACATTAATATAACAGGTGTTTAGAAATTTATTTTTTTTAATTTTATATGCTGGTACCAATCCACAAGAAATGCAACGCATTCTTGAGCAGAAGTTCATTAATCTCAATTTCTATGTTATATAATTAAATATTAAACGGATAATATATTGTCTATTTTATATATATTATGTATATTTGGATAATATATTATCTATTATGGGAAAGTATAGTGTACATAAAGTGCCTTCTGATATTTTGATAGCTATTGCTCAGAATGTTGCTATAGTAAGAAAAGAGCAGGGTTGGACACAGCTAGATTTAGCTGAGAAATCTGACGTTTCTTATGGAAGTATTAAAAGGTTTGAAAGATCAGGCCAAATATCATTTGAATCGCTCCTTAAAATTGCCGAATCCTTAAGAAGGCTTTCTGAGTTTGAAAATATTCTTCTTCCACCTAAAGAAAGCCAGCGAATTAAACAACTATTTGAATCTGATTAAAGATGAAGAAGTCAACTCTTAACATAAAAAGTGAAAGAAGAAAGCGAATTAATGTTTCCATTCAGTTTTCAGGAAATGAAATTGAAGTAGGGAAATTACTATTGGATAATAGGTTGGTTCATTTCAAATATAACGATGAATTTTTAACGCTAGGGTTGAACCTATCTCCAATAAAGTTACGATTCAATAATAGTATTCAAATAGCTAAGCCAGACCCTTTTCATGGAATATTTGGAGTATTTGACGATTCGCTTCCAGATGGCTGGGGTAGGCTCTTATTGAATCGTTCCCTAGAAAAGCAAGGGCTATCATTGAAAGATATTAATATGCTTGATCAACTGGCTTATATAGGTAACTCAGGTAAAGGTGCGCTAATATATAGTCCCGCAATTAAGAACGAGGAGAAGTTCAGTGATAAAATTGATATTGATCGATTGAAGACAGTAATTGATGAAGTCTATCATGGAACTAGTACTGAAGTTATTGAGGAACTTATGTCTTTAGGAGGTTCATCAGGTGGAGCAAGACCTAAAGCAAATGTAGGTTATAACCCAAATACAGATGAATTAATGCATGGTTATAATATTCTTCCGAAAGAATTTGAACATTGGATTATTAAGTTCCCTAGTTCTGAAGATCCAACCGATATTGCCAACATCGAATACGCTTACTATAAAATGGCATTAGCAGCAAATATTGAAATGAGTGAATGTAGACTACTTGAAAGTGCTACTGGTCAGCAGGTTTTCGCAACCAAACGTTTTGACAGAAGTGGAAATAATCGAATTCATATGCATTCAATGGCAGGTCTTACACACGATAACTTCCGTATGAGTAGTATTGACTATGGACATATTATAGATGCTGCATATACGCTAGAAAATTCTGCATCTGCTCGCAAGAAAGTGTTACAACTAGCGGCTTTTAATATCTATAGTCACAATAGAGATGATCATTCAAAAAACTTCTCATGGTTAATGGATGACTCTGGTAAATGGTCTTTAGCTCCAGCCTACGATTTAACTTATTCATCTACTTCAATTGATGAACATAGCACTACAGTTGATGGAGAAGGCGCTAATCCAGGAAGAAATAATATTAAAAATTTAGCCCAAGAATTCAGTATTGCTAGGCCAAATGAAATTATTGAAGAAGTCCATGAGTCTTTATCTCAATGGCTCATTATAGCAAAAGAATGTGGAGTGAGCTCTAATTCAATTAACAGAATACAAGCCAAATTTGAACAATTGAGAGATTAAGATTATTATTCTAGAAGATATTCTTAATATATCAAGTTGCTTTTAGATGAATTTTTACTGTTGCGAAATGCAAACGAAAAGTTTCTGTTAGCTTTTATAACGAGAATTTTAATKAMAGNCAWANGATGTTAAATTGCCAATTACTTAGAATCTCATATTTGAAAAATAAATGTACAGAATGTTCATTTTATACGAAGAAAAAATACGGATGTCAAATGACCCAAGTTCTATATGTTATTTAGAAACTATTAGCATTCTGGGATTACATAATGTGGAACTACGAAGCGATCATGAACACCACTTTTTCAAATAAATTAGTTGTGAGTAATGATAGGTGTCGAATAGAATCTATAGTTTAAAGCCGTAATTTAGTTCACGCTATTCTTATTTTTTTTATAGAGTTAATGAATACTCCGTATTTCCTTTAATATAATACCTATCTCTAAGATTTAACCCTTTAAGAGTTCACTTTTTTCTGACACTATATTACGGTATGATAATTGTAATCTCACTAATTTAATTTTTTATCCATTTTAAAATAATTTTTTATGAAAAAAGGAATTACTTTCAGTTTGTGTTTTTTAGTTCTTTTATCTTGTAGTTCAGATGATGACTCTAATACTAAAATTGGTCTTTTATCTCCTCCTGATTGSTTAATTGGAACTTGGATTAACGAATCTAATACTGAGCTTATTTATAAATATATTATCAGCAATGACAATGTTGTTTTAGAATACTTGGATGGCAGTATATATGATTACTCTGATATAATTGAAGGAAACAACGCAATTTTTAATGAAGATGTTTCAGTAAATGCATATTCCTTTTTTATAAATAATAATACATCAATAAGTATAGCAGTCCTATTTGACAAAACATTGAATGACAAAATATATTCTATTCAAAGCGATAGTTATTTATTCGGAACCGATGGTTCCTCTTTTTTAAAGCAATAAAGAGTTTCAATTCGTTTTTAGTGAGCCAGCTTTATTTCTTGTTTCCATTTTACATAATGTAGAATTATAGCTATCATTTTTTTTATAAATAGAAATGTGTAGTACTAAACAACATAATTTCCAACGCGCCACCTGTGTTATAAATAGCTTCATCCACAGGATAAACCTATTTATAAAATGTTCTATAATGTTCTGCGTTATGTTACTTTGCTTTGGTAAAAGCGAAGTTTAATATCTGTTTATTCTAAAAAAAATCTTCTCAAAAGTTTCTTTCACGAATGTAATGGAACACTTTTTATGAAGTGACGATAGGAGCGGAGTAAAATGTGTGTGAAATGGCTTTTAAATATATGCTTAAATTGCTCGATTATTTAGTATTTGATCCTATTACGTAACCAAACCCTCCAGTTACTAAATGACCTAAAATGGAATTGTTTTCTTCAGATATCTCAATTGGACAGACCCAAATAATAATAATAATAATAATAATAATTAAAATAAATATTGACACAATTAAAGTATTTAAATGGTCATAAATTAATTTAGACGGTGAAATTTTTATATCTCTACTTGGTTTAGCTCTTTTATCTGAATCTCTTCGCATATCACTTCTTTTAAAGAGTTAATTTTGAAAAATCTCTAAGAAAAGCGATCTCACTAAATTTTCCTTTGATATAACCAGTTCTAATATCTTTATCAAATCTTGGCTTAAAATCGCTTAAGGAATATATTTTAATTGAGCCATCATCTGGTTTTTCACAAAACCAAATTTCATCCTGTCTAAATGAATCTAAATCAAGTAAGTGAGATTCATGAGAAGTGAAAATGATTTGACCGGAATTTGTTGGTTTGGAATTATGATATAAATTTAATATCTCCTTAATTAAAACAGGATGAAAAAATCTATATAAATGGTTAGTTTCTAATATACAAAACAATATAGTGTTGACAGTTAGTTAAATAACATATTTAGGGTTTTGATGAGAATGTATAATTGCTTAACTTACTTGATGTGATGAATGAGCGAACAATAATATTGAATTTATTGAATAAATTTTCAAAGGATCATAAGAATATTTCATGGAAAATGAAATGTTCTTTTAGTGACGGTATGGGAACAACTATTAATCAGATCAAGATAATAGCCCTACCTGAGAATCGTATTGTTGGTATTTTTGCTTATACCGTTGAAACAGGATTGGTATTATTTTGTAGGTATAAAAAATTAAAGAAAACCAAATCTGAAAATATTATTGATCTATTATTAGACATGATGAACTATTCGAAAGGAGAAACGATCATTTGACAATTAACTATAAAAGAGGAGGCCTTTAATAGACCACCTCTTTATGTTTTATAAGGATACTAACAGACAGTACTGTTTTAATTCAAATCGAAACGGTCAAGGTTCATTACTTTAGACCAAGCCTTTACAAAGTCTTGTACAAATTGTTCTTGTGCATCTTCATAAGCGTAAACTTCAGCGAGTGCACGTAGCTCTGAATTAGAACCGAAGATAAGGTCGGCACGCGTTCCTGTCCACTTTAGATCTCCCGTTTTACGATCTCGTCCTTCAAATACAAGTCCATCATCTGTAGTAGACTTCCAAGTGGTTCCAAAATCTAGCAGGTTAACAAAAAAGTCATTGCTAAGTGTTTCCGGCTTATTGGTGAAGACTCCATGATTAGAATGGTCAAAGTTGGTATGAAGCACACGCATACCACCAATTAATACGGTCATCTCAGGTGCMGAAAGTGTTAACAGTTGTGCTTTGTCAACTAAAAATTCTTCTGCTGATGTAGGGTGATTCCCTTTCATAAAGTTTCGAAAACCATCAGCTAAAGGTTCCAACGCAGCAAACGATTCAATATCGGTTTGTTCTTGTAAAGCATCTGTACGCCCGGGGGTAAAAGGTACTGTCACATCGTGA
The DNA here is from genome assembly GCA_002733285.1 of Lutibacter sp. Lineage (GTDB taxonomy): Bacteria > Bacteroidota > Bacteroidia > Flavobacteriales > Flavobacteriaceae > Lutibacter. The sequence goes on along the minus strand of NVVE01000026.1, from coordinate 7,361 downwards.
CCCGAATTTTTCGCTGCCTGTTCAATACCTACAGAACCTCCTAAAACAATTAGGTCTGCTAGTGAAACTAACTTGTCATCAGTTTGGGCGTTGTTAAATTCTTTTTGAACAGCCTCCAGAGATACGATTATTTTCGATAATTCAGTTGGGTTATTTACTACCCAATCTTTCTGAGGTGCAAGTTGAATACGAGCACCATTAGCACCTCCACGTTTATCTGATCCACGGAAAGTTGCTGCGGAAGCCCAAGCGGTAGACACTAATTGAGATACAGACAATCCTGAAGTGAGGATCTTACTTTTTAGTGAAGCAATGTCCTGATCATCAATTAATGAATGTGTTAGGGTTGGAATAGGGTCTTGCCAGATCAGTGCTTCCTTTGGGACTTCTGGTCCAAGATAGCGAGTGATTGGCCCCATATCACGATGGGTGAGTTTGTACCAGGCACGAGCGAAAGCGTCTGCAARTTCGTTTGGATTCTCAHADAAATGTCTTGAAATTTTHWVATAGGCAGGGTCTTCTHTCAAAGAAATATCTGTAGTAAGCATAATTGGAGTATGACTTTTTGAAGGGTCATGCGCATCTGGTACGGTTCCTATACCTGCGCGCCCTTTTGGTTTCCATTGGTGCGCACCTGCTGGACTCTTTGTTAATTCCCACTCATAACCAAATAGATTTTCAAAGAAATTATTGCTCCATTTTGTGGGTGTTGTGGTCCATGTTCCTTCCAAACCACTGGAAATTGTATCGCCACCACTTCCTGTACCGTAGTTGTTTTTCCAACCAAGGCCTTGTTCTTCTATGCTGGCTGCCGCAGGTTTTAGTTCTACATATAGGTCTGGATCTGCAGCACCATGAGTTTTACCAAAGGTATGTCCACCAGCAATCAGTGCAACAGTTTCTTCATCATTCATCGCCATTCGTCCAAAAGTCTCTCTAATATCATACGCAGCGGCTAAAGGATCAGGGGTTCCATTCGGTCCTTCTGGATTCACATAGATCAATCCCATTTGTACCGCACCAAGTGGATTCTCGAGTTCGCGATCCCCAGTGTAACGTTTGTCTCCTAACCATTCGGTTTCAGAACCCCAATAGATATCTTGTTCWGGYTCCCATACATCTTCACGTCCTCCAGCAAAACCAAAGGTTTTGAAATTCATCGACTCCAGAGCACAGTTCCCGGCGAGTATCATTAAATCGGCCCAGGATATTTTCTTTCCATATTTCTTTTTGATGGGCCATAATAATAAACGTGCCTTGTCCAAGTTTACATTGTCTGGCCAACTATTAAGCGGGGCAAAACGTTGGTTTCCAGAACCTGCACCTCCACGACCATCAGCGATTCGGTATGTGCCAGCACTGTGCCATGCCATACGAATAAAAAAGGGGCCATAATGACCAAAGTCAGCGGGCCACCAGTCTTGAGATGTAGTCATTAAATCGAAGATATCTTTCTTAATAGAATTAAGGTCAAGGCTATTGAACTCTTTAGCATAGTCAAAAGTTTTTCCCATGGGATCCGATTTGGCTGAATTTTGACGAAGAATGTTTAATTTTAATTGATTAGGCCACCAGTCATGGTTAGCCGTTCCACCACCAGCACTCTGCTTTTTAGTTCCACCCAAAAAGGGGCACTTACTTAGATCATTATTATTTTCCATAATTGATTAATTTTATAAGTCCATAAATAACAAATCTACACAATTTTTTGTCTACTTATATTACTGACAATCAATAAAATAGTATTATAAGCTATCCAATTATATAAAGTCATATGCTGGCGAACCTTATAAGACCTGTTGTAATAATGGAGATGACTATTTTCCAAATATTAAAAGAATAGGGTCTTCTTTACTAGCTGTTTTGTGTTTTGCTATCACTTCTATTGTGTTTTTTTATGTGAAGTTGTAGTTTGTAGCTTTAGCATCTCGTGATAAAAATCTATCCATTTTAAATTATCAAATCCGTTGTGATTAAAAAACTTGGAATGGTTTTAGTTTAGTCGCGATTAATCTTTTTTAGATTTCTTAAGCCTCTTTTCTGCTTTTTTTTCTTTTGGGGTTTTAGCAGCTTCTTTTTTAACGTTTTTCCGTGAGTCCTTACTTTTTGCCATAATATTATCTATTAATTTTTTGTTTTTAGTTTCTCCTAAACGCTCTTTTTTATCAGTGCGATAACCGCTTTATTGATCTTAGTATTCATTATACTTTCAATATTTTGCATGTAAAAACCACAAAGAAGTTATAGTATCACAGTTCATCAACCTTAGATGCCATAATAAAATCATTGTCATGCAGTCCATTAATTTTATGCGTCCATATAGTAATATCAACTTTTCCCCAAGTAAAACATATATTGGGATGGTGGTTTTCCTGTTCYGCTAATTCACTTACTTTATTGACAAAAGAAAGCGCTGATTTGAAATCAGGGAATAAAAATATTTTTTCTAAATGATGGTTGTCAATGACATGCCAATCTTTATCTTTATGGAGATAGTGTTTTATTTCTTCTGCTGTGAGAGGTGGAATTCCTCCCTGACATGGCACGCAGTTCTTATTTATTAAATCATTCATTATTTCTATTCTTTTAGATTAGAGGGTATAAATTGTTATCTCATTTTATTATTGTGTTGTACGTTGAACAGCGATTTGTATATGTTTAGTAGCCTTGTGAGCGTGCTGAACTTTCAAGTTTGGACTAAACTAAAGTGCTTATTATGTCTTTAAATAGGATACAAAAAAAATACTTACAGCCGCAGCCATATAGCGTTTTTTTGTATGGTTTAAGATGTTACCATAAAAGAGTTTTTATCAATCGTTCATTGTAAATCCTACTTTTACAGTTACTTGCCATCTTTCAATAACCCCTTCATTAATCGAACCTCTCGTCTCTATTACTTCAAACCATCTCAATTTTTGAATTGAGCTAGAAGCTTTAGTTAAAGCATTGCGTATTGCATCATCACTTGATTTTTCTGAAGTTCCAACAATTTCAACTTTTTTATAAATGTGATTTCCCATGATATATATATAGATTAATTAGTTTATTTTCATTTTAGAATTATGGGCATTTGTTTTATTCGTGAGACGCCACGCTTTTTGGCGTGGATAGCCGAATTAATCCYGTTGCCTGTGCTGTCCYGTTGACTATCGGGATTGTTTCAGTATCTAGCGGGATCTAAGTTTAATACCTTTTATTTTTGAAATGAGTCAATCAATTCGTGTAAATCGAGGTATAAAATATAGGGTTGCTATTTATAGGTGTTTCCAACGAAAATCCATAGGATTGAGTTAGTAAAGGTATGAAAATAAAAGGATTAAGWGAARATATTTTTTGCCTGCTTCATATGTAAATGAAGTTTGTTTTATCAATAATAAAGCAAGGTTAAGAGTAAGTACTACAATAGAATTAGTTTCAGAGGTTGAATAATTTATATCTGATATTATGTGTAAGTTACTCAAAGCCTTTATATTTGTTCTGGAGTTCGCAAATATTAGTATTTTCTTTGAAATACTAATATTTGCCTAAAACGGCTATACAGAAATTATTATACATTTGTTCTATAATGTTCTGAGTTATGTAACTTGAGCTTTGGATAAAAGCGAAAGTTTACACTACAGTTTCTTGAAAAAATTTTATTTCAAAAGTTTCTTCTACAATGCTAATGGAACACTTATTATACGAACTGACAATAAGGAAGGAAGTGTAATGTGTGTGGAATGGAATTAAATCATTAATTTGCTTCAATAAACGTAATTTGTACTATGCCTTTATTTATGGATATTCATGTAGTTAATGATGATAACTTTTCGGTAGAAGAAGTGGCAAGAGCACATACAAAAGATTTGGCAATACAAGATAGGTTTGCTGTAAAGCAACTTAAATATTGGGTAAATATTGAGCAAAAAACTATTTTTTGTTTAATGACAGGCCCAAATAAAGAATCTTGTGATGCCGTGCATAGAGAATCACATGGAGGTACAGCATGTAATATTATTTCGGTTTCTGATGATGAGTTTGGAAACTATATGGGTAAAGGTGAAAGTTTAAACGATTTGGCTCATACGCTATCAGGAAAAATTGATACAGGCTATAGAACGCTTTTAATGGTGAACACTTTTGATTTTTTAGACAAAAATTCTCATTATCTAAAAAAGGTCTATCAATTGATTAATAAGTACAATGGTAATATTTCATTACAACCTAATAAAAGTATCGTCGCTTCTTTTACATTAGCATCAGACGCCATATTCTGTGTAAACGCTATTGCCGATTTGTTAAACACTATTGAGCATAATTATGAATATAGACTGTCATTAGTAACAGGAAAACCCGTAGATATTAATGGTAAACATCTCTTTGAAGAAGCAAAAATAAGAGTTAATGTTTTAAATAATATAAGTCTCGGTAATGCGATTTACATCGATTTAGAAACGAAGTTAATGATTGAGAAAGAATCAAGTTTAATGGACGTTGATTTAGAAAAACTTAACGTATTACATACAAATGACTTTGTGTTTATAGAAAATGTATTCAGCATTATTAATTCTGAAATGCATAAATCAGATTTTGACCTTGAAAAATTAAATACCACAATTGGTTTGAGCAAATCACAATCTCATAAAAGAATAAAATCAATAACGGGTTCAGCACCTGGTCGACTTATTCAAAAATTAAGGCTTCAACGAGCATTAGGTTTAGTCAAGGATAGAACAAAAACAATAGCCGAAATTGCTTACGATTTGGGCTTTAATAGTCCAACATATTTTACGAGAGTGTTTAAAAAAGAATTTAAACTACTCCCCACATCCATAGTTAAATAACTAATGAAACTATTGTTTCATTTATAGAGACAATACTTACATCTTGTCATACAGTTTTTAAATAATTTTATCAAATAAATAATCTTATTATGAAAACAAACTATTATGTATTACTTATTACGATAATAATTTGCGTAACAGAGAGTTTTTCACAAAACTCAAATAAAACCGATTTAGAAAGCAGAAAAGTTCTTATTTTAAATGAGAACATTAATACAGAGCATTTTGATGGTTTTCCTATGATAATGCCAGATGGTTTAACATTGTACTTTAGTTCAGATAGACCTAATGGTTTGGGCGATTTAGACATTTATGTGTCTCACAGATATTCTACTGAAGATGAATGGCAAGAGCCAATCAATGTTGGCTTACAAATAAACTCTCCAGCAAGCGATCATAGTGTTACCATATCCAATGATGGTCATTATCTGTATTTTACAAGTGAGAAAGCTGGAGGTCATGGTGATGCAGATTTGTATGTGTCGTATCGTCAAGATATTACTTCAGATACAAGTTGGAGTATCGCTAAAAATTTAGGAGCAATTATAAACACCAACAAATTAGAAGCTTGTCCTTTCTTTCATATAGATGAAAAAGAAACAAAATTATATTTTGTAAGTGGGCGTGATGGTGGTTTAGGAGGCATGGACTTATATTACACACTTTGGAACGATAAACATAAAACATTTGAAAATCCAGTGGCTCTAAAGATAAGTAGCTCTGCACATGACATGCACTTTGAACCCGAAAAAGGTTTGATATGGTCAAGCAGGGAAGGAGGTGTAGGAAAACATGATATTTGGATAGCATCTTTTAATAAAGATAAAAATATATGGGAAAACCCACAATATTTAAAGCAACCTATCAATACAGAATTTAATGAAGGCATGCCTTCTATAACCAAAGATTTTTCAGAATTATACTTTCATTCTAATAGACCAAATGGTATAGGGTCTTATGATATTTATATAGCTAAAAAAAATAAAAACAACTAACATGAAAACAATTAAAGATATAAGTTTTGAAGCGATAACTACATTTAAAAATCAATTAAGAGGACAATTAGTATTTCCAACAGATACAAATTACAACGAAACTCGTAAAGTTTATAATGGCATGATTGACAAAAAGCCTGGGCTATTTGCCATGTGTGTAGATGTTGCAGACGTAATAGCATCTGTGAACTTTGGAAGAGAGAATAATTTGCTATTAGCTATTAGAGGAGGCGGCCATAATGGCGGTGGTTTAGGTTTATGTGATGAAGGGTTAGTTATAGATTTATCCGGGATTAAATTTGTTCGTGTAGATACGTCTGATAATACTGTACGAGTTGGAGGAGGGAATCTTTGGGGAGAAGTAGACCATGCCACACATCCATTTGGTTTGGCAATACCTGCAGGAATAATCTCGTCGACAGGAGTTGGAGGATTGACTCTTGGTGGAGGCGTTGGTCATTTATCAAGAAAATACGGATTAACTATTGATAATTTGTTAGAAGCAGATATGGTGTTGGCAGATGGCTCTTTTGTAACCGTAAATTCCAATCAAAATACTGATTTGTTTTGGGCAATACGTGGTGGTGGTGGAAATTTTGGTGTTGTAACATCATTTAAATTCCAAGCCCATCCAGTAGAAACTGTAATAGGAGGTCCAACATTATGGCCAATAGAACAAACAGAAGTGATTATGAAGTGGTATCATGAGTTTTTACTTAATGCACCAGATGAACTAAATGGTTTTATTGCAACTATGATTATTCCAGGAGCACCTTTTCCAGAGCATTTACACAATAAACAATTCTGTGGAATAGTTTGGTGTTATTCAGGTAACAGGAATGATTTTGATAAGGTATTTAAACAAGTTCGAGATATGAAACCTTTATTTGAGCATGTTGGAGAAATGCCATATCCTGCTGTTCAAACTATGTTCGATGATATGATGATTCCAGGTATGCAATGGTATTGGAGAGCAGATTTCTTTAAAGAATTAGGTTCAGAAGTTAGAACACAACACTTAAAATTTGGCTCAAGCATTCCAACACCATTGTCTCAAATGCATTTATATCCTATTAGTGGAGCAGCCAGCAGAGTTGGATCGGAAGATACACCTTGGGCTTATAGAGATGCAAATTATGCTGGTGTAATTATTGGTGTTGACCCTGACGCTAAAAATATTGATAAAATAACCAAATGGTGTAAAGATTATTGGGAAGCTTTACATCCGTATTCTTCTGGTGGAGCCTATTCTAATTTTATGATGGATGAAGGACAAGAACGAATAAAAGCAAGTTTTAAGCATAATTATGATAGATTGGTTAAAATCAAACAAAAATTCGACCCAAACAATTTGTTTAAAGTTAATCAGAATATTAAACCATAATTCTTTTTATTGGTTTGGCCTCATAAAATTTTGGTCAAAACAATAGGAGAAATGGGCGTGCATATTTTAGGCTATACAAATTCAAATTATCCAGTGGATGATTTGATTTGGATACAACACTTTACTAAAATATAGTTTCAAATTGTATTTAGCTAAAAA
>NVVE01000014.1 GCA_002733285.1 Lutibacter sp. | reverse complement strand
GTAAACWGCRCCAGAAGCMCCWACRGCYGGWGTATGATATGTYGARTAAAATTCRATCATYTTATCYTGWGGAATGKTAATYAGCGTATCATTATARCTTCCTGTAGTYAARATAYTCTGAATTTCAGTACTTGATAACCCAATTTTAATTAATTCTTCGTATACACCATTGAACTGGTAATAATTAACAAGTGTGTATATTACACCTGCACCTAAACCTGCCGAAAGGTAAAAAAATATAAATTTCTTTTTTCCCCACATTTGTTCTAATGGTGTTCCAAAAGCCCATAATGCATACATGTTAAACAATATATGTGTAAAACCACCATGCATAAACATGTGCGTAAGAAATTGCCAAAAACCAAAATGTTCATTTYCTGGAAAATACAAAGCAAACATATTTTGCAATCCTAAAGTTGGMGCTAATTGTGGAACAATAAAAAATATTGCATTAATTATAACTAAATGTTTAACAGCTTCTGTAATTCTTCCCATAATTTAATTTATTAACAATAGTTAATTGTTAAATAGTTTATCAATGTCTTCAATATTTATTGTTACAAAAGTAGTTTTTCCAAAAGGGGATAAATCTGGCTGCTTGCAACTAAATAATTTGTTTACAATTTCTTCCTGCTCTTTTAAATCTAATTTGTCTCCAGTTTTAATGGCTAAACTTTTAGCTAAGCTCTTTGCCATTACATCAAGTTGACTAAAACTAACATTGGGGACATCATTTTTTATATCTTCCAATAGCTGTTCAATAATAATAGTGATTTGACTTTCAATAATTGTAGTAGGAATTCCTTTTACAACAATTGCGTCATCCAATATCTTATCAAATAAAAATCCAACATTTTCTAAATCTTCTTTAATCTCTTTGATTAATTCAATATCACTTTTATTGAACGATATTTCCAACGGAAACAACAATTGTTGGCTCATTGCTTCTTTAACGGTTATATTTTCTAAAAATTCTTCATATAATATACGTTGATGAGCTAAATGCTGGTTGATATAAACAATCCCCGATTTAATGCTGCTTACAATATATTTATTATGAATTTGGTGTGTTTTACCATCGGATGCTGATTCAGAAAACAAAGTAGGATCTGTAGTTTCTATTTCAACTTCAATGTTTTGAACATCTATTGCTGTATACAAACTTTCCCATTGTACTGATTTTTGATCCGCTGTTCTAAAAGGATTAAAATTCGGATCAACTGTTACTCTTGGCGTTTCAGATTTCTTATTTTTGAAATCATATGGTACGTCTAATGAAGCGCTTCTATTAAAATCGAGAACTGGAGYWMYAKTRTWKTRTYMWAWSMWAYSYTTGATNNMRWAKWAYSMMWWAWWKYWTRSRRKSYWWTTWYWWSWWMWAATKTAAWYWCRKTWTKKKTRGKWYSAAKWWTTATGTCTATACTTTTAGAAGGTACAGTTAAATACAAAAAATAAGTAGGAAAATAACCACTAGAAAGAAGACTTTCAAAAGCGTTTGTAACTGCGTGATTTAAATAGGCGTTTTTAATAAAACGATCATTTACAAAAAAGAATTGCTCACCTCTTTTTTTCTTTGCAAATTCAGGCTTTGCGACAAAACCATTAATTTCAAGTACATCAGTTACTTCATTTATAGGTACTAATTTTTCATTGGTTTTTTTACCAAATATAGCTACAATACGTTGTCGTAAATTACCTTTAATTAAATTGTATACTTCATTTTCGTTATGATAAAATGAAAATGTTATACTAGGATGTGCTAAAGCAACCCGTTGAAATTCGTTAATAATATGACGGGTTTCAATGCTATTAGACTTTAAGAAATTTCTTCGGGCAGGAATGTTGTAGAATAAATTTTTGACAGCTACCGATGTTCCTACAGGAGTTGAAATATTTTCTTGAGAAACTACAGTACTGCCTTCAATTTTTATGAAAGTTCCTAATTCTTGATGCTCTTGTTTGGTTTTTAAATCTACATGTGAAATTGCAGCAATTGATGCTAAGGCTTCGCCTCTAAAACCTTTGGTATGTATATTAAATAAATCTTCTGCCTTTTTTATTTTTGAAGTTGCATGGCGTTCAAAACTTAATCGGGCATCAGTTTGACTCATTCCATTCCCATTATCAATAAYTTGAATWAGAGATTTACCAGCATCTTTTAGAATTAACTTTACGATTGTAGCTCCTGCATCAATGGCATTTTCAAGCAATTCTTTTACCACTGAAGCCTGCCGTTGCACAACTTCTCCAGCTGCAATTTGATTTGCAACATGATCGGGTAATAGCTGGATAATATCTGGCATTTACAGAGGATTCTTAAAGATTGATAAATCGAAGTCTATAATATATAAAAATAGTAGGATTAAAATAGCAATAATAATTAAGATCGTTTTATTAAAGCCTCTATCTTTAGTTCCTTCAAATTCTTCGAAAGCTGATTTGAATTTTTCTTTAAGTCCTTTATTACTCCCAACAGTTGTCCTGTATTCATCAAATTTATGACCAATTCGGTATGGGTTTCCTTCACCTTTATAATACCTAGGTTTGTAATCAAATTTTTTATTTGTTCGTTTCTTTAAAAATCCCATAATTATCAAAGGTACTTAAAATAGAAGARTTTTTAACGTGTTTTGAGCTGCTTAGTTATCAACAATTTTCGTTCCAAAAGATACTTTTGAAGATTTCTATTTTTCTGAAGACATAGAAAATTAAAAAATTGCGAAGAAAATTCTATAAAAGTGAATCTTCTTTTTGTTGTTTATAAATTTCAATTATTTTTAAGTTGAGCCATTTTTATTGCTGCAATAGCACATTCAATGCCTTTATTACCGTGTTTCCCACCAGAGCGGTCTATAGATTGTTGCTTAGTATTATCGGTTAAGACACAGAAAATTATGGGAACACTATATTTAATATTCAAGTCCTTGATGCCTYGTGTTACACCATCRCAGACAAAATCGAAATGTTTTGTTTCACCTTGAATAACATTTCCAATAGCAATAATCGCATCTAATTTTTGAGTTTCTAACATGTGCTTACACCCATAAATAAGTTCAAAAGTTCCTGGAACATTCCAACGAAGGATCTTTTTTTTGGTTGCACCATTTTCTAATAGTGCTTGTTCAGCGCCTAAATATAGGTTTTCTGTAATATCAGGATTCCATTCTGAAACAACAATCCCAAACCGAAATTTCTTCGCGTTTGGGATTGTTGTTTTATCGTAGTTAGATAAATTAGTTGTTGCCATTACAGCTTATTTTTTGGATGCGTAAGTTGCTTTACTWATATAWATYTCAATATTTTTTGCTTCTTCAGAATTTGGATAATCATTTTTAATTCTGTTGAATATATCTAATGCCTTTGAGAATTTCTCTAATTCCATCGATGTATTTCCTGCTTTAAAAAGAAATAGCGGACTTGAAAAATTATTATCTCGTAAATTTGCAGCTTTTAAATAATAGTCTAATGCATCTTCAGGTTGGTTAATATCAGCGAACGCATCACCAATTGCTCCTTTAGCAGTAGGACCTAATAGTTCATCATCTGAAGAAAATTTTTCCAAATACTCAATAGCCTCTTTGTAATTTTTTAATTTCAAATAAGAAATCCCCGCATAGTAATTAGCTAAATTTGCCGCTTTTGTGCCACTATATTGACTTGAAATATCAACAAAACCATATTTTCCATCAGCACCATTCAATCCTAAATTTAATAAGGAATCTACTGCAATAGTACTCGTATTTGCGTCTTCAAAATAGGCTTTTGGGAAAGCTAATTCATTAGCGGCTTCTTTTTCTTTTGGCGCTTTAATATATTTTTGATATGGTAAATACCCTAAAATTACAATTACAATTATCCCTAAAACTATAAATATTGTTTTTTGGTTTTTAATAACAAATTTTTCAGATCTTGAGGCTGTTTCATCCAATGTATTAAACACATCAGCTGTAGTAGAATGTGCTTCAGTTTTATATTGACCTTTTTTTGCTTTACTTCCTGTCTTTTTATATGTTGCCATTTATTGTAATAATTTGTAGSCGCAAAAATAGCCTTTTTAATTGGAAAGTAAAAATGCAATTATATCAAAATTTCCATTTATTTTCAATAATTTTAAACTTTYAAATAAAATAGATGCACTTACAAAAAGTAACACTTGTTAATTTTAAAAATTTCRAATTACAATCATTTGATTTTCAGGAAAAAATCAACTGTTTTGTTGGAAATAATGGCGTTGGAAAAACCAACGTTTTAGATGCAATTTATTACTTGTCATTTGCTAAAAGTTATTTTAATCCTGTAGCAACACAAAATATTAGACACTCAGAAGAGTTTTTTATGATCGAAGGGGAGTACCAAATCAATAATAAAATAGATACTGTTGTTTGTAGTTTAAAACGAGGAAATAAAAAAGTAGTAAAACGGAATGGTAAAGTATATGAAAAATTTTCTGATCATATTGGGTATTTGCCGCTAGTTATTATTTCTCCTGCAGATAGAGATTTAATTACSGATGGAAGTGATATTCGAAGAAAATTTATTGATAGTGTAATTTCACAATCTGATGCTAACTATTTACAAGCGTTAATAAAGTATAATAAGGTCTTGGTACAACGTAATTCTTTATTGAAATATTTTGCCGTAAATAGAACTTTTGATGCGTTGAATTTGAAAGTTTATGATGCGCAACTAAAAAGTTATGGGAGTATCATTTTTGAAAAACGTACTGCCTTTTTGAAAAAATTTATTCCAATATTTAAAAAACGTTATAACGTAATTTCAACGAGCAGCGAAAGTGTTGAATTAGTATATAAAACGCAATTAAAAGATGTTGATTTTTTAACACTTTTGGAAGAAAATATTGAGAGAGATAGAGTGTTGCAATATACGTGTGCGGGAATTCACAAAGACGATTTAATATTTGAAATTGATGGATATCCAATTAAAAAATTCGGATCRCAAGGCCAGCAAAAATCGTATTTAATTGCATTGAAATTGGCACAATTTGATTTTATAAAAGAACAATCTAACGTAAAACCTATTTTATTATTAGATGATATTTTCGATAAGCTTGATGATATACGCGTGGCCCAAATAATTACGTTAGTTAATAATGATGATTTTGGGCAATTATTTATTAGTGACACACATAAAGAAAGAACTGAACAGGTTGTAAAACTTACAAAACAACCCTATAAAATATTTCAATTATAATGGTAAAACGTCAAAATGAATTTCATTCTATTCAGGAATTGATGAAGGATGTGATGAAAGAAAATAAGTTGACAAAAGGAATGAATCAATTGTCAGTTAAAGAAGCTTGGTCAAAATTAATGGGTGCTGGCGTTGTTTCTTATACAAACAAGGTTGAGTTAAATGGAAAAACCTTGGTGGTAAATTTAAAATCTTCCGTTTTACGTGAAGAGTTGAGCTATGGTAAAGAAAAAATAATTAAAATGATGAATGATGAATTAGGAGAAAAGTTAATTTCTAAACTAATTTTAAGCTAATAAAAAAACCGATGCATTGCATCGGCCTAAAGCTAAAGTTTATTTAAAAAACCCTTAAAAAAGTTCTCTTCCTGAAAAATGAAAAGCTCCTTCAATAGCTGCATTTTCATCGCTATCTGAGCCATGAACTGCATTTTCACCCATAGAAGTTGCATATAATTTACGGATGGTTCCTTCAGCTGCGTCTGCCGGGTTAGTAGCGCCAATTAGCACTCTAAAATCTTCAACTGCATTTTCTTTTTCTAAAATAGCCGCCACTATTGGTCCACGAGTCATAAATTGGACAAGCCCACCAAAAAACGGACGCTCATTATGAATTGCATAAAATTCTTCAGCGTCTGCTACAGTCATTTGAGTCTTTTTCATTGCTACAATTCTAAATCMAGCAGCATTAATTTTTTCTAAAATTGCTCCAGTGTATCCTTTTTCAACCGAATCAGGTTTAAGCATTGTAAATGTTCTATTTGATGCCATTTTTATTTGTCTTTATTTTTAAAATCGGGGCAAATATAGTATTTTTCAATTTAAATTATTTGGTGATTAATAAATTTGAGTAAAGGATGCTAACAGCACATTATTTTCACCCCTAATCTCCATAAATACAGTATTGGTTTTAAAATCAAATTTTAAAAGTCCAAAACTTTTTTCAGATACTACATCTCCAATTCTAAATTGATTGGGTTCGTCGTTGTAATCAGTATATGAATGAGTTAGTCCGCTAGAAGTAAAATCAATCAGCGCATAGTTTAAATTGGCAACTTCTTTTTTTGAAAATTCCGAAAGATGTCTGTCCCCAGATAAAATAATGACGTTTTTTGCATTTGTTGAACTAATTAGATGCTCTAATTTAGTTACTTCATTAGGCATATTTCCCCAGCTTTCGAATCCATGTTCAGAAGATAAAAACTGAATACTACTTACTATAACCGTATAAGAAGCTTTAGAATTTTGCAATTGATTTTCTAACCAATTCCATTGTGTCTCACCTAGCATAGTTTCATCACTAGAAATCGTCGGTTTGTATCTTTTTTCAGAATCAATATCGGGTGTAAGAGCTGTTCTAAAGTAACGAGTGTCTAATAAAATAATTTTTATATTTTTATTATTTATAGTATATTCTTTAGCAAAATAGACTCCTTTTTGATTTCGTCTATCATCATCTTTCGAAACATCTATAAAATCTAAAAATAATTGCTGAGACGCTTCTTTTTTGATGTATTCAGCTCCACCATCATTTAATCCATAATCGTGGTCATCCCAAGTAGCTAGAATATCAATATTTTTAATGAAATTTGCATAATCAATATTCTTTTTTTGCATCAAATAATTTTGCGCCAATATTGTCATATCATCAGTATCAGAATAAATAATATCACCACCCCAAATCCAGACATCAGGTTTGTTTTTAGCAATTTCACCCCAAAAAGGATTTGGTGAAAATTGGTTATTACATGAACCAAAAGCAATGGTGAAATTAGTTGAAGATTCTGTTGGTTTTTGATCCAGTTTACATGCTGTAATTATAAACAATAAGATTAATAACGTTTTAATATATTTCATTTTGTAATTTTAATTTCAACAAATATACAGTTCTTACCAAACAAAATATAGTATTATTTGTATATTTGCTTCTTATGAATAAAGCTGAAATAAAGGAAATAAAGGAATTACTTTCAACTCCTAAAAATATAGTTATTGTACCACATAGAAACCCAGATGGAGATGCGATTGGGGCTTGTTTGGCGGTATATCATTATCTTAAAAATAAAGGGCATAAAGCAACAGTAGTTGCGCCAAATGATTATCCAAGTTTTTTAAAATGGTTACCAGGTTCAAAAGAAGCCTACAAATTTGATATGCAAAATCGACAATCAAAAATCGCATTAGACGAAGCTTCAATTGTTTTTTTATTAGATTTTAATGCATTGCATAGAGTTGGAAGCGATATGCAAAACACCTTAGAAGATTATATAGGGACTTTTATTATGATCGATCATCACCAACAACCKGAKGATATTGCAACRTATTTATATTCAGATATTTCTATTTGTTCRACATGTCAAATGGTATATCATTTTTTAGAAAAATTGGAAGATGTAAATGCTATAAATGCCGATATAGCAACCTGTTTATATACAGGAATTATGACAGATACTGGATCATTTAGATTTCCTTCAACAACAAGTACTACACATAGAATAATAGCTGATTTAATTGAGAAAGGCGCTGAAAATGCTAAAATACATAACAATATATATGATAGAAATTCTTATAACAGAATACAATTGTTAGGACGTGCTTTGAGTAATTTAGTAGTTATTACTAAACTTAAAACTGCCTATATTAAGTTAAGCCAAGAAGAATTAGATGAATTTAGTTTTGAAAAAGGAGATACTGAAGGGGTTGTAAATTATGCGCTATCATTAGAAGGTATCATTTTTGCTGTTATTTTTATTGAAGATGTAGACCAGCAAATAATTAAAATTTCATTGAGGTCAAAAGGAAGTTTTKCAGTAAATAAATTYTCTCGTGAACATTTTGATGGTGGTGGACATGACAACGCAGCTGGAGGTAAATCATATACATCGATGGACTCTACTATTTCAAAATTTTTAAATGTACTTCCAAAGTATCAAAAAGAACTACTAAACTCCTATGAAGCATAGTTTTATTCTTATCATTATCTCATTAATCTTGTTTTCATGCAGAAATACAACTCCTAGAAGACCCGTAGTTAGAAAAACGTCTTCTTTTATGAAAGAGTCTGTTTTATTTAATAAATCTTTAATTGCCAAGGAGGAAAATGCATTTAAAATGATCATGAAACGAGATTCTTTTAGCACTTACGTGACTTCACCAAACGGATTTTGGTATAAATTCGAGCAGCAGAATTTGGCTATGTATTTACCTGAATTTGGTGATAAACTTTCATTTACATACGAGGTTTATGATTTAAATAACAGTATTATTTACACTGCTGATGAAGTTGGAGACCAACGATATGTCGTAGATCAACAAGAAATAATACAAGGTTTACGTGATGGATTAAAATTGATGAGTGAAGGAGATTTTGTAACTTTTTTATTTCCATCTCATAAAGTTTACGGATATTTAGGCGATCNAAAAAAAATAGGGCTAAATCAGCCATTAATTTTTAAAGTTCAATTACATAAAATCAATAAAATCAATAAAATAAATAAAAAAAATGAAAATAATTAAGTTTATAGTACTTGTTACATTRGTWTCAACAATWGTSTCRTGTAAYAATCAAGGAATTACAAAAAAATCGTTAAAAAATGACATAGATACAGTTAGCTATGCTTTAGGAATTGATATTGCTAATAAAATAAAAATAAATTTTGATGATATTGATAAAGACTTGTTTATCCAAGGAGTTTCAAATGGACTTGATTCTACAAATATTTTGATAGACCAGGAAAATACAGAAGTGATTTTAAAAGACTTTTTTAAAAAAAGACAAGTAGAAATTAGAAAAAAACAACAGGAGGAGGCGATGAAAAAAGCTGAAGCTGAATTTGGAGATGTAAAAATCGAAGGAATTAAGTTTTTAGAAGATAATAAAGCTAAAAAAGAAGTTCAGGTTACTGAAAGTGGATTACAATATGTAGTTTTAAAAGAAGGATCAGGAGTTAAACCTACTGCAATTTCAAAAGTAAAAGTTCATTACCATGGAACATTAATTGATGGAACTGTATTTGATAGTTCAGTTGAAAAAAAGAAACCTTCAGAATTTGTCGTGAACAGAGTTATTAAAGGATGGACAGAAGGACTACAATTAATGAATGTAGGTTCAAAATATAAGTTTTTTATACCACAAGAATTGGCATATGGAGCAGCACCACGTAGAGGAGGTAAAATTAAGCCATTTGCAATGTTAATTTTTGAAGTTGAATTGTTAGAAATTATAAAATAAACAGATGAAAATAATTAAATTTTTGGTTGTAGCTTTTTTACTAGTTATTAGTTCTTGTAAACCAACAAAATATGCCGATTTGGCTGATGGCTTATATGCAAATATGGAAACTAGCRAAGGTGCAATATTATTAAAGCTTGAGTTTGAAAAGACACCAGTAACTGTGGCTAATTTTGTTTCCTTGGCAGAAGGTTCAARTAAGCAGGTTGCAGATTCATTAAAAGGAAAGCCATATTATGATGGAATAATATTTCACAGAGTTCTTAAAGATTTTATGATTCAAGGAGGAGACCCTACTGGAACTGGGTCTGGCGGTCCCGGTTATAAATTCAAAGATGAATTCCCTATGAATGAAGAAGGACAATTGCTTTTAAAACATAACAGAGCAGGAACTTTGTCTATGGCAAATTCTGGACCAACAACCAATGGAAGTCAATTCTTTATTACACATAAAGATACACCTTGGTTGGATGGAAAACATACGGTATTTGGAAATGTTATCAAAGGCCAAGAAGTTGTTGATTCAATTACCCAAACTGATAAGATTCTTACAATTGAGATTATTAAATTAGGGAAAGCTGCAAAAAAATTCAAAGCAGCTAACGAATTTTCTAAATTCTTTGAGAATTTTGCGGAAGAGAAAAAAATAATTGAAGAAAAAATAAAGATTGCACAGGATAATTTTGTGATGAAAATTAATGAGAATACGGAGAAATTTATTGAGTTGCCATCAGGTTTAAAGTATATTATTACTGAAACTAAAAATGGAAAGAAACCTAAAACGGGAGCTGATATCAAAGTAAATTATGCAGGTTATTTTACAGACGGTAGATTGTTTGATACAAGTTATAAAGAGGTAGCTAAGTCGTACCAAGTGTATGATCATATTCGTGATAGTAAAGGTGGTTATGCTCCATTTACAACGCAATATAGTCTGGAAGCAAGATTGATTCCTGGATTTAGAGAAGGATTACTACAAATGAAAGTAGGAGATAAGGCACTATTTTTTGTTCCATCACATTTAGGTTACGGAGCACAAGGAAAGGGAGGGGTTATTCCTCCTAACACTGACTTGATATTTGAGTTAGAAATTGTATCACTTACAAACTAATATAACTGATAATTCATGATTGATTCTTTAATTGAGTTTGACATTGAATTATTTTTATACCTAAATAATTTAGGCAACATACAATGGGATGGTTTCTGGATGTTTATGACCCATAAATTCGGTGCGATTCCATTGTATCTTTTATTACTTTTTTTAAGTTACAAACAGTTTGGAACTAAAACAACAATTGTAATCGTGTTGTTTATTGCTGTTCTTATCGGCATTACAGATCAAACCAGTAACTTATTTAAATATGGATTTGAACGACTGAGACCTTGCCATGATGAATCACTTGAAGGATTGTTTAGATTGGTAAAAGAAAGATGTGGAGGTCTCTATTCTTATTTTTCAGCACATGCCGCTAATTCTATGGCTATCGCAATATTTTTTGGCTTACTCTTAAGAAGGAGGCACAAGTTTTTACCGCTGGCGCTAATTGCATGGGCTACAATAGTAGGTTATAGCAGAATTTATATAGGTGTCCATTTTCCATTAGATGTGTTCACAGGGTTCTTCTTTGGAAGTATGTATGCCGCAATACTCTACAGGGTGTTCAGTCTTATTCGTGAAAAATATTTATAAATTTAAGCTTCGTAAATTTCCTTGTTGAGTGGTCTTAAAAATATTAAGAAGAAAATTACTCCAAAAGCCAATTCGTATAATTCCCATTTTCGACTTGAAGGCATAAAGGTTAATAAGCCCGTACCAATTAAAAACGCAATTGTGTGATGCCATTTTACAATTGGAACGGCAAACAGCGTGGCCAATTTCTTAATGATATCAAATTTTCTATAAAGTATTGGTGTAATTATTAAATAGAGCACTAATATCAAGGTTAAAAGCTGACTGAATATAATTTTATTTATTTTTTTTCCGTCAACAACCATATTATGCAAATTGGTTTCGCCTTGTGCATTGTTTTCTAAAAAGTATGCTGATGATTCAACATTAAAAATACGTTGTCCCCAAGAAATTTCCTCTCCAGCCCCGAAAAAAAATACTGTTGCCATTAAAAATATTCCAACCTTCCAAAGAATAGGGTTAAATTTGAATAATTTAAAAAGTCTTGAAAACAGTAGAATACTAGAACAAAGCAATAGAATCGATGTACCATATTCAACAAAACCATCTTCTTTTGTATATACTTCGTCGAAATATGTGAGATTTGTATTTGCATAGTATATTCCTAATCCGAAAATTAAGATTAAAAATGAATAGGCTAGTTTTTCTGTTTGAGAAAGCGTGTTTAAAATCATATGTCAAAAGTACTATTTTTTTGAAATTAAATATAGCTGCCTAATTAATCTTTCTTTCTTTTTTGACCCTACATTTAAGTTAAAAGTTTCTATATGTTGGATAGCATATGTATTCGTTAATTTTTCTAGAATTGTTTCAACATCATTATTCAGTACTAACAACCCAAACTTACCCTCATAGGGTAGTATTAATTTATCATCTTTATAAATATTTTTTAGAATCCCATTATAATTCCACAGCAATTCAGGTGTAATTTCTCTGATTGAATAAGTTGAGATATTAGTATTTCTTTCAAATTGATGCAGCGCATTAATAGATTTATATGCTTCATTTTTGTTTAAACTAGTTGCTATTGGAAGTCCAAAAGTAAAAACAGAAACCATAAATAAAATGGTAAGGTAAAATRCATATTGAATTTTTTTCCTATATAAATATTTTATAATAAAAATAGAAATTAAAACTAATGAAAATGAAGTCAATATGTAACTAAATAAATGTTGTTGTATAACTTCTTTCATAATAGAATAAAGTAAAATCGGAACAGCAATTCCAATTGCAGCTATGAAGCCAAAGTTAAAATAAACAGGAATCGTTTCTCTTTTTATTTTCAACCTTGAAAAATGGAGTATTAGGTATTGAATATAAAAACCTGTATTTAAGGCTAAAGGGATTAATACAGGAACTAAATAACGTGGTTTCTTTTCAGGAATGAGCGAGAGCAATATTACTGCACTTAAAACCCACCAGAATGTGAATTTATAAGCTTTTTTATTTTCAACACGTTTTATTAAATAAGGATATAATAAACTTATAAAAGCAGGGATAGTCCATATACCACTTTGAATAAAGAAACTCCAGTAGTAATAAAAAGGTTTTACATTGTAACTGCTCCAATTACTAGTTTCTTTAGTGGCTATTTTAAGGAATGCCTCTGGGTCTGCTAAACGAACATATATAAACCACCAACCACCAATGCTTAGAAATAAAATAACAAGTCCTAATAAAGCTGGCAACTTCTTTTTAATTCCTTTAAATTTAAATATAGCAGCATAGGAAATTAAAAATGGAATAAAAACTGCAAATAAGGATACTGGTCCTTTACTGAGAATAGAGAATCCTATAAACACCCCTGATAAAATTGCATGTTTCCAAAGAACCTTTYTTTCTTCAAAAAATTGAAATAAAAAATACAATCCCATAAGCATAAAACCGTGTGCAAATATATCCCACGGTGCTTCATTTAAAATTGCTACAATATAAAATGAAGTCACTATGATTAAACTGTTGTTAAAGCTATGCTTTATTGAAAGATTTAATTTCAGGGATAAATAATACAAAGAAATTCCTGAAAACAATACCATTAAGGCTGCAGGTAATCGCAATGCAAAAAGGTTATTCATTCCAAAAAGTAAGCCCGAAAAAGCCGTTAACCAAGTTGGCAATGGAGGTTTCTGATAACGAGCTTCACCATTCATTGTTGTTAATAACCAATGATTTTCATTGACCATTTCACGAGCAGTAATAAAATTGCGTGCTTCCATAATGGTTACATTTGGAATATCTAAATGAACTAACAACATTAATAATACAATTAGAGAGAGTATTACTATCGGATATTTTTCAATGATTTTCAGCATCGCTATGGTGTATTATTCATTAAATATATAAATACCTTTTTTATAATTAGCGTCAAGTTGTTTTAACAAAATCATATCCATCTTATTAATTTTTTCAACCTTTTTATGAGGGATAATTAGTAAAAATGAATCATCAACAGCAAGGTGTTCTTTGAGCTCGATAGTATCCTTTATGACTTTTATTTTTCCATTTGTATAAAATTGACCAGAGTAACTTTTATGCTGCCAATGATATATCGGTATATTTTTAATTAGATGTTTTTCAACTAAATATTTATCGGTGTTTATGTAAAATTCTTTTTTATCGCTAAAAGTTAATCCAATATAAAAWAGYAWKGCWAWWAYWGGRAASRWTAARCTWASWCYTATAATWCKMTTTTTRTATTTAATATCWTTCCACCAATAAGTAAYTAASARCGCWATAGGRRCCATTACAGGWAGTATATAGGGGTGAATTAAACTTTTAGATATTGTAAAAAATAGTGGAGTCCAAACTAACCATGCTAGCAAAAATGTAACCCATTCATTTTTAAAGAATTCTTTTCTGGTTTTCCATAATTTTCCMATTACAATTTGAATCCAAGGRAGSGCAAATAAYARTAAAAAYAYCCAAATCATRCCAAGYGGTTGAGATTTMGGAAATCCATATTTATCTCCTTTCCATCCTGAASWTARRAATCKYTTAAAATGTTCACCWACMAYAAAATAATCAATAAASCCKGGYGTTTTTWGTTCTGCTARATAATACCATGGAAKGGCAATTAAKAYCGTAAGTAAAGTWCCYAARATCCAAGGRAATGATTTCCACAAWACTTTAAACTTTTTAAATAGMATTAACCAAATAAAAATAGGAGGWCCTGTTAAAATKATWATTATRGGYCCTTTTGCTAAYAAACCWAAYGCTAWACCAACAAAAAATAGATATTTCCAAATATATTTATTGTTGTGAATTCCTTCCCAAAATGAAATCATGACTAACACTACACAAAAAGCTAAAGAAGTATCTGTAGAAACCACACCAGCATGAATTAAAAATTCAGGAATAGTTAATAATATAGTTGCAGGAATAAGAAAATCTAATCCTTCGCGTTTAGCATATTTTCCAATAAGCGCTATAATTAAAATACTAAATAAAAGATAAGGGAACCTTGCCGCAAATTCATTCACTCCAAATAATTGAAAACTCATAGCTGAAAACCAAGTTGAAAGTGGTGGTTTTGCCCAAAAAGGAACACCATAATCTATTTGTAATGTAGTCCAATTGTTCGTCTCTTCCATAATTCTAGCAATTTCAGCATAACGAGCTTCAGTTTTGTCCATTAAAGGAAGAACAGCATTTAAAAAAGCTCTGAAGAGTAACAATCCGGCTGTAACAAGCGTGTAAGAAGATATTTTTTTAGAAAACAAGGTCATATAAAAGTTTACTTATTTTATTTGTAGTGTTTTTTTATCAAATACAAATCATACCAAAGTTTAAAAAAATAGATCATTTTAACTTTAGAGTCGTCATAATCAATCCAATATTTTAAAGGAACTTCATTTGCAATTTTACCTATTTTATCCACTCCATAAATTTTAATAATTCGGTGAAAAAGTTCTACATCAAATAGCCATTTTGAAATAAATTTTTCTTTGAATAAACTTTTTGAAAGTTTAGAGTCAAATATTTTGCATCCACATTGTGTATCATACACMCCAAGTTTTAGTTGCYTTGAAATAAACGTWGCAATAACTCTTCCTATTAAAAATCTRGATATTTTTCTATCAATATTCGTGTCAATTTTTTTTATTCTAGATCCAAACGCAAATACCACTTTAGAATTGACAACTTTACTAATATCAAAGCATTCTTCTAAAGTTGTAGCTAAATCTGCATCTAAATAAGCAATTTTTTTATGATTGTAATGGGCGTTACAATGCGCTATTCCGAATCTTACTGCTTCAGCTTTGCCAACATTACAATCTGTGGAAATTGCGTCAACATTCTGTGGAAAATTAGATTTTATAGTATTAAGAACTTCAAGAGTGCGGTCACTTGAACCATCATTGACAAAACATAATAATACATTTTTATGCACTTTTAGAAAGTTATACATTCGCTCTTTATCTATTCTCTTTTCTTCGTTATAGCAAGGTATAACTATGCATAACTCAAATAGTTCTGTCATTTCTTATTTAATTTATAAATGCTATTAGTTTTCATAAAATAATTTAGCCTTTAGTATTACTTCTATTAGGACAAATATATGGATTAAAAGGAAAGTATAAGAAACAATAAAAGATTTATTCATAGCCAGTATTAAGAACTATTTTTGTTACTATTGATTTGGAAATTAAAAGGGTTACTTATTGCTTTCTTAAAATTAAAATATTTCTAACATAAATAGCAGAACCCATTAAATGTCCTACCAAAAGCACAGGGTCTTTTCTTAAAACTGCATATATTAAAATTAGAAAGGAGCCAATTAGACTCAATAACCAAAATCCAAAAGGGAGAGAGGATTCATTATTTTTTTCAGAATAAATCCATTGATATACAAACCGAAGTGTGAAAATTAGTTGAGCAATACTTCCCAATAATAGCAACCATAGCGGAATAGCTTCGTTGTTAAATAATTTAACCATATCATAGGTGTTATTATTGAAGGAATAAACGATGACTAAAGCTGGGAAAACCCACAGAAACCAACGTAATAACTTCGGCGCTTTTTGCCATTCACCTTGTAATTGTAGATTTCGAATATAAATAAAATAGGTGAGTGTTTGTCCTAGCATAATAGCAAAATCGTCTCTCAAATATCCGTATAAGAATAATAAAAAAGAGGCTAACAAACTGAGTTTCCAGAAAATAGACGGCGTTAAAACTTTTTTACTTTTTTCAGATAAAAGCCATTGAAGAATTAACCTTCCTGAAAATAAAAGTTGTGCCAAAAAACCCACACTATAAATAATCCAATTACTCATTAACTTTTACTTTCTATGGTATAGTTGATATATTTTTTTTTCATCCATAAATACGCAAAGCAATCTGCCAATGGACCTAAAAGGCGATTCCATAAACCATATTTAGCTTCACCAGCTATTCTAGGGAAATGTTGTACAGGGATTTGTTTTATTTTACCATGTTGCAATAAAATCATAGCGGGTAAAAAACGATGTAATCCTTTAAACATTGGAATTTTTATAGCATATTCAGTTTTAATAACTTTTAATGGGCATCCTGTATCATCCATTCCGTCATGTGTGAAGGAACGTCTTATGCCATTCGCAATAGTCGATGACATATTTTTTACAAATGTATCTTTTCTGTTGGCTCTAACTCCAGTTACCAAATCAAATTCGGAAATTTCTTTTAATAGTAAATTAAAATCTTCAGGTGCAGTTTGTAAATCGGAATCTATGTAACCAACGAGTTCGGTGTCAACATTGTTAAAACCTGCAGTTATAGCGGCACTTAGACCACAATTTTTTTTAAAATGTATAAATGTAAAATCAGTATTATTGGTACAAATTTCCTCAATTATTTGTTGACTGTTATCATTACTACCRTCATTTACAAAAAGGATTTTAGTTTTTTTCGTAGCAATCTTTATATAATTAGTTAACTCTTGTTCAACACGCTTTAAATTGTCTTCTTCATTATAAACGGGAACTATAATTGTAAATTCGTAAGTCATTATTTTTTGGATGGTTTTAGTAATTCTTTTGAAGCTTTAAAAGGTATTTTTTAGGTTTCTACATCTTTAGCATATTTTTAAGCGCAATAATTGTCGTAAATTTAAAATATTTATTTTGATCTAGAATGCAACACTCAAAATAATATTTCGTCTTTATAAATAGAAGTARCCAACTGAATGAGTAAAACTGTTTTTATAAACAAAAAAATTGTTGAAGATTGTAAGCAAAACAATGCAAAGGCTCAAATGCAATTGTATGATATGTATTGCCAAGCAATGTTTGCAATAGCACAAAGATATGTGAAAGATAGCTTTGTAGCCGAAGATATGATGCAAGACGCATTTATAAAAGTTTTTAAAAACATTCAAAGATTTAAAGGAGAAGTTACTATTGGCGCCTGGATTAAAAGAATTGTTATTAATCAATGCATTGATTATTTGAAAAAGAAAAGAATTGAGTTGGTTTCAATTGAAGAAAAAGAACTCACAATTGCAGATGATGGTGATTGGACTGTTAAAGAAGAGGTTTCAGTAAATGTTGTGATTTCAGCAATTAACAGTTTACCTGAAAAATATAAGGTTGTTTTAAATCTGTATTTAATTGAAGGGTACGATCATCAGGAAATTGCAAAAGTGTTAAACATAACTGAGGTAAATTCAAGATCACAGTTAATGAGAGGTAAAAACAAATTAAGAGGACAATTAAAACAGTATAATTATGCCTAAAGATTTAAGAGAACTATTTAAAAATGAACCTATGCAATCAATCGAACTTTCAAAAAAACATAGAAAGAATTTTGAAGMAAAGCTGCAGAAAGCGTTACATGGTTCTAAGAATAGCTTCAATCATTTTTTAAAGATTGCAGCATCATTCTTAGTTATTGTAGGTTTGGGTTCTTCACTTTTCTATTTTTCAAACAATCCTATTGAGGAAACTCCAGAAATGGTAAAAATTGAAAGTTTGGGAAGCATTTCTCCTGAATTGAAAAATATCGAAAATTATTATTTGGCAAGTATCAATACTGAAATTTCAAACCTTCAGAAAAATCCAGAAAACAAAGAATTGTTAGATGGGTATTTAGAAAAAATAGGTGAATTAACTCAAGAGTATAAAATACTTACAAGCGAGTTAAATACGGAAGGAGTAAATGAAAAAACTATTAATGCCTTAATTGATAATTTGCAATTACGTCTAAAGCTGTTGTACCAACTCAAAGAACAATTGGATGAATTAAAAAAACTTAATATAACTGAAAATGAAAACTTACAAGTATAAAATATTTGCAATAATGGTAGTGATTGCTTTTAGTGTGCAAGCACAAAAGTTTGACAAAACTATTAAAGAAAGGTTTAAAGTAAATACTGATGTTGAAGTAGTTATAAACGCTGCACATACAGATATTGATATAGAAACTTGGAATAAAAATGAAGTGTCTATTGAAGCTGTAATGGAAGTTGAAGGGCTTCAGAAAGAAGAAGCTGAGAAACTATTTAAAAAATGGAAATTTGAAGCCTTAGGAAATAAGAATAAGGTTAAGATATCATCAATATCTAACAGTTTTGATTTCGATTTTAAGTTTGATTTCGACTTTGATTTTCCAGATGTTGAAGTTCCACATTTTGAAATGCCAGATATAGATTTTCCTGAGATCGAATTACCTGAATTACCAGAAATGCCAGAGATGCCAGAAATGGATTTCGAAGAGTTTGAATTTGATTATGATGCATACAAAAATGATTCTACTTATTTAAAAGGCTATAAAAGGAGAATCGCTAAAGAAGTGAAAAAATTCAAAGAAAGTGGGTTTAAGAAAAGGTTAGATTCTGTTCGGAATTCAGACGAGTATAAACTTAAAATTATTGAGTTTAAAAAAGCTTCTAAAGAAATGGCTAAAGAAATGAAGAAGTTTAAAGAATCTAAAGAATTTAAGAGATCTATTGAAGAATCTAAAAGAGTGGCAGAGCAAGTAAGAAGAGAAATGCTGAACAATAAAGAGTTAATGAAAGATCAAATGAAGGTAGCAAAGGAGGCTAGTAAAAAAGCAATGGAATTGATCAAAAAAATGAAGGAAGAGGGTAAGTTTGAAGAAATGCGTAAGCATGGTGAAAATATTTATTTTTATAACGAAAAAAATAAAAATTCAAAAGTAAAAATTCGAAAGTATATTAAAATTAAAGTCCCTAAGAATACTATTTTCGATTTGAATGTGCGTCATGGGAGATTAAATGTTCCTAAATCCAATAAAAAAATGTCTGCAAATATAATGTATGGTAATTTTATTGGAGGAATTATTACTGGCGAAAAAAATGAATTACGATTCACTAATTCACCAATTGATATACAAACCATATATTCAGGAAATATCACATTAAAAAATGTTCCAAACGCTACGTTTGGAACATTTGAAAATAGTAATTTATTTGCTAATTCATCTAATGTTGTGATTGAGAATGTTGGAAATGATGTAGCATTAAGTCAGAAATTTGGAAAACTAGAAATAAATGCTATTACACCTAATTTTAACAATTTGAACCTGATTTTAGATTATTCAAAAGCTAGTTTAAATTTTTCTAATGCACATTTTGTATATAGTATTAATAGTAAA
Source organism: Lutibacter sp. (assembly GCA_002733285.1). Classification (GTDB taxonomy): domain Bacteria; phylum Bacteroidota; class Bacteroidia; order Flavobacteriales; family Flavobacteriaceae; genus Lutibacter. Next base: position 68,723 of record NVVE01000014.1, on the reverse strand, counting down.
AACTCCACTTTAAAATTAGGGAGTGATTTAACTGAAATTACTTCTAAACTAAYTGGAGGCGTTAAACAAATTGAGGGATTTAATGTGAATAGAACATCATCAAATAAGTTATTTTTAACGAGTGTTTTTAGTACTTTTACTTTGAACTAAATAATTGTTTATACTTCTTTTATTATACTGCAAAATCCATTGTAGTATAAATTTTTCCATTAGGGATTTGTTTTTATCTTTACAACTTCAAAAACAAGAAGCAATTAATGGAATTATACAAAACAAATCAGCTAAAAATATACAATTCTTTAAGTAAATCTAAAGAAATTTTCAAACCAGTTTTAGAGGGAAACGTTGGAATGTACGTTTGTGGTCCAACAGTATATAGTAATGTACATTTAGGAAATGTGAGAACCTTTATGTCGTTTGATTTGATYTTCCGTTATTTGAAACATTTGGATTATAAAGTCCGATACGTACGTAATATAACTGATGCAGGACATTTAACTGATGATGAAGCTGAAGATAAAATTTCTACGAAAGCCCGATTAGAAAAACTAGAACCAATGGAAGTGGTACAGCGTTATACTGTAGATTTTCATGATGTTATTCAAAAACTCAATTTTTTACCACCAAGTATTGAACCAACGGCTACAGGGCATATTGTTGAACAAATTGAAATAATTAAAGACATTTTAGCAAAAGGAATGGCTTACGAAATAAATGGTTCTGTATATTTTGATGTTTTAAAATTTAACGAGAAAGAAAATTATGGAATTCTTTCAGGTAGAAATCTTGAAGATTCTATTGAAAACACCCGCGAGTTAGATGGTCAATCTGAAAAGAAAAATCCACAAGATTTTGCACTTTGGAAAAAAGCAGATGAAAGACACATTATGCGTTGGCCTTCTCCTTGGAGTATTGGATTTCCTGGTTGGCATTTAGAATGTAGCGCTATGAGCACTAAATATTTAGGAAAAACCTTTGACATTCACGGAGGTGGTATGGATTTGAAATTCCCACATCATGAATGTGAAATTGCACAGTCTAAAGTAAGCAACCTTGTAAATCCTGTTAATTATTGGATGCACGCTAACATGTTGATTTTAAATGGTCAAAAAATGTCAAAATCAACAGGAAATTATATTTTACCAAATGAAATATTCACAGGTAAAAATAAAATTCTGAGTAAACCGTTTTCGCCAAGTGCTACTCGTTTCTTTATGTTTCAAGCAAATTATAGAAGCATTCTAGATTTTTCAAGTACTGGCTTGGAAGCATCCGAAAAAGGATATTTAAAACTAATAGAAGCAATTAATAAATTAGATAAGATTGAAGCAGCATCAACATCTTCAATTGATATTGCAGCATGGAAACAAAAATGTTACGATGCGATGAATGACGATTTTAACAGTCCTGTGTTAATTGCTCAATTATTTGAAGCTGTTAAATATGTGAATTTATTAATTGATAAAAAAGAAACGTTAACGAATGTTGATTTAGCAGAATTTAAATCAACAATTAATGCTTTTGTTTTTGATATTTTAGGGTTGCAAAATGAAGTTAAGCAAGACAGTTCAAACAAAATTAATGGCGTGGTAGAAATGCTGATTCAAATGAGAAAAGAAGCTCGTGATAATAGAGATTGGGCGCTTTCTGATAAAATTAGAGATGAATTAGCCATTTTAGGAATTCATTTAAAAGATGGAAAAGATGGAACTACTTTTAGGGTAAACTAAATTGAAAAACTTCACTAAAATATTAGCAGTCCCGCTTATTTGGCTTGTTCGTTTCTATCAAGCTGCAATTTCGCCTTATACACCTGCAAGTTGCAGGTATACACCAACTTGTTCAGGCTATACACTACAAGCATTAAAAAGACATGGTGTTTTTAAAGGAGGATGGTTAGCAGYWAAGCGAATTGGAAGTTGTCACCCTTGGGGTGGAAGTGGTTATGATCCAGTTCCCGAAAAAATAAAAAAAAACCAAAAATCTAACGGAAAATAAGTCAATTATAAATTGTATTTTAGGGCTTTTCATTTTGAAAAGTTAAGATGAAATTAATTCGATTAGAAATATTAAAAAAATAAACAATTAAGCAATGATGTTACTTCAAATAGACTGGAATCCTTCACCAATATTATTTAAATTAGGACCTGTAGCGATACGCTATTATAGTTTAATGTTTGTGTTAGCTTTTATGGTAGGTCTACATTTAATGAAGAAAATATTTGTGAATGAAAAAATCTCCTTAGAAAAGGTAGATTCTTTATTTATTTATGTTGTTCTTTCAACCTTAATAGGAGCAAGAATAGGGCATTTCTTATTTTATGATCCTCAATTTTTAATAGAAAAGCCATTAGAAGTAATCTTACCTTTTAAATTCTCACCAAAGTTTCAATTTACTGGGTTTGCAGGTTTAGCTAGTCACGGAGCAGCAATTGGAGTTATTATTGCCATGTATTTATTTAGCAAAAAAGTGCTTAAAAAACCAATGCTGTTTATCTTAGATAGAATTGTAGTTCCTGTAGCAGTTGGTGCAATGTTTGTTAGATTAGGTAATTTAATGAATTCCGAAATAATAGGAAAACCAACAAATGCAGACTTTGGTTTTGTATTTAAAAGATTAGGAGAAGATTTTCCTCGCCATCCAGCACAATTATACGAAGCCATTAGTTATTTAGTGATTTTTGTTATTCTTTGGTTTGTATATTGGAAAACTGATAAAAAACAAAAGCTAGGTTATATTTTCGGACTGTTCTTTGCATTGCTTTGGTCAGTTAGATTTGTTATTGAATTTTTTAAAGAAGCCCAAGTTGAAGGAAGAGAAGATTGGATTTTAGGGTTTAATACAGGTCAGATATTAAGTATTCCGCTTATTTTTATTGGGGTGTATTTTATGTTTCGAAAAACAAAATCTTAAGTGACAGAGTTACTTTTCGAAAATAAAACGTTTGAAAAAGTTGATTTCTCAATCAAAAAATTTGCAAAAGCTGAATATGACAATTGCACTTTTATTGATTGTATATTTTCTAACTCAGATTTATCTAATTGTTCGTTTATTGAATGTGAATTTGTTACATGCAATCTAAGTTTGTCAAATTTAAAGAACACTTCTTTAAAAGATGTAGCGTTTAAAGGTTGTAAACTCTTAGGAATTCATTTTAACAATTGTGATGATTTTTTACTAGCAATGAATTTTGAAAAATGCTATTTAAATTTAACCTCTTTTTATAAATTGAAGCTAAAGGGTATGAAATTTAGCGACTGTAAATTGATTGAAGTTGATTTTGTGGAAACCAATCTAACAAACGCAGTATTTAATAATTGTGATCTAAGTGATACAACTTTTGAGCACACAATTTTAAAAAATGCTGATTTTCGTAACTCATATAATTACTTAATTGATCCTGAAATAAACCGAATTGAAAAGGCTAAATTCTCAATTGATGGTCTTACAGGGTTGTTGTTCAAATACAAAATTGTAGTAGAATAATTGAGTAAAACTTTTGATATTCAATTTATATAAGATTAAGAATTTATGAAAACCCGTAGAGATTTTATTAAGCTTTCAGCTTTAGGAAGTGCAGCTGTACTAACAACTTCTTGTTTAACGTCAGAAAAAGATACGTCAAAAGATCCTAAAAAGAGTATTAAACCAATAGTAATTTCCACTTGGAATCATGGAATAAAAGCAAACGAGGCATCTTGGGGTGTATTGTCTTCAGGAGGGTCGTCATTAGATGCAGTAGAATTAGGTGTTAGAGTTACTGAATCTGACCCAACCAATTCCAGTGTTGGATTAGGCGGTTTGCCTGATAGAGATGGAAATGTAACCTTAGATGCTTGCATCATGGATTACGAAAATAATTGCGGTGCAGTAGCTTTTCTACAAGATATCGAAAATCCAATTTCTGTCGCGCGAAAAGTGATGGAAGATACTCARCATGTSYTKYTAGTWGGTGAAGGAGCAAAACAATTYGCRTTGGAAAAAGGYTTTAAAGAAACAAATTTATTAACARAARAATCTAAAGWGGCYTGGGAAGMGTGGAAACAAAAGKCYAAMTAYCAACCSGTAATYAACAGTGAAAATCATGATACTATMGGATTATTGGCYTTAGATGAAGAAGGAAATTTAGCAGGKGCTTGTACAACKAGTGGAATGGCATATAAACTGCATGGTAGAGTAGGAGATTCGCCAATTATTGGTGCAGGTTTATTTGTTGATAATGAAATAGGAGCAGCATGCGCAACTGGCATGGGTGAAGCTGTAATTAGAATTGCAGGGAGTGCTATTGTGGTTGAATTAATGCGGAATGGATTGTCACCACATGAGGCCTGTAAGGAAGCGGTAAATAGAGTTGTGAAAAAACATAAGGACTTAACAAATTTACAAGTAGGTTTTATTGCCTTAAATAAATATGGTGAGTATGGTGGTTATAGTGTTTATGAGGGTTTTAATTATGCGCTACAATCAACTACTCAAAATGAAATGATTGATGCGAAATTTTATATGAAATGGTAAAATTCTTTCCAAAATAATTGTGAATCGATGAATTTTGAAATTTGTACTGACTCGCTTGAAGGAGCAATGGCTGCTGAAAAATATAGCATAAAACGTATTGAATTATGCTCCTCATTATCTGTGGGTGGTTTAACTCCAAGTATTGGGTTAGTTCAACAATGCGTTGAGAAATCATCTGTTGAAGTGCATGTGATGATACGACATAAAGAAGGTGACTTTTATTATTCTAAAGACGATATTGAAATTATGAAGCTTGATATTCAGGCAGTTAAAAAAGTAGGAGCTCATGGCGTTGTTTTTGGAATATTAAATATGAATAATGAAGTATCCCACCTAAATAAAGAGCTTGTTGAATTATCAAAATCTTTGGACTTAGAAGTAACATTCCATCGGGCTTTTGATTTTGTGTCAAATTATAATTTGGCWATAGAAAAACTTATTAATATGAACGTAGATAGAATCCTGACTTCTGGTTTAAAACAAACGGCAGAAGAAGGGCTGGATGTAATTACATATTTACAAACCAAATATGGAAATCAAATAGAGATTATGGGAGGTAGTGGATTACAAGGTTCAAATGTTGTAAAAATTGCTAATTCTGGTATCAATAATTTGCATTTTACAGCTCGGAAATCAATTGGTGTAGGTACTGAACTTTCTATGGGAGAATTAATGATCGTTGATGAAGAAAAAATCAAAAATATCATCACTCAGTTTAGATGAAACGAGCATGTTGGAATGTTTATTACCCAAGGTAATGATTAATAGCGAACAGATTGTGACCGTTAAAAAACAATAAATATAAACACATAAAGAGAAGTTTAAATCTTGTTAAAAATAAAAAAATCCAAAAAGTTATCTTTTTGGATTTTTTTAAAAGGTACGCTATTAAATAGTTTTATTTTTGCTTGATCAACCTATAAATTAGTAATGAAGCGCGTTTTGTTAAGTCTTCAAAATTTGTCAAATCTATATATTCTTCAGGAGTATGTGAACCACGTCCCATGGTTCCTAAACCATCAAGACCATCTACATAATTAGCAACAAATGAAATATCTCCTGCTCCACGTTTACTCGGATCATAAGCTATAACTTCTCCTTGATTCATTGCGTTGCTTATGCCATTTAAGACTTCCAATACAGCATAATTTCCCGGTGTTGGTTTCATAGGTGGATATTTTAGATCAAAGCTTATAGTTGCCGAAGTATTTGGTAAATTATTTGAAACAATAGCTCTCATTTTAGCAATTGTATTTTGAATTTGGTTATTGGTTAAGCATCTAAGATCTCCGCTAACAATTGTTTTTTGAGAAACAATATTACTTTTTCCAAAAGCGGTTCCTTTAGATTGGGATTTATCAAAACTAATTGCTGTTCCACCAACAACCGTTGCTGGGTTGAATGTTAGATTTTGTTCAGGTAATTCATTGTAAAAAGCAGTGAGTATTCTAGACATTTCAAAGATTGAACCTGCACCAACATTTTTAGTGAAAATCCCAGAAGAATGTGAGCGTACACCGGTTGTCTCAAGCAACCAGCTTCCAGCACTTCTTCTCGCAAYAGTTGCAAAATTTAACCCTGTTGCTCCTTCAAATGCAAGAGCAATATCACTGCGTTTAGCAGCATCTATTAAATCTTTTCGGCTAATGCTTATAGGGTCCCCAGCTTTTTCTTCATCTCCAGTAAATGCTGCAATTATTTGAGTGTTTTTCAATACCCCTGTTTCATACAATGCCTTTAAGGCATATAGAATAATGATATTACCACCTTTCATATCACCAACTCCTGGACCATATAATTTATTATCTTCTCTGTAAGCTGATTGAAAGGGACTATCTTCCTCGAAAACGGTATCTAAATGACCAATTAACAGAATCTTTCTTCCTTTTACATTACCTGTATTAAGTTCACAAAATAAATGTCCGGCTCTACCTACTTCAATTGGCATAGTTTTCCAAGAAGGTATAAAATCAATTTTTTTAAATTCTTCCGAAAAAACGGTTCCAACTTTTTTTACTCCTTCCAAATTTAAAGTTCCACTGTTAATGTTGACTACTTTCTCTAATAGCAGAATAGCTTCATCATTGTTATTTTCTACTTGTCTTAAAATTCTYTTTTCAACAAGGCTTAATTGTTGAGCAGTCACACTGAAAATGCATATGAAAATAGGCAGTAACGCCACTAATTTTATAGGATTCATAAATTTATAATTTATTGCATAAATCTAAACAAATTTCTTCAACTAAACAGTTATAAAACAGCTATCATAGCTCTTTCTATTAAGGAAGTATGCTCAATGATACTTTTAAGTCTTAGATTTAATGAATCTTCTAAAACGGTAATAAATCTGTTATATTCCAAGTTAGGACGAAGAAGTAGAATTTTAGTTACTACCTAAACAAACATTTTACATAAAGAGGATTCTCTATATATTGTTTATATTAGCATATATTAACCTATTAAATATAGAATTCCATGAAAAAGAATTTAGTTTCATGCTTAGTTGTTTTTTTATTTTTTACAATTTCTTATTCACAAAGTAAAATACGAGTTACAGTTAATTATCCTGATGCAGAGATATTTAAAATAGTAGGAGGTGAGGTGTTAAAACCATCTCTGGGTTTTGGTTCAATTTTATTAAAATTAAATAAAAAAGGGTTAAATAAAATTAAAGTAGTTAAAGAAGGTTTTGAACCAGTTATTCAACATTATCCAAGAACTGTAAGGTGGCCTAAACATGTTCAAGTATATTTAGAAAATAGAGTTGTTCAAATAACTTCTCAACCTTTTGATGCTGACATATATGTTGAAGGTAATAATGTTGGAACAAAAAATTATGAATTAGTTCTTTTAAAAGACGCTATAATAACCGTTGAGTTAAAAAAGAAAGGTTATAAAACAGTAAGTAAAACTTATTTTAATGTAGATAGCAAAGAAAAACTACCACTAAAAGATGCTCTGACTCTTAGAGATAAAATAATTGAAATTAATGTTTTCCCTCCTGAATCCAAAATTTTTGTTAATCAGAGTAGTGTAGGTATTGGATCTGCTACTGTTACCATTCCAGAAAATGAATGTATAATATTAGAAGTTAAAAAAGATGGTTTTGTTGGACGTGAAAAAGTTTTTTGTAATAAAGAGAATGATACGAAACCACCTTATAGTTATAAATTTACATTAACAGATAGATTGGTTAAGGTTAGTGTCTCTCCAGATGATGCTGAAATTAAGGTTGATGGTAAAATAGTTGGAGTTGGAAGTTACGATTTAAAGGTTCCAGAAAATAAATGTATTCAGGTTCTTGCCATAAAAAAGAGTTTTTTAACTTTAAAAAAGAATTATTGTAATTCTGATGATTATCAAGAACCCCCAACAAGAGATCATTTAGAATTGAGAGAAGATGAAGCAATAAAAAATTCTATTTCAACAGATTTTGCAAATGTTAATTTTACAATAGCTGTAAGAGATGGAATGACTGATGTTGAAGCTTGGAAGTTATTGAGCTCAATCGTCACTACAGAATTTGATGTATTAGAAGTGATTGATAGAGAAACGGGTTATTTGCGAACAGCTTGGCAAGTGCAAAGTTTTAATGGGGAGAGTACTATTAGAACAAGAGTTATTGTTAAATTAGGAGACTCAAACCCTTTAAAGTATGTTATGAAAATTAGTAGCGAAAGAGCTGAAGGTGTTGTGAGTGTAAAAGACGATCAAGAATTTGAAGAATGGGAAAGGATTTTAAAGAAATATAAAAATATTATTGAAGAGGCACAATCTAGACTGTAATTCATAATAAAAATGTTATCAGTAAGCCTAAAATTAATTTTAGGCTTATTTTTTTGAATTAAAATTAATTTATGATTAATAAAACTTAATGCTATATTTGCAGCGCAAAAAATTAAATAAATGAAGGCAGGAATTGTAGGATTACCAAATGTTGGAAAATCAACATTATTTAATTGTTTATCAAATGCCAAAGCTCAAAGTGCAAATTTTCCATTTTGTACTATAGAACCAAATATTGGTGTAGTAAATGTGCCAGATGATCGGTTGGTTAAATTAGAAGAATTGGTAAATCCAGAGCGTGTAATGCCAGCAACTGTAGATATAGTTGATATCGCTGGGTTGGTTAGAGGGGCAAGCAAAGGAGAAGGTCTAGGAAATCAATTTTTAGCAAATATTCGTGARACAGATGCTATAATACATGTAGTCCGTTGTTTTGATAACGACAATATTATTCACGTTGATACAACTATAGACCCTGTTAGAGATAAAGAAACTATAGATATTGAATTACAACTAAAAGACCTAGAATCTTTAGAAAAAAGAATAGATAGAGTTAAGAAAAATGCGAGAACTGGAAACAAAGAAGCTCAAAAAGAATTAGAAGCTTTAGAAAAAGTTAAAGATGGATTAGAATCTGCAATATCCGTTAGAGCAGTTGAATTGACAACTAAAGAACATGAAGAATATATAAAACCATTACAATTAATTACAGACAAACCCGTATTGTATGTTTGTAACGTAGATGAGAATTCGGCGGTTAAAGGAAATGATTATGTAAAAGCGCTAAAAGAAGCTGTTAAAGATGAAAATGCTGAAGTAATTATATTAGCTGTTGGAACAGAAGCTGATATCACAGAATTAGAAAGCTTTGAAGAGCGTCAGTTATTTCTAGAAGATCTAGGTTTGCAAGAACCAGGGGCTTCAGTTTTAATTAGAGCAGCCTATAAATTATTGAATTTGCAAACTTATTTCACGGCAGGTGTTAAAGAAGTTAGAGCATGGACCATAAATATTGGTGATACAGCCCCTCAAGCGGCCGGAGTTATTCACACTGATTTTGAAAAGGGATTTATCAGAGCTGAAGTAATTTGTTATGACGATTTTATATCTTTTGAAAGCGAAACGAAAGTCAAAGAAGCAGGTAAAATGAGGGTTGAAGGGAAAGAATACRTTGTAAAGGATGGTGATTTGATGAATTTYAGATTCAACGTATAAACWTTWTTTWAAAGAAATTTTATWGAAAGTCTGTTAATAACTATTTTAGCAGACTTTTTTTTATATTTTAAGTCAAAATAGTACTTTAGCAGCTCTTCATGAATATTATAGAAATAAATGGCTAAACAAGCAGCGTATACTGAGGATAATATCCGGTCACTCGATTGGAAAGAGCATATTAGAATGCGTCCAGGAATGTACATTGGTAAATTAGGAGATGGTTCATCACCTGACGATGGTATTTACATTCTAATTAAGGAAGTATTGGATAATTCTGTGGACGAATATGTAATGGGTGCAGGAAAAACCATTGAAGTGTCTGTTAAAGAAGATACTGTTACAGTTCGTGATTATGGGCGTGGTATTCCATTAGGAAAAATTGTAGATGTTGTTTCTAAAATGAATACAGGTGGAAAGTACGATTCTCGCGCGTTTAAAAAATCAGTAGGTTTAAATGGTGTTGGTACCAAAGCAGTAAATGCATTATCATCGTATTTTAAGGTGCAATCTGTTCGTGAAAACCAAATTGCTTTTGCAGAATTTTCAGGAGGAAATATTACCCTAGATGAAAAGCCACAAGAATCTTCGCAAAGAAAAGGCACAAAAGTAACCTTTGTTCCTGATAAAGAAATATTTTCSAAATWTAAATATAGAAGTGAATAYATYGTAAAAATGATTAAAAACTAYGTGTATTTAAACACAGGKTTAACWATTGTTTTTAATGGWGAAAAATATTTTTCAGAAAATGGGTTGAAAGATTTATTAGAAGAAAATATAGCTGACGAGTTTATGTTATTTCCAATMATTCAYTTRAAAGGTGAWGATATWGAAGTRGCAATWACTTATAGYAAAGCWCARTATAGTGAAGAATWYCAYTCYTTTGTAAATGGCCAGCATACCACACAAGGAGGAACACATCAAAATGCTTTTAGAGAAGCTATTGTAAAAACAATTCGGGATTATTTCGGTAAAAATTATGAAGCATCAGACATACGAAAATCTATTGTTTCAGCAATAAGTGTGAAAGTGATGGAACCTATTTTCGAAAGTCAGACCAAAACTAAATTGGGTTCTACAGAAATGGGAGGAGGGTTGCCAACGGTTCGTACATTTATTTCTGATTTTGTAAAAACAAATTTAGATAATTATTTACATAAAAATCCTGAGGCTGCTGAGAAAATCCAGCAAAAAATATTACAGGCCGAAAAAGAACGAAAAGATTTATCCGGAATTCGAAAGTTAGCACGTGAGCGCGCTAAAAAAGCAAGTTTACATAATAAAAAATTACGTGATTGTAGAGTTCATTTAAATGATATGAAAAAAGACAATCGCCTAGAAAGTTCTCTGTTTATAACTGAGGGAGATTCTGCTAGTGGTTCTATCACAAAATCAAGAAACGTAAATACGCAAGCCGTGTTTAGTTTACGCGGGAAACCTTTGAACTCATACAATATGAATAAAAAAATAGTGTATGAAAATGAAGAATTTAACTTGTTGCAAGCGGCATTGAATATTGAAGATGGCTTGGAGAATTTAAGGTATAATAATATTGTAATTGCAACTGATGCCGATGTTGATGGAATGCATATTCGATTGTTATTGATCACTTTCTTTTTACAATTTTTCCCTGAATTAATTAAAGAAGGACATTTGTATATACTAGAAACTCCACTATTTAGAGTTCGTGATAAAAAACAAACATTTTATTGCTATTCGGAGGAAGAAAAAATAAACGCAGTTAAAAAGTTAAAAGGAAAACCAGAAATGACTCGATTTAAAGGGTTAGGAGAAATTTCTCCAGATGAGTTTGTTCATTTTATAGGAGAAGACATTCGTTTAGACCCAGTAATGCTTGATAAAGAAACGTCAATTGATAAATTATTAGAGTTTTATATGGGGAAAAACACACCTGATAGACAAAAATTTATCATTGAAAATTTAAAAGTTGAATTAGATATTGTAGAAGAAGCTTAACATGCAAGAAGGAAACAACGAAGAATTAAACGAGGAATACGGAAATCAGGAAACCATTACGAAGGTTACCGGAATGTATAAAGATTGGTTTCTTGATTATGCCTCTTATGTTATTTTAGAAAGAGCAGTACCCGCCATAAGAGATGGTTTTAAACCKGTTCAGCGYMGAATTTTGCAWTCAATGAAAGATTTGGATGATGGRCGTTACAAYAAAGTWGCGAACATTGTAGGWCAYACGATGCAATACCACCCGCATGGTGATGCTTCCATTGCAGATGCAATGGTGCAAATWGGWCARAAAGAATTRYTRATTGAYATGCAAGGAAACTGGGGGAATATATTAACCGGTGACCGAGCAGCAGCYTCTCGTTATATTGAAGCACGATTATCAAAGTTTGCKTTGGATGTTGTTTTCAATCCRAAAACTACTAATTGGCAATCTTCTTAYGATGGTAGAAGAAAAGAACCYATAGATTTACCRGTWAARTTTCCAATGTTGCTGGCACAAGGTGCTGAAGGTATWGCGGTWGGRCTKTCKACTAAAATATTRCCTCATAAYTTTAAAGAATTAATAGATGCCTCAATAAAACATCTTAGRRRRARAAATTTCACTTTAATKCCAGATTTTTTAACTGGTGGTGTTGCTGATRTTTCAAATTATAATGATGGAAAACGAGGTGGTAAAATTAGAGTTCGGGCAAAAATAGCAACACTTGATAAAAAAACACTAGTAATTACTGAAATTCCTTTTGGTACAACAACTTCAACTTTAATAGATTCTATTTTAAAAGCCAATGATAAAGGTAAAATTAAAATAAAGAAAATTGAAGATAATACGGCAGCAAAAGTTGAAATTTTAGTGCATTTACCCAACGGTATATCACCAGATAAAACAATTGATGCACTGTTTGCATTTACCAATTGTGAAAATTCAATTTCTCCTTTATGTTGCGTTATTGAAAATAATACACCTGTTTTTATAGGAGTTTCAGAAATTTTGAAATTATCTACAGATCATACGGTAGAATTATTAAATCAAGAGCTTGAAATTCAGTTGAAGGAATTAGAGGAACAATGGCATTTTGCTTCACTAGAACGTATTTTTATTGAAAATAGAATCTACCGCGATATTGAAGAAGAAACTACCTGGAAAGGTATTATTAAAGCAATTGACAAAGGATTAAAACCACATATTAAGCACTTAAAGCGTGCTATTACTGAAGAAGATATTGTTAGATTAACTGAAATCCGCATAAAAAAAATATCGAAATTCGATATTGATAAAGTAAAACAATTTATTGAAAGTTTAGAGGATAAAATTACAGTTGTAAAAAATCATTTAGCAAACTTGATAGACTTTGCTATAGATTATTTTAAAAATCTAAAAACCAAATATGGCAAAGGAAAAGAGCGTAACACAGAAATTCGCTTATTTGATGATATTATAGCCACTAAAGTAGTAATGCGAAACACGAAGCTTTATGTAAATAGAGAAGAAGGGTTTGTTGGAACTTCATTAAAACGTGATGAATATGTAGCAGATTGTGCTGATATTGATGACGTAATCATTTTTAGGCAAAATGGGATCATGTTAATTACAAAAGTAGATGCTAAAACTTTTGTTGGCAAGGATATTATTCATGTAGCGGTGTTTAAAAAGAATGACAAGCGCACTGTTTATAATATGATTTATCGCGACGGAAGAAGTGGACCGAGCTATATGAAGCGTTTTAATGTTACGGGTGTTACAAGAGATAAAGAATACGATTTAACGGCAGGAAAAAAAGCATCTGTTGTACTTTATTTTACTGTAAACCCAAATGGAGAGGCCGAGACTATTACCATCAATTTACGTGCTGTAGGAAGTATTAAAAAACTAAAATGGGATATAGATTTTTCAAATTTAGCAATTAAAGGGCGTGGTGTTCGAGGTAATACGGTGACTAAAAATAGTATTAAAAAAATTGAATTGAAATCTGAAGGAGTCTCTACTTTAAAGCCTCGTAAAATTTGGTTCGATGAAACTGTTCAACGGTTAAATGTGGATGATAGAGGAGAATTACTAGGGGAATTCAAGGGTGAAGATCGATTATTGATTATCAACCAAAAGGGAATAATTAAAACAATAAAACCTGAATTGACTACACATTTTGAAAGTGATATGATTGTTTTGGAAAAATGGGATCCAGAAAAACCAATTTCAGCTATTTATTTTGATGGCGATAAAGAAAAATACTTTATAAAAAGATTTATGATTGACCATCCTAATAAAGAAGAATTCTTTATTTCTGATCACCCAAAATCGCAACTAGAAATTGTTTCTACTGATTATAGACCTATGGCTGAAGTGGTATTCTCAAAACGTAGTCTAGAGCCAATTTCTGTTAATTTTGAAGAGTTTATTGCCATTAAAGGCATTAAAGCACTTGGTAATCAGTTGACTGTTGAGAAAATTAAACATGTGAATTTGCTAGAGTCTTTACCTTATGAACCTCCTATTATTGAAGAAGTAGAAGTAACTGATGAAGAGGTAATTGATAATGGTTCAGCGATTTCTGTTAAAAACCCCGCTTCTACACAAGATCCAGAAGAAAATAAAACTGAGGATGAAGGGCAAACAACGTTGTTTTAATTCAATCGTTCAAAAAAAGTGAATTCATACTCTTTTAATAATTCAGGATGTGCAATCTTAATTAAATCCTTTAATACCAAATCTGGTCGGGCAGGGGCAAGTTCAAAATAAATGATACCACCTTCTTCTCCTTGTTTATTGACAAACGTAAAAATATTTTTATTTTTAAAGGCTTTAAATTGAGGGTAAATATCATTTGCTTTTTTTAACTGATCCAACGTTTTATAAAAACTTGGAGAAATCCATAAATCAGCTTCTTGTCCTTTTTCAAAGACATTTTCAATATTTAAGGATAGGCTTCCTTTACCTCTAGAATTTTTCCATAAATAATTAGTGTTAGCATCACTTAAAAAAGTTGCTTCAAAACTTTCTCCTGCAGGTAAATTCCATATATCTTTAAAAAGTCCACCAGAAATAACAGTAGGTTTATTCAATGATTTTAACGCAATCGCTTTAACTTTTAAATAATCATACTCAATTTTATTAAAAATACTATCTGCTTCTTTTTCTTTACCAAACAACACTCCAAAAACCTTAATCCATTCAGCACGTCCTAAGGGTGTTTCTTCTAACCAATCACCATTTAGAATTACAGGAATTCCAAATTTTTCAATTGTTGAAAATAGCTTATTGTTGCTATTCAATGAAAATCCAACAACTAAATCTGGGTTTAAATCCAACAATAACTCTGTGTTCATACTTTGTTCATGACCCAATTCTTTAATAAATCCTTTCGAAATTAATTTCCTTGTTTTTTTTGATGAAATATAATTGGTGTTAGGATATCCTACCAATTTGTCTTCAACTTGTAACAATTCAAGCATTGGAATATGCGTAGTACTAGTAACAACAATTGAATTTATAGGTGTTTGGATCGAATTTAAATTACCACTTGATTTAGCTTTAGTAAGCTTAAATTCAAAAGATTTATCTGCATTTTGATAAGGTGCCTTTATAATTAGTTTTGTATAATTTTCAAAATGTTGTATGTCAAATCCCCTAGCGTATTTAATGTTTCCGTTTGCTTTATTATTCGTTTCAATACTTGTTGCTTTAGGTTCATTTTTGCAAGAAAGAAGTAATAACAATAATAGGGAAAATGTACTGCTTTTTAGGATTAGTGACTTCATCGAAAATAAATTTTCACAAATGTAATATTTTAGAAATTTAATGCTACTAATTAGTCTGAATTAATTATTTTTGAGGCAGATTATGGTTCTTGCATGTGCTTCAGCATATGAAAGTGAAAAGGGAATTCGGTTAAAAACCGAAGCTGTTCCCGCAACTGTAAGCTTAAGCCGATATTTTTCGGTGGTTGTTATTAAACTTTTACCACTGTTCAGTTAGAATGGGAAGGGAATAACAATACGCAAGCCAGGAGACCTGCCACAGTCTATACAATTCAAGCTTTCGGGAGAAGGGGTTGAGTATGGTTTTCTATACTTCAATGCTTACCTGATTTATTATTTAATAATTAAATCATTTAAAAAAATGAAAAAAACACTAGTTAAATTAAGTGCATTATGCATGCTATTTGCATTTAATTCGCTGCAAGCTCAAGAAACAACTACTAAAATTGAGCAATTGGATGAAGTTGTAATTTCTGCAACAAAATTTGCAACTAAAAAAGAACATGTTGGTAAAATTATTTATCAAATTAATCAAAAAGAGTTAGCAAATATGAAAGGGAAAACTGTAATTGATATCTTAGATAACATTGCAGGAATTGAAATTAATGGTACAAATAGTGCAACTGGAAAAAACAAAAGTACTTATATTAGAGGAGGTAGAGATAAACAAATTTTGGTACTTATTGATGGCGTTCCTGTGAGTGATCCGTCAGGAATTAATACGATGTTTGATTTACGTTTATTGGCGCTAAGTCAAGTTGAATCCATTGAAGTTATGAATGGTGCAGCTAGTACATTGTATGGTTCTGGAGCAGCAACAGGAGTAATTAGCATTAAGCTTAAAAAAGCTGCAATGAAAGCCATTTCAGCAAATTATCAAGTTTCGTTAGGAACTAACAACTCTCAAGATGATGCTAATATTGATTTAAATGATCTAAATCAAAATATATCGATTCATGGTACTTTAAGAAAGTTTAGTTACTTAGCTAGTTTAAATACTTCAAAAACTGATGGATTATCAGAAGCTAATGGGGATAAATTTGGAAGTGATGAGTTTAAAGCAACTAATTCATTTGTACGTTTAGGATATAAACTAAATGATAACTTTGATGTTCAATTATTTAGTAATTATGATAAAGATATATATGAGTTTGACGCTGGCGCATTTTCTGATTCTGATATAAATAATGGTGAAAATGAACAAGTTAGATTCGGAATTTCATCAAATTATACGTATGCTAAAGGACATCTCAAAATAGTAGCTTCTTACAATAAAATTGATAGAATGTTTGATAGTTTTAATAGCTGGGCAAACACAACTGACCGCTTTGAATACAAAGGTAAAACTTCAATGATGGATGTGGTAAATAAGTATAAAATATCCAATGAATTTCAATTTATTACGGGATTAAATTATCAGAAACAAACCAATCAAACAAACAGTATTTATGGTTCTATTGAAGCCGATTTAGCAAATTATAATACRATMGATCCTTATTTWTYWSTTGTTTAYAATKCRYTGTCTGGATTTAATATAAATGYAGGAGCWCGTYTAAATAGYCATAGTGAATACGGAAATCATTGGGTATATAATGTRAATCCTTCATATAATTTTTCAAATRGTTTKARRYTRATWTCTTCTTATAGTACYGCATWTATTGCWCCAAGTACSTATCARTTGTTTTCTCAATATGGMAATCTMKCYTTRAACCCTGAAGAGAATAGTACKATTGAAGCWGGKTTGSTMTATTCAAAAARTAAAATRWTTGAARTAAATTCGSTRTTCTTTTATAGAGAAGAGGAMAATGCWATTRTKTTACCAGATTTTGTWACYTACTCAAATGCAACTGAAACAATCATTGCTAAAGGTGTTGAAACWGAAATTAAAATTGCAGCCWTTAAAGATGTTACTATTAAATTAGGACAYGCWTATACCAATAAAAGTTCAGATGTGGATTATATTCCTAAAAATAAATTTACRGCATTGGTTGAAACKAAYAGTATWAAAAAYACSTATGYATCTCTTCGYATAAAAAAYATATCCAAAAGAACYTATTTYGATMRATGGGGWACTGGTKMAAMYATAAATTTAGARGCTTACAGTTTRGTTGATTTTTATKYCAGTCATMATTTAATTAAAGATAGACTTTCAGTTTTTGSGCAAGTAAMTAATATTTTTAATGAAGATTATGTTGAAACTATTGGTTATACAACAAAAGGGAGAAACTTTAAAATTGGATTAGATTTTAAATTCTAAAAGTAAAAAGGGAAGGATTTTTTAATCTTTTAAATTATATGTTCAATTGAGCTTGTATTAATACAGGCTCGATTGAATTGATATAAATTTTCACTATTTTTGAGTTCTAAAAAAATTAAGAATGACTTCCATTTCAAAAACTACTTTAGACTTTTTAACAGCGTTAAAGAAAAATAATAATCGTGATTGGTTTAATGAACATAAAGCTTCATTTCAAACTGAAAWGGAAAAGGCAACTGGATTTTATAATGGATTAATGGATGATTTGAACACTCATGATGCCATTGAGAATTTAAAAATGTTTCGTATTTATCGCGATGTCCGTTTTTCAAAAGATAAAACACCATACAAACCGCATTTTGCTGGTCATTTTATTAGAGGAACTAAGCGTTTAAGAGGTGGTTATTATTTAAGAATAAGACCTGGAGAAAGCTTTTTAGCTGGTGGTTTTTGGGGACCTAATAAGGATGATTTATTAAGAATTCGTAAAGAATTTGAAATGGATGCTACAGAAATTAGAGACATTATTAACAATAAAAAGTTTGTTAAGCACTTTGGAAAATTGGAGGGAAGTTCATTAAAAACAGCTCCTAGAGGATTTGATAAAGAGCATCATGATATGGATTTAATTAAAATGAAACAATTTATTGTAACTCGTTATTTTACTGACAAAGAAGTATTATCTCCTAATTTTTCTAAAGAAATAAGCACTTCATTTAAAGCAATGAGACCATATTTTGATTATATGAGTGAAATTCTCTCTACTGATTTAAATGGTGAATCAATTATAGATTAAAAAAAAGCGACTCAAACGAGTCGCTTTTTTTATACATTATAAAATGAGTTTTTAGCTGATTCTTTCTAACAATGCCATATAAAATCCATCAAAACCCGATTTATGTACTGAGACTTTCTTCTCCTTTACAAATTTAAATTTCGGATGATTTTTTAAAAATAATTGTACTTGATTTTCATTTTCTGAAGGTAAAATAGAACACGTAGCATATACTAATTTTCCACCAGTTTTAACCAATGCTGAATAGTTTTCTAAAATTTCAGCTTGAATTTTTTTAATATTTTCAACAAATTCAGGTTGTAATTTCCATTTGCTGTCTGGGTTTCTTCTTAAAACCCCAATACCACTACAAGGCGCATCAATTAATACTCTATCAGCAGTTCCCTTCATTTTCTTCATAACTTTTGAAGATTCTAAAGGTTTTGTAGTTACATTATGAACACCCGCTCTTCGAGCTCTTTTCTTTAGTTTTTTTAGCTTACTTTCATAAATGTCAGTAGCAATTAACTGACCTTTATTTTCCATCAAAGACGCTAAATGCAAGGTTTTACCACCTGCTCCAGCACATGTGTCAATAACTTTCATTCCAGGTTTTACCTCTAAATAATCAGCGACTAATTGAGATGACGCATCCTGTACTTCAAAGAAACCAAGTTTAAAACTTTCGGTTACAAATACATTAGCACGTTCAACTAATTTAAGTGCATCTGTATAACCAGGAACAAATTCAGTATBAATACCTTCATCAGCTAGTTTTTTACGCAATGAAAGTTTATTTGTTTTCAGCGTATTTACACGCAGAATAACTTGGGCTTGCTTGTTTAAGGCTTCTATTTCTTTTGTCCAATGTTTTTCGCCTAATTCTTTAACTGCAACTTCATCTAACCAATCAGGAATAGATTCTTTAAAAACTCTCATTTTTTGCAATTCATCAAACTTTCCTTTTATTCTTCTTTCAGGAACTCCTTGAAGTTGATTCCAATCTGGTAATTTGTATCCTTTTAAAATAGCAAAAACAGCAAAATTTTTCCAAACATTTTCATTGGTATAATGATTCTTAGTACCCGCAATTTCATTATACAATCGTTTCCAACGAACCATTTCATAAATGGTTTCTGCTACAAATTTTCGATCTCTCGCACCCCAACGTTTGTCACGTTTTAACGCCTTTTCAACGACTTTGTCTGCATATTCTCCTTCATTGAAAATAAGTCTCATTGAGGCAATAACGGTATAAACTAGATTTCTGTGCAATCTCATGTTAAAAATTTAAGGTGGCAAAGGTACGTAATTACTTCATATCAAAAATATTCATTTGAATTAATTAAAGATACATGAAAATAAACTGATTCATAGTAATTGTTTATTGCTGTGTGAATTATTATCTTCGTAGTTTAAAATTAGAGCCATTGTATCATCTAAATACTTCCATTTCATATTTAAAAGGTGTAGGACCTAGTAGAGCCGATTTGTTGAAGACTGAATTGGGAATTCATACTTTTGGCGATTTGGTTAATTTTTTTCCTAATAGATATATTGACCGTACACAATTTTTAAAAATAAATCAGCTACAAGAAAATACTTCGGAAATTCAAATTGTAGGTAAAATAACCGCGATTAAAACAGTACAACAAAAAAGAGGAAGTAGGTTAATAGCTACTTTTGCTGATGATACGGGAACAATAGAATTGGTTTGGTTTAGAGGGGCAAAGTGGATTAAAGAATCTCTAAAAGTAAACATATCGTATGTAATATTTGGAAAAACAAACTTTTTTAATAGGCAATTTACGATGCCACATCCTGAAATGGAACTGGTTTCAGCATATCAAAAAAAAATGCAGATTTCAATGCAACCAGTATATCCATCCACTGAAAAACTAACAAATAAAGGTGTTACAAATCGAGTAGTTTCAACAATGATTCAAAGTTTATTTGAGGAACTGAAAGGGACATTTAAAGAAACTTTGTCAAGTTCTATTTTGACAAAACAAAAATTAATTGCTAAAAATGAAGCGCTTTTAAACATTCATTTTCCTAAAAGTCAGGAGTTATTAACCAAGGCACAAAATCGATTAAAATTTGAAGAACTATTTTTTATTCAATTACAATTAATTCGAAAAAAGATAGTTCGAAAAATAAAAATTAAAGGTTTTATATTTAAAAAAGTAGGTGTAAATTTTAATAATTTTTATAAAAATAAATTACCATTTGATTTAACGAATGCTCAAAAGAATGTGTTAAAAGAAATAAGAAAAGACATTGGTTCAAATGCTCAAATGAACAGGTTATTGCAAGGAGATGTGGGTTCTGGAAAAACTATTGTGGCGTTGCTAACGATGCTTATTGCATTAGATAATGGTTATCAGGCAGCTTTTATGGCACCCACTGAAATTTTAGCTATTCAACATTACAATTCATTAGTTGAGCTTTTAAATGGAATGAATATTTCAGTAAAATTATTAACAGGCTCCGTTAAAGCAAAGGAACGTAGAATATTGCATAAACAATTGGAGTCTGGTGAATTAAATATTTTAATAGGAACACATGCGCTAATTGAGGATAAAGTCAAATTTAAAAATTTAGGAATTGCAATTATTGATGAGCAACACAGATTTGGAGTTGCTCAACGTTCAAAATTATGGGAAAAGAATAAGTTACCACCACATATATTAGTGATGACAGCTACTCCAATTCCACGAACATTGGCAATGAGTGTATATGGCGATTTAGATATTTCTGTAATTAATGAATTACCTCCTGACCGAAAAGAAGTAAAAACAGCCCATAGATATGATGCTAACCGATTGTCTGTTTTTAAATTTCTAAAAGATGAAATTGCTAAAGGAAGGCAAATTTATATCGTTTACCCGTTAATTAATGAATCTGAAGCAATGGATTATAAAGATTTGATGGATGGTTATGAGAGTATCTCTAGAGAATTTCAAAAACCAACCTATCAAATTAGCATTCTTCATGGGAAGATGAAATCAGCTGATAAAGAATATGAAATGCAGCGTTTTATAAATGGAGAAACACAAATTATGGTGGCAACAACGGTTATTGAAGTTGGCGTAAACATACCGAATGCAAGTGTTATGGTAATAGAAAGCGCAGAGCGTTTTGGATTGTCTCAATTACATCAATTACGTGGTAGAGTTGGGAGAGGGGCAGCGCAAAGCTTTTGTGTTTTAATGACTAGTTTTAAATTGTCAAGTGATGCAAAAGTGCGCTTAAATACGATGGTTGGGACAAGTGATGGGTTTAAAATTGCAGAAGTAGATTTAAAATTACGGGGACCAGGGAATTTATTGGGAACACAACAAAGCGGTGTGTTAGATTTAAAAATAGCTGACATTGTAAAAGATGCAGAATTATTAAAATCTGCGAGAGCAATTGCAATTGAATTATTGACCTCTGATCCTACACTAAAAGCTCCAGAAAACAGTTTAATTAAAATTGCATATCAAGAAGTTAGTAAAAACAGTACTATTTGGTCAAATATCAGCTAAAATAGATTCAATTTTTTATCTTTGCAATTCGAAAAAAAAANTAAACAAGAATGAAACGAGCATGTTAAAATGTTTATCACCGAAGGGAATGATTAACAGCGAACAGCATGTGACCGTTAAAAAACAATAAATATAAACACATGAAAATATCATACAATTGGTTAAAACAATTTTTAAAGGTTGATTGGGAAGCTGAGAAAACGGGAGAATTGTTAACTGATTTAGGGCTTGAAGTTGAAGGAATTGAAACTGTTGAGTCAATTAAAGGAAGTTTAGCAGGTGTTGTTGTGGGTAAGGTGTTGACGTGCGTTAAACATCCTAATGCGGATAGATTAAAAGTTACAACAGTAGATTTAGGAAAAGGAGAACCCGTGCAAATTGTTTGTGGGGCTCCAAATGTGGCAGCCGGACAAACTGTACCGGTAGTTACTGTTGGCTCAACCTTATATGATAATAAAGGAGAGGGCTTTAAAATTAAAAAAGGTAAAATTAGAGGAGAAGAAAGTCATGGAATGATTTGTGCCGAAGATGAACTAGGATTGGGTACAAGCCATGATGGAATACTTGTTTTAGATGATGCTCTCGTTGCAGGTACACCCGCTTATAAAATTTTTAATATAGAAAAAGATCAGGTTTTTGAAATAGGGTTAACACCCAATAGAGCCGATGCAATGAGTCATTTGGGAACAGCTCGTGATTTGCGCGCGGGTTTATTACAACATGGGGTATCACTTGAATTAATTTCACCTTCTGTAAGCGATTTTCATGTTGATGACAGAACGTTGAAATTTGATGTTGTTGTAGAAGATGTTGAGAAAGCACCAAGATATGCGGGTGTTACTATATCTGATATTACTGTGAAAGAATCACCTGAGTGGATTCAAAATAAGTTAAAAGCAATTGGATTGACCCCTATAAATAATATTGTTGATGTTACAAATTTTGTATTACATGAATTGGGACAACCATTACATGCCTTTGATACGGCAAGATTTAGAGGACAAAAAGTAATCGTTAAAACCTTACCTACAGGAACAAAATTTACGACACTTGATGGTATTGAACGAGAGCTGCATGAAGAAGATTTAATGATATGTAATGGAAAAGAGGAGCCAATGTGTATTGCAGGAGTTTTTGGAGGAATTGACTCTGGAGTCACCGAAAATACATCATCCATATTTTTAGAAAGTGCTTATTTTAATCCTGTTGCAATTAGAAAAACTGCGAAAAGACATGCGTTAAATACAGATGCTTCTTTCAGGTTTGAAAGGGGTATTGATCCAAACATCACAAAATATGCGCTTAAAAGAGCAGCAAATCTAATTTTAGAGGTAGCAGGTGGTAAAGTTTCGTCTGAAATTGTTGATTTGTATCCTACTAAAATAGAAGATTTTCAAGTATTTTTATCCTATGAGAAAATGGATCGTTTAATTGGTGCTGAAATCCCAAGAGAAACGGTAAAAAACATATTGGCATCTTTAGATATTAAATTTAATAGTGTAACTGATGGAGGATTAGGTTTAACAATTCCTTCATATCGAGTTGATGTAACAAGAGAAGCAGATGTTATTGAAGAAATCTTAAGAGTTTACGGATACAATAATGTTGAATTTTCACACAAACTAAATACTTCAATTTCTTTTTCAGAATTGGATGATATAAAAATTGAAAATGTTATTGCAACTCAATTAAATTCTCAAGGATTTAATGAAACGATGGCTAATTCTTTAACAAAAACAGACTATATCTCTTTGACTGAAAACTTAAATGAAGCGCATAATGTTGCAATGCTTAACCCTTTAAGTAATGATTTAGGTGTAATGCGTCAATCACTGTTATTTAGCGGATTAGAATCTGTTATTTATAATATCAACAGAAAAAATAATTCCTTAAAATTATTTGAGTTTGGAAAATCCTATCATCACTATGAAAGCGGTTATAGCGAACAAAAGCATCTAACATTATTTATTACCGGAAAGAGAACAAAAGACAATTGGAATGTAACTCAACAAACTTCAGATTTTTATTTTGTAAAAGGAATTGTAAGTTCATTGTTGCAACGTTTAGGTATTAAAAATTTAAAAACTACTCCAACTAAAAATGATGTGTTTTCTGAAGGAATTACGTTGAGTTTAGGGAAAATTAAGTTAGTAGATTTAGGAGTTATTAAACGTCCAATTTTGAATGAGTTTGGAATTAAACAAGAAGTTTTATTTGCTGATTTTAATTGGGAAAATGTATTGAAAGTTGGGGGTAAATCACATGTTAAAATTATGGAACTTCCAAAATTTCAAGCTGTAAAAAGAGATTTCGCTTTATTATTGAATAAAGAGATCACTTTTACCGAAATATACACGCTAGCATTTCAAGCTGAAAAGAACTTTTTAAAAGAAGTAGATTTATTTGATGTATATGAAGGCGATAGACTTGAGGCAGGCAAAAAATCGTACGCTGTAAGTTTTTTAATTCAAGACGAAAATAAAACACTAAACGATAAACAAATAGATAAAATTATGCAAAAATTGCAACAAACATTTGAGAAAAATGTTGGTGCTACACTGCGATAAATAAAATCTTTATAATATTAAAGCCTTTAGAAATTTTTTCTAAAGGCTTTTTTTTTAATTTTGCACAAACATAATTCTATGTACAAGCGTATAATTCGACCTCTATTTTTTCTTTTCGATCCTGAAAATATTCATCACTTTACATTCATGCTTATTAAATATTTATCCAAAATACCTGGAGTACCTCCTATTTTTAGAAGTTTATATCAAGTTGATGATAAGCGATTAGAACGTAATCTTTTTGGCTTAACCTTTAAGAATCCTGTAGGTTTGGCGGCAGGATTTGATAAAAACGCCGTTTTATACAACGAACTAGCAAATTTCGGATTTGGGTTTATTGAAATTGGAACAATTACTCCTGAACCACAAGAGGGAAATCCTAAAAAAAGAGTTTTTAGATTGAAAGCTGACAATGGACTAATCAACCGTATGGGATTTAATAATGAAGGTCTGAAAGCTGTAGTCGAACAGTTGAAAGGGAATATGGGAAAAGTTTTGATTGGAGGGAATATTGGAAAAAATACGCTTACTATGCCAGATTGGTATACTGATGATTATTTGAAGTGTTTTAGAGAACTACATTCATTTGTAGATTATTTTGTGCTGAATGTTAGCTGCCCCAATGTAGGTAGTCACGCTAAATTAACAGATAAAGATTATTTAATTGAATTGATAATAGCAGTTCAAAAATTAAATAAATCATTTTCTTCTCAAAAGCCAATATTATTAAAAATTGCACCCGATTTAAATGAAATTCAATTAGATGAAGTAATTGAAATCGTTTCAAAAACTAAAATTGATGGTGTTATAGCTTCAAATACTTCCATAAATAGAGACAGTTTAAAAGCTTCTAAGAAACAATTAAGTAAAATAGGTAGTGGAGGATTAAGCGGAAAACCTATTAAGGATAGAAGTACGCAAGTAATTAAATATTTAGCTAAAACTTCAAATAAAGCATTTCCAATAATTGGAGTGGGAGGTATTCACTCAAAAGAAGATGCTTTAGAAAAATTAAAGGCAGGAGCAGATTTAGTTCAAATTTATACTGGATTTATATATGAAGGGCCCAGTTTAATAAAAAAGATTAACAAAGCTATTTTAGAGCTATCTTAATCTAACTACGAAATACTTAGACCGTTGTAATGATCTTTCTTGTTACTTACAATAATGCTTATCCCAAATCTTATTTATGTTTTAGGAACATTATTTATGTTACAAGTGTTTATATTTTTTTCAATTGTTTCAATTTTATCTAGCAATTTTTTAGCATATATTAAATCTCAACCTACACTTGACTTGAAAATTAAGTTGGTAAGAATCTTAGCATTTATTGGAATCGCATTTTTTATACTATTTTTTTACTAGGATATTGTATATTTGAACGCCCATGAAAAAAGTAAAAATTATAGAATGTCCACGTGATGCCATGCAAGGTATTAGGTCTCATTTTATTCCTACTGAGGCGAAATCTCAATATATAAATTCTCTTTTACGAGTTGGCTTTGATACTATAGATTTTGGGAGTTTTGTTTCACCAAAAGCAATTCCACAAATGCGTGATACTGCAGATGTGCTTGCTAAGCTTGATTTAAGTAAAACTAAAAGTAAATTATTGGCTATTGTTGCTAATATCCGTGGAGCTAATGATGCATCGCACTTTGAAGAAATTGATTACTTAGGGTATCCCTTTTCTATTTCAGAAAATTTTCAGATGCGAAATACGCATAAAACCATAGCACAGTCAATTATTATCTTAGAAGAAGTTCTAACTATAGCTGATAAAACAAATAAAGAAGTGGTTGCGTATCTATCAATGGGCTTTGGTAACCCTTATGGTGATTCTTGGAATGTCGAAATTGTTTCAAATTGGACGGAACAACTTTCTAACATGGGTGTTACAACTTTATCACTATCTGATACAATAGGAAGCTCAACGCCAACAATTATTACTGAGCTATTTTCAAATTTAATTCCTGCATATACTCATATTGAATTTGGA
The DNA here is from genome assembly GCA_002733285.1 of Lutibacter sp. Taxonomy (GTDB): domain Bacteria; phylum Bacteroidota; class Bacteroidia; order Flavobacteriales; family Flavobacteriaceae; genus Lutibacter. The sequence goes on along the minus strand of NVVE01000014.1, from coordinate 42,342 downwards.
GCACATTTACATACTACCCCAACCTCTTGGTTTGAAAAGGTTGATGCTGCTTATAAAGCGGGATGTAAACGTTTTGATGGAGCGATTAAAGGGTTTGGTGGTTGCCCAATGGCGACGGATGAATTAACTGGGAATATGCCCACAGAAAAGCTACTTTCTTACTTTAATCAACAAAAAGCTACTACAAATTTACAAGCAATGAGCTTTGAGAGTGCTTACAATGAAGCCTTAAAGATTTTCTAAACATCTCAAAATCAATCAAAAATATATTTTTGTTAATTCAAAATATGACATAAGTCATACTATTTAAAATTATTCTAAATAAGCCTTTTTTAATTCTAAAATTGAATATATATTTGCACCTTATTTAAAACGAGTCTAAATTAAAATAGGTATTAAGAATGAAAAAAATAGGATTAGTAATAACAACATTGTTAATCAGTTTAGTTGGTTATTCTCAAGAAGATGGAAGTTCAAATAACTCAAATAAAGTAACCATTGGAGCTTATGCTCAAATTGATTATAATGAACCAGATGGTTCAAAAGCGGGAAATTTAGATATACACAGAATAGTTATGTTTTTGGGGTATAAATTTAATGATAAGGTTAGTTTTGTATCCGAACTGGAATATGAACATGTAAAAGAGGTATATGTAGAACAAGCTTATATAAGATATCAAGCAGCGAATAATATAAATGTTCTTGCTGGTTTAATTTTGGTACCAATGGGAATCATCAATGAGTATCATGAGCCACCAACATATTATGGTGTTGAACGTCCAAACGTTGATAAATATATTGTTCCAACAACTTGGAGAGAGCTAGGTATTGGTATCTCAGGGAAAATAGACAATGCTTCATTAAAATATCAAGCATACATATTTAATGGCTTCAAATCATTTGCTGGAGGATCAGGAACTTTAAGAGGWTCTGACGGKTTAAGAAAAGGGCGTCAAAAAGGAGCWGARTCARTRATTARYTCASCAAATTTCTCAGCAAAATTAGAYTAYTATGGTANTCMAAGNATTRAGAYTAGGRTTGTCWGGTTATTTYGGWAAAACKCAAACAGATGAAATTGCAACTGAAGGATCAACYRTAGGAGTTTCWATGATTGGATTGGATGCAAGATACAARTACAACAAYTTAGAATTAAAAGGKCAGTACATAACTACAAGTTTATCAGATACTGAAGMATATAATACGTTAACAGGGAAAGAYTTAGGTTCTAAATTAAATGGTTTTTATGCTGAACTTGSWTATGGWTTCGATTTAAAAGGTGTAGAAAAAWTAACTCCTTTTGTACGTTAYGAAACTTACAATACWCATGCTRGTGTTGAAGGTAACTTAGCAGCAAATGACGCTTATGATAGAAATGATATTATTTTCGGATTAAACTATAAAGTAGCTGAAGGAGCTGCATTTAAAGTAGATTATCAAATAGCTAACAATGCTGTTGCAGGAAGTGATTCAAAAAACACATTCAATGCAGGTGTTGCAATTTGGTTTTAGAAGTAGTTAAAATATAGCCAATGGGGTCGAGTCTAATAGTTGTTTATTTGATTTCGACCTCATTATATTATAATAAATTACTACTTTCAGCCACTAATTAACATGCTATAAAATACAATATTTCAAATTTAATTAAGGTGAAAAAAGTTATATTTATACTATTTCTAGGATTTTATTTTTCAGGATTTACTCAATCAAAGAGAGTTAATAAGTTAATAGTTAAACAGGTTAATGAAGTTTTTAAGGTTGAAAGCTATAAAAAACAATCAATCGCTGTTTCTGAAAAAATAAATAACACACTCCCAGTAAAAATTACGGCTAACAATTTTTTTAAGGTTTTAGCTAATAATTCATTTTTAGGATATTATTATTTAGGGAAAGCATATGGTAAAGCTGATTATTTTGATTTTATTGTTATTTTTGATGAGAAATTAATTGTTTCAAAAATTAAAATTTTGGTTTATAGAGAAGACCATGGAGGAGAAGTWGGAAGTAAAAGGTGGCTAAAACAATTTAAAGGGAAAACTTCAAATGACAATTTGAAATACCAAAAGGATATTGCAGCTATTTCTGGAGCTACACTTTCGGCAWGATCGATGACCATTGAGGTAAATAAATTATTAAAAACCATAGGAATATTACAAAATCAACATCAATTATAATGGAGGTACACGGACTTATACATCAATTCCCTAAAGAAGTAAAATCAGTAATCATTGCTTTTCTATTAGTGCTGAGCGTCGGGTTTTATGGAGGTCTAGGTTTCGTGAATAACACAACTTCTATGCAAGCATCGGGGATTGCTACTCATTATTTAGGCAATGAAGAAATTGAAGATGCTGAAATAATGAAATTCAAAAAAAGTGAACGTGAAATACTTACCATTGTTCATAATCACATTCTTTCTATGTCTGTAATATTCTTTTTACTTTCATTAATTCTAGCGACAACCTCTATCAATAAAAAACTAAAATATTTTTTAATGATAGAACCATTTATATCTATTATATTAACTTTTGGAGGAATCTATTTGCTATGGAGTGGAATTTTATGGTTTAGATTCATCATCATATTTTCAGGTGTGTTAATGACGCTGAGTTTTATAATTGCCACATTTTCAATATTTTATCAAATTTTATTTTCTAAATCAAACAGTTAATTTTTATTTTTAATAGTATGCGTAGTTTTACGTTTCAAAAATAACGTAAAAACAATTCTTAACGCCTGAATATAAAGATATTACAGTGTTTTATGATAGCAAGAAAAACAGCCATTACAAAGGAAATACAAAAGCGCTGAATAAGTTGTTACAAAATTTATAGAAAAATAAAAATAGGTATTTAAATTAATATAGTTTAAATTTGCACGCAATTAATTTCTAAGTTGATTGCATTATGATTTCACACTCTTCAAAATTCGTAGGAGAAGGATTAACCTACGACGACGTACTATTAATTCCAGCATTTTCAGAAGTATTACCGCGTGAGGTAAATATTCAAGCAAAATTCACTAAAAATATTATTTTAAACGTTCCTGTTGTTTCTGCGGCTATGGATACTGTAACCGAATCAGAAATGGCAATTGCCATGGCTCGAATTGGAGGAATAGGCGTGTTACACAAAAATATGTCTATTGATAAACAAGCCAATGAAGTAAAAAAAGTAAAGCGTTCAGAGTCGGGTATGATTTTAGAACCAATAACAGTAACTAAAAATGAAACTGTATTAGTTGCTAAAAATTTAATGCGTGAATATAGTATTGGAGGAATTCCAGTAGTTGATAATAAAGGAAAACTCATAGGTATTATTACGAATAGAGATCTGCGTTTTGAAAGTGATAATACGCGTAAAATTGCAGAAGTCATGACTTCTGAAAATTTGGTTACAGTTGCTGAAGGAACTTCGTTAAAACAAGCCGAACTTATTTTACAAGAAAATAAAATTGAAAAACTGCCTGTTGTAAATGCTGACTATAAATTAGTTGGATTGATAACGTATAGAGATATTATTAAAGTGATTGAGAATCCAAATGCAAATAAAGATTCGTATGGGCGTTTACGCGTTGCGGCGGCCATAGGTGTTACTGGAGATGCGTTTGAAAGGTCAGAGGCATTGATAAAATCTGGTGTTGATGCACTTATTATTGATACAGCTCATGGGCATACTAAAGGAGTTGTTAATGTTTTAAAAGAAATTAAAGGTAAGTATCCAACAATTGAAATAGTTGTTGGAAATATAGCCACAGGAGAAGCTGCAAAATATTTAGTTGAAGCAGGTGCTGATGCTGTAAAAGTTGGAATTGGTCCTGGATCAATCTGTACAACGCGGGTAGTGGCGGGTGTTGGTTATCCTCAACTTTCAGCTATTATAGAAGTTTCTGAAGCAATTAAAGGAAGTGGAATTCCAATAATTGCAGATGGAGGAATAAGATATACAGGAGATATTCCAAAAGCAATTGCTGCTGGTGCAGATAGTGTGATGTTGGGGTCTTTACTTGCGGGAACAAAAGAATCACCAGGAGAAACTATTATTTTTGAAGGACGAAAATTTAAATCATATCGTGGCATGGGATCTGTTGAAGCTATGAAACAAGGATCAAAAGATAGATATTTCCAAGATGTGGAAGATGACATTAAAAAACTGGTTCCTGAAGGGATTGTTGGGAGAGTGCCTTATAAAGGAGAATTAGATGAAACAATGCATCAATTTATTGGAGGATTAAGAGCAGGGATGGGGTATTGTGGAGCCAAAGATATCGATGCTCAAAAACAAGCTAAATTTGTCAAAATAACATCTGCAGGAATGCGAGAAAGTCATCCGCATGACGTAACAATTACAAAAGAAGCACCTAATTATTCGAGATAATATGTTGCTTAAAATACTGTTTAAACCGAAAAGAAATTTTCGGTTTTTTTATGTCATATATATAAGGTTTGATAAAACTAAAAAGTAAAAGAAAAGTTGTTTATGCTGAAAATTATATATAGGTATTTCAATAGATGATATTTTCAAAAAATATACTGTAATTAGGTTAAAAACAGGTGTATACATATTTATTTTAGGTGTAATATGACTATTTAGAATGAATTATACTTACTATTTCGATTTCGTTTATTTCTATGCATTCTCTGAAAAAAAAAGGAGGAATTCATTAAATTTGCTGAGAGCAGACAATAAATGAAAGGAAAATTTAATTCATTTTTTCTTTTAATTTTCATTAAGATTTATTGGACTGTTTTTTTGAAATATAGAATTGAGAATATTCTATTATTTCAAATGACAAAAATGATATAAAAACAAATCAAGAAAAATAGGATTTATTGATTTAAATTTTCACAAATGAATAAACAAAACAGCTTAAACGAGGAGCAGGCTAATAGGATAAAGAAAGATACTGTTAGATATATTAACCTTCAGTTGGCTTCTTTAGGCCAGCCATATTATGAAGATAAGGAAAATGATGAAATAAAGTATTGTAACCCAAATTTTATGGATTTAACAACCGGGTTGATTAAAAGCTTTAGAGAAAAATCAAGATTGTTAGCACACCATCTTTCACCTGTTGATTCAAGAATTCAAAATTTCTTAAATGACTATCTAAAAGATGTGAAATTTGAAAAATCTTTTAAATTACCTAATAATACGTTAGTATTAACTCAAAAGGGACATGCCAGAGAGCTTAGTTTACCACCTAATGGGAATACATTTAAAAGTGAAAATATAACCTCACATAGGATTAAACAAGGTATTTTAAATAACCCTATACACGATAAAAGAACTACCAAAGGAACATTTCATATTGTAGAAGGGGAATTACCCGTTCCTTTAGAAAAAAAAGAAGTTCCAAAAGTAACTTTTGCACATTTTTTAAATGCCGCTTTGAACCCTTCAGATGAATTAAAAACATTACCATTTACATCTAACCAAGAGAAGAAAGCAACATTAATGGTTTCATTATTAATGCGTCCAATGGTTTGCCCAGAGGCTAAAGGAATAACTTCAAAAAAGAGTTTAGAAGTTCGTTTTTTCGTTCCAGGAAGTTTGGTGAGTAATTTAGATTTTGTAGAATCAATTTTTGGCAATGCTGGTGACCCAAATCTTGCTCAAAATGACGCAGCTTTAGATACTGAACATTGGACCGGCCATACAGGTTGTATTATTTTAGCTCCACATTTGAAAACACTTAAGAAAAAGGACGTGGGATTACCACATTTTGATGAAGCAACAGATCGTCAAAAAAAGGATGGGATGTGTTGGAAAGATGAGAATGAACTATATAATGATGGAGGGGCTTTTAAAGTGTCATGTAGAGATGATCGTGGTGTAGTTGTTACTCTTATTGCTGATAATTATTTTGGATACTCTAAAAAAGAAATTAAAACTCAAATTAGTTATTCTGCAAACCTTTTTGGGCTGGTAGAAGAAGAACATTCGGGTGGAGCTATAGCATTTTCACGGGGTATAATGGGTGACATTGTTGATGGGAAGGCATTTTCCAGAAAATTTGATAATAAGTTTAGTTTTGAAGATGTAAAAACACTTTTAGGAGATAGAATTGATGTGAAGCCAGAATATTATGCTGTTGATAAAAAGTACCCTAATTTAGTATATATACCAGAGTTTGCTTATATAAATGCCAATACAAATAGTATTACTTGGACTTATAACAATGAAGAACAAAAATTAGTGTTATCCCCAAATAAAACATACATTCATCCAACAGGGAATAAATTTAGATTGGAAAGGCATGGATCTGTTTCATTATGGAGAATTATAAATACTACTGCCGAAGGAATCTATTGTCATAAGCCTTGTACTGTTTCTGGTGGAGGAAAATCAGAAATCTCTAAATCTATGCAAAATGCAATTACCTATAGCGCATTTAATATTATAGATATTGATGAAGATTTCAAAAAAGCCGATGAAATTATTGAATTTAATTATTCAAAACGATGGAAAAATTACAATCCGAAATTACCTCCTTCAAGATCCTTTTTGTCCCCTGAAAGAACACTTGGTTCTGCAGTAATTCTTTTAACTCCATCAGATAAAAATTCAGATGAGTTTAATGAGTTTTTAAGAAATATTCCTGTTCATATTAGATCTTTGGTGCTGTTTGTTAAAAGATTATATCGTGAAAATCACGACGCACTAAATTGGAAAGATTGCATGTCTGTTGAAATAATTAACGGTCAAAAAGGGAGTGGTCTTCAATATAATAATAATCCTGTTTTGGGTAGTTATGTTCGTATAGGATTTAATGAGAAGGGAATTTGGTTACTTAATAAATTGAGATCTGATTTTGCTCCTAGTCAAAAAATACAAATGGAAGATGACATTTCAGCAACAATTACATTGCCAAGAAATAGGTTTAAAAACTTAAACCCAGAATACACAAATAAAAGTGTAAAAGTTGTTGCGAACTGTGAATCACATTTATTCCAAAGACCAGATGAAGCTATAGTAAGAGGGTATGATAAAGAGGCTGAACTCGATATTGTAACGGATAATACGTACTTAACAAACTATGAACTTTTAAGAAAGAAGGATGCTATAGGAATTGTAGAAGACGCTATAAACTTCGATAAATATACACAACCCGTAAAAGATTTAATTTTAAGTGTCGTTAATAGTCCTAATGACGAAGAATACTTCGTATTACCTTCACATACAAGGATTGTTGACGGTGTGCCAACTAAAAATCCTCGTTATTTACAACGTAATATTTTCATAAACGAAACGGAAGAAAGTTATTTAGGGGAAATAGGAGTTCGATTACGCAGAAAAATTGAATCTAAAGAACCCGTAATTGATATTGTAAACGCTGTGTTACCTGGACGTAGAAATAATCCAATTGATAAAAAAGCTGGAATTCGTCCTTTAGCGGTGTATAGCCCTATTCATTATCAAGAAACTCCAGAATTATTTATGGATTTCATTTGTAGTCTTACTGGAAAATCACCATCCACTACGGGAGCAGGCACTGAAGGAGCCCTAACAAAAGGCCCCTTTAATATGTTAACTCCTACAACCGATTTAAACAACGCGTTATTATCGCATATACTTACAGAGTCCAATGCATTTAGTACAGCTGCTGGATATGTGGGTGCTGAAAATAAGGTTGACCACGATATTAGTCTTTTAATTCCTGAAATTTGGGCACGTTTAGAGGTTAAAGACAGAGATCCAAAAGCACTTATTAAGAATGGGTCTTTAGAGAAAATGGAAGATTTTGAACACAATGGAGCGAACGTTTTGGTAAGTCGTTTAGGTTATAGAATTACAAATAAATTTTCAATTAGATGCTTAAATCGTTTATTTGATGAGCCAGATGCTGTATTTAACGAAAGAATGTTAAAACCTGAACTTCAAGGATTGGATGATTTTGTTGATGGTATCAACAATATTGTTGAAGCTCAGAAAAAGGTAGCTCTTAGTTATTTTGAAGATGGCAGTATTGAAGCTGCAATACCACCTTTAAAAATAGTATTGCATGTGATGGCGTATGGAACTTATGAAGGAAAAGAGATGAGTCACCCTGAATTAAGAAAATATTTTGAAAGAGACTATGTAATAAGCAGTGATTGGTATAAAGAAAGATTGAAATTGAAACAAGATAAAGATGTAAGTTTTTATAATAAACAAACCTCTTATTTAGAAAACTTCATTTCAAATCCCGAGAATGAATCAATTGTTACTGAGATGCAAATTAATGAGAGATTAGAAAATGTTAAAAAAATGTCTAAAGATGCTAGTTCTAAAGATTATTTAGAAAATTTAGTTGGAACCATTGGAGCTGATGCATTATGCCGTAATTAATTTTATCCCTCTAAGCACACTTTAAAAGATCATGTCTTAAAAAAAGCCGCATTGTAAGTACAATACGGCTTTTTAATTATGAAAGTAAATGAAAATTACATTTTTGAATCAATGAAATCCATTACTTCTTTTTCTATTGCTAAAGCTTTCTCAAATACTTTTTTTGCACGCGTCAATATTGATTCAGCAAAATCTCTGTCTTTAATATCTTTTGCGTTGATACGAACATTGAAATATGCGCCAACAACAGCAGTCCTAGCACATAAAGCTCCTACCGCCGCATCCGATAAAGAACTTTGCAACCCATCTTTTAGCATAGCTTGCATTACTTCCATAGAATTACAAGCAGTTTCCATTACTTGAAATGGAATTTCGGTAGCATATTTAGTCGCATTTTCTATAGCAAGTTTACGAGCTTCGATTTCTTCGCTGTTAGATTTTGGCAATCTAAACCCTTCAATAATCTTATTAAATGCATTGGTGTCCTCATCAACCAACAACAATAATTTATTTTTATAAGCTTGTCCTTTTTTTGCCCAATCAGAATAATATTCCCATTTATTATCCCAACCTGCTTTATGAGCTGAAAGGTTGGCTACCATGGTTCCCAATGAAACACCTAAAGAACCAACATAAGCTGCTATTGATCCACCTCCTGGAGCCATAGATTCTCCTGCAGTTTCTTCAGCAAAACCACTTATCGTATAATCAACTAGCTTTTTAGTGTCATTTTCTAATAAGTATTCGATTATTTTTTCTTTTGGATTGAACGGTTTTAGATCGTCTAATCCAAGTGATTTAATAGCTATTTTTATTTTTTCTTCTTCTGAAATTCCTAATKAGCGCTGTTGTTTACGCAAGAAATAATCACCAGCATCTAACATTGCCTGTAATGGGATAAGTCCAATTAATTCGGATCCTGTAACACGTAAGCCTCTTTCAATAGCACTTTTAACAGTTTCGTCAAATGCTACATGCATAGAAGTAATACTAATATTGGTTAAATTGTATGAAATTTGCGCTATCCCATATTCTTCAATAAACCAGCCAATACCTTTAACAGCCTTTAATTTTCCTGAAATACGCACCGGTTCACCATTTGAATCTAACACTTTTTTGCCTGTGGAAGGATTTCCTGCTCTTTTTATTCTACCAGCTTCGCGGATGTCAAAAGCAATGGCATTCGCTCTTCGAGTAGAAGTAGTATTGAGGTTTATATTATAAGCAATTAAAAAATCACGGGCAGAAATAGCTGTAACACCCGACTTTGAAACCGATGGATTATATTCAGCAGGACCAAAATCTGGTTTCCAATCTGGATTTGATAATTTATCTTTCAAACCTTCATATTCACCTGAACGACAGTTCGCTAAATTGGTCCTTTTGTCCTCTTTTGCAGCTTTTTCATAAAAATAACCAGGAATCCCTAATTCACTACCAACACGTTCGCCTAATTTGTGAGCATAAACAGCAGTCTCTTCTAAAGAAATTCCCGAAATTGGAACTAGCGGGCAAACATCTGTAGCACCAAAACGAGGATGTGCTCCACTATGCTTACTCATATCAATTAATTCAGCTGCTTTTTTTATCAATTTAAAGGCAGCTTCAATTACATTTTCAGGCTCACCTACAAACGTAATTACAGTCCTATTAGTAGCTTTTCCAGGATCAATATCTAATAATTTAACACCTTCTACAGTCTCAACTACACCAGCAATAGCATTTATTTTTACAGTATCACGACCTTCACTAATATTGGGCACGCATTCTATTAATTGTTTGTTCATTATTATTTTAGTTTTATGTTTCAAATTTAGGTAGTTATTTCTGTAATTAATAGTACTATTTTAAAATAATTGAAACATATTTTAGCGTTCTTAGTATTTAATTTTATTTTTGTGAAGATGATAAAGAAAAACATAGAATTGGTAAAAAATAAATTTTAAGCTCATCGTCGTTTTTTGTAAAGGATATTATCTACTAAATAGCACATCAATAATATAGGATTAAAGAAAATAGAATGAAATGAATAAAGAGCATCAAAAGAAAGTATTAATTACTGGAATGGCGGGTTTCATTGGTCATCATTTAGCAAAATTGTTAGTTACTTCAAATTATACAGTTATTGGATTAGATAATATCAACGATTATTATGACCCAAAATTAAAGTTAGCGAGGTTAGAAGATTTGGGTTTTAATACTCAAAAAATCGAATACAATAAATTGTTGGAGTTGGAATCAATTTCTTTTATAAAATTAGATTTAACCGATTTAAAAAATATAAAAAAGCTATTCAAAGATCAACAATTTGATTTTGTAGTTAATTTAGCTGCTCAGGCAGGAGTTAGGTATTCTTTAGAAAATCCGCATTCGTATGTTGACAGCAATATTACAGGGTTTTTAAATATATTAGAATCTTGCCGAGAATTTCCTGTCGAGCATTTGGTTTTTGCTTCTTCGAGCTCAGTATATGGTTTAAGTGAAGATATTCCATTTAAGGAAGATAATTGTACCGATCATCCTTTAGCTATGTACGCTGCAAGTAAAAAAGCCAATGAAATGATGGCGCATTCATATGCGAATTTATATGATATTCCTTGTACTGGCTTGCGGTTTTTTACAGTTTACGGACCTTGGGGAAGGCCTGATATGGCGCTTCATATATTCACTAAGGCTATTATTGAAGATAAGGAGTTTGAAGTATTTAACAATGGAAATATGAGCCGTGATTTTACGTATGTAGTGGATATTGTAGAAAGCATCAATCGATTATTACCGAAGTCGCCAAAAGTTAACAACCCTACATTCAATCCTAAAAAACCTGTACCATCCAAAAGTTCTAAGCCGTATCAACTATTTAATATCGGAAATAATAGCCCCGTGGCTTTAATGGATTATATAAAGGCTATTGAAAAAGCACTTGATAAAAAAGGGAAAATTGTTTTCAAACCAATGCAACCTGGTGATGTGCAGTCCACTTATGCCAATGTTGAAAGTTTATTTAATTATATCGGATTTAAGCCTCAAACTAAATTAGAGGATGGTATCAAAGCCTTTGTTGATAAGTATTTAGAGTTAAATGACTTAAATTAAGTTCATTAATAGAAACAACCTTATTTTTCTGTTTCTATTAAGAAATAATAGCGTGCGGACAATGCAACAATAAGAGGAATCATTGCCGTATTAAATACTTGAATTTTTAATAACCAAAGTAGCATCATAGCAACTAATAATAAGAGTAATAACCAATTATAGTAAGCTATCCATTTTGGTAATTTAGATTTCAGCATATAGAATCCAACTACTAGATTTGGAGCAAAAGCCCATAAGAAGTTGAAGTTTTTATRGGTTGCAGTATGTGAAGTCGCAAACCAAAGTAATAAAACAACTATTCCTATTAGTCCAGTGCTAAAGTAGAGTGTAAAATCAAGCCATTTTGACCTGTTTTTTTGTGTGTAGTTTTTGAAGGTAGATGCTAATATCAACAGCGCAAGCAACCCAAAAATTACTATTGGCTGGAAAATAGAAAAAGACTCCTTAAGCTTTTTATCTTTTAAAATAACAGTACTTTTTTTAACCAACGATTTTTTTGTAAATAATGTAGCATTATTAAACGCTTTGTAAATATAATCGGGTAAAAATTTGTATTCATCTTTGATCGCATTTTTATCTATTACTGAGCCTAGTGCCAAATCTATTCCAAACTTACCCCATTTTTGATTCTTTGTGTAATCGTCAATTAAATCTCGATGCGTTTTATTGCTTGTAATATGTGAATTACTAAAAGTTATTTTCCCTTTCAATACAGTAGTTATGACTTCTTCAATTTTTGTTGAGCAATTGTCATAGAAAAAGTCATACTGATACGATTTATTTTCAGGTTTAGCATTGTTCTCTAAAAAATCGAACATCGCTTGAACTTCTGTAATATCTAAATCCAATTCCTGAGTTTTTACCCAACGGTTTTCATAGTGATATATTCTTAAAAAACGACTAAAGCTTGAAGTTGAAAGTTGATAAGTCAGTTTTCCTTTTGCAAAATTTAAATAAAAATTAGGAGCTTCAAAATCAAATGTTCCGTAATTATAAACTTTATCTAATCCTAAAAGAGGGTCGTAAATTCTAAATGCGCTATGTCCAAAAGTGGAGTACAGCACATCTCCAGGTCCACATGTTATAACACTAACTGTTGCTTTTGAAGATAATTTTTCTTGCGCAGTTAAAAGAAAACAGCTAGACAAAAATAGCACAATAATGAAATGTATTTTTTTCATGCTTCAATAAAATAAATTCAATTGTTTTAAAAGCGAATGTAACTAAACTTTATAAGTTAAGGTTCAAAAATTAAGAAATAATATGCCGAATATAATCTAAAATACGTTTTTCACTCCAAAACAAATCTTTTCCAAAGTAAGTAGTATTAAAGCCCACATGGCCACCATATTTCGGCAATTCAAGATGTAAATATTTGTGATTCTTGGCTTCATTAATAGGATAACAACTTTTGGAAAGAAAAGAGTCGTCTAACGCATTTATTAACAAGGTTGGTTTATGAATGGCTGGTATAAATTGTTTGCTGCTACATCTTGTCCAATAATCTTTCGCACTTTTATACCTAAATAGGGGTGCTGTAACAAGATTGTCAAATTCTTCAAATGTTTTGGATCTTAAAATAGCTTCTCTATTTAAACGACTATCAGGAAATTTTCGAATTTTGAACAGCGTTTTTTCTTTTAAGGTAGCCATGAATTTATTCAAATAAATGGCATTGTACCATTTTGATAAGACCATTGATGAACCCTCTAAATCACAGGGTACAGACACTGTGATTGCACCTTTAATTTCATGTGCTGTATTCGTTGTTTCACCTAAATATTTTAATGTTATATTTCCACCCATACTATATCCAAGAAGGACAATGTTTTTATAAGAATAATTCGCTAGCACATGGTTTATTACAACGCCCAAATCATCCGTTTTCCCACTATTATAGGAATATAGATGTTTATTGTCTTCTCCACTACAACCTCTAAAATTAAGTGCTAAACAATCCATTTTATAATTATTTAAATATTGAATTACTGAAATCATATACCTTGATTGTGAACTTCCTTCCAAACCATGCATGGCAATAACAAGTGTGTTTGAACCTACTAATGAAAAATCTAAATCTAAAAAATCATGATCCGGAGTTGGAATTCTTTCTCTGCTGTAGTTAATTGTATTCTTATAAAAAAGAGTTTTAAAAGAGGTGTTTATATGAGCATTTTTAAATAGGAATGAAGGTTCATAAGTTGAGTTAACTACTGGCATATAGTGATAAATTATAAAAATTAAATAGATTTAATCTGTACTGAAAAACAAATCACTAAATTTAACAAAAATTTCTAAAAATGACATTTAAAAAGCACCTCCCTAATATAATTACTTTACTCAACTTATTATCAGGAACAATAGCTGTTTATTTTGCAGTTAAAGAACAATTAGTACTTGCAGCTTTTTTTGTTTTTTTAGGTATATTTTTTGACTTTTTCGATGGATTTACGGCACGTTTATTAAATGTTCAGGGTGAGTTAGGAAAACAATTAGATTCTTTAGCAGACATAGTTACAAGTGGGGTAGTGCCTGGAATTGTATTATTTCAACTGATACACAGATCATTAAATAATGGGAGTTGGAACAAAGTAGCAAGTTTAATGACCGATTTAGTAACAAAAGATTATTTCAGTAGTAATTTTTTAATTTCAATTATTGGCTTATTATTTACATTAGCTGCAGCGTATAGACTGGCAAACTTTAACATAGATGATCGCCAGACTAGTTCTTTTATTGGCTTGCCAACTCCTGCAGCAGCTTTAGTTGTTTTGTCATTGCCACTAATTTTATCGTATAGTAACAATGAAATTGCCGATACTATTATTGGAAATGTTTGGTTTTTGATAGGATTAACAGTAGTTCTTTGTTATTTTATGAATGCTGAAATACCATTGTTCTCATTAAAATTTAAAGACTATAGCTGGAGTAATAATAAAATAAAGTTTGTTTTTATAGCCCTAACCGCGTTGTTGTGCATTGTATTTAAGTTTATAGCAATTCCAGTAATTATTGTTTTGTACGTGTTATTATCAATTGTTGAAAATAAGAAAACTAGTCACTAATTTATTTACAAATAGCTAGGATGGTGCCGATTTTATATACACAATTAAAATATTGAAGTTTGTGTTTCAGTAGTAAATAACTCTAAAAATTTAATTCCTTTACTAGAATTTCCTTTTTTATTTAGTTTAGGACTCCAAACAACGATACTATACTTATTTGGATAAATTGCAACAATACCACCACCAACACCACTTTTTCCAGGTAAGCCTACCTTAAAAGAAAATTCTCCAGCTTCATCATAAAAACCGCATAATTGCATAATTGCATTGATACGTTTTGACTTGCTTTTACTTAAAACTCTTTCTTTTGTATAAGGAGATCTTCCATACGTTGCAAGAAAAAGAAATGTTTGTGATAATTCTTTACAAGTCATTTCAATAGAACATAGATTAAAATAAAAATCCATCACTTCATCAATGTCATTTTTAATATTACCAAAGGATTTCATTAGGTTAATTAATGCTGTATTTCTAAAACCGGTAGATTTTTCTGATTCCGCAATTCGAGGACAATAATCAATACTTGAAATGCCAGAAATATTTCTAACAAATTTAATAAAATCTTTTTTGGGATTTTTAAGATGGCTCACCAAAATATCCGAAATAACCAATGCTCCTGCATTTATAAGTGGGTTACGAGGAATCCCCATATCTGATTCTAATTGAATTAGCGAATTAAATGGGGTTCCCGATGGTTCAACACCAACTCGCTCCCATAATTTTTCACCTTCAAGTTTGTAAGCTAAAGATAGTGATAGTACTTTGGAAATACTTTGAATCGAAAATTTTTCATCGTCATCTTGGAAATCAAAATGCTTGTCATTTATAGTTGTCAAATGGATGCCAAATTTAGATGGGTTGACGGTTAATAATTCGGGAATATAATCGGCAACTTTGCCATTGTCTACCGTATTTTCTAGCTCTTTAGCAATTTTAGAAAATATTTTTTTATACTTCATATTCTCAAAAGAAATATTAAAATTTTCGTTTTTTTAACTCAAAATCTTTACCTAAATATACACGTCTAACGGTTTCATCTTCGGCTAATTCTTCTGGAGTTCCTTCTTTTAAAATCCCTCCTTCAAACATTAAATATGTTTTATCAGTAATTGCYAAGGTTTCCTGAACATTGTGATCTGTAATTAAAATACCAATATTTCGATCTTTTAAATGCGCCACAATACTTTGAATATCTTCAACAGCAATTGGATCAACACCGGCGAACGGTTCATCTAACAAAATAAATTTAGGATCTGAAGCCAATGCACGAGCAATTTCAGTTCGCCTTCTTTCCCCTCCAGATAAYAAATCACCRCGRTTTTTTCTTACGTGATTTAAACCAAATTCYTCWATTAACGATTCTAATTTTTTCTTTTGATCTAKKGTTGATAGATCRGTAAATTGTAGSACWGATAAAATGTTRTCTTCAACCGATAATTTTCTAAAAACAGACGCYTCTTGTGCTAAATAGCCWACACCTAATTGCGCTCTTTTGTACATTGGAAACTTCGTTATCGGTTGATTATCTAAATAAATTTCACCATCATTTGGTTTAATCATTCCAACAATCATATAAAAGGAAGTTGTTTTTCCAGCACCATTAGGTCCTAAAAGTCCGACGATTTGCCCTTGCTCAACTTCTAATGAAATGCCATTAACGACATACTTATTTCCGTACCTTTTCTTTATATTTTCAGCTCTTAAAATCACTTTTTTATTATTTAATTAGTTGTTGAGTTGTACTATTGTAATTAATTGATTACATGCAATATAGATCAATTATTCCGCGTTCTTAGACRTCTCTAATTCTTCCCAAAATTCATAAGCTCTTCGCAAATGCGGAACTACTATTGTTCCACCTACTAACGTTGCAATTGACAAGGTTTCCATGATTTCTTCTTTAGTGACACCTTCATTAAAACAGGTCTCCAAATGGTATTTAATACAATCATCACATCGCAATACTGCAGAAGCTACCAACCCTAACAATTCTTTTGTTTTAACACTTAAATGCCCTTTTTTATAAGCATTGGTATCTAAATTGAAGATTCTTTTAATGACTTTATTATCCTCAGCCAAAATTTTATCATTCATTTTAATACGGTAGGCATTAAATTCTTCTACTTGATTAGGCATTTTGTTGTTCTTATTTACGTTCTCGTTTAATAACCATTTTAGAAATTGATATGCTTACTTCATATAAAATCATAATAGGAATACCCACAATAACCTGACTTATGATATCAGGTGGGGTGATGATAGCTGCTAAAATTAACACTACAACCAACGCATGTTTTCTATATTTTTTCAAAAATTCTGGAGTAATCAAGCCCATCTTTGTTAAGAAAAACATAACAATTGGTAATTCAAATATTAATCCAGAAGCTAATGATGATGAGCGTACTAATGAAATATAAGATCCCAATGTAATATTACGTTCTACAACCTCACTTACAGAATAATTTCCTAGAAAATTAACGGATAGTGGCGTTACTACATAATAGCCAAATAAAACTCCAATAAAAAATAAAAAGGAAGATATAATTATAAAAAGTACAGCTCCTTTGCGTTCTTTTTCATATAATCCAGGACTTATAAATTTCCAAAATTCCCAAATAATAAAAGGAAAAGCAACAATAAACCCGACAGTAATTGAGGTCCAAATATGTACGCTAAACTGTTCAGCCATCGCTAAACTTTGAAATGTAAATGGTATATCATCTATACACAATCCCTCCGCTCCAAATAATTTTGAAACATTACAGAAAAAACGATATGTTATAAATTCGGCATCTTTGGGGGCAAAAAGAATTTTATTAAAAATAAAATCTTTCATGATGAACGCACCAATTGCAAAGAGAAATATTACCCCTGTTGATCGTATTAAATGCCATCGTAGTATTTCCACATGGTCTAAAAAAGACATTTCTTTTTCTTTTTCTTCTTCTATTTTCTTTCCCATTTTAAAAAATTCCTTCTTTTAATAAATCATGTAAATGAACTACRCCTACATAGTTTGAATCGTCTTCAACTAAAATTTGAGTAATGTTATTATTTTCCATTGTTTCTAATGCAGTAATAGCCATTTCATTAACCTGTATGGTTTTAGGGTTTTTACTCATAATATCTTTAGCCATTAGATGGCTAATATCAGAATTATCTTTCAACATACGTCTTAAATCTCCATCAGTAATAATACCAACTATTTTACTGTTTTCCACCACAGCAGTTGTTCCCAGACGTTTTTTTGATATTTCAACAATAACATCTTTGATTTGAGTTGCAGGTAACACTTGTGGGATTTCATTGTTTTCAATTAAATCACGAACTCTCAAATATAGTTTTTTTCCTAATGCACCTCCTGGATGATATTTTGCAAAATCATTGCTTGAGAAATTATTTAATTCGAGCAAGCAAACGGCTAATGCATCGCCCATTACTAATTGTGCGGTTGTACTTGTAGTTGGAGCTAAATTATTTGGACAAGCTTCTTTTTCAACATAAGAACTCAAGGCAAAATCTGCTTTAGTGCCTAAAAAACTCTGAACATTTCCAGTAATTGCAATAATTTTATTGCCATAACTCTTAATTAGTGGCACTAAAACTTTTATTTCAGGAGTATTCCCACTTTTAGAAATGCAAATAACAACATCGTTTTTTTGTATAATTCCTAAATCCCCATGAATTGCATCAGCTGCATGCATAAAGATAGCGGGGGTTCCAGTAGAATTGAATGTAGCAACAATCTTTGCTGCAATGTTTGCACTTTTCCCAATTCCTGTCACAATAACTCTACCATTAGAAGTATGTATAAAATTTACTGCATTTTTGAAATCATCATTTAGAAAATTCACTAAATTCGCAATCGCTTTGCTTTCACTTAAAATTGTTTGCGTAGCATTTTCTATTATTATATTTTTATTTTTCAAAGAATCGATTTTTGAATTAAAAAATTGTTTTATCTTTAGAACTAACAAAAATAAATTTATTTAATTAATAAATTGTATAAACAGGTAAAAATAAAGTCAAATTTATAAAATGAATTATAAAGATATTGATTTACACGCGGCTTTGAAAAAGAATTTTGGATTTAACAAATTCAAAGGGTTGCAGGAAGAGGTGATAAATAGTGTTATGAATAATCATGATACGTTTGTTATTATGCCAACAGGTGGAGGTAAATCGCTATGTTACCAATTACCAGCATTGGCAAAGGAAGGTACAGCTATTGTTGTTTCTCCCTTAATTGCCCTAATGAAAAATCAGGTAGACGCTATTAGAGGTATATCATCGGAGCATGGAATAGCTCATGTGCTAAATTCGTCATTAAATAAAACGGAAGTTGCGCAAGTTAAAAAYGATATTGAAAACGGAATCACAAAATTATTGTATGTGGCACCAGAATCTTTAATAAAAGAAGATTATATTGAATTTTTGCAAAAACAACAAATTTCATTTGTAGCAATTGATGAAGCGCATTGTATTTCAGAATGGGGACATGATTTTAGACCAGAATATAGAAATCTTCGCTCCATTATTCAAAAAATAGATAATGTTCCTATCATTGGTTTAACGGCAACTGCAACAGAAAAAGTACAAGAAGATATTTTAAAAACACTTGGGATGACTCATGCCAATACATTTAAGGCATCTTTT
The DNA here is from genome assembly GCA_002733285.1 of Lutibacter sp. Lineage (GTDB taxonomy): Bacteria > Bacteroidota > Bacteroidia > Flavobacteriales > Flavobacteriaceae > Lutibacter. The sequence goes on along the minus strand of NVVE01000014.1, from coordinate 23,201 downwards.
AATCGTCCGAATTTATATTATGATGTACGACCTAAAACGAAAAATATAAATGCTGATATTATTCGGTTTATTCGCCAGCACGAAAATAAATCTGGAATTATTTATTGTTTAAGTAGAAAAAAAGTAGAAGAAATTGCACAAGTGTTGCAAGTAAATGGTGTTAAAGCAGTTCCCTATCACGCAGGACTAGATAGTAAAACACGATCAAAACATCAAGACATGTTCTTGATGGAAGATATTGATGTAGTTGTGGCTACTATTGCCTTTGGAATGGGTATCGATAAACCTGACGTTCGCTTTGTAATTCATCATGACATTCCTAAAAGTTTAGAAAGCTACTACCAAGAAACGGGTAGGGCCGGACGTGATGGTGGAGAAGGATACTGCCTAGCGTATTATGCTTATAAAGATATTGAGAAGCTCGAAAAGTTTTTATCCGGGAAGCCTGTGGCAGAACAAGAAATTGGAAATTCATTATTGCAAGAAGTAGTTGGTTATGCTGAAACCTCGATGTCTCGAAGAAAATATTTATTGCATTATTTTGGGGAAGATTTCGATGATGTTACTGGCTTAGGTGCTGATATGGATGACAACATGMRRAAYCCTAAGAAAAAACATGAAGCMAAAGAYGATTTARWAAATTTATTGGWARTTGTTCAAAAAACTTTTCAAAAATACAAAGCAAAAGAACTTGTWAATACACTGATAGGAAAGATTAATGCATTGTTRAAATCTCATAAAACAGATAATCAACCATTTTTCGGGTGTGGWAAGAGYCATACCGATAAATATTGGATGGCATTAATTAGACARGCATTGGTTGCTGGSTTTATAAGAAAAGAAATTGAGCAATATGGTGTTGTRAAAATYACRGAAAARGGWGTWAATTATANTRGCAANYCCAACMTCATTTATGATGACAGAAGACCATATTTATGACGAAACTGACGATGCATCTATTATAACGAGCTCTAAGGGGAGAGGTGGTGCTTCCGATGAAACTTTGGTTAGATTATTAAAAGATTTACAAAAATCAGTCGCTAAAAAAAATGGAGTTCCTCCATATGCTGTATTCCAAGAAACTTCATTAGAAGATATGGCTTTGAAATATCCAATTTCAATGGATGAATTAAAAAATATTTTTGGTGTTGGAGAAGGGAAAGCCAAAAAATTTGGAAAACCTTTTGTTGAATTAATCGCAAAGTATGTTGAAGAAAATGACATTTTTCGACCTGATGATTTTATAGTAAAAAGTACAGGGGTAAACTCTGGGCTAAAATTGTATATTATTCAAAATACTGATCGGAAGATTCCACTTGAAGACATTGCAAAATCAAAAGGATTAAAATTTGATGAGCTTATTGAAGAAATGCAGCGCATCGTYTACAGCGGAACAAAAATAAATATAAACTATTGTATTGATGAGCTTTTAGACGAAGATCAACAGGACGAAATTTTTGATTATTTTATGGAGTCTGAAAGTGATAGAATACAAGATGCAATGGATGAATTTGAGGGTGATTACGACGATGAAGAATTACGATTAATGCGGATAAAATTTATCAGTCAAGTGGCAAATTAAGCTAGTAAAGCAACAGACATACCAATAAGAATGGCTATAAACTTTACAAGATTAAATTTATGATCTTTTGAAGTTTCAAATAATATTATGGTAGAGATATGTAAAAATACACCAATAATAATTGCTGTAATTTCAGTTTTATAGGTTGCTAAAAATTTAACATTTTCACCAGCTAAACTACCAAAAGGAGACATTACCGAAAATAAAATTAGAAATAAGATTGCCTTAGATTTTGAAACTTTTGAGTTCACAAAAAAAGTAGCTAAAATAATGGAAATTGGCACTTTATGTATTACAATTGCCCACAATAAGTATTCGTGATGATGGTTATGAGCTAATGGAATTCCTTCCATAAAAGCATGAATACTTAGACTTAAAAATAATGCCCAAGGAAATACCATGCTTTGTCGAACATGAATATGACCATGTTCTGCACCTTTCGAAAAGAAATCTAATACCAATTGTAACAGTAATCCTAAAAGGATATACAATCCTACATTAGAAATTTCACTTGAATACACTTCAGGAAATAAATGTAGTATGGTAATAGACAACAAATAGGCCCCGCTAAAGGCTAATAATAATTGGGCTGTTTTATTACTTGGCTTGAAGCCAAAAACAATTACAACACCTACTAAAACTGAAATGATAAGGACTATATATGTCATGCTAACACCAAAATTAATCGATCAGAAGTTTCTTCATTAAAACGTTCTAATTGATAATTTCCAAAAATATGCTTTATTTTAAAATCGACAGAATTCAAATAGGTTTTTATTTTATGCAAATCTAAGAGTTTAACTTTCTCAAAATAAGTGTGGTGCTTTCCATCAGCATCAAAATTTATTTCTTTCACAATAAAACCATCCTCAATATATCTATTAATTTTAAAAGAAATTCCTTGAATTACCTGAGTTTCTTCGGAAACTAAATTGGAAATAACTTTTTTAACATTCATAAAGTCTATGATGGCTACTCCGTTTAGGTTCAAACCATTTTTAATGTTTTGAAGAATTATAATATCCTCTTTGTCGTCTTCAAAAAAACCAAAACTTGTAAACAGATTTAAAATTACATCATATTTTAACCTTAATGGCTTTCGCATATCTTGCACAATAAATCTTAAACGTTCATTTTCAGACTTTTTAGCTTCTAAAATACTATTTTTTGATAGGTCAGCCCCAATTACATTAAATCCCAATGAATTTAAATAAATCGAATGCCTGCCTTTTCCACAGCCTAAATCCAACAATAAATCACTTTTTTCAAATGTTAATAATCTTGCTATATTCTGCATAAACTCTTGAGCCTCAGAATAATCTCTATGGGAATATAAAATATGGTAATAACTTGTGTTAAACCACGAAGCAAACCAGTCTTTGTTTTTAGTCATAATTTAAAAATGCATACAAAAATAGCAAAATGTTTTTAGTTATTACTACCTAATCGAACCTCTGTTATCATTCAAATAACAATCTTCAAAAATCTTAGCTAATTTTATCAAAAATCTTTCTGTATTTTTGCAGAAATTTAGAAAGATGAATCGTGATTTTAAAATGGTAGCAACTACCATGTTTGGATTTGAAGAATTATTAGCAACAGAACTTAGAAACCTTGGTGCACAAGAAGTTGAATTAGGAGTAAGAAATGTGTCCTTTAGAGGAGATAAAGGTTTTATGTATAAAGCAAATATTGCCTTGCGTACCGCCATTAGAATTTTAAAGCCTATTAAAAAATTTAGGGTAGCTGATGAAGATGATTTATACAATAAGTTACTAAAAATTGAATGGGAGAAATATATGAATGTGGACTCCACTTTTTCTATAGGGGCAGTTGTAAACTCACGTAATTTCACGACCAATTCGCATTACATATCCCTAAAATCTAAAGATGCTATTGCAGATTATTTTAGAAATAAATACCATAAAAGACCAAATGTTGACGTTAAACATCCAGATCTTAAAATTCATGTCCACATTCAAAAGGATTTATGTTCTGTTTCATTAGACAGTTCGGGAGATTCTTTGCATAAAAGAGGGTATAGAAGTTCAACCAATATTGCACCTATCAATGAAGTATTGGCTGCAGGGCTGGTTTTAATGTCTGGTTATAGAGGTGATTGTAACTTTATTGATCCTATGTGTGGTTCAGGAACTATTTTAATAGAAGCGGCAATGATTGCAAATAATATTCCTGCDAATATTAATAGAAAAGAGTTTGGTTTCGAAAAGTGGGAAGATTATGATGAAGATCTTTATTATGTAATTCAAGAGTCTTTATTAAAAAAAATTAGTAGTTCTCATTTTAAAATCATGGGATTTGACAAAGCCCCATCAGCTGTAAGAAAAGCAAAAGAAAATATAGAAAATGCCAATTTAAATGATTTTATAGGAATACATCATGTCAATTTTTTCAACTCAATGAAAGAAGTATTTGGGCAAACTACTATTTTATTTAATCCACCTTACGGCGAACGATTGAATATTGATGTAAAAGAATTTTACAAGAAGATTGGTGATACGCTAAAACACGGATACCCTGATTCTACAGTTTGGTTTATTACATCAGATTTTGAAGCTTTAAAGCATGTTGGACTAAGAACTTCGAGAAAAATTCCTGTAAAAAATGGTGATTTGGATTGTAAATTTGTGAGATATGATATGTATGCCGGAAGTAAAAAGGCAAAAAAAATGAATATAGAAAAAGAAGAATAGCAAGTATTCGTTACTATACAAATAAAAAAGCTTTGCTAAATTGCAAAGCTTTTTTATTCTTAATGAGTATTCAATATTCTGAATATTACTAGTTATTTTGCTCTTTCAGTAGTTATTTCAGCGATTTTTACAATTACATCGGTTGCTAATTGCATAGATTCAACAGCAACATACTCATAACGCCCGTGAAAATTGTGTCCCCCAGCAAATATATTTGGGCAAGGCAATCCTTTATACGATAATTGAGAACCATCTGTTCCTCCTCTAATTGCTTTAATTAAAGGGGTAATTCCTAACTGCTTCATTGCTTCTTCAGCAATATCAACAATATGCATTACTGGTTCAATTTTCTCTTTCATATTAAAATATTGGTCTTTCATTTCAACTTTAACAAGATTTCTTCCTAATTTTTCATTTAACTCATCAGCAACTTTTTGAAATACAATTTTACGTTCTTCAAATAATTGAATGTCGTGATCTCTAATAATGTATTCCAATTCCGTTTTTTCAACTTCACCATTCATTGAGTGTAAGTGATAAAATCCTTCATAACCTTCAGTACTTTCAGGAATTTCATTTTTTGGCAAGGCAGCCATAAAATCACTTGCAATTAGCATTGAGTTTACCATTTTCCCTTTCGCATAACCAGGATGTACAATAGTACCATTAATTATTACTTTAGCGCCGGCAGCGTTAAAGTTTTCATATTCTAATTCACCAACTTGACTACCATCCATCGTATAGGCCCAATCTGCACCAAATTTTTCAACATCAAACAAGTGCGCTCCTTTGCCAACTTCTTCATCTGGAGTAAAACCAATTCTAATTTTACCATGCTTAATTTCTGGATGGTTAATTAAATGTTCCATTGCAGAAACTATTTCAGTAATTCCTGCCTTGTCATCTGCTCCTAACAACGTAGTACCATCAGTTGTAATTAGTGTTTTCCCTTTGTAAAGCAGTAAATCATCGAAATAACTAGGAGATAACACAATATTTTCTTCCTTATTTAAAACAATATCTTCTCCATTGTAATTAGGATGAAATTGAGGTTTAACATTTTTCCCCGTATAATCTGGGCTTGTATCAATGTGAGCAATAAAACCTAAGATTGGAACTTTAAAATCTACGTTTGAAGGAAGTGTTGCCATCACATAACAGTTATCATCTATTGTTACGTCTTCTAGTCCAATTTCTTTTAATTCTTCTACCAAACTTCTAGCTAAATCCCACTGTTTATCTGTACTTGGAAAATCTGGGTTATTTGGGTCTGACTGCGTATCTACCGTAACATATTTCACAAAGCGATCTATTATTTTTTGCATGTTGTTWTAWTTTTTTTCAAAARTAAGWTTTTGAKRAAGGTTTTACAATSTAATTTTCATAAATTATTGTAAAAATTYMAYTTTTTCKARRAKRGMWATKGWTTCRCAAATTCGTTCWTCAATRTTRTTRTCRCCATAAATTTCAGAATAGGCATTAAAATAGGTGTTGTCAGATTGTTTTATCGTTAAATTAAAATGATGGTATGTGAATCCGTTTTTTAGCCCTTTTGCTATATACCAATACCCCGGTTTTGATTGGAAAAATTGCTTTCCAAAATTAATTATCTGTAAATTTTCTTTTTTTGAAATTGAATCTATTCTATTGCGAAAATTAGCATCAAAATTTAAAACCCCCTGATTAAAAGATGCAATTAGTATAAAAGATGCAGTAAGCTGTTTTGTAGTATCAGCAACAAATATTTCAGATTGAAATTCATTAAAATAAAGGTCTGTTTTCCAGTTACTTGATGTGGTTAATGTAAAGTTTTTATGAAAGTCTACTGTCGCCTTAGGATTTTCAATTTCATTCGTATCACAGTTAAATATTTTACTGATTTCAGATTGTTTTGAACAACTAAAAAAAAAGAGTGTAGCAAGTAAATAAACAACTAAATATTTCATCTTAAAATAACTAATTAATAAATCTTCATTTTTGCAATTACTTCATTACCAGAAACCCAAGCGGTAGCTGAAGAAGCGAATCTAATCGTATAAAAACCTTCATCGCTAACTTTTCGCCATGTTTCACCTGAATTATTTGAGTAAAAAATACCATTTGTTGAAACTGCAAAAACTTCCTTTCCCTCTGTGTTTGGTACATATTGTACACAACTCACATAGTGAGGCGGTATATTTTCTGAAACTACTTTCCAAGTTTTACCACCATCACTTGTAATTGCTTTGTTAGCATAGTTTCCATATTTATCTGTATAATCACCACCGCAGATAATACCTTGATTTTGATTGTAAAAATCTACTGTATAAATTCCTGTTGTATTTTTTCCTTGTATGATAGGTGTGTTATATACCTTCCAAGTTAATCCCATATCTGAAGTATGATAAACACGGGATTTTAACCCTCCTGTAACAACCCAAGCGTTTTCACCTACAATAGCTATATTGGTATTACTTGCTGCGAAAGCGGCTTCTCCTTTCGCAATCTTCGGTAAGCTACCACATGCTATTTTTCTCCAAGTATTTCCCCCATCTTTTGTTATTATGATGGATAAACAATCACCCGTTGGGTCACCAATTGCAATACCATTTTGTTCATCAAAAAATTTCATTGAGTCGTAAAACACTTTATCGTGTTCTTCTTTATATACAATGTCAAGTGTATTATTTTGATATTTATAAAGTAGGGCAGGATTACCAACGCTCAAAGCAAACAATTTATTTGTTGTAGCGGCTAAGGCCCTAAAATGCGGGATAATAGTATCAGTAACAATTTTTTGAATGGACTTTAATTTACCGCCATCAGTGATTATCCCCATATCTCCAATTGAGCCCACATAAGCAATTGATGAATCGTTTATAATTTCTATAGCGCGAATGCTAGAATTTTCAAATTTAAATTTTTCAATAGAAATTGTAACAGTCTCTCTGGGTTTATACTCTTTCTTACAAGAAATTGTCAACGATAATACGATGATAAGCAACGTGATATTTTTCATGAAATAATTTTCCAAAAACAAATATAATTAAATTCAATTGCTTTTCTAAAAAAACAAAAGCCTTTCAATTGAAAGGCTTTTGTTCTATATTTTTTCAGGTGATACATTTATTTATATCTTAAACCAAAAGGCAACTCTTTTTCAACATACATATTATTACTAAGTTTGGTAAGCTTTTTTGAATCTGAAACTAATAGCAAATCAAGTGTTTTATGCTCCACTGAACTACTCTTTCCTTCATTGGTAATTACAGCAATTGCTTTTGCTAACAGTAGCTCATTTTCATTCCCTAATTCTCCAAAGTTTAGCAAGTTTTCTTTCAATTSAATRGTCGGYTCAAATCCATCTTTAYYATTAACGCCCAACTTATTGAGCTCTTCTAAGACAATTGGTTGCATAGCCCAAGTGTGATTTGGATTTAAATTCGCTCCAGTTCTACCAAAAGTATCAGAATCATATAAAGTTACTGATGCAGTATATTTCCCGGCCGTTGTAGTTCCAATTGTTACCACATTAATGTAGGGGTTTAGTCCATTAATAATTAGTTCACTTGCAGAAGCTGAACTCCCCGTAGTTAAAATATATAAATTAGTTAAGTTTAAACTATTAATTGTTTCTTGAAGTATAACAGTATTATTATCGTCTGTTTTTATTATTTCATCTGTAAAACTGTTTACCAACCAATCTGGATGATTGGCTTCAAACCATATTTGTAAATCATTGTTCCATCTTTCCTTTGTTAACAATTCAGTATTAAATTGACCTGTAATCATACTCGCTAAATAGGTGGCACTTCTAACAGAACCACCGCTATTATAACGCAAATCTAATACTAGTTCGGTGGCACCCTCATTCTTTAATTGAGCAAAAGCACTATTTAGTTGTTGATCAAAGTTGCTCGTAAAACTATTGTACATTAAATACCCTATTTTAACCCCGTTAATATCGAATGTTTTTGTAATATAAACTGGATTTTCTGTATATGTTGCTTTTATTAAATCTACGGAAATACCATTAGACACAGGATTACCTCCATTCATATCAGCAAAGTTCATGGTATATGCTTCTTGTCCTAATAAATTTTTATAATTAGTTAAATTTAATTGCTGCCCATCAATTGCATCAAAAATAAAACCTCTCATCACATTTTTGTTAGAGGCATCCGTATTTGGCAAAACATACCTAACATATCCAAAAATATCAGTGCTGCTTCCTGTTTCGAAGAACAAACCATATTCAACACCATTGCTTTTGCTAATCCCACTAAACAAATTTTCTAAAGCGATGTAATCATCAACAATCCAAGACCACTTATCAGTATTTGCTCTATCAAAAATTATATTTTCAAAAAAGGATTCTGGCTCAGCTGAGCCCAAAAAATTTATATATTCAGTACTATTATCTACTTTTGAATTACTTAAATTAGGAACATTATCTTTCCATAAGTAATAAAGGTTCATTCCCTTCCAAATAAAATCTTGAACTTCAATGTTTTGAGGAGCAACAATAACATCATCATCACTTTTGCTGCAACTAATTAGTACAACACTGAGTAATAGGTAAAGTGATAGAAGATAACCGATTTTTTTCATATTATTAAATTTATCTTTAGTATTCTTTAAGTCGCAAGATATACTTTTTTATTACAAATTTAAATTGCGCTGTTACAAAAACGTAACTTGCTCGTCATAATTGTAACAGCAGCAAAAAAAGTTGTTGAATCAAACTAAAAATGAAGCAATCTGAGTTTTTAAAAACTGTAATGCCATTTAAAGATAAAGTATTTCGAGTAGCGAAAAGGCTACTTGTATCTACTGAAGAGGCTGAAGATGCAACGCAAGAATTGCTTTTTAAGTTATGGAAAAACAAATCAAAATTAAAAGAATATAAAAGTATTGAAGCATTTGCTATGACGATGACAAAGAATTATTGTTTTGATCGATTAAAATCGAAACAAGCAAGTAATTTAACATTAGTTCATAGTAATTATAAAGAAAATAGCACGTCTTTGGATAGGCGAATGGAACTTAATGACAGTGTAAGTATTGTTCATGATTTAATGGAAAACTTACCAGCGCAACAAAAATTAATTATGCAGCTTAGAGATATTGAAGAATATGAGTTTGATGAAATTGCAAAATTGTTAGATTTAAAACCTACAGCAATAAGAGTAACATTATCTAGAGCACGAAAAACAATTAGAGAACAATTATTAAAACAACATAATTATGGAATTAGCTAACATAGAAAAGTTGTTAGAAAAATATTTAAATGCTGAAACTAGCATTGCAGAAGAAAAAGAGTTGAAAAACTATTTTTCGAGCAATACTGTAGCGCCACATTTACAGGAATATCAAGCGATATTCGGCTATTTTTCAACTAGTAAAAATGAGAAATTTACTAAAACCATCCAATTAAACAGTCAAAAGCCGAATTGGAAATGGTTATCAGTAGCAGCCTCAATAGTATTACTAGTAAGTGTTTACACAGGTTATCAAAATAACCAACAAAGAAAAGCTGAAAAAGTATATAACGAAACTAAAATAGCTTTCAATATGCTTGCAGTAAATTTAAACAAAGGAAGTGTTGCCATAGCGCAATTGCAATATTTTGAGAACACAAAAAACAAAATTTTTAAACAACCTAAAAAGTAAAAAAATGAAAAAAATAATTTTATTAATCGCAATAACTATACTACCATTTACAACGAATGCTCAATCCTCAATTTTTGACAAATTTGAAGATATGGATGATGTTTCATCAGTAATTGTAAGCAAAGAAGCTTTCAAAATGCTTGCTAAATTTAAAGGTGGAGGAGAAGAAGGGCAGGAATACCTRRAAATGGTACAAAGTTTAAATTCTTTTAGAGTTTTTACCACSGACAAACCAGCAATTTCTGCAGAAATGACAGCAGTAACAAAAAAATATTTAAAATCATCTAAATTAATAGAATTGATGAGAGTAAAAGATGATGATACAAATGTAAAAATTTATGTGAAACAAGGGAAAGACGAAGATCACGTGAGCGAATTACTGATGTTTGTAAGTGGAGTAGGTAAATATATGGAAGGCTCTGACAGTCCCATAAAAGTTGAAACCGTAATTTTATCATTGACAGGAGATATTGATCTGAATAAAATTTCAAAGCTTACAGAATCACACATCCCTAATAGTGGTAAGCATTTAAAAAGAAATTAATATTTTATGTAGGCAAAAGAATAGCGAGCTATTCTTTTGCCTACTCAATTAAAACTAAAACAAATGAAATCATTTTTAAAAATTACAGGATTGGCATTTGCAATTACATTTATTACAATCGCATGTGACTCCCATCCTTCACTACAAAAGTACTATGTAGATAGTAAAGAGAATAATGAGTTTATCTCTATCGATTTACCTTCTAGCATCCTACAATTAAATGATTCTGAAGTATCTGAAGACTTTAAAAACACCCTAGAAAGCATTAAAAAAGTTAATTTTCTGGCGCTACAATTAAACGAAACAAATAAAGAATTGTATACATCAGAAAAACAAAAAATAAAAGATATTCTGAAAAACCCTAAATATAAGCAGTTAATGCGAATGAATATGGGAAAAGGAAGCGTAAGCGTTAATTATTTAGGAGAAGAGGATGCTATTGATGAAGTTATCATTTTTGGATCAGATAATGAAAAAGGATTTGCTGTAATTAGAGTCATTGGAGAAAATATGAATCCCGCTAGTATTTTAAAATTAACACAAAATTTAAACTTGGATGGAGATTCTAACGAATTAAAACAACTCGGAGGATTGTTAAGCAGTCTTAAATAACCTTCATTAAAAATACAATTAATAAAAGCCAGACTTTAAAGTATGGCTTTTTAACTTCCTGTTAACTACCGAAAACAATTAAAATGCTATTTTTGAGGCTTAAAATTGAATCACACCCATGAAAAATTTATTGTTTACACTTCTATTGCTATTTTCAATAGTTTTAAGTGCTCAAGAAAAAGAATATAGAGGAGAAAGAGAAAAAATCAACAATTTGGTTCATACCAAATTAAAAGTAGATTTTAATTTTGAAAAAAGTCAGATGAACGGTGAAGCCTGGATTACGTTAACCCCTCATTTTTATCCAACTAATAAGGTAGTATTAGATGCCAAAGCTTTCAAAATTCATGAAGTTAAAATAAACGACAGCAAGGCTCAATACAATTATTCAGATAATGAACTTACCATTGAATTGAACAAAACTTACAAAAAAGGAGAAGAATATATCATATATATAAAATATACCGCAAAACCAGAAGAAGTTAAACAACTTGGGAGTAACGTTATTACAGCTGCAAAAGGGCTGTATTTTATAGATCCTAAAGAAGAAGATCCTACAAAACCTACACAAATATGGACGCAAGGAGAAACAGAAGCAAGTAGCTGTTGGTTTCCTACCATTGACACTCCCAATCAAAAAACATCACAAGAAATTTATATGACTGTTCCTTCTAAGTTTGTTACACTTTCAAATGGAACKTTAAAAAGCCAGAYCAATAATTCTGACGGAACTAGAACTGATTACTGGAAAATGGATCAAAARCATGCGCCCTATTTATTTTTTATGGGAGTTGGAGCGTTTAGCATTGTAAAAGACCAWTGGAACGGATTAAATGTAAAYTATTATGTAGAACCTGCATATGAATCTGTWGCCAAAGATATTTTYGGAAATACYCCTGAAATGATGACGTTTTTTTCRRAAATTACKGGGGTACCRTATRCTTGGGATAAATACAGTCAAATTGTTGTGCGCGATTATGTAAGTGGRGCTATGGAAAATACTACTGCCGTAGTACATGGTGAAGATGCTCAACAAAAAAAAGGACAATTAATTGACGGTAATGAATGGGAGGGAACCATTGCTCATGAATTATTTCACCATTGGTTCGGTGATTTGGTAACTGCTGAAAGTTGGTCAAATTTAACCGTAAATGAATCATTTGCCACCTATAGTGTTTATTTATGGTACGAGTACAAATACGGAAAAGATAGAGCAAATGCACATATGTATGACGATATTAAAGTCTATCTAGAAAGTCAAAGTGAACAAAAAAATCTAGTTCGTTTTTACTACGAAGATAAAGAGCACATGTTTGATACCGTGAGTTATCACAAAGGAAATGCTATTCTTCATATGCTTCGAAATTATTTAGGAGATGAAGCTTTTTTTCAAAGTTTGCAGTACTACTTAACTACCTATAAGTTTGGTACTGCAGAAGCGCATGAATTACGTTTGGCATTTGAAAAAGTAAGTGGAAAAGATTTAAATTGGTTTTTTAATCAATGGTATTTTGGAACTGGCCATATTAAATTAAATGTAACCTACGATTACAATACTATAAACAGCACAGTCACCGTAAATATCAATCAACAAGGAACTATCTTTAAATTTCCATTAACCATCGACATTTATGAAKCTAACCGAAAATTAAGCCACGAAGTTTGGGTTGATAGCAGACAAAATTCTTTTACACTCCCTTTTAATAAACTGCCTAAACTGATAAATATTGATGCTAACCATGTGCTTTTAGCTGAAATTACAGAGAAAAAAACACTCAAAAACTATATTTATCAATTCAACAACGCCCCACATTATGTGGATAGAAGGATGGCTATAGAAGAAATTGCAAAACATCAAACAGATAAAGAGGCGTTTAATACGTTAATTAAAGCATTTGACGACCCTTATTATGAAATAAGAATATTAGCACTAGAAAGTATTGATTTATTTCAAAAATACTCTAAAAAGGTCGCTATTGCTAAAATTGAAAAGCTTGCTCAGTATGATAAAAAAACCAAAGTTAGGGCAGCGGCCATCAGTGTTTTGGGAAAATTAATAGAGCCTATTTATAAACCCCTTTTTGAAAATGGTATGAACAGCGAATCCTTTGCTGTTATAGGAAGCTCATTAATATCCTTGTATCAGATCGATAAAGAAGCAGCTATCAAAAAGATTGGAACTTTAGATGAAGAGATTAAAGAGCTTCAAGCTGATGCAATTACTAGTATTTATATTAGTGAAGAAGATAAAACAAAACTTCCATTTATTGCAAATCACGTTTTGAAAGGAATGTTTTTAACCAATAACAAAAAAACACAACAACTATACACTAAAGCTTTAAAGTGGATTGCTGAAAGTGACAACAAAGAAGCAATAACGAACCTCACAAACGATTTTGTTAAATTAGGTTTGCAATATAAAAAGCATAATTTTGATAAAATGGCTGTCAATATGATCAATCAGTTAGTCCAAACACAAAAGCAATCTGCTAATAGTAATAAAGATGAGCTCATATTAATTTTAAAAACTGGGTTGGCGAAGTTAATCGAGTAGTAAGCAATGTAATATGAAGTTTAAAAAAATAGCGTCTTTTTGTAGAAGGGATGGCTATAAACAGCTATTTTAAGACTGTTTTTAAGGCGTATAATTCTTAAAGCTACCATCTTTATAAAAGATTACAATTTGTTCAATAGCACTATCTGTATCACTATTTTTCTTAGACTTTGTACTCGTTTTACTGATTTCTTCTGAACTGCTTTCAGAAAATAGGGTAGGGTTAGTGGGCTTATTTTCTATTTTATTAGGGAATTTACCAACACCATTTAACAGCCAATACAACTCCACTTCAGGAAAATTTTCTACTATTTTTAACACAAACTCTAGACTAGGTTTATTTCTTCCCGAAAGGATATGGGAAATACTAGAACGTTGCACTTCAATTTTTTCAGCAAACAAAGCTGCAGAGATCTCGTAATAATCCATTACTAATTTAAGGCGATTTGCAAATTCTTCGATGTTTACCATTGTAACCTGTTTTAAGAGTTACAAATGTAACAATTTTACAATCAACATGCAAAACCAAGATATAATAATGTCATATCACATACATTTTATTCAAAGTATATATTTAGTTAAAATCACTTAATAACCTCTTATTAACTTTATTAACGATTTTATATAGAATTTATTTATACTGAATAATTTGTTAATTATTATTTTGATTATTTTGAACAATATTCGGTTACAATTGTACAATTTTGACTACTCCCTGTTGTATACATTTGTAAACTAATGATTATTTACATTTGTAAAATGAATTTTATAAGCAACCCTGATTTAGAACAATGGTACTCCTTGAATTTTGAAAAAAAATTAGCTGGTAGAAGAATCTTATATACTGATATCCTACCTTTAATAATGAACTTATCATCAAAATTTAAAAAAGAAATTATTGGTTATTCTGAAGATAACATCCCTATTTATAAAATCACCATTGGAAAAGGAGACATAAAAATACTAACCTGGTCTCAAATGCATGGGAATGAAAGCACTGGAACAAAGGCTTTATTTGATTTGTTCAATATCTTTGAAAGCAGCTCTTCTAAAATAAGCAATGTAATAGATCAAATCTTATCCAACTGTACCTTAGCGTTTTTAGTGCTCTTGAACCCTGATGGAGCCATTAAATTTACAAGAGAAAATGCTCATGGCATCGATTTAAACCGTGATGCTGTTGACCGAAAAGCTACTGAAAGCAAACTACTGCGAGGCGTTTTAGAAAGCTTTAAGCCTAAATTTTGTTTCAATCTACATGACCAGCGTTCAATTTTTAACGTAGAAGGCACCCCTAATCCAGCAACATTATCTTTTTTAGCGCCTTCGGAGGATGTACAACGGACATTGACAACCGGAAGAAAAGAAACAATGAGCGTAATTGTAGCAATGAATCATTTACTTCAACAAATGATCCCTAATCAAATTGGAAGGTATACCGACGAATTTTATCCAACTGCAACAGGTGATAATTTTCAAAAATTAGGCTTCAACACAATATTGATAGAAGCAGGACATTATAAAAATGACTTAGAAAGAGAAATTACTCGGAAATATAATTTTTATGCGCTTTTAAAAGGATTGTACTTTATTGCTAGTGATAAAAAAAATATAAATTATCAGCCTTATTTTGAGATCCCTCAAAATGATACTAAATTTTTAGATATTATTTATAAAAATATAAAAATACATGAAAATGAGACCATTCGTGTTGAAGATATTGGTATTCAGATCAAATTTAAAGTTAAAAACAACAAACTTGTAACCTACAAACACATCGAAAAAAGAGGTGAGTTATCAAATTTTTGCACTTTTAATTATATAAATGCGGAAAATTTAGATATTACGGATTTAAAATTGTCAAATTCGTAAATAAATAGCCTTTTTATCGTTTTTTTTTAATAAATTTGTAATATATATATTTTAACAGTAACACATCATGAAAAAATACGTCCTTGATGAAATAGATCATCAAATATTAGATATTCTTATTGAAAACGCCAGAACTCCTTTTACTGATATTGCTAAAAAATTAGTTGTATCTGCAGGAACCATCCATGTGAGGGTTAAAAAAATGGAAGATGAGGGTATTATCAAAGGCTCTACGCTAACGCTAAATTATGAGAAAATGGGATATTCATTTATCTCACACGTGGGTATATACTTAAATCAAACTTCAAAAACTAAGCAAGTTGTTAAAGATTTAGCGTTAATCCCAAATGTAACCATCGCATATATTACAGCAGGAAAATATAATATATTCTGTAAAATTAGAGCGAAGGATACCACGCATGCAAAAGAAATAATTTTTGAAATTGATGATATTGATGGAGTTTCAAGGACTGAAACGATGATTTCATTAGAAGAGAGTATTAATGATAAAACTCGCTTAATGCATTCAATTTTTAGAGAGCTTTAAAATTAACAAAATCTCTAAAAAAATACCCGGTCATTTGAAATGATCGGGTATTTTTTTTGGCGTCTATTATTTTATTACATTTGAATACTAACTAAAAAAAATGAGAACTGTAAATACATCTGTAGGCGCTATTATTTACAATCGTAAAAAATACAGCGATACCCAATTACTAGCATTGTATAAATCCATTTTAAAACCTCGTTTAATCGAGAAAAAAATGTTAATTCTATTGCGTCAAGGTAAAATTTCAAAATGGTTTTGTGGAATCGGTCAAGAAGCAATATCTGTAGGCGTTACGAATGCCTTAAATGTTGATGAGTACGTTTTACCTCTTCACCGTAATTTAGGTGTTTTCACTTCTAGAAATATTCCATTGGACAGACTCTTTTCTCAATGGCAAGGTAAAAAAAGTGGATTTACAAAAGGAAGAGATCGGTCGTTTCATTTTGGAACACAAGAGTTCAAAATTATAGGAATGATTTCGCATTTAGGTCCGCAGTTAGGAGTCGCAAATGGTATCGCATTGGCTGATTTACTGAGAAATGAAAAAAAAGTTACGACTGTTTTTTCAGGTGATGGAGGTACAAGTGAAGGTGATTTTCATGAAGCTTTAAATGTTGCTGCGGTATGGAATTTACCCGTATTATTCTGCATTGAAAATAATGGWTACGGWTTRTCAACRCCWTCYAGTCAGCAATTTAAATGTRAAAATATAGCWGACAAAGGAATTGGTTATGGTATGGAGAGCCATATYATTGATGGRAAYAAYATTTTAGAAGTTCATTCAAAAGTTAGTRAAATTGCTAAAAGTGTTMGAAAKAAWCCGCGTCCWGTWCTYCTCGAATTCAAAACATTYAGAATGCATGGYCATGAAGAGGCRAGTGGTACAAARTATGTTCCTAAAGMATTGTTAGAAAAATGGGSMTTAAAAGATCCTGTWGAGAATTTTCTCTCCTTTTTAAAAAAAGAAAACATCATTTCTGAAGCATTAGATGTTCAACTAAAGAAGGAAATTGTTCACGAATTAAATAAACAATTAAAAATTGCTTTTGATGAAAAAGAGACACATTCAACAATTGAAAATGAGTTGGGGGATGTTTATGAACCTGTTGCCAACATTGAAATCAAACCTTCAAAAAAAACTTCTAAAATTCGTTTTGTCGATGCTATTTCTCATGGATTAAAGCAAGGAATGGAACGGTTTGACAAATTGGTTGTCATGGGACAAGACATTGCTGAATATGGTGGGGCATTTAAAATTACTGAAGGATTTTTAGAACAATTTGGAGCTTCTAGAGTTAGAAATACGCCCATTTGTGAATCTTCGATCATAGAGGCGGCATTTGGGCTTTCAATTAATGGCTTTAAATCTGTCGTTGAATTACAATTTTCTGATTTTGTAACTTCTGGATTTAATCCCGTTATAAATTTATTGGCTAAATCGTATTATCGTTGGAATCAAAACTCAGATATTGTTTTGCGTATGCCTTGTGGAGCCGATATTGGAGCAGGTCCTTTTCACAGTCAGACCAACGAAGCTTGGTTTACTAAAACTCCTGGTTTAAAGGTAGTTTATCCTGCATTTCCTTACGATGCTAAAGGGTTGTTAGCTATGGCAATTGAAGATACAAATCCGGTTTTATTCTTTGAGCATAAAGCACTTTATAGAACTATTTATCAAGAGGTTCCTGATGATTATTATACAATTCCTTTTGGTAAAGCAGCTATTTTAAATGAAGGGGATGATCTAAGCATTATTACATATGGAGCTGCAGTACATTGGGCTTTAAAAGAGGTCAAAGAACATCAAATTTCAGCCGATGTGATTGATTTAAGAACCTTGCAACCACTTGATTTTGAAACCATTTATAATTCTGTTAAAAAAACGGGTAAAGTGCTTATTTTGCAAGAAGATACGCTGTTTGGAGGAATCGCTTCGGATATCTCAGCGATGATTACCGAAAATTGTTTTAAGTACTTAGATGCTCCCATTAAAAGAGTGGGTAGTTTAGAAATGCCTATTCCTTTTGCGAAAAATTTAGAGCATCTTTATTTGCCAAAAGATCGCTTGTATCCTGAAATTAAAAAATTGTTGAATTACTAATTTTCAGAAAGGTCATTTAATCTGACTTTTATCATAAAAAGAAGAAACTTTAATGATAACTTTATCTTTTGTAAGTTAAAGTGAAACTTCGTTTAATGAATCTATCCTTTTTTACAAGCTATTTGATATGAAAAAACTAAGCCAACAGAAAAAAACAACCGATTTTAATGATGCTACCATTGAACAACTGTTCAATAAAACCAAAAGATGGATTTCAAAAATGGAATTCATAAAACTTGAACAAACATTTTTCAAAGAGTTACTCAATCGGTATATCATTAAATCTTGTGCTGCTAAAAATTTTAATAAAYCAAAACTACTGCTTGATGCGGTTCAGAATGAAATTGTATTAGGGAATAAATTATTGCAATCTATTGAAGAACATAAAATTAATTTATCCTTACTTATTGAACATATCTATTTAAAAAAAGAGGGGGAGTTTAGAGCTCAACACAGGGTTTTAAAAAGCGAAATTATCAATTACATCACGAGTTTTAATTGCATAAAAGAACAAATATTTGAAATAGGATTGCTTGTTCTTAAAAAAGAGAAATCTAACTAAAATTGGACGCTAATTAGCTATATATATTTCTATTACAACTATTAATTAAAGTTAAACTCCCAATTGAATTTTTTTATAATGATGCCCCAATCTTTAGGAAAAGGAGCTAATATTTCAATGCTTTTACCTGTAAAGGGATGTTTGAAAGCTATAGCATAGGCATGTAAAAATAAATTAGCACAGCTAAATTCCTGCTCAAACATTCTATTATGAAATCGATCACCATACTTATAATCTCCGACAATTGGGTGGCTAATTTTATTCATATGAATCCGAAGTTGATGCATTCTACCAGTAGTAGGTGTTAATTTTACCAAACTATACCTCGAAGAATCATAAGGATGTACCGGTATGTCAAGTTGATGTGTGAAAATGGGTTCACATAAAGTTTCAGCTTCTTTGTAAAGGTTTGTATCCGGATTTTTTACGGGAGAATCTATATGAATCGATTCATGTACAAATCCCCTTACAATTCCCACATAATTTTTTATAATTTCATTTGTAGTGAACAATGCTTGAAAAGTAGCAACTTCTTCTTTTAATTTGGCCAAAACCAATACTCCAGAAGTTTTTCTGTCCAATCGATGCACAGGATAAAAACTATAACCTAACTGCTGGTTAAGCAACTTTAATAAAGTGTCATCGGTTATATTACGAGCGTAGTGCGAGTTATGAATTAGCACATTATTAGGCTTATTTACAATAATAATATGTGAATCTTCAAAAAGAATTTCAATTTTCATGGGGCAAATATAAGGGTTAATATTAGGTAACATTCWTAGATTTATTTAGAATTTTATTGTACAAAAGAACGATTGTAAAAGTTGGATGTTGAAAATCGTAGTTTTTAAAATTATTTTACTGGCGATTCAACAAATAGGAATAATAACTACCTTGCCATCTTTTAAAATAGCGCAATGCAGATCATTACAGACATTTTATTGCAATTTCAATTGTCATATTTAAACTTAAGTATTGCTTTTATAGCTGCCTTTATTTTAGGGTTAGGTAAAGCAGGCATTAAAGGGTTGGGTGTTATCATCGTTATTTTAATGGCACTTGTTTTTGGAGGTAAGGCTTCCACAGGAATTTTAATACCCTTAATGATTCTTGCCGATATTTTTGCTGTGATTTATTACCATCGATATACGCAATGGAAATATTTGTGGAAATTACTTCCAACCATGATTTTAGGAGTTATTATTGGTGTCTGGCTAGGAAATGATATTTCCGAAGTGCTATTTAAACAACTAATGGCAGTTTTTATTATATTAACAATCGTTATTATGGTATGGATCGACCGTAAAAACAAGAATAAAATTCCAACACATAGCGCCTTTGCAAACGGAATGGGACTGCTATCCGGTATTACTTCTATGATTGGAAATTTGGCGGGATCTTTTGCTAATATATATTTTTTAGCAATGCGTTTACCAAAAAATGAGTTTATTGGAACAGCGGCCTGGCTTTTTTTTATCATCAATGTATTTAAATTGCCATTTCATATTTTTGTTTGGGAAACGGTAACAGTAGACAGTTTTATGTTAAACTTACTATTAATTCCAGGAGTTATCCTTGGTTTTTTTACCGGAATTTCACTTGTTAAATTAATGAGTAATTCCAATTACCGTAAATTTATATTCGTAGTCACAGCCATAGGAGCACTCTTAATTTTGTTTAAATAAGAGGCGAGAGAGTTACTACAAAAAAATAGTTCAGCATGGAAGAGCATTTTTTTCAATGTCCGTATTGTTGGGAATCCATATCGATGTTATTTGATTCGTCTGTAGCACATCAGAAATATGTTGAGGACTGTGAAATTTGCTGTAATCCAATTGAAATTGAAGTAGCATTTAAGAACCAAAAGCTATTGAATCTTACCACAAGAATTGTTTAATGCGGTAAATTGTTGAGTAAAGGGGTATTTTTTCGTATCTTAGGGTATAAAACTTCAGTATACTAAACACTTTAAAAATGGAAAATAGCTCAATTTTTTTAGCTCAGTTTTGGGGATGGTATCTGGTAATTTTCTGTGTATTATTGATTGTTCGACCTAAAAGAATGTCGCAGTTATTAGCTTACTTAGAGGATGAGAAGTACTTGGTGCTAACTTCGTTATTGGCAATTATCATCGGTTTATTAAATATCCTTGCCCATAATATATGGGAGTTCAATTGGAAGCTAATTATTACGTTACTAGGTTGGATTTCTTTGACAAAAGGGATCATCCGGTTTTCATTTCCAAGAACCGCCCTCAAAGCTTTAAATGCTTTTAATATCAAATGGATTCCCTATTTTTTAGTTGTGTTATTTGTTTTAGGTGTATTTTTATTAAATCAAGCTTATATATGGGTTCCTTATTAACATCAACTAACTTTTGAAGCTACCAATTAAACTGACTTAAATTTGTTTTTCACTTGTAGAATTGATAATTCTTAAAACAATAATTGCTAGGAAACTACAAATTACAAAGCCAATAAAAATGGGTAGGGCAGTGTTAGCAACAAATTTTCCAATAAGAGTACTAATAGGAACAGCCATTAAGGTTGAAATAAAACCAGTAGTTGCAGCTCCAATTCCAGCTATATGACCAATAGGTTGCATGGCAAGAGCCCTTAAATTTCCAAATAGAAAACCGATGGCAAAAAATTGCAAGGCAAAAAATGTGAATAATATTCCGATGCTTGGATTACTACTATTGTAATAGAGTAGGATATATAACAATGAGATTCCAAAATAGGAATACAATGCCACTGTAACCATTTTTTTCATTCCATATTTTAATACTAAGGTACCATTTGATAGGCTAGCAGCCGCCATAGAAATTGCCAAAGCAGCAAAAATGTAAGGAAATTCATCAATGAGTTGGTATTGTTGTTGAAATATTTGCTGAGATGTACTTAAGTAAACTAAAAAGGATCCGGTAATAAAACCCGAAATAATAGTGTATCCAATAGTCTGTTTGTACTTAAATAATTCTTTATTTCCATCTATAAGCAGCGCTTTTGTAAGTTTTCGGCGATACTCAGGATGCAAGGTTTCTGGTTGTCTTTCCCAAAACCAAAACGAGATAATAAAAACTATAAATAGCTGAATGTAAAAGATTGCTTGCCAGTTATATAGATCTAAAATTAATTTTCCAAAAGCAGGAGCTATTATGGGAACCAACAAAAAAACGACCGTGATAAAAGACATAATTCTTGCCATATAATCACCGCTATACGAATCTCTTACAATGGCAATACTAATGGTTCTTGGTGCCGAAAGACCAATGCCTTGTAATATTCTCCCAAAAATCATGAATTCAATGGATTCAGCCTGAATGCAAATAAGACTCGCAACTATAAAAAGTGAAAAACCCATATAAACAATAGGTTTCCGACCTAAACTATCTGAAATTGGACCGAATACTAACGGGCCAACACCAAGACCTAAAAAAATCATAATGATTAATAGTTGATTTTCACTGTTCGTTGAAGTGCCAATGGATTTACCAATAATGTCCAATGCTGGTAGTAATGCATCAATTGCCAATGCAACAACCGACATTAAAGATGCCATTAAAGTTATAAATTCAAATTGGGAAATTTTCTTTTTTTGCATTGTGCAAATGTACACTAATTGATTAATGAACCTTATATCTTTCCTATAGTTAAAAGTGATCTATCAATAAGATTATGTAATTTGCTGTGGTTAAACGCAGGAATTATGAATATACAATCCCTAAAGGAATCTATTGATGGCATAGATATATACCTATTAGATCAAATTTTAAAAAATCGTTATCAACAAAATGAAAAAATTTTGACGCTGGATGTGGAAATGGTAGAAATTTGAAATGGTTTTATTCAGCAAGTTATGAAGTACATGGTATTGATATTAATTTAGACGAACTTGACTATTGTAAAGAAATGTATCCAGATCAACAAGAAAATTTTATTAAAGACTCCGTAGATCTCATGCCTTATGAATCAAATTACTTTGATCATGTAATTTGTAATGCTGTATTGCATTTTGCCAAGGATTTAAGCCAGTATTCAAAAATGTTTAAAGAATTGTTGCGTGTATTAAAACCTCAGGGAAGTTTATTTATTCGAATGGCATCAAATTTTGGAATTGAAAATCAAGTTCAATTATTGGATGAAGGTGTTTATAAGTTACCAGATGGTTCAACCCGRTTTTTAWTGACACAGGAGATSYTRGRWTCCATTCARMATAAWAAAGGAATYTCATTRSTAGAGAATATTAAAACGACCCTTGTTCATAAGCAACGATCAATGACTACACTAGTCATCCAAAAGGAGGGATTTGAATAGTCGATCATCTTGGTTCTAAAATACTCTATTTAACATAATATAAATTATAGTACATTTTATAAATAGGTTTATCCTGTGGATGAAGCTATTTATAACACAGGTGGCGCGTTGGCAAAATTATGTTGTTTAGTACTACACATTT
>NVVE01000013.1 GCA_002733285.1 Lutibacter sp. | reverse complement strand
GATCGTGTCACCATATCACGATAAGTAATCAAATCCTGTGTATCTACAACTCCATCACCGTTGACATCCGCGCGAAGATCGCCGCTGCTGTAATCGCCAACAAACGAATCAAAGTCAGCACTGTCCATCATGCCATCGCCGTTTGAATCAAACCGGTTCACAAACTGGTCGATCTCGCGTCGCTCTCTCATGGTCTCGAATGCTTCTTGCTGTTCGTCAATGCTCAACTCTCCGTCACCATCAGCATCTTCATCAGCATCATTTATACCATCGTTATCAGAATCAGTATCTAAATAATTTGGTATTCCATCTCCGTCAGCATCATCATTGGTAGCATCTCCATCTCCATCAGCATCTTCATCAGCATCAGAAGCACCATCATTGTCAGAATCGGTATCTACGTAGTTTGGTATTCCATCTCCATCTGTATCATCATTTACAAAATCACCATCACCATCAACATCTTCATTACTATCGGTAATACCATCACCATCATCATCATCATCTTGATAGTTTGGTATTCCATCTCCATCTGTATCACAGTTGTTAATTAAAGTTTCAAACTCGTTTTCATTGTTAATAGTTTGTACTGTATTATTTGTATTTACATCGAAAGGGAAAGCAATTCCGTTTATATATAAAGTCTCGGTAGTTGATGCTACAACATTTGTTAAACCATCAATATCAGATATAATAACTTCTGTTCCGTTATTATAAAGTAAAGTTACTGGATAAACAAAATCAAAACAAAAATCAAACTCAATACCATTTTGCACATTATTTGTGCTGTTGGTACTATTTGTATGTGATTGAAGTACTTGAGTTACACTTTTTGCTGAAAGACTACTTTCTGTTTGGTCAAGTAATAATTCGTCATCAATGGTTTCATTATTTGCACATGATATTGTTATTAGTGTAAGTGCTAAACTGTAAAGTAAAAATTTAATTTTTTTCATTTTTAAGGTTTTATTAAATTAATTGATTCATATATATTTTCGGCTAATCACAAATAAGACAACTGTGAAATAAAAAACCCTACTTAGAATTATATATTTTTTTTTACATAACTTTGGCAAGTAAAAAAATAGTGCTATTTATTTTTATGATTCAAGATTTTAAAAAAATATGCAACCCTAAAGTTTTTGAAAATATTTTTAAAACCTATTCAAAAGACTTAAAAAGGTTTTTGTACTTTAAATTTGGTGATATAGCATCAGCGGAAGATGTGATGCAAGACACTTTTGTGAAACTTTGGGACAATTGTACAAATGTTACTTTTGACAAAGTAAAAAGCTATTTATTTACAATTGCAAACAACTTATTTTTAAATGTTAAAAAACATGAACAGATAGTTCGCAAACATCAAAAGATTTTAGTTAAAGATAGCACTAATGAATCACCTGAATTTTTGATGTTAGAACAGGAATTTTTAGTTAAAATAGAAAATGCAATTGCAGAATTGCCTGAAAAACAAAGAGAAGTATTTTTATTAAATCGAATAGAAAAAAAGAAATATAAAGAAATTGCCGAAATGAAAGGAGTATCTGTAAAAGCTATTGAAAAGCATATGCATAATGCATTAAAAGTATTAAGAGAAAAAATAGGGAATATATGAATAATTAAAAATGAAGTAGGGTTTTTTATTTTACAGTTGTCTTACTAATGAAAAAATGAAAGAAAATAAGCTACATAACAAAAATGAAATCTTTTTATCTGAATGGATAGCTGGAAATTTTACAGATGATGAATTCGAAAATTTTGTGTCTGAAGAAGATTTTATTGCTTATAAAAAACTGAGAAAAGGCATTCATCTTTATGAAAAATTAGAAGAACCAACAGATAGCTCTTTCAAAAAAGTACAAGAAAAAATTCAAAATAAGAAAAAGRCAAAAGTACGTAAATTGTATGTTAATTGGGTDACATCAATAGCAGCCTCACTTGTGTTATTTATAGGTATATATAGTTTGTTGGGAACAAATTCAGTTGTATTTGCTACAGCTTTTGGTGAACAAAAAACAATTAATTTACCTGACAGTTCAGAAGTTATTTTAAGTACGAAATCTCAAATAGCTTACAATAAAAAAAGCTGGAAAACTAAGCGAGAAGCTACATTAAAGGGAGAGGCTTTTTTCAAAGTTAAAAAAGGAAGTACATTTACTGTAAATACAGCTAACAGTAGTATTACGGTGTTGGGAACACAATTTAATGTAATTTCAAGAAAAGGTTTTTTTGAAGTGATTTGCTATGAAGGAAAAGTTAAGGTAATAAATAATACAAGTAATTATATATTAAAACCAGGTAATTCTGTTAGAGTAATAAATGGTACAATTGAAACCCATTTTGTTGATCAAAAATCTCCTTCTTGGATATTAGGAGAAAGAAATTTTACAAGCGTACCTTTAAAGTATGTAATAAATGCTTTAGAAAATCAATTTGATATAAGTTTTGATAGAAGTTTAATAGATGAATCCATAATTTTTACAGGAAGTTTTAGTAGCCATAATTTAGATTTAGCACTTGCTTCTGTTTTTAAGGCCACAGGAATTAAATATAGCAAAACAGGCACTAAGACTGTAGTACTAAGAAAGAATTAATGAAATTGTTTTTTTGTTTTATTTTTATTGGGATAATGCCCATTATTGTCTTTTCTCAACAAAAAGAGGCTTATACTATTCAGTTTGCTAATAAACAAGTATCAAAAGTTTTATCTTCTCTTGAAAAAACGTACCACATTAAATTTTCGTACCAAGATGATTTAATAAAAGATAAAAAAATAACTTTAATTAAGAAAATTAGGACACTTGAAGAGGTACTCACTGAAATTTCAATGTTGATTAATATTCGATTTCAAAGACTTAACAATCGCTATTTTTTTCTTAAAAAAATACCCTCAATTACAAATGAGCAGCGTTTAAATGAAGTGGTTATTCAGGGGTATCTTACTAAAGGAATTTCAAAAAATAAAAACGCTAGTTTTCAAATAAAACCTAAAAAATTAGAAATTCTTCCAGGGCTTACAGAGGCAGATGTTTTAGAGAGTATTCAGCAATTACCAGGAGTTGTTAGTCCCAATGAAACAGCTACAGGACTAATAGTCAGAGGTGGAGCTTCAGATCAAAATCGTTTAATTTGGGATGGAATAAACATATACCATAATGGTCATTTATTTGGGATGATTTCTGCATTTAATCCTAATGTTATTGAAAAGGTCACATTTCATAATAAAGGAACTAATCCGCGATTTGGTGAAAGGATTTCTAGTGTAATAGATATTGAAACAAGTAATAAAGTAAGTAAAAAAGTAAATGTTGAATTTGGTTTAAACGGTATTAATGCTGATGTTTATGTTGAGACTCCTATTATTAAAGATAAGTTAAGTTTACAATTTTCATATAGAAGATCTTATGAAGATTTATTTGAATCATCAACCTTTAAAAAATTAGAATTGAAAGTTTTTCAAAACACAAATATAGATGAATCTAGTGGCTCTGACGAGAGTTTCTATTTTAAGGACTATAATTTGAAAATAAATTTTGCACCTAACAATAGTAGTATCTTTTCTGCAAGTATAATTCATATTGATAATGATTTAGATCACGKTTTTTCAGATATAGCTAACAACAGTTCATATCAAAATATTTTAGATATTGAAAATGATGGTTACAGTTTAAACTGGAAAAAAGAATGGWATAACAAAGTAAGCCACCAAGTGCAAGTACATCTTTCAAAGTACCGTTTAAACTATAATTTTATTACAAAACAAGATTTTCAACAAATTTCAGATTATGATAAAAGGAATATGATTTTTGACTCGGGGGTGTCTTCTGAATTGCAAATTAATACCACTCAAAAGAGCATGCTAATTTTAGGTTATCAATATACTTTAAAAGATGTAAGTTACGAGTTTAAAGAAATTGCAGACCTAACATTTATATTAGATAGAAATAAAACCAAAATTAATACGCATTCTTTTTATACAAATTATTCGTACAGAAATTCTAAATTTTTTGATTTTGATGGAGGAGTTCGAGTAAATTATTATAAAGAGTTAAATGAGTTTAGGGTTGAGCCTAGAATTGTAATCAATAAAAATTTACTTAGCAATTTTAAACTTCAAATTACGGGCGAAATTAAAAATCAAATAATTAGTCAAATTGACGAAACTATTTTAAGTGATTTATCTTTGGAGAATAAGCTTTGGCGTTTATCAGATGGAAAAACTTTTCCAATTATTAATAGTAACCAAATTTCAGTTGGGTTTTTATATAGTAAGAATGGTTGGAGTATTGATTTTGACCATTATTATAAAAATATTGATGGAATTACGGCACTTTCATTGGGGTTTTTAAATGCTGCCGATAGTAAATTTCATATTGGAAAACAAAAAATTATTGGAACAGATTTTTATTTGAAGAAAGATTTTAAAACAATAAAAATGTGGTTAAGTTACTCGTTGATTGATGTTAAAAGTAAATTTGAAAATTTAAATAAAGACACCTATTTTACTTCAAGTACAGAAATTAAAAATGCTATTTCTGCTTCTTTAAGTTACAAGGTTCAACAATTTCAAATAGCTTTAGGGTGGAAATGGCAAACTGGAAACCCATATACTAAAGCAATTGTAAATACCATAGACAATAGTTTAGTTTTTGAAGGAATAAATACAGAAAGACTCCCTAATTATCACAGGTTAGATTTTTCTTCAACATATGAATTTAAGATGTCAAAAAATAACAAAACAAAAGCAAAAGTAGGAATATCTATTAGAAATATATATAATCGAAATAACTATTTAAGCAGAGAGTATATTGGTAATAATGGAATAAATGATCCGGTTAAAATAATTGATAAATATTCTATAGGAATTACTCCAAATTTTCTTTTTAGAGTTTATTGGTAAAAAACTACTAAATTATAGTTAGTGCATAGTTGTTTAACTACAAGCACTCCAAATGACATCTTTAGGTGTTGTAGCCGTAATGCAAATACTTTCTTTTGAAACAGGATGGATAAATTCAATTTTTCGAGCATGTAAATGAATACTTGCGTCTTTATTACTACGGTTAAAACCATATTTTAAATCGCCTTTTATTGGTGATTCAATTGCTGACAGTTGGCATCTAATTTGATGATGGCGTCCCGTTTCTAAATCAATTTCCAGTAAATGATAATTGTTTAACGATTTTATGATTTTATAGTGAAGTATAGCTTTTTTACTTCCTTCTATTTCAGAAGAATACGAAGTAGATTTATTATTTTTTGGATTCTTTTTTAAAAATCCAACCAGCGTATCAATAT
This sequence comes from Lutibacter sp., assembly GCA_002733285.1. Taxonomy (GTDB): domain Bacteria; phylum Bacteroidota; class Bacteroidia; order Flavobacteriales; family Flavobacteriaceae; genus Lutibacter. The sequence continues at coordinate 91,017 of NVVE01000013.1, read as the reverse complement.
CTTTTTCTGGTTTATTTTTAACTACTGCCCAATAGGTTTTTTTAACAGTTTTATCTCTGAGCATTTTGTTAAAGCGCTCCAAGGATTTTGAAGTTTTGGCAAAAACAACAACACCAGTTGTAGGTCTGTCAAGTCTGTGAACTACACCTAAAAAAACATTACCAGGTTTGTTGTATTTATCTTTAATATATTCTTTTACAATGTCACTTAAAGGAGTATCGCCAGTTTTATCACCTTGAATAATATCACCAGATTTTTTATTAACAACTATAAGGTGGTTGTCTTCAAATAATACATGTAAATTATTTTTGGTAGAAGCCATTTTATAAATTAACGTCTAAACCTTGATTTATATCATCAATATAATGAAGCAATTCTTCCTTTCCGTCTGAAGAAGTTGCAGACGTTACAAAGTACTTCGGTATTTCTTCCCAAATAGTACTGGTCAATTTTTTAGTATAAACTTGTATGTTATTGTTTAACTCAGAAAGTTTAAGTTTATCAGATTTTGTAAATACAATGCAAAATGGAATCTCGTTTTCGCCTAAAAATTCCATAAATTCCAAATCAACTTTTTGGGGTTCATGTCTACTATCTACCAATACAAAGGTGCATATTAAATGTTCTCGTTGTAAAAAGTAATTTTTTATAAAACTTTGAAAWGTWCGTTTWATMSWTTTTGAAACTTTKGCGTAACCATAWCCKGGTAAATCRACTAAAAACCARTTRTYRTTWATTTTAAARTGRTTRATAAGYTGWGTTTTACCWGGTCTTCCWGATATTTTAGCYAACTTKTTTYKRCCAGTTAGCATATTWATTAARGAWGATTTYCCAACRTTWGAGCGACCAATAAATGCATATTCTGGAAGTCTTTCTTTCGGGCATTTCGATACATCCGAATTGCTAATTACAAAATTAGCGGTTTTAATTTTCATTTTTTAAAGGTTTCTTTCTTTAAGCCAAGATTCAAGAATTTTGTTAAATTCTTCAGGATGTTCCATCATTGGTGTATGTCCACATTTATCAATCCAAAATAGATTAGAATTAGGTAATAATTTATTAAACTCTTCTGCTACTTCTGGCGGAGTAACGGTGTCATTCTTACCCCAAATGATACAGGATGGAGTATTCATTTCAAGCAAATCTTTTGCCATATTATGTCGAATAGCGCTTTTAGCAATGGCTAAAGTTCTAATAACTTTATGTCTATTATTTACAGACGCAAAAACTTCATCAACCATTTCTTTAGAAGCAACTTTTGGATCGTAAAAAACTTCTTCTGTTTTTTCTTTAATATAATCGTAATCTCCTCTTTTAGGGTATGTATTACCCATAGATTTTTCATACAAGCCAGAACTTCCAGTTAAAACAAGTCCAGCAACATTTTTCAAATTTAACTTTGTGAAATACAGTGCAATATGTCCTCCCAATGAATTTCCAAGTAATATGGTTTTATCAATGTTTTTAAAAGCCATGAATTCTTTTAAAAATTTTGATAAATTTTTAATGTTGGTTTTTAATAACGGTAAAGTATATATAGGTAATTCAGGAATAATCACTTTATAGCCATTCGTAGAAAAATGGTTGAGTACTTCGTCAAAATTACTTAACGTACCCATAAGTCCGTGAAGGACAATTATTGCTTGTCCTTCTCCAGCTTCAGCATAAGTAAATTTCCCTTCTTTGATAAGAGTATTGCTCATTAAATTTAAATTTTAAGCTTAGTGCAAAGGTAACTTTTTTTTCTAAAATACGATTTTTTTATAGATGAGAGTAATTTAAATTTTAAGTGCCTGTTATTCAAAAATATAGTCCAAAAAGCACTAGAAGTGTTAAAAGTTATCAACAAAGTGGGTAAAAGTGGAAAAATGTGGGAAAAAATTTCTATTTTTGAATATACTCAATACGCCATGGTAAATTTAATTGGGACATATGAATGCAAGGCTGATGCTAAAGGAAGGTTAGTACTTTCAGCTGCCTTAAAGAAACAGCTTTCGCCAATATTACAAGAAGGTTTTGTTTTGAAACGCTCTGTATTTCAGTCCTGTTTGGAACTGTACCCTATGTCTGAGTGGAATATGTTGATGGCAAAAGTAAACAAGTTGAACAGATTTGTTAAGAAGAATAATGATTTTATTCGTCGCTTTACTGCAGGTGTAAAAATTATTGAGTTAGATGGCTCGGGCAGATTATTAATCCCTAAAGATTTGCAGTCTTTCGCAGGTATCACAAAAAATGTTGTGCTTTCTTCGGCGGTAAACATTATTGAAGTTTGGGATAAAGAGAAGTATGAAAAAGCAATTGATGACGCAACTGTTGATTTTGCTGATTTAGCTGAGGAAGTAATGGGTAACGTAATAGATAGTGAAGATGAAGTATCATAATCCGGTATTGTTAAAAGAAAGTATTGAGGGTTTAAATATAAAACCTGATGGGATATATGTTGATGTTACTTTTGGTGGCGGAGGTCATTCAAAAGAAATATTAAGCCGCTTAAATAAAAAAGGGAAACTCTTGGCGTTTGATCAGGATGAAGATGCTAAACGAAATATGATTGATGATGATCGATTTACATTGATACCGCAAAATTTTAGATTCATAAAAAGGTATTTGCGGTTTTATGGAGTAAAAAAAGTAGATGGCGTTTTAGCAGATCTAGGCGTTTCATCATATCAATTTGATGAGGCTGAACGTGGTTTTTCTACACGATTTGATGCTGATTTAGATATGAGAATGAATCAAGAAGAAGCATTGTCAGCATATGAAGTTGTGAATAAATATTCAGAAGAAAAATTAAGTAATGTATTGTTTCAATATGGAGAATTGCGTAATGCAAGGGCACTCGCAAAAAAAATTATTGAAACCCGTGCTGAAAAAAAAATTAAAACAAGTTTTGAGTTAAAAGAGGTGCTAAATGAGTTTGTTCCAAAAGCAATTGAACATAAAATATTGGCTCAAATATTTCAGGGAATTAGAATAGAAGTAAATCAGGAAATAGAAGTATTGAAAGAGTTTTTATTGCAAATACCTGAAATATTAAATGAAGAAGGAAGGTTAAGTGTGATATCATATCACTCTTTAGAAGATCGATTAGTGAAGCGATTTATAAGAAATGGTCTTTTTGAAGGTGAACCAGAAAAAGATTTTTATGGGAATGTAAATGTCCCAATGAAAAAAGTTGGAAAAATGATTGTTCCATCATTTCAAGAAATAAAAAAAAATAACAGGGCAAGAAGTGCAAAACTGAGAATAGCAACATTGAAATAATGTCTAAAATCAAAAAAAGCATATACGATGTATTAAGAGGGAATTTTTTAGTGAGTGATGATTCTTTTAAAAACTGGCGCTTTATTTTATTTATAGTTGCGCTCATGATGCTAATGATTGCAAGTTCTCATAGTTCAGATAAAAAAGTGATGGAGATTGCAAAACTTAATAAAAGAATAAAAGAATTGAGATCTGAATTTGTGGATACTCGCTCAATTTCAATGAAATTGAAATTAGAATCAACAATTAGAAAAAAAGTGTTAGAATTGGATTTAAGATCAAGCAAAAATCCGCCGCAAGTAATTAGAGTAACCTTAAAAAAATAAATTAACCTTGGCTGCAACAAAAAAAAGCATATTGAATAAGCTGTATTTTGTGTTTGTGTTTATCACACTGTTTTTGGTGGCAATAGTAATTAGGTTAACGAATATTCAATTTACAGATGGAGAAAAATATAGAAACTTATCTGAGCAACTTACCTTAAGAAACGATACTATTTTTGCGAATAGAGGGAATGTGTTTTCAGCAGATGGAAGTTTGTTAGCAACGTCAATGTCGCAATATGAAATTAGGATGGATGCTTTTACGGTTGATTCAAAAGTTTTTGAAAAAGAGATTAGAAACTTAGCTATTGAATTATCTAAAATGCTCGGAAATTCTGTTTCGCATTGGGAAATAAAAATTAGAAAAGCAAGAAATAGTAAAAATAGGTACCTATTTATTACTCGAAAATTGGGTTATAATGATTTTATCAAAATTAAAAATTTTCCAATTTATAATTTGGGAATGTACAAAGGAGGGTTTATTGCCGAGCAATCAACTGTTCGGGCTCACCCATTAGGAAAAGTTGCTGAAAGAACTATTGGTTATGATGATTATAGAGGTGCGCCAGGTATAGAAGGAGCCTATAGAAGTTATTTAAAAGGGAAACATGGTTGGAGAATGAAGCAAAAAATTGCAAAAGGTCAATGGAAACCTATAAATGATAATAATGAAAAAGAACCTGTAGACGGGAAAGATATTGTGACTACAATAGATGTAAACATACAAGATATCGCACATCATTCTTTATTAAGACAATTAGAATTTTACAAAGCGGAACATGGTTGCGTAGTTGTAATGGAAACTAAAACAGGGGAGATTAAGGCTATTTCTAATTTAGGTAGAAATTTAGAAGGGAACTATTACGAAAAAAGAAATTATGCGGTTTAWGMWWMAMRWSAACCTGGTTCAGCATTTAAAGTGATGTCAATGGTAGCAGCATTAGAGGCTAAAGTAATAGATACAAATACAGTTGTTGATACAGGCGAAGGAAAATACAGAATGCATGGAAGGTATATTCACGATTCTAAAAGAGGTGGTTATGGCGAAATTTCAGCAGCAAGAGCTCTTGAAGTTTCATCTAATATTGGTTTTGCACGATTGATTGAAGAAAATTTCGGAAAAGAACCTGAAAAATTCATCAATATTTTAAAAGGAATGCACTTAAACGATCAGCTAGGATTGAATATAAAAGGTGAAGGGAAGCCAGAAATTCCAGGTCCAGGTGATAAAAAATGGAGTAAAAATGCATTGCCTTCTATAGCCTACGGTTATAATTTAAGATTAACACCACTTCAAACCTTAACATTTTATAATGCTATCGCTAATAATGGAGAAATGGTTAAACCAAAATTTGTGAAAGAAATTCGCTCTTGGAATAAACATGTAGAGTATTTTGATAAAGTAGTTATAGATCCAGAAATTTGCTCAAATGAAACAATAAAAAAAGTACAGGAAATTTTAAAAAATGTTGTGGTTCGAGGTACTGGGCGAAAATTGTACGACAAAAATTTCTCAATGGCTGGAAAAACAGGTACTGCCCGGACTGAATATTGGTTTGACGATTGGGATTCAAACAAAAGATATATTTCGTCATTTACGGGCTATTTTCCTGCTGAAAACCCAAAATATTCATGCATTGTGGTTATTCATAAGCCAGATACCAAAACTGGTTTTTATGGTGCTGATGTTTCAGGTCCTGTTTTTAAAGATATTGCACAAAAAATTTACACATCAAACCACATCATAAATAAGATCAAAAATAAAATACCCGAATTTAAGAGTGTTCAAAACAGCTTTAATTCTTACCATACTATTTCTAACAAGGAATTTAATTCAATCCCAAATGTAAAAGGGATGGCGGCAATGGACGCCATCCCTTTACTTGAAAATATTGGGTTGAAAGTCATATTGAAAGGTGATGGGAAAGTAAATGAACAATCTATAAATGCTGGCGAAAAATTAATAAAAGGAGCAACAATATTTTTAAAATCAATTTAGTTGAAGTTACTCAAAGACATATTATATAAAGTTAAAATTCATACACTATACGGGAGTACGGATAAATTGATAAATAAGGTTGTGTTTGACTCTAGAAAAGTAGAACAAAATAGTTTATTTGTAGCTCAAAAAGGGATGCTTTTTAATGGGCATCACTTTATAGAAAAAGCAATTGAGTTAGGGGCTACGGTAATTGTATGTGAAGAGTTACCTAAAAATCTTGTTCAGAATATTACATATGTTGAGGTAAAAGATTCTAATAATACTTTGGCTATTATTGCTTCAAATTTTTATAATAATCCTTCTTCAAAATTACAATTAATTGGAATTACAGGTACAAATGGCAAAACAACTATTGCTACCCTATTGTATGATTTATTTCAAAAAGCTGGTTATAAATCAGGGTTGTTATCAACTGTAAAAATTTTGGTTGATACGAAACAATATGAAGCAACTCATACCACGCCAAATTCAATTTCGGTAAATAAGTATTTGAACGAGATGGTTGAATTAGGAGTAGATTATTGTTTTATGGAAGTGAGTTCGCATGGAATTTATCAAAAAAGAACTGAAGGATTGCAATTTTCAGGAGGTGTCTTTACAAATTTAACACATGACCATTTAGATTATCATAAAACTTTTAAAGAATACAGAGATGTAAAAAAATCATTTTTTGACTTGTTACCAAAATCTGCCTTTGCACTGGTAAACATTGATGATAAAAATGGAGAAGTAATGCTTCAAAATACAAAGGCTAAAAAGTGTTCATATGCGTTAAAAACTATGGCAAATTATAAAGCTAAAATTTTAGAAAATCAATTTTCAGGTTTGCTGTTAAATATTAATGGTAATGAAGTTTGGACAAAATTAATTGGAAGTTTTAATGCCTATAATTTAATAGCGGTTTTTGGTGTGGCAAGCCAATTGGGTTTGGAAGGTACTGAATCATTAACCCTTATAAGTGAGTTGGAAAGCGTTAGCGGAAGATTTGAATATACAATTTCAAAAGGAGGGGTAACAGCTATAATTGATTATGCACATACACCTGATGCTTTAAAAAATGTACTGGAAACTATTAATGATATTAGAACGGGAAATGAACAAGTGATTACCGTTGTTGGATGTGGTGGTGATAGAGATAAAACCAAACGTCCTGTAATGGGGCATATAGCATCTCAATTAAGCACACAGGTAATTTTCACTTCAGACAATCCTAGAAGTGAAAATCCACAAACAATTATAGAAGAAATTGAAGCAGGTGTTGAATCTCAAAATTTCAATAAGAGTGTATCTATTTTAGATAGAGAACAAGCCATTAAAACAGCAACAAAATTTGCAAAAAAAGGAGATATCATTTTAATTGCAGGGAAAGGTCATGAGACTTATCAGGAAGTAAACGGGAATCGTTCACATTTTGATGATTATGAAAAAATTACGCAATTCTTAAAAGCCATAGAGAGTTAATACGATGTTATATTATTTATTTGAATATTTAGAAAATCATTACAATTTGGCAGGTGCAAGTTTGTTTCAGTACATCTCGTTTAGATCTGCCATGGCATTTATTGTATCCTTGCTTTTTTCAACAATCTATGGAAAACGAATTATTAATTATTTACTACGAAAACAAGTTGGAGAGTCAGTTAGAGATTTAGGATTGGATGGTCAAGCTGAAAAAGCAGGAACACCAACTATGGGAGGTATCATTATTATTTTAGCAACTTTAATTCCTGTGCTATTATTTACCNAATTAGATAATATTTACATCGTAGTACTGGTAATAACCATATTATGGATGGGTGCCATTGGTTTTATTGATGACTACATAAAGATATTCAGAAAAAATAAGGCAGGTTTAAAAGGAAGATTTAAAATATTAGGTCAAGTTACTTTAGGGATTTTTGTAGGAACTATGTTCTATTTTCATCCTGGAATAACCATGAAAGAAAAATTACCTGTTAAAGATCAATATGTTTCTGAAAAAGGAATTCCAGTATTATTTGGAGATGCTGAGAAATCTACTAAAACCACAATTCCATTTTTGAAAAATAATGAGTTAGAGTATGCTAGTGCTTTAGAAATCTTCGGTGACGGATTGAAAGATTATGCTTGGATAATTTTTATACCTATAGTAATTTTTATTATTACTGCAGTTTCAAATGGAGCTAATTTAACAGATGGAATTGATGGTTTGGCTGCCGGTTCTTCAGCCATAATTGTACTCACCTTGGGTGTTTTTGCCTGGGTTTCTGGGAACATTATTTTCGCMAATTATTTAGATGTAATGTACATCCCAAATTCAGGTGAAATGACCATTTTTATTGCTGCTTTTGTTGGTGGTTTGATAGGGTTTTTGTGGTATAATACCTACCCTGCTCAAGTGTTTATGGGAGATACCGGAAGTTTAGCAATTGGTGGAGTTATAGCAGTATTGGCAATTGCGGTTCGTAAAGAATTGTTGATTCCAATTTTAGCAGGAGTCTTTTTTGTTGAAACATTATCAGTAATTCTTCAGGTGAGTTATTTTAAATATACAAGAAAAAAACTCGGAGAAGGAAGGCGTATTTTTAAAATGTCGCCATTACATCATCATTATCAAAAATCAGGTTACCACGAAAGTAAAATTGTAACACGATTTTGGATTATTGGTATTCTATTAGCAGTGTTTACAATAGTAACTCTAAAGTTGCGATAAATGAAAAAATTAGTTGTTCTAGGAGCAGGTGAAAGTGGTGTAGGTACTGCTATTCTGGGAAAACAAAAAGGTTTTGATGTTTTTGTTTCCGATAAAGGAGCAATTGGAGGCAACTATAAAAAAGTTCTTTTAAATAATGATATTTCTTTTGAAGAAGGAAATCATACTGAAGCTAAAATATTTGAAGCTGATGTGGTAATGAAAAGCCCTGGAATTCCAGATACAGTTTCATTAATAACAACATTAAAACAAAAAGGTGTTTCTGTAATTTCTGAAATTGAGTTTGCTTCAAGGTATACTAAAGGGGTTATTGTTGGAATCACTGGATCAAATGGGAAAACTACAACAACAATGTTGGTGAATCATATTTTACAAAAGGAGAGACTAAATGTATGTATGGGAGGGAATATTGGAGATAGTTTTGCCAAACAAGTAGCAACAAAAAAATCAGGTATTCATGTGTTAGAGTTAAGTAGTTTTCAATTAGATGGTATTGAAACATTTTCACCACACATCGCAATAATTACGAATATAACTCCTGATCATTTAGATAGGTATGATTACAAATTTGAGAATTATATCAATTCAAAATTTAGGATTACAGAAAATCAAACTGAAGACGATTTTTTGATTTATGATTTTGATGATAAAACAATATCAAGTTGGTTAAAAAATAATAAAGTGAAAGCGACTTTATTGCCTTTTTCAATAGAAAATGAATTAGATCAAGGGGTTTATTTAAAAAATGAAACAATAATAATAAAATATAAAACAGCATATAAAATAATGAATATTTCAACTTTAGCACTAAAAGGAAAGCATAACACAAAAAATGCAATGGCAGCAGCTATGACAGCTACATTGTTGAAAGTTAGAAAAGAGACTATCAGAGAATGTTTAGAAGATTTTGAAGGAGCAGAGCATAGACTTGAATCTGTTTTGAAAATTAATGGTGTACAATACATAAATGATTCTAAAGCAACCAATATTAATGCTACGTTCTACGCATTAGAAAGTATGAAAGATCCTACGGTTTGGATCGTAGGTGGAATTGATAAAGGGAATGATTATTTAGATTTAATGCCCTTGGTAAGAGAAAAAGTAAAAGCTATTATTTGTTTGGGTGTTGACAATCAGAAGATTGTTCAAACTTTTTATAATGTGGTTGATTTAATTGTTGAAACAGCAGGTGCMGAAGAAGCTGTAAAAGTAGCGTAYAAAATTGCAGAAAAAGGTGATKCKGTATTGTTGTCACCRGCGTGTGCAAGTTTTGATTTRTTTGAGAATTATGAAGATAGAGGTAATAAATTTAAACAAGCAGTTAGAGAATTGTAAATGAAAAATATTCTTAAAAATATTGAAGGTGATCGTGCCATTTGGGCAATAGTTACTGTTTTAGCTATTTTGTCGTTTTTGCCGGTGTATAGTGCTAGTACCAATTTGGTTTATGTAGTTAATAATGGCACCACCACTTTTCATTTATTTAAGCATGCATTTTTGTTGGTGTGTGGATTTTTAATTATTTATGCTGTACATAAAATTCCATTTAGGTAYTTCAGTGGTGGTTCTGTTTTAATGATTCCATTCGTTATTTTAYTGTTAATTTATACMCTTWCACAAGGAACYATAATTGGAGGTGCAAATGCAAGTCGCTGGATTCAAATTCCATTYATTGGTATTGGRTTTCAAACTTCAACATTGGCAGSAKTGGTGATAATGGTATATGTKTCTCGATATTTAGCTAAGAATAAGGATAATAGCATAATTTTTAGAGATACTGTTTTGCAATTATGGTTGCCAGTAGCTATTATTTTAGCATTGATTTTACCTGCGAACTTTTCAACTACAGCCATCGTTTTTTGTATGGTATTATTGTTGGCGTTTATTGGAGGTTATCCATTAAAATATATTTCAGCTATTGTGGGAATAGGTATCCTAATTTTAACATTATTTGTTCTCACCGCAAAAGCATTTCCTGATGCAATGCCTAATAGAGTTGATACCTGGATTAGTAGAGTTGAAAATTTTTCAGATAAAAATGCAGCAGAAGGATATCAAGTTGAAAAAGCTAAAATAGCAATTGCTAGTGGAGGCTTGCAWGGAAGAGGTCCTGGAAAAAGTATTCAAAAAAATTTTTTACCACAATCTTCATCCGATTTTATTTTTGCTATTATAGTTGAAGAATATGGTTTAGTTGGAGCTGTGGTTGTTATCCTCATGTATTTTATGTTGTTATTTAGAATAGTAATGGCAGCGAAAAAAGCTTCAAGCATATTTGCAACACTTCTAATTATTGGTGTTGGATTACCTATAATTTTTCAAGCATTAATCAATATGGCCGTAGCAGTTAATTTATTTCCAGTAACAGGTCAAACGCTACCCTTAATTAGTAGTGGAGGTACTTCGATTTGGATGACTTGTTTAGCTATTGGTATTATTTTAAGTGTTACAGCAGAAAAAGAGAAAAAAGAAGATGAGGTAAACGAAGAAAACCCTTTAGATATTTTACATGAAGCAATCGGTTAATATCATATTAAGTGGAGGTGGAACAGGGGGGCATATATACCCAGCTGTGTCTATAGCTAATGAGCTCAAAAAGAAATATGCGAGTGCTAATATCTTATTTGTAGGAGCGAAAGATAGGATGGAAATGGAAAAAATTCCAGAGGCAGGATATGAGATTAAAGGATTGTGGATTTCAGGGGTACAAAGAAGCTTATCATTGAAAAATTTAGCATTTCCTTTTAAATTAATGAGCAGTTTGTGGAATGCTCATAAAATTATTAAAAAATTTAAGCCAACCATGGTAATTGGTACTGGTGGTTTTGCAAGTGGTCCAACGTTATTTATAGCGAATAGAAAAGGTATTAAAACGGTTATACAAGAACAAAATTCCTATCCTGGTATCACAAATAAATTATTATCCAAAAAAGCAGATAAAATATGTGTTGCATATGATGGCTTAGAACGGTTTTTTCCTGCTAATAAAATTATTAAAACAGGAAATCCTGTTCGCCAGGATTTACTCAGTGTAGSAGATAAACAAAAAGAAGCTCTTTCTCATTTTAATTTAAAAAGCGATAAAAAAACGCTTGTAATTATAGGTGGAAGTTTAGGAGCAAGAGCTGTCAATAATTTAATTGAAAAACATATTAATTGGTTAGTGTCAAAGAATGTGCAGGTAATATGGCAAACAGGAAAACTGTATTACGAAGAATTTAAAAAGTACAACGAATTAGAAGGTGTACAAACGCATGCTTTTTTAAACAGAATGGATTTAACCTACGCCGCTGCTGATATTTTAATAAGTAGAGCAGGAGCTAGTTCAATTTCTGAATTATGTATTGTAGGAAAGCCAGTTATTTTTATTCCATCACCAAATGTTGCTGAAGATCATCAAACCAAAAATGCCTTAGCTGTTGTAAATAAGAATGCCGCTTTATTGTTGAAAGAGTCTGAATTAAAGATGTTTCAAATAATGTTTGGTGAGGTGCTAAATGATGAGGAATTACAACAAAAGTTGAGTAAAAACATAAAAGAGTTAGCATTACCAAATGCAACAAAAGATATCGTAAAGGAAATTGAAAAATTAATGATTAGTTAACTGATTTGAATTTAAAAAATATACATAACATCTATTTTATTGGTATTGGAGGAATTGGTATGAGCGCAATTGCAAATTACTTCAAAAGCTATGGTAAAAATGTGGCAGGATATGATCGAACTGAAACGGATATAACAAAATCACTCCAAAGTATTGGTATAGAAATTCATTTTGAGAATTCAGTAAATTCAATTCCATCGCCATTTAAAGATAACCAAAAGACACTGGTAGTTTATACTCCTGCAATTTCTAAAAACAACATAGAATTAACCTACTTTTTAGATCATAATTTTACAGTTTTAAAACGTTCTGAAATATTAGGAGAAATAACAAAAAATACAATTTGCTTTGCAATAGCTGGTACTCATGGTAAAACAACTACTTCAGCAATATTAGGACATATTTTACAGGAAGCAAAAGTTAATGCAACATCTTTTTTAGGAGGTATTTCAGAAAATTACAACTCTAATTTGATTTTAGGTGGAAATGAGATTTCAGTAGTTGAAGCAGATGAATATGATAGATCATTTCTAAACCTATCTCCAAATATTGCGTGTATCACTTCTATGGATGCTGACCATTTGGATATTTATGGGACTCATTCAGAACTTGAAAAATCATTTAAGAATTTTGCAGCCAAAGTTTCAGATAAATTGATTGTTCGAAAAGGATTGCCAATTGAAGGGGAAACTTATGGGGTTGCTGAAAATGCTGATTATGACGCTAAAAATAGTAGAATTGAAGATGGTAAATATATTTTTGATGTGCAAACTCCTTCAGAATACTTCAAAAACATTAAAATAAATTTACCCGGAAAACATAATGTGCTAAATACGGTGGCGGCTTTGGCAATGGCAAATAGTTTTGGAGTTCCACTCCAGGTCATTGCTAAAGCTTTACTAACATTTAAAGGCATTAAAAGAAGATTCTCATATAAAATTAAAACAGCTAATTTAGTGTTGATCGATGATTATGCTCACCATCCAACTGAAATAAATGCGGTTATTGATTCCATAAAAGAAATGTATCCAACAAAAAAAGCCCTGGGGATTTTTCAACCACATTTGTATAGTAGAACAAGAGATTTTGTTGATGATTTTGCTACTAGTTTAGCTCGTTTTGACGAATTGATTTTGTTAGATATTTACCCAGCTAGAGAACTGCCAATAAGAGGAATTACATCAAATTGGTTGTTAAATAAAATTTCGATTGAAAACAAGTTARTTTCTTCAAAAGAAAAATTAATTGAGAATATATTAAAATCAAATGCACAAATAATCGTTATGATTGGTGCWGGAGATATTGGTGAATTAGTTGAAATAGTTAAAAAYARTTTAAGTGTTAAAAATTAATTGGAATTACATAAAAAGTTTWCTTCTACTAGCGTTAGTRGTGTTTTTATATGGATTTTCTMACMAAAAAAACAAKGWTATAAAAATACATGAKATATYYATTGAATTTGAAGAAGGAAATAACYTTTTTATGAATTATCAAATGGTTAATAAATTGTTAATACAAAATGGRKCRACWGTTAAAAACCAAGCRAAATCTGTTATAGATTTACATTTAYTAGAGACAAATGTAATTTCACACCCCATGGTGGAAGATGCAGCTGTTTTTTTAACGGTTGATGGTTTGTTGAAAGCGAGAATAAAACAACGAACACCTATTGCAAGAGTACTCTCAAGTACAAAGAGTTATTATATTGATAAACAGGCAAAAATGATGCCTTTATCAATAAATCATTCAGCCAGAGTACTGTTGATTACTGGTGATATAAGAGAAAGAGATATTGAAGAAATTCATCTTTTAGCGGTAACAATTTTAAAAGATGATTTTTTAAAAAAACAACTAATCAGTATTCAAAAAATGCCGAATAATGAGTTTGTTTTGGGTACTAGAGTGGGTGGTCAGAAAATATTTTTAGGAAAAATTGAAAATTTGAATCATAAGTTTATGAATCTAAAATCATTTTATAGCAAAACAATGGCYGATAAAWCKATMGATAAWTAYAYATCAATAAATTTAAAATACARCAACCARGTTGTGTGTACAAAAAAGTAAAWTATGGAACACRATGATATTTCAGTAGGRCTAGACAYWGGWACAACWAAAATTGTWGCYATGATTGGGCGTAGAAATGAATATGGGAAAATTGAGTTGCTTGGTACAGGTAAAGCCAAAAGTTTAGGCGTTCACCGCGGTGTTGTTAATAACATAACACAAACTATTCAGTCAATCCAAATGGCAGTTGACGAAGCGATAGCAGTTTCTGGCATCAAAATTTCTGAAGCTGTTGTAGGAATTGCAGGACAGCATATAAGAAGTTTACAGCATAGTGATTATATAACACGTCCAAATTCTGAAGAGGTTATATGCGATGAAGATCTAGAAAAACTAGAAAATCAAGTTTATAAATTGGTAATGCTTCCAGGAGAAGAAATTATTCATGTACTTCCACAAGAATTTAAAGTTGATGGTCAGGCTGAAATTTCAGAACCAGTAGGGATGTATGGTGGAAGGCTAGAAGCTAATTTTCATGTAGTTGTTGGTCAAGTATCATCCATAAAAAATATTGGACGATGTATCAAAAGTGCAGGTTTAAATTTAGCAGGAATAACATTGGAACCTTTAGCTTCTGCTGAAGCAGTATTAAGTACTGAAGAAAAAGAAGCAGGTGTTGCATTGATTGATATTGGTGGTGGTACAACAGATTTAGCAATATTTAAAAACGGAATTATTCGTCACACAGCAGTGGTGCCATTTGGAGGGAATGTAATTACCGAAGATATAAAAGAAGGATGTTCAATTATTGAAAAACAGGCAGAATTATTAAAAACAAAATTTGGATCAGCTTGGCCAGGCGAAAATAAAGACAACGAAATTGTATCTATTCCAGGATTACGAGGTAGAGACCCTAAAGAAATTACACTTAAAAATTTATCTAAAATAATTCACGCACGTGTTTTAGAAATTGTTGAGCAGGTATATTTAGAAATTAAAAATTATGGACACGAAGAACCAAAGAAAAAATTGATAGCTGGAATTGTTTTAACAGGCGGTGGAGCTCAATTAAAACATATAAAGCAACTGGTTGAATACATTACAGGAATGGATACCCGAATTGGATATCCTAATGAAAATTTAGCTGGTGATTCTGACGAAAGTTTGTCAAGTCCGCAATATGCAACAGCAGTAGGGCTTTTAATGAACGGATTAAACAAAATTGAAAAAACAAGAATCAAAGTTACTAACCAAGTTGATGAAGATTCCTCAAATGAAGAAAATAATGAGATAGAAGTTAAAGAGACCAAGAAGTCAATTTTTGAAAAATGGGGAGACAAGTTCAGAGACTTTTTAGATAATGCTGAGTAAAGGATAAAAAATAAATAAAGAAAAAGACCAAACAAACATATTATGAGCAGTTCAGATTTTAGCAACATTTCATTCGATTTACCAAAAAATCAGTCCAACGTTATTAAAGTAATAGGAGTAGGAGGAGGAGGTAGTAATGCCGTTAATCACATGTTTTCGCAAGGAATAAATGGCGTTGATTTTATAATTTGTAATACGGATGCTCAGGCATTACAAAACAGTGCAATTCCTACCAAAATTCAGCTTGGCGTTTCTCTAACAGAAGGATTAGGAGCTGGTGCAAATCCTGAAGTAGGTGAGCAGGCTGCTATGGAGAGTATCCAAGAAATTAAAGATATGCTTTCTTCCAATTCTAAAATGGTCTTTATTACGGTTGGCATGGGAGGTGGAACAGGTACTGGTGCTGCTCCAATTATAGCTAAAGTTGCTCGTGAGTTAGATTTACTAACAATTGGTATCGTTACAACGCCTTTTTCTTTTGAAGGTAAAATGCGTAATGAACAAGCCCAAAAAGGGATAGAAAAACTACGTGAGTATGTAGATTCATTGGTAGTTATTAATAATAATAAATTAAGAGAAGTTTATGGAAACCTCGGTTTTAAAGCAGGGTTTTCGAAAGCTGATGAAGTATTATCTACAGCTTCTCGTGGTATAGCTGAAGTAATAACACATCACTATACTCAAAATATTGATTTAAAAGATGCCAAGACAGTACTTTCTAATAGTGGAACTGCAATTATGGGATCTGCTACTGCGTCAGGTATAAATAGGTCTGAAATTGCAATTTCTAATGCATTAGATTCTCCGTTGTTAAATGATAATAAAATCACTGGAGCTAAAAATGTACTATTGTTAATTGTTTCTGGAATCGAAGAAATAACAATTGATGAAATAGGTGAAATTAATGACTACATTCAATCTGAGGCCAAATCAAATGTAAATATTATCATGGGAGTTGGTGAAGACGAATCACTGGGTGATGCGATTTCTGTTACAATTGTGGCAACTGGGTTTGATAAAGACCAACAACATGAAATTTCAAATACCGACCCAAAAAAAATAATTCATACACTTGATGATGATCAAGAAGCAACATTTGATTTTTCTGAACAAAAATTAAATGGACCTTTAACAAGGCAATCTATTAAGTCAATTGATAAAACTGCTGTTGCTGAAGATAAAATTATGTATGATTTAGGGGATGAAATAGAAGAGGAGATTGAAATTATACCAACAACAGAATTTATCAAAAACATTGAGGTTGTTTATGAAGAAATTTCTTTAGATGCCACTGATGATTTTGTAATTACTTCTATAACGCCTGAAAAAGAAGAAGAACAAGAAACAGTGATAGAAGCAGAAAATCAAATTTCTTTAACATTTGATTTACCCATTACTGAAGTAATAAATAAGCCTGAAATTAAAGAACCGAAAATTAATGTTAACAGTATTGAGGTTAAGGATCATCAAGTTGTAAAACCAGTGAGGAAAGTTGAAGAAGATGTGCATTTTTCTTTAGAAGATTATACTGCGTTAGAAGATAAATTAACAAGTGCTTCAAAACCTACTGAAGTGAATGAAGATTTACATTTTACGCTTCGTTCAGAAGTTAAAAAAGAGATTGATATAAACAACCAAGAAGTTATAGACCATAAAGAAGTTTCGCCGTTAGATTTAACCATTAATGAATTGCAAAAAAGAGCGGAAGAAAGACGTGATAAAATGAAGAAATGGAATTATAAGTTTATACATAAATTAAATAAAAATATTGAAGAAATTGAAAAAGAACCTGCGTATAAAAGAWTGGGAGTTGAATTAGATGAAACATCGCATTCATCAGAAATTAATCAATCAAGAACAACGCTGGAGGTTGATGAGAACAATGATATACAATTTCGTTCCAATAATTCTTTTTTACATGACAATGTAGATTAAAACTTTACCCAAAGACGAGTGAACTTAGAATAATTTTCTAAGTTTTAGACCCGAAAATCTTTATACATAATAAAGATTTTCGGGTTCTTTTTTTTTATCTTCGCAAAAAAAATAGTTAAGCATGAGTTTACAACAAGCAGTAATGGTTAAAATGAAGGAAGCTATGAAAGCAAAAGATGCAGTGGCTTTAGAATCTTTAAGAGCTATAAAATCTGAGATCTTAATAGCTCAAACAAAGGGAGGAGCTTCAAGTGATTTAACTAAAGAGGAAGAGATTAAAATACTTCAAAAATTAGTAAAACAACGAAAAGATAGTGCGTCAATTTATATAGAACAAAATAGAGAGGATTTAGCCCAACCAGAATTAGCTCAAGTTGAAGTTATAGCTCAGTTTTTACCTGAACAAATGAGTGACGATGAATTAAAAAGAGTGATTGGTAAAATTATGGAGGAAGTAGGAGCAACTTCTATGAAAGACATGGGGAAAATTATAGGGATGGCTTCAAAACAATTGGCTGGAAAAGCTGATGGMAAARYRATTTCTWCARYMGTAAARSMWMWWTTAGSATARATWAKATAWMRRMYAYGKMSYYSWGSYGMAWMKRRMWMKSGMWYTSGRYTYCRGCKSYWGCNGGTTKSARKYYTGMMKSSKKCMSKRRWYAMAAACACAATTCCTTTTAAATACTTGGATTGTGTTTTTCCTTTTTATAGTATTTAACTTATACGAAAACGTTTTCGCATAAAGAATTATTGAATTCCAATCTAAAAAGGTATTTTTGATTCTAGTTTTCTAATTAAGAGTACCAATTAAATAGTGTAAAATATAACCAAACGAGACATGAAAAATAAAATATTATTAYGGTCAATAACTGCAGCTTTGGCTGGATTTTTATTTGGATTTGATACGGTAGTAATTTCAGGCGCCGATAAAAAGTTACAAGCACTTTGGGAATCGTCTGATGCTTTTCATGGTTCTGTGGTTATGGCTATGGCACTTTGGGGAACAGTTATAGGAGCTATTTTTGGTGGATTTCCAACGAACAGATTAGGACGTAAAAAAACATTGTTAATTATTGGGATATTATATACAATTTCAGCATTGGGTTCTGCTTTTGCTAATGAACCTTGGGTCTTTGCGGCATTTCGGTTTATTGGAGGTTTAGGAGTGGGTGCATCAACAGTTGCAGCCCCAACATATATTTCTGAGATTGCTCCTGCAAAAGACAGAGGACGTTTGGTGTCATTATACCAATTTAATATTGTATTTGGTATTCTAATAGCGTTCTTATCTAATTATTTACTTAGTGGAATTGGTGAAAATGCTTGGCGTTGGATGATGGGTATTGAAGCTATACCTGCAGTACTATATTCTTTATTTGTTTTAACGATTCCTAAAAGTCCAAGATGGTTACTTTCAAAGTCGAGAAATGAAGAGGCTAAACAAGTGTTGAAAATCATTAATCCAGATACAGACGTTGAATTATTGGTTGATGAGATTTCAAACCAAGGAAATAAAACACAACAAGGGGAGACTATTTTTATTAAAAAGTATAGATTTCCGCTCATGCTCGCTTTTTTTATAGCTTTTTTTAATCAATTTTCTGGGATYAATGCTTTTTTATACTATGCACCGAGAATTTTTGAAGAAGCTGGATTAGGTGAGAGCACTGCATTATTAAGTAGTATTGGTATAGGAGTTACTAATTTAGTATTTACCCTTTTAGGGGTTTTTCTTATTGATAAATTGGGAAGGCGGCAACTTATGTACTTTGGTTCGATTGGATATATAATATCCTTATCGTTAGTTGCTGCAGCATTTTTTCTTGACTGGCAAGGTTTGGCAGTTCCAATATTTTTGTTCCTGTTTATAGCTTCACATGCTATTGGACAAGGCGCAGTAATTTGGGTGTTTATTTCCGAAATTTTCCCAAATCATTTAAGGGCTTCAGGTCAGGCTTTTGGGAGCTCTACACATTGGGTGTTAGCAGCTATTATTCCATCTTTAGTTCCAGTTTTATTTTCAACAATAGGCGCTGGAGTGGTCTTTTTAATATTTGCAATAATGATGGTATTCCAGTTGTTATTTGTGATATTTATGATGCCAGAAACCAAAGGGATTTCACTTGAAGAGTTGAGTAAAAAGTTGATTAGAAATAAAAATTAATGAATAATTTATGTCAAGAATTGTATGCTTTGGAGAAGTTTTATGGGATGTATTTCCAACACATAAAAAAATTGGAGGGGCACCATTAAATGTGGCATTACGATTGAATTCTTTTGGAGATGATATAGAAATGATCAGTAGTGTTGGAGATGATGCAGAAGGTGAAAAATTATTGGATTATATTGCATCAAGAGGGTTAAATATTGATGGGATCCAAATAAATAATCAGTTTAAAACGGGTAAAGTAAATGTTATTTTAGATACTATAGGTTCTGCTACTTATACTATTGAGTTTCCATGTGCTTGGGATCATATTCATTTAAACGATGAATCAAAAAAGATCGTCAAGAATGCAGATGCATTTATCTTTGGAAGTTTAGTAGCAAGAAATAATGTTTCAAGGAATACACTTTTAGCCTTTCTTAAAATTTCAAAGTATAAAATTTTCGATGTTAATTTAAGAACTCCACATTATACAATGAAGGTATTAAGTGAACTCATGCAACTAGCTGATTTTATAAAGTTCAATGATGATGAGTTAGTTGAAATCTGCGAACAGTTAGCATTTCATTCTACTAATATTGAAAGCAACATTAAATTCATTTCCAAAGCAACTAATACAACTAATATTTGTGTTACTTTAGGTAAAAAGGGAGCTATATTATTTGTCGATGATACATTTTTTAAAAATAGTGGTTATATTATTGAAGTTAAAGACACAGTTGGTGCTGGCGATTCTTTTCTAGCTTCTTTAATAAACAAGCTCTTAAATAATAAGCAACCTCAAGAATCACTTGATTTTGCATGTGCAGTTGGTGCAATTGTTGCAAGTAAAAATGGTGCTAATCCTGAAATAATGGATAAAGAACTAAGAAAGTTCATCAAGGTATAATTAGTTACTCAGTAGAGACTAATTTTTTTAAATTACCRATAGTTTCTGAGGGGTTTTCACTTTTAAAAACAAAACTTCCTGCAACAAAAACATCCGCTCCTACTTCAGAGAGTTGTTCAATGTTTTGGTCTGTTACACCTCCGTCAATTTCAATAAGTGCTTTTGAGCCTGAATATTCAATTAAATTTTTTAATTGCTCAATTTTCTTATACGTATTTTCAATAAAACTTTGCCCTCCAAACCCAGGATTAACACTCATAATAAGTACAACATCTACATCAGTGATAATATCTTCTAAAACAGCAATTGGTGTATGTGGATTTAATGAAACTCCAGCTTTCATGCCTGCTGCTTTTATTGCTTGAACAGTTCTGTGTAGATGAGTGCACGCTTCATAATGTACTGTTAAGATATCAGCACCAACTTTTTTAAAGTCAGCAATAAATCTATCAGGATCAACAATCATTAAATGAACATCCATTGTTTTGGTAGCATATTTTTTAATAGCACTAATTACTGGCATTCCAAATGAAATGTTTGGAACAAACACACCGTCCATAACATCTATATGAAACCAGTCGGCTTTACTGTTGTTTACCATTTCAATATCACGTTGTAAGTTCGCAAAATCTGCAGCTAARATYGAAGGAGCAATAAATTTATTCATKTKKTANGTTGTTGTTTATGCAAAAGTATTATWTATAAAAGAAAAACGCTCGAAANTTCGAGCGTTTTTAATTATGATAGTTACCCTAAATATGTTTTTAAGATTTTACTTCTTGACGTATGTTTTAATCTTCTAATTGCTTTTTCTTTAATTTGACGAACACGTTCACGCGTTAAATCAAATGTTTCACCAATTTCTTCAAGGGTCATTGGGTGTGCGTCACCTAAACCAAAGTATAATTGAACAACATCAGCTTCTCTAGGTGTTAGAGTTTCTAAAGCGCGTTCAATTTCAACTTTTAAAGATTCGTGAAGTAACATTCTATCAGGATTTGGAGAATCACCTGTATTTAATACATCATACAAGTTAGAATCTTCACCTTCAATTAAAGGAGCATCCATAGATACGTGACGACCAGAGTTTTTCATAGACTCTTTAACATCGTTCACTGTCATATCTAATTTCTTCGCAATTTCTTCAGCAGAAGGAGGTCTCTCATTTTCCTGCTCTAAAAATGCGTACATTTTGTTAATTTTATTGATAGAACCAATTTTATTCAGTGGTAAACGTACAATACGAGATTGTTCAGCCAACGCTTGTAAAATTGATTGACGAATCCACCAAACAGCATAAGATATAAATTTAAAACCACGTGTTTCATCAAAACGTTTTGCAGCTTTAATTAACCCCAAATTTCCTTCATTAATTAAATCGGGTAATGTTAATCCTTGATTTTGGTATTGTTTTGCTACAGATACAACAAATCGTAAATTTGCTTTTGTTAATCGTTCTAAAGCTTCTTGATCTCCTGCTTTTATGCGTTGTGCTAATTCTACCTCCATTTCGGCAGTAATTAAATCAACTTTTCCAATTTCCTGTAAATATTTGTCTAATGATGCGGTTTCTCTGTTAGTAACCTGTTTTGTTATTTTAAGTTGTCTCATTTAAGTAGCAAAAATATGTTGTTTATAAAGGTGTTCAATATATTATACGTAGAAATTTGGAAAATGTTACAAAAAGAATGATAAAATATTGAATTTTATCCGATTTTCATGTGAATAAAAAAAAGCTTCTCACAAGGGWRWWSMKTTTTTNNYTKMTWWSWWKWWTRAWWWAATWWWAKWMTTKTYWTTCTWYWKTTTCYKTTCTWKSCTCTCTYGGAGGTCTAGGWRWTARYGCTTTTYTAGAMACTTTTTCTTTTCTAGTTTTTGGATCTCTACCAAAATATTTAACGTCAAATACATCGCCCATATTAACAACATCTGTTACATTGTTAGTACGTTCCCATGCTAATTCAGAAATGTGTAATAAAACTTCATTACCTGGAGCTTCAATATATTCTACTACAGCACCAAAGTCTAACATTTTAATTACTTTAACTTCATAAATACTTCCAACTTGAGGTTTGAATGTTATAGAATCTATTTTAGCTAAAACGGCATCAATACCATTTTGATCTGTTCCTAAAATTTCAACAATACCTTCTTCTGTTACAGGATCTTCGTTGATAACAATTGTACATCCAGTTGTTTTTTGTAATTCTTGAATTACTTTTCCACCAGGTCCGATTAAAGCACCAATAAAATCTCCAGGAATAGTTTTAGAAACCATTTTTGGAGCATGTGCTTTAACTTCAGAATTTGTAACAGCGATTGTCTCTGTAATTTTTCCTAAAATATGCAATCTACCATCACGAGCTTGTTGTAATGCATTTACTAATATTTCGTATGGTAATCCTTTAATTTTAATGTCCATCTGACAAGCAGTAATTCCTTCAGTAGTTCCAGTAACTTTAAAGTCCATATCTCCTAAATGATCTTCATCACCAAGTATATCACTTAATACAGCATAACGATCACCGTCAGAAATTAATCCCATTGCAATTCCAGATACCGGTCTTATCATTTCTACACCAGCATCCATAAGTGCCATTGTTCCAGCACAAACAGTTGCCATTGAAGACGAACCATTAGATTCTAATACTTCAGAAACTACACGAACAGTATAAGGACAGTTTTCAGAAATCATTCCTTTTAATGCGCGTTGYGCTAAATTTCCATGWCCAACTTCACGACGAGAAGTACCTCTTAAAGGACGTGCTTCACCTGTACAAAAAGGAGGGAARTTATAATGTAAATAAAATGTTTCTTCTCCTTCGTAGGATGGCATATCAATTTTGTTAGCYTCTCTAGATGTTCCTAAAGTAACTGTTGCTAAYGCTTGAGTTTCACCTCTTGTAAAAATAGCTGAACCATGTGTTGAYGGTAAGTAATCTGTTTCACACCAAATWGGTCTAATTTCATCYGTTTTTCTACCATCTAAACGTAAACCYTCACTTARTGTTAATTCACGAACWGCTTCTTTTTCTGCTTTGCKGTAATACCCTCCAACAAGATGRCCAAATTCTKCCATCTCTTCTTCWGTAAAWGAAGCTTTAACTTCTTCTTTAATTTCAGCAAAAGCWKTAGTACGTTCTACTTTAGACGTTCCTTGTTTTGCWATTGCATAACATTTATCATAAGCTAAATCGTGTATTCTTTTTGCTAAGTCTTCGTTTATTTCAGCAGTTTGATATTCACGAACTTCTTTTTTACCAAAAGCTTCWGCYAATGCTACTTGAGCAGCACATTGAACTTTAATRGCTTCATGTGCAAATTTAATTGCATCTGCCATATCTTCTTCACTGCATTCATCCATTTCACCTTCAACCATCATCACAGAATCTGCAGATGCACCAATCATCATTTCCATATCAGCTTCTTCTAATTGAGCTCTGCTTGGGTTGATAATAAATTCTCCGTTAATTCTTGCAACACGCGCTTCAGAAATTGGACATTCAAAGGGGAAGTCACTTAATTGAATTGCTGCAGATGCTGCTAATCCTGCCATTGCTTCTGGCATTACATCGTCATCATGAGACATTAACTGAATCATCACTTGTGTTTCAGCGTGGTAATCTTTAGGGAATAGTGGTCGTAAAACTCTGTCTACTAAACGCATTGTTAAAACTTCACCATCACTTGGTCTTGCTTCTCTTTTGAAAAAACCACCAGGATAACGTCCTGAAGCTGCGAATTTTTCACGATAATCTACCGTTAATGGTAAAAAGTCGACATCGCTTTGTTTGTAATTGGAAACAACTGTACATAACAACATACATTTTCCTGATTGAACAACAACAGAACCATGTGCTTGTTTTGCTAATTTTCCTGTTTCTAGTGTGATAGTTCTTCCATCTCCTAGATCAATAGTTTGTGTAAATACCTTAGGTATCATAAATAATTTTTTGTTTTAATTAAACAATTGGTTTTAGTTGTTGTGTTGTGCGTGAACCAATGAAAAGTTTAATATATGCTTTCTTCTTTAATGTGTAATACAATTTAAAAAAAGAGGCAAAATATGCCTCTTTTTTTTGAAATTATTTTCTTAAACCTAATTCTTTAATTATTTCACGATATCTAACGATGTCGTTTTTAATTAGGTAGTCAAGTAAATTTCTTCTTTTACCTACTAATTTCACCAATGAACGCTCCGTATTATAATCTTTACGATTTCTTTTTAAATGCTCAGTTAAATGGTTAATTCTGAAAGTAAATAAGGCGATTTGACCTTCGGAAGAACCAGTGTTTGTTTCTGATTCACCGTGTTTAGCAAAAATTTCTGCTTTTTTTTCTTTTGTTAAGTACATGCTAACATTAATTTTTATTAATAATTTTTATGTATGAGTACTGATAAGTACCAGTAAACAGGCCGCAAATATACTACTATTATTTTGATTGACAACCAATTGAATCTGTGTACTTATTTTTTAAATGTGATTAAACTTTTTTGTTTTTGTTAAGTCATAGATATATAAATGTTAATAATTAAAATACTAATATTATGAGAATGAATAACTTAAAATTTGCCTTATTTTTTTTGGTTTGCACTTTAATCTTTGCAAGTTGTGAAAATAGTAATTCGGTCGCAGTAGACGAAGTTTCAGCAGCTATTTCAGCCGAAGAAGCTACTGCTCTTGTGGAATCGGATGATATATCAGATGAAGTAGACAATATTATAGATGATTTTTTAATCGATGATTTAGATGTAAGTAGTAAAGAAGAAGCTTTAAAAACTGAAGGAGGTAGGCACGGGGGAATRCCTGACTGTGTTGTGAAAACAGTTGTAAGTGATGCTACTTCTAAAACGGTAACTTTAGATTTTGGAGAAGGTTGTGAACTGCCAAATGGACATATGTTAGCTGGTAAGATCATAATGAGCTATTTATTTAATTTGGAAATAGAAACAACTACAATTACTCAATCTTTTGATGGGTTTACCTTTAATGATGCGGCTGTCGAAGGTGAAAACACAATAGTTAGAATGAAAGAAAATGAAAATGGAAACCTACAATCTACAAAAACAATAGGAGTTACTATTACTTGGCCAGATGGAGAATTTGTAGCTAGAACTGGTACAAAAACTAGAGAATGGATTGAAGGTTATGCTACAAAAACTTGGGGAGATAATATTTATTTAATTAGAGGAGATTGGACCAATACCTTTAGAGATGGTACCGTTTGTTCTGCCGCTATTATTGAAGATTTGAGAAGAGAAATGGCTTGTAGATTTATTGTAAGTGGTATCGTTGAATTTACTAAAGAAGGTCTTTCTAGTTCATTAAATTTTGGAGATGGAACATGTGATAATAGCGGTATTATTACAGATAGTGATGGTGTGGAAACAGAAATTACTTTAAGAAAAAGAATGCATTAATGTTTTAAAGTTAGTCTTAAAAAAAGCGAGCTAATGAAAATCAGCTCGCTTTTTTTAACTTCTTATAGGTAAATTTTGAATTAAATCAATATATAAGTTTACCTGTTTTTTTAAGTTTTTTCGTTCTACAATTTTATCTAAAAATCCATGTTCTAGTACGAATTCTGAGCGTTGAAACCCAGGAGGTAAGTCTTTTCCAGTAGTATCTTTTACAACCCTTGGCCCTGCAAATGCAACTAAGGCATTTGGTTCCGCAATATTTATATCACCTAACATAGCGTAAGATGCAGTTGTACCACCTGTTGTAGGATCGGTACATAATGAAATATAAGGGATCTTTACTTCAGCAAGTTGTGCTAATTTAGCCGATGTTTTTACTAACTGCATTAATGAGATTGCAGCTTCCATCATTCTTGCACCTCCAGATTTAGAAATCATTAAAAAAGGAATTTTATGTTTAATTGAATAATCAATTGCACGAGCAATTTTTTCACCAACAACACTTCCCATAGAGCCACCAATAAAACTAAAATCCATCGCGGCAATCACTAAATCTTTACCAAAGGATTTTCCAACAGCAGTTCTAACTGCATCTTTTAAGTTGGTTTTTTCGTAAGCCTGTTTTAATCTATCGGTATATTTTTTGCTATCTGAAAATTTTAAAGGGTCTTTTGAGGTTATATTTTCATTAAATTCTTTGAATTTGTTATCATCAAAAAGAATTTCAAAATATTCGGCACTTCCAATTCTTACATGGTAGCCATCTTCTGGGCTAACATAATAGTTTTGTCTTAATTCATCAGTATCAATAATTTTACCACTCGGAGTTTTGTACCACAAACCTTTAGGAACGTCTTTTTTATCTTCAGTAGGTGTTTGAATTCCTTTATCTTTTCTTTTAAACCAAGATGACATAAATATTTTGTTTTAGTTGAAAATGGAGGTGCAAATTACTAAAAAAAATAAAGAGAACACCTAAAAAAATGTCCTCTTTATAAATTTAATCTGTTATTGTGATGATTATAATGTGTTTACACAATTTAAATCTTTAAACGCTTGGATTAAACGTGTTTTAAAAGTTGCCTCACCTTCACGTAACCATTTACGAGGGTCGTAATATTTTTTATTTGGTTGATCGGCACCGTCTGGATTCCCTATTTGAGTTCTTAAATAGTCAATATTAGTGTTCATATAGTCTCTAATACCTTCATTAAACGCAAATTGTAAATCGGTATCTATATTCATTTTAATAACACCATACCCAATTGCTTCTCTAATTTCTTCTAATGTAGAACCTGATCCTCCATGAAATACAAAATCTACTGGGTTAGCTTCTGTATGGTATTTTTTTTCGATGTATTTTTGAGAATTGTCTAATATTTTTGGTGTTAATTTTACATTTCCCGGTTTGTAAACACCATGAACATTTCCAAAAGATGCAGCAATGGTAAAGCAATCACTTACTTTTTTAAGTTCTTCATAAGAATATGCAACTTCTTCGGGTTGCGTATATAATTTTGATGCATCAACGTCTGAATTATCTACACCATCTTCTTCACCTCCAGTGATTCCTAATTCAATTTCTAAAGTCATATCAATTTTGCTCATGCGGTCTAAATAGCTTTTGCAAATTCCAATATTTTCTTCAAGAGATTCTTCAGATAAATCAATCATATGAGAACTAAACAGTGGCACACCGTTTTCTTTATAAAATTGTTCTCCTGCATCTAATAAACCATCAATCCAAGGAAGTAATTTTTTTGCACAATGGTCTGTATGTAAAATAACAGGAACTCCATAGGCTTCGGCCAATGTATGAATATGTTTTGCTCCAGCTATAGCTCCGGCAACAGCAGCTTTTTGATTTTCGTTAGATAAACCTTTTCCAGCGTTAAATTGAGCTCCGCCATTTGAAAATTGAATAATTACGGGTGAATTTAACTCTTTCGCAGTTTCTAAAACAGTATTAATTGTATTTGATCCTATAACGTTAACAGCAGGTAATGCAAAATTTTTAGCTTTTGCTAATTTAAAAATTTCTTGCACCTTTTTTCCTGTTGCAACTCCTGGTTTAATTGTATGACTCATAATGTATTATATGTTATTAGTATTGATACCTTATTATAGCAAAATTAAGGAATAATACCTATAAAATAAATAATTTGAATAGAAAAAAAACGAAATCGTAATAGTAGGGGTAATTTTTTTTAGAAGGGATAACTTATACCGAAATTATAAACGGTTTTATTGAAGTTGTAATTTGTGAACCACTTGTTTCCTTTTGAGAGATACGGTTCGTATGTTTTAAATCCTAAATCTAATCGTAATAATATAAAACTTAAGTCATATCTAAACCCAAATCCTGATCCAATTGCAATATCTTTTAATGAATTTACCCCATTAAATCTAGCTTCAGAAGTTGTTACAGACGAATTTGATATGTCCCAAATATTTCCTGCATCCACAAATAGTGCTCCTTTTATACTGTTAATTATTTTAAATCGGTATTCTAAACTACTAATAAATTTTAAGTTTCCAACATTAAATTCTAAACCACTTTGAGTTGATCCTGGACCTAAATCATAAATTTTCCAAGCTCTTAAATCATTTGGTCCCCCAATAAAATAACTTCTACTAAAAGGGATTGTGGTTGAATTTCCGTATGGGATTGCGACTCCTAAAAAACTCCTAAAAGCCAATACATTTTCTGAGGATAGATCCCAGAATTTTTTATATTCTAAATCGGTTCTAATGTATTGTGCAATAGGTATTTTAAAAAGTGTTTTTACATTGTTAGCATCTTTATTGGTAGCTAATAAAGTTGTTAAATTACCTGAAGAGACAATACGAGCTCTAAAAAACGAGAAGTCAGTATCTTTATAGTTTTCACTATTATTATAAGTAAATGTATACGAAATTGAAGGGACTAATGCATCTTCTGTAATAATATTATATCTGTTTTTTATGTTCTGAGCTTTTTTGAATTCAGTTGGGTTTGTAACTTCAAAATCAGTATCAATAWTWKAAWKMATWAWWTYWAWKRMATYWKTTGTGNTTNYWSYKTWWMWTTAARATWWKAWKTTRYKWTWTYWWKMAWTWMTATMWAYTCWKWWWWAWWAATTNWWAMMKWAMKWAYYAAYATTTARATTTTTAATAAATTGGGTGTTTAAAAGTTGTAAACTGTGTTTTTTTGTTAACGATGATTCCCAAGTATAATCTATAATACCTGTGAATTTTTGCTTATCTAATCCAATATTTTTTTGCAAACTACTACCTATAATAAGGGTTGTTTTAGGAGATTTTCTTTTTGAAATAATTTTAGTAGTGTTAAATGGCAATAAAAAACGAGGCAGTTCTAAAGAAATGTCACCTCCAATTTCCCACGCATTTAATAAAGTTTCATTATCGGCAGCATCTTTTGAATCTAAAAAGGATCCTTGAATTGAAAATTTTAAAATTTCAGACCCTTTAAAAATATTCCTATTTAAGAAGGACAATTTTCCTGAGACTCCAAGTTGCCTAATATTAGAATGAGTTAGTTCGGTATTAAACCCAATTGAATATTTTTTAAGAGGCGTTAAGAATATTGAAGCTTCAAGCATATCATCTTTTAATTCGCTGTATCTAATGTCAACGGATCTAAAATTTTTCAAACCCCTTAAATGTTTTCGGGTAAGTTCTCTAGATTCGTCTTTGTAAATAGTATTTGGTTCTATAAAAATAGCATTAAGTAGTAATTTAGGATTGTATTTTAATTCTTGTTGTGCTAAAAAACGATAACCGTTATAATTTATACTGTCTTTAATCGGATTGTCTTTTGTATTGTAAGAATAATCGGTATAAATATTAATATTTTTAATTTTTTGAATTTTGAAAGGAACATTTCCGATGCTATCATTAATAATAAGATCAATATCCGACTTATAATTAGTTGAATCAGCTTCAAATGTAATCGCATTTTTATTAAATCTAAAAACTCCAGAATTTCTAAATATATCTGTCAATCTATTTTGTTCGTTTACAAATGAAGAAAGCTTGAAAGTAGTTCCTTTTTTTATAAAAGATTCGTTTTTATGAATGCTGTAGATAGAATCCAAGATTTTAGATTTTATGATTGTTGTAATAGTATCTAATGTGTAAGGATTGTCAGTATTTACAAAGTAATTAACTACAACTTTCTTGTTTTTTAATAGTTGTTCTTCAAAAGTTACTTTTACATTAAAAAACCCTTCGTTGTAGTAGTGTTGTGTTAAATTTTTAATTGTTTTCGTTGTTTTTTTTAAATCTAAAATAACTGGAGATTCTCCATTATTTAAAAACCATTGATGTGTATTGTTTTTGAATTTTCGAATTCCTCTGGCTTGTTTTTCTGAAAAAACGCTTTTTGTAAAATTATACCAATTGGGTTTGTTTAATTTCCATTTCTCAAAATCCGTTTCGAAATTCTTGTTACCTATATTATAAAAATATAGGGGAAAAGGTATTCCAAGTACTAATTGATTTGGACGTTGAACAATATAGTCGTTTATTTCATTGTCAACATTTTTCTTGTCATTAACAATAATTGAGTTTTTAGTAAGTAACAACTTATTTTCAGGAACATACCTGACTGTATTACAGGATGAAAAACTATAAAATAAACTTAATAGGATTATTAATATTATAAAATTGTTTTTCAATAAATAAGAGTTTAAATTTGTTTCAAAAGTAAGCCTTTTAAAGGTATTACCAAATTACAATTTTATAATTGATATATGGGTTTAAGTAAAAATCAGTTAAAACTAATAACGAGTTTACAGCAAAAAAAGTACCGAACGAATTATAATTTATTTATTGCTGAAGGAACAAAAGTTGTAAACGAGTTATTGAGCTCAAATTTTGAGTTAGAACAGTTGTTTTGTATTGATAATTCAGTCTATGAAAATATAGAAAATGTGAMTATAATTTCTGAAGTTGAGTTAAAAAAGATAAGTACGCTAAAAACACCAAACAAGGTGTTGGGTTTGTTTAAAACCCCATCAGAAAAGCCAATTAAAAGTGAAGGGTTAATTGTAGCTTTAGATGAAATAAATGATCCTGGAAATTTGGGAACAATTATTAGATTGTGTGATTGGTTTGGGGTAGATCAACTTATTTGTTCAACAAATACTGTTGATTGTTACAATTCAAAAGTAGTACAGGCGTCAATGGGTTCTTTGGCAAGAGTATCAATAGTTTATACGGATTTAGCCAACTATCTACAGGTAATGAGTATGCCCAAATATGCATCATTAATGGATGGGGAAAATGTGTATAAAAATAGTTTACCAAAAAAAGCAATWTTAGTGATGGGAAATGAAGCTAATGGAATTAGTGAATCAATATTAARATTGTTAACTAATGCTATTTCAATACCCAGATTTGGGAAATTACAGCAGACAGAAAGTTTAAATGTAGCAACAGCTACAGCAATTTTGCTGAGTGAGTTTAAACGCGGAAATTAATGAAAAGCAAATTTTATAAAAACACCTCTTGTCCCAAAATAATCAATAGGACCTGTCCATTGGCTATTGGGATCATTATCATCCACCAATTCATTATTTATAGCAAAAACGCCTCGTATTGATGGTGAAAAGATAAAGAAGGGTAAATATAAATCAACACCTACACCAATTTCATACATAAAATTGCTTTTTTTCATTCTAAACTCTCCATCGACATTATCATTAGGATTGTCTTGATTACTTGAGAAATTAAAGTCGTAAGACAGCCCTCCAATCACATAAGGTCGGATATTATTTAACCTGTCAGTACTAAATTTTAGTAATAATGGAATTCTTATATAAGTTCCGTTTAATTTTCGAATACTATCTTTTTTATCACCTTGAATATTTGTAAAAGTAAGTGTTTTGGTATTACTTGAAAGTCCTGGTTCAAGACGCAAATTAATATTTTTATGCAATCGAATATCCCCAATTAATCCAACCTCAAATCCTGTAGAAGGAGTAACATCAATAAATTGGTTTGTAGTAGTATATGTTATTTTAAAGTCTTTTTTATTTACTCCTAAATAATAGCCCCAAAAAACGGTTTGTTTATCCCRATTTTGTTTGTATTCAACAATGTCTCTTTTTTGAGCCGTACTATTATTTATTAAAGAGATAACTAAAATAAGTGTTATAACAACTCTTTTCATAAATTATTTTTTTGCAATATAAATTGAAGCAACTCCAAATGTTTGTGGTTTGTTTTCAATAGCTATAAACCCTATTTTTTGCAAAATATTGTTGAAGGATTTTCCATAAGGAAATGTAGCAGCAGAATCTGATAAATATTTGTAGGCCGATTTGTCTTTTGAAAACAATTTGCCAATGATAGGTAAAATATTTTTAGAATAAAACCGATATCCTTGTTTGTAAGGTGTTTTTGTAGGGATAGAAGTCTCTAGAACAACAAAAGTTCCGCCTGTTTTTAATACGCGGTATATTTCAGATAAGCCTTTTTCTAAATTTTCAAAATTACGAACGCCAAAAGCGACAGTAATAGCGTCAAATGAGTTCTCTTCAAAAGGAATTTTTTCAGAATCACCTAAAACCATATCAATTGTATTGTTTAATTGTAATTTTTTAATCTTATTTCTTCCAACCTTGAGCATACCTTCAGAAATATCCAAGCCAATTATTTTTGAAGCTTTTGTTTGTGCTAAATTAATGGCTAAATCACCCGTACCTGTTGCAATATCTAAAATCGAGTCAGGATTAGAAGCCTCTATAATTTTAACAACTTTCTTTCGCCATTTTACATCAATGCCGAATGAAATAACACGATTTAAACTATCATACTCATTTGAAATGGTATCAAACATTTTTGCAACCTGTTCCTTTTTACCTAGGTCAGAGTCTTTATAGGGCTTCACTTTTTTAATCATAAAAAATTATTGATTTATAGCAACAACTTGTTCTATTTTTCCAGGAATTAGTTGTTTGAGCATATTTTCAATACCATTTTTCAAGGTTATTGTAGATGATGGGCAACCGCTACAAGCACCTTGTAATATTACATTTACTGTTTGAGTAGTAGCATTATAAGATTGGAATAGAATATTACCCCCATCAGCAGCAACTGCAGGTTTTATATATTCATCAAGTATGCTGATAATTTGTTTAGAAATATCATCAAGATTTGTAGGTGTATCAACTGTTGTTTGAGTCATTTTTGATTGCTGAAGATCAGCAGAAATTATCATTTTTCCATTGGCAATAAATTCTTTTATATAGCTTCTAATTTCAACAGTGATCTCTTCCCATTCAACAACATCGAATTTTGTAATTGAAACATAATTCTCTGAAATAAAAACTTCTTTTACAAATGAAAAGTTAAATAATTCAGTTGCTAATGGCGAGTTTTTCGCTTCTTCAATATTTTTGAATTCAAAATCAGTTTCAACTAATTTTTTATTAGCTACAAACTTTAATACCGAAGGGTTTGGTGTAGATTCAGCATACACTTCAATAGGAACTTTTTTTTGAGTTTCTTTTTCTTCTAATACTAAAACACCTGGATTGTTTAAATATATTTCAATTTGTTCTTTTAGTTCTTCTTGTACATCGCTCCATTCAACTATGTTGAATCTTTCTACAGCAATAAAGTTTGCTGAAATATATACGCGTTTAACAAAAGGTAAGTGAAATAACTGTTCGGCTAAAGGTGAGTTTTTTGCTTCATCTATATTATTAAATTGGTAACTACCACTAATTAATACAGTATTTGCAGTGAATTTTATGATGGTGTCAGTAGTTGTTTTGTCTATTTTTAAAGAAATTGCTTCCATGATTTTATTTGTTTGTGCAAAAGTACTAAAACATAGTTAATGTATTGGGTTGAAAAATAAAAAACGCCTCAATTTGGAGGCGTTCATTAAAAAGGGTTGATTTAATTTAAATATTTAATACAAGGGTTACAGTTAATTTTGAAGTGTCAATATCTAGTTCGGTTGAATTAATTTGATTGTTTTCAGGGTAAAAATTATAGGGTGAAGTATTACTGGATTTTTGATAGGAAAAATCTAATTTCCCACCTCTAAATTTAAATCCAGCTCCAAACGAATAACCTTCAATATCATCAGAATCTAAAGCGGCTTTATAAGGACTTTTGTTTAAATAATAACCACCTCTTAGTGAAAGGTTGTCAAAGCGCCATTCGGTACCAATTCGAAGCTCCCCAACGCTCTCTAAATCAGTATTAAAAGTTTGATTTTCATTGGTAAAAGTAGAATTACTTAGCTCAATATTGCTATAGTTTTTGTAAATATAGTCTACACTAATTAGTCCGTGTTTATCAAATAGATAAGCAAAACTTCCTGTTAATTTACTAGGCGTTCTTAATTTGTAATCAAACCCATTTAAACCTGAATAATCAGTAAGTGAATTCATATCATTTTCAAAAATAGTTACATCATATTCAACAAAATCTTCCGCAAGTGAATACCAAACAGGAGATTGATATGTTAATCCTACTCTAAGATTGTTATTTATTTTTGAAATAAGACCAACATTAAAAGAAAATCCATCACCATAGGTAAACAATTCTTGAGTCTGTGACACATCAAACGTATTTTCACTGCCATCATTATTATACTCTTCAATTAGAACGCTTTGGGAGTGTTCTATATTATAGGTGTTTATAGATGCTCCTACGTATAAATTATCATTATATTGTGAAGCAAGGGTAAACGTGTATTTACTATTACTTCCATCTATAAGATTTTCAAAATATTGACCATCAGAATTTATATATACAATAGGTTCATTGTCATAAATATCTGAAATTGGTGCAAAACCGCTATTTCCACTTGCTGTCCAAAAATCTTCAAAATCRTTAGTTATGCTATAATTAATACCAAAAGCAACATTACTCCAATTAGAAGTATTTCGAGTCTTAAACACAAATACACCACCAGCTTGTGATAAATTTGAATAATCATTTTTTGTTAGTGTACTATTTTCGTAAAAATTGGAAGTAGTTTGAGAAGTTCTATTCGTGAATGAAATTGCAAATTCACTTTTTAAAAATACAGCTGCTCCTGCAGGGTTAGTTTCAATGGCAGACAAATCACCTCCCAATGCACCAAATGCACCACTCATAGCATTGTAACGAGCTGTTCCGTTGATATTTTCGGTTGAAAATAATACACCAATGTCATTATAACTTAAAGTTTGTGCATTAGAGATGTAAGCAACGCAAAGCATTACTGCAAAATATAATTTTTTCATAATGTGTTGTTTTTAATTACTTCTTGAGCTTCGGCTTCGGCTCGACGAACTTCGACTAGATGATGATCTGTTATTTGAGGATCTTGTTGAACTACTTCTACTTGCAGATGAAGAACTTCTATTGTTTGAGGGTCTTGAACGATAATTATTTGTAGAGCTTCTATAAGATTTATTACTGTTGTTACTCCTATTAGTAGTTGCATTTTTCCAATTAGAATTTACTCTTTTTGTTTGCGTATAGTTGTAAGCAGTAGTTCTATTGTTTTTTATTCTACCAGAAGAACGTGTGTTAGTACTTCTTGTTGGTTGTCTGTATGTTCTAGTAGAAGAACGTGTGTTAGTACTTCTCGTTGGTTGTCTGTAGGTTCTACTAGAAGAACTTGTGTTGGTATTTCTAGTATTTCTATAAATGGATGTATTATTTACTCTTCTTGAAGTTKMWTTWRYATWTYTKYKWYTWRCTYKAGWWKYRRAWGWRYKTSTTKWWYKRCTWRYYKSAKYWASAKTKSYARTAWMWYTYCTWRWWGWTKYRTWGKWWKRATYTSKTTTWYYATAWTKWGTAKAWYTTCTATTATTATAATTTCTATAACCATAATTYCCGCCATAATAACCGTAATAACCTGAATAATACGGGCTGTAACCATAATACCCACTATAATAGTAAGGGCTATAGCCATAACCATAATATCCACCATAATAATAGGGTCTGTATCCATAATAACTATTGTAATATCCATAATAATTATGGTAATATGGATAACCATAATAAGAATTATAAAAAGGATTGTACCAATTATAACCGTTGCTATAGCCGTAATTAATAGTTAAGCTTACATCATCTGTGTATTCCCATGGAGCTTTATCGCTATAGGCCAGTGTGTCATTTACATAGGAAGGATCATTATAATAGTAATTATCAATATCAGTAAAAGTATCATCGGCATCTATATTTTGAAGTTCATCAAGTTGACGAGAGAAATAATTTTTATCAAAATTAGACTTGTTTTCAACAATAATTACTTCTTGTTGGTTGTAATTGTTAGAAGTATAAATTCCATCGTCATCATAATTGTAAGCGCTTTGGTAAGTGCCACAAGAATATACAACTGAAATTAGAACCACTAGTAAACTAATTTGTGCGTACTTTCGGATAATTATTTTAGAAACTTCCATAATCAGTTGAAATTTTATTGTTGAACAATGTAAAAAGAATTAGTTTTGTCGAAATTAATAATTTTATTATAAAGTTGCAATATTTATGCCAAACCTTAAATTATGAGTAAGAAATTAACAAAGAGAGATACAGACTATTCGAAATGGTATAATGAATTAGTTGTAAAGGCTGATTTAGCTGAAAATTCAGCTGTGAGGGGTTGCATGGTTATTAAACCTTATGGATTTGCAATTTGGGAAAAAATGCAAGCAGAATTAGACAGAATGTTTAAAGAAACAGGTCACGAAAATGCATATTTTCCGTTATTTATACCTAAATCATTTTTAAGTAAAGAAGCTGCTCATGTTGATGGATTTGCCAAAGAATGCGCTGTTGTAACACATTATCGACTTAAAAATGCTGAAGATGGAAGCGGTTTAGTAGTTGATCCAGACGCAAAACTAGAAGAAGAACTAATTGTTCGTCCTACTTCAGAAACAATAATTTGGGATACCTATAGAAGATGGATTGAATCATATAGAGATTTACCTTTGTTAATAAATCAATGGGCCAATGTTGTCCGATGGGAAATGCGTACGCGTTTGTTTTTACGTACTACTGAATTTTTGTGGCAAGAAGGGCACACAGCTCATGAAACTTCAAAGGAGGCAATAAATGAAGCTGAGTTAATTTTGGATATATATGGTGAGTTTGCCGAAAATTATATGGCAATGCCTGTGATAAAAGGGTTAAAAACTGAAAATGAACGATTTGCAGGTGCAGTTGAAACTTATTGTATTGAAGGATTAATGCAAGATGGAAAAGCTCTTCAAGCAGGGACATCACATTACTTAGGTCAAAATTTTGCCAAAGCTTTTGATGTTCAGTTTACTTCAAGAGAAGGGAAGAGAGAGCATGTTTGGGCAACATCGTGGGGGGTTTCAACACGTTTAATGGGAGCTCTAATAATGACGCACTCAGATGATTTAGGCTTGGTGCTACCTCCAAATTTGGCTCCAATACAGGTTGTTATTATTCCTATTCATAGAAATGATGAACAGTTGGATGCAATTTCAATAAAAGTGAATGAAATTGTAAAAAAATTGCGTAAAAATGGGGTTTCAGTTAAATATGATAATAGAACAACGTACAAACCTGGTTGGAAATTTGCTCAGTATGAACTAAAAGGAGTGCCTTTACGCATCGCTATTGGACCTAGAGATTTAGAAGAAGGAACACTTGAAATTGCGCGTAGAGATACATTGGAAAAAAATAGTATYTCTCAAGATGATGTTGTTGATTATGTTGAAAGAACTTTAGAAGAAATTCAAACGAATTTATTTTCAAAAGCTTTAGAATTTAGAGATTCTCATATAACTGAAGTAAATACATTTGAAGAATTTAAAGAAGTTTTAAAAAATAAAGGGGGATTTGTTTCAGCACATTGGGATGGTACAAATGAAACTGAAGAAAAAATTAAAGATTTAACAAAAGCAACAATAAGATGCATTCCTTTAGATAATAAAATTGAAGAAGGAAAGTGCGTTTTTACTGGGGAAAAATCAACTCAAAGAGTATTATTTGCGAAAGCTTATTAATTTTTTAAAAAAAGTTTTGCAGAATAAAAAATAGTTGTATTTTTGCATCCGCAATGACGGAATACTGTCAAAGTAAAATATAAAATGGTCCGTTCGTCTAGGGGTTAGGACGCCAGGTTTTCATCCTGGTAACAGGGGTTCGATTCCCCTACGGACTACAAGAATTTAATTAAAAAATTAAAAATGGCAAATCATAAGTCAGCATTAAAGAGAATTAGAAGTAGCCGCGTTAAGCAATTAAGAAATAAATATCAGCATAAAACAACTCGTAATGCTGTTAGAGATTTACGTGCAGCGACTGAGAAAAAAGAAGCTGAGGCGTTATTTCCAAAAGTAGTTGCAATGCTTGATAAATTGGCGAAGAACAATATTATCCATAAAAACAAAGCAAGCAATATAAAATCTAAATTAGCGAAGCACGTAGCTGCGTTATAAATTTTTAAAATATACCATTAAAAAAGCGTCCTAATTTTAGGATGCTTTTTTGTTTTAGGATGGTAAGATTTTACCATTCATAAGACCGATTAGCGTCTAATCGAATAAAGATAAAGAGCAAGACTGTAAATCCCCAAAGAGCTGAACCTCCATAGCTAAAAAAAGGTAGTGGAATTCCAATTGTCGGCAATAAACCTAATACCATACCAATATTTATTGTAAAGTGAGTGAAGAAAATTGCAGCAATRCTRTAGCCATAAACCCTRCTGAATTTAGATTTYTGYCTTTCTGCAATATGAATAATWCGTAAAAGAAATAAGATAAATAAAAGTATAACTAAGGTACTTCCAATAAAACCCCATTCTTCACCAACGGTTGTAAATATATAATCAGTTTGTTGTTCAGGAACAAAATTTCCTTGAGTTCGTTCTCCTTCTAAAAAACCTTTTCCTGTGAAACCACCAGATGCAATTGTAGTAACTGATTGGTTTGTGTTATAACCAATACTTTTTATGTCTTGTGTTTTGCCAAGTAAAATATTAAATCTATCTCGGTGTCGCTGTTCAAAAATTTGGTTAAAAACAAAATCAACACTAAAAATAAAGAGTGCAGAAATTAAATAAATACCCAGAATTTTAAACCAGCCTTTTTTAAAAGCTTTTTTTCTATAAAAAATAAAATATATAAGAATTAATAAGAATAGTATTAATGAGGCTAATAATACATAAATGAAACCAAAATAAAGTGTAATTATAAAAAGAAATATTGCAATGAACCCAACTGTAATATAATATATGGGTAAGCCTTCTCTGTACAATACAAAAATAAATGCTGTATAAACTAATGCAGATCCAGGATCAGGTTGTAAGGTAATTAGGACTGCTGGAAAAAATAAAATGAGCAATGCTTGTATTTGAGTATTCCATTTTTTTAAATTGAATTGTTTATCACTAACTAATTTGGCGATTGCTAATGCAGTAGCTGCCTTTGCAAATTCGGAAGGCTGCAGACCAAAAACACCCAAATTATACCAAGATGTAGCTCCATTAATGTTTTTACCAAAAATAAAAAGTCCAACCAAAGAGGCTAAACTAATTAGATAAATAATTGAAGCAAATTTTTCATAAAATTTAGCATCAAATAGTAATATTAAAAGAATAATAGGGAAACTTAATCCAATCCAAATGAGTTGTTTTCCATATTCAGTAGATAGGTTAATGAGGCTAATTTCATTTTCAGTAATAGTAGCTGAATAAATATTAATCCACCCTAAAAAAATTAAAATGAAATAAAGGAAAATAAGCATCCAATCAATTCCGTAAAATATATTTGTTTTTCTAATTCTCAATTTTTATATTTTCTGTTAATTGTTTATGGTATTCGTCTTGTAAACTTCCATTAAACATTCGCTGTTCTTCCCAAGGTCTATTTGTTTTACCGTTGAGGTATTTTTCAATCATTAGCGTTGCAATTGGGCCTGCCCATCGAGATCCCCAATAGCCATTTTCTACAAAAACAGCAATGGCAATTTTCGGATTATCTTTTGGCGCAAAGGCAATAAAAATTGAGTGATCTTGCCCGTGTGGATTCTCTGCAGTACCCGTTTTACCACAAATTTCAATACCCTTTACTTTAGACCAACTTGCCGTACCCTTTGGGTGCTCAAACACATTAAATAAACCTTCAATTATTGGTTCAAAATGTTTTTTATCTATAGTAGTATGTTTTAGCGTTGTAAATTTAGGGTCTAGCTCTTTGTTTTTAATTTCTTTTACAATGTGTGGCGTGTAAAAAACACCTTTATTAGCAATTATTGCAGTCATATTTGCCAATTGAATAGGGGTAGTTAAAATTTCACCCTGTCCAATTGCATTAGAGATTGTTGTAACAGCTCTCCATCTACCATTAGGGTAATACCTATTGTAAAATTCGGCATCTGGGATCAATCCTTTTTGTCCAACAGATAAATCGTTATTTAAAAAATTACCCAAGCCAAAACTTTCCACATGTTTATTCCAAGCATTCATTCCCTCTGTTGGAGTTGGGTATTTTTCAATAGTTTTTCTGTAGGCGTTTGCAAAATAACTGTTGCACGACCTGTAAATAGCTTTATTTAAATTAACGGGACTTCCATTTGTACCGTCATGACATTTCATAAATGCCTCTTCTCTAGATCCATATCTATAACCACCATAGCACCTAATTGATGTTGTAGTAGTAATTACATTTTCTTGTAATGCTGCCAATGCTGAAATAATTTTAAAAGGCGATCCAGGAGGGTATTGAGCTTGTAAAGCTCTATCGAATAAAGGACGGTTAATACTGTCCAAATATAATTTAGTAAAATTTTTTGAACGTTCCCTTCCAACCATTAAATTTGGATTATAAGTTGGTGTAGAAACCATCGATAATATTTCTCCAGTTGAAGGATCTATAGCGACAATTCCTCCACGTTTATTAATCATTAAAGCTTCACCATATTCTTGTAATTTTGTATCTATGGTTAAAGTAATATCCTTGCCAGGTATTGGAAGTGTATCATAAATTCCATTTTTGTAAGAGCCTATTTCTTTGTTAAAACGATCTCTTTGAATAAATTTAACACCTTTAGTACCACGCAATATTTCTTCATATGTTTTTTCAACACCTGCGGTTCCAATTAATTCTCCTAATTGATAATACGGATTTTTTTGAATGAGATCTTCATTTACTTCACTTATATAACCCAACACATTGGAAGCTGAATTAATAGGATACTCTCTTAACGATCTTTTTTGAATATAAAATCCATTAAATTTATGCATTTTTTCCTGTAAATAGGCATAGTCACTTTTTGAAAGTTGGGCTAAAAAGGTGGAAGGAATTCTTGTAGAATAGCGTTTTGCTCTTTTGAGTTTTTTAAGGAAATCAGCTTTGGTTATTTTAAGTAAAGAGCAAAATTCGATTGTATCCAATGGCTTAACTTCTCTTGGAATTACCATGATATCATAAGATAATTGATTGGCGACTAATAAAACGCCATTCCTATCATATATATAACCTCTATCGGGGTAGTCATAAGTTATTTTTACGGTTGAATTATGAAGTGTTGGTCTATTATATGAATTGTCAATTAACTGTAAATAAAAGAGACGCATTATATAAACTATTCCAATGAAGATAATTATAAAAGATAATAAACCTGTTCTTTTCATTTATTTCTTTTTAACAAATAATAGTATTCCTAATAGACTTAATAATATAGTAAAGATACTTGTAAAAAAAGTAGTAGAAATTATAGTTGTAAAATCATTAAAACTAAAATATTCAAATGAAAAAATTATAAAATGATGTATCAATGTTAGCGTAGCTATATATATAAATAATTTATCTATTGAAATAGCTCTTAAATTAAACAATAAATAATCGAAATCAGATTTTCTTAAAACTGCTTTTAAGATTGGAATCCTAATAAATGCAATAAATAAAGTTGCAGCGGCGTTTAGACCTCCAGAATCTGAAAAAAAATCAACAGAAAGCCCTAATAAAAAACTTAGTATTAAAAAAACACTTAGATTTTTTCTAATTGGAAAAAGAAATATCCATACTATGTATACGAAAGGATTGATATATCCAAATAAATTTATATGATTTAAAACGAGTACTTGTAAAAGTACTAATCCAATGAAACGGATGCTATTTGAAACTATTAAATTATTCATTAGTAGTGCGTTGTTCTAAATGTTGCTGTTCTTTCTTTTGAAGATTTTTGACTATTTGAATATTACTAATTGAACTCATATCATTAAATAATAATACGTTTATTTGTTGATATTGGTTTTTTTCAAACTTAAAATCGTTGATGATACCAATGTTAATGCCTTCAGGAAATATAGCTGATTTCCCGCCAGTTATTATTGTATCACCAATTTTAATTACGGCTTGCCTCGGTATATCAATGACTTGAGTCATAGTGTGTGTTTTTCCATTYYMWRWWWWAKTKYCWWMMWSAWWRSKSTTWWYTAARMGYMCATTTATTTTTGAGTTGTTATTTAAAATTGAAAGAATAGTTGCATAATTGGAAGAAATATTTTCAATTACTCCAATTACACCAAGACTATTAATAACTCCAAGATCGGTAGTTAATCCTTGATTAGTCCCCTTGTTTATAGTTAATATATTATTTTTTTTAGTGAAGTTATTATTAATAATTTTAGCCTCAGAATACTCATATTTTTGAAAATATTGTAAAGTATCAATTACGCTATAATTTTTGTCGTTGTAATTTATTTCTTTTTTCTCAATGAAATTTTTTAAGCGAATATTCTCTTCAATTAAAAGTTTATTTTCACTTTTTAAAAGRAAAAATTCATTRAAAGAATTCACTTTRTTATAGAAGCTACCACTAATAAAGTTTGCGGAATTAACAAATTTACTTGTGTGAAACGAATGATTTTGAAAGGTGAAAATAATAGCTATAATTTCTAACAATAAAAAAAGTAGAAAGTATCTAAATTTTCTAATAAAATAAATTAGTTGCTGCATACATTAACTTTAGAAAGTCACACTATTTCATTAATACATTTTGATATTTTTCAAGGTTCTTTAATGCAATTCCAGTTCCTCTAACAACAGCTCTTAATGGGTCTTCTGCTACATACACAGGTAAATCAGTTTTTCTAGACAAACGCTTGTCTAACCCTCTAAGCATTGAGCCACCACCGGCCAAATAAATACCTGTTGTGTAAATGTCAGCTGCTAATTCTGGAGGAGTTTTTGAAAGTGTTTCCATGACAGCATCTTCAACTCTTAGAATAGATTTATCTAATGCTTTAGCAATCTCTCTAAAAGAAACTTGAACTTGTTTTGGCTTTCCACTTAACAAATCACGCCCTTGAACAAGCATATCTTCAGGTGGAGTTTCTAAATCTTCAGTAGCTGCCCCAACTTGGATTTTAATTTTTTCAGAAGTGCGTTCGCCAACATATAAGTTATGTTGTGTTCTCATATAATACGCAATATCTGAAGTGAAAACATCACCTGCAACCTTAACAGATTTATCACATACAATACCACCGAGCGCAATAACAGCAATTTCAGTTGTACCACCTCCTATATCAATAATCATATTTCCTTTAGGTTGCATAATATCAATGCCAATACCAATGGCTGCGGCCATTGGTTCATGAATTAAATAAATTTCTTTAGCATTCATGTGTTCAGCAGAATCTATAACAGCACGTTTTTCCACTTCCGTAATCCCAGAGGGAATACAAATAACCATACGTAATGATGGTGGAAAAAATCTCTTTTTTATGCTTGGGATATTTTTGATGAACTCTTTTATCATTTGTTCCGAAGCTTCAAAATCTGCAATTACACCATCTTTCAATGGCCTAATTGTCTTAATATTTTCATGAGTTTTTCCCTGCATTAAACTAGCTGTCTTTCCAGTTGCAATTATTTTTCCAGTAGTTCTGTCCCTTGCAACAATTGAAGGAGCGTCAATAACAACTTTTCCATCATGGATAATTAATGTATTTGCAGTACCTAAATCAATGGCAATGTCTTCGGTCATAAAGTCGAAAAAGCCCATATTATGTTAATTGTTTTTAATTTTTAAATCGGAATTTCACAAAGTTACTAAAATTAGTGTTTAAAATGACGCGTTCCTGTAAATATCATAGACATTTTATGATTGTTACAATAATCAATAGATAATTGATCTTTAATTGAACCTCCTGGTTGAATTACAGCATTGATTCCAGCAATATTTGCAATCTCAACACAGTCAGGAAATGGAAAAAAAGCATCACTTGCCATCACAGCCCCTTCTAAATTAAAATTGAAATGATTGGCTTTTGTAATTGATTGATTTAATGCATCTACACGGCTAGTTTGACCTGTTCCGCTGGCGAAAAGTTGTTTGTTTTTAACCAAAACAATGGTATTTGATTTAGTGTGTTTACAAATTTTTGATGCAAAAAATAAATCTTCTAGTTCTCTAGTGTTAGGCTCTTTTAAAGTTGAAATATTTATTTCGTTGGCGTTATCTGTTTTGTTGTCTTTGTCTTGAAAAAGGATGCCATTTAATGCAGATCTATAATTAGTTTTGGGTAATTCAGTATTTTTATGAATTAAAATAATTCTATTCTTTTTACCTTTTAAAATTTCTAACGCTTCATTAGTATAGCTTGGCGCAATTACAACTTCGCAAAATAATTTGTGAATTTCTGAAGCAGTTTCATTATCAATTTCTTTGTTTGAAATTAAAACACCACCAAAAGCTGAAGTTGGGTCACCTGCTAATGCATCTAAATAGGCTTGTTTTAAAGTTTCTCTTTGTGCTAAACCACAGGCATT
The DNA here is from genome assembly GCA_002733285.1 of Lutibacter sp. Taxonomy (GTDB): domain Bacteria; phylum Bacteroidota; class Bacteroidia; order Flavobacteriales; family Flavobacteriaceae; genus Lutibacter. The sequence continues at coordinate 46,562 of NVVE01000013.1, read as the reverse complement.
ATTATGTTTTAGAATTGCAAAAGTAGGTTCGTCATTTTTAAACTCATTAATTAAATTGACAGCTGCATCAACATCTAATAAATTGTTATATGAAAGCTCTTTGCCATGAAGCTTATCAAAAAGAGCGTTTAAATCTCCAAAAAAGTATCCTTTTTGATGTGGGTTTTCACCATATCTCAAGGTTGAAACAGTATCAAAACTTTTCCGAAATGCCAACTCATTTTTATTTAAGTAGTTGAATATAGCACTATCATAATGACTTGAAACGGCAAATGCTTTTGCAGCAAAATTTTTGCGTTGATTTATAGTTGTTTCTCCATTAGAGTCAGTCATTAATTGCATAAATTCATGGTATTGATTCATTGAAGAAACACAAATAACATCTTTAAAGTTTTTTGCAGCCGCTCTTATTAATGAAATACCACCAATATCAATTTTTTCAATAATATCTTGCTCTAAAGCATCACTTAAAACTGTTTTTTCAAAAGGATATAAATCAACAATCACAATATCAATTTCAGGAATAGCGTACTCATTCAGTTGTGATAAATCATTTTCATTTTCTCTTCTAGCTAAAATTCCACCAAAAACTTTGGGATGTAATGTTTTGACTCTCCCTCCTAAAATTGATGGGTACGATGTTAAATCTTCTACAGGTATTACATTAATACCTAACTCTTTAATAAAGAGTTCAGTGCCTCCAGTAGAATAAATGACAACTCCAAGTTCATTTAGTTTTTGTACAATTGGTGCTAAACCATTTTTGTAAAAAACTGAAATTAGCGCAGTTTTTGCTTTTTTAGTTGTGTTCATAAATTGTATTGTTGATATAGCACAAAGCTAATAATTATCAACAGTTTAAGCAATACAAAATACGTGTAAATTTTTAATTAAATCTATTTAGTTTTTTTGTTGAAAATAGTAATAATAGTGTGTTGGTCTACAGATACTTGACGTATTTTAGGTTTATAAAAATACTATATAGAGTAAATGGATACTTTTATTTTAAAACGTTAATTAGAACGGCTTTTAATATTGAGCTCGTTTTAAACTATAGCAGCTACTTTTTCGCATACAAACTCTAACAATAATTCATCATTTTTTGAAAATGGATTTACAGTATGAGAGTCAATATCAATTTGACCAATATTTTTACCATTCACAATAATTGGAATTACAATTTCACTTTTTACGTTAAATCCACAGGAAATATAATTGTCTTGATCTTCGACATTTGAAACCACAAAGTTTTTATTACTAATGGCTACTTGACCACAAATACCTTTTCCAAATGGAATGATAATGTGTTCAGTTGGCTCTCCTGAAAATTCAGCTAATTTTAATTCTTTTTTCTCACCATTTTTAAAATAAAATCCAACCCAGTCATAATATTCAATTTCTCTATTTAGAAAATCGCATATCAATTTTAGCTTTTCAGATACAGTTTTATTGCTTTCTATAACAGATGTTATATATTCTTTTAATTGATAAATATTCATGGTGGTTCGTTTTTTTTGCAAAATTAAAATTCTTTTTATGTACAAAGTAATAAATTTTTAGAATTTTTTTGAGTGACTATATATGGATGTTATTTCATAACAATAAATTCGATTCTTTTATTTATAGCATGTTCAGCATCCGTACATTTCACATTGTTTTTGCATTTATTTAGTAACATAGTTTCGCCATAACCATTTGTTTGAATTCTATTTTGGCTAATTCCTTTTGATACTAAATAATCTTTTGCTGCATTGGCTCTGTCAATTGTTAACTTTAAATTATAAGCATCAGGACCTCTACTATCCGTATGGCAATTCACTTCAATATTAATATCCAGATTTTGACTCATATTAAAAACTACTTTATTTAATTCTTTTTTTATATCATTGCTAATTTCATATTCATTTAATTCAAAAATAATAGGTTCAGTTTCTATATATTTTATGCCTTTTTTATTTCTGAATTGAATAATTGGCTCTAAAATTAATTCAACATTATAAGAAAATGCATTTTTATTTGTTGAAACTAGGGTATGTTGTTCTTTGGTAAAATTCTTTTTTTCAGTGACTAGTGTATATGTTTTTTTACAATCAACTTCAAAATTAAATCTACCTTCTGAATCTGTTATAGCTTGTTTAATTTCTTTTGAATTATTGAATAAAATAACTTTTGTATTCTGTAGTGGATTATTTGAAATGTTTTCTTTCACCAAACCATTTATATATTGATTACATATTAAAGGATCAATATCAATATGTAAAGTTAAATTCCGGTTATGTTTGGATACGGTTTTAAGATTAACAGTTTTTAAATAGTTGTTTTTAAAAACCGTTAGTTGAAAACTTGAAGAACATTTGAGATTAAATTTATAAACACCATTATCACCAACGGTGTAGCTGTTAATTACATTATTGTTTTGATATAATGAAATAGTCATGTTTGGAATGGGTTTTTTAGTCACTTTATCTCTAATAATTCCTGTTACAGTTTGGTTACATAATTTTTTAATTAAATTTATAGTGATGTTGTTAATTGTATTATCGATGTTATTAGTTGAGAAAGTAAAAGACTCKTCATTGTATTCAGAGAGATTTGCAATCAATTTGTAATTGCCATCACAATTAATTTTGAATGAAAAATTACCGTTATTATCGGTTAGCACATTATTAATTTGGCTAGTGCCTTCTGTTAAAGAAACTAACGTATTTGTTAAGGTTAAGTTTGTTTTTTTGTCATAAACTGTTCCTTTGACAATTTGCTCGCATTTATGAGGTTTAAGTTCAATAGTTTTGTTTAGAGTAATAGTTGAGTTTTCATCTGTAATAAATGAAATTGAAGTTGGATGGTACTCGTTTTTTTCTATTTCAATTTTATAATTGAAACTACAATTTAGGTTGAAAGAATAAATTCCTTTGCTATCGGTCACTGTATTGTTTAACTTTTCATTGTTATTATATAAGGTTATTTTGGCATTAGCTAACGGAAGTTTTGAGTTCTTATTTATAACCAATCCTCTCATGAATTTGTTGCATTCTTCTTTTTCCAAATAGATGTTTTGAGTTATATAATCACCTTTAATTGAAGAGCTACTATAGCTAATAGTTTTAGAAATTCTTTCATTTTTGTATGCTTTTAAATTATAATTTAAACCACATTTAATATTAAAAAGATACATTCCTTCATTGTTTGTTTGTACTTTTTTAATTTCTTGATTTTTATATAGTAAAGTAACAGTTGTAGATGATATGCTTTTGTTAGTGTCTTTTTCTAAGATTTTTCCAATTACGGTTTGGAAACATTCCATCGGTTCTAAGAATAAATCTTTTTTAATGTTGTAAAAATCAGGCTGGTTATTTTCAATATAATCGGTCAAAAAATTATAACTGTCGTTTTTGTAATCTACTTTGATTGCAACAATTTTGTAATTAGTTTTACATTGAAATTTCACATAAAATTTCCCATCGTTACCAACTTTAATTTTTTCAGTCTNWWTGWYMTYTAYMTMAAGMWCNANGTYGGAWCWYAATNGMWCKKKAKTMSMSTWATWWSKAWYANSTRYCANNAAYGGNKYGGMTACATTCAGGTATTAATATGAAATCGTGGTCAATTAGTTCGCCAACAACATCTGATGTTGAAAATTCAAATATATTAGTAGTGAAATTTAATCTATTAGTAATAATTTTGTAATTTGTATTGCAATTAAGATTAAAACTATATTCTCCATTTTGATTGGTTATTAGCGAATTTATTCTTTCACCATTTGAATAGAGTGTTACTCTAACTTTATCAATATTTTCTTTAGTTAACTGATTCAACATCTTCCCAGTTATATGTTGACTGCAATCATTTTTAAACGACGCCTTCTTTTCCCCAGAATATAAATTCGCAATTAATATAAAAAGAACTATGAGTTTACTGAACTTCATTTGCTGTATATTTAGATCTTAAATTGTTTTTATCACCAAAAAAAATAGTATATTTTTTTAGTGATACTAATAATAGCAATAATAAGGTTTGGGGAATAATATTTGGTTGTATTTTACATATAAATATAAAATCTATTTTTTAATGTATCAAATATTTTGTTGAAAAAACTGTTAATTACTAGTTTTATAATTTAAATGGTAAAAAAACTTTAATTTTTTCTAAAGTGCTTAAATAGGGTTAGTTAGGTTTTAWGTTTATTTATGATAATTTCAAAATTTCGGTATCTTTAGTTGAAGACATTACAAAGGTGCTTTGTACATTACCAACCGAGTCTAAAACCGATAGTTTATTTTTTAAAAAAAATTGATAGCTCTTCATATCTTTTACAATTACTTTTAATAAGTAATCGTAATTACCCGCAACATGAAAGCATTCAATAATTTCAGGCATTTTATTGATAGCATTTTCAAATTTAGTGATTAATTCTTTGGAGTGAACTAATAAGGTAACTTGGCAAAATACTTCAATCGCAAATCCAACTTTTTCTTTATTTAAAACAGCAATATATTTTTTAATGATACCAGATTTTTCCAATCTTTTAATGCGTTCGTAGGTTGGAGTTTGTGTTAAACCAATTTTTATTGCAATTTCCTTAATGTTTGCTTTTGAATTTTGCTGTAAAAGGTTTACAAGTTGCTTGTCAATTAGATCTAAAACAATCATAATCAGTAATTTTTGCTAAAAATAATTAAAATAATTAWATTTAWCAGWAAAAWAWTCTGATATAAKTGYAAAATAAAGATAAATACACTGAAAWTATAAAATAAAGCAGTTTATTAACTTGTGAAGTATTAATTTTAACTTAAAATTATTTAATTATGAGTAACAAACCAGCAAATAATATTCAAGATTTACAATATTTTGGAGAGTTCGGAGGTGTAAATCCTTCAATTTCAGATTCGGCAACATATACCTTTTTACATGCAAAAACAATGCTCGATACTTTTGAAGGACACGCAGAAGGATGTTATTTATATTCTCGTCATACAAGCCCAAGTAATTTATATTTAGGAGAAGCTTTGGCAGCTATGGAATTTACTGAAACTGCAAATGTAGCTGGGTCAGGAATGGGAGCTATTACTTCTGTTCTACTTCAAGTTTGCGGAGCAGGAGATCATATTGTAGCTAGTAGAACTATTTATGGTGGAACGTATGCCTTTTTAAAAAACTTTACTCCAAAATTTAATATTTCAACTTCTTTTGTAGATATTACTTCACTAGAAAAAGTAGAGGCTGCAATAACTTCATCAACTAAAATGATTTATTGTGAATCAATGAGCAACCCGCTATTAGAAATAGCAAATATTTATGAATTAGCTAAAATTGCTAAAAAACACAACATAATCTTAGTGGTTGATAATACATTTTCACCTTTATTAATTTCACCTCAAAAATTAGGGGCAGATATAACGGTTCATAGTTTGACTAAATTTATAAACGGTACTAATGATACTGTTGGAGGTGTTGTGTGTGGTACTCAGGACTTTATAAATAGTTTGAGAAGTGTAAATGATGGAGCTGCAATGTTATTAGGTCCAGTTATGGATAGTATGCGAGCAGCAAGTATTTTAAAAAATCTAAGAACACTTCATATTAGAATGAAAAAGCACAGTGAAAATGCGTTGYATTTAGCTGAAAAATTTGAAAAGGATGGATTAAAAGTAGTGTATCCCGGCTTAAAAAGTCATAAAGACCATGAGCTTTTTAAAAATATGTGTAATGAAGAGTATGGCTTTGGAGGAATTATGACAATTGACGTTGGATCTCTAGCAAAAGCTAATGAGTTAATGGAACTAATGCAAGAAAATAACTTAGGGTACCTAGCAGTTAGTTTAGGATTCTATAAAACATTGTTCAGTGCACCTGGAACAAGTACTTCTTCTGAGATATCAGAAGATGAACAAGTTGAAATGGGACTTTCAGATGGAATCATTCGTTTTTCAATAGGGTTAGATAATGATATAGAAAGAACCTATAGAGCAATGCATCACTGTATGACACAAGTAGGTGTTTTAAATATAAAAAGTTCACTTACCGTATAATTAGATTGAAAAAAATTTAACAAAACCTCATCTGATTCTCAGATGAGGTTTTTTAGTTGGAAAAGGATTTAAATTTATGTATCATTACATTCTTAAATACTAGTAAATGCAAGAAGATAATAACTTATCAGAAATAGAAATCCCACATCAAAAAATAATTCAAAATACCGAACTAAGTCTTTTTGAGGCTTTAATTCCAGTAGTTCTTTTAATGACGATGCTTGCCTATAACATATTTTTTGCAGATGGAGCGTTATTAGGTGAATATTCTAATCAGTATATTTTACTAATAGGGGCTGCTATTGCTGCTTTAGTTGGATTTTTTAATAAAGTATATTTTAGAACGATGCTAACTGAAGTTTTTGAAAATATAAAAAGTATTTTTCTTCCAATAATGATATTATTTTTAGTCGGAGCTTTGGCAGGAACTTGGTTGGTAAGTGGAGTCATTCCAGCAATGGTATACTATGGTCTTCAGGTACTAAACCCGTCTATATTTTTACCAGCATCTGTTATTATTTCGGCTATTATTTCTATAGCAACAGGAAGCTCTTGGACTACTTCGGCAACTGTTGGAATTGCATTGGTTGGCATCGGTACAGCTTTAGGAATACCCACAGGGATGATAGCTGGAGCTGTAATCTCTGGAGCTTATTTTGGAGATAAAATGTCACCATTATCTGATACAACTAATTTAGCWCCWGCWATGGCWGGAACCGATTTATTTACTCATATTAGGTATATGGCAATAACCACTGTGCCAACCATCATTATTACATTAATTGTTTTTAGCATATTAAGTTTTAACATTGAAACAACAGGAAGTACTGATGTAAGCGGATTGCTAAATACCATAAAAAATACGTTTCAAATAACCCCTTATCTGTTCATTGTTCCTTTAGTTGTAATTGCATTAATTTTATTTAAGACAAAACCCTTAATAGCTTTAGGAGTGGGTGTTATTTTAGCAGTGATTTTTGCATTTATTTTTCAAAGTGATATTTTAAATGGTTTATCAAGTTCAAGTTTTAAATCCATTATAAATGCAGTTTTTATTGATACTGAAATTGTAACGGATAACGAAAAACTAAATGAACTATTTAGTTCTGGAGGGATGAAAGGAATGCTATGGACAATTTTTCTAATTATCTGTGCCATGGTTTTTGGAGGTGTTATGGATGCTATTGGTGCCCTAGCAAAAGTTACAAAGGCATTATTAAAGATTGCAACGTCAATTTTTGGTTTATTTTTTAGTACGGCAATGAGTTGTATAGGTTTAAATGTTATTGCTTCAGATCAGTATTTAGCAATTGTAATTCCAGGTAAAATGTTTAAAAAAGCTTTTGAAGATAAAGAATTAGCTCCAGAAAATTTAAGTAGGACTTTAGAAGATTCGGGAACAGTAACTTCGGTATTAATACCTTGGAATACTTGTGGAGCCTATCAGTCTAGTGTTTTAGGAGTTGGCGTTGCCGAATACGCGGTTTTTGCAGTATTCAACTGGCTAAGTCCAATCATGACGTTAATATTTGCAGCTTTCCAAATTAAAATAAAACAGCTTATCAAAAAATAGGGCTATAAGAAGACTATTTAAATTTTGAGATAGCTTAAATAAACCAATTCCAAACAATTCCAAATCGTACTGTCAAATCTCGGTATGGATAATTAGGTGCTGAATAATAGTTTCTATCTGTAAACCCAGCATTTAAGTTTTCTACTTTAAGATAGATACGGGTTCTTCGTATTTGTGCATTTGCGAAAAAATCCAGTATTGGAAAATTTCCTATTTCTGTTGTATTCTGTAAAACAAATTCACTTAATACAGGGTTGTAACTATTCGCTAGATAAGAAGTGAAATATTTAAACGTTACCCCTGTTTGTAAATACATAGGTTTTCCTTTAAAGACATGACTAGAATAGTATAAAGTATTTCTTGTGACCAATTCTGGAACTCTAAAAAATGATGCACCTGTTGAAACTTTTTGGTACATAATCGTGTTGTCTAATGTGAATTTTTTATAACTAATAGCCTTATTTACTTTTATTTTTAAGTAATTTAAAGTTTCAGTAGCTTGAATGGGTTTTGCACTTTCACCAAAATAGGTGTAATTGTCAATTAAATTATAGCTTGCATTGATATTACCCCATTTAGTTGATGTAAATTCTATACCAACCGTTGAGATTTTTTCATTACTAAATTCATTTTTCCAATTGTAATCTTTATAATCACTTTGGAATAAGAGTGTATTAAAATCAGGTGTTTTGGAAGTCAATTCAGCATACCCTTTAAAACTAAAAACACTATCTTTTTTAACCATTGCTGATGCTTTAAGAGTACTTCCAGTTATATCACCTGCGATAATTGATGTGGCATCAGCATTTAAATAAATACTTCCAAATTGGGTCTTCCAATCGGCTCCAACAGCAATTGCATTTCCTTTTAATTTATCATCAATAGTTAAAGAATCATAAAAGATAATACCATTGTAATGGTAGTTGTATTGATAGTAATTGATTTTAGCTTTTAAACTTCCAGTATAGACCGAATTCAATTGTAAAGAGATTTGGTTATCTAATTTCTGATAAGAGGTATGGTCGGCTATACTTGATTCAAAAGCATCTCCAAAAATAGAATTTGCTGCGATCTGTCTATAGCGATAATGTTTTGTTTCATACATAAAACTATGACCAAGTTTTAAGTCAAAATCAGATTTTTCATCAAGCGCTATGAATTGAGTTGTATCAATGTTAATTTCAGATGCAATTTTTATCAAAGAATCAATTTTCATGGTGTAATTAGTCGAAATTGAATCAAGTTTAACAATAGTATCTCTTTTAATTAAAGAGATTGTTTTTAACAGGTTATTAAAAGCAGTTGAGTCAGGTTTTATAATTTCCTTAATAAAATTAGGTTTCATTGTTTTTTTAGAAAGAGAGGCCGTTTTCTGGATATTATTAGACCTAATTGAATCGGGTTTAGTGATCACATTTTTTTTAGGTTGCAGTGTTTTTTTAGTTAAAGAGTCAATTTTAATATGAACAATAAGGGAGTCTTTTAAAATATTAATTTTATTAAATATTGAATTAAACTTTTGTATGTTATTTGAAATGTTTGTATTGTGTTTTTCAATCTTATTTTTTTTAGAGAACAATGTAAGTTGTTGTTCCAAATAGTAACGTTTTCCTTCTAATATATTTTCGGCATCAGTAAAATTCACATCCAATCGTGCTCTATCAATATAATTTGGATCGTTATTTTCAAAATAGGCAATGGATTGTGACGTTAAACCACCATTTTCATTGTTTAATAAATCAAAAGATGAAAAATGACCTCTAGCATAGTATTTTTTATTTTTTGTGTGATAATTAAAAGTAGTTCTAAAATTCCCATGACTCGCTAATGAATATCGGTATTTCCCTAATGAACGTAAACCTTTATAAGCAACAGAAAAATTAAATTGAGTAGAAGTATTCATGGTTAAAAATGCATCTAAAACTTGCCCTTGTTCTAATCCTGTTCTGTATAGTATTTCAGAGGTAGGAGTAGGAACCTCATAATAAGAAATGTCTTCAACTTTGTAGTAATTAAATTGTTTAGCGTTTGCCCCAATTGAAGGGAGCAATGAGTTATTTTTAAAATTATATCCTAATTTATTATAAGTTTGACCTTGGTTATGAAATGGTAACAATTCAAAATTATCTTTTCGAAGGTAGTTAAAAATAAAATCCTTTTTTAAAGTTAACGTAGTATCAACTACGGTAGTATCGTTATTAATTGAGATTATTTTATAATCAGTATATTTTGTTATGCCGTCAAGCTTTATTTGCACTTCCTTATTAAATGAAGTTGTGTCATTTTGAAATAATTGACTTTCAGCCCTCGATAATTTTTTTATTTGTGCGGAGGCATCAAAAATAAAAAGCACTAAAAATACTACAAAAAATAGTTGTTTCATATAATACATTAATTTGCAAAGGTAAAATAAATGAACGAATATAATAATAGTAAATTGTTTTAGAATTAATACTAATTTTGTTTTTTTATTTTAATGAATGGGACTTAATAAATATTTATTAAAAAATACTATTGAAGCCGGAACTGACGAAGCTGGAAGAGGTTGTTTAGCTGGGCCTGTTGTTGCAGCGGCGGTTATTTTACCTATGAATTTTAAGCACCCTTTGTTAAACGATTCGAAACAACTATCTAAAAAACAAAGAGAACAACTAAGGCCTTTAATTGAAGAACATGCGATAGCGTTTGGAGTAGCGTTTGTTGATGAATCAAAAATTGATACTATAAATATTTTACAAGCATCAATTTTAGCAATGCATAAATCTATTGAAAAACTCACCATAATACCTGAGCATATTATAGTAGATGGCAATAAGTTTAAGCCCTATAAAAACATTCCTCATACTACTATTGTAAAAGGTGATGCTAAATTTATGAGTATTGCTGCGGCTTCAGTATTAGCAAAAACATACAGAGATGATTTTATGCTAAAACTTGATGTAGAATTTCCTCAGTATTTTTGGAAAAAAAATAAGGGATATCCAACCAAACAGCATAGAGAAGCTATAAAGGAGTTTGGTGTTACCAGCTATCATAGAAAATCATTTAAGTTAGTACCAAATCAATTAAAATTAGATCTTTAATTTCTGAAAATTCATCCTAAAAATGATACATTTGCGTTTGTTAAAAATGTAATTCATGATTAAAAGAAATAGAGTCACAATTTCAAAATTTATAATTCATAAAGTAGGAAATAAATTTAACAGTGCAACCAATATTTTTTCAGAGAATGTCATAACTTTTGATGAAGAAAGTTACGAGTTAATGAAACCTTTTTTATTAAAATCTTTTGGAAATGTAACAGAAAGTTTTCGATTTAATCATCATGCCAATATTGAGTTGAATGAGTTAAATAATTATTCATCTCAATTATTTAATGACGAATCTACCTTTATTGAAATTTCAAAACACATGGTAAACCATTTGTTTGAACAATCAAATTCAGCTCAAATAAAAATTGGAGATGTTATAATTGCACTCTTTGAAGATATTGAATATAAAGAGGTGATGACTCAAGCTATTGGAATTTTTAAAATTGAAAACRAGATTAATTTTTTTCAAACTTTTATGGAAAAAGATAGTTTAGATGTTTTCGTTCAAAAAGGAATTAGCACCAAAAAATTAGATAAAGGTTGTTTAATAATTAATTCAACCGATACTGAAGGGAAAGTGGTTTTAAGTGTAGATACTAATAATTACGATGCTCAGTATTGGTTAAATAATTTTTTAAATGTAAAGTATGCTGATGATAATAACCAGCATACACAAAATTACATTGAACTATGTAAAGATTTTTCTGAAGAAATTATTAGTGAAGATTATGGAATTCATGAAAAAAGCAAATTTTTAGCAAAAACTATTGATTTTTTTAAAGAAAATGAATCTATAAATATAAACGATTTTAAAGAAGAGGTTTTTGAAGAGAATGAAGATCACAAAGCATTGTTTGATGATTATAAAAAACAATTCGAAACGGTAAATGATGTGTTAATTAGAAATCAGTTTGCAGTGTCAGATATTGTACTGAAAAAGCAAAAACAAAAAATTAAAACCGAAATTAAATTAGATACTAATATTCAAATTAAATTAGATATTGATGCTCCAGATGCGGCCAGTGAATATCTAGAAAAAGGCTACGATGAAGAGAGAAAAATGAAGTTTTACAAAGTGTATTTCAACGAAGAGGATTAGGTCTGGTTAAAGTTCAAACTCAACTTCAAACTGTGCTTTGAAGTGCTTTAATATTTTTTCTTTTACTTCTTCTAAAGGTATTTTTCTGTTTACCTCAACTTCTAGTGAGGTTACTGCTTTACCTTTAATACCACAAGGGATAATATGATCGAAATAACCTAAATTAGTAGATACATTTAACGCAAAACCGTGCATAGTTACCCACCTGCTGGCTCTAACGCCTAAAGCACAAATTTTACGAGCAAATGGTGTTCCAACATCCAACCAAACACCTGTTTCACCTTCGCTTCGTTCAGATTCTATACCGTATTCAGATAAGGTTTTTATAATTACTTCTTCTAAAAAACGTAGGTATTTGTGTATATCTGTAAAGAAGTTGTCGAGATCTAAAATTGGATAACCAATAATTTGGCCAGGTCCGTGATAGGTAATATCACCACCACGATTAATTTTATAAAATGTAGCTCCTTTGTCTTTAAGTTGCTCTTCGTTTAACAATAAATTACTTAGATTACCACTTTTCCCTAGAGTGTATACATGGGGATGTTCTACAAAAAGAAAATAATTAGAAGTTTTAGCGCTCAAATTATTTTTTCGATTGTTAATTTTTACATCAACGATACTTTTAAAAAGTGTTTCTTGATAGCTCCAGGTTTCATTGTAATCTTTTAACCCTAATTCTTTTAGTTTAACTTTTTGCATTAGTTTTTTGGGTTGTTATTAATAATTAATGCTGCAATAACACCTGGAATCCAACCCAAACAAGTTAAAATAAAAACAATTACAACAGATCCACAACCTTTGTCAATCACAGCTAAAGGAGGGAAAATAATACATAATATAACTCTAAGACAACCCATCTATTAAAATTTAGTTTAATTAAAATTCTGAAAATCAACTATATAACGCGTAAAAAACATGKTTGCAACTCACTTTGATTAACATCCTATCAAGAGCTTTCAAAGGTCTGTAAAATATATTTAGGATACAACGTTATTAATAAGAGGTAAATTGCAATTAAAATGTATTTTTGTTAAATGTCTATTGAAGTAATAAATATCACTAAATTATATGGAATTCAAAAAGCGTTAGATGCTGTTAGTTTTTCTATTAAAAAAGGTGAAATAGTTGGTTTCTTAGGGCCGAATGGTGCAGGAAAATCAACATTAATGAAAATACTTACAGGTTATATTAAAGCGTCTGAGGGAGTGGTCTTTGTAAATGATTTTAATATAAATACTCACAAACTCGATGCACAAAAAAGTATTGGATATTTACCAGAAAACAATCCTCTTTACTTGGAAATGTATGTAAAGGAATTTTTGCAATTTAATGCAGCTATTTATAAGATTTCTAAAGAGGAAGTAGAAAAAATYAWSWNTARARTTRGRWKAAMASMRSAARCWCATWAMWNGATWGKNTCARCTNTNNTCAAAAKRKTATCGGCAGCGAGTTGGTATTGCTGCAGCGTTATTACACAATCCTGAAGTTTTAATTTTAGATGAACCAACAACAGGTTTAGATCCTAATCAATTAGTTGAAATTAGAAACCTAATAAAAGAAGTTGGGAAAGATAAAACAGTGTTATTTTCAACACATATTATGCAGGAAGTGGAGGCGATTTGTGATAGAGTAATTTTAATAAATAAAGGAAAACTTATTGCGGATAGAAATTTAAAAGAACTTAAAAAAGATAAAGAACAGGTAATTGAAGTTGAATTTGATGTTAAAATAAAAAAACAGCTTATTTCAACCATCCTTAATTTAAAATTTGCAAATAATAGTGCAGACACTTCATGGGTATTAACTTTTGAAACCTCCGAAGATATGCGATCAGTTGTATTTGATTTTGCTCGTGAAAACGGACTTAAAATTTTAAACCTTACAACAAAAAATAAAAATTTGGAAAGTTTGTTTAGAGAATTAACGGCTTAAAATATTTTTTTAATTGAGTTTAAATTTTATATCCCTACTCGTTAATTCCTTTAAAAACTCATTGTCTACTTTAACTTTGAATGATCTGCTGTGTAAATTTAATTTCAGTTTTTCAGCCAAATCATAAACCAATAGATTTATTGGAACAGCTCCTTCATTTTCCTTTAAAAGTTTTTCTAATTCAAGAATATTATTGTTGGTCAATTTATTAATATCTAATTGAATTGTAATTTTTTTAGATTGTTTTTCAAGAACATCTTGTAAAATCTGAATATCCGTAAAATTAATTCTTGGTTCTCCTAATTTTCCATCTTTGTTTCTCCAACCAGCACTTATATTCACTTTAAATTGTCGAAATTCATTGTCAATAAGAAAAGGTTTAAATTTTAAATAGGTGTCTTTAAAAATTCTGAATTCGTGGCTGTCATTATAATCAACAATAACAAATGAGGCCCATTTATTTCCATTTTGAGAAGTTTTGTGCTGCACATCAGATAAAATCCCTGAAAAACTTAAATTGGCACCAACATAGTTGTTTAGATCTTCTTTAAAAGCTGTCACAGAGGAATTGCTAAAATACTTGATTTCATTTTTAAAATCATCTAATGGGTGTCCTGAAATATAAATACCGACTAATTCTTTTTCTTTAGATAATTCTTCCATCATTCCCCATTTTTCGGCAAACGGAATTTCAGGTTCTGGAAATTGAACTTCGGACGTTTCTCCAAACATAGAGATTTGTGCTGAGTTTTTATTTTCTTGGTATTTATTACCATAGCGAATAGCTTTCTCAATAAAAGTCACTCCTTTTTCATCTAATTGATAATACTGTGCCCGATGTACATTTTTGAAAGAATCCAATCCACCTGCCATGACTAACCCATCAAATGCTCTTTTGTTGGCAGCACGTAAATCWACACGTTTKGTAATGTCAAAAATTGAAGTGAAGTGYCCATTTTTTTTACGTTCTTYWATAATAGCATCWACAGCKGCASCHCCAACGCCTTTTATGGCAGCCATTCCAAATCGAATTGCTCCTTCHTTGTTTACDGCAAACTTGAGATATGATTCGTTTAYATCAGGTCCCAATACAGAAATTCCHGCDCGTCTACATTCTTCCATAAAAAADGTAACTTGCTTTATRTCATTCATGTTATTAGATAATACVGCAGCCATAAATTCAGATGGATAATGYGCTTTTAAATARGCAGTTTGATAAGCAATATAAGCGTAACAAGTAGAATGAGATTTGTTAAAWGCATAGGCDGCAAADGCCTCCCAATCTTTCCATATTTTYTCTAAAATATCTTCAGGGTGATTGTTCTTCTTTCCACCTTTAATRAATTTYGGTTTWAGTTYTTCAAGYAAAGARAAAATCTTTTTACCCATTGCCTTACGCAACATATCTGCTTCWCCYTTRGTAAAMCCTGCTARTTTTTGTGAAAGCAACATWACCTGYTCTTGATAMACTGTTACGCCGTAGGTTTCTTTTAARKACTCTTCCATCTCTGGTAAATCGTATTCAATTTCCTCTTCACCATGTTTACGCATAATAAACAGTGGAATGTATTCCATTGGTCCAGGACGATATAGCGCATTCATGGCAATTAAATCGGCAAACTCAGTGGGTTTTAAAGATTTCATATGCTTTTGCATTCCGGGAGATTCATATTGAAATATTCCAATAGTTTCACCACGCTGAAAGAGCTCATATGTTTTTGGATCATCTAAAGGAAAATCATCTGGAATCAAATCAATTCCATGAATGGCCTTTACAATTTTTACAGCATCTTTAATGAGGGTTAAAGTTTTCAATCCTAAAAAATCCATTTTTAGTAATCCCGCACTTTCCACAACATTATTGTCAAACTGTGTCACGTACATGTTGCTATCTTTTGCAGTGGCAACAGGTACAAGGTTAGTGATTTTTTCAGGAGTAATGATTACTCCGCAGGCATGAGTTCCTGTATTTCTTACTGAACCCTCTAATGCAAGAGCTTGTTTTATGGTTGTTGCTTCTAAATCATCACCTTCAGCAATTCTTCTAAGTTCACTGATATTTTCAAATTCTTCAGCTCTTAATCCTTTTACTTTTCCCTTGCTTTTTTCGTCGTCACCAAAGATATTTTTTAATTTAATTAAAGGAATTAGTTTGGCAATTCTATCAGCATCTTGTAAGGGTAAATCCAAGGCCCGTGCTGTATCTCTAATAGAAGATTTTGCAGCCATTGTACCATATGTAATAATCTGAGCAACTTGACTTGCACCGTATTTTTCTATTACAAAATCAATTACTTTTTGTCTCCCTTCATCATCAAAATCAATATCAATATCGGGTAGTGAAACACGATCAGGATTTAAGAAACGCTCAAAAAGCAGATCGTATTTTATCGGATCTATATTGGTAATCCATAAGCAATAGGCTACAGCTGAACCAGCGGCAGATCCACGCCCAGGGCCAACGGACACTTCCATTTTACGAGCTTCTAAAATAAAATCCCACACAATTAAAAAATAACCAGGATAGCCTGTTTTTTCAATGATAGACAATTCAAAATCTAACCGTTCTTTGATATTTTCATCTAAATGTTCTCCGTATCTTTTTTTAGCACCTTCAAAAGTTAAATATTTTAAATAGGCATTTTCACCACGAACACCATTGTCTTTTTCATCTTCAGGATTAATGAAAAGTTGAGGAATGTCAAATTTAGGAAGTAAGACATCTCTTTTTAATGTATAAATTTCTACTTTGTCAACTATTTCTTGAATGTTAGCAACAGCTTCAGGTAAATTAGCGAACAAACTTTTCATTTGTTCTTGTGACTTAAAATAGTATTCGTTATTTGGCAAACCGTATCTAAAACCCCTCCCTCTTCCTTTGGGAGTTGCTATTTTTTCACCGTCTTTTACACATAATAAAATGTCATGAGCTTCGGCTTCATCCTCAGTTGTGTAAAATGTGTTATTGGTAGCAACAAGTTTTACGTGGTGTTTTTTTGAAAATTTAATAAGCACGTCATTTACGTGATTTTCATTTTCTTGTTGATGACGCATTATTTCTAAATAAAAATCATCACCAAATTGTTCTTTCCACCAAAGCAAGGATTCTTCAGCTTGTTTTTCACCAATATTTAATATTTTACTCGGTATTTCACCATATAAATTCCCAGAAAGAACAATTAAATCTTTTTTGTACTGTTCGATAATATTTTTGTCGATTCTTGGTACATAATAAAAACCATCTGTGTGGGAAAGAGAAGACATTTTTGCCAGATTATGGTACCCGTTTTTATTTTTAGCTAAGAAAACTATTTGATATCCATTGTCTTTATGTGTTCTGTCTGAATGGTCTTCACAAACATTAAATTCAGTTCCTAAAATAGGTTTTATATAGGGTCTTTCTTTGCTCTCATTATTTTCAGTATTCTCTTTTTTTTCATATAATTTATCAATGGACTCATTATAAGAAATTGCTTCCTGAATAAAGTAATAGGCGCCCATCATATTTCCAGTATCAGTCAAAGCAACCGCAGGCATTTTATCTTTTACAGCTGAATTAATGAGGTTGCTAATACTTGAAGTTGATTGTAATATTGAAAATTGAGAATGACAATGTAAATGTGAAAATTTAACTTCTTGAAGTTCTTCACCTGCTTGAGAAGATAGTGTAGGTGTTTCTGCTGCTATGACTGGTGATATCTTTAATTTTTCACTTTCCTTTTTTAAATTTAAATGTTTTAAACCAATAACTTGTATTGTTGAAGGATTTTTGGTGTCAAAAAGTTGAAAATAATCACTTGGTACATCCAATTGCTCCTTGCTGTAGTTTCGTCGTCGTATTAATTCTAAAAAACAGCGTGTGGTGGCTTCAACATCGGCAGTAGCATTATGAGCTTCACTAAAAGGAGCATGAAACAAGTGTTGATGCAACTCGGTTAACGTTGGTAATTTAAATTTCCCGTATCTACCTCCCTGAATTTGACATAAAGTAGCCGTAGTTTCAGTACAGGTATCCAAAATGGGTAATTCATTTAAATTTGTGCGAATTCCTGTTCTGTGAAATTCACAACCCATTATGTTAAGATCAAACTTCACATTTTGCCCTACAACAAATTTAGATTTTGATAAAGCTTCATTAAAAATAGGTAAAACAGTTTCTAACGATGTTCCTTTTGATTGTGCCAATTGGGTAGAAATACCATGTATTTGTTCGGCATCATAAGGGATGTTATATCCTTCAGGAACAATTAAAAAATCTTGTTGATCTATAAGTTTTCCATATAAATCGTGTAGTTGCCATGCTATTTGAACACATCTTGGCCAATTATTGGTATCGCTAATCGGAGCATTCCATTTTTTCGGTAAACCAGTGGTTTCTGTGTCAAATATTAAAAACATGTAATAGAATTTTTCTTGAAAGTATGAGTTTTTAAAAGTATGAATTTAAAAGATTTTAAAATTCTTAAAGATTAGTTTTTTATTAACAATCCTTGAATAATTTTAAAGTTTTGAAAATTGGTACATAAGGTTTAAAAATTATTTAAAACCTAAGATAAGTCATATTTTATTTTTCTTAAAAGTTATAATTTTACGATTCCAAGTTATGGTGGATTTATGAATATGGAAAAACTTGAGTTTGATAGTTTAAAAATAAGTGAACAAAATTTTGTTAAGCACGAAGGTGTTATCTCAAAAATTTCTGAAAATAGTATCATAGTTTCGCTCAAAGGAAATATAAATTGCGTAGGGTGTAAAGCAAAAGCAGCTTGTGGAACGTCGGAATCTAATGATAAAGAGATTGAGGTTTTAAATAAGAATCAATCTTATACTCTTAATGAAACTGTTCAAGTTGTTTTAGAAAAAAAATTAGGTTTAAAAGCTGTTTTTTGGGCATACGTATTTCCTTTTATCTTAATGCTTACTACGCTCCTTATCTCTTCAATTTTTTTTAAGGAGTGGTTTGCAGGCTTGTTATCATTATTTGTTCTTATTCCATATTATTTAATGCTTTATTTTTTGAATAACACATTAAAAAAAGCATTTAAAGTTACCATATTAAAATTTAATTAAGAATGACCGATTCAACTTTATATAGTGTTTTGTTATTAGCTTCTTTGGGAATTATTGCGGCCGTTGTGTTGTACGTAGTTTCAAAAAAGTTTTATGTTTATGAAGATCCATTAATAGCAGAGGTTGAGGATATATTGCCAGCCTCAAATTGTGCTGGTTGTGGTTCTCCAGGTTGTAAATCATTTGCTGAAAAGTTGGTGAATTCAGATGATATTTCTGAGCTATTTTGTCCAGTTGGAGGAAACGATGTAATGAAGCTGGTTGCAGAAAAGCTAGGGAAAGAGGTGACTGAAAAAGATCCAACAGTTGCAGTTCTACGATGTCAGGGAAGTTGTGATGTTAGACCAAAAACAACAGAATTTCAAGGTCCAAGAACTTGTGCTATCTCAGCAATGGTATACAGTGGAGAAACAGATTGCCAGTATGGTTGCCTGGGAGATGGTGATTGTGTAAAAGTATGCAAGTTTGACGCTATGTATATGGATGAGGCAACAGGCTTACCGGTAATTAGTACTGATAAATGTACTTCGTGTGGTGCTTGTGTTGAAGAGTGCCCAAGAGATATTATTGAAATGCGTCCAAAGAATAAGCGAGACTTAAAAATTTATGTTGGTTGTTTAAATGAAGACAAAGGAGGTATCGCAAAAAAAGCGTGTGCTGTAGCTTGTATAGGCTGTTCAAAATGTGAAGATATTTGYCCRAAAGAYGCTATTACMATGKWRAATACATTGGCGTATATAGATCCAATAATGTGYACGCTTTGTAGAAAATGTGTRCCTGTATGTCCAACAAATTCTATTATWGAAACTAATTTTCCTCCMAARAAAGAGAAGAAAGTTRTWGCAAAGAAAGWGGTGAAAAAAMCARAGGTGAAAAAGGAAGTAATTGTTGAACCAGTAAAMGYTGAAACKAATGCTTAARACATTTCCAAAAGGAGGTATTCATCCTCCAGAAAATAAAATAACAKCAAAAAAAGGAATCAAAAGATTWRCAGTACCYAAGGTTGTTAATGTACCMGTTGCRCAGCATATTGGRATTCCTGCAGAAATAGTTGTAGWKAAAAAAGAGAAGGTAGAAATWGGACAGGTTATTGCWAAATCGGGTGGTTTYGTTTCTTCCAATATTCATTCWCCKGTWGCAGGAACTGTGACCAAAATAGATAAAATAATTGATAGTAGYGGTTACAAAAAACAATGTATTGTAATTAGGACTGATGCTAAAAATGAAGCTAATTTTGAAGTAGTTGAATATCCTTTAAAAACAAAAATTGAATTAGAACCAAAAGAAATTTTACAGCGAGTTAGTGACTTTGGTATTGTTGGTTTAGGTGGGGCAACGTTTCCATCACATGTAAAGTTAAGTGTTAGAGAAGGTACAAAAATAGATTGCCTTATTATTAATGGTGTTGAATGTGAACCATATTTAACTGCGGATCATAGATTAATGCTTGATAAGGCTGAAGAAATAATTGTTGGAATTGAAATTTTACTGTTTGCATTAAATATACCTAGAGCAGTAATTGGTATTGAAAATAATAAAAAGGATGCCATCAATCTTTTCAAAAAAGTAATTAAGGATTCTAGTAAAATACAAGTAGCTGCTTTAAAAGTGAAATATCCTCAAGGGGGTGAAAAACAGTTGATAAGATCTATTCTAAATAGAGAAATCCCTAAAAATGGGTTGCCTTTTGATGTTGGAGTAATTGTAATGAATATAGGAACTATTTTCGCCATTTATGAAGCAATACAATACAACAAGCCTTTAACTGAACGCGTGGTTACAGTAACGGGAAAAAAATTAGAAAATCCATCAAATTTTTGGGTGAAAATAGGAACACCAATTAAAGATTTAATTGAAGAAGTTGGTGGTTTGCCAGAAGGGACTCGAAAATTAATAAATGGAGGTCCAATGATGGGAAAAGCAATAAAAAATACGGATGTACCCGTTACCAAAGGAACCTCAGGAATTTTAGTGATTTCTGAAGAAGAAGCGAGTAGAGGAAAGGCAGAAAATTGTATTCGTTGTGGTGAATGTGTTTTTGTTTGCCCAATGGGGTTAGAACCGCATTTATTAATGAATATGTCGGAAAAAGGATTGTATGAAAGAGCTTCAAATGAAGATATTATGACCTGTATAGAATGTGGGTCTTGTAGTTATGTTTGTCCTTCTCACAGACCAATACTAGACTATATTCGATTTGGAAAAAACATTGTGAATAAATTAAAAATAGCAAAAAATTAAAATGAGTAGTCAACCAATAGTTATATCAGCCTCACCACACTTACATTCAGATAGAACTTCAAAAAAATTGATGTATGATGTAGTTATAGCATTAATTCCTGCATTTTTAGTTTCATTATATGTATTTGGAATAAGAGCATTAATAGTTACTGCAGTTGCTGTAGTTTCCTGTTTGTTATTTGAATATTTAATTCAGAAATACTTGTTGAAAGCTGAAGTTACCATTGGTGATGGATCAGCGTTAATAACAGGGATTTTATTAGCCTTTAACTTGCCATCTGGTTTGCCAATATGGATGATTATTGTTGGTAGTTTAGTGGCAATAGGAGTAGCTAAATCATCTTTTGGAGGTCTTGGCTTTAATATATTTAATCCAGCTTTAGTTGGTCGGGTGTTTTTATTAGTTTCTTTTCCAGTCCAAATGACTATGTGGCCAACGGCTGTTGAAAATAATACGACCATTGCTGATGCAGTTACAGGAGCAACGCCTTTAGGACTTATAAAAGAAGGATTAATGTTTGGAGAAACAATGGCCGATATAAGTACTAAAATTCCTTCAACGATGGATTTGTTTTTGGGAATAACTGGAGGTTCGTTAGGTGAAATGTCTGCAATAGCGTTACTAATTGGAGGTCTGTATTTAATAATAAGAAAGGTAATTAGTTGGCATATACCTGTTACAATGTTAGTGACTATGGGTGTTATGACTGGAGTATTTTGGCTTATAGACCCAGAGCAATATGCAAGTCCAGTGATTCATTTATTAACGGGAGGTGCTTTACTTGGAGCCTTTTTTATGGCAACGGATTTGGTTACAAGCCCAATGACAAAAAAGGGGATGGTAATTTTTGCAATTGGTATTGCAGTTATTACAATTGTAATTAGATTGTTTGGAGCGTATCCTGAAGGAATTTCATTTGCTATTTTAATAATGAATGCCTTTGTGCCATTAATCAATAGTAGTTTTAAACCTCGCCGATTTGGATCTAAAATCAAATCTAAAATTGTGTAATTATGAGTAAGAAGAAAGATACATTTATAAATATGGTGGTCTCATTGTTTGCAATTACCATAGTTGCAGGTTTTTCATTAGGATATGTAAATGATGTGACCGCAGGACCTAAGGCTAAAGCTAAATTAGAGAAAAAAGTGAATGCACTTAAGCTAGTGTTGCCAACTTTTGATAATAATCCGGTTATAGATATTAAATTAATAAAATCAGACAAAGTTAAAGACAGTGTTGAGGTGTACCCTGCATTTTTAAATAATGAATTTGTTGGCGCAGCAGTAGTTGGTACAACTTATAAAGGATTTAGTGGGCTGATAAAGATTATGGTTGGTTTCAAACCAAATGGAGTTATTCAAAATATAGTTGTTCTGGAGCAAAAAGAAACTCCTGGTTTAGGAACTAAAATGAAAGATGAAATTTTTTTACGACAATTTAGAAACATAAATCCTTCAAAATTTAACTTAAAAGTTAAAAAAGATGGAGGTGAAGTGGATGCATTAACTGGTGCAACGATTACGGCAAGAGCCTTTGGAGAGGCTGCGCAAATGGCTTTTGATGAGTTTATGAAAAATAGAGACTTATTAATTGAATCTAAAAATTAAGAATTATGGCTGAAAAAATGAATCTAACCCAAAATTTCTTAAAAGGAATTGTAAAAGAAAATCCAGTTTTTGTGATGCTGTTAGGGATGTGCCCAACATTAGGTGTAACTTCTTCTGCATTGAATGGTTTGGGAATGGGAGTTGCTACCTTGTTTGTGTTATTAATGTCAAATATTGTGGTGTCACTTATAAAAACACAAATTCCAAGCAAAGTACGTATCCCTGCTTTTATAATTATCATAGCCTCCTTTGTAACCATCGTAGAAATGGTATTAGAGGCATTTATTCCATTCTTATATGAGCAATTGGGGATTTTTATTCCTTTAATTGTTGTAAACTGTTTAATCTTAGGAAGGGCAGAAGCTTTTGCATCAAAAAATAATTTAATTTCTTCAATTGTAGATGCTTTAGGTATGGGAATAGGCTTTGTAATTGCACTCACCGTTTTAGGGGCAGCACGTGAAATTTTAGGAAGTGGTAGTTTGTTTGAATTTAAATTTGTTTCAGAAGATGCAAATACTTTTATACTGTTTATTTTACCTCCGGGAGCATTTATCGCTTTAGCATATTTAGCGGTTTTATTTAATAAAATTTCAATTAAAACAACTTAAAAATGGAATATATACTTATACTAATTACAGCCGTTTTTGTAAACAATATTGTATTATCGCAATTCTTAGGGATATGTCCATTTTTTGGTGTTTCCAATAAAGTATCAACTTCCGTTGGTATGTCTGGAGCGGTGTTATTTGTAATGACTATAGCAACGATGGCAACTTATTTATTATATCAATATGTATTAGTTCCAGCGGGTTTAAATTATTTAAAAACCATTACTTTTATTTTGGTAATAGCCGCATTGGTTCAAATGGTTGAAATTATTTTGAAAAAGGTAAGCCCTCCGCTATATCAAGCATTAGGAGTATTTTTGCCTTTAATTACAACTAATTGCGCAGTATTGGGAGTTGCAATTTTAGCATTGGGATTAGAAAATGGAAGTCTGCTAAAAGCCGTATTCTTTGCGGTTGCTAATTCAATAGGTTTTGCTTTGGCATTGATTGTTTTTGCGAGTATTCGAGAACATTTAGAATTGGCAAATATTCCAAAAGGAATGAAAGGTGTGCCGATAAATTTATTGGTTGCAGGATTATTGTCTTTAGCTTTTTTAGGGTTTACAGGATTGGTGTAAAATGAGCTGAAATAGAATACTTTAATTAAAAATATCTCACTATATTTTGAGTACTTAATTAGTAACCAAGGTTTCTTTCCTTAAAATATTAAACAAAAGCCAGTAAAAATTGTCTTACAAAGGCATGGTAAAAAAGAAATTCCTTTTTCTAACGCTAATAGGAGCATTCCTTTTTTTTGGTAAACCTGTAGTTTCTGTGTTAAATATTAAAAACATGTACTAGAATATTTCTTGAAAGTATGAGGTTTTAAAAGTATGAATTTAGAAGATTTCTCTAATTATAAATTTGTTTTTTTATAAACATGATATATTAAAAAAACTTTAAGAATAACTTATGTAACTTTTTTGTAATTTGTGATACTAATATTTTGTAATAATTAATAACTAAAAAACATGAAAAAATTAATTTTAATCATTTTAGCAATAAGTCTAAATTTTACTGTTAAGGCACAAACAGCAGATGAGATCATCGATAATTATTTTGAAAATATTGGTGGATTAGAAAAATTTAAAAGTATTGAAGGTATWAAAATGAATGCTACAGTTAATCAACAAGGTATGGAGATCCCTATTGAAATTACACAGTTAAAAGGAGGGAAACAAATGACCATTATAAAATTTCAGGGAAAAGAAATTAAGCAAGGTGTTTTTGATGGTGAGGTTTTATGGAGTACTAACTTTATGACCATGAAGGCTGAAAAAAGTGATGCTGAAGCTACATCTAATATGAAATTGGAAAGTAATGACTTTCTAGACTCTTTTATAGATTATAAAGAAAAGGGTTATGCAGTTGAATTATTAGGTAAAGAGATTATTGATGGTGCAGAAACATTTAAAATTAAACTAACAAAAGAACCTGTTACAATTGATGGAAAAGAAGAAGAAAGTGTTAGTTTTTACTTTTTTGATACAGAAAATTTTGTACCAATAGCAATTCAAAGTGAAATTAAATCTGGTCAAGCAAAAGGGATGATATCTGAGATTACTATGAGCGATTATCAGGAAGTTGACGGAATTTATTTTCCTTTTTCAATGACACAAGGTATTAAAGGAAAACCTGGATCACCTCTTACAATTACTAAAATTGAATTAAATCCAGAAGTTTCTGAAAGTGATTTTTCTTTTCCAGAAGAAAAAGTTTCTGAAAAAAAAGAATAATCATGTAAACATTAAGGAACCTCGAAAGAATTTCGGGGGTTTCCTTTCAATTTAACTAAACTTGATATGAATAAAATAATTTTAACAATTGCTTTTTTGTTAGGAGTAGCTCCGTATTACGCTAACTCTCAGGAGGAAATTACATTAAAAGGTAAAGAACTTTTTGGTGATATAACTGCTCGACATATTGGTCCCGCATTAATGAGTGGAAGAATAAATGATTTAGAAAGCCATCCTACAAATAACCGTATTATATATGCAGGTACCGCAGGAGGAGGAGTATGGAAATCTAATAATGGAGGGACAACATTTATTTCAATATTTGATGATTATTGCCAATCTATTGGAGCTGTTGCTGTAGATCCTAACGACCCAGATAATACCATATATGTTGGTACTGGAGAAACTTGGACGCGAAACAGCGTTTCAGTTGGAGATGGCTTATATAAATCAATAGATGGAGGAACAAACTGGACAAAATTGGGATTTGAAAAATCTGAAAGGATTGCAAATATCATTGTAAACCCAAATAATTCTAAAGAAATTTATGTAGCAGTTCTAGGTGCTCTTTGGGGAGATAGTGAAGAAAGAGGTGTTTTTAAAACTGTTGACGGAGGGCTAACTTGGAACAAAATATTATATATAGATAAAAAAACAGGTTGTGCTGATTTTGCAATGGATCCAACAAACCCTACTATTTTATATGCTTCAATGTGGGAATTTAGACGTACAGGTTGGTCTTTTGAATCAGGAGGAGAGAATAGCGCATTATATAAATCTACTGATGGAGGAGAAACTTGGAATAAAATTCATAATGGATTTCCAAAAGGTAAGTTAGGGCGATTGGCTATTGCAGTAGCTCCATCAAATCCAACCATACTATACACTGTTATTGAAGCAGAAGAGGAAAAAAAGAAAGGCTTATATAGAAGTGACGATGCTGGAGAAAACTGGGAACAATTAAATAACGATTTTGGAATCACTGTACGTCCATTTTATTTTTCAAGAATAGTGGTAGATCCTAAAAATTCAGATGTAGTTGTTAAAGCTGGTTTAAGGGGTTCAATTTCTAGAGATGGAGGGAAAACTTTCAAAGGTTTAGGGAATATGCATAGTGATATTCATGATGTTATTTTTGATATTCATGATTCTGACAGACTTTATGCTGGAACTGATGGAGGTGTGTATAGATCGTGGAATGGAGGTACAACTATGGAAATTGTTGAAAATTTACCGCTATCTCAATTTTATCATGTAAGTGTAGATAATGAAGAGCCTTACAATATTTATGGGGGTTTACAAGATAATGGGTCATGGTATGGTCCTTCATCTTCTTCAGGAGGTATTCAGGCTAAAGATTGGAAACCAATCGGTGGGGGAGATGGTTTTAGAGTACTAAAACATCCAACCAAGAATATTATTTATTCAGAAATGCAAGGAGCTGATAATGTTTGGAGATATGATGTAGATAATAAAAGAGTAAAAACAATTCAGCCACTTCAAACAATAGGAACTCCAAAATTACGGTTTAACTGGAATGCTCCAATGGCGGTTAGTAACCATCAGCCTAACAGGTTTTACATGGGAAGCCAGTTCTTACATAAATCAGAAGATATGGGGGATACTTGGGAAATAATTTCACCTGACTTAACAACAAATGATCCTAAAAAGCAATTACAGGAAAATTCAGGAGGTTTATCTAAAGATAATTCAGGTGCTGAAAACCATACTACTATTTTTACAATTGCCGAGTCTAAGTTAGATGAAAATGTAATTTGGGTTGGTACTGATGATGGGAATGTTCAGGTAACTCAAGACGGGGGTAGAAGTTGGGAAAATACATCAATAAATATTCAAGGACTTCCTAAAAATACATGGTGTTATCATATAGAAGCAAGTACCTTTGATAAAGGTACAGCTTACGCAGTTTTTGAAGGCCATACAATGAATGATATGAATCCTTATGCTTTTAAAACGAAAGACTTTGGTAAAACATGGATCAATATTATATCAAGTGATGTTGTGGGTTTTGTAAGAAATATTCAAGAAGATTATGTAAATCCTGATTTACTGTTTTTAGGGACTGAATTTGGGTTGTATATTACAATTAATGGAGGAAAGAATTGGAGTAAATTTACAAATAATATGCCTCCAGCTGCAGTACATTTTATCGACTTACAAAAACAAACGAACGACCTTGTTATGGGAACTCATGGTAGAGGTATTATTATAGTTGATGATATATCTCCGTTACGGCAAATTAATCAAGAAGTTCTAAAAAAGAATCTTCACTTTTTTGATATTAAACCAACTGTAATATATGAAGAAGGTAGTTTCTCAGGAAGTTTTGGTACAGAAACACAGTTTGTTGGAGATAATCCAAGTAGAGCAGTTCAAATAAAATATTACTTAAAAAAACGTCATACATTTGGTAAAATGACCCTAGAAATTCAGGATTTGAATGGTAAAGTTATTAGCACTTTAGGTCCAGGTAAATCTAAGGGTATAAATATTGTAAATTGGAATTATAGAATTAAACAACCTAAAGTAGCAAAAGGAAAGACATTTAGTTTTGGAGGCTTTACATCACCTAAAGTAGCAGCAGGAACCTATAAAGTGGTTATTAAAAAAGGAAAGAAAATTTATGAAAAAAATATTGAAGTTATATATGATCCAGCATCTAAACTAAGTGATGAGGATAGAATTTTAAAGCATAATACAACGATGAAGATGTATGATATGACGCAAGAGTTGGCATACTTAGTTTATGAATTAGATGCAATTCTGGCTATATCAAAAGAGAAAAAAATTGTTGATAAATTAACTGCTTTAAAAGAATCATTGGTAATTACTACGGGAGATAATTATGTAGGTTCAGCAGAACCTCAGCTTAGGGAAAAAATGGCTGATTTATATAGTAAAATTGCACGTAGTTATGATGTAGCCTCTCATGCAGAATTGGAAAATTTAAAAAGTATAGAAGAAAGATTTAATAATGCTAAAAAAGAGTATAAAAAAATAAAAAGGAAAGTGAAATCACTTGATGATCTACAACTTAAATCTTTTAAAGAGTTTGTAAAGTAGCTTAAATGCACATTAAAATACAATGAAATATTGTCTGTTATTTGGAAATATCTCACTATATTTGCGCACTTAATTAATAACCAAGGTTTCGTACCTTAAAATTTAAAACAAATGCCAGTAAAAATTAGATTACAAAGACACGGTAAAAAAGGAAAACCATTCTATTGGATTGTTGCTGCAGATGCACGCGCAAAAAGAGATGGAAAGTATTTAGAAAAATTAGGGACGTATAATCCTAATACAAATCCAGCTTCAATTGATTTAGATATCGATGGTACGGTAAATTGGTTGCAAAATGGAGCTCAACCAACTGACACAGCAAAAGCAATTTTATCTTATAAAGGAGCTATGCTAAAAAATCACTTAAAAGGTGGTGTTAGAAAAGGTGCTTTAACTGAAGAGCAAGCTGAAGAAAAATTTCAAGCTTGGGTAGATGAAAAAGCAGGAAAAATTTCGGCTAAAGAAGAGGATTTAGCAAAATCAAAAGCTGATAATAAAGTGAAAGCATTAGAGGCTGAAACTAAAGTAAATGAAGAGCGTTTAGCTGCTGTACTAGAAGCTGAAAATGCTGCTATTAAAGAAGCTGCTGATGCAAAAGCTGCTGAACAAGCTGCTAAAGAAGTAGTTGAAGAGGAAGCTCCTCAATCTATTGATGACGCGCAAGCTGCTGCTTCAGAAGAAGGAAAAGCAGAATAATTTATTGTTACGATAATGCGTATAGAAGATTGTTTTTATTTAGGCAAGATCGTAAGAAAACATAGTTTTAGAGGTGAGGTTGTAGTTAAATTAGACACTGACGAACCTGAACTTTATCAAAATTTGGAATCAGTATTTGTTGCTTTAGGTAATGATCTGGTTCCATTTTTTATTGAAACTATTTCTTTACAAAAAGGAAATCAACTTCGAATAAGATTTGAAGATGTTGAAAACGAATCTGATGCTGACGCAATTTTGGGTGTTGAAGTGTATCTACCACTTAAATTCCTTCCTAAGCTAACTGGGAATAAGTTCTATTTTCATGAAATAATTGGATTTGACATCGAAGATGTTAAGGTTGGTTTTATTGGTGTTATTACAGGTGTTAATGATTCATCAGCACAACCATTATTTGAAGTGAACGCAAATGGAACGGAAGTTTTTATTCCAATGATCGATAATTTCATCAAGAAAGTTGATCGAGAAAATAGAAAAATTAGTGTTGAAACCCCAGAAGGTTTATTAGATCTATACTTAAATCAATAAAATTAGAGAGGTGGCCGAGTGGTCGAAGGCGCACGCCTGGAAAGTGTGTATACGGCAACGTATCGAGGGTTCGAATCCCTTCCTCTCTGCGAGAACAAAAACAAATTGAATCAAAACACAGCAAACCATTGGTTTTACTGGGTTTTGAATTTTAGGAGTTAACAGATAAATTGATTTAAACACATTAAATAGGTCAACAAATCGGTCAACAAATAAAAAAAATTAATTTGTTGACCGAATTATGGCTGTAGAATGTGTAAATACTGAAAAGTTGTATTTTTAAAAAAGCATAAAACAGTCAATAATTTATTGTAGATTTGATAGGTTTTGGTCAACAAATAATTGAAGATTTGCAATCAGGACAAATACCATAGTTGATTTGACTTTCGTCTTAAATAAAGTTTAACTTAAAAAAGACGACAACTATGAAAACAAGCACATACCATCTAAAGGTGCTGAATCTTCAGACTTCTTATTGCATTTTATTATATCTGAAGATGAAATTCCAGGAAAAATAAAAGAGGCATTTGATAAGTTATTGATCTAATTTATAATAAGGTAATTAAACAAAATATAAACCTAATCTAGCTCCAGCTATTATTAGAAAATTTCAGTAGGCGATAGAATGTTATATAAATGTCAAGTTTTTTGCGCAAAAAACTTGACATTTTAAATTCTTTAGTATATTTGTATAGGTATGAATATAACAAAACAAATAGAAGCAAAAATTAAGGATTTTCCGTTAGGAACTACTTTTGGATATAATGAACTTGATATTCCAAATGAAAAGTTTACCACAGCGGCAAAAGCTATTGAACGTTTGTTAAAAAAAGGTGTTATTAAAAAAATAGCAAAGGGAACATTCTACAAACCAGAGCAAACCGTATTTGGAGAATTAAAACCCGATGAAAAAGAAATGATTAAACCCTATTTATTTAAAAATGGTAAACGTATTGCTTATGTAACAGGAAACTTGTTATACAACCAATTAGGCTTAACTACATAAGTGCCTTCAACCATAAAAATAGCTTCATTAACCAAACGAATTTATGTAAATAAGGGAACTATTAAAGCAACACCCGTTAAAAGTTATGTTGAAGTAACTGAATCAAATTATAATTTGTTAGGTCTATTAGATGCTATTAAAGATTTAAATAAGATTCCTAATATAAATTATAACAATGCCCTAAAACGGTTAATTGAACTACTTACAGAACTAAAAAATTCGGAACTAAAAAACATCATAAATTTTGCTTTAAAATATCCGCCAAGAGTTAGGGCGCTATTAGGTGCTTTGTTAGAGGAAACAAGTNATCAAAATTTAGAAGTTCTAAAAAAATCACTCAATCCAATAACAGTTTACAAATTAGGTCTTTCAGAATCTACAGTATCAACCCTAAACAATTGGAATATTAAATGAGACTTCACCAAGACAAAAAATTGTTTACTGATGCTATTCGTATTACAGCACAGCAATTAAATATTCCAGAAATATATATTGAAAAAGATTATTGGGTTACCTATGCGTTGTATTTGATTTTCAATTCTTCGACCAAGAAGGTTATAAAGTTACACTTGAAGGTTTGTCAAGATTACAATCTAATATTCTTCCAATATTAATTTCTAAACTTCTTGAAAAAGAGATTTCTATTGATAAAACATTAGAAATTATTGATGAAATCGAATTTGATGAAGGAGAAACTGAAATAGCAGTAAAAAAAGCAATTAGAATTACTCTATTAAAAAAACGTAACAAACCATAAATATAATTGTATTACAAATCTGTATAATTGTTTATCCATCCATCTCCAGCACTATTTCATTCCGTTAGCACTCCATTACATAAAGCTTCCAATTCCCCACAGCAAGAACTTGCAAAAAGAGCAAGCACTTACTCTTTGCCTTTGCCCTTTTTTAAATCCGTTTCCATAACAATAATCGCAACAATATAGAATATTCACCAGGTAATAAGGTGTTCGTCACACGCTCCATTTTGTTCCATAAAATACAATTACAGGGGCAATCAATAAAAAACCGTCATCCTGAACTTGTTTCAGGATCTCATCATTCAAAACCAAAATCCAATTTTCAATCCCTTGTACTTGCCGTTCGTTGCGCTACAATTTGCGCTCCAGTGGGTGCTCATTGTAGCGCACTCACTTATTTTACTGCACACATTCCACGTATTCCCCACGCACAGCTACTTTTGCCCTTAAAATCTTTTAGAGTAATGCTTCGCAAATCATATTGTTAAGGGCAACCGCTGTTTCATAATTTTGGCTCGCCTGCTGCTCACTTCGGGCTAAAAAAAGGGTGTCACAGTTTTTGAAGGCATCCATTTTGCATATAAAATAACCGCTCAAGTTATTATCTAAATTACACTCCTTTGAATAATTACACTACCTAAGCTTAATGCAAAGTCTTTTCAAAAGCGGTTATTACATATTGCAAACGCACACAAGAGCAAAGTATTCCGTTCATTGTTCCTCGTTTTGGTGCTCCGAAAATACCATTTCAAATTATAATTTTAAACCCAAATAACCGACAACAAAAAAAACCATACTTCAACCAAGTCGGAGCACACACCACTCGTCACGCTTCACTACATAAATTGCCCTTGCCTTTCCCACAGCTTCAAAAACACCGACCACCCTTTGTGTGTACCACGTAGTTGTTGCACACACTTATGCCGATGGCAACGTGCTATCACCACAACACCCTCGTTCAACTCGCTGGCGGCTCGCTTAAATGCTACCGCATTTATTAGCTGCGCGATTACCTGTTTAAATCAATTTTAAAAACAGTTTTCAATAAAAAATCCCTTGCTTCATTATCTGTGATTAAAACCTTCTTTTTATTGTTTTTCGACACAGTAATAGAACATGTTTTTTTTCAATTCGATATATTTTTTTTCAATAGTATTTAATCATTCAATGATAATTTCAAAAGGATTTTCCATTATAAGTAAATTTATAGTTAAAAATAAAAAAGTTTGCAAATATCGGTTGTTTCCTCCACCCACCACATTAATACTATCAAGGTCAAGCCCTACGGGTTTTGAAAAAAATCTCCACCTCACAAAATGTTCGGTTTCGCTTTAACATTTTAATACAGGTTGTATTTTTCTCAAAAACCTTGACAGCATTTGCCTCACAACCAGCATTCCAGCTATCTTTTTTCTTTCCCTTCCAAAAATTATATGCGCGAAGCGCTTAGCGAAGCATATAATTTTAATTGGAGCACTATGTCAAATTATGAAATCAAAACCCACCGAAGCGGAAGAACCTACAACACACCGCACTTCTTTATTTTAAACAAAGGACTAAATAGTGGTAAGCCATTACCAGAACCTTGTCCAAATTGTTTTGTTGTTACTACACAAAGTTCAGAAGAACGAGAGCAACTTTTTTACTTATGTCTGTCACTTAAAATCGGAAAATATTTCAGTTATTATTTAAAAGGAAGTGTTATTCCATTTATTGGAGTTGTAGAAACCAGAAATGTCATTAAAACAGCTTTACAAAACTACGAGCAACAGCAGTGGGAAACCAAGGTTAAAAAACTAGTAAAAATCACCGCTTTTGAAGAAAACCTTAAACTACAACTCAAAGCAATTTCAGAACTAAAAATTGCTTTGTTGAGGTCTTAAAATCACAAAAAAGTCATCCCCAGATTAACTGGGTATCTCATCGAAAAACGTCACCCTGAACTAGTTTCAGGGTCTCATCATCATAAACCGAAAAACACTATGAAACTAATAATTGCCGGAAGTCGAAACTTCACCGACTACAAAAAACTATGTGAAATTTGTGACAACATTCTTCAGGATCAAACCGATGTTGAAATCGTAAGCGGAGCTTACTACAAAGGAGCCGACTTACTTGGAGAAAAATATGCAGTTGAAAAAGGATTTTTACTAACGAAATTCCCTGCAGACTGGAAAAGATTTGGAAGAGCAGCAGGTCCAAAGCGAAATGAACAAATGGCAAATTATGCAGATGCTCTAATTGCCTTTTGGGATGGAAAAAGCAAAGGCACAAAACATATGATTGAGTTGGCGAAGCAGTATGGAGTAAAAAAAAAGTTATATTTTTGAAAAATAATTTAAAGATTCTAATTCATAGATGAAATTCATTTTTTTAATAGCGGCGTTTAATGCATTCTTTTTTGCAATTTTATTGTTTCAGAAAAAACCCAGAGAATTGCACGACAATATATTAATTTTGTGGTTGTTGTATTTGGGGCTGTTTATTGGCGTTTATTCCTTTTATTCCCATGAATTATTTATTCATTTTAAATTGTTGTCCATCAGTTTTACTTCGCTGTTTTTATTGCATGGCGTATTCTTATTTTTTTACATTTTGGCATTGGTGTCTTACAAAAAGATTTTCGATAAAATCAACATAATCCATTTTGCTCCATTTGTCTTTTTTAACTGCTATCTTCTAGCTATTTCATTCTTTCCAAATATTTCAGAAACGATTCGATTGGATTATGCACAAGTAAATATTTCTCCACCATTCTTATTTATTTTCTTTTTAATTGCAACAATATTGTCTGGGTCATTTTATTTTGCCTTATCGATACGATTGTTTAAAAAGTTGGATCTCAATATTTTTAATAATTTTTCTTCTTCGGAAGAAATTGACTTAATTTGGCTAAGAAAACTTGCTTACATTTTTGGCATTATTTGGACGTCATTAATTGTTATTACAGTCATTCATCATGTTTTTAATTTATTTTCCATGGCCTTCTGTACCGATGGGCTGTTTTTGTCCTTATCGGTTTTTGTAATTTTAATTGGTTATTTCGGCTTAAAGCAAAAAGTAATTTTTAGCGGTGACATGGAAAATGAACAAGTTTTTGTTGAAGAGACAAAAATTAAATATGCAAGTTCAAGATTAACGGTTACCGAAGCAAAGCAATTTGTGGATAAACTTAACAACTTAATGGTTTCTGCTAAACCTTTTTTAAATCCAAACTTAACGCTGCTGCAGCTGGCTACTGAATTAGAGATTTCTGCACATTATCTGTCGCAGATTATAAATGAAAAATTCAATCTTAACTTTTTCGATTACATCAATCAGTTTAGGGTGGAGGAAGTTAAAGCAAAAATAAACGACCCGAAATTTGAAAATTATTCTCTTTTGGGCATTGCGCTTGATTCTGGATTCAATTCAAAATCGGCTTTTAACCGAATCTTTAAAAAATTTACAAATCTTACCCCTTCGCAATACAAAGCTACTGTCAGTAGAACCTAAATCTGATTTTTAATAAATATTGGGCATTTATTTTACGGGAGCCAATTTATATTAAAATAAACAAGTCCCACTTTATAGATTAAAGCGATTGATCTTCCTCTCCATTCTATATTTGTAAATTATTATAAAGGAGGAATTATAAATTAAAAAAAAGAGTAACTTAATGTACAAATTTTTTATATCATGACATCTTATATCTGGACTGCGCCAACAAGAATTTTTCACTGGCTTTTAGCCGTTGGTTTCACTGTTGCTTTTATTTTAGGAGATTTTGACAATCTCAGCAATCTGCATTTTGCTTTCGGTGCTTTTGTGGGAGTATTGATATTTTTTAGAATTTTATTTGGTTTGTTTGGACCAATTTATTCAACTTTTAAAGATTTCCCAATAGGATTGAAAAGCCAGCGCGAATTTATACACTCTTTTTTTTCAAAAGGGAAAATATTTGCTGGCCATAATCCGGCAGCTTCTGTAATTATGTTGGGTATATTTTTTGTTGGGATAATTTGCAGCGTGTCAGGTTACTTTTTATATGCCAATGAGAATAATGTATTAAATATTGGAATTAATGAAGATTCTCTTGAAGAATTACACGAAATAACGGCAAACCTTTTTTTAATTTTAGTGGCCATCCACTTACTAGGTATTTTGGCCGAAACATTATTTCATAAGAAAACGGGTACACTTAAATCAATTTTTACGGGATATAAAAATATCGAATCTAAAAATGCCAAATTAAATGGTTTTCATAAAATATTTTTGGTGCTTTGGCTTATAATTCCTTTTTATGTTTCTTATTTAGCCTATGGCCTGCCAGTTAACCCAAAAGAGCAAGAAAATAAGATTGAGAATAATGAAAACTATGACTATGATGATGATTAAAATTACGGTAAAATATGGCTATAGCCAGAAGAGTATAGTTAATGAGTGCTACTCATAAAAATACCTTTTGTTCAGCTGATTGAAGCATAAAATTTTCGTTTCATAACATTCGCTTCTATTTTCTATAGAGATATGTTGTATAACTTTAAAGTTGGGACCTTTTATTGTCAATTAAACAAGTCCCATTTTATAAATTAAAGCGATTAGCCTATATATCGGTACTATATTTGCCAGATATTTTAAAAATATATTAACTTTAATAACAAATAAAATAAGTAGAAAAATGAGAAAAGCGATTAAATTAATTTTGGGAATCGCCGTATTGGTATTTGCGATTTCCTGTGACAGCAAAACCGGAAAAACACATGGCAATAATGGAGCTGAACAAACAGATGAACATCAAAAAGAGCAACCTGCAACTAAACAAACAGATGAACATGCAGGGGACGAAGTCTTGCAATTAAATAATGGAAACTTATGGGAGGCTAATCTTGAAACTACCGAAGGAATTAATAATATGAAACTTTTAATAAAGTCTTTTTCAGAAAGAGATAATATGGTGGCTTATGCGACGGTTAAACAAAATTTAGAAAAAGAATTTGGAACTATTATAGCAAAATGTACTATGACAGGTGAGGCTCATAATCAATTACACAAGTATTTGGTTCCAATGAAAGATTTGTTTGATGGTTTAGCGGCGTCAGACCTAGATACCCGCAAATACAGCCTTAATAAAATAAATACACATATAGAAGGGTATATAAAATACTTTAAGTAGAATAGCGTTTGATTTTTATTGGTATTTGATTTAAATTTTTAAAAATGGGATTTCTTCATAGATTTCCCGTTTTTATTTTTTATAAGCCAAACTTATAATAAAGGACAAACTTCAACAGATATAACAATATTAAAAAAAAGTATTTTACGAATTTTTTTGCAAACTCTTCTGTAAAATTTCTCTTCATTTTATCAAAAATATTGAGGTACTACTTTATGCTGGGGTACTTTTTCCTTCAAATAAATTAGTCCCACTTTATAGCTTAAAGCGATTGCCCTATGTTTCCATACTACTTTTGTACAAGAATATAATAGTAATCATTTTAAAAAATAGTAAAATCATGGAAACAAAAGTTAAAAAACATTTAGAAGATAGAGTATCCAATAAAAAAGGACTTGTTGGAAGTATAAAATTTGGGACCTTGCCGTTAATTTTATTCGCCATCTTATTATTCACTTCGCAGGCAACATTTGCCCATTGCGATTCGTATGATGGCCCAGTAATTAAAGATGCCGTTTTGGCGCTTAAAACAAATGATGTCAATCCAGTTCTTAAATGGATAACAAATGATCAGGAAAATGAAATTACCGCACTGTTTCATAAAACCTATAAATTGCGTAATGGTGATAAAGAAGTTTATGAAATTGTGGAAAAACATTTTTTTGAAACATTGGTACGTTTGCACCGCGAAACAGAAGGCGCACCTTATACAGGACTAAAACCAGCAGGAAGCACAAAACAGATTATTCAAATGACTGATGAAGCCATTAAAGTGGGCAATGTAGGTGGATTTTTGCTAAAATTGAACAAACACATTGAAAAAATAGTTCGTGAAAAATATGATAAAGTTTTGCAACTGAGTAAAGTTAAGGACAATTCAACAAAACAAGGCAGGGAATATGTTGAAGCTTACGTAAATTACACACATACCATTGAAGCAATTCATGATATTATTGAACACGGTGCTGGTCATGCGGGACATTAAGATTGAACGGATTAATATAGAGTATTAATTTCTTACCTTTATGAATCCTTTCCGGTTAACTCTGGAAAGGATTGTTCCATTTTATAAAAGGAAAAATGCACGAAAAGCTAACACTATGTATATTGCATTAAAACGCAACATACACTTAACGTTGTGCTTCATACAAGAAAAATCATTATGTAAAAATAAATATTATGGAAAATACAAAGTATTCTAAAGTATATCGAATAATTCATTGGACGATTGCTATTTCATTTCTTCTATTGTTAATTACAATTTTTTTGCGATTAACGTGGATGAATAAATATAATGTGGCAGCTATCATACAGGATTACCTGAGTGGTACCGACCAGGTTTTATCCCAGGAACAACTCATTGATTTAGCCAAAAAGATAAGGCAACCAATGTGGAATTGGCATATTTACATTAGTTATGTTTTGGTAGGACTATTTAGTATTCGTTTGATACTTCCTGCATTCGGACATATGAAGATTCAAAATCCTCTTGATAAAACCCTGTCCACAAAAATGAAATTTCAAAAATGGACATATATTATATTTTATTTCTGTGTCATTGTTTCGCTTGTTACCGGACTCATTATAGAATTAGGACCAAAAGAATTTAAAAAGCCAATGGAAGAAATCCACGTGTTAAGTATTTACTACCTGATAGCTTTTATTGGAATCCATTTGGCAGGCGTACTAATAGCAGAATTTACTGACCAAAAAGGAATTATTTCAAGTATAGTAAGTGGATTGAAAAAAGATAAATAAAAAGTACGAAAGCACAACGATGTATATAAAAAATAGCGATTTAAGTACTTAAACGAAAGACGAATAATAAAATAAAGTTAAGTAATAAACAGAAAAGTTAGTGCTTAAAACCCGCACTTGCCATATTCAAACCCGTAGCAATGATAGAAAATTTGAAGAAACAAAAATAAAGTTTAAGCTACATCAAAATTATTAAAATTTAAACAGGCTTTAACATGAAATCATCTCTCATTAATAAAGAAATAATCCCTTTCATAACCCTATTTGGTTTACTCATTTTAGCAACGATTATTATTGATGTTATATTACATCTGTTTAATTTTGTTTGGGTTGGTCGCCAGCTAGGAATAATAGGTACAATTTTAATATTACTTTCGTTTATATATTCATTACGAAAGCGTAAATTGATAAATACCCCCAAACCTAAGCCTTTGCTTAAATTACATGAAATACTATCTATGGTCGGTGCACTATTCATTTTAGTGCATGCAGGAATACATCTATACGCTATTTTACCTTGGTTAGCACTAGTTGCAATGTTAGTTAGCATCTTTAGTGGTCTAACAGGTTCTTTTCTTTTGAAACGTTCGAGACAATTTATATCTGAGAAAAAAGCACTTTATTTGAAAGAAGGTTTATCGAAGAAAGAAATAGAAAATAAGCTTTTTTTGGATGCCACATCGTAC
This sequence comes from Lutibacter sp., assembly GCA_002733285.1. Taxonomy (GTDB): domain Bacteria; phylum Bacteroidota; class Bacteroidia; order Flavobacteriales; family Flavobacteriaceae; genus Lutibacter. The sequence continues at coordinate 7,874 of NVVE01000013.1, read as the reverse complement.
GATTTGATGAAGAAATGGCGAACAGTACACTTTCCGATAACATTGGTYTTCGCTATTCTTAGTATCATTCATGTTGTAACTATTTTAATATTCTGGTAATGATTATGAAAAAGAAAACCATCAATTATATTATTATTTTAAGTTTATCAGTCTTAGTAGTATTAACTTTTTTTCTTCCAGAACGTATGATTCGTCCAGGGAAATTGATTGATGCCCATGCTGAAATTGAAACAAGTTGTTTAGCCTGTCATACTGCTTTTGCTAGCACGCCACCACAAAAGTGTACCACTTGTCATACAGTAGAAGATATCGGTATTAATACAACCAAAGGCTTATCAATTGCAACTGAAAATAAAAATGTTGCCTTTCATCAAGAACTAACCAAAGGAGATTGTATGTCTTGTCATAGTGATCACAAAGGTGTAATGGCATTTCGCCCCATTAGCCAATTCTCACACAATTTACTTGATCAGAATGCGCTGAACCAATGCAACAAATGCCATAGTAATCCTAGCGATAACTTACATTCTAAACTCACTGGTAACTGTATTGAATGTCATACAGTAAACACTTGGAAACCGTCTACATTTAACCACGAAGAATATTTTAGTAATGATAGACAATCTCTTCGAGATCAGTGTAGCAAATGCCACAGTAATCCTAATGATGCACTACACTCTAACCTTACTGATAATTGTATTAAATGCCATTCTCTAAATTCTTGGACCCCGTCAACTTTTGAACATACTGAGTATTTTCGCTTTGATAGAAATCACAAAACTGAATGCGTAAGTTGTCACATTAATAAAAACTATACAAAATATACTTGCTATGGTTGTCATGAACATTCACGTTCAAAAATTCGTGAAGAGCATATTGAAGAAGGTATTTCCAACTATGAAAACTGCGTTGAGTGCCACCGAAGTGGAAATGAAGATGAAGCAAAAAGAATATGGAGAAACCATAGTAATAACAAAAAAGATTTTAAATTTAATGACCATGATGATGATGACCATGATTAAATAATCACAGCAGCCAACACCTCATAAAGTTTATGCTTATTTTTTGACTAAATAAAGGTATTCCAAGATAAAATCAAAAAAATGYCTGGCTGTTAGCTAGGCATTTTTATAATCTCTTTTTTAATTCAATTTTTATCCAAAAATAATTTCCGCAGCACATAAGAAACAATGAAACTAATCACAGCGCCAATAACCGACATTAGTGCAGTAAAAAGCACATCGTGAATACTGATATTCAAAACAGTTGACAACAACGTGCCTCCAACAACTCCGTGCCTTATTTGAATATCATTCAATATCATTTTTCAGGCTCTTTTTCATTATCTGAAACCACCGCTTGGCTCACAGCAGTTGCCACAGTTCCAGCAACAGTCAAATAAGTTGCAACAGTAACTAATAATGCAGGCAAACTTATGGGAGCTGCTAAAATGGCTCCACCGGTGGCGGCCAAAGCAATGCCAATATTTCTAAGTTTTCTAAAAAATGTTGGAGTAGGTTGTTTTAAACGATCTATAATTTTCATACGTTATGATTTAATAATTAAGGTTACTTGTTCTTTTCGGTCAAAAGCTTGATAGCATAATGAAACTATTTTTTGCAGTGTTATTTTGGATGAAATTCCTTTTCCTAATCCTGTAAGCTGTAGCACTGGAGCAATACATCCTTCCAATTCTTTTCGAGCATCATTTGCAGGATGCAATAAAATCAAACTTCTGCCTTTTACATTTTGAAGCTGAAGATGGTATTTAAACTTTTCAGAATAGCGAGCTTTCAGTTGATAAACACCTTCAGGAATACACGAAATAGTTCGCGCATTATTCAACCAGGGCAATTCAATAGTAAAACCTAAAAACCGATGATTGTAAAAAAGGGCACCGTTGGTACCCTCTTTAAAATAGGTTCTATGCAAATGAAGTTCCACTATACAGTGTCAACTTTTACAATTGCTAATGCATTGTATGCACCGTTTTTTAACGAATACATTTGTCCGTTCACCTCTTGATAAAACTCAATTCCTAAAACCTCAATTACTGGAAGTATTGAGTTTGCTGTAACAGTTGCGGTCAAATCAATGGCAGCTGTGTTTGCTTTGTTATAAGGTAAAATTGCAGTTTCATCATTTTCAAAAACAGAAGCCTCTCCAATAAAATCTAGTTCAGTTGCACCCATTACAACTTTAAAGTGTGTCGTTCCTTTTGGAGCAGCAATTCTTGTTTTTGGAGTAAACGGAGCAATACTAATAGTTGCATCACCAGTTACTCGGTCAAAACCTTTGCCATAAGCAGCAAACAGGGTTGCACTTAGTTTGCCATTTTTGTTAAATTCAAATCTTCTCAAAAGATTCATATTACCATTTTCAATGGTTCTTAAACCACGATCGTTGGTAGCATCTGTTTTTACAACCTTTAATAAATCGGTTGTTAATCTGCTTACTACTCTTTTATCTTTTGCATTTTGCAAAAGCAAACGAATAGCATCTCTGATAATTTTTCCACCTTTACCAGCTCTTCCAAATTCAGAACCATTTTCACGCGTTCTYTGAAATGCAGGATCATTTGCAATTCTTGATGCATCTACACCACCTTTTTCACGAGCAAGATGTCCATCTGATGTTTTGTAAAAAGAAATACCTCCAATAGTTCCTTTTAATTTAATAATGCCTTTTTGTCTAGCCATAATTGTATAAATTTTTAATTCTCAGTAAATGAAGGTATCTTTATAATGAAAATAAAAAACGAAGCCCCATTCCAGCCGATTCTAACTTTTTAGTCCGAATTAGACCTAATAGATAAAGTATAGATGAAGCTAGGATAAAGCATAGATAGAGTATCAAATGAAAATAATAAGAGCTTGTATATACCCAAAAGACATTCAGTGCATCACTGGAAGAAGTGAGCGTTATGGACGAAGACTCTTAAATGATATCAAAGTTCATTTTGGCAAGCAACCGTATCAGTTTATTACATCAATAGAATTTGCAGAATACTCAGGAATTGATTTGGAAATCGTGAACGATTATTTACAAAAAGTATCATAGTAATTAATGTAATTTGTATTGATTTAGTTAGTTGAAAATTGTATCTTTGAGATAAGATTGAAAGTCAAAACCAATCAATGGATATTAAAGGTTAAGTCAACAAATCGGTCAACAAAATAGAGTAGGAGTGATGAATCCCCTTTAAATAAGGGATAGTCAGCGAGGGTTCGAATCCCTTCCTCTCTGCTGTAAAACAATCAAAAAGGCCTATTAACGCTACGTTATTAGGCCTTTTTCATTGAAAAAATATTAAAAATATTAAAGGCTAAAGTTTATAGTTAATTTAACTTGAGAAGAAATTTTTAATAAAAACTAAGAAAAAAACTTACCTTTTGGGAAGAATTACTTGTTTCTAGAAAAACTACGGTTTAACCGTAATAGAATTTCTTAAAGTAGGAATACTTTTACGGCATCAATTAAAGTATTGTGATTTATTCTTCCAAAAAATACAAATATGTTATTGTAGATTCACATTTGAATGATGTGTATGATTTGCAGCGATTAATAAGTAAATATACCAATTATACTTGTGTAGGGGTTGCTAGAAATAGAGAGGATGCAATAAACCTCATTATAGATCAATTACCACATCTTGTTTTTTTTGAACCAAAAATAGTTGGTAATGGTGCAATTAAATCGTCTTTCTCAATCATTCCTGAAGTGTATCAATATTTGAATAGTTTACCTCAATTTATTGCTATGAATGCTTCCACTTCTTATTCTTATGAAGCTATTAAAAATGGAGTCTTCGATTATATTTTAAAGCCGCTCAATTATTTTGATTTAAAAAAAGTGTTGATACGATTTGAAAATAAACAACCTGATGGTTCTTCAATATGTTTAAAATCCTTTACAGAGTTTAGATTTTTATTGGCTGAGGATATTGTTTATTTAAAAGCAGATAATAATACTACCGACTTTTATTTGAAGGATGGCTCAATGGTTACTTCATTTAAAACATTAAAATACTTCGAAACAGACCTTCCAAATATATTTTCACGAATTCATAGAAGTTATATAATCAACGTTAAATACATTACCAAAATTCATTTTAGTAAATTTCAATGTTCTTTAAAGTACACAAATAAATTAGTGCCTTTTTCAAAATCAGTAAAATCAAGAATGCTAGATATTAAAAATTTATGGCTAAATGGAGATTTTGAAGGATTTTCACCACATATAAAATTTACATAATACCATTCACCATTTAAATTAGTCAATACACTATTCCTATAAATACAATCACAAAACAGGTACTCAAATCATTTTAGAAATTAAAATTTAGACCTAATTTAGAACTGTACAAATCGAATAATTGAAGCTTCAAAGAATGTAGAATAACAATGATACATAGACTAAGGGAAATTAGTCTACAATTCAATTCTACCAAAAATCAATGCTTTTCCACATTGATTAGTTCGGGTTTTCCATAGCGCAATTGCAACCTACATTAAAAGTAGGGCTAGGAAACTATTGTCTAATTTAAATATCTAAATAATGAAATCGAAATATTTTATTACAGCATTATTGCTGTGCAGTGCACTATTTATATCGTGTACTAATACCGACACCGATGAAGAATTACAACTTTTAATTGATAATCAGGAATTTGTTGCTGACGATACGGGAGAGTATCCACCGCCACTACCACCAGATGATCCAGATGAACCAGATTAACCAATTATGTGCCTCGCCTTTAAAGGCGAGGCTTTTATATATCATATACTTTATTTTAATAATATTTCAGAGTATGTTCATATAATTTGATTAATTTTAGATCAATTTATGAAGACAATTGTTGCTTTGATGAAAGAAATCCTTTTTCTAATTTCAATTTTGATAATTACTGGTTGTAATGAAAATTCATCTAGTAATCATCAGAATAATAACACTTCTAATAGCATTGATAAGCTCATTAAAGCCTCAAGAAATACTTCTTTTACTGATTCAATAAGAAATGTTCATCTTATAAATGCATATAACAATATTGAAAAAATTGAGACTGATTCTATAAAGATTAAATACTTAATTAAGATAGCGTATAGTAATTGGGTTTTGGGGAACTTAGGTGATTTTGGTAAAATAAGCCGTAAAACCTTAGTGCTGTCAACGTTAAATAATGATACCATTAATAAGGCAAGGGCATACGTTGATTTAGCATATTATTATCAATTAACATATAAGTCAGATACTGCTTTTTATTATTACAACCAAGCGTTAAAACTATATTCTTTACATAACAATAGTTTGTTAGAAGGTAAGGTATTATTAGGTATGGCTACGATTCAATCTGTTGAAAAAGACTATATAGGAAGTGAAATAAATACAATCAAAGCCCTGTTAAAATTTAAGAACTCAAATAAATACAAAGCACTTTTCTTGTGTTATAATAATTTAGCTTTTATTTCAAGTCAATTAAAGGATTTTGAGAAATCAATTCAATATCGTCAAGCAGGAATGAAGTATTTGTCAAAATTAAAAANCTCAGAATTTTTAACATTAACTGCTTTAAACGGAATTGGAGTTTCCTATCAGGAGAAAGGTGATTATATAACTTCTGTTGAATATTTTGAAAAAGGGCTAGCATATAAGAATATCTTAAAAACACACCACAAAACTTATGCAACTTTAATTGATAACTTGGCGTATTCAAATTTTAAAATAGGAAATGAAATAGAATTACCCAACCTTTTTTATAGATCACTTAGGATTAGAGATAGTTTGCAATATAATTATGGATTGGTTATGAGTAATCTACACTTAGCAGAATATAATTTATCAAAAAAAGATACCTTAACAGCAATTCAATTTGCATTAAAATCGGAGGTATTAGCAAAAAAATCAAATTTAAATATTGATTTATTAGCAACCTATTTATTATTATCAAAACTACATCCAAATAAAAAAGGTACAGCATATTTACAAAAGCACATTCAGTTAACAGATAGTCTCCAACAAGCAGAACGGATAGTACGTGAAAAATTTACACGTATTGCTTATGAAACAAATGAAATAGCTCGAGAAAATGTAGAGGTAACAAAAAAGTACTGGTTATTAATGGAGATTTTATTAGGGGTGACTGCTTTTGCATCACTAGTATTTATTTATCTAAAACAACGGTCAAAAAATAAAGAACTCCTTTTTAATAAAAAACAAGACGAAACTAATGTAGAAATTTACAATCTGATGCTGTCACAGCAGTCGAAATTTCAAGAAGGAAGCAGCCTAGAAAAAAACCGAATTTCTGAGGAATTACATGATGGTATTCTAGGGCGTTTATTTGGAACTCGGTTAAGTTTAGATAGTTTGAACGATGGTACAACAAAAAATGAAATTAAAGAACGTGAAGAATATATTGTAGAATTACAACTAATAGAAGAAGATATTCGGGAAATATCACATAATCTTAAAACAAGTCTTTTTAATAACAATACAAGTTTTATAAAGTTAGTTGAGCAATTAATAGCAAAACATCATAAAATAAGTAAATTTGAATGTGAATTGAAGTTTGATAACCTAATAAACTGGGAAAGTACATCAAATAGCATTAAAATTAATTGTTATCGTATAGTTCAGGAATCAATTCAAAATATAAATAAACATGCGAAAGCTAGTAAGGTGCAAATTGATTTTTATAAAGAAGATGAAAATCTAGTGTTAACCGTTAAAGATAATGGAATAGGATATATAACTAAAATTAAAACTAAAGGTATAGGCCAAAAAAATATGCGATCAAGAGCGAAATCCTTACTTGGGAATGTTGAATTTATTTCAAATATAGGAAAAGGTACCACTATAAAAATGATCATTCCATTGTAAAAAAGTTCAAAAAACCATAATGCAAAAAGAGATAGACATATTAATGATTGATGATCACCCAATGATATTGGAGGGATATAAAAAAGTATTATCAGCTAACAAAAATTTTAAGTTACATATTTCAATTGCTAATGATTGTGATCAGGCAATGAGGGAAATCAATAAATCCAAAATATCAAATGGGTTTGATATCGTTTTTATTGATATTCAATTACCCCCTTCAAATGATGGTACGATTACTTCTGGGGAAGATTTAGCGATGATTGTAAAAGAAAAATTACCACTGGCTAAAATCGTAATTTTAACAATGATTGATTATTCAGAACGTTTGCAAAACTTAATTAAAACAATTCCTCATGATGGACTTCTAATAAAGAGTGATATTACATCAAAAATTTTACTGAAGGCATTTGATAACGTTTTGAAAAATGAAAAATTTTATAGTAAAACTGCTGATAAATTGAGTAATAGCATTGCCCATATTAGTGAAAAATTGGATGAAATCAATAAAAAGATAATTTATCATCTTTCAAATGGAATTCAAACTAAACATTTGGTTGAGTATATTCCATTGTCGCTAAGTGCAATTGAAAAGCGAAAAAAATACATAAGGCAATTTTTTGATGTTGCTGATGATGAACAATTATTGAACGAAGCAAAAAAAAGAGGGTTTATATAACCCTCCCTTTTCCAAATTCTAGAAATTCTTTTTCATAGCAATCTGTTAATTGATTTTTTTCAATAGAACTTCCCTTGTTAATTTCAGAGTAAAAATAAATAATATTTTTGTCAAAATTAAAAGATAAAAAGGTCTTTTAATAATCAATAATCAATAATTAACTAATAAACCAATTTAAGTATGTTATCTAAAAAACAAGCAAGGGCATTTTTTTTAGGAGGCACGCTAGTAACGTTTCTAATTTTTATAGGACTTACAGTGTATTCTTTATCTGAAGGAACTGACCAAACAAACAAAGAAAACCTTACTGATTCAG
>NVVE01000012.1 GCA_002733285.1 Lutibacter sp. | reverse complement strand
GCATTTTCAGCTTTGCCCTGCTCAGCAATTTGTGCATAACGTTTTTTTACGATGTTCTTTAATTCTTGTGCTGTTTTCATTGTAATTAGTTTAGTTCGATTATACGATTAATATTTTCAAATAGTATTAGCAACAATCTTCTTTTTTTAAAATATCTAGATTTAGAAATTGCGACATGATTTCCTTCATTTTAGTCCATTTTTTGGTGTTTATACAGTAACAAACACTTGTTCCTTCAACATTTCCTTGAATTAAATTTAAATGTTTTAATTCCTTAAGGTGTTGGGAAATAGTTGGTTGGGCAAGTCCTATTTCGTTTACCAAATCTCCACAAACACAAGTGTTAATTTTGAATAAATGTTGCAAAATTGCCACCCTTGCAGGATGTCCAAAGCCTTTAGCGAATAATGAAATTTCATTTTGTAGGTCGGTATACATTTCCGTTTTAGTTAATCCCATTTTAGTTTTATTTGTTCATTGCAATATTACGATTAATAATTTAATTGTCAAAATTAATTTTCTGTGATGGCTAATATAGTTGGAAAAATAAATGAACTGTTTTAAGTTATAAATAAACATTGCCAATCAATTAGTTGTATTTTAAYAATGTTACTACTATACCTTTATGCATTGATAAGTGGTATTGGTGGTAGGCAATTCAGGAAAGATATAAGTCTTCTATGAACAATCATTAAATAAATAATTATTTTTTACAATGGCCAAAAATGCAATATCAGGGGTGTCCCAATAATAACAATAAGAATCTCCAATGGTAACCCCATTCTCCAATAATCAGAAAAGCGATACCCGCCAGGTCCAAGTATAAGCGCATTGCACTGATGACCAATGGGTGTAAGAAATGCACAAGAGGCACCCACGGCAACACTCATTAATAACGGATCAATGCTAACACCCATAGTTATGGCAATCTCAACTGCAATTGGTGCCATTATTAGGGCAGTAGCAGCATTATTGATTATATCTGAAAGAGTCATGGTAATGATCATGATCAAAGTCAACATGAACCAATTAGGGAAGCTGCTTATCATGTCAACCATGCCATCCGCAATTAACTGCGTAGTGCCCGTCGATTGAAGAGCGTTACTAACAGGAATCATGGCGCCCAACAATACTATAATGGGCCAATCTATTTGTTGGTATAGTTCACGAATTGGTAGGATACCGGTAAAAATATACATCAAAATTGCTCCCACAAAAGCCAATGTGACGGGTAAAATACCAAACATACTTAGTGCGATGGCTGAGCCGAAAATTAATAATGCAATGCCTACTTTAGAAAAGACACCGACAGTCACATTTCTTTCAGCCAAGGGTAGTAGATCAAGCGTGCTGATATTATCGTCAAGTTTATCGATATCCCCTTGCAACAACAATACGTCTCCAACACGAAATGTTACATCACCAAGTAGTTTACGAATCGGTTCTCCTTGTCGGGCAACAGCCATCAATATCAAAGTGTTTGAAGTGCGCCGACGCAAGTATTCACGATCGCGATTCTCTAGTGGTGAACCAGGTTTTATCAATACTTCCTTAAAAGCAGTGTTCGTGTTTTTCAAACTATCAATACGTTTGCGCATTAACTTTGTAAACCGTAGATCATACTCATCCATCATCACTTTAAGCTCAACAGGATCAGCCTTGATTTGATACCTGTCGCCTTCCAGAATGATATGATCAAGCCAGGGGGTGAGGACATTTTCATCTACAGTTATGAATCCGAATATCGTGAGTCTGTCCCCAGTGAAGTGTTCTATCTCGCCAATCTCCATACCAATGAATTTGCATTTCTTAGGAATACGAATCTCGGTTATGTATTCACTAATTGAGAAAAGTGATTCTGTTCCAGGTTTTTTATAAGAWTTCTTWGGTATGAATCGCCAACCAATCAGMGCWAYAAAYAATACRCCYAKTAATGCTATTRATSCTCCAACYGGACTGAAATCCAGCATAGCAAATGGTTCCGGTTGAAATTGCTSAATATCAATATTTTGGGATTCAAAATATTTAGCAGCAGGWGARAATATGTYTTCCAGCGCCMGTGCTTTCAAATCTRTGAGTTGARTTTCACGGAAAGTGGAAATGATAATATTAGGTGGAGTRCCAATCATGGTTATCATTCCACCYAAAATRCTRGCAAATGCYAAGGGCATAAGAAGAATGCTTGGCGATCGTTTTTGTTTYACGGAACTYTTRAGTGCYACWGGTAGCATTAAAGCAAGTGCACCAACATTATTCATRATAGCYGAAAGAATMGCTGCTACTSCRCTCAAGCTGGTGATATGAGTAASCCGATTCTTTGAAAAAGGGGCTATTTGGCGWGARATCAGATCWACTACYCCRGAATTKCGYAGTGCTCTACTAATTATAAGTACCAAGGCTACGGTTATAACTGCTGGATGAGCAAAGCCCGAAAATAGATTGTCCCCGTCCAGAATTAAATGAGATTTTTCACCACCAAGTAATTGGTCAGCAATATATAGAGCGCCTAAAGCAATAATCGAGACAATATCATATCGTAAACGACTCCAGATAAAAAGGATAAAAGTCATTACGATAATTAATAATATAGCAATCTGATCAATGGTCATCATTTTTTTACAATATTAAATTATACCCTGAATTTTAAGCAAAATTTATTATTTCTAAAACATCTCTAAATTTAATTAATGGTGGCTAATATTCTATATAAAGTGTCATGGCTGACATTAGGAAGCCATGCACTATATATTTTGTTGACGATATTATTTTTGTACTAAGTACAATATCGATCTATCACTTACCCTTTTGGTATACCCTAACATAATCAATTTTCATTTTCATGGGAAAAGCTGACTCATCAATTCCTTTTTGTCCTCCCCAGCCACCTCCTACAGCAACATTAAGAATTAAAAAATGTGGCAATGAAAAAGGCCAGGCATTTAAATCATTTTTATCACCACCTTTTGGCACTGCTGTAAAGTAGATTTCACCATCAAATAAAAAATCTATTCGATCTTCATACCATTCAATTCCATAACTGTGATATTCGGTTTCTACTCCTGATACAGGTATGATCTTGGTCTGTTGTTTATCAATTTTCCAATAATAATTTTTAGCGTGAGCGGTACCGTGAATAAAGTTTGGATTGAAACCCACATATTCCATAATGTCAATTTCACCACAATTAGGCCAGCCAACTTTATCAATATTTGAACCTAGCATCCAGATAGCAGGCCATGAACCTATTCCACCTGGAATCATTGCTCTAACCTCTACTTTGCCATAAGTAAACTCAAATTTTCCATCCGTTACCAAACGCGCTGAAGTGTAGTGGTTGCCACCTGAATAATCATTAAGTGCAGTAATAGTTAAACGACCATTTTTAACCTCACTATTTTCTATTCTATTCGTATATGCTTGTAATTCTTCGTTAACTCTACCAGGTTTCCAAATGCGATAATTCCATTTAGCACTATCAACAACTCCAGTGACGTCAAACTCATCAGACCAAATTAATTTCCAAACCTCATTTTTGGCACTCAAATGGGTATTATTAGATATTAACATTACACTGTTTTGTGACAATGATTGTGTATCTTCCAATCTCTCATCTCCACTGGTTTGGATAGAATAACATATAGTACAACACCCTAATAATACTCCCACTATCAATCCAACCATAAGTTTGCGCTTTATTTCTGGAGTATCGTTCTTATTTATTTTCATACAGTCTATTTTATTATTATTGTCAACGGGTTTTTATAAGATTTGTAATAATGAAAATCCTTAGGATTCCAACAGAACAAATCGATTTGTTAAAACGTTTGTTATTTCAATTTTAATTGAAGCATAATTTTTATAGGTTCTGTCGCATCTGTTCAACGAAAATACGAAAAGTTTAATTGAACACGTTGTCATATTTCCAAAGATTTGAAAGATTCAAAGGTTGAATTTTTGGGATTTGATAGTTGGTTTTTCTTTATCATGTGTACAATTTCAATTCCTGTAATCGTTCTTTTGGCTCTTCAAATTTTAGCAATGATAATTGCTAACGAATACCTTTTTTTATGTCTATATTAAACGAATTTCTTATATTAGAACACGATTTACTAGTGAAGAAGAATTTTTCAGTCCCTAAAATCTACAATGCCAACGGCGATTTAAATAACAGTTTCTATTTCTTTATTATTTCTACTCCATTCACTCCATGACCCAACATAAAGTTTGGTAATTTCTAATCCCGCGTATGTAATTGCAAGAAGAGAATGGCAAGCTGATACACCAGAACCACAATAAAAAATTATATTTTCGCTTTTTAGATTTCCAAACACTTTTCTGTAGTTCTTTTTAAGTTTGTTTGGAGATAAAAATAATCCGTTTTTATCCAAGTTTTCCTTAAACGGAATATTAATTGCACCAGGGATATGACCAGCAACAAGGTCAATAGGTTCAGTTTTTCCTTGATACCTTAATGATTCACGAACGTCGATAACAATGTAATTTTCGTCTTTTGAAAATTTTTCAACTTCTGTAATTAGCGCAAGTGGTAGTTTCCAATTATCAACTTTGTAGGGTTTAGTTTTTTTTACAACTTCTTTTTTTGAACTTAGTGAAAATTTCAATTTTTCGGCTTCTTGTAAACCACCATTAAGAACCTGTACTTTTATATGACCAACTGACTTTAGCATCCACCAAAATCTGGCAGCTGCATTTGAACCATTGTTGTTATCGTAAACTATCACATGGCTTTTAGGAGAAATTCCAAGGTTGGTTAAGGTAACTGAAAATTGTTTGATTTTAGGTAAAGGATGCCTTCCTCCATCAGAAAAATCTTCACCTATATCTGAAAGTTGAKTATTTAAATCAACAAACAATGCGCCATCAATGTGTTTTTGCTGATATGTTAGTTTTTGATTTTCCCCATTGCTAGCATCAATAATAACTAGGTCATCAGAATTATTTAACTTAAATAATTCTATTACTTGTATAACAGGTGATATCGTTTCATTCATTCTAAAGGATTTAGTAAGCTTATTTAATTACCGTTCTTGAAATCAGGCTGCTTAAAAATACAACAATCTTTTTACAAAGAGAAAAGCCACACTGAATTAACGGTATTGTTGGTGGTAGAAATTTTCAATCAATTTTTAGCTGCTTCTAATAGCATTTTCTTAATCAAAGAAATTTGTCCTAAGTGATAGTTGCTGTGCTCAATCATTGCATCAAGATTCCTTTGATAAGTTCCATATTTTTTATCTGTAAATATTTCTTCTAGTTTTTTGTCTAGCATAAGTTAACTAGGTTAGCGAACTTTTCTGCATTACTCCACATGTCTTCCAATAGTTTTCCAAACCTTCCTGTGATTTGATGGGAGGAAAGTCAAAGCTATATTAATCTCTAATATCAATTGAACCACCTTCTAATACATTTAAAACTCCAGCGATATAATAATTGACATGGAATGTAAGAATTGCTAATGTATTTAGTCTTCTTATTTTAGTTGTTGCTTGTTTCCAGTTCAAGCTAGTTAATTGGTCCTTAAAAGTTGTCGCTACAACGCAATCACCATTTAATATGATTTCCCTATTGGAAAATTAACCTTTTTTTGATGTATTGAAGGTTGCTTTTTTAGCAAATATAATGTTCGTTGAAAACTACTTTCTTTGCCTGAATAACCATTCCATCATCATGGGGTCACTGTAAGCAGCAATCCAAGAAAAATGACCAACTTCAGGGTATTGAGTAAATCCTGGGTAAGCCCCTTCTTTGGTCAAGGCTTCCACCATATTTAATGAAAGAACTGGATTTACAGCTCCATCTTTTGCTCCATGAAAAATCCACATGGGAATATGTGAGATGGACTGTGCTTTTGACACATCACCTCCACCGCAAACAGGTACGGCAGCAGCAAACAAATTTGGAGACCTTGAAATTGCATCAAATGTACCAAAGCCTCCCATTGAAAGTCCTGTGATGTAAATTCTATTGATATCAACCGGTAATTTTATGATAACTTGATCAATTAGTTCTAATAAAAGTTTCATTGGCTTAGTAGGAGTGGGTTGAAGCGACATATTTTCATAAGAAAAGTTTCCCCAACTCATATTCTTGGGGCATTGAGGTGCAATAACTATGGAAGGATGCATTTTCATATTTTGGTCTGAGGCAAAATTCTTTACACCCCATTTTAATTGAGATTCATTGTCATCACCCCGCTCTCCTGAACCATGTNAAAAAATTACTAGTGGGTACTTACTTATTGGATCATAATCAGATATCAGTTGTCTATAATTTAAAGTATCACCATTATCGTTAGTATATTTTTCAAAACTAAAAAGTGACGATTGTGAATAGGAATTGACACTACTTCCTAAACAAAAAAGCACGATCAATAAAGAGGAAAAATTTGATTTTAATAATTTCATTGTATATGTTTTTGAAAATAGCTATCAACTACATATTAATCGTAGTTAAACCAGAAAAAAATCGGGAGATATAAACCGAAATTTCCCATAGCTTTTTATGAAGGTTTAAAGTTACTTTAATTTTTCTGTATGGCATAATTTAGCAATTTTTTATGCCCTTCTATAGTTTTTAAATCGGTATTGTAGCGTATTAATTAGAAAGAATAAAAGAGTGGCTTAGCGCTATGTACATTGAAACAATGATTTTGTCATTGCTTTTTCTTCTTTCCATACAGTCGGAAATAATATGCAGCTGAAATACCACCTATAAAAGAAAATAAAGCCAACATCCAAAACACATGTCGATGCCCCTCTACACCTGGTGAATTTTCTAGGAGATATCCGATTGCAGGCCCTGCAAATATATCTGGTGTATAGCCTATGATGGAAATAAGACCAACTGAAGTTCCTGTAAGAACCAAAGGTATTTGACCTCTTTCCATAACAGCAAAGTAGAGAGATCGTGCAGCGTATACTCCAGTTGCCACCACGAATATTGAAATAAAAAATAAACCTGTTTTCGAGTCTGAAATTAGACCAAGAGAGAACAATAATGCTCCTAAGAATGAAATAATAAAACTAACAACCAACCAGTAGGTGATTTGTGAGCGGTCTGCCAATATTCCGATTAAGATTCCAATAACGGGACGGACAAATAGTAAAAAGGTACCAACTTGGGCAGATTGTACTTGGTTATACAGCATGACGTCATGGGCATATAACGAAAACACATCTGTGATTTTGTAGCCTACATATGCACACAGAATAATAATCATCAACAACCAAACAGATGGTAAACGTAACACTTCTTGAATTTGTGAGATAGTTATTTTATCCAAGATAATCTCCTTTTCTGTTTTGTAATCTAATTTCATAAAAAACCACACCAATAAGCCAACAAAAGCAACTATACCAGAGGATACCAGTATTACCTGCTTGAAGGCTGTTCTACTTTCAGAGAGTGTTATCTCAGAAATTTCTGAAGTAATGAATAATGAAAAAATAAATACACCCATAGTTCCAAAAAGTGCTCCCACTAATCCACGACCTCCGTCCAAAAAACCAAATGCCTTACCTTGTGACGTAGATCCACCCCATACCCGAGTAGCCTTAATCATCGGAGCCCAGAATAAGAAAATGGTCGTAAAACCCCAATAACCATAAAGTATTTTTAATACAGTATAACTAGGAAATGTAGCATAGACCAATCCGCCAAACGCAGTCATCCATAGCGCTACTGCAATCAATTTTCTCGGAGGAAATTTGTCGGCTAAAGGACCTCCAAAGAGATAAGATAACAAAGCTACTATGCCATATATAGAGAAACACAGACCTAATTGAAGGTTGTCAACACCAAATACCTCAAGTACTGTTGGTCTAAAGACTCGTGAAAGAACAAAAGGAAGAATAAATACAGACTCTCCGGCCAAAATTAGTAGCAAGAGAAAATGCCAAGGGATCTTTTTTTGATTCATTGAATTTAATAGATTAGACTTTTAAACATATGTGTATCGATTCTTATCTAAAAATAGCTTTTTAAAATGGTTTTAGGTTGGTAAACCGTAATTTTTCGTTGTTTGTCATAGAGTTCTAAAGTTTCTTTAATTATTCTGACAAAGAATATTGCATAAAAAATAATCCAATTAAATACAAAATAAAAAGCTGAAAATTAATAATTAAATTTATCTTTGGTTTTGGTTTAAAATTATGAAGTTTCGTTTCAACAATTTCAAGATATAAAACAATTAAATAAATAAACAATTAACTATGAGCAATTCATCAAATAAAAGAATTAACATCTATTTTATCACCATTGTTATTACTTTGGGAGGTTTACTATTTGGGTATGATACTGGAGTTATTAACGGAACTCAATTTTATTTTTCAAAATATTTTGAGTTAACAGGTGCTTTAAAAGGATTTATAGTTAGTAGTGCACTTCTAGGAGCCCTTGTAGGTGCAGCATTCTCTGGTGTGATAAGTAAATCTATTGGTCGAAAAAATTCATTAATCATAGCCGCCATCTTATTTTCAATATCAGCTTGGGGTTCTGGACTKCCAAGTTTCCTRCCTGAATCAATTTCTTTAATGGTGTTTTTTAGAATTTTAGGAGGTATCGCYATTGGTATGGCATCWATGAATGCGCCAATGTATATTGCWGAAATTGCTCCRGCAGAAAAAAGAGGAACTTTAGTTACYTATTATCAATTAGCAGTRGTTATTGGCTTTTTTGTMGTGTTTCTTGCCACTTATTTTATTGGKAATGGTTTRTCYGAGAGTGAAAAYATTTCTACAGGDTGGAGRTAYATGTTTTGGTCAGAATTAATACCTGCATTCCTRTTTTTAWCRTTATTRTTTWTKGTYCCTAAAAGCCCTCGTTGGTTAATGTTGAAGGGTAGAGAAGAAGAAGCAATGAATATTTTAAYTAGAATTCATGGWGAAGAAGTAGCAARTAAAGAAATTGTTGMGATCAAAGMAAATMTTCAAAATGAAGGAMARKYAAAAAAMYCCTCAATTTTCACTAAATCATTATTAACAATTATTATTATTGGAACTGTTCTTTCTGTTTTACAACAATTTACAGGAATTAATGCCGTATTATATTATGGTGCAGATATTTTTGAACAAGCGCTTGGTTTTGGAAAAGAAGATATTTTATTGCAACAAATATTGTTAGCAACTGTTAATTTGCTGTTTACTTTTGTAGCAATGTTTACGGTTGATAAACTAGGAAGAAAGCCATTGTTAATTATTGGTGGATTTGGAATGCTTATCGGATTTTTAATGATGGGATTCACGTTGTATTTTAGCGATTATACTCAATTAAATTCAGCAGGTCTTCCAGCTCTTTCATCTTCAGAAGGAATCATTAGTTTGATAGGAATTTTAATTTTTATAGGCTCATTTGCCATGTCAATGGGACCTGTAGTTTGGGTACTWTTATCTGAAATGTTTCCAAATAGAATTAGAAGTATTGCGATGTCAATAGCTGTGGCCGGACAATGGATGGCTAACTATTTTGTTTCGCAAACGTTCCCTATGATTGTTGAAAGTGATGCCAATAAATTACAAATAGATGGAGGTATTTGGAACAATTCTTTACCGTACTTTCTTTTTTCAGGGTTTATAGTTATAATTATTGTATTCGTTTGGAAATTTATTCCTGAAACCAAAGGAAAAACATTAGAAGAAATGGAGAGCTTATTTGAAAAATCATAAGTAAGATATTAAAATAGCTGTACTAAAGAAAACTTTAAATTTGAATACAATTCTGAATACTAATTGACTAAGTAATACAGAGGGTTTTAGTAAATAAGTTTCAAATAATAATAAGGAACTCTTTGACAAAAGATGTTGATTTGTGTCCGATTTTAATTACAAAAGAGAATATATTTATATATTCTCTTTTTTTAGAATTAAGATTGACTAAATATACACTTATTAAACAATGCTGTGTAGTTTATAAATTTTTTGGATGTCGTATTATTTAATAAGAAAAAATGAATGTCCTATAGTAAAATGGCTAGCCTTTTTAAGGTAGGGTGTAAATGAAATAGTAAATATCAAAATATACCAAAAGAGTTAAATACTATCAATTATTTATTTAAAAACCTTTTCCGTTGAAGCCTTTTCAAGATTGATGCTTATTTGAAGTTTAAATTTATAAAATAAATAATATAGTAACACCTAACGAATACATGTTGAACAATGCCAAAAAGAAAATTTGGAATCAAAAGAAAATAGCTTTGTAAAGTTGTAATTTGAAAAAGAAAATCTGCAGGGCTTCTTAATAACTGTTTGGGTATCGTATATTATAAATAATCAAAATAACAATTTACTTACTTTTATTAATTTTACATCCGTTGTTTCAACCTTAAATATTTAAGTTGGTTGTCATAGCAAAAGACACTTAAAAAAAGATGATAAATGAGTACAACATTATTTGATAAAGTTTGGGATTCACATGTGGTTCGTAAAATAAAAGATGGACCAGATGTATTTTTTATTGACCGACATTTAATTCATGAAGTTACAAGTCCAGTAGCATTTTTAGGGCTAAAAAGCAGAAAAAATACTGTTTTATATCCTGAAAAAACGTTTGCTACAGCTGATCATAATACACCAACGATCAATCAACATTTACCAATAGAAGACCCTTTATCTGCAAATCAACTAAAAGCGCTAGAAGATAATTCTGCAGAGTGGGGGATCTCTCATTGGGGATTGGGTCACCAAAAAAATGGTATTGTTCACGTAGTAGGTCCAGAATATGGAATTACATTACCTGGAGCAACCATTGTTTGTGGCGATTCACACACATCAACGCATGGTGCWTTTGGCGCTATTGCTTTTGGTATTGGAACCTCAGAAGTAGAAATGGTGCTTACTTCGCAATGCATTATGCAGCCAAAGCCAAAGAAAATGAGGATTAATATTAACGGAAAGCTTGGATTAGGAGTGACTCCTAAAGACGTAGCATTGTTTRTTATYTCTCAATTAACAACTTCTGGAGCTACAGGATATTTTGTCGARTATTCRGGTGAKATATTTAAGGAAATGACGATGGAAGGCAGAATGACGGTATGTAATTTAAGTATTGAAATGGGTGCTCGAGGTGGTATTATTGCGCCAGATGAAAAGACTTTTGAATATGTAAAAGGACGTTTGTTCGCTCCAAAAGGTGAAGCTTGGGATAAAGCTATGGCTTATTGGAAAACGTTAAATACTGATGAAGATGCTGTTTTTGACAAAGAGTTAACTTTTGAAGGAGGAGAAATTGAACCTATGATTACCTATGGTACAAACCCTGGAATGGGAATGGGTATCTCTCAAAATATTCCAAAAGCAGCAGAAGTTGAAGGCGGAGTAGTTACCTATAAAAAAGCGTTAGATTATATGGATTTTGAAGAGGGTGAATCTATGATAGGAAAAAAAGTAGATTATGTTTTCTTAGGAAGTTGTACAAATGGTAGAATTGAAGATTTTAGAGCATTTGCTTCTATTGTAAAAGGTAAACAAAAAGCAGCAAATATTACTGCTTGGTTAGTTCCAGGATCTCATATTGTTGAAGCCAAAATTGAAGAAGAAGGATTGTTAGTTATTTTAAACGAAGCGGGCTTTGAATTACGTCAGCCTGGTTGTTCAGCTTGCTTGGCTATGAATGATGATAAAGTTCCTTCAGGTAAATTGGCAGTGAGTACTTCAAATAGAAATTTCGAAGGAAGGCAAGGACCAGGGTCAAAAACATTATTGGCAAGTCCTTTAGTTGCAGCTGCGGCTGCTATCACTGGAGTTGTAACTGATCCAAGAACACTTTTATAATTTTAAAACTACGAAAATGGCATACAATAAATTCGAAATATTAAAGAGTACAGCAGTTCCATTACCAATAGAAAATGTGGATACTGATCAAATTATTCCTGCTCGTTTTTTAAAAGCAACAGAACGAAAAGGATTTGGAGACAATCTTTTTAGGGATTGGAGATACAATCAAGATCATACAATAAAGGAACAATTTGTTCTTAACAATCCGGTTTACAAGGGAGAAATATTAGTTGGAGGGAAAAACTTTGGTTCAGGTTCTTCAAGAGAGCACGCAGCATGGGCTGTTTACGATTATGGGTTTAGATGTGTTGTTTCAAGTTTTTTTGCAGATATATTTAGAGGAAACTGTTTRAATATTGGAGTGCTTCCTGTTCAAGTTAGCCCTGAATTTTTAACTAAAATTTTCAAATCAAT
Source organism: Lutibacter sp. (assembly GCA_002733285.1). Taxonomy (GTDB): domain Bacteria; phylum Bacteroidota; class Bacteroidia; order Flavobacteriales; family Flavobacteriaceae; genus Lutibacter. The sequence continues at coordinate 84,252 of NVVE01000012.1, read as the reverse complement.
TGAAGCTAATCCTACTGCTGAAATTGAAATAGATTTACCAAAACAAACAATAACGTTGTTGGCAACTGGGGAGAGTGAATCATTTGAAATAAATAATTATAAAAAAGAAAATATGTTAAATGGTTTTGATGATATCGACTATTTGACTAAAATAAAAGAAGAAATACAAGACTTTGCTTCAACCAGACCTTTCTAAATTATTGAAATGATCATGTTCGGTTTAGATTAAATATTATGTTGAACAATGTGAATCGAAAAAATGATTAAAACTCTTTCATAATAAAATAAAGTTTACGCTTACCATGAAAAAAAGAAAAATTGAAATAATGGACACTACACTTCGTGACGGAGAACAAACTTCAGGAGTGTCTTTTTCACCAGCTGAAAAATTAACAATAGCAAAGCTATTAGTTGAAGAGTTGCATGTTGATAGGATTGAAGTAGCATCAGCAAGAGTTTCAAAGGGAGAATTTGAAGCTGTAAAAAAAATTTCAGAATGGGCAGGAAAACAAGGACATTTAGATAAAGTAGAAATACTAACTTTTGTTGATGGAGGAAAATCTATAGAGTGGATGAAAAAAGCAGGTGCAAAAGTTCAAAATTTGTTAACAAAAGGATCTTTAAATCATTTAACTCATCAGCTAAAAAAAACACCTGAACAACATTTTTCAGACATAAAAAAAGTAATTGAACTTGCTCAAAAGGAAGGAATTGCAACCAATGTATATTTAGAAGATTGGAGCAATGGAATGCGAAATTCTCAAGCATATGTATTTCAATATTTAGATTTTTTAACAACGCAACCAGTTGTTAGAATTTTGTTGCCAGATACTTTAGGAATTTTGACACCGTCAGAAACGTATACTTATTTTTCAAAAATAACAGCGAAATATCCAGATACACATTTTGATTTTCATGCACATAACGATTATGATTTGGGTGTTGCAAATGTAATGGAGGGTATAAAAGCTGGAGCAAAAGGATTGCATTTAACGGTTAACGGTATGGGTGAACGAGCTGGGAATGCACCTTTAGCAAGTGTTGTTGCCGTTATAAATGATTTTTTTAAAGAGCAGGTTGAGATTTCAGTAAAAGAAACGGCATTGTATTCTGTCAGTAAATTAATTGAAGCCTTTTCAGGTTTTGGTGTCCCTGATAATAAACCAATTATTGGAGAAAATGTATTTACACAAACAGCAGGTATTCATGCAGATGGTGATAATAAAAACAACCTGTACTTTAATGATCTAATGCCGAAACGGTTTGGAAGAAAGCGTAAATATGCTTTAGGGAAAACTTCAGGAAAAGCAAATATTGAGAAAAATCTTCAAGAGCTTGGATTGGAATTAAATGACGAAGATTTAAAAAAAGTTACTCAACGTATTATTGAGTTGGGCGATAAGAAAGAATTAGTAACAAAAGAAGATTTACCCTATATAATTTCTGATGTTTTGCACAGTAATTTATATGAAGAAAAAATCACCATTGAATCGTACGTATTAACACATTCAAAAGGATTGAAACCTTCTACGACAGTTGCTGTAAAAATTGATGGCGAATTATATGAAGAACATGCACAGGGCGATGGGCAATTTGACGCTTTTATGAATGCACTTAACAAATTGTATCAAAGAAAGAAAATGGTATTGCCAAAATTAGTTGATTATGCGGTAAGAATACCTCCTGGAAGTACTTCTGATGCGTTGTGTGAAACTATAATCACTTGGGAAACCGATGACAATAAATTTATTACCAGAGGGTTAGATTCAGATCAAACGGTATCTGCAATTAAAGCCACAAAAAAAATGTTAAATATCTAATAAGACCTTTAAAAAACAATAAAATAGAACGTATGAAATTGAATATAGCACTTTTAGCAGGGGATGGAATAGGCCCTGAAGTTATAGATCAAGCTGTAAAAGTTTGTAATGCCATAGCAACTAAATTTGGTCATGAAATTAATTGGAAACCCGCGTTAACCGGTGCTGCTGCAATTGATGCTACAGGTGAACCATATCCTGATGAAACACATGAAATTTGTTTAAATGCYGATGCTGTTTTATTTGGAGCAATWGGGCATCCTCGATATGATAATGATCCTTCTGCRAAAGTACGWCCAGAGCAGGGATTATTGAAGATGCGAAAAAAATTGGGKTTGTTTGCGAATATTCGTCCAACATTTACWTTTCCATCTTTAATAGAYAATTCTCCKTTAAARCGTGARCGAATTGAAGGYACSGATTTGGTATTTTTAAGAGAATTAACGGGTGGAATTTACTTTGGTGAAAAAGGAAGAAGAGATGAGGGAGAAACAGCTTTTGATAACTGTGTATATACGAGAGCTGAAGTAACGCGTTTAGCTAAAAAAGGGTTTGAATTGGCAATGACAAGGTCTAAAAAATTATGCTGTGTTGATAAAGCAAATGTGTTAGAAACTTCTCGTTTGTGGAGAGAAACAGTGCAAGGAATGGAAAAAGACTATCCTGAAGTTGAGGTTTCTTATGAATTTGTTGATGCTGTAGCGATGCGTTTAGTTCAGTGGCCAAATTCGTACGATGTATTAATTACTGAAAACTTATTTGGTGATATTTTAACTGATGAGGCTTCTGTAATCTCAGGATCTATGGGATTAATGCCAAGTGCTTCTGTAGGTGAAAAAACTTCATTATATGAGCCAATTCATGGATCATACCCTCAAGCTACGGGGAAGGATATTGCAAATCCATTGGCAACGGTGTTATCTGCAGCGATGATGTTTGAAGATGCTTTTGGTTTAACTGAAGAAGCTGAAGCCATTAAAAATGCTGTCAATAAATCACTTGCCGAAGGAATTGTAACTGAAGACTTATCGGGTAATAATAAAGCTTATAAAACAAGTGAAGTAGGAGATTGGTTGGCTGAAAACCTTTAAACTAAAAACTTAAAAAAGGATTTATGGAAGCTGTAAAATTAATTTTAGAAACAGTTTTCAAAGCATCATCTTACAATCAATTTGAATAAAATTGGTTGTTTTTTTTAGCAACCCATTATAAAAATGTTATAAAGAATCTACCTAGTAATTTGTGGGTTTAGATTATCATCTTTAATAATAGCTGACCGTCACTTGATAATTATCATACGATCAAAGCATTATATTTTGTAACTTTGGGTAAAGCCTCATTTTTCTTACTCTTTCTTATCCATTGTTTTAATGGTAGTTTTTGAGCTATTTATTTATGGATATACAGAGTTAAAATTAGTATATAATAATTTCATACCTTCAGTTCAATGAAAAATATAACGCTMMKMWTWWYMRKTATTACACTACAAGCATGTCAAATCAAAAAAGAACCAAACCCAATTGTAGGTACTTGGAATAAATGTTTTAGAGATGGGGAATATAGAGAATATAAGATTGATTATGATTATATGTTAATGTTATCAAAAAAAAATAATGAAATTTCATTATTTAAAAATAAGATTGAAAACAATACGTTRATAATTTCAGGAGTWRMCAACGATTCATTTGARCAAAATRTAGATACATTATTKWTGATRTCGTTYWCARAWARTAGYGTTRTTTTGAAGAGTAACTTTACAAAGGTRAAATTTGATTTYAMTAAAATGGAGAAYAATATTARSGATATTGATTCTACWAATCTTAGYCATTGGAAGMRTCRAACAATGTTAGATTTTCAAAAAAGAGCAACGCTCTCAAATTGTACGGATATAAGAACTGAAAAAGAAAAGAATAAGCCAAAAAGACATTGGAGAATTGCATTTTAATCTTTCTCAATAATCAATATAATAATTAGATAAAAAAAATCGTCTAAAAAATTAATTTTAGACGATTTTTCACTTGTCTTTGGGCTATATTAATTAGCAGATCTTAGAAAATCAAAAACTTTTTGAGATTCTTTTGCTGTTAAATTTGCTCTAACTTGCATATGTAACTGGATTGCTGTCCAATCAGCATTATTAAATGCTGATGGAGAAGGTGCATTGTGACACCTCATACAATTTTCACCCCATAATTGTACTCCTGGTTTGTTTTGTACCAATGCTGCTCTTTCTGGTGARCAAGAGATTGTTGCTGTTGCAATAATTGCGATTATTGCTATAAATTTAAATGCTTTCATAATTTTAATGTTTTTAAAGATTAAAGACCAATTACCCATTGAACTGTGAATATTTTAYCATCTACTGGTCCGTGACCTCCTATACCATCAACCACTTGATAGTTGAATTTAATTGCTGATCTCCAACTTAGCCAATAGTTAATTCCAAAAGTTTTAGAATCCTTTTTATAAGTTTCTGGAGAAGCATCTGGAGTTTCAATATTTGAAATACGCCCAACAAATTCTAAGTTTTTGATAAAATCATTACTAGACATGGTTGGTTTGTAACTTACTTGTGCGTAATAAGCCGAGCTTTCATTGTCGTTAAATACGAGTTCTTCAATATCACCATCTGAGTGTGTGTTAATATAAATGGCATCGTCAACAATTGATTTATTGTACTGCGCTTTTATATCAAGAATACCACCTAAAGGATTTATTTTTTTGATGTAAGAGAAATCATAAGCTATAAGATTAGCCTTAATATCTTCATAATCAGAATGAGCATCACCTGCTTTAGAATTCATAAAAGAGAATCCTAATTCTAATGAAGAATCAGAGAACGGTAAGTAACCTACTCTACCTCCTATTGCCTTGTTTTTATTATTATCAGCTGTGCTTCCAAAAGCTAACATTCCAGCTGAATGTTCATCGGTTTTTAATACCGGTCCGTTTGTAGCATATACTGCATAATTGAATTTAGAACCTCCGGCATCAAAAGCACCTCTTAACTCAACACCAACTCCTGATGAAGGAGAAATTGCTCCATGTCCAAATCCTAATGGTGCAGTAGCAAGTTTATTGATCCAAGATGGGTGATAACGTTCTACAAATGTACCAAATGGCAATAGGAATTTACCTGCTCTAGCCGTCATGTAATCATTTAAGACATAGGTAAGATTTGCATATTCTACCATTACCTCCAATTCACCATCTTCGTATCCAAATTCCAATTCGGATTCGAACATTAATTTATCTGATAATTTGTACATAAATATCGGTGCAAAAGTTCCCATATTAAAAGAAGATCCAGAGTTCTCTTCATCTGCCGAATCTAGCGAAATAAAAGAAGCACTACCGTACCCTCTTATCATAAATCGAGATTCTTTTGAATTGTTTTTTTCTTGCGAGTACATATTACCTGCTGCAATAAATACTGCTAATATTAATAGTATTTTTTTCATTTGATTACTTTTTAAATGTTTTAATATAATTTACTAATTGCCATCTTTGCGTTTCTGAAACTGCATCTTTATAAGGAGCCATAGGAGTGTTACCTTCTGTTAATTTCCAAAAAATAGCACCATCTGTTTGCTTATAAAATTGTTCCTTTCTAAAGTCTGCAGGCTTTGGGCTTAAGGCTACACTGGCCATGCCATCACCTTTCCCTTTATCTCCATGACATATTGCACATAATTGTGCATATAATGCCTTACCTTTTTTAATTGATGTTACATCGTTTTTTAATGGGTTCTCAATAGCGTCTGCGCTTTTTGGAGCAACCCACGTACTTTGTGCAAAACTACTTGAGGTAATTGCAAGTACTGTGACAACAAATAAAATTGTTGATATTTTTTTCANTTTTTTTATGATTTAATTGTATGTTAATATGTAGTTGTTTTTTGTTTAAACATATGTAGTCAAATCAATTCTTTATAAACAGAATTAATTTTATAGGCGTAATTGTTTACCTTTTATGTTTAAGTGTATTTCAACTAATCAATTCTTTATTTTAACGTGTTTAAAGAATTAATTACATTGAAGGGTATCAAATAAGGAAGCGCTGAACTATAACTAATATGTCCCTAGTAATTAAAGGGGGGCGATAGTCTTTATAGTTCTGTTGTTTGCTAGTTAAACTAACATTTAAGTTTGTTGTATATTGGTAGTTCATAGGAACTACTACTAGTTGTTGAAAAGCTTGATTACTACCTGGGTTAAATTTAAAAATTCCACCCATTTTAAATTGTTTGTTGCTTGAACAACATGTATCTTCTGAAACTGTTTTATTGATATCTCCTAACTCACAAGTTGGCATATCCATGTCACAAACATCAGCATTTCCAAATAAAGAAAAATCAATTAATTCACCACAACAGTAATGATCCTCGACCAAAACAAAAGAGGAGGAGAACAGTACAATAAATGTAAAGAAAAGTGCCTTAAATTTTAATATTAAATCTTTCAATTTCAAAATAGTTAGTAATAGTACTGCAAATTTAAGTAGTGTTTATGAATAAATCTATGATATTTATCACCCGTTTTAATAAATATCTAAAGAAGATAAAAACATCTACTAGTCTCTTTTGTAATGTTTTATGAGTATTAATAAAGGAATTAAATTATAGCGTTTAGATAAAAAAAGTAAAATTCAATTTTTATTTATTTTAAAATAAATTGACTAATTGTTTAAAAAATCAAAAAAGATGAAATAAAAAAGCCAGCTAAAATTTTAGCTGGCTTTACAAATTTATAATAAGAACTTATTAATGTCCGCTATTTCTATTTGCTCTTGATGATGAATGAGTTTTCATAATTTTCCAAATACCATCAGTTTTTCTTAATATTGAAGTAGCCACCCCTTTTTTATTAATTATTTGVGCTGSTCTTCCTTTTTCTTCATTTGCTTTTAAGTCAATCGTATAAATATAAGTTTCTGTAGCAAATGCATATGGTAAATCAACCAAGACACTTATTTTATAATCAGAAAATATAAAACTGTTGAAGTGGTGTAATTCAGGACCTAAATGATGCTCTAAATAATTGGTGTACGACCCCTCTGAGCCACCAGATTCAAACACTTGTGAATCAGCAGTAAATAAATCTAAGGTTGCTTCTGCGTTTAAGTCTTGAATCGCATCTTTATAAGATTTCAAAACAGTTTTAACTGCTTCTTGTTCGGCTGCTATATCAGTAATTTCAGTTTTAGGAGCTTGATTGCAACTTGAAATAAAAAGTGATATTACAAAAATAGTTGAAATTGATTTTAAAATGTTCATGTTTTATGGTTTAAGTTATAATTGGAATTAGTTATTTTAAGCCATTTCTTAAGTTGGTTGCCCAATCCATTAGTTCTTTTTTTTCATTTTCAGAAAGCTTGGCATTACAATGTAGTATAGTATAAGATGTCATCGGCATTTTATCATCTCGTATTTGACTAATAATAGATTTTAATTTACTTTYTAGTTTCCGTTTTGAATAGCTACCAAATTCACTAAAGTCAAGTTCTTTTTTACCTTCTTTAATATGTTTTTCTAAAAACCAACCTCCAGGTTGAATTTTGCTGTACCAAGGGTAGTAGGTATTATTACTATGGCAATCGTTGCACGACTTTTTTAGGAGCGCTTGAATATTTTGAGGGACATCAAAAAATTTAGTGACATCAGTCTCTAAAGTTTCAGTACTTTGATTGTGAGATGTGGGAATAAATTGTATTCCTACAAACACAATTAATAAAAAAATAAGAATTTTTTTAACAACCTTCATTTAGTTAATTTTCTTTTGCACTTTACCACATTTAAGCATTTTACTACCATAAAAAGGATTTTTAATAGCTTCAATTTCACTTAGCCACATAGCACCTTCACCTCCATTAGCCATAGGACAAAAAACTTGGTATAATGTTTTATCTGTACCTAATAATGCAATTAAATCATTTACGTCATTGCTTAATACCTCTAAGTGTTCTCTTTGGTGGTCAATTGGGCTTTTTACAATGTGCTCAGCTTGTTCTTTTGCATTTTCAACAATTTCCATATATTCTTTATGTTGATCTTCGGTTAACTGTTTCATATCAAAATTAGAAAATGCAGTAAGTAATACAGTCCCAGCTTCAGCAGCACCATCTTTATTATCTGCAACTAACGCATTTTTAATTTGCAGATAACCGTCAATAATTGCTGATGTTGCATTACTTTTTTCGGTTGTAGCGGTAATACCTCGATCTTCTTTTGATGAACTTTCACTTTTGGAAGCATCATGGTCATGATCTCCATGGTCGTGGGCATCTGCTTCTTCCATATGCATCTCTTGAGTTGGAGCCTCTTTTGATTCAGCTGGTTTTTTGTCATTTTTACATGCACTTAAAAACAATACAGAAAGCGCGATTACATAGATTGATTTTTTCATTTTTTTCATTTTAAGAGTTAGTATTATTGTTTAATTTAGTATTAATTAGTTACTTTTGATTTGATAAAATAACCAAAAATGTTATTTATTGTTCAAAGATACATAATTATTTAGGGCAATATTTCTTAATCATAAAGTAGTTCTTTTATTGAAAATGAACTAAAATTTGGTTATTTTTATTTAGTGCCTGCAATAGAAAACGGAATGCGCTATGATTTAAGGTTGTTCTAGATTCCTAATTTCAAACCCGTTTTCTAATTTACAGGGCTTAAATAATATTCAGTAAAGCTAACTGATTTTCTGAGGTGATTTATAGCTGTTTTGTGAATTTTAAATAGTTATCTTTTGACTCAAAATATAAAACATCGTTATTGCCATGAGGTGCAATTACTATATATGCGAGAGCTTTGTCAACTTCTACACCAGTTAATGGATCTAATGAATAACGTACTTCTCTAATGGTTTTGAGTTTAACTACACAATCTGGACAGCACCCAAAATATSTTTTTCCTTCAAATTCAACGGGAAATTGATCGATACCCATAAATTTATTGTTCACAAAACATACTAGGCTTGTTTTAAGTTTTGCTTCTTTTTTTGTTTTAACCTCAGTAGTTTTAACTTCTACGCTAGTTTCATTCGTTTTTTTATTTTGTGTATTGCAACTCACAAAACCAAGAAGTACTATTCCTGTAACTAAAATTGCGATTCGTTTTTTCATAATTGTATTATTATTAATTAATATTTAAAAAAGAAAAAAGAATGTAAGTTTAACGCTGACTATAAATTGCATAGTTTCAAATCTATACAGGTGGTTGTGTACACTCCTTTTTCTTTATACTAAGATTTGTATTTAATGTTTGTGTTCTTTATGCTTATTTTCTTTTTTATGGTTCATCTTCTTATCCATCTTTTTTTCAACTAAAGCCATACCACATTTAGGGCATTCACTTGCTTCATCACTGGTTTCTTCAGGGTGCATTGGACAAACAAAGGTTTTTGTCATTTTACTATGATCCATTTTGTCATGTTTCATCATTTTCTTGTCCATCTTTTTTTCAACTAAAGTCATACCGCATTTAGGGCATTCACCTTCTTTGTCACTAGTTACTTCAGGGTGCATTGGACAAACAAAGGTTTTTGTCATTTTACTATGATCCATTTTACTATGATCCATTTTACTATGGTCCATTTTGTTTTTTGTAGAATCATCTTTTTTTTCTTGAGCCTGTACTGTTGAAAGTGCGAATAATCCTATTGTAAGTAATACTGTTAAAATTTTTGTTTTCATTTTTCTATTTTTATTAAATTATTATTATAAATGTTTGTACTCTTAAAACTTATTAATTTATTATTGTTTTGGTTTCCCCACATTTCGACATTTTAGTGCCGTAATAAGGGTTGTTAATTTTTTTATTCAGGCTCAACCAATATGCTCCTTTTTTATTATCAGCCATTGAACAAAATTGTTCGTATACTTTCTGGTTTACACCAAATAGTTTTACAGCCTTTGTTAAATGAGCAGATAAGTGTTTGAAATGACCTCTTTGTATTATTATGTCGTTAGTTTCAGAAATAGATGTTGCTGATGATTTTATTTCCTTGCTAATAGTCATCCAATGGTTATGAGCTTCGTGATCTGTTAAAAGTTTCATGTCAACCTTTACCATTGCATTCAATATCTCTTTAGCAGCTGTTTTGGTTACATCACTAGCGTCGTTGGTAAGTGCATCTTTTAAAGAAATATATTGATTAAAAACAATTTCTAATTGTTTTTTAAACTCATTAGCGACTGTAATTCTAGTAGTCATTTTAGAGTGGTCAGTAGTGTTTTTCATTTTGGAATGATCTATTTTTTCACTGGATTTTGATTGATCCATACCTTCCATTTCGCTATCACTCATTTTTGATCCTTTTTTCTTTGAGCTTCCACCCATGTCCATACCAGCATGTCCTAAATTTGCTTTTCCTCCATCAGGATTCATCATACTTTTTTTACCAACTAATTGGGCAGAAGCATCAATTCTAAATACGCCGTTAGTTGCAACAACTTCACCTTCTTTTAACCCTTCTTTAACAACATAAAACTGACCTGCATCTTCACCTAACAAAATTTCTCTATATAGGAAAGAAGTTGTTTTTTCATGTGGTACTTTAACGTAAACAACAGCTCTTTTACCAGTCCAAAGTACTGCCGATTTAGGTATTAATATGGCGCCATTGACATTTGGTAATACCGCATTGATAATTCCAGTTGCAAACATTTCTGGTAATAACTTGTAGCCTGGGTTGGGAAGCTCAACTCGAACTCTTGCAATTCTTGTTTTTGAAGAAACAAAAGGGTCTACATAGGTCACTTTACCTTTAAAAGTTTTGTTAGGAATTGCCTGAATCGTAAAATCAACAACATTATTTAACTGGATCCATGGGATATCACTTTCATATGCCTCAAACATTACCCAAACAGAACTTAAATTAGCAATCTGAAATAATTTTCCGCCTGACTTAATGTAATCTCCAAGCTCAATATTGCGATGCATTACATATCCTGTGTGATCAGACAAAATATCTATTTCCTCTTGCACAATTCCTGACTTTTCAATTTCATTTATTTGTACATCGCTTAATTTCCATAATTTTAATTTATTACGAGAAGCTTTATATAATTGAGGGTAAATATCTTTTGATTTTATTGCTTCAAATAATTCTTTTTGTGCTGAAATTAATTCAGGAGAATAAATACGTACAATTTTTTGTCCTTTTGAAACTTTCTCCCCAGTAAAATTCACATACAATCGTTCAATTCGTCCTGGAATATGAGAAACCTGAGAGAATAATTTTCGTTCATCTGCTTGTACTCGACCTAATAAGTGGATTTCTTTTACAGCTTCACTTTTTTCAACAATAGAGGTTTGAATATTTGCAAGTTGAATAGCCTCTTCGCTCATTACAATTTCATTTGGATCCCTTTTTTCTTTTGAAGAAACTCCTTCTTCTTCTAAAGGAACCAATTCCATTCCACAAATTGGGCAGTTGCCAGGTTCTTCTAATTTAATTTGAGGGTGCATAGCACAAGTCCATAACTTGGTTACAGGGTCTTGAGTATATTCGTGATCTACTTCCTTATGAGTAACTTCAGAATTCCCTCCAGAGAACAAGTTTCCCAACACAATGCCGATAATTAAAATACCGACGGCTATACTATAATTTTTATATTTTTTCATGATTTGACTTTTTATTTTCCWGTTAARTAATTCATAAATGCWACWGCWGCATTTTTATCWGTAATYGCTTTTTSATRWGCTARTTCGTATTTTAATAATTGACGTTCAATTCTTAGTACTTCTTCAAAGTCTTTTGAATTTGTTGAATAATCAGTTATTAAAAGATCTARYACTTTTTTAGCAATATTKGATTGCCTTTTATTTAAGCTAATACGTCTGTTACTATCACTAAAATCTTTAAATGTRTTTTCAAAAACAGCACTTAAAACATTTTTTTTATTCTCTTTTTTAGATTTTTGAACATCTTGCATAAATTGAGCTTCCTTAATTAATGCTTTATATTTTTTTCTATACAAWGGAATTTTCAATCCTATAGAAGGAAACACATATGAATCTTGACCATTATTTGAAACRGAAGAAGCAGGATCTTTACCTATTACATTGTACGTAAGTCCAATTGTAAATTTKGGCATTCCTTCTTTTTTWGCRACAACTTCTTGATTTAAAAAGGCATCAAATTTGTAGTCGATACTTTTTAATTCATGGTTGGCAGCATAAATTTCATCAAGAATGTTTAATTTATCTTTTGAAAGTTCATCTTGCCATAATAATTCAGGAACAATAATATGTTCATTTCTATTTCTATTTAACAAATTGTTAAATTTAACTTGAAAGCTAAATTTGGTATCAATAAAAAGYTCCAATTGRTTTCCTAAATCATTCARTTCTAATTCAACACGAAGTTCGTCGACAACAGTTGCTGTTCCAGCTTCAATTTTAACCAATGACAARCGTTTAAATATTTCAAGAATTTCAATATTTTCTTTAGTTATAGTAATCGCTTTTTCAATAAAATAATAATTGTAATAAGCTGTTTTAACTTCAAAAAATAGATTTGATTTTGTGTTTTCAAACTCTTCAAATTTTGCACTAGCAAACTCTGTCGCAACATCTTCTTTAGCCTTAAGCAATCCAAACCAAGGAAAACTTTGAGCTAAATTAAATTTCCACTCTTGAGGGCCTACTTTTGTTTGCGCAGGTTCTATAAAATAGGCGAATGCTACTGTAGGGTCTGGTAAAGTACCTACTTGAGGTACTTTTTCCATAGCGGCCATATATTCACTGAATTTAGATTTTAAACCAGGATTATTTTCGGCAGCTGTATCTAAATATGTATTTAAGTTTTCTTGGCTATAGGTGTTAATGCTTAGCATTAAAGTTAAACTCAAGAAAATTAATTTATAAGTTTTTATAATCATAACTTTATATTTAGGCGTTATCTTGTTTTAATTCTTTCTTTAATCCATTTTCTTTCCACATGCTATATAAAACAGGTACAACAAACATGGTCATTACCTGTAATAACATTCCACCAAAAGATGGAATTGCCATTGGAATTACCACATCGGCTCCTTTACCAGTAGCGGTAAGAACAGGTATTAATGCGATAATAGCAGTTGCAGCTGTCATCATAGCGGGTCTTACCCTTTTTGAACCAGCCTGTAAAATACTCGCTCTAATTGCTTTAACAGTTTTTGGTTTCTCTCTATCAAAGGTTTGAGTTAAGTAAGTTCCCATAATAACACCATCATCTGTTGCAATACCAAATAAGGCAATAAATCCTACCCAAACGGCGACACTTAAATTAATGGTGTGGAGTTGGAATAAATCTCGCATAGGGACGCCAAATGCTGAAAAGTTAAGAAACCAATCTTGACCATATAACCAAAGCATAATAAATCCACCAGAAAAGGCAACAAATATYCCTGTAAATACCATTAAGGCTGGGACCATAGATTTAAATTGGAAATATAGAATCAATAAGATTACAACTAGAGARATTGGAACSACAATCATGAGTCGTTTTGAAGCTCTAATYTGATTTTCGTAATTACCTGTAAATCKATAAGTAACACCATCAGGYAATACAAACTCACCACTATCTAATTTTTCTTGAATTAAAGCTTGRGCWTCTWMWACAACATCWGTTTCMGCAAAWCCTTGTTTCATATCAAAAATTACGTATGAAGTTAAGAATGTATCTTCACTTTTAATAATTTGAGGACCTCTTACATATTCTATTGAAGCTAATTCACCAAGTTCAACTTGAGATCCTGAAGGAGTTGGGATTAAAATCTTTTTTATATCATCTGGATTGTCCCTRTACTCTCTWGCATATCKAACTCTAACAGAGAATCGCTCTCTWCCTTCAACCGTTGTGGTCAATTTTTTACCYCCAATTGCAACCCCAATTATTTCTTGTAAATTTTTAATTGTKATACCGTAACGTGACATTGCTCGTCGGTTTAGGTTAATTTCAAGATATGGTTTTCCAACTACACGGTCGGCAAATACAGTAGGAGGATTGATACTAGGAACTTCTTTTARGATRGATTCTAATTCATAYCCTACYTTTTCAATAGTTTCTAATGTTGGTCCAAATACTTTAATTCCCATTGGAGCTCGCATTCCTGTAGCCAACATAATTAAACGTGTTTGGATTGGCTGTAATTTTGGTGCGGCTGTTAATCCAGGAAATTTAGAATGCTTGGTAATTTCTTGCCAAATATCATCTGGGTTTTTAATTTTTGTACGCCATTGTCTAAAATATTTTCCATCCTCATCTAAAATAAGTTCTTCGAGAGCTATTTTTTTAAATTTATCTTCACCATATTTATAAGTATCCCCATTTTTTAATTCAAAAGCGCCATCATCGTTTACTTTAAATCTTATTTTGCGACCATCTACATCCAATTTAAATTCTGGATAATAGTTAATTGTATTTTCAAACATAGACGTTGGAGCAGGGTCTAACGCTGAATTTACTCGACCCCATTTACCTACTACAGTTTCTATCTCAGGAATGGAAGCCAAATGCATATCAAGATCAGCAATTACCTCCATATTTTCTGAAACAGATGAGTGAGGCATTGTGGTTGGCATTAATAAAAATGACCCTTCATTTAATGCAGGCATAAATTCATTTCCTAAACCAGGAAATGTATTTTCCAAACTATTCCAAACCACGTTGTCTTTTACAGAATCGGGCATAAAGCTAAATACTTTACCTACGCCTAACCAAATAAAAGCTCCCAAGAAAACTACCGAGACAGGAATCATTAAAAATTTCTTCTTGTTATCTAAACACCATTCTAAAATATTAGAGTAAAAATGAACGATAGTCATTAATAGTCCTAATACAATAGAAATAATGATGATTACAAAAATAAAGTTTACAAAAGTTGAGTTATTTGCTCCTAACGGCATCCACTCAATTGTTAAAAAGTAAACAAGTATTATTAKGGTAATAGCAATATTTATATAATTGGCCAGCTTTTCGGTATACTTAAATTTAATTTTACCATCAAACAAATTCCAATCTTGTTTTTGAGCTAGTATATTATTTAGTCCAAAACCGATTAATGCAATGGCAATAATACTTCCGTAACTAAATAAAAATACAATCCCAAAACCAATTAAAAGAGAATTAAAAATTCGACTTGCTTTCTTTTTATTCGGTTTAATTGAGAACAATACATTTGCAATAGCTGGTATAAACATTATTCCAATAAACAATGCAGAAATTAATGCAAAAGTCTTTGTAAATGCTAGTGGTCTAAATAACTTTCCTTCTGAAGCCTGCATTGCAAAAACAGGTAAGAAACTTACAACTGTAGTTGCTAAAGCTGTAATTACAGCACTTGCAACTTCTGTAGTTGCTTCATAAATTACTTTAACTAATTTTTTACCACCTATACCTTCATTTTCTGGCATTTCTAAATGCCGAACAATATTTTCAGTAAAGACAATCCCTACATCAATCATGACTCCAATTGCAATGGCAATACCTGACAATGCAACAATATTTGCATCTACATTAAAGTATTTCATTAAAATAAAGGTCATTARYACACCAACKGGTAAAATACTTGAAATTAATATGGACGCCCTTAAATTTAGCACCAGCACCAGCACAACAAGAATACTRATTAAAATTTCGTGTGAAAGTGCAGATTCTAADGTTCCHAGAGTTTCTTGAATTAAHCCTGATCKGTCATAAAAAGGAAYGATGGTTACTTTTGAAACTGTTCCATCAGCCAACGTTTTAGAAGGCAATCCAGGAGCAACTTCTTCAATTTTMTTTTTAAGGTTTTCAATTACGGCTTTRGGGTTTGCTCCATAGCGAGCAACAACAACTCCTCCAACAGCATCWTGACCACCTTTATCTAATCCTCCTCTACGTGTTTCAGGTCCGAATTGAATTTTAGCAACATCTTTTAATCGTATAGGWACATTATCCCTTACTGTAACAACGCTTTCTTCAAGGTCTTCTAGAGATTTAATATACCCTAATCCACGAACTAGATATTCCACTTTGTTATATTCCAATGTTTGTGCTCCAATATCAAGATTGCTACTTTTAACAGCATCCATGATCATTTTAATATCCACATTATTGGCTTTCATTGCAACTGGATCTATTTCTACCTGATATTCCTTCAAGAAACCACCAATGGAGGCAACTTCAGAAACCCCACTTGCAGCAGTTAAATAATAGCGTACATAAAAATCTTGTATGGTTCGTAACTCTTGTGGATCCCAACCACCTGTTGGTTCACCTGTTTTAGGGTCTCTACCTTCTAAAGTGTACCAATATAYTTGSCCTAAWGCRGTWGCATCKGGTCCCARTGMYGGKTTYACWTCWTYKGGMAMCRWWYYKGSRGGTAATGAATTTAAYTTTTCWAKRATWCKRSTTCKACTCCARTAGAAWTCAAYNNNATCTTCNNNAAAAATGATATARATACTTGAMAASCCRAAAATTGAATTACTTCTAATGGTTTTAACATTAGGAATCCCAAGTAATGCAGTTGTTAATGGATAAGTGATTTGATCCTCAATGTCTTGAGGTGATTGCCCCATCCATTCTGTAAAAACAATTTGTTGATTTTCACCAATATCTGGTATGGCATCAACAGGTACCGGATTACGTTCTATTAWAGAATCTTCCCAGTTAAAMGGAGCAGTTACATATCCTCCTACTATAAAAGAAAAGAGTAAAATGAATGTTATTAGCTTGTTTTCAAGGAAATAGCGTATAGTTTTATTAAGCATATTGCATTTGAATTTTTATTATTTAATTAGTTTATTGAGGATTTACATTATTTAGGTAAATCAACAATTAAACAGCTACAAGATTAGTAGATCAAATATATGATCTTATAATCCAAGATGTACTAAATAAATTTAAAAATCAAATAAGAAAAGTTTGATAAAGAACAGTTATGTCTTTACCAACAATTGGGGGTAAATAATTTCTAAAAGGAATGATAGTAGTATCAAATCCTTCAAATAAATTAATATAAGAATATGTAAATAAAGCAATGAATTGTTGTTGTTCAAAATTTAATTTTGAGAAATTGGACTTTAATTCATTTTGTCCTTCAACAATTTTCACCACAATATTACAGCAAGTATCAGCTTTGATAGTACAATCTTCATCATGCATTGATACAGGCATTTGCATTGTTGTATCACAAAAATCATCTTTAGGAAAAATAGAGCTATCAACTAAGTTACCACCGCAATAATAATCGTTAATCGTAAACGACATTGTAGAGAATAACAATACAAAAGTCATTGAAATAGCTAATATTTTTTTGAAGATTTGCTTCATAATAAGTTGCAAAGATATAATTTATTATTTAGTTGGTATTAAAAGTATGTTAAAAAGTAGAAGTAAAAAGTGATATTATRCTATAAATTATCAATTACTCTTTTTAATTTCTGTTGAACTTCCATTGCTATTTCTYCTAAATTATTATTCTGAACCGCCACCATTGAAGCAATAGGGTCAACAGCCGACACTACAATAGTACCATCGCTAATTTCTTCAATAACTACGTTACAGGGTAACATAATTCCTATTTTATCTTCAGCTAACAAAGCTTGATGGGCAAAATGTGGATTACAAGCGCCTAATATTTCATAGGGTCTAAAATCGACATCTATTTTATTCTTTAAAGTTTCTTTTATATTGATGTTCGTTAAAATACCAAAACCTTGTTTTTGTAATTCTTCAACTACTTTTTCTTTTGCACTATTGAAAGTGGTATTTTTAATAGTTGTACTAAAATAATAGCTCATAATAGGTTTATTTATAAATTCAAAGATATACAACTTTTCTTTTGAGATGTTATATTTTCTTGGTTCATTTTTATATAATTATGCAACTTTAAATACATTTTAGTAGTCGTTTAATTGACAACTTAGACTTATTAAAAAAAGTACGCTCACGAAAATTCATGATTTTTCACTTTTTTAAAGTTTAGGAATGACAAAATAAAAAGTTTTTTTATCAAAATCTATTAAAAAAAGATTCATTTAGTTAACTAAAAACCTGTAAATTAGAAGAACCAATTTAAAGATCATCTATTTATGGTAACCATTAATTTATCTGAAATACACAGGAAAGAACAAATTGCCAAAATTATTTTAAATACAATGGAGATAAATGGTATCAAGAAATCGGAATTAATTAGAGGAACGCGTTTAAGTAAAACCGCAATTAATAGTGTGTTATTTATAGGTGATTCAGAAAATGATTATATGTTCAATACCTTGTTAAAAGTTTTAAATTATCTAAAGATCAAGGTTTATATTGGACGAAACGAAGATGCAAAAGGGAAAGTGTTATCACTCTTTTAAAATTTAAAACAATAAAGTAAGTATAGTTATATGTAAAAAAAATATATTAATTATATTTGGGCAATATTAGTTAAAAATGAAGGCCGCTACTGTTATTATATTTGTTTTTTTAGGGTTGCATTCTTTTTCAGGTAGAGCTCAAGAAACATTGCCAATTTATTCCGATTACTTGTCTGACAATGTATATTTAGTACATCCGGCGGCTGCAGGTGTTGGAAATTGTGGTAAAATCAGATTAACAGCACGTAGTCAATGGAGTGGTATTGATGATGCTCCAACGCTTCAAACCTTAAGTACGCATTTACGGGTTGGAGAAAACACAGGTGTTGGTTTTATTTTATTTAATGATAAAAACGGATACCATTCTCAACAAGGTGTTCAGGGTACGTATGCTTATCATATTAATTTAGGGCGTAATGAAGATGCACACCAATTATCGTTTGGTTTATCATTTATGGCAGTTAATAATAAGGTAGATGAAAGTTCGTTTGTAATACCTGATTTAGTGATTTCTGGAATAGTTCAAAGTGAGAATTATTTTAATGCCGATATAGGGATGGCTTATCATAATAAAGGCTTCTTTTCGTATGTTACAGCAAAAAATATAATGTTATCTGCTCGTAATTTATATGGTGATAAAGAGTCGTTTAATTTAAGAAGATATTTAGTGACTTTAGGATATTACTACGGTAAAGGAAAAAGTTTTCAGTTAGAGCCATCAATTATGGCACAAGTTATAGAAAGAACAGGTGAGCAGTTTGTAGATTTCAATATGAAAGTGTATAAGAAAGTTTCAAATGCTCAGCTTTGGGCTGCTTTTTCATATAGAAGAGGTTTTGATAATGCAGCTACCGAAGAGTTAAATTACTTAACTCCCATTGTAGGAGTGAATTTTCAAAAATTTATGGTATCATATACTTATACAAAGCAAACAGGAGAAATTTTATTTGATGATGCAGGATATCATCAAATTTCTTTAGGATATAATTTTGGATGTAGAGAACCTCGTAGAGGTGGCTGCCCCAATATAAATGCTTCATTTTAATACAATATTACATGATTATTAAAGAATTAAATGGAAAAAAACCAATAATTGGTAGAGATTGTTTTATAGCTGAAAATGCGGTTATCATAGGTGAAGTAGAGATGGGTAATCAATGTAGTATTTGGTATAATGCGGTTATTAGAGGTGATGTACACTATATTAAATTAGGTAATAAAGTGAATGTTCAAGATGGTGCTGTAATACATGCAACTTACAAAAAATCACCTACTAATATTGGCAATAATGTTTCCATAGGCCATAATGCTTTGGTTCATGGATGTACACTACACGACAATGTTTTGGTGGGTATGGGCGCTATTATTATGGATGATTGTATTGTTGAGAGTAATTCAATTATAGCTGCTGGAGCTGTTGTTACCAAGGGAACTCATGTACAATCAGGGAGTATATATGCAGGTGTTCCTGCTAAAAAAGTGAAGGATATTAGTGAAGAGTTAATTTCGGGAGAAATTAATAGAATTGCTGATAATTATGTAAAATATGCTGGTTGGTATAAGTAATTTTTGGGCGTTTCCCTTTGGGTCGGGCTCTCACAACTCGCTTTTTGTAGTTAACTAAAATAACTAAAAAAGAGCTCAAATAAATTGTTCCATCCCTAACGCAAAATAAGTGGTTAAAAGTCTAATTTGTTAACGGAGAAGTTTGCAGAAACATCACTTAACATTTCTGACAAAACCTTCGTTTGTGTATTTGAGTAAAGATAGTGGCTGCTTTTTTCTAATGAGTTAGACAGAAGTTCTTGTACCGCTAAAATAGCTTTGGTCTGTTTTGCTACTGCCTCACCAGCATCAATAATTTTTACAGTTGAGCCTAAAATTTCTATTATCTGTGGAATTAAATATGGATAATGTGTGCAGCCTAAAACCAAATGATCAATATTAAAATTTAGCATTGGTGTTAAGTAGTTTCTTAACAAGTTATTTAACTCATTTGAGTTTAATTTACCTTCTTCAATAAGTGTTACTAATCCTTCGCCATCTTGCTCAATTGTTGTGATGTTTTTGGTATATTCATTAGCTGTTTTTTCAAATAACTTACTACTTAATGTTCCTTTAGTGGCTAAAATACCAATTGCACCTGTTTTACTAAAAAGAGCTGCAGGTTTTATTGCGGGTTCAATTCCAATAAAAGAGATGTTATAGTTTTTTCTTAGATGATCTATGGCATTTGTTGTTGCGGTATTACAGGCAACAATTATAAGTTTACAACCTTTAGAAATTAAAAGTTCGGTGTTTTTTATGCATAATGAAATAATCTCATGGGATGATTTTTCTCCATAGGGAGCATTTCTACTATCGGCTAAATAGATGGTGTTTTCATTTGGAAGTAGTTTTATTACTTCTTTCCATATTGAAGTGCCTCCAATTCCTGAATCGAATATACCGATAGGGTTATTTTTCATTAGAATAAAAGTAAAAAAAAATCCCGCAAGTGCGGGATTTTTTTGAAAGTAGTTTTTTATTGAATACCTAACCTAGTTTTTACGGCTGGTAATAAATCAGTACCATTAGCTACAATTAGCGTTGAAGCTTCTAACACATAAGTAAAACCTTGTTCAGTTGCAATTTCGTCAATTGCTTTTTTAGCTTTTTCTAAAATAGGCTTTAATTTCTCGTCTCTTTTTTTTGCGATATCTTGTTGTGCAATTTGAGATGCTTGATATAAATTTTGTTTATCTTTATCAACTTCAGCTGCTCTTTGCTGATTTGCTTCATCTGTTTGGGATGCAGCTTCAGCTGTGAACTTTTTAATTTTAGCTTCAAGTTTTGCTTGTTCAGCTTTTAATTCGTTCTCGTATGTTTTGCTTAATTTTTCTAATTCAGTATTTAAAGCTTTCGTTTCAGGCATTAAACTAATTAATAAATCGGTACTGATATGACCAACTTTAGTTTGTGCTTGTACAGAATTAAATCCTAAAGTAATTACCGCAATTAATAATAAAGTTCTAAATTTTTTCATTTTCTATTCATTGTTTTTAATTAATTCTTCTCTTTTGTATTGTCTTCAATATCTTTTTTTCTTTTTTTTCTTTTCGCTTCAATAGCTGCTTTTAATTCTTCTCTTTTTTTAAGTTGAGCCGCCTTTCTATCTTCAATTTTCTTTTTCAATGCTGCTTTTTTTATTTCACGATCACTTAACTTTGCTTGCGATTCTTCATTAACAACTCTAGATTCTGCATTGGTGTTGTTTTGTTGTTTGTCATTTAAAGCAGCAGCTTTTTTAGATCTTGTAATACTTTTGATAACTAAATCACTGATATCAAACTTTTTATTGGTATACAGCATGATCAATGAACTTGATTTATCTAAGATAAAATCGTATCTTCTTTTTGTTGCAATATCTTGAACAGAATTGTAAACCAAATCTTGAATTGGCTTCACCAATTGTTGTCTTAAAAAATATAAATCTCCATTGGTGCCAAAATAATCAACTTGTAATTTTTTTAAATCAAATTCTAATATTTGTATATCTTCTTCCTTTTCAATAATTAATTCCTTTGTCAACAACACTTTTTCATTCGTTAACTCAGCTTTTAAATCTTCAATCTTTTTTTGATGTTGTTCAATATTAGTTTGCCAAACTACAGCTTTCGCATTAATTTTTGCTTGCGAAACTTTATATTCAGGAATATTTTCTAAAATATATTCCATATCAATAAATCCAATTCTTTGCGCTTTTTGGGCATACGAAACGACACTCAAAATTAACAACGCAAATAAAAGAACTTTTTTTATCATACCTAATATATATTTAGAAAATAGTGCCATTTATAAAGCATTTACAAATATAACAGATTTAGTTTAAAATTGTTGTCCTATAATAAAGTGAGTTTGCCATCCAGATTTTTCAATACCACCTGGTAATGGATCAAATCCATGCGCAAAATCAATTCCTAATAATCCAAAGGCTGGCATAAATATTCTAAGCCCTAAACCGGCTGATCTTTTTAATGTAAACGGGTTAAAGTTTTTAAATCCGTCATATGAATTACCACCTTCTATAAATCCTAAAACATAAATTGATGCCGAAGGTTTCAAGGTGATTGGATATCTAAGTTCTAGTTGAAATTTGTTGTATATAGTACCTCCTGCAATTGATGATAGCCTTCCATTTTCATAACCTCTTAAAGCAATAGTTTCTCTACCATCTAGTTGATATGAAGCCATTCCATCGCCCCCTACGAAAAAACGTTCAAAAGGGGAATCGCCTAATTTGTGATTATAACTTCCTAATATACCAAATTCAGCATTGGTCATAACTACTAAATCTTCGGTTAAAGCAGTATACCATTTTCCTTTAAAACTTGCTTTGTAGTACTCTAACCATTTGTATTTTTCTTTATCTTCAAGACTTGAATAGTCCTTATTATTTAGTAGGGAATAAGGAAGTGTTAATTTAGCTCCTATACTAAAATCAGAACCACTTTTAGGGAAAATAGGATTCGGACCAGATGAATTTCTTCCTAAAGTAATACTATAGGATAAGTTATTTGATGATCCGCTAGAGAATGAGAATGTCGAAATTGGGTAATCTTTTAAATCATATAATTGGTAACTTATGGTTTGCGATAACGTAAACCAGTTATCAGGCCATTGCAAACGTTTTCCTAGTCCAATTGACGCACCTACAATGTTTAATCGTTGGTCTTTATCAACTTTATTCGTTAAATAATCGTATCTAAATTGTTTTGAATTATAAATTGAAAATGAAAATGATTGTGGTTTTTTACCACCTAACCAAGGTTCCGTAAAAGAAAAACTAGAAGTTGTATAATACCTACTTTGTTGTAATCTTAAAGCAAGTGTTTGTCCATCTCCCATCGGTAGTGGACGATATGCTTTTTTATTAAAGAGATTTCTAACTGAAAAGTTATTAAATGATAATCCTAACGTTCCAATAAAAGAACCACCTCCGTAACCACCTTGTAGTTCAATTTGACTTGAACCTTTTTCAGCAACCGTATAATCAATATCCACGGTTTTGTCTTGATAATTAGGATTAATATCAGGAGTGATTGCCTCAGCATCAAAAAAGCCTAATTGTCCAATTTCTCTAATCGTTCTAATAATGTCAGCTTTACTATAAAGGTAGCCAGGCTTGGTTCTAATTTCTCTAAAAATTACATGGTCATTGGTTTTATCATTTCCGTTTACAGTCACTTTTTTAATTTTTGTTGGCTGGTCTTCAAAAATTCTAATTTCAATATCAATAGAATCATTATTTATTCTAGTTTCTACAGGTAAGACTCTTGAAAATAAATATCCATTATTTTGGTATAATGTTGAAATATCTTGTGAATCTGGAGAACCATCACCAATAACTCTTTCTTTTAAAACTTTCCCGTTATAAGTATCTCCTTTTTCAATTCGTAACATTCTATGAAGTTGGGCATCAGTATATTTCCTATTTCCTAAAAATTCAATATTACCAAAAATGTATTTTTTTCCTTCTTCAACTTTAATGTTCAAATTTAAAGTATTGTCATCATTCCAAGTAAGTGAATGATCTAATACTCTCGCATCTCTATGTCCTTTTTCACTATAAATAGTTATCAAATTTTCTAAATCTTCCTTAAAATCAGCTTCAATATATTTAGATTTTTTCCAAAACCTTCCAAGAAAAGCTTTTTTAGTGTTTTTAAAGGCTTTCCTAAGTTTTTTATTATTGAAGGCTTTATTCCCTTCAAAAGTGATATTTTTTATTTTAACTTTTTCTCCTTTATCAATACGAATTAACATATTGACTACATTTACACCTGAAGTATCAGGTTTGGTGTCTAAATGAACTTTCGTTTTTAGAAATCCTTTTTCTTGGTATTTCTTTTTAMAATAGTTCTTTGTGGTAACAATTAAATTGTCAGTTACCATTGCCCCTCTTTTAAGTTCTGCGTCAGCTTGTAAATCTTTCGCTTTGTTTTTTTTAACGCCTTGTATAGTTACGTTATTAAGTTGTGGTAATTCTTGAACTTCAAATTCCAAGTAAGCTGTATTGCCATCAATTTTAGAAATGTAAACTTCTACATTGCTAAATTGCTTGGTTTCATACAATTTTTTAATTGCACTTGTTAATTTATCACCAGGAAGTTTAATTTGTTGTCCAACTTTAAGTCCAGTAAAGACCTTTACGGTTTCATCTTCAAATTTTTGAAGCCCTTTAACGGTTATTCCTCCAAGTTCATAGGAATTTTCTTTTTTGAAAATAGGACTCTTTATAATTGGTATGATACTATCTTTAACAATGGTATCTTTTTTTAGTTGAGTAGCTTTTAAATTATTCGTTTTATCTTCTTGTGCTTTAACCGCAGTATTTGATAAAATAATTGTAAAARGTAAAAGGGCTATAATTAGTTTATTCATTGATATTTTCAATTTGTTCACTTGTTTTTCCAAAACGTCGTTCTCGGGTTTGATAATCTAATATTGCATTAAACAGATTTTTTTTCTTGAAATCGGGCCAAAGAGTATCTGTAAAATACAATTCGGCATATGCCAATTGCCACAATAAAAAATTGCTGATTCTTTTTTCACCACTTGTACGAATCATAAAATCAACATCGGGCAAAGAAAACGTATATAAATGATTATTTATAATTTTTTCATTAATTTCTTCAACATTAAGTTGATTATTAACAACTTTTTTTGATATATTTTTGATAACATTAACAATTTCTTCTCTTGATCCATAACTTAAGGCTAAAGTTAGGGTTAGTGTATTGTTGTTTTCCGTTTTTTTAACAACGTCAGAAAGTTCTATTTGAGCTTTTTTAGGTAGATTTTGAATATTGCCAATAGTAGTAAGTTTGATGTTATTTTTTTGCAGCGTTTTTAACTCTTTTTTGAGCGATGAAACTAAAAGTGCCATTAAAGTTTTAACTTCGAATTTAGGTCTATTCCAGTTTTCGGTTGAAAAAGCATAAAGGGTTAAATAGTTAACACCAACTTCAGCACAACCTTCAATAACTTGTTTTACTGAAGTCACTCCATTTTTATGTCCAAAAACTCTGGGCCTTCCTTTTAGTTTTGCCCAGCGTCCGTTACCATCCATAATAACTGCAATATGGTTTGGTACAGGGTTCTTAGCTATTTGAGTTTTTAATTCTTCCATTGAATCATGGAGTTGTATAACAAGCAGGTCTTCCAAACGTATAAACTAATGATATGCCGGTTAACATATACCAATCATTACTAGTAGGATTTCCAAAGGTTAATGAATCTATTTTTGAATTATTATAATCTATACTATCTTCAAATGTATATCGGGCTCTTATTTCTACAGCTAGCGCAAAATCTCGATATAGTTTTGTTTTAAAACCAATTCCGAAAGGAATRGCGAAWGARGTTTTTGAGCTRTATTGATATTGTTTRCTTCCWAYAKGGGWTTCAGATTCTACCACKTTATAATTAAARGCTGCAATTTCRAATAWYAARTAWGGRGTATAYGTWTTTYGRTAATYGTCTAAATTGTATTCAAAATAACTAAATTCAACTCCTATTGCTAATTCTTTTATGCTATTATTAAACTCAATGCCTCTCATTTTACGAGCTGAATTTGTTGCGTCAATATCATTTGCGGAAATTTGAGCGTAAGTAAAGGATCCTCTTAAGGCAACTCGAGGATTCATATTCCATTTGTAAATAATTCCACCCATAAAATTAGTTGGTTTTAAATAGTACTCTGAACCAATGTCTCCAATATAATTACTTCCTCCTACAAAAAAACCAAGTTCATTAATCTGAGCTTTAGAAGTAATTGTTACACAGGWTAATGTGATAAGTAAAACTAGTTTTTTCATAAATAAAATAGCGAGCAAATATAAATAATTATAGTTGCTTATTGAAGTTAAACAAAGTCTTTTTTGATAAACTACTTATAAATGAAATTATTGTAGCCTCTACGAACTACTTTAGTTGAAAATGACTTTTAAAATTAATTTCGGGTATCTTGTCCCCAAAGCAATTTTTCACGGAGTGTTTTAATAAAAGTTTGCTGCTTAATTTGTACCATTTTTAAATTGAAATCAGACTTCTCTACACATACTTCAGTATTCCTATTAATAGTTGTAATACGTGAATCTAATGATAAGAAAAATTTATCTTCTCTACCGCTAACTTTGAATTTGACTTTGGTTCCATCATGAATTACCAAAGGTCTTGCATTTAAATTATGTGGAGCAATAGGAGTGATCACAAAGCTTTTAGCTTGTGGAGTAATTATCGGACCACCACAACTCAACGAATATCCAGTTGAACCTGTAGGAGTTGCAATAATTAATCCATCAGCCCAATATGAATTTAAATATTCATTATCTAAATAGGTTTCAATCGTAATCATAGAAGCTGTATTTTTTCTACTTACTGAAACTTCATTCAGGGCAAAATTTAAGGAGGATAAACTTTTAATTTTTGGTGATGTAGTTACACTAAGCAAGGAACGTTCTTTTACAATAAACTGTTGTTTTAACAGTAATTCAACAGCAACAGAAATTTGCTCCTTTTGAACAGTTGCTAAAAATCCTAACCTTCCTGTGTTGATACCAACAATAGGAATATTGGAATCTCTAGTAAAAGTGACTGCTCTTAAAATGGTACCATCTCCACCAATTGTGAACATAAAATTGAATGAATTGTCTAATTCTTTATAGGAGGAA
This sequence comes from Lutibacter sp., assembly GCA_002733285.1. Lineage (GTDB taxonomy): Bacteria > Bacteroidota > Bacteroidia > Flavobacteriales > Flavobacteriaceae > Lutibacter. The sequence continues at coordinate 57,384 of NVVE01000012.1, read as the reverse complement.
AAAGTTTTAGGGGAAGAAACTTTTAAATGCTTTTTTAAACCGGAATAATAANKWWTTKMTWGWWMGMMMTYTMTRSCRTKTYYWKKKRMWKWAWWARAKMRYYMWKYAASWTAMWWTYTKTSCKMSGRWKKSTWWYAWWRWYYKTWAAKWGCAWKTYTSATYYTTMAWYAWTTAANKKWTTTCCSYAAWKWWTYRRTYYTATCTTTTAATTCTTCTAAATAAAAATCTTCTTTATGATTAGAAAGTACATTGTAATTGTATCGTCTGAATGATTGTAAAATTTCATTTACATCTTGAGAGCTGAATTTAAGTGTAATTTTAACAGTTGTTGAATTAGATTCATTAATGAAAATTCCAAGTATTTTACCATTATTTGATTCAACAATTTGACATATTTCACTAAATGAATAATCTCTAATTTCTTTTTCTAAAAGCACTACAATTCCTTCATTATTTAAAAAGGGTGTTGCATTAAAAACATGTAATATCTCAATTAAATCATAATAGCCTATATATTCATTTCTATTGTTCAACACTGGAATTAAATTTGTTTCATTTGAAGCGAAAACTTTAATAATTTCTAATAAATTGATGCTTTGTTGAATTAAAAATAGATTGAATAAATATTGAAAATCGTTAAGCGTCTTATCTTCCTCATCAATTCCTTGAATATCATTTTCAGAAATTAAACCTATCAATTGATTATTCTTTACAATAGGGAAATGGCAAAAAAGAGTTTCGTTAAAAAACAGTTTGGCCTCAGACACTTTTGTTTCAAGTGTGAAGGCTTTGTATTCGTTCAATATATATGGGCTAGTTTCCATACCGTTTCTTAGGATGCTACAAATTAATCAAAAATAAAACCAAAAACATATTCTTAGTTCGTAAATTTGGTCACTAATTAAAAATAATCATTTTCAAGTATGACTAAGTTAAGTGTAAATGTAAATAAAATTGCAACCTTACGTAATTCTAGAGGAGGAGATTTTCCAAATGTAGTAAAGGTAGCTTCAGATATTCAAGATTTTGGGGCAGCAGGAATTACGATTCACCCAAGACCCGATGAACGTCATATTCGCTATCAAGATGCATATGATTTAAAGAAAATAGTCACAACCGAGTTTAATATTGAAGGGAATCCAATCCCGAAATTTATGGAAATGGTGTTGGAAATTGAACCAACTCAAGTTACTTTAGTTCCTGACGCTATTGATGCAGTTACATCAAATGCTGGTTGGAATACTATAAAGCATCAGGGCTTTTTAAAAGAAATTATTTCAGAATTTAAATCAAAAGGTATTAGAACTTCTATTTTTATTGATACAGATTTAAAACTGATTGAGGCCGCAGCAACAACAGGAGCTGACAGAATTGAATTGTATACTGAAGATTTTGCAACCCAATATGGACTTGGAAATAAGGAAGCTATTAAACCATATACACAAAGTGCTGTTTTAGCTACAAAGCTTGGTTTGGGGATTAATGCTGGGCACGATTTAAGTTTGGATAATATTCAGTTTTTTGCTGAAAACGTTCCAAATTTGTTAGAAGTTTCAATTGGCCATGCATTAATTGCAGAATCATTGTATTTAGGGCTGGAAAATGTGGTTAATATGTACAAGTATAAATTGGGATTAGCTACTAAATGATGGAAGTTTTGCATTCAATAATTTTAGGTAAAGGGCAACCTTTACTCATTTTACACGGCTATTTTGGAATGAGTGATAATTGGAAATCACTTGGTGTTCAGTTTGCTGAAAATTTTGAAGTGCATTTAATAGACCAACGAAATCATGGTAGAAGTTTTCATACCGATGAATTTGATTACGAATTATTAGTTGAAGATTTATATAAGTACATTCAACAATCGAAATTAGAAAAAGTAATTCTATTAGGGCATTCTATGGGAGGGAAAGTAGTAATGCAATTTGCAGTTACCTATCCCGAGTTGGTTCATAAATTAATAGTGGTAGATATTAGTCCGAAGTATTACAAGCCCCACCATGAGTATATTTTAGCTGGGTTGAACGCAGTTAATTTTGAACTTCATACAACAAGAAAAAAAGTTGAAGAGGTTTTAAAAATTGATATAAAGGAACAAGGAGTTCTTCAATTTTTATTGAAAAATGTGTATTGGAAATCAAAGGGTAAATTAGCATTTAGATTTAATTTACAAAGYTTAACTGAAAACAATTCAGAAGTAGGTGAAGGGTTACCCTCTTTTACTCATTTTGATGGTGAAACCTTATTTTTAAGCGGAGAAAATTCAAAGTATATAACAAGTGGCGATATTCCATTGATTACTGCTCATTTTGTAAACTCTCAAATTGTAACTGTCAAAAATGCAGGACATTGGCTTCATGCAGAAAATCCAATTCAGTTTTTTGATGAAGTTGTCAGGTTTATAGCCTAAATAATAAGTTGGCATAATAATAGCTTAATAGTTAGCTCATTCTAAATTCTAAAAAATGAAATTAATAGTTAAAATATTGCTTACTGCAATTGCAGTTGTTGTAATAGCTAATTTTTTACCAGGAGTTGAAATCGAAAATTATACAAGTGCTATTGTAGTTGCTGTAGTTTTAGGATTGTTAAGAGTTACCGTTAAGCCACTTCTCATATTTTTTACATTACCAGCAACTATAGCAACATTAGGATTATTTTTGCTTGTAATAAATGCCGTAATTATCTTACTAGCAGATTATTTTGTGAACGGTTTTTACGTAGCTGGTTTTTGGGTTGCTTTGTTATTTAGTTTGCTCTTGTCAATATTTCAATCTTTCTTATATTCATTTGTAAAGAAAAGAAAGAAAAATAGTTGAATTTGAAGAGGTTAAATAGTTGATAAGTGCATAAAAAAGAGTAATTTTGCACCCAATTTTGAATGATTTAAGATAAAAACAGCACAAAATGAATATTACAAAAGAAAATATTGATGCGTTAAATGCAGTAGTAAAGGTTGAAATTTCAGCAGCCGATTACAAAGACAAAGTAGCAACTATTTTAAAAGATTACCGTAAAAAGGCTGATATTCCTGGTTTTAGAAAAGGGCAAGTGCCAATGGGAATGGTAAAAAAGCAATATGGAAAATCTATAATGATTGATGAAGTGAATAAATTGCTACAAGAATCATTGAATAATTTTTTAACTGAAGAAAAATTAGACATTTTGGGAAATCCATTGCCAAAAATGCAAGACGATTTTAATTGGGATACTGAAGATTATTCATTCGAATTTGAATTAGGTTTAGCACCTGCATTTGAAGTTAAATTAGATGCTAAAAAGAAAATCACAAAATATAATATTGTTGCTGATGATGCTTTATTAGATAAGGAAGTAGAGAATATTCAAAAACGTTTCGGAAAATTAATTTCTAAAGATGTTGTTGGAGAGGGAGTAAGTATTACAGGAACTTTTGTTAATGAAGAAAAGAAAATTGACAAAAAATCTACGATTGAATTAGCTGATATAAAAGGTAAAACAAACCTAAAAAAATTCATAAGTAAAAAAGTTGGAGATGTTGTTGAATTAAAAACAAAAGGTCTTTTTACCGATGACCATAAATTAATGGGAGCTTTGGGTTTAGACCATGATGCTATTCACGGATTGGATGTTGTTGTAACACTTACTATTGAAGAAATTAACTTGACAGAACTTGGTGAATTAAATCAAGAGTTATTTGATAAGGTATTTGGACCTGATGTAGTAAAATCTGCGGAGGAATTAAGAACTAGAATTAAAGAAGATGCTGAAAAGCAATTCCAAACACAAGCAGATCAACAATTATTAAATGCTGTAACCGAATATTTAGTTGAAAATACAAAATTTGATTTACCCGCAGAGTTCTTAAAAAAATGGATGGCTGTTGCTGGTGAAAAAGCAATGACTCCTGACGAGGCTACTGAAGAATTTGATAAGTCTGAAAAAGGATTACGTTAYCAATTAATWGARGGTAAAGTKTTAAAAGAYAAYGATATYAAAATTGATTTTGARGAATTRAAWGAYTTTRCWAAAGGTTTYGTAAAARCTCAAATGGCTCAATAYGGTCAAWTRAATCCWGAAGAAAAAGAATTGRATGATATTGTWCAAAGAGTRYTAWCTAATCAAGAWGAAGCTAAACGTTTRCAAGAGCAATTAGTKAGTCAAAAATTAYTWRRYTTYTAYAARGAGAAYATTACTTTTAAAGTRAAAGAAGTMAACTAYGAASAATTTGTAAAAGAAGTTTACAAATAAAATTGTCATTTCGTTGACAATTGGAAACTTATAAAAATAAAAAACTCCTTCKTAAATTTACGAGGGAGTTTTTTTATCCTTTTGATTAAATGTTATTTTCTTTTTTGTCCTCTAGTTTTAGGTTTTTTATATTTTTTAGCGAGTTCTCTTCGGTAAGAACCGCCTAAATTTACACGCCTATTTTTTTCCTTTTTCTCGTGAAAAGCAGGCCCACTTGGTTCAGTAAGGGTCTTTTTCCCACTGGTTCTTTCAGGTTCAATTTTTGGCATTTCTTCATCAATCAATCGAGTTGAAATTTCAATGTTATTAGGTAGGTCATAAACATTTATTGCTGTATTCATTAACAATTCTATTTCGCCTAAATATTCAGCTTCGGATTCACTGAAAAGAGAAATTGCAATTCCTTTTTGTTCAGCTCTACCCGTTCTACCAATTCTGTGAATGTAATTTTCGGGTTCTTCAGGAATGTCAAAGTTAATTACATGACTTACATCCGTTAAATCCAATCCACGTGCAATAATATCAGTTGCTATTAAAATTGAAAAAGAACCTCTTTCAAACTTTTTTATAGATCGTAATCGGTAGTTTTGAGTTTTATTAGAATGAATTACCCCTACTTGTTCTGGAATTATTTCATCCAATTCCTCAAACAAAATATTCGCTTGTTTTTTGTTTTTTACAAATACAAGTACCTTGGTAAATGTATCTCTATCTTGTAATAAATGAACTAAAAAGTTAAGCTTGGTATAAAAATTAGGAGCAGGATATGCCTGTTGATCAATGGTATCTAAGGGACTTCCACTACTTGCAATTTCAATTTTAACAGGAGATTTAAAAAACTGATTCAATAAACCAGCAACATCTTTAGTTAATGTGGCGGAGAATAATATACTCTGACGTTTTTTTGGTAGTAAATCTAACAATGTAATTAACTGAGGTCTAAAACCAAGATTCATCATTTCATCAACTTCATCAATCACTAACATTTGAATTTGTTTCAGTTTTAAAATACCATCAAGCGTTAAATCTAATAAGCGACCTGGAGTGGCAACTATAATATCTTGCCCTTCATACACTAATTGTTTTTGTTTATTCAGATTGGTCCCGCCATAAACACCAGCAAACCTCACATTAATATAAGGTGTAAGACTTTCAAGATCTTTAATTACCTGAACCACTAATTCTCTAGTTGGTACCACAATCAAAACGCGTGGAAATTTTTGAGTTGAAAACGTAAGTTTCCTTAATATAGGTAATAAATAAGCAAAAGTTTTACCAGTCCCTGTTTGTGCAATTCCCACAACATCTTTGCTACTCATTATTACTGAAAAGGCTTTTTCTTGAATAGGTGTAGGTGTTGTAAACCCCATCTCATCTAAGGCGTTTAATAAAAAGCGGTTCAAATTTAAATCGGCAAAATTCATTTTTATATTTTTTGCAAATATAAGCTTAAAATTTCTACAAGCTAGTTGAAGTTTAAAAATTGATTTTAAAGGTTGTTGTATGAATTAATTACTATCAAGTTCATGAAGTAAGTTTATGTTTGGGTCTAATTTRATTGATKTTACTTCTCCWGAWGTRTCTATRACAAAWGGAGAAGATTTATCTGAAACCTCAATTGTTTTTATTTCAGAAGAACCATCWYTRTATATTAATTCTAARTCAAGSGGAAAYTGAAAYACMRTYTCTTGGGTTTGATCAATAATCAATCGAACTTTATTATTAAAATAAATCCAGTTAGATTTAAGTATTGGATGTCCAGATTTTTGAAGCCACTGCGTAAAAAATACATCTAAGTTTTTACCTGAAACTTTGGTCATTACATCTTTAAAATTAGTTGTAGAGGCATTGCTAAATTTATATGTTGAATAATAGGTTCTGATACCTTTCCAAAACGTTTTATCACCTAACTCTTTTCGAAGCATATGTAAAACCCAAGCACCTTTTTCATAAGAGTTTACATTTAGTAATTGCATATAATTGGTTGTTTTAGTATCTATAACAGGCTTTTGAACTTTTTTATAAAAATTTAAAATAGCAGTACGCTGATTTTTCAGCCTATTTATAAAGGCATCTTCCCCTTTAAATTTTAAAATGTATATATCCGTTAAGTAAGTTGCAAAACCTTCACTTAACCAAATATGTGACCAATCAATTTCTGAAGCGGAATTACCAAACCACTGGTGCGCAATTTCGTGCGCTATTAAATCTTCGTGATCTAACTCACCTGTAACAGATTTTTCAGAATAAAAAATAGCACCTGCATTTTCCATGCCTCCAAAACGTGTTTTAGATTGAACATTTGCTAGTTTTTGATAAGGATATTCKCCAATGGTTTCTATAAAAAATGAAAGAATATTTTTAGCAGTGGAAAAATCGTAAAACCCTTGTTCTTTATTTTGTGGATATACCCAAGTTGAAACAGGAATATAATGTGTTGAACCAATATTTTGAACGGCAAATTTAGCAATTCCAATAACCATTACTTTAGTGGGAAGAGGCACGGTTGTTTTCCAATGGTATTGTTTTATGTAGTTGTTTAAATTAGTTTCTTCAACTAGAAAACCATTGGCAATTGTTTGATAATAATTTGGGGCTTCAATAATATATTCTACAGTAGCTTTATCGGAAGGATGATCTACGCATGGAAACCAATGATGRGCTCTATTGGGCCAATTGTCACTAAAATAGGTTCTATCTCCAWACATATTTTYACCTATAATCAATCCGTCTGCWGGAATTCCATGATAGTTAATAGTATAAGTGTATTTTATTCCTGGAAAMACATGYTTTGGCTGAATTGTTACTTTGTTGTTTGTRTGTRTAAATGCAACCTTAATATTGTTTTGRTADATAGAATCTATCACCATTCCTTTACCACTTACACTATCTTTTTTAACTAAATCGAGTTGAAATTCATSAACYGTTTTTTTAAATTTTAAAGAAAYRATCATGYTYGCATCAATACTATTTGTAGTRTCATTAACACTAATTGCTAATTTATAGTGCTGTATATCAATWGTATTAAGTTGTTGTYTGTAATTTTGAGCAGTAATAGTTGATTGAATAATRMATAGAATTAVARCKAAYTTAARAGGGTTTTTCATRCTTAAAAATATATTTTAAAATTCAAATATACATAGAAACTKAHTACAAATATTAATAGTAATTGACGAWTAATAGATTCTCAAATAAACAAATTACTAATTAATAAATACTTCCTATCTTTACACACTTAATATTTTAAACCCTGAAAAATGGATTACGGAAAAGAATTTANAAAATTTGCTACYCAACACCAAGGAATTAGTAGTATGTACTAYGATAAATTGGTAAGTAGTGTTACACCATATATTATTGAAGAACGCCAATTAAATGTWGCACAAATGGATGTGTTTTCTCGTTTAATGATGGATAGAATYATTTTTTTAGGYACTGCAATWGATGAYCATGTWGCCAATATAATACAAGCWCAATTATTATTTTTAGAAAGYGTAGATAGTTCWAAAGATATTTCRATTTACATAAATTCACCRGGAGGRAGTGTWTATGCAGGWTTAGGAATGTATGATACWATGCAATTTATAAAACCAGATATHGCAACWATWTGTACTGGWATGGCGGCATCAATGGGRGCTGTTTTRATGTGTGCWGGWKCAAAAGGAAAACGTTCAGCWTTGCCTCATTCRCGCATCATGATYCACCAACCWTTAGGTGGAGCWCAWGGACAGGCAAGTGATATTGAAATTACYRCACGTGAAATYCTGAAATTAAAAGAYGAATTGTATCAAATWATTTCAAAACACTCTGGRCAAAAAATRGAGAAAGTTCATGMRGATTCWGAYCGTGATTATTGGATGAAAGCYGATGAAGCTAAAGYTTACGGTATGATYGATGAAATTTTAATTAGAAAATAAATAAAAGCWAGTTTAAGTATAAAAACTTARCATTAGTAATATAAACCCAACAACTATTATAATGGCAAAAGATGAAGTTTTAGAATGTTCKTTTTGCGGAAGAAAAAAGCCRGAAACAGATTTRCTWATTGCTGGATTAGATGCACATATATGTGATAAATGTATAGAACAAGCACATGGAATTGTAATTGAAGAAATTGCTGAACAAAGCTCATCTTCTCTTACTTCTGAATTGATTGTAAAAAAGCCCAGAGAAATTAAAGCGTTTATTGATCAATATATGATTGGTCAAGAACAAGCAAAGCGTGTTATGGCAGTTGCAGTTTACAACCATTATAAGCGTTTGTTGCAGCCGGTAGTAAAAGATGAAGAAGATGTTGAAATTGAAAAAAGTAATATTATTATAGTTGGTGAAACGGGTACTGGAAAAACCTTAATAGCTCGTACGATTGCTAAAATGTTAAATGTCCCATTTTGTATTGTAGATGCTACTGTTTTAACGGAAGCTGGTTATGTAGGTGAAGATGTTGAAACTATTTTGACACGATTGTTACAAGCTGCGGATTATGATGTGAAAAAAGCGGAGAGAGGTATTGTTTTTATTGATGAAATTGATAAAATTGCTCGTAAAGGTGATAACCCTTCTATTACACGTGATGTTTCGGGTGAAGGGGTTCAACAAGCGTTGTTAAAATTACTGGAAGGTTCAGTTGTAAATGTCCCACCAAAAGGAGGGAGAAAGCATCCTGACCAAAAATTTATTGAAGTCAATACAAAAGATATMCTTTTTATGGCGGGYGGTGCTTTTTCTGGAATAGACAAAGTAATTGGAAAAAGATTAAACCAACAAGCAGTTGGATACAGTGCTTCAATTAAAGTTGATAAAGTTGATAAAAGTAATTTATTACAATATATTGTTCCAAAAGATTTGAGAGATTTTGGTTTAATCCCTGAGATTATTGGTCGTTTACCTGTGTTAACACACATGAACCCTTTAGATACTTATACGTTAAGAGCTATTTTAACTGAACCAAAAAATTCAATCATTAAGCAATACCAAAAGTTATTTAAAATGGATGGTATTGATTTTACGATTAATGAATCGGCATTGGGCTATATAGTTGACAAAGCTGTTGAATACAAACTAGGAGCTCGTGGATTAAGATCTCTTTGTGAAGCAATTTTAACAGATGCTATGTTTGAGCTTCCAGGAACAGATGAAACGGTATTAAAAATCACGAAGAAATACGCTGAGGACAGAATTAATAGATCAACCTTAAAAAGGTTAAAAGCAGTTTCTTAGTTTATAATTTTTAACAAAATAAAATTTAATCGCCCTGTTAACTTGTTAAAGGGTGATTTTTTTATCTAAATTTTGTAATTTAGGAATCTTAAAAAAATCTGAATATTGATTTCAAGAAGTACTATAGATAGGGTTTTTGAAACTGCTCGTGTTGAGGAGGTAATTGGAGAGTTTGTTCAATTAAAAAAAGCAGGAAGTAATTTTAAAGGACTAAGTCCATTTTCTGATGAGCGTACACCGTCATTTATGGTATCACCAGTAAAGCAAATCTGGAAAGATTTTAGTACTGGAAAAGGAGGAAATGCAGTTTCATTTTTAATGGAACATGAACATTATTCATATCCCGAAGCGATTAAATATTTRGCYAAAAAGTAYAATATTGAAATAGAWGAAACTGAACAAACYGATGAACAAAAGCAACAAGCTGATGAACGTGAGAGTATGTTTTTGGTTTCAGAATTTGCTAGAGATTACTTTCAAAAAGTTTTAATAGAAGATAATCAAGGAAAAGCAATTGGTTTAAGTTATTTTAAGGAGCGTGGTTATACAGATGAAATTATTAAAAAATTTCAATTAGGATATTCATTAAACGAGTGGAAAGCTTTTACTTCAGAAGCTTTAAATAAAGGTTACAATCTTAAATATTTAGAATCTACAGGGCTTACTATTGTAAAGCAAGATTTACTTTCTTCAACAGGAACAAAACAATTTGATAGATTTAAAGGAAGGGTGATGTTTCCTATTCACAGTATGAGTGGAAGAGTCTTAGGTTTTGGAGGACGTATTTTAACAAATGATAAAAAAGCTGCCAAATATTTAAATTCACCTGATAGTGATATTTACCATAAAAGCAATGTCTTGTATGGTATCAATTATGCAAAGCAAAGTATTGCAAAGGAAGATAATTGTTATTTGGTTGAAGGGTATACCGACGTAATTTCATTTCATCAATCGGGAATTGAGAATGTTGTTTCTTCATCAGGAACCGCTTTAACCGAAAATCAGATTCGATTAATAAATAGACTAACTAAAAATGTAACCATTCTTTTTGATGGTGATGCAGCAGGAATAAGAGCTTCTATTAGAGGAATTGATTTAATTTTGGAGCAAGGAATGAATGTGAAAGTATTGATGTTTCCTGATGGTGAAGATCCAGACAGTTTTGCCAAAAAAGTTTCAGAAGAAGAATTAAAGGAATTTTTAAAAAATAAATCTCAAGATTTTATCAATTTTAAGGTATCCTTGTTGATGAAAGAAGCACAAAATGATCCTGTTAAAAAAGCAGGTTTAATCCGTGATATAGTCATCAGTATTTCTAAAATACCAGATAGAATTCAACGTGAAGTATACATTCAAGAATGCTCAAGGATTATGGATATTTCGGAAAATGTACTCTTTAGTGAATTAGCACAATTGGATAAAAAAGAAGGAAGAGAAGTTTCAAAAAGACAAGTTAAAGAAAGACCATTAGCGCCAATTTTACTAAAAACACCTCAGTTTGAAAAAGTTGATGAGCTTAAAAAATATGAACGTGAGATTATAAAAATATTATTGTTATATGGCAACAATGAAGTAGAGTTTGAAAATTTTGTTGAGAGTGAAAATGTTGATGAGAATGAAGAACAATCACTGAAAAAGGACTATTTTTTAAATGCTGTTTCTAATGAGATTTATTTGAATTTGCAAGAAGACGAAGTTGAGTTTACAGATGAGCTGTTTAAACAAATTTATTACGAAATAATTCATCAACTAAACCAAAACAAATCTATATTAGTGGATGCTTTTGTGAACCATTCAAATATTGAAATTTCTAATTTGGTTACCAATATTTTAATGGATGATGAAAAATATGCATTAAGCAATTGGGAACGAAAGCAAGTTATGGTAAAGAGTAAAGAAAGTAAACTWYCAAAAAYGGTTTTTGATAGTATTTATAATTTACGAAGAATTTTAATTGAACTTAAAATTAATTCACTTTCATTTATAAATTATAAGAATGAAGATGAGCGTCAGCAAAATATGGAGACTGTAATGAATTATACGAAGTTAAACACGCTTTTATTTGAAAGGTTGAATAGAGTGGTTTAAACTAAAATTATTCATCTTTCCAACGATTGGTAATTGGCATTCTTCTTCCTTGACCAAAAGCTCTTGAAGTTATTCGCAATCCTAAAGCTGCCTGTTGTCGTTTGTATTCATTTCTGTCRACCAAATYTATGATTCGTGAAACTATTACCTCCTCAAAACCTAAGCCAATGATTTTTTCTTTGCTTAAATCATCTTCCACATAGGCTTTTAAAATTGGGTCTAAAATATCGTATTCAGGTAAAGAATCTGAATCTTTTTGATCATCTCTTAATTCAGCAGAAGGAGGTTTGGTAATTGTTGAAACGGGAATAATTTCTTTTCCTTTTACCCTATTTATGTAAGTTGATAATTCATATACTTTAGTTTTTAGTACATCTGAAATTACGGCTAAACCTCCTGCCATATCCCCATAAAGTGTTGAATACCCAACAGAACTTTCAGATTTATTTCCGGTAGTTAATACCAAATAGCCAAACTTATTAGAAAGTGCCATTAAAATATTTCCTCTTATTCTAGCCTGGATATTTTCTTCAGCAACATTAAACTGAGTGTTGGAAAATTGTGTTTTAAGAGATTTTAAATAAGTAGTATAAATATCCTTAATTGGAACTACTTCGCATTTAATAGCTAGATTTTTGGCCAAATCCAATGAATCTGAAATACTACCTTCTGAAGAAAATTTACTAGGCATTGTAACTCCTCTTACATTTTCGCTTCCTAAAGCTTCTACAGCAATAGCAGCAGTTAGTGCAGAATCAATTCCACCACTTAAGCCTATCACGGCATTTTTAAACCCGTTTTTTCTGAAATAATCTTTAACACCTAGAATTAATGCCTGAWAAATTGAATCGTTTTCGTTTTCAATAAATTCAATTTCAGTTTTTGAATCAATGTTTGTAACATAGCTCAAATCTTCAATAAAAGCATTGCTTTGTTGTACTAATTCCCCTCTTTTGTTCAAAACATAGCTTCCACCATCAAAAATTAGATCGTCTTGGCCACCAATAAGGTTGCAATAAATAATTGGGATGTTGTTTTCTTTAGCCTGTTTTGCCACTACATTTAAGCGAATTCTTTCTTTACCAGCGTGAAATGGAGATGCAGAAATATTAACAATTAAGTCAGCACCTTTCTTTTTTAAATCAGTTGCAGGACCATTGTTAATCCAAATATCTTCGCAAATAGTAATTCCGATTTTTATACCTTTTAGTTCATATATAGCAGTAGACTTTCCCTCAGTAAAATAGCGCTTTTCATCAAAAACGTCATAGTTTGGTAAATGAATTTTATGATAAATTCCTATTATTTTTTGATCGCTAATAAAAGCAGCAGCATTGAATAATTTTCCATCTTCTTCGTTAACAAACCCAACTACAATTGCAATATCCTGAGTGTGTTCAACTATTTGATGAAGGACTTCAATATTTTTTTGAATAAAACTTTCTTTAATCAATAAATCCCTTGGAGGATAACCAGTTAATGTTAATTCTGGAAAAATAATTAAATCAGCTTTTTCANTTTTGGCTGTAGCCATCGTTGAAATAACCTTTTCGAAATTTCCATGAATATCTCCAACAGTAGTATTTATTTGAGCAATTGCTATTTTCATTGGCTTGAGGATCGTGTTTTAAAAAACAAGATTAAACGTTTACAATTAAACTAATTTAATATTTTTGTCGTTACTTAAATTAAGTATGTAAATATAGAAATTAATGGAGAGATTATTTGTCCTTATAATTATTTTATTGGCCTTAGTCTCCTGTAAAAAGGAAACTGTAAAAAAGGTTGATGTTTCAAATATTGAAGTAGCAGTTTTAATTGATAGGTTTGAACAAAAGTTTTACAATGCCGATAAAAAAACACTTCCATTTTTGAAAAAAGAATATCCTTATTTATTTCCTCCCCAAAATGATAGTATATGGTTGAATAAAATGAATGATGTAACAGAAAGGGCTTTATTTCATAAATCAGAAGATATTTTCAAAAATTTAATAACTGAAAAAGCTCAAATAACAGCGTTGTTTAAACATGTAAAATATTACCATAGTAATTTTAAAGCACCTAAAATAATTACGTTAATAACAAACTTAGATTATGAGAATAAAATAATTTATGCAGATAGTTTATTATTTGTTTCTCTGGATATGTACTTAGGGAAAAGTAGTGAAGCGTACCAAGATTTTCCAGTATATTTATCACAAAACTTTGACAGATCAAGCTTAGTGGTTGATATGGCTGAGGTTATAAGTGAAAGGTATTTTATGCCTAGTAAAAAACGTCAGTTSATTGATTTAATGATTAATGAAGGAAAAAAAATGTTTATGATTGATTGTTATTTACCTTCAATTTCTAATACTAAAAAAATAGGTTATGCTGATGCTAAATTAGCATGGGTAGCTGCTAACGAATCGCAACTGTGGAAATATTTTATTGAAAACAAATTGCTATTCAGTACCGACCCAAAATTATATACGCGTTTTATAGCGAATGCTCCTTTTTCAAAATTTTATATTGACATTGATAAAGAATCTCCTGGAAGAATTGGTGTTTGGCTTGGTTGGCAAATTGTACGTTCTTATATGAACAATAATAATGTAACTTTGCAGCAACTTTTGCTAACTAGTTCGGAAGAAATTTTTAAAAAATCAAAATATAAACCAAAAAAATAATGGCTGTAAAACAAACTTCAAAAATTGAATTTAGAGTAAGCTTAGATGAAAACAAGGTTCCTGAGAAATTAAATTGGACTGCAAAAGAAGGAGGGATTAATAATCAAGAAACGAAGGCATTAATGATTTCTGTTTGGGATCCTAAGAAAAAGGAAACGCTTAGAATGGATTTATGGACGAAAGATATGCCAGTAGATGAAATGAAACAATTTTTTCATGAAACACTAGTTTCAATGACTGAAACTTTTGAACGTGCAACAAATGATACTAAAATGAGTGCTACTATGAGAGATTTTTGTGAGTATTTTGCTGAAAAACTTGAATTAAAAAAGTAAGTTAACTTACTTTTTTAATTTGCTCAATAATTTCTTTGTAATCTTCTGAATTATTCAAAAAATCTTTATTAGAAACATCAATAATTAGTGTTTTTAGACTCTCTTCTGTGTTAATAAAAGAGGCGTATCCTTTATGAATTTTATCTAAATATTCTGGCGCAATATTTTGCTCGTAATCTCTACCACGTTTCTTTATATTTTCGATTAGGCGAGGTGTTTCTTGGTAAAGATAAATGTACAAGTCGGGTTTAGATATTTCTTTGTACATAATATCAAACATTTTTCTATATAAAAAGAATTCATCTTTTTGTAATGTAACTTGTGCAAAGATGAGGGATTTAAAAATATAATAATCAGAAACAATAAAATTTTTGAATAAATCAAATTGAGCTAGATCATCAGAAAGTTGTTGATATCTATCCGCCAAAAAACTCATTTCTAATGGAAAAGCGTAGCGCTCGTTATCATCATAAAACTTGGGTAAGAACGGATTATCAGCAAAGCGTTCTAATATAATTTTAGCATTAAAATCTTCAGCAATCAGATTAGTAAGTGTCGTTTTTCCTGCGCCAATATTCCCTTCAATTGCTATATAATTGAATTTTTCTGATAAACAAACAGGTTTTTTTAACGTTAAATAGGTGTTTTCGATGTTACTTTTATCTGTACAATTTGTAAGACAAATTTGTAGGCGTTGTTTTTCGATAGGATGGACAAAATTAGGTGCTATTTCTGCCAGAGGAACGAGTACAAACTTTCTATTCAGCATATCTTTATGAGGGACAATTAATCCTTTCGAAAAAATAATTTCATGGTCAAAAAGCAACACATCAATATCAATGGTTCTTGCTTTATATTTTTTTTCTGAAGTTCTTTTTCTACCTAAAGACTGCTCAATTTTATGAATCGTCTTTAATAAATCTTCAGGGKTTAAACCTGTAGAAACTTGTGCGCAAATATTATAAAAATCGWCACTTTCAAAACCCCAAGATGCTGTTTTATAAACGGATGAAATCGTTACAATTGTCCCTATTTCTTCAGCAATTAAATTTATAGCTTGTTGTAAGTTTTCAAGCTTGATTCCTTGATTACTTCCTAGTGATAAATATGTAGTTCTGGCTATGTGCATAAAGTGATTACAAAGAAAAGAAAAGTATCATTTAAAAACATATCTTTGTCAATCAACTTATAAACATTTTAGNTTTTTAAAATTTTAAATTCAACATTTTAATTATGAACTTTTTGAGAAATTTAATAGCATCAATTTTTGGAACTTTAATTGCTTTAGCTGTAATTTTTATGTTGTTTTTGCTCGTAGCAGTAGCAATTGGAGATGCTGAAAAAGTTACTTTAAATAACAATTCAATTTTAGAAATAAAATTGGAAACTTTAGTGAAAGATTATGCTCCAAAAAGTAATGATCCTTTTGATAAATTTTTTGGTTTTAATGACGAGAAAATTGGTTTAAATGAGATTATTAATGCCATTGAAAATGCGAAATACGATGCTAAAATTAAGGGCATTAGTATCACTACTTTAGGTGTTTATGCTGGTATTGCACAAACACAAGCAATTAGAAATAAATTAGTAGAATTTAAAGACACAGGGAAATTTATAAATGCGTATGCCGATATTTATAGTCAAAAATCCTATTATTTAAGTTCCGTTGCAGATTCAATTTTTTTAAATCCAGTAGGAGCAATTGACTTTAAAGGATTGTCTACTGAAATATTATTTTTTAAAGATTTTGAAGATAAAACAGGTGTAAAAATGGAAGTGATTCGACATGGAAAATATAAAAGTGCAGTTGAGCCATTTTTATTCGATAAAATGAGTGATAATAACAGAGAACAAATTACTATATTTTTAAAATCTATTTGGGATGAAATGATTGGTGATATTTCAGAAAGTAGAAATATAACAATTGAAGCACTTAATAATATTGCAGATAATTTGTTAGCTAGAAATGCAAAACTTGCCATCGAAAATAAGATAGTTGATGATGCAATTTATAAAGATGAATATATTGATAAATTGAAACTAGCACTTGGTCTTTCTAAAGATGAAGATTTAAATAAAATTTCTATTGAAAAGTATATTTCTACTGGAAAAGGAAGGATTCTGTCCACAGCTTCTGATAGAGTTGCCGTTATATACGCACAAGGTGACATTATTTATGGAAAAGGTGATGAAAATTTTATTGGGCAAGAATTAATTATAAAAGCATTGAAAAAGGCTCGAAAATCTAGAAGTGTAAAAGCAATAGTTTTAAGGATTAATTCACCAGGAGGTAGTGCTTTAGCATCAGAGTTAATTTGGAGAGAGCTAGAATTGACTAAAAAAGAATTGCCCTTGGTGGTTTCTATGGGGGATTTAGCGGCCTCAGGAGGTTATTATTTAGCTTGTAATGCAGATAGAATTTTTGCTGAACCTACTACWATTACAGGWTCYATWGGTGTTTTTGGMRTMATTCCTAATTTYAGYAAMCTKGCAAAWAMYATWGGRATTAATGCKGAACARGTAAGTACYAATAAAGGTGCTARYTATAGTGTTTTTGAACCAATGACWGAKGAATTTAGAKTGGTAACAACTGARGGAGTYGARGCTGTRTATACAACTTTTTTAGAACGGGTAGCTGAAGGGAGAGGGATGTTAGTTGAAGAAGTTGATAAAGTAGCACAAGGACGTGTTTGGTCTGGAGTTGATGCTTTAAAGAATGGATTAGTAGATGAGTTAGGTAATTTAGACGATGCGATTTCTTATGCTGCGGAATTAGCAGATCTTACAGATTATAGAGTAAGAAACTATCCAAGTTACAAAGTAGATTTTCAGGATAGATTAAATAAGTTTCCTTTTATGAAAACAAAAGTAGAGATGATTAAAGATGAAGTGGGAGTTGAAAATTATAAAATCTATGAAAAGATAAAAGACTTTTCTAAATTAAAAGGTATTCAAGCAAGAATGCCCTTTGTTATAAACATTAAATAAGATAGATTAACAACGTTCAAAAGTTACAAAGCTGAAGTCAAATTTATTGTTGTTATCAGCTTTATAGTCCTCTCTCGATGTTTCTTTCCAAATAGTTTTAGCTATTTCAGGGAAAAAAGCATCGGCTTCAAATTTATGATGTACAAAAGTTAAATCGAGTTTGTCAGCAATAAGTATAGCTTGCATGTAAATTTCTGCTCCACCCAAAATAAACGGATCTTTATCTTTTTTAGCAGCTTTAAGGGCTTCTTGTAAAGAATTGACCACCACACAGCCATTGGCCGTATAATCTTTATTGCGAGTAATTACAATATTGGTTCTATTAGGTAAAGGTTTTCCTAATGATTCAAAGGTTTTTCGCCCCATTATGATATGGTGATTTAAAGTAACTTTTTTAAATCGTTTTAAATCGGCTGGTAAATGCCAAATCAGTTTATTGTCTTTTCCTAAGGCATTGTTTTCTGCTATTGCAGCAATTATGGTTATCATTCTTCGTTTAAATTGTTCTGTATTTTTCCTTTTTTAAATTCTGCAGTATAGTGCTTATTTTTAGTCTTATTTTATGGTAATCTTTTTTCAAAATTTAGTTGATACATTATAATACCAATACCACTAAAAATAGCACAAACCGAAAAATATAATCGTTTTGTTTATACAATTTTTCTTATTTTTAAATAGTTTGAGTTGCCAGTATATGGCATTAACTCTTACATATTTTTCACCCATTCTTTAATATATTCAGTAAAATTCTCAGTTTCATTTGTATCTTCATTTTGTAATTTTTCATTTGCAAAAGTCAAAAATTTTGAAATATTTTTATCTGAAGTATTAAAAACAAATTGAATAGATTTAAGTAAATTTAGATCATCAATTTCGATGATTCTTTGAATTATTTTATTTTTTAGTTGTAGTGAATCCATTAGTACTCTTTTTTGATAGCTATAAAATTATTAAATGATTATTAAATAATGTATTAAAAATATATTAAATTTTAGAAGATGATATATTTTCACCTTAAGTATAAAATTCTAATTTCAAAGAAATATCAAACAGAGACTTTCCCTTTAATATGGGGATGAGGATTGTACTCAACTAAATTAAAATCTTCAAATTTAAAATCGAAGATGTTTTTTATAATTGGATTTATCTCCATTTTAGGCAATTTTCTAGGCGCTCTTGAAAGTTGTAAATCTATTTGTTCGCTGTGATTATTGTATATATGAGCATCACCAAAGGTATGAATAAAATCTCCTGGTTTTAAACCGCAAACTTGCGCCATCATTAAGGTAAACAGCGCATAAGATGCAATGTTAAATGGAACTCCAAGAAATATATCGGCACTTCGTTGGTATAGTTGACAAGAAAGTTTTCCTTCAGTAACATAAAATTGAAAAAATGCATGACAAGGAGGTAAGGCAGCTTTGTTGTTTGCTACATTATCGGAAAAAGAAATAGAGGTATCGGGCAATACACTTGGGTTCCATGCAGAAATTAGCATTCTTCTGCTGTCAGGATTTGTTTTTATTGTTTCAATTACTTCGGTAATTTGATCGATTCCTTCGCTATTCCAATTTCTCCATTGATGTCCATAAACAGGCCCTAAATCACCCTTTTTATCTGCCCACGCATCCCAAATTTTCACATTGTTTTTTTGTAAGTATTCGATATTGGTATCGCCTTTTAAAAACCAAAGTAATTCGTAAATAATAGATTTTAGGTGTAACTTTTTGGTAGTAAGCATTGGGAATCCTTCGCTTAAATCAAAACGCATTTGATATCCGAAAACACTTTTTGTTCCAGTTCCAGTTCTATCTTCCTTAACAATCCCTTTATCACGAACATGTTTTATTAAATCTAAATATTGTTTCATGGTTTTTTATATGTTTAAGTATTTATTTGAGTAATAGTAARCAATTATACAAATAAATAATGATGCTTATTTATCCAAGTAGCATCCCTGCCATTGTAGCTGATAATAAAGAAGCTATGGATCCACCAATTAAAGCTTTCATTCCAAATTCTGATAAGGTTTTACGTTGTCCTGGAGCTAAGGAACCAATACCACCAATTTGGATACCAATAGAAGCAAAGTTCGCAAAACCACACAACATATAAGTGGCCATAATTACAGATTTATTGTAGGTTAAATGTGTAACGCTACTCATATTTTTTAAATCAGCAAGTTGGATGTATCCAATAAATTCACTTGCCGCTAATTTTACCCCTAATAATTGCCCCATTAACATAGTATCTTCTGTGGCAATACCAATTAACCACATTAGAGGAGCAAAGATAGTTCCAAGTATTGCCTCTAATGACAATGAAGGGTAGTGCGTATTCGCTTCCATCCAACTATTTAGTGTGGTAATGTCTCCAACCCAACCCAAAATACCATTTATCATGGCAATAAAAGCGACAAAAACTAATAACATAGCTCCAACATTTACGGCTAATCTTAATCCTTCAGTTGTACCATTTGAAATGGCATCTAAAATATTTGCCCCTATTTTATCTTGAGATACTTCTACATCAGTATTAACTTCTTCGGTCTGTGGGTATAAGATTTTTGAAACTACAATAGCCCCAGGTGCAGCCATTACAGATGCAGCCAATAAATGTTTTGCAAATTCTAATCGTAATAATTCATCATCTCCACCTAAAAATCCAATATAAGCTGCAAGAACAGCCCCAGCGACAGTGGCCATTCCACCAATCATTACCAACAATATTTCTGAGCGATTCATGCGTTCTAAGYATGCTTTTATCATTAAAGGAGCTTCTGTTTGCCCCAAAAATATATTCCCTGCAATTGATAAACTCTCAGCACCTGAAATGTGTAGAATCTTTGTTAATACAATGGCTAACCCTTTTACAATCTTTTGAATGATTCCTAAATAGAATAATACAGAAGTTAATGCAGAAAAGAATATAATGGTCGGTAAAACTTGGAATGCGAAAATAAAACCATATGAATTTATATCCATAATTCCTGAAAAAAGGAATTCACTACCTGATCTTGTATAGTCTAATATATTTACAAATATTTTTCCAACACCTTCAAAGCCAGATTGAATAAATGGAACTTTTAAAACACCAATAGCAATTACTAATTGAGCTGTAATACCAATAATGACTGTTTTCCAATTAATTTTTTTTCGATTATTGCTAAATATATAAGCTATAAATAGAAGAGATACCATCCCTAAAACACCTCTCCATAATGAATTTATAGAAAATCCAGCATTAGGTATTAATACATCTTTGCTTTCCTGTTGAGCAATAAATTGAGGGTGTTCTTTAGATATAAACTTAAGGGTAGCATTTCCTTTTCTAAGGAGAATATAATTGAATTCATGTGCTATAATTTCATAATCTCTTTGACCCGTAAATGGTGTTTTTTGCTCTAATAAAATAAGTTTTTGATTTTTCAACCAAAGTCCTTCTGAATAAGCCCCTTTAATTAAAGATTTGTACGTTCCATTTTCTTCAAAAAGAAGAAAACTTTTACCTTTATTTATGGCAATTTCTACCTTATCACTACTTGGATAATTTTCGTAAATGTAATTTTCTGAAAGTTGCCAAAAATTATTTAATTCTAATTTTTTTGAGATAAGATTTGCAGTGTCTTTACTAATAGAGTCACCCACTATTTCTTGTGCATTTAATATAATTGTGCTGAAAAATAGGAGGGATAAAAGACTTATTTTTTTGAACATATTTTGAAATTATTTGGAAGTGCGTTTAGTTATTTCATCACGAATATTTGCCGCTAATTCATAATCTTCTTGCTGAATAGCTTCATTTAATTTTTCGTTAAGTTGCTTTACCGAGTATTTCGCGAAGGTAGTATCTGATGAAGGTTCGTCTATGATATTCTCAAGACTTAGAGGGTCATTTTCAATAGAAAGAGCATCTTTCATTTTTAAATAAATACCCGCTTTGTCTAAAATATTTTCATAGGTAAAAATAGGTGCGTTAAATCGTATAGCCAATGCGATAGCATCGGAAGTTCTAGTGTCAATAATTTCTTCAATTTTATCGCGTTCACAAATTAAACTTGAATAAAATACACCATCAACTAGTTTATGAATTATCACTTGTTTTATAATAATATGAAATCTATCAGCAAAACTTTTAAAGAGGTCATGTGTAAGTGGTCTTGGAGGTTTAATTTCTTTTTCTAAAGCAATTGCAATTGATTGTGCCTCAAAAGCGCCAATAACAATTGGTAAAGTTCTCGAGCCATCGACTTCACTTAATACTAAAGCGTAAGCACCGCTTTGTGTTTGACTGTATGATATTCCTTTAATATTTAGACGAACTAAACTCATAAATTAAAATTAATAAAAAAAGGCTGTCTAAATCAAAGGACTTTGATATCCAAATCATTAGATCAGCCTTATTAAGAGGCACAATTTAATAAAAATTATGTGTTATCTGCTTTAAATTCTTTTAACTTTTCAATTAATTTTGGAACAACTTCAAAAGCGTCACCAACAATACCATAATCAGCAGCTTTAAAGAAAGGTGCTTCAGGATCTGAATTAATTACAACTTTAACTTTAGATGAGTTAACACCTGCTAAATGTTGAATTGCACCAGAAATTCCAATAGCAATATAAAGGTTTGAAGCAACAGGTTTTCCCGTTTGACCAACGTGTTCACTATGAGGTCTCCACCCTAAATCTGAGACTGGTTTAGAACAAGCAGTTGCAGCACCAAGAACTTCGGCTAATTCTTCAATAATCCCCCAGTTTTCAGGACCTTTTAACCCTCTACCTCCAGATACAACAATTTCGGCATCAGCTATGGTAACTTTACCTGTTGTTTGTTCAATTGCBACTGAAGTTAGACCACTTTCAAYAAAAGAAGGTGAAAATTCTTCTAGMGTTCCTGAAACTTCATTTTCAATTAAACCAACTGAATTTTTGGCCAATGAAATTACTTTAATTGCTGTAGTTATTTGTGTAAGGTTAAATGCCTTGTTTGAAAATGATTTTCTTTTAAYGGTAAAAGGAGAAGTCTCACTTGGTAAGGCAACGACATTACTTGCAAATCCAGCATCTAAATTAACGGCAACATTTGGTGCAAGATATAATCCATTTGAACTTGATTCAATAATTACAACTTGAGAATTTTCTTTTTCTGAAGCTTGCTTAATAATGTCAGCATAAACTTTAACATTAAAAGTTGTTAGTGCATCATTCGTAACGTTTAAAACTTTTTCAGCACCGTAATTGTATAATAAACTAGGCTCACTAGAATTTATTGATAGTACTACTAAATTGGTTCCTAATTGCTCAGCAACTTTCTTTCCGTATGAAGTTACTTCAAAAGCAGATTTTTTAAATTTTCCTTCCGATGATTCGGCAAAAACTAAAACTGACATATTTTTTATTTGTTAAATCGTTTATTTGTTAAATCGTTTAGTTGTTTTTGTGCAAAATTCACACAGTTCAACAATTAAACAAATCCACATAAATTAATTTTTATATTACTTTGGCTTCGTTATGTAGTAAACTAATTAGTTCTTCTACATGATCAGCGTCAACTAATTTACAAGCTGTACGAGCTGCTGGTTTTTCAAATGAAGCTATTTCAGTTGCTGGACTACCGTTTGTCGGTTCAACAATAGTTAAAGGTTTTTTACGTGCCATCATAATTCCTCTCATATTTGGGATACGTAATTCTTTTTCTTCAACTAACCCTTTTTGTCCAGCTATAACTAAAGGCAAGTTTGAAGATAGAATTTCTTTACCACCATCAATTTCCCGAGAAATAGTTGCTTTATCTCCATCAATTTCAAGACCAATACAAGCATTAACAAAATTATAGTCTAGCAATGCGGCAAGCATTCCAGGGACCATACCACCATTATAATCAATAGATTCTTTTCCGGCGAGTACTAAATTATAACCACCGCTTTTAACAACTTCAGCCAACTCTTTGGCAACAGCAAGTCCATCAGTGGCTTCTGTATTTACACGTATAGCATTATCAGCGCCAATAGCCAATGCTTTACGTAAAGTAGGTTCAGTAGCCATAGTACCAACATTTACAACGGTAATGGTTGCGCCTTGTTTTTCTTTAAACCACATGGCTCTTGTTAAAGCAAATTCATCATATGGGTTTATTACAAATTGCACGCCATTGGTGTCAAACTTCGTGTTATTTTCAGTAAAATTAATTTTTGAAGTAGTATCTGGAACGTGACTAATACAAACTAATATTTTCATTTTATTATGTATTTTGAATATTTGGTATAAAATTAAACASCTTTTCCATTAATTTATACGAATGTACTACTTTTTTTTAAAATACTATGCGCGCATAGTAAAATATTATAAGRMRTTATTTWRTTGATTCTAATTTTAGAAATGCTTACTTTTGCAAATTGNAAAAATAGATAAGATGAAGACAATACAATTTAGAGAAGCTATATGTGAAGCAATGAGCGAAGAAATGCGCCGAGATGAGACAATTTTTTTGATTGGTGAAGAGGTTGCTGAATACAATGGTGCATACAAGGCTTCGAAAGGAATGTTGGATGAATTTGGAGCTAAACGAGTGATAGATTCTCCAATTGCTGAATTAGGTTTTGCAGGTATTTCTGTGGGATCTGCAATGAACGGAAATAGACCAATTGTAGAGTTTATGACTTTCAATTTTGCTTTAGTAGGGATTGACCAAATTATAAATAATGCTGCAAAAATCCGACAAATGTCTGGAGGTCAATTAAATTGTCCAATTGTTTTTAGAGGGCCAACAGGTTCGGCTGGACAATTAGGAGCTACCCACTCACAATCATTTGAAAATTGGTTCGCAAATACACCTGGTTTAAAAGTAATTGTACCATCTAATCCGTACGATGCAAAAGGATTATTGAAAGCTGCAATTAGAGATGATGACCCAGTTATTTTTATGGAATCTGAACAAATGTACGGTGATAAAGGAGAAGTACCTGAAGGTGAATMTRTWGWWSMRATWKGTGWTGMYRWWRYMWWRAKWAAWRRWWMKSRWRWAAYAWTAGWYKSTWWWGKTWMMRWAATTAARGAAGCMTATAAAGCWGCWGARATTYTWGAAAAAGAAGAYATTTCKRTTGAAATWATMGAYTTACGKACKATAAGACCWTTRGATTTTGAAGCKATTTTYACTTCAGTTAAAAAAACAAATCGCTTGGTTATTTTAGAAGAAGCATGGCCTTTTGCGAGTGTATCTTCAGAAATTACATTCCAAGTTCAAGAAAATGTTTTCGATTATTTAGATGCTCCTATAAAAAGAATAACGACTGCTGATACACCAGCACCTTATTCTCCAGTTTTATTAGAGGAATGGTTGCCAAATGTTAACGACGTTGTGAAAGCTGTTAAAGAAGTACYGYATATAAAATAAAGGCATAAAATTTGCGTTATAATGTCCTTTCAAGGTAACTTGAAAGGATTTTTTTATGATGAGAAGAAAAATTTATTTAGGTTGTTTCCTATTTTTACTTACTTTTTCTGTTGGTTTTTCACAGGTAAAAATAAGTGGGGTTGTGAAAGATGAACAAAACCAAACAGTTCCTTTTGCTAATATTGTTTTTGTAGGTTCTACTACAGGGACAGTTTCTGACGAAAACGGAAAATTTTATTTAGAGTCTGATAATACCTATACAAAAATAGAAGTTTCTTTTTTAGGCTTTGAAAGTAGAATAATTGTTATAAAAAGTAGAGATTTCAACCTGAGAATTACGTTGAAAGAAGGCGCTTCAAAATTAGAGGAAGTTTTTATTTATAGTGGAAAAGTTAAGAAAAAAGGAAATCCAGCTATCGAAATCTTAAGAAAAATTTGGGCTAAAAAACGTAAAAATGGAATCTACTTATTTGATCAATATGAATATGAAAAATATGAAAAACTTGAATTTGATTTAAATAATATTGACAGTGCTATGAAAAAAAGCAAACTTTTTAAAGGGATGGAGTTTGTATTTGATGGAATTGATACTTCAAGAATTACGGGGAAAGCTTTTTTGCCAATTTTTATTAACGAATCGGTGTATAAATCGTATGGAAAAAATAAAAATGGGAAAAGCTTTCGTGAGGATTTAGTTGCAAATAAAAACTCAGGTTTTGGTTCAAATCAAAATGTTATTGCCTTTATCAAAGATTTGTATGTTGACTATAATATATATGATAGCTATATTAAAATTTTCGATAAAAGTTTTGTAAGCCCTCTTTCCAAAGCTTCTGGAATTTCTACTTATAACTATGTATTAACTGATAGTGCCTATATAGATAATAAATGGTGCTATAATATTTTATATTATCCCAGAAGAAAAAACGAGCTAACTTTTAAAGGCGATTTTTGGGTAAATGATTCAACGTTTGCTGTGAAAGAAATTAATATGAAAGCCTCGCGAAGTGCTAATATTAATTGGGTGAAAGATATTTATATAGAGCAAGAGTTTGAAGTGTTAAATGATTCTGTCTTTTTATTACAACGAGATTATATGTTGTCTGACTTTAGCTTTAAGAAAAAAGAGCAGGCTAAAGGTGTATATGGAAGAAGAACAACAATGTATAAAAATTATACATTTAATAAAATAAAGGAGACTAAATTTTATGGGCAGCAAATAAATGTTTATGCAGATGAAATTTATAATAAGAGCGATGAATATTGGAATGTAAATAGGCAAGAAAAATTAAATAAAAATGAAAAAGGTATTTATAAGTTATTGGATACCTTAACAAAAGTCCCAAAATTTAAGCAAATATATAATTTGATTTCTATTTTAGGTTCTGGCTACGTTGAATTTAATAAATTTGATTTTGGACCCATATTTTCAACTTTCGGAACAAACGATGTTGAAGGAACTAGGATTAGAGTTGGAGGAAGAACTTTTTTTGGAGGTAATGAACCTTGGAGATTGCAAGCTTATACAGCATATGGTATTAAAGATCATAAATTTAAATATGGCGTTTCAGGGAAATGGATGTTAAATCCAAAAAGCAGGTTTACAATTGGTACTGGTAATCGGCGAGATGTTGAACAAATTGGAGTTAGTTTAACTACCACGAATGATGTTTTAGGACGTAGTTTTGCATCATCTTCATTTTTTGCCAGTGGAGATAATAGTAAATTGACATCTATTAATTTATCTAATTTCTACATGTCAATTGAGCCTCGAAAAAATCTTTTATTTAGATTGGGCGCTTCTTACAGAACATTGAAATCTGCATCGCCAGAAACGTTTAGCTTAGATTATTGGGTTGACGAAACAGCTGGAATTATAAAGTCTGAAATTATCCAATCTGAAATTGATTTCTCGATTAAGTATACCCCAAATAGAAAAACGATTGGTTATGGGGTTGAACGTACTGAAGTTACTGATGTATATTCAACATTATTTTTAAATTATTCAAGAGGTATAAAAGGAGTGTTTAATAGTGATTTTGATTATCAAAAAGTTCAATTTTTTTACCGTCAGCCAATATTAATAGGAGGCTTTGGAAGGATGTTTGCCACTTTTGAAGTGGGTAAGACATTCGGTGAAGTACCTCTTGGTTTGTTAAGTGTTGTTCCTGGAAATCAGTCTTATTTTACAATTGAAGGAGCTTATTCATTACTAGATTATTATGAATTCGTGACTGATACCTATGCCTCGCTTCATATGGAGCATAGTTTTAATGGAAGAATATTTTCAAGAATACCACTATTGAGAAAGTTAAATTTACGTGAATTGGTTGGAGTTAAGACCGTTTGGGGGGAGCTTTCAGATAAAAATAACGCTTTAAACGCAACAAGTGATATTAATTATACAGCTCCAACAAAGGGATATTATGAATATAGTGTAGGAATTGGTAATATATTTAAAGTTTTTAGAATAGATTTTAGTTGGAGAGGAAATTATAGAGATACTCCAGGTTCAAATAATTTTGCAATAAAGGGAGCTTTCGGATTCCATTTTTAAAATTTATAATGAATTAAGTAGGTGGGAATTATGATTTATGTATTTTTGCAGTACTATCAAAATAACTAAAAATGAGCTCAAAAACAGAAAAAACATTTGATGTATTAATTGAAATTCCAAAGGGGAGTAGAAACAAGTATGAATACGATTTTGTGTTGAATAAAATTAGATTTGACAGAATGCTGTTTTCTTCTATGATGTATCCTGGTGACTACGGATTTATTCCTGAGACATTAGCATTAGACAAAGATCCGTTGGATGTTTTAGTATTAGGAAGTGAACCAACTTTCCCGATGTGTGTCATGGAAGTTAAAGCTATTGGAGTGTTTCATATGACGGATGAAAAAGGGCCTGATGAAAAAATTATTTGCGTACCAGTTTCAGACCCTATATGGAATAAATTAAACAATATTTCAGATATGAATCCTCATCAAGTAAAAGAAATTGAACATTTTTTTCGGGTTTATAAAGATTTAGAAGAAAAGAAAGTTGATGTTGGAGGATGGGGAAATGTAAAGGAAGCATACGAGATTTTGGAAAAGAGCATTCAACGCTATGAATTAAGTGAACACAAAAAAAAGAGGACATTTACAATATAAAATTCTTTTTAAAAAAACCTTTCATTATTTGAAAGGTTTTTTTTTAAACAAAAGTGTTGCGAAAACGTTTGAAAATGGTACTTTTGGCGATGAATAAAAAAAATAATTAAAAATCTAACTAATTTAAAAAATGGAATTATTTATAAATTTTTTGCCCTTATTTGGTGTTTTAGCACTTGTATTTGTCTTGCTAAAAAATGCTTGGGTTTCTAAGCAAGATGCTGGGGATGAAAAAATGAAAGGAATTGCAAAACACATTTCTGATGGAGCAATGTCTTTCTTAAAAGCTGAATACAAAATTCTTGCAATTTTTGTTGTTACAGTTGCAATCTTGTTATTTTTTAAAGGAACCTATGAAGAAGGGTCTAGCGGAATGGTAGCGTTGTCATTTATTGTTGGAGCAATTTGTTCTGCTTTAGCTGGTTTTATAGGAATGAAAGCTGCTACAAAAGCAAATGTTAGAACAACACAAGCAGCAAGAACATCATTGGGAAAAGCATTAGAAGTAGCTTTTGCTGGTGGAGCAGTTATGGGGTTAGGAGTTGTTGGATTAGGGGTTTTAGGCTTAAGCAGTTTATTTATGCTTTACCAAAGTATGTGGCCCGGGGCTGAAAATTTAACGATGGTATTAAATGTGCTTTCTGGTTTTTCATTAGGAGCGTCATCAATTGCATTATTTGCACGTGTTGGTGGTGGTATTTATACAAAAGCTGCTGATGTTGGTGCTGATTTGGTTGGTAAAGTTGAAGCAGGTATTCCTGAAGATCACCCATTAAATCCTGCGACTATTGCGGATAATGTAGGAGATAATGTAGGAGATGTTGCTGGTATGGGAGCCGATTTATTTGAATCATATGTGGGTTCAATTATTGGTACGATGGTGCTAGGGGCTTTCATTTTTACTCCAGATTTTAATGGATTAGGTGCTGTTTATTTACCATTAGTATTAGCGGCTGTAGGTATTGTTGTTTCTATTATAGGAACTTTTTTTGTAAAAGTAAAGGATGGAGGATCTCCACATAAAGCATTAAATTTAGGTGAGTTTGGATCAGGTTTTCTCATGATTATAGCCTCTTACTTCATAATCCATGCGCTGATACCAGAATCAGTTGAAGGATTACCTTTTGGAGCATTAGGAGTATTTTGGGCTACTATTGCTGGTCTAATTGCTGGTTTTTGCGTTGGAAAAATAACAGAATATTATACAGGTACAGGATCAAAGCCAGTGCTTTCTATTGTAAAACAATCTGAAACAGGTTCAGCTACAAATATTATTGCAGGGTTAGGTGTTGGTATGATGTCGACAATGATACCTATTCTTTTAATTGCAACAGCAATTATTGTATCGCATCATTTTGCAGGATTATATGGTATTGCTATTGCTGCGGTAGGAATGTTAGCAAACACAGGAATTCAATTAGCTGTTGATGCTTATGGACCAATTTGTGATAATGCGGGTGGTATTGCTCAAATGGCTGAATTACCTAAAGAAGTACGTGAGCGTACTGATAAATTGGAT
Source organism: Lutibacter sp. (assembly GCA_002733285.1). Taxonomy (GTDB): domain Bacteria; phylum Bacteroidota; class Bacteroidia; order Flavobacteriales; family Flavobacteriaceae; genus Lutibacter. The sequence continues at coordinate 27,784 of NVVE01000012.1, read as the reverse complement.
GCTGTTGGTAACACAACTGCTGCCATTGGAAAAGGATTTGCTATTGCTTCTGCTGCTTTAACTGCACTAGCTTTATTTGCGGCTTTTATGAAAACTGCAAATGTTACGGCAATTGACGTTTCTCGACCAGTAATTATGGCAGGATTATTAGTAGGAGGTATGTTACCGTTTGTATTTTCTGCCTTAGCAATGAATGCGGTAGGTCGTGCTGCAATGGCTATGATTGAAGAGGTTCGCCGTCAATTTAGAGATATTCCTCAATTGCACGCAGCATTAGAAGTGATGCGTAAATATGATTCTGATATGTCCAAAGCATCAGCAGAAGACAGAAAAATATTTGATGCTGCAGATGGATATGCTGAATATGAAAAATGTGTTGAGATTTCTACAGATGCATCTATTAAAGRGATGGTATTACCTGGCTTATTGGCATTGTTAGTTCCGGTAGCTGTTGGCTTTATTGGTGGAGCTGAAATGTTAGGAGGCSTATTGGCRGGTGTTACAACATCTGGAGTTTTAATGGCTATTTTCCAATCGAATGCTGGAGGTGCTTGGGATAATGCAAAGAAAATGATTGAAGAACAAGGAAAAAAAGGAACAGCTGCACATAAAGCAGCAGTTGTTGGAGACACTGTTGGAGATCCATTTAAAGATACTTCAGGACCATCATTAAATATTTTGTTAAAATTAATGTCTGTAGTAGCATTGGTAATTGCACCAAGTATTGCTTTAACAAGCGATAGTGGTGTTGTGAATAATGAACATGAAGTAATAGAAAATATGATGAATGTTGAAGATATGAATATTGAAAAAACAATTGAGGTTGTAATGATTACTAATGATGACGGAACTGTAAAAGCTACTGTAACTACAACGACTTCACAAAATGGAGAAACGACATCAGAAGATAAAATTTTTGAAGGAACTAAGGATGAAGTTAAAGCTAAGTTAGAAGAACTTAAAGGTGTTAAGGTTGAAATTATTGAAGAGAACTCTTAAATTTTTATTCAGATAAAACAAAAAAGCTCGCCATTGGCGAGCTTTTTTGTTAAGTATAATTATTAAAACAAACCGTTTATTTGCGCATCAATTTTATCAATAACAAGACCTAAATCTTCAGGTTTATCAACAAAATCTAAATTATCAACATCAATAATTAAGAGTTTTCCTTTAGCATATTTTGAAATCCATGCTTCATATCGCTCATTTAATCTGCTTAAATAATCAATACTAATTGAATTTTCATAATCGCGTCCTCGTTTATGAATTTGACCAACCAACGTAGGGATGGAAGCTCTTAAATAAATTAATAAATCAGGAGGTGTAACCAAGCGCTCCATGAGTTCAAACAGTGATTCATAATTTTGAAAGTCTCTATTAGGCATTAAGCCCATTGCATGTAGATTAGGTGCGAAAATTCGAGCGTCTTCATATATTGTTCTATCTTGAATCAAATTTTTACCAGATTCTCTAATCTCTAATATTTGACGAAAYCTRCTATTTAAAAAGTAAACTTGTAAATTGAACGACCATCGTTCCATTTCTCCGTAAAAATCATCTAAATATGGGTTCTCATCAACAGACTCATAGTGAGGTTCCCATTTGTAATGTTTTGCTAAAAGTTTTGTTAAAGTTGTTTTTCCAGCTCCTATATTACCAGCAATTGCTACGTGCATATTAAATTTTTAATAATTTTTTTAAAAGCACAAGTTAATTAATTTTTTTTGTTTTTTCGGGTCATTTGTAAACTGTTAATAAATTAATTTGTAACCGTAACCTCTAACATTTATAATTTTAATTGCAGGATCATTTTTCAGTTTTTTTCGAAGTTTAGTTATAAAAACATCCATGCTCCGCGCATTGAAAAAATCATCATCTCCCCATAATTTGTTTAAAATAAATGAACGCTCTAAGACTTGGTTTTTATTTTTTATTAGATGGTATAGTAAATGAGCTTCACGATGGGTCAAGGATTCAATTTTATCGTTTAGTTGAAGGGTTTGTTTTTTTAAGTTAAACATAAAACTCCCAATAGTAATTGATTCTGTATTCAATTCAGTATTACTCCTTTTTAAAAGTGCATTAATTCTAACAATTAGCTCTTCCATACTAAAAGGCTTCTTTAAATAGTCGTTTCCACCAACCTCAAATCCTTCAACCACATCCTTAGTCTGAGATTTTGCAGTTAAAAAAATTATTGGAATGCTTGTATTTTCTTTTCTAATTTCTTTTGCAAGYGTAAAWCCATCTTTTTTAGGCATCATWACATCTAAAACTARTAARAGAGGWTTTTCAGWTTTATAAACGTTTAATGCWTCTTCTCCATTTACACAAAGTARYACTTCAAAATTTCGWGTTTCTAAACTTTCTTTAATWATTTGYCCTAAAGAAGGYTCGTCTTCRGCYAAYAATATTTTWAKTGKWTTATTCATTTAGCAATTCAATTTTAAACAWYGTATTATTRTTTTTRTCATAAAYAATAKTGATRTTTCCACCGTGTTTTTCAATTATTTTTTTAGTGTAATACAATCCAATACCGAACCCTTTTACATTATGAGTATTTCCCATTGGAGTTCTRTAAAATTGTTCAAAAACCTTTTCTTTTTGMGATTTKTGAATCCCRTTWCCGTTATCTTTAATTAAAAGAAYMAGSTRGTTTTTTGTTGAASTTAATKTTAYGSWWATWKTAKTTCCACCATATTTTATAGCRTTGTCTATRATRTTTCCTAAYSCATTTTCGAAATGAAATTTATCTAAATTTAAAATSKTATKACCAATTGAATTTTTAAAAGTRAKCGTTTTATCTGGATTTATAATTTTATATTTTTCAATAACTTCTTCAATTAATTCAATAAGGTTAACAGGTTGTTTATTGATTGATAATTCTTCGTGATTTAAAGTGGCAGTTTCTAATATTTTTTCCACCATTAAATTTAATTTTGAAACTTGTGAATTTGCAATTGCAATGTATTGTTCAGATTTTACTTTATCATCCAAAGCATTGAAATTTTTCATTGCTTCTAGAGCAATTGAGATGGTAGCAATAGGTGTTTTAAATTCGTGTGTGATATTACTAATAAAGTCATTTTTAACTTCTGCTAATTGTTTTTGTTTGTAGATGGTTTTTAGCAGGTAAATTAAACTTGYGATGATACTAAYTGATAACAAGAAYGAYAATARRATACTAATAAAKGAATCTCTYAAAAGRRTWGCRGTTTCGTTTGTAAAGAACAATTCTAAKTTRCTTCTRTGSGGTAAAAAMGTWGATTTTGAAATYGTTTTTAARTGTTYTTTWGGRAAATTTTTAARKTTATAWTCAATWGTTTTTTCRGCKGTACTATCACCATAAAAATGCCTATTKCGGTACTTATATTTTAAWGCATAARCTACATTKATTTTATTGCGTTTAAACTCATCTRTTARGTAAGAGTCTAATTTTTTTAAATCYAAGGTGTCTCTAGCWATTGAAATAAAAACTTTATGAATTAAACTATCWATATTTTTYGGAAATAYTTTATTTGAAGTGAAAAAAGGATATTGATCATTTCTCTGACTTTTTATTAATAGTGGTTTTTTATTTTCAAGATTGGCAATATTTTGTAAAGTACTGTCAAGCTTTTTTCTAAATCCCCACCTTGAATTCGTTTTAAGAATAATGGTATCAATTTTTTTATTTGTATCCGTAGAATCTAGAGAAGCAAAGGTAATAATACCCGATTTGGTTAAGTTGGCAAAATAGGCTTCAACTGAATTGTCTAAACTCAGTTGTACTTTACTAATTAAATTTTGCTTGTTTATTTGATACTCTCTATAATTCCAATACACTTGTACAGCAATTGTTGTAATTATCGTAATTCCAATAAAATAGACTACCCATTTATAGTTTTTCTTATTCATACTTCAAAGTTAAGTACATATTDTGTATTATCCGAATCGCTTAACAATCGTTAACACTCATTAACTGTAGTTTATTTTATTAGCAATTATATTTGTGCTGAAATTAATTTAAAAAGTATCTAATAATGAAAAATATCCTTCTAAAAAGTATCACTGTTTTACTATTTTTTGTAGTGACAACAATTTATTCTCAAGACTTTCAAGGAAAGGCAATTTACCAAACTAAATCTTCTATGGATGTAGATTTTGAAGGCTCTGGAATGCCGGCCGATAGAATAAAACGAATTAAAGAAATGATGAAAAATCAATTGGAAAAGACCTATGTTCTAACCTTTAATAAAACGGCATCGATATATAAAGAAGAGGCAAAGCTGGACCAGGCAGGAGGTAGACATGGAGGTATGCGTTTTATGATGATGGGAGGAGCAGGTTCTGGAAAATATTATAAAAATACGCAATTGAAAAAATCATCTAAAGAACAAGAGTTAAGTGGTAAAAACTTTTTAATAAAAGATGATTTAACATCCTATGAATGGAAAATGGAGGAGGAAACAAAAATGATAGGAGAAAAYTTATGYTTTAAAGCAACAACRGTAATWGMARTACCWGARCGTTCAACRAATATTAGRTTTGGAAGAAGAAATAATRATGAYGACGAMMAAGAGAGYGAAGAAGARATTAAAATGGAACAAGTTATWGTAACAGCWTGGTATACKCTTARTATWCCTGTAAATCATGGMCCTGGAGATTACTGGGGTTTRCCKGGGTTAATATTAGAAATTAGCGAWRGRAATAYACARATWTTATGTRCTAAAATTGTAATGAATCCGAAAGARAAGGAAGCTATAARMGAACCTACAAAAGGAAAAAAAGTKASYCAAMARGAATTTGATCAAATTCAAWCACAAAAAATGAAAGAAATGAGAGCGCGRTTTAGCAATGAACGTAAAAAAAGCGGMGGYGRMGGTCATTTTATAAGAATYGGAGGATAATCAATAAACTTTTGAGCCGTTATTTCGAACTTACTTCAAAATTTCATCAAGAAAAGGTTCTATAAAACTGAAGTAAAATAATTCACAAAATATCTTATTTAAAANTGAARAAYATCAKMATATTAGYATTYATAATGCTTCCGYTTATTGCCTTTTCWCAAAATATAAAAYTAGAAGGWAYWRTWAARAATGAAGCAAATAATCCTTTGGAAATGGCAAATGTCATTGCATTTAAAAAAGGAACGAAGTTTTTGCAATCRTATTCAATWACAGATYCAAAAGGTAATTATAARCTAAGYTTAGCCCAAAACCAAGAKTATACTTTRAAAGTGAGTTATTTGGGYTTYAACACAAAAAGTWTKGAWRTWTCTGTAGGTAAYTCWTCGARTGATTTAAAARAAGATATTGTTTTAAAAGAATCAAGYCAATCWTTAAAAGAAATTGAAATTACTTACGAGATGCCAGTTAAAATAGTAGGAGATACTATTGTATACAATGCCGATTCTTTTACTTCTGGAAAAGAAAAAAAATTGGAGGATATTCTTAAAAAGCTACCAGGAATAGATATAGATGACAATGGTGAAATTGAAGTAGAAGGAAAAAAAGTTCAAAAAGTTCTGGTTGAAGGAAAAGAGTTTTTTGATGGAGATTCTAAATTAGCAACTCAAAATATTCCCGCAAATGCTATTGATAAAGTACAAGTTCTTAAAAACTATAATGAAGTTTCAGGAATGCGAAATGTAACCAATAACGAAGACAACATTGTAATAAATATAAAATTAAAACAAGGGAAAAAACGGTTTTGGTTTGGTGAAGTGAATGCAGGAGTTGGCGACAGTGAAAAATATGCGGCGAAGCCAAAACTATTTTATTATAGCCCAGAAAAAAGTATTAATATTTTGGCAGATTTCAATAATATTGGAGAGACTCCATTTACAAGGCGTGATTATTATAGATTTACGGGAGGCTTGCGTGGTGGTATGAGTGGCACAGGAACTAATTTTAATGTAGCGTCTGGGGGTTTAGGGTTTTTAACAGTTCAAAATAATAGAGCAGAGGAAATTACATCAAATTTTGGAGCCTTGAATTTTAGTTTAGCACCTAAAAAAACATTAGATCTTAATGGTTTTGCTATTGTAAATGACTCTGAAACAGCTATGTTTACTCAAACAAATACGGTTTTTAATAATACAAATTTAATTGAAGAAAGCGAAACCTCATCTGAACAAGGCAGTAGGTTAGGATTGCTAAAATTTAGTACAACATACAAACCCAATACTGATGTTCATATTGATTATGATATTTTTGGAAAAATTGCAGAGCAAACTGAGTTAAGTGATGTTACTTCAACCAATAGAGGTGAAGTAGATACTTATAARGAAGAAAAGCCATTTTCTTTAAATCAAAACTTTAATTTGTATTATACGATAGATGAAAATAATATTTTTTCTGCTGAAGTTCAACATGTTTATCAAAATAATGAACCATTGTATAATTCATTGACAACTACTCAACCGTTTGAAATAATTCCAACTTTTCAAGATTCACAACGAGATATTGTTGATTTAATTCAAAACACAAAATTAAATACGAATAAATTAGATGCTAAATTTGATTACTATTATCTAATAACACCAAAGAGTAATATCAATTTAACATTAGGGTCTACTTTTAGTAAACAGCATTTAACATCTGATATTTTTCAAAATTTAGGTGACGGAAGTCAGCTAAATTTTGATGATTCTGTTCTAAAAAATGATGTTTCTTTTAATTTTACAGATTTGTTTGTAGGATTACACTATAAAATGGTGTCAGGCATATTTACTTTTAATCCAGGTGTTAGTTTACATCAGTATACAACAAAAGATACCCAGCTAGGAACAGTTAATAAACAAAATACAACGAAATTGTTACCGGATCTTTATATGCGTTTACAGTTTAAATCATCTGAAAGTTTGCGATTTAATTATTCAATTTCAACAGAGTTTTCAGATATTAATAACATAGCAGAAGGTAATATTTTATCCAATTACAGATTGTTATCTCGTGGAAATAGAGCGTTGAAAAATGGTCTATATCACAAATATTCACTGAGTTATTTTAGTTTTAGCATGTTTTCATTTACCAATGTAATGGCTTCAGTTAATTATACTAAAAAGGTAAATGAAATAAAAAATAATACTGAATTAATTGGGGTTGATAGAATTTCGTTTCCAGTAAATTCTAGCCTAGCTGATGAAACACTTTCGGGTTATTTTAGATATGGTAAAACATATAGTAAATTTAAAACAAATTTTAGGGCTAATGTTTCTAATTCAATATTCAATAATATCCTAAATAATGAATTAGTAAAATCCAAAACACTTACGCATAGTTATCAGGCAAGTGTTGCTACCAAATTTAAAGATGCGCCAAATTTTGAGATAGGTTATCAAAAATTGTTTTCTAAATATTCATTAACTGGAAGTACTACAGATCGTCCATTTGTGAATTTTGAAATTGGATTTTTGCAGCATTTTATTTTAACAGCTGATTATAGTTATTACAATTATAAAAACGATGAAGAAACAGTAAAAAACACCTATTCATTTTTAAATGCTAATTTGTATTATCAGCAAAAAGATAGCAAGTGGGAATTTAAAATTACAGCTGATAATTTAACAAATAACACTTCAATAAACACCGACAGTTATAATGAAGTTTCAGATAGTAATGCTACTTCACTTTATTTTATTCAACCAAGATATTGGATGTTATCAGTAAAATATAATTTATAGGGCGTTTCCTTGCAGGTCGGGCTTTCACTACTCGCTTCCCGAAAAAATCGAGAGAGCTCAAACACACCGTTCTATCCCTAACGCTTATGAAATATAAAATCGGGTAGTTTTTAAATTTAATAAGAGATAATTTTAACATTTAATGATAAAATTGTTTCTTATTTTTGCATTAAATATGGAGAAGTACATCACAAAAAYAGCAGCTATTTTTATGGCATTGGTAGTTTTATTATCTACCATGTCTTTCACCGTAGATGTAAGTTATTGTGAAGGACAATTAATAGATGCTTCCATATACTCTAAAGCAAATTCGTGTGAGCCAGAAATAAAGACCACCTTGGCTTCAGATTGTTGTTTAGATCAAAAAAGATGTTGTATTTATCAACAAATTGTTGTAGATGGTCAAAATGAAATTAGAATAAATTCTTTCGATGAACTAAAGTTAAATCGTCAATTGTTTGTCGTAATTTTGTTTCATCCCCATTTGGGTCTTTTTGAAGCTTTACCAAAATATATTGCCCGCTACAACGAATATTCACCTCCCCAATTGATGATAGATCTATTGGTAGCACACCAGGTATTCTTAATCTGATTTTAAATTAATAATGTTTGTTCAAGTCTCATTTTTATTGTGAATCTAAAGCAATAAATGATGCTAAATGAATTTTAAATCCCAGATCTTGAAATAGTAATTTATTTGGGATCTATAAAAACTTCATAATTAATTTAAACACACACTTTGAAATATATTATTTTATTACTTATTTTTTTTCCAATATTATTGTCTTCACAATCAAAGATTGATGGGAGAATAATGGAAACAAACCAAAATAATGAGCCCATTGGTTTGCCAGATGCAAATGTGTATTGGCATGATTCCGCTATAGGAGTTACCACGAACTCTGAAGGTAATTTTAGCATTGCTTATAAGCCCGAATACAAAAAGCTAATCATTAGTTATATTGGTTTTAAAACCGATACTTTAATCATTAAATCCTCTGATAAAATTCTTCATTGGTTAAAGTCAACCAGCCTTTTAGATGAAGTAATTATTGAGACCAGAAAAAAAACTGCAACTGTATCTTTTTTAAGTTCAGTGAATGCCATGAATGTAGATGAAAAGGAGTTGTTAAAAGCTGCTTGTTGTAATTTGGCTGAAAGCTTTGAAACCAACCCATCAATTGATGTTAATTTTGCGGATGCCGTTTCAGGAACTCGACAAATTAAAATGTTGGGTTTAACAASTCCCTACTTATTAATTACAACTGAAAATATCCCTTCAATAAGAGGTGCCTCTCAAGCTTATGGCTTAAGTTTTATTCCCGGAACCTGGGTAGAAAGCATTCAAATTACCAAGGGAGCCGGAAGTGTGGTTTACGGTTTTGAAAGTATCGCCGGACAAATAAATGCAGAACTTAAAAAACCTATTTCTGATGATAAGTTATTTGTGAATGCCTATGGTGCAGCTGACGGACGCTTTGAATTAAATACACATATAAATACCGAAATTAATGAGAAATGGAATACAGGTTTGTATGTACATGGAAATATACGTGATGAAAAATTTGATAAAAACAATGATTCATTTTTAGACGCCCCATTGGCCAAACAATTTAATTTCATGAATCGTTGGCAGTATGTAAATATTGAAAAAGGGTTTTTGGGCTTTTTTAATCTTAAATACCTGAACGATAATAAACAAGCGGGACAAATTAGTTTCAATCCGGCTATAGACAAGCTTACAACAAATGCCTGGGGAAGCGAAATAAAAACCAAAAGATTCGATCTATCCGCTAAATTGGGCTATGTAAATCCACAGATACCTTATCAAAAATTAGGTTTACAATTGGCCTATAGCAATCACCATCAAGATTCCTATTTTGGACTAAATATTTACGATGTAAAGCATCAAAGTATGTATACTAATGTTGTGTATAGCTCCATTATCAGTGATTCAAGACATCAGATAAAAACAGGAGCCAGTTTTACGTACGATATGTATGATGAACTTGTAAACATTGAAAATTACCAACGAACGGAAAATTCTTTTGGGGGCTTTTTTGAGTACAATTTCGATAATTTGGATGCCATTAATTTAACTGCGGGAATTAGGATCGATCGTCATAATTTATTAGGAATTTTTATAACTCCCAGATTCCATATTCGATATACACTTTGGGAAAAATCTGCTTTTCGATTGTCTTTTGGAAGAGGTAAACGAAGTGCAAATATTTTCGCTGAAAATCAAAAAATGTTTGCCAGCTCCAGAAAAATAAATATTTTAAATACTGAAGGAAAGATTTATGGATTAGACCCCGAAATTGCATGGAATTATGGAGTCTCCTATTTACAAGGTTTTAACTTGTTTGATAGGAAAGCTGACTTAACGATAGATTTTTACAGAACAGATTTTAAAAATCAGGTAATTGTTGATTGGGAAAACCCATATGAAGTCAATTTTTATAACTTAAAAGGAGATAGTTATGCCAATAGTTTTCAAACTGAATTGAATTATAATGTATTTGAAAATTTCGATTTAAGACTGGCTTACAAATATTACGATGTTAAAACGAAGTATAACTCGGGGAAAAAGGAAAAACCTTTATTGCCAAAACATCGTTTATTTGCCAATGCATCATTTGATACAAATAGCAAAAAAAATGGTTCACATTGGAGGTTCGACTTTACCTATAACTGGTTGAGTAAGCAACGTTTTTCTTCATCTCAAACAAGTCCATTGGCTTTTCAGGTAAATGAGTATTCGCCAACATTAGCAACCTTAAATGCACAGATCACAAAAATATTTTCACCAAAATTTGAACTCTATTTAGGAAGTGAAAATATGACCAATGTAACCCAACAAAATCCTATCATAAGTGCTGAAAATCCATTTGGTAATAATTTTGATACTACTTTTGTTTATGGACCTATATTTGGGACTAACTATTACGGAGGTTTACGATATAAGATTAAATAATATAACAGATTAATTAAAACTATAATGATGAAAAAACTAATAATAATTTCAATTTTGTTAATGGGAACAGTCGTATTTTCACAAAATAAAAACCAAAGAGCAACTTTAAAAGTTGATGGGGTTTGTTTAATGTGTAAAAACCGAATTGAAAAAGCCTGTATAAAAACCAAAGGAGTGAAATCAGCTGTTTGGAATGTTAAAACGCATGAATTAAAATTAATTTTTGATGAACGTAAAACCAATATACAAACTATAGAAAAAAGTGTTTTAGCTGTTGGTCATGATACCGAAAAACTAAAAGCGACAGACAAAGCATACCAAAGTATACACGATTGCTGCAAGTACAGAGATGAAGAGATAATAGAAGATCATAACTAAAAAAAGATTTTTTAAGAGCAATCTAGAAGTGGAGATGGTAGTTAATTTTCTAAAAAAACGTCACTTGATTTAATTCAAATAAGATATATCTTGTAAATGTTTTAAAAAGGGAAAGCCTTTGCTGCTAATTCTTGTTCGTTGGATATTCAACTCTTAATGAACTAAAAGAAATTCTGCAAATCATCGAAAAAGATAAATTATAAAATGGGGGTAGCCTCTAATAAAAAAATCCTAATTGGTTACAACAGTTAGGATTTTTGCTTTTTATGAATTACTTTAGAAATAATACTTAATTTTAACTTTGCAATTCCGCTAATTATTATGGCAATTAAAAGACATGAGTCCTTACAGGCATTTTCTAGAGATCATCATCAAGCGTTGCTTCTTTGTTGGAAAATAAAGGTTGGTTTATCGAAAGGGGTTTGTATTGATAGAATTAAGGCGTATACCAATTGGTTCTATGAAAATCATATTCTTGAACATTTTGAAATGGAAGAAAAATTTATATTTCCTGTCCTATCGAGAAATCATGAACTGATAATTAAAGTATTGAAAGAACATAAGTTATTGTTAGAGCTGTTTAATACGACTTCTCAAGTTGAAAAAAGTTTAGGAGAACTTCATATAGCCTTAAAAAATCACATTCGGTTTGAAGAGCGAATATTGTTTAATGAAATTCAGAATGTTGCATCACAAAGGCAATTAGATTTAATTGAAAAACATCATACATCAGAAAAGTTTGAAGATAATTTGAATGATGTTTTCTGGAAATAATTTTGAGATAGAATAGTAGTTATATCTTAAAGGGTAAAAAGAGTATAAAAAATTGCTGAACTTAGTCCAGCAGTTTTTTATAATTATTAGGATTACCTATGATTAAATGTGATTAATTTTTATAATTGTATTGTTTTAAAAGCACCCATTATAAGAACTGCTAATGCCACAAACATACCTAAAACACCAATAATGCCAATTGGAGTGAAATCAGCGGTTTGGAACTTTAAAACGCAGAATTAAAATTAATTTTTGATGCACGTAAAACCAATATACAAACTATAGAAAAAAGTGTTTTATCTGTTGGTCATGATACCGAAAAGCTAAAAGCGACCAAGGTATGCATGATTGCTGAAAATACAGAGATTAAGAAATAATAGAAGATCATAATTAAACAAAAAATAACTTATTAGGCGCTACCTTCAGTTAGTGTTTTTTTTGGTTTGTGTTAGAAATATTTTATAGCTAAATTTATAAAATAAAAGAAATTAAGAATTTCTAATAATAAATAATAAAAGAACATATGGTTCAATTTATATATCACCCTGAATTTACTTAGAAAAAGCTAAGGACTGATAAAAAGGTGAGTTTAAAAAAGAAATTTACACTCYTCCAAATTCAGATAATTGGCTCAAAGCAGCAATTAAAATGTGCGGTAAAAGTTAAGGCTTATGTAAATGATGTAGTTGAACCTGTATTGGTTATTGATAGGTTAGTTGCTGTAAAATCTAAATAAAATAATACGTTAAAATGAAGTCAATATTTCAATATATTATAAATGAGCTAGTTAAGCATCGGTGGAGAAAGGTGAAGCTTTCTTCAAATCAATTTGAGAAAGAAGTGACCAATGTGAAAGTTGAATTTACTCATTTAATTCGTGATAGTTTCTTTATAATATTAGGTATATTATCAGCTACATTTGGGCTAAAGGGTTTTTTGCTTCCAAATTCTTTTATTGATGGAGGAGTGACAGGAATTTCACTTATTATTACTGAATTAACCGAAATACCATTATCAATATTATTAGTTGCTATAAATTTTCCGTTTATAGTTATGGCATTTTCTACAATTGGTAAACAGTTTGCTTTAAGAAGTATTATAGCTATTTTTTTATTGGCGATTTTTGTTCATTTTGTACCTTTTCCAGTGATTACTAGTGATAAATTGCTAATAGCAGTTTTTGGTGGTTTCTTTTTAGGAATGGGAATTGGTTTAGCAATACGTGGAGGTTCAGTTATTGATGGAACTGAGGTTCTTGCCGTTTTTATAAGCCGAAAAACAGCGCTAACAATAGGAGATATAATATTAATATTTAATATCCTTATTTTTGGAATAGCAGCATATGTATTTTCAATAGAAATAGCGTTGTATGCAATACTCACCTATTTAGCAGCTTCAAAAACAGTCGATTTTGTGGTGTCTGGAATTGAAGAATATGTTGGAGTTACAATAATCTCTGATAGTAATGAAGATATAAGATTGGCAATAATTGAAAATATGGGACGAGGGTGTACTATTTATTCGGGGAAAAGAGGTTTTGGCAAACGAGGTGATGTTTTAAAACCAACAGATATACTATATACACTGATAACAAGGTTAGAATTAGCAAAATTGCACACAGAAATAGATAAAATAGACAAAGATGCATTTATTGTGATGCACAGTATAAAAGATGCTAAAGGAGGTATGATAAAAAAAAGACCACTRAAATAATTGAAAAAGAGTTTCTATCTGAAAATGTTGCTAGATTGATTATTGAAGCTTCTTATAATGTCAAAAGTAGAAAGGGTGGGTATTTATCATTTTAAGAATCGATAAAAAAGGTGAATCAATTAAATTAATCCACCTTTTTTATGAGTAATTTGTTTTGTAGGAGTTAAAAGCTACTGTTACTTTTATAGGGATTCTGTTTTTTTAADGGWTTTTACTTTRAAATCTTTGCCYGAAGGTCTTTCAAATATTTCCAATTCAAAATTTGAGGTAGCGGCAAATAAATGGTCGAAAATATCAGCCATAATCGCTTCATATTTTGTCCATTCTTTGTTTTTGCTAAAAGCATAAATTTCTATAGGTAGCCCATATTCATTTGGCTTAAGTTGCCTGACCATACAGGTCATTTCACTATTAATATTTGGGTTGTACTTTAAGTATTCCTCCACATAAATTCTGAATAATCCAACATTTGTCAAATGCCTGCCATTGATCAATTCAGATTTATCTACGTCGTGTTTCTTATTGAATTCACTAATTATATTTTGTTTTTCTTCAATAAAATTAGTAATTAAATGGTATTTTTTAAATCGTTCCAACATTTCAGGAGAACAAAAYTTTATACTWTCAATTTTAATRTTYAGGGCTCTTTTTATTCKTCTWCCAGCMGARTCTTCCATCCCTCKCCAATTTGTAAAGGCATCWGAAATAAAAGCATAMGTWGGAATAGTGGTRATGGTTTTGTCAAAATTTTGRACTTTRATAGTTGTCAGGTTAATTTCAATCACATCGCCATCTGCTCCATAATTAGAWACGGTTACCCARTCACCAACACGAACCATATCATTACCMGAAAGYTGWATGCTAGCCACAAAYCCTAARATACTGTCYTTAAAAACCAGTAATAAAATAGCCGCCATAGCTCCTAATCCGCTGAGTAAGTATAGAGGAGATTTGTTTATTACAATTGAAATAATAAGTATAATAGCAACAGCATAAACTAGTATTTTACCCAATTGAGTGAAACTCCCTATAGGCTTGTCTTTAAATCTTTTACTTTGTAATAAAATTTCTTTAGCAGAATTAAAAAAKGAACTACATATTTCAGCAGCCACTATGATAATAAAAATATCAGTTATCCCAACCAAAAAAGGCACTATAAAATGAAAGTCTGAAAAAACAATTGGCGTATAAAAGCTGAGTACAATAGCAGGAACAAGATGTGTCACTGCGTTTATCACTTTTTTATTTAAAATAATATCATCCCATAGGGTTGCTGTTTTGGCAGTTGCTTTGGGTATTATATAATTTAGTATTTTTTTACCTATCCACCATATAAGTAAACAGGTAATTACAAGAAAAGCAAATAAAAGTACAGTTCTAAGATAAATAACCTTTTCAGGGTTAATATCTAACCTATTTACCAAAAGGTCATTTAGCCAATTTTTTAAATCAAATGTCATATGTTAAAGTTTTTTTTCTTTCTACTTCTTTCCATCAATTTACAAAAAAGACAAGTTTAACGAAGTTGTAAGTGTGGTATTTATGGGTTTAACAAATTAAAAGACAAAGTTACTTATCTTTTAAATAAATAGAGAGTTTTGATAGGCAAATGTTTAACAAACTATATGTTGAATTTGTAGCTATGTATGTATTTAGTATAAGGTATAGATGAATTGATATTACAAGAGGATTCAACTATTTATTTAATCACAAAAATAAACCCTATCAAGTTTAAAAATTGTTAGGGTTTATAATTTATAATGAATGAAGCTTTTTACAATCCAAAAGCCTCTTTTACTTTAGTTACATAATCTAATTTTTCCCAAGTAAATAATTCTACGTCAATTACTTTTTCGGTTCCATCAACATTTTTAAATGTTTTAGTTATCGTTCTGTTCTCACGCCCCATATGTCCGTAGGCAGCAGTTTCTAAATACATTGGCTGACGTAATTTTAAACGTTTTTCAATCGCAGCAGGTCTTAGATCAAATAGTTGGTTAATAATTTTAGCAATTTCACCATCAGATTTATCCACATTTGAGGTACCATAAGTATTTACATAAATGCCCATTGGTTCTACTTCACCAATTGCATATGAAACTTGAATTAAAATTTCATTGGCAACACCGGCTGCAACAATGTTCTTAGCTATATGACGAGTTGCATAAGCAGCACTTCTATCTACTTTACTTGGGTCTTTTCCTGAAAAAGCACCACCACCATGAGCTCCTTTTCCTCCATAAGTATCTACTATAATTTTTCTCCCTGTTAAGCCCGTATCACCATGTGGTCCACCAATAACAAATTTTCCTGTTGGGTTTACATGGTAAACAATTTTATCGTCGAATAATGCCTTAATAGCTGTTGGTTGGTTTTTAATAACTCTAGGAATCAGTATGTTGATAACGTCACTTTTAATTTTTGCTAACATGGCTTTATCATCTTCATCAAAGTCATCGTGTTGTGTAGAAACTACAATATCTTTTATTCTAATTGGAACATTATCATCGGTATACTCAATAGTAACTTGACTTTTGGAATCTGGACGTAAATAAGTAATCTCCTTATTTTCTCTACGCAATTCAGCAAATTCATATAAAATTTCATGGCTTAAATCTAAGGCTAAAGGCATAAAATTTTCAGTTTCATTGGTTGCATAACCAAACATCATTCCCTGGTCACCTGCACCTTGATCTTCTTTAGTATCTCTGTCTACACCTTGATTAATATCTTTAGATTGTTCGTGTATTGATGAAAAAACTCCACAAGAATTCCCATCAAACATATATTCGCTTTTAGTATAACCAATTTTGTTAATGACATCTCTAGCTATTTTTTGAACATCTAAATAAGTTTTAGATTTTACTTCTCCAGCAAGTATAACTTGACCTGTTGTTACTAACGTTTCACATGCGACTTTAGAGTCTTTGTCAAAGGCCAAAAAGTTATCAACTAAAGCATCAGAAATTTGATCGGCTACTTTATCTGGATGTCCTTCTGATACTGATTCAGAGGTAAATAAATATGACATAATTTTAATTTAATTAATAATTAAATAGAAGAGAAATGTGTAGATTGCTTTGGTCGTCTAAAGAAGTTTGGAATTACCGCTTTAGCATTTTTTAATGAGGTTGCAATCAGTTCAAATTCGTCCTCTTATAAAGATTGTGCAAATTTACAAAAACTTAAAATCATAAAGAACAAAAAGTGATTTTTATTTTAAAAAGTATTGCGTATGAACTAATTAATGCGTTAATTTGCCCTTTAGTTCATAAACTTATTGACTATTGTTATCAAGAAAGGCAGAGGGAATAGACCCTGTGAAGCCTTAGCAACCCTTTATTTATAAAGAAGGTGCTAAATTCTACCTATTTTGGATAGATAACCAAACCAAATTACTTCTCGTAATTTTCTGCATTTTTTTCATAACAATATTATTTAAGTACAAATCAACAATGTTGATTAAATGTAAATTTTAAATAATAATTGATGAATCAATTAAAATACATAACGGTAAATAACTTCGTATCTGAAAATGGTAATAAAGAGGATGAGATAACACTTTCTTATCAATTATTTGGGAAACCATTGCACTCTGCACCTGTGGTTTTAATAAATCATGCGTTAACCGGAAATTCTAATGTAGCTGGAGATGAAGGTTGGTGGAAAGATTTAGTAGGTGAAAATAAAGTAATAGATACGCAACACTATACCATTTTAGCATTTAATATTCCTGGCAATGGTTATGATGGATTTGTAATTGAAAATTATAGAGACTATGTTGCCAGAGATATCGCAAATATCTTTTTAATTGGGCTTGATAAGTTAAATGTTAAAAAACTTTTTGCAATCGTTGGAGGTTCATTGGGAGGCGGAATAGCTTGGGAAATGGCAGTTTTAAATCCGACAATCACAAAACATTTAATGGTTGTTGCGACCGATTGGAAATCTACGGATTGGTTAATTGCAAATTGTCAAATTCAGGAACAATTTTTATCAAACTCAAGTAATCCTGTGCACGATGCTCGCATGCATGCAATGTTGTGCTATAGAACTCCTGAATCTTTTAAAGAAAGATTTAAACGTTCAAAAAACGAAGATTTAGAAATTTTCAATGTAGAAAGTTGGTTGTTGCATCATGGTAATAAATTACAAGAACGATTTCAGTTGTCAGCCTATAAATTAATGAACCAACTGTTAAAAACTATTGATGTTACTAAAGATAGAAAAGAAAATGTGTTAGAAACTATAAATTCCAATATTCACATTATTGGAGTTGATTCAGATTTGTTTTTTAACGCTGAAGAGAATAGAGAAACGCAGAAGCATTTAGCATTGACAAATCCAAATGTTACCTACAACGAAATTAATTCAGTGCATGGTCACGATGCATTTTTAATAGAGCATCAACAATTGGGAAAAATAATAGCACCAATTTTTAATAAAAGTTATAAAAACAATAAAATGAAGGTAGTTAAATTTGGAGGAAAGGCATTRGCAAATGGRGTTGGRCTAGATAACACATTRGCCATWATAAGRRAAAAAATAAATGCAGGRGAAAAWATTGCAGTKGTAGTTTCTGCTCGTGGRAAAACKACAGATCACTTAGAGTCTATTTTAGAAAAGGCAAAAAACAAYCTYCCKTWTTTARAAGAGTTTGAAGSRCTTAAAAAGTAYCAAGTTGAAATYGATGAAACAAKTGAYTTGTCAWCMGAATTTAAATTRTTAGATGAAATMTTTAGAGGGGTTAACTTGTTAGGAGATTATAGTACAAAAGTTAAGGATCAAGTACTTTCTCAAGGAGAAATATTAGCTGGAAAAACAATTRCAAATTTATTGAATAAACRGGGTATTAAGGCAAATTTTGTCGATTCAAGAAGTTTACTAAAAACTAACAATCAATTTGGGAAAGCGCAATTATTTGAAAGTGTTTCTGAAGATAATGTAATTGAACATTTCAAAAAACATAATGGAGACACTACTCAAATTATAACGGGTTTTATTGCTTCTAACTTACAAGGTGAAACCACTACTTTAGGAAGAAATGGGAGTAATTATACTGCAGCTTTAATTGCTAATTTTTTAAATGCTGAAGAGCTTCAGAATTACACTCATGTAAACGGAATTTATACTGCAAACCCCGATTTGGTTGAGAATTCAAAGAAGATTGAAAAACTTTCGTATCAAGAAGCAAATGAAATGGCAAATTTTGGCGCAAATATTTTACATGCCAAAACYATTATTCCTTTAATAGAAAAAAATATTCCATTACGAATATTGAATATTTTTAATGCAGATAATACAGGAACTTTAATTGGTTCAGAAACTGAAAAAGGTGGTATTAAATCATTGTCTGTAGAACAAGATGTAGCGCTGGTAAATTTAAAAGGTCGTGGTTTACTTGGTAAAGTAGGAGTCGATGGAAGAATTTTTACAGCTTTAGGAAGAGAAAATATTAGTGTAAGTATAATCTCTCAAGGATCTTCAGAACGTGGAATTGGTTTTATAGTTGATGCTAAAAATGGTTATAAAGCTAAAATAGTTTTAGAAAATGAATTTAAAAATGAGTTCCAAAGTAAAGATATAAGCCAAATTTATATTACTGAAAATGYTTCTGTGATATCAATAATAGGGCAAAGTTTGTATTCGTTTAATCAACCTTATAGTGCGTTGATAAAAAATCGTATTACACCAATTTTAATYAATAATACAGTAACAGGAGAAAATGTWTGCTTGGTTGTRAAAAAGACAGAYCTTAAAAAAGCWGTGAATGTAATTCACGGTGAAATATTTGGAATCTCAAAAAATATAAATATAGCTATATTCGGTAAAGGATTGGTAGGAGGAACTTTAATTGAACAAATTTTTAAAAGCCAACAAAACATTTTAAAAAGAAAAAATATTAAATTAACTATTTTTGCGGTTGCAAATTCAACGAACGTATTGTTAAATAAAAACGGAATTTCTGAAAATTGGAAACAAGAATTAGAAGAAAGTAGTGAAAACAATAATGTAAAAGATATTATTTCATATGCTGAAAACAATCATTTGGAAAATTTAATTGCTATTGATAATACAGCAAGTAGAACATTTATAAATAATTATACTGAATTAGTTGAAAATGGATTTGATTTAATTTCATCAAATAAAATAGCGAATACAATAAGCTATGCTGACTACAAAGGATTACGGGAAAAAATTAAAGAAAATAAAAAATCGTATTTGTACGAAACCAATGTTGGAGCTGGGTTGCCGTTAGTTGATACCATTAAATTATTGCATGATTCTGGAGAAAATATTACAAGAATAAGAGGCGTGTTTTCAGGGTCTCTAAGTTACTTATTTAATACATTTTCAGTTCAAAACAGACCGTTTAGTGAAATTTTAAAAGAAGCAATTAATCAGGGATATACAGAACCAGATCCTCGTGAAGATTTGTGTGGAAATGATGTAGGTCGTAAATTATTAATTTTAGCACGAGAGTTAGATTTACAAAATGAATTTGAAGATGTGAATATTGAAAATCTAATTCCTGAAGATTTACGAAAAGGTACAGTGGACGAATTTTTAGGAAAATTAGATGAAATGGATGTGTATTTTCAAAAGATAAAACAACAGCAAAAAGAAAATCATGTGTTAAGATATATTGGTGATTTATCAGGTAATTTACAAGAAGAAAAAGGAAATTTAGATGTAAATTTAGTTTCAGTTCCTAACAATAGTGCATTAGGACAAATACAGGGAGCCGATGCCATTTTTGAAATTTATACCGAGTCATATGGTGAAAAACCAATTGTTATTCAAGGGGCAGGTGCAGGTGCTGCTGTAACTGCTCGTGGAGTTTTTGGAGATATTTTACGATTAGCGGATAAAAATTAGAAGTTGAAATTTGTAAAAGAATAAATTAAAATTGTCATTCTGAAAGTAATGATAATGAATTGAAGAATCTATTGTTAAATAAATGTAAGAGATTCTTCGCTTAGGCTCAGAATGACAAAATTGAATATATAAAACCAACATAAAATGAGTGATTATAATTTTGAAACCGATGCAATTAGAACTCAGTTAGAGCGTTCWCAATTTCAAGAACATTCAACACCSWTRTAYCTTACTTCAAGTTTTGTGTTTGAAGATGCAGAAGATATGAGAGCTTCTTTTACAGAAGAAAAAGAGCGAAATATTTATTCGCGTTTTAGCAATCCAAATACAACAGAGTTTGTAGAAAAGGTGGTTCATATGGAAAATGCTGAAGATGGTTTTGCATTTGCTACAGGAATGGCTGCAGTTTTCTCAACATTTGCAGCATTACTGAATAGTGGAGATCATATTGTTTCGGCACGTTCTGTTTTTGGCTCAACCCATACATTATTTACAACGTATTTTCCGAAATGGAATATTGAAACATCTTATTTCGATATTAATAATCCGCAAGAAATAGAGGACTTAATTAAGCCTTCTACTAAAATATTATATGCTGAATCACCAACCAATCCAGGTGTTGATATTATTGATTTAGAATTAYTGGGMAGCATTGCAAAAAAATACAACTTACTATTAATTATAGATAATTGCTTTGCAACACCTTACATTCAGCAGCCGATAAAGTTTGGTGCAGATTTAGTGATACATTCAGCAACAAAATTAATGGATGGGCAAGGGCGTGTTTTAGGTSGTGTTGTGGTCGGAAAATCTGAATTGGTGCGCGAAATATATTTATTCTCACGTAATACTGGTCCAGCATTATCACCTTTTAATGCATGGGTATTGTCTAAAAGTTTAGAAACCTTAGCTGTTAGAGTTGAGAAACATTGTGAAAATGCMTTAAAATTAGCTGAGTTTTTAGAAAATCATGTAGATATTTCTAAGGTGAAATACCCTTTTTTAGCATCTCACCCACAATTTAAAATTGCTAAAAAGCAAATGAAGTTGGGTGGAAATATTATAGCAATAGAAGTAAAAGGAGGATTAGAAGCTGGAAAAAACTTTTTAGATGCTATTAAAATGTGCTCATTATCAGCTAATTTGGGTGATACTAGAACCATAGTTACACACCCAGCTTCAACAACGCACAGTAAACTTTCCAGTGAAGAACAAATCGCGGCAGGGATTACACCTGGTTTAGTTAGAATTTCAGTTGGCTTGGAAAATGTAAATGATGTAATAAAGGATATTCATCAAGCTTTAACTCGTTAAATTTCAAGGGTATTTTTACGAATTTGTTAAATGTTTGGTTTTTTTAAATCTAAAAGCCTATCGACTTGGTAGACTATTAAAAAACATGTATTTTTGACACCAGAAAATTAGAAAAGAAAAAATGATATTAGAGCGTTTATTTACTTCAAATAATTTGAAGTCTAAACAAAGTTTTAAGTATGATAAGAATTCAGAAAAAGCATCACGGAGTATTGTTAAAGCCATAAGCTGGAGAATAGTTGGGACACTTGATACCATCGTTATTTCTTGGTTTATTACAGGAGAAATTGCCTTGGCGTTATCAATAGGTTTGGTTGAAGTTGTTACTAAAATGATATTGTACTTTTTTCACGAACGAATATGGAATTTAATAACATGGGGAAAACAATAAATAGAAAAAGATGAAAGAATTGAATCTTGAACAAATAAATACAGAATTAAGGAATAAAACACCTGAACAGATTATTGCTTGGGCAATTGGTGTGGCCAAGAAACCTTTGGTTACAACTAATTTTAGACCCTATGAAGTAGCAATTTTAAATGCATGTAAACAAGTAAAAAATGACTTAAAAGTTATTTGGTGCGATACAGGATATAATACGCCGCAAACGTATAAACATGCAAATGAATTGATTGAAAAATTAAGTTTAAATATTCATTTATATGTTCCAAAGCAAACAGCTGCTCACAGAGATGCAACTATGGGAATTCCTCAAATTGAAGATCCAAAGCATAAAATATTTACAGAGCAAGTAAAGCTAGAGCCTTTTAATAGAGCCATGCAAGAGCATAAGCCTGATGTTTGGTTTACGAATTTAAGAAAGGGCCAAACAGCATTTAGAGATAGTATTGATGTTGTATCAATGGGCAAGAATGGAGTGTTAAAAGTAAGTCCGTTTTATCATTGGGATGATGAAGAAATGGATAATTATTTAGAAGATAATAAACTTCCAAATGAGTTTAAATATTTTGATCCAACAAAAGTATTAGAAAATAGAGAATGTGGTTTGCATTCATAAAATATTGAAAGATGACAGAGAAATTACACATTAATGCATTAGAAAACGAAGCAATTTACATTATGAGAGAAGTTGCTGCACAGTTTGAGAAACCAGTACTATTATTTTCTGGWGGAAAAGATTCAATAGYMCTRGTAAGATTAGCKCAAAAAGCWTTTTATCCRGCTAAGATTCCATTTCCWTTAATGCATATTGATACAGGTCATAATTTTCCTGAAACTATTGAGTTTCGCGACAAGTTAGTGAAGGAATTAGATTTAGAACTAATTGTTCGTAATGTTCAAGATAGTATTGATCAAGGTAAAGTAAAAGAAGAAACAGGTAGGTATTCAAGTAGAAATATGCTACAAACAACTACGTTGTTAGACGCAATCGAAGAATTTAAATTTGATGCATGTATAGGAGGAGCTCGTAGAGACGAAGAAAAAGCGAGAGCCAAAGAACGTATTTTTTCTGTGCGTGATGATTTTGGTCAGTGGGATGAGAAAAACCAACGTCCAGAATTATTTGACATGCTAAATGGCCAAATAGAATTAGGTCAAAATGTACGTGTTTTTCCAATTTCTAATTGGACTGAATTAGATGTGTGGAGTTATATTGAACGYGAAAACTTAGAAATACCATCYATCTATTTTTCTCATAAACGAGATACCTTTTTAAGAGATGGAATGATCTGGACAGCTTCAGAACATGTGTATCGTGAAGAAGAAGAATTGGTAGAAGAAAGAATTGTTCGTTTTAGAACCGTTGGAGATATGAGTTGTACTGCTGCGGTTAGTTCTCATGCAGCAACTATTAGTGAAGTTGTTGCTGAAATTAGAGTGTCATCTATTTCTGAACGTGGAGCTAGAATTGACGATAAACGCTCTGAAGCAGCAATGGAAAAACGTAAACAGCAAGGATATTTTTAAACAATAAAAGGCGCTAAGGTTAAGTGAATTATTAATATTGAAATTATAAAGTTGAAAATTAGAGAGTGGATTTCTTACAGAAAATAAGTTTCCATCGACTAATTACCAACACTCAAAACAAAATGGAAGTTTTAAAAATAGCAACAGCAGGAAGTGTAGATGATGGGAAGAGTACCTTAATTGGTAGATTATTATACGACACAAAGTCATTAACGGATGATAAATTAGAAGCAATTGAGCGCAGTAGTAAGCAAAAAGGATATGATTATTTAGATTTTTCATTGGCTACTGACGGATTAGTTGCAGAAAGAGAACAAGGCATCACCATAGATGTAGCCCATWTATATTTTTCAACAAATACTAGAAGTTATATCATAGCTGATACACCAGGCCATGTTGAATATACAAGAAATATGGTAACAGGAGCTTCAACATCTCAAGCAGCCATTATTTTAATAGATGCTAGACATGGGGTTATTGAACAAACATTTCGTCATTTTTTTATCAATAATTTATTGAGAATTAAAGATGTAATTGTTGCAGTAAATAAAATGGATTTGGTTGATTTTTCAGAAGAAAAATACAATGCAATTAAAGCAGATTTTGAACAACTGGTTGCAAAAAGCGATTATGAAGAAAGAAACATTACTTACATTCCAGTAAGTGCCCTAAAAGGTGATAATGTTGTTGAAAAATCTGATAAAATGTCTTGGTACAGTGGGCAAACCCTGTTAGAGCATTTAGAGGAATTAGATACAGATGATATTTATAATAAAGGGAAAATGCGTTTTCCGGTACAATATGTAATCAGGCCAAAAACTGATGAATTTCATGATTATAGAGGCTATGCAGGGAAGATTTATGGTGGTGAAATAAGTGTAGGTGATTCTATTGTTGTATTGCCATCACAGACAAAATCAAAAGTAAAAGAAATATATTTTAACGATAAAAAATATACGAGCGCATCACGTCGTACTTCAGTTACTATTACTTTAGAAGACAATGTAAATGTAAGTAGGGGTGATATGATTGTGAAAGAAAATGAGTTGCCAAAAATAGAAAAGCGATTTACGGCAACCATTTCTTGGATGGATTCAAAACCGCTAGTTGTAGGAACTAGATTTGTATTGCAACATGGAATTAATAAGGTTTTGGCGAAAGTAACCACAATTAATAATAAAATTAAGACTGATTTTTCAGGAATTGARGACAGTACTTCAAGCTTAAATATGAACGATATTGCTTCTGTTTCTTTTCAAGTGAATAAACCAATTTTTTTCGATTCATTTAAAGAACATCGTACAAATGGAGCATTTATTTTGATTGACGAACAATCAAATAATACGGTTGGTGCAGGTTTTATAAAATAGGTGTAACAAGCAAAAKATCAACTACATACAAACTTAATTGAACTTATAAATATTTATGAGGTAGGGARYCCTTTTTACTAACTAAAAAAAACAAATAACATGAAAACTTTTAGAACCGAGATCGAAAATCCAATAGTCGAAAAGGATATAATTGACCTTGAAAAAAAAATAAGTCTATTTTACGAAGGAAAAATTGATGAAGAACGCTTTAGAAGTTTACGATTAGCTCGAGGRGTTTACGGTCAACGTCAGTTTGGTGTACAAATGATTCGAATAAAACTTCCTTATGGGAAAGTTWCTAGTGAACAATTGCATAGAATTTCCGATGTYTCTGATGAGTATTCAAGAGGGAGATTRCACATTACTACGCGWCAAGATATTCAAATTCATCATGTTGGATTAGATAGAACTCCTGAATTATGGGCYGAATTAGAAAAAGATGATATTACGTTGCGAGARGCTTGTGGAAACACAGTTAGAAATGTAACAGCYTCTGAAACCGCTGGGATTGATGTAAATGAACCATTYGATGTRTCRCCTTATGCCCAGGCATTATTTGAATTCTTTTTAAGAAATCCTATTTGTCAGGAGATGGGAAGAAAATTCAAAATTTCTTTTTCAGGTACAGATGAAGATACWGCKTTGAGTTTTATGAACGATTTAGGTTTTATTGCAAAAATTAAAAATGAAGAAATYGGATTTAAAGTGATGATTGGTGGAGGATTAGGCTCTCAAGCAATTCTTGCAAAAACGCTGTTTGAATTTGTTTCTTCCGATAAAATTATTCCTATAACAGAAGCAATTTTACGTGTTTTTGATAGGCATGGCGAACGTACAAAAAGAGCAAGAGCTCGATTGAAATTTTTAGTAAAAGAGATAGGTCTTGATGCCTTTGTGAAATTGGTAGAAGACGAACAAAAAGCGTTGTCAGCTGCCACTTTTCCAATCGATATATCAAAATTTGAAACGGAAATTAAAATTTCAACAATCGCTATTCCAACGGTCAAAATTAAGGATGAGAACGATTATGAGCAATGGTTTAGTTCCAATGTAATTCCTCAAAAGCAGGAAGGATTATTTGCCATTGGAATAAAAGTTCATTTGGGAGATTTTTATACTGATAAAGCTCGTTTATTAGCCGATTTAATAAAAAAATATGCCGCCAACGAACTGCGCTTATCTTTGCGTCAAAATATACTAATTCGTCATGTAAAAGAAGGGTTATTACCTTTTTTCTATATAGAATTAAAGAAATTAGGTTTAGCAGAAATAGGTTATAATAGCATTGTAGATATTACTTCTTGTCCTGGAACAGATACATGTAATTTGGGTATTTCAAGTAGTACAGGAATAACGGTCGAACTAGAAAAAGTGTTAAAAAATGAATATCAACAATTTATAAGGAATGAAGATATCACTATTAAAATTAGTGGTTGTATGAATTCATGTGGTCAACATTCTATGGCAAACATTGGTTTTCAAGGAATGTCTATTAAATCAGGAAATCTTGTTGCTCCAGCTTTACTAGTACTGCTAGGTGGAGGTGTTTTAGGTGATGGAAAAGGAAGATTTTCCGATAAGGTAATTAAAATTCCAAGTAAAAGAGGCCCTGAAGCATTGCGGTACTTATTGAATGATTTTGGTGAAAATAAACATGATGAAGAGTTTTTTTTAAATTATTATGATAGAAAGAAAGAGCATTATTTTTATAATTTATTAAAGCCATTAGCAAACACTTCTAATTTGCAAGAAAATGATTTTATTGACTGGGGAAGTGAYGWTYCTTATAGYAAAAACATAGGAATTGGAGAATGCGCAGGGGTTGTCATAGATTTGGTAGCTACGTTATTATTTGAAAGTAATGAAAAAATTGAAAATGCAGCTGAAGCGCTAAAATTAAATCAATATGCAGATAGTATTTATTATTCATATGCAGGGATCGTGAATACCGCCAAAGCATTGTTGTTAACAGAAGGGAAACAAACAAATACTCAGGCAGGAATTATAGCACAGTTTGAAGAAGTTTTTAAAGATAAGATTGAATTAGAATCCCCATTTCCAGAATTCATTTATCAAATAAAAAATAATACTCCTTCTCAAAAGTTTGCTAAAAAATATTTAAAAGATGCGCAGTTATTTTATGAAAAAGTAACTTCTTTTAGAACTAAAATAATAAGTAATGAAAACAAGTAACAAACCTAAAGTAATTCTTATTGGAGCGGGTCCAGGTGATCCAGATTTGATCACTGTAAAAGGATCTAAGGCATTAGCAAATGCACATGTTGTACTATACGATGCTTTAATAAATAGGGCGTTGCTAAGCTATGCACCAAATGCCATAAAAATATTTGTAGGAAAGCGTAAAGATTTTCACAGTTTTTCACAAGATGAAATAAACCAATTGATGGTAGAAAAAGCTTTTCAATATGGAAATGTAGTAAGGTTAAAAGGTGGAGATCCATTTATATTTGGACGTGGAGCTGAGGAGATTGAATATATTGAATCTTTTAATATTGAAACAGAAGTAATATCAGGTATTTCATCTTCAATGGCTGTTCCAGCAGGTCAAGGAATCTCATTAACTAAAAGGGGCGTTTCGGAAAGTTTTTGGGTAATAACAGGCACAACTTCGAAAAGAAAATTATCCAAGGATGTGGGTTTGGCAGCGCAGTCAACAGCAACKRTTGTTATTTTAATGGGRATGAGTAARCTTAANGAAATTGTTTCCATTTTCAAACAATTTGAAAAAGGAGATTTACCAGTAGCAATCATTCAAAATGGCA
>NVVE01000011.1 GCA_002733285.1 Lutibacter sp. | reverse complement strand
TAAAGATACATCCCAAAGTAAGAAAAAATAAAATTTGTGTTAATAATTTATAATTAATAGTTAAACTCAACTAAATAGGACCTAGCTAAAGGTAATTATTAGGGTATTTTATATTGTGAAATAACTAGTAAACTGATAGATTCTTAAGAATTATATGTAGCAATGACAAAATTAGTTTTTGAAGAAGAAACCTATAAAGTGATTGGAGCTTGTATTAAGGTTCATAAAAAGATAGGAAATGGATTTACTGTGGATGTGTATCATGAAGCCTTGATGAAAGAATTATCAAAAGCTGAAATTCCATTTGAACAGCAAAAAAAATTACCCATTTACTACAATGGAAGTACCATGGTTACTTTTTTTGTAGCTGATTTTTTATGTTTTAATAAAATTATTTTAGAAATTAAAAAAGTTAATAGGCTTGAACCATCTATTAAGTATCAAGTAATAAGTCATTTAAAATCAACAAAAGTTGAAGTTGCACTATTGATTAATTTTGGTGAAAAGAGTCTTACATGGAAACGCTTTATAAACACACACCAAAGTTAATCAGTACATATCTGTGAAATTTAAAATTCTAATCTGTGAAATTAACCAAGAATGTACATTATATATGTAGTTGATATAGATTATCATAATAATGTGAATAATAATACCCTTTTCAGTAAGTTAGAAAAAGAGGTCTATTTTAAGCTAGTGGCCAAATCCAATTTAGCATTGGATGTGCTTTTCCGATTTAACTTAAAAAGCATTTTTTTAAAAATTATACCTGTTTTCAATATTGATGCGTTAGCATTGATGGGACTGCTCTTAATAAAATGTAAAACTCAATACAAGTTTTTACAAAATATTCTTCATTTAAGATCCCACAAACAATTCGTAGTTTCCAAATATTCTAAATTGCCTATGATGCTTTTAGAATTCTTTTTCAGGAACTCAAAATTATACCAAATATTTTTTCAAACAACCAATTCATTGACTGAAAATGTACCAGCCATTGAGGGTTGTACAATTGTTAAAATGGAGGGTTAAAAGTATTGGCTCAGAAGTAACAAATGACAAGTATTGAAAAAAATTGAGCAAATTGTAGAAGAGACATCATAAAATGAAAAATAGATGATAATTAGTAAACAAAATAATAAAAGAAAAACAATGAAATACTGGATATTTACCTTGATGATAGTTATTGCTATTTTCAACACAAAGCAAACTACTGCGCAAGAAATTACTGCTAGTCAGTTGTCATTAGTTGATGTGGAAAGTTTGTCTGATGAACAAATATCATCTTATTGGAATAAAGCAAAATCAGAAGGATATACTTTAGCTCAATTAGAAGTAATTGCCAAATCAAAAGGAATGTCTGCTATCCAATTTTCAAAATTGAAACAACGAATTTCATCGTTGAAGTATTCGAACACAAATGTAATGGGGTCAACAGCTGGAAATTTAAATGCAGCTGAAATATCATCTGTTGAAAAATTTGGGTTGGAAGGCAAAGCATCCGAAAAGGTTCAAAAAAGTGCTTTATTTGGATTTGATTTCTTTAGCAACCCCAATATTTCTTTCACACCAAATTTAAATTTGGCAACACCTACCACTTATCAATTGGGCCCAGGAGATGAACTATTGATAGATATTTGGGGAGCTGCTCAAAATAATTATCGCAAAGAAGTAGATAGACAAGGAGCAATACGAATTGAAAATGTAGGGCCAATTTATGTAAGCGGATTGTCAGTAGAAAAAGCCAAAGCTAAAATTATTTCTTATTTGAAAAAAATATACAGTGGTATTGATGCTTCTAGCTCAAGTTATAATAAAGTATTTGCTGAAGTTTCTTTAGTAGGCGTTCGTACCGTTCACATTAATATTATTGGCGAGGTAAAAGTGCCTGGAACGTATGCTTTAAGTGCACTTTCAACGGTGTTAAACGCGTTATATGCATCAGGTGGGCCAACTGAGAATGGTACATTTAGAACGGTTAAAATTGTGAGAGGCGGACAAGCCCATCAAGAATTTGATATTTACAAGTACCTGATTGAAGGTTCTGAAAAAGGCAATGTATTGCTTCAAGATCAAGACGTGATTATTGTAAAACCCTATATAAGTAAAATTGAAGTAGAAGGAAATGTAAAACGTCCGGGTTTGTATGAATTAAAAGAAGGGGAAACCATCAAAGATTTGATAAATTACTTTAGTGGATTTACAGCAAATGCTTACAAAGAGCGTTTGTTTGTGGAGCGTGTAAATGGGTCACAAAAAGAAATGAATGAAATTTCGTTGACAAAACACTATGATTTTGTTTTAAATGATGGAGACAAACTAACTGTAGGAGCAGTAATTGATAGATTTGAAAATAGAGTAAGTATTAGCGGAGCAGTATACAGACCTGGAAATTTCGAATTAACTAAAAATTTGAAATTATCCGAATTAATTAAAAAGGCTGAAGGACTTAAAGATAATGCATTTGTTGATAGAGGTGTTATATATAGAACAATTGATGATGTTAATGTGGAAATGATTTCATTTTCTGTAAAAGAAATTTTAGAAAAAAAATCAGATGTAATTTTAAAAAGAGAAGATAATATTCAAATTTTCAGTAAAGAAAGTTTAAAAGAAGTTTATACAGTTTCTATAGATGGAGCAATAAATAAACCTCAAAAAATGCAGTTTATTGAAAAAATGCAATTGGAAGATTTAATAGCTATTTCAGGAGGTTTTAAAGAAGGAGCCGATGTAAATGTAATAGATGTTTCAAGAAGAATTAATGATGATAATTTTGAAACTATTAGTAAAAGTTTGCGTAAATCAAGTACAGGTAATTTGGAAACTGTACAAAGTGAACCTTTTTATTTAGAACCTTATGATAGAGTATCAGTACGTTATTTAAAAGGATACACCAAACAAAAAAATGTATCTATTCAAGGAGAAATTATGTATCCTGGAACTTATTCTATTACCCATAAAGATGAGCGAATTTCTGATTTAATAAATAAAGCAGGAGGATTTTCTCCTTTCGCATACTTCAAAGGGGTTACACTACTTAGAAAATCCAATAAAATAATTGAAAGGGAACAAGTTGACTTATTTCAAAATTTAATTAAGAAAGATTCATTAGTTGACCTTGATATCCTTAAAAAGGATGTTCGTATTGGTATTGATATTAAAAAGATAATGTCAAAAAACGGACACAAATCAAAGTACGATTTAATATTAGAGGAAGGAGACGTATTAATCATTCCTTCTGAGAAGCAAACAGTTGATGTAAGAGGGGAGGTATTATTACCTGCGGTAATTAGATATGATAAAAAAAATTCGTTTAAAGACTATATTTATGGTTCAGGCGGTTTTTCGCAACGTGCTAAAAAAGGAAAAACCTATGTGATATATGCCAATGGAGCTATAAGAAGTACAAAAAGGTTTTTATTTTTTAAAACGTATCCAAAAATTGAACCAGGAGCTATTATTTTAGTGCCTCAAAAAGTAGAACGAAAAGGAACATCAATATCAGAAATTATAGGTATAAGTACCGCTTTAGGAACATTAGGATTGTTAATTAATGCATTTTAAAATGAAAATCCATTCTCAGCTTGATGCGCAATCTGTTAAAAAGAAATCGAAAATAAAATAGCGTCTTGAGCAATGTCATCCTGAGCATGTCGAAGGATCTTTAAGTCTAAAGGTAAAAGTTGTGCGTTCCTGTTATAAGTTGACTGTAAATCAACAAATCAACAATTAAACAAAATAAACTAGTAGCAAGAAGCAATTAGCAATCTGTCACTTGTATATTTCAATCATGAGATTGCCGCGCACCACTCGCAATGACGAAATTAACGTCATTCCAAACTTGATTTGGAATCTGTTAAAAAAAAGAAGTTCCATTTCAAAAGATTCTGAATTACCACAGAATCACGAGTAGAACGATGAAACAGAGTTACGTGTATATACTTAGCAATAAAAACAGAACAGTTCTTTATATTGGAGTTACATCAAATTTATTAGAACGAGTAACTAATCATAAGAATGATAAAGGTTCTGTTTTTACAAAAAAGTATAATGTTACTGATTTATTATTTTTTGAAGTATTTACAAATATTAACGACGCTATAAAAAGAGAAAAGCAGCTGAAAACTTGGCATAAGGTCTGGAAATGGGATTTGATTAAAGAACAAAATAATGATTTGAGAGATTTGTATCATGATTTAATTTAAGTAGGATGTTATGCTGAACAACCAACCAACCAACCGTCATTCCGGACTTGATCCGGAATCTTTTAAAAAAGGAGTCCCATTTCAAAAGATCCTGAGTTGCCTCAGGATGACACGAATAATAAAAATGTCACATTGAGCTTGCCGAAGGATTAATTTGGAATCACAGAATTAACCCAACGTCATTCTGGACTTGATCCGGAATCTTTTAAAAAAGGAGTTCCATTTCAAAAGATCCTGAGTTGCCTCAGGATGACACGAATAATAAAAATGTCACATTGAACTTGCCGAAGGATTAATTCGGAATCACAGAATTAACCCAACGTCATTCTGGACTTGATCCAGAATCTGTTAAAAAAGGAGTTCCATGTCAAAAGATCCTGAGTTGCCTCAGGATGACGCAAATGAATAACCAAATCAACAAGATAGTAACACCATGAACAAACCTACATTTACTAACCAGCACCATTCTGTTGATGAAGACGAAATAGACCTCATCGCTTTAGCTAAAACCTTATGGGAAGGTAGAAAAACAGTAATAAGAACCACCCTAATTTTTATGGCAATTGGTTTATTTGTAGCTATTTTCTCACCAAAAGAATATACCGCATCTACGACCTTTGTTCCACAGACTTCCAAATCTAAAATTGGAGGAAATTTAGGAGGCTTAGCTGCAATGGCAGGAGTCAATTTAGGGAGTATGGGAAGCAGTTCAGGAATTTCACCAGCCTTATATCCGCAAATTGTAAATAGTATTCCTTTTCAAATAGAGTTGTTACAAACCCCATTAACTATAAAAGGAAAAGATAAACCAATAAGTTATAGCAACTATTATAAAAATATTTACAGATCGAGTGTTTTGAGTATACTAAAAAAATATACCATTGACTTGCCAGTGCTCATTACAAAATCCATAAAAGGAACACCAAATGATGTCATTCTGAGCAAAATCGAAGGATCTAACAACCTCCTTAGTATCACAATCGAAGAAAGTAAATTAATAAAACGGATTAGAGAACAACTATCTTTAGAAATAGACCAAAAAGATGGCTATGTGATAGTTTCCGTCAATATGCCCGAAGCAATAGCAGCAGCTGAATTTACAAAAAGAGTACAAAAATTATTACAACAATATATCATCAATTTCAGGACCCAAAAATCTACTGAGCAATTAAAGTTTATTGAGGAAAGATACCTTGAGAAAGAACAAGCGTTTAAATTAAAACAACAACAATTGGCACACTTTAGAGACCATAATCAACATGTAACAACGGCTATAGCTCAAACAAAATTACAAAGGTTGCAATCTGAATATGATCTGGCATATAGCATTTATGCTGAATTAGCTAAACAATTAATAACCCAACAGCTACAAGTAAAAGAAAATACCCCAGTGTTTACGGTTTTAAAACCAGTGTCGGTACCAATAGAAAAAGCAAATCCAAAACGATTAATGATCTTAGTAATTTGGACTTTTATAGGTGGTAGTGTAGGTATTGGATTGGTGTTTGGGAAAGGCTATTTGAAAGAGTTAAAAGAGAAGTGGAGTGAATAAATACAAGATTTTTTTTAATATAGGATTGAATAAATTTTAAAACTTAGTAAAGGGCTTTAGATCAAACAAACCTAAACGTACATAAAAATTATGAAAAAAAAGCAATAATTGTAAGTGGTTATTTTAACCCTATTCATAAAGGACATATCGAATATTTAAACAATGCAAAATCACATGGAGATGAATTGTTTGTTATTATAAATAATGATTTACAGAGAGCATTAAATAAATCACAAGAATTCCAATTAGAAGAAGAAAGAAAATTTATTGTCGAAAATATTAAAAGTGTAGATCAATGTTTTCTTTCAATAGATGAAGATAGAACCGTTAATAAAACAATCAAAATGATACATGCCAAATTTTCGAAATTTATGAAATTGGTTTTTGCAAATGGAGGTGATCAGACTAATGAAAGTATACCAGAAATAGAACTATGTGAAACTTTAGGGATAGAATTGATTGATGGTTTAGGTAATAAAATACAATCTTCATCTTGGTTATTAAAGCAATAGGACAAGTAAAGAAATGATTGTTAATTATTTTATTTAATCTACAAGCTAATATAAAAACTAATAAAAATAATAATGAAAAAAGTAGCGTTTATTACTGGAGTAACAGGGCAAGATGGAGCATATTTAAGTGAATTTTTATTAAAAAAAGAATATATTGTACATGGGTTAAAACGACGTTCTTCTTCTTTTAATACCGATAGAATTGACCATTTGTACCAGGATCCTCATATAGAAAATAGAAATTTTATTTTGCATTATGGTGATATGACAGATAGTACAAATTTAATTCGTCTGATTCAAGAAATTCAGCCTGACGAAATCTATAATTTGGCAGCTATGAGCCATGTGCAAGTTTCATTTGAAATTCCTGAATATACAGGGAATGCTGACGGATTAGGAACGTTAAGAATCCTGGATGCAGTTCGTTTATTAGGTTTAGAGAAGAAAACTCGAATTTATCAGGCATCTTCATCTGAATTGTATGGAAAAGTACAGGAAGTGCCACAATCTGAAACGACACCATTTTATCCAAGAAGCCCCTATGGAGTAGCCAAGCTATACGCATATTGGATAACAGTAAATTACAGAGAAGCGTATGATATGTATGCTTGTAACGGAATTTTATTCAACCATGAATCGCCTATTAGAGGTGAAACTTTTGTAACACGTAAAATAACAAGAGCCGCTTCCCGTATTGCTTTAGGATTACAGGATAAATTTTATTTGGGAAATTTAGATGCCAAACGCGATTGGGGACATGCAAAAGATTATGTGCGTATGATGTGGATGATTTTACAGGCAGAAGAACCTGAAGATTGGGTGATAGCAACTGGTAAAACTACTACAGTTAGAGAATTTGTTAGAATGAGTTTTGCTGAAGTGGGGATTGAATTAGAATTTATAGGAGAAGGGGTAAATGAAAAGGGGCTTGTAAAATCTTGTGTAAATCCTAAATATCAAATAGCAAATGGTAAAGAAGTTTTGGCAGTAGATGCTAAATATTTTAGACCTACAGAAGTAGATTTGTTAGTTGGAGATCCAACAAAGGCAAACACTAAATTAGGTTGGATACCAAAATATAATTTAGAAGAGTTAATTAAAGAAATGATGGAAAGCGATGTGCATTTAATGAAGAAGGAACAATACTTAAAAAATGGAGCTTATCCAACCTTAAATCATTTTGAGTAGGATCGAATGTTAAGAAAATGGTTGGTAACCGTTTTAATGAAGGAGCCAGACGGCGCTTTGGTAGGTGAAGTTTAAGAATAGCTTCTTTAAAAATAAAAACCATTGACCTGTTTTAAATTTCATTATAAATCAATTTCGCTATTTTATCAAGAATAAATTAGTTAGTTTAACTTTAAGAGTTTATTACAATTGGAGAGGTTAATCCTAAGAAATAAGAAGTGAAGAAATGGAAGTGCAATGCGTTAGCATTAAGCATTGAATTTCGAGAACTTGTGGTGCGAAGCAATTTCCTAAAGATAAACTTGATTTTTTAGTCTGTTTTGTATCAAGACAAAATAGACAATTCTTAAAGAAAAATATAAATGGTAATTATAAAATGATCTTAAAAAAATAGCCTAGGTAAACTAAAAGAAAAAATGAACAAATCATCAAAAATATATATTGCGGGTCATAGAGGTATGGTAGGCTCGGCTGTATGGCGAGCCCTCAAAGATCAAGGCCATACCAATCTTATTGGTAAAACCAGTAAGGAATTAGACCTCCGTAACCAAGCAGCCGTTAATAGTTTTATAGCCACAGAAAAACCAGATATTATTGTAGATGCTGCTGCTAAAGTTGGTGGTATTTTAGCGAACAGCGAAAACCAGTTTGGGTTTTTACTAGAAAATATGCAAATACAAAACAATTTAATTCATGCAGCACATCAAAATAATACTTCAAAATTTATTTTTTTGGGAAGTTCTTGTATTTACCCAAAACTTGCACAACAACCATTAAAAGAAGAATACTTACTAACAGGTGCATTAGAACCAACCAATGAAGGTTATGCCATTGCAAAAATTTCAGGTGTAAAATTGTGTGAAGCAATACGTAATCAGTACAATAAAGACTTTGTGAGTTTGATGCCTACCAATTTATATGGACCGTATGATAATTTCAATTTAAAAACATCGCATGTATTACCAGCAATGATAAGAAAATTTCACGAGGCCAAATTAAATAACAATACTTCTGTAACTCTTTGGGGCTCTGGTACACCTATGCGCGAATTTTTACATGTAGATGATATGGCAAAAGCGGTGGTATTTGCAATAGAAAACAAACTCCCTGAGTATTTATACAATGTGGGCACAGGTAAAGATGTAACCATTAAGCAATTGGCAGAAACAATACAAAAAGCTGTAGTGCATACGGGTGCTATTGTTTGGGATAGTACAAAACCCGATGGTACTCCTCGTAAACTGATGGATGTTACTAAATTAAATAAATTGGGGTGGAAAGCGCATATGGATCTAAAAAAAGGGATTGAACACACCTATACCTGGTTTTTGGAACATAAGAATGATTTGAAATTTATTAAATAGACGAGTGGTTAGAATTTTCCAATTAAAAAATAGCGCAATTAAATTAGTAAATGATTTTTTCGCAAAGGGGCACCAACGCACCCTTGAGGTAAAAAAAAATATTGCATCTTCATTTCTTATAAAAGGGTTATCCATTGCTATAAATCTGGCTTTGGTTCCCTTAACTATTAACTATGTAAATCCTTCGCAATATGGTATATGGCTGACTCTTAGCTCTATAATTGGTTGGATTAGTTTTTTTGATATTGGTTTTGGGAATGGATTAAGAAATCGCTTTGCTGAAGCAAAAGCTTCAGGGAATTACGAAAAAGCCCGTATTTATGTAAGTACAACTTATACTACTCTTGCAATACTTTTTACGATTGTTTGGTTAATATTTTTAATTACAAACTTTTTTCTTAACTGGAGCACGATATTAAATGCACCAGAGGAAATGGCAGTTGAACTTTCAAAACTAGCTTTTATAGTAGTTAGTTTCTTTTGTTTACAAATGGTCTTAAAAACAATAAATACGATTATTATTGCAGATCAAAAACCAGCAAAAGCTATGTTTTTTGATATGTTAGGTCAATTAATTGCATTATGTATTATTTATATACTTACTAAGACAACTCATGGATCATTAATAAATTTAGGCTTGGCTCTAAGCGGGGCACCAGTTTTTATAATAATCATTGCATCTCTTTGGTTTTATACTACTGATTACAAATATTTTATTCCATCGTTGAAATATTTTAAACTTTCATCAGTATATGATATAATAAAGCTAGGTAGTAAGTTTTTCTTAATTCAGATTGGTGTAATAGTAATTTATCAGACTAATAATATTATTATAGCTCATATCAGTAATATGGAAGCTGTTGCTTCTTTCAATATCGCTAATAAATACTTCGGAATAATAGTAATGGCTTTTTCTATAATCATGGCACCTTTTTGGTCTGCATTTACTGAAGCTTATGTGAAGAACGACTTTTACTGGATGCAAACTACGTTGAAAAAATTAACATATATTTCTTTTTTAGGCATTTTAGGAATATGTGTTCTTATTCTTATTTCAAAATATATTTATGTTTTATGGATTGGAAATTCAGTATATATACCTATTTCTACAACTATAATTGTAGGTGTAAATAATATGGTTCTGCTACTTATTTGGCTTTATACACCTCTTCTCAATGGAATAGGTAAAATAAAAATACAAACTATGACTTACATTTTTGCGATAATTTGTCATATCCCATTTGCTTTATTTTTGGGGAAAAACACAGGAATTGTTGGTGTAATATTATCATCTGCTATATTTAGCACTTTTATACTAATTTTTGCGCATATACAGGTTAGATTATTAGTTAAAAATAAAGCAAAAGGAATTTGGAATGATTAAAAATAAAAGTTATAAAAATTAAGTAATGAAACAATATATTTTAACACTATTAAACCATTTTTTAGGTAAATACCTTTCTTACAATCTGGTTCATAAAAATTTAGTATTAGGTTCCCATATTGAAGTTTGGAAGAAAATAAAAAGTGCAGGAATGATACCAGATGCAATATTTGATATTGGAGCAGCTAAAGGTAATTGGACAAGAGAATTATTAAATCTATTTCCAGAAGCAAGTTATTTATTGTTTGATCCATTACAAGAAAATGAATTAGCCTTAGACATTCTATCGAAAAGTTTCCAAAAGGTTATGCACTATTGTTGTGCCTTAGGTAAAAATGAAGGAGAATTGGAATTTTATGTCCATGCCAATCAATCAAGTAAATTTAGTAGCGAGTGGGGTGGAGAAAAGCGTAAAGTACCTCTTCGAACCTTAGATTCATTTATAACTGAGGATAACCTACATAAGAATAGTTTCATGAAAATTGATGTTCAAGGTGCTGAATTAGAAGTTTTAGCTGGTGCTTCCAAAATATTAAATTCATGCAAAGTAATACAAGTCGAAATTTCATTTAGGAAAGTATATGATGATGCACCTTTAGCTCATGAAGTAATTAAATATTTTGCTGAAAAAGGGTTTAGAATCTTTGATATAGTGGAAGCTAATAGAAGAAATCATGATAGATCTCTATTGCAAGCAGATATATTTTTTGTTTCTGACAATGATTTATTTAAGCCAGAAACATGGAGTTAAGAAATCTAATTCACATTAATGTTTTGTATAAAAAGAATTGAATAATAAATCCGTGGCCAAAAACAAATTTCCCCTTTTTCTTTATGCTGCAACAACAGGGGTATTTATCGATCTTATCGGCAGGTTGATGCTTTCCGAAGTTATTGCCGTTTTTACCTTGCCCTTTATTAACATTAAAAGATTATTAAAAAAGTATAAATTATTACGAGTGGTATTAGGTGGATTAGTTGTGTTATTACTGTCTCAAATTGTTAGCGATATAATAAATCAATCGGTTCCATCTGATTATTTAAGAGGCTGGGCTGTGATGGTATTTTCAATGGCCTCAATAATATATTTAGTTAAC
Organism: Lutibacter sp.; assembly: GCA_002733285.1. Lineage (GTDB taxonomy): Bacteria > Bacteroidota > Bacteroidia > Flavobacteriales > Flavobacteriaceae > Lutibacter. The sequence goes on along the minus strand of NVVE01000011.1, from coordinate 93,673 downwards.
TATTTATCGAAAAATCCCAATAGCATCATATATTACCTACTTGCCATGTTTTTAATACATCTAATCTTTGGCTCAGGTGATTTAGAGCTTGGCATATTGGAAGAAAATACCAATTATTTTAAAGTACGGTTTGTCGGTTTTCTTAACCCGGCAGTAATGTTAGGAGCGTACTATTTGTTTTCAAAGAATAAAACAAAGACAACGGCATTATTATTTTTTGTTTTCGCTCTAATTTGTATGGCTTTTGACGCACGTTCCAATGGGTTAATATTTATGATATCATCTATGTTGCTTTATATTAAAACAATTAACATCAAATTTACTAAAGGTAAAATTTTAAAATTAGGTATAATTGGAATCTTGTTTCTTTACTTTGGTTACTTATTTTATGTTAACCAGGTATTATATCATGGTTTTGGTGGTACTAATGCACATTCACAATTAAATATGGCGTCAAATCCCTATAATCCATTTGAATTATTGTATTACGGGCGTTCTGACTTTTTCGTTCTTTTTCATGCTGCATTGGATAAACCTGTATTTGGGCATGGCTCATGGGGCAAAGACCCATCAGGTAAATACGCAAGTATTCTGGCCTTAATTGCTGATAAAGAAACAATAGTTAGTCCTGGTTATATAAGAGCACATTCTGTTTTTTTAGGTACATGGGCCTATGCGGGCATAGTTGGTTTTATGGCATCTTTAATTGTATTTTATTCACTTTTTAAACATTTTTTTAAAATTTATAAATCACAAATAGTTTTTAATGTTTTCCCCAYAATAGTTGTTTTAAGTATGGATATGCTTTGGGCCTTCTTTTTTTCGCCAATAGSATCGCTAAGAACGACTTTTCCAATTTTTGCAGCACTTATTATCACCTCAGTAAATATCAAAAAAATTCAGTTCAAACATGCATAATTCAAAACCAATATTTAGTATAGTTATAGCAAATTATAATCATGGGGAGTTTTTTGAAAAAGCCATTTTGTCTATTCTAAATCAATCATGCCAAGATTTTGAATTAATCATTATTGATGGAGGCAGCACTGACAATAGTGTTAATATTATTAAAAAATATGAAGCTAAGCTAGCTTGGTGGATTTCTGAAAAAGACAAAGGCCAAAGTGATGCTTTTAATAAGGGATTTGGTAAAGCAAAAGGTGAGTTCTTTTTTTGGTTGAATGCTGATGATGTATTATTGCCTGATTCTTTAGAAAAGGCCATCAAAGTTATTTCTAAATATGATAATATAGAGTGGTTTGCTGCGAACACTATTTTTTTTGATGTAAATGGTATTATAACAAAATGTACAAATGGACCTAGTTGGAATAATTTTTTATTCAAAAATGCACCAATAACAATTTATGGGCCAACATCAATTTTTAGTAAAAAAATATTTGATAAAGTTGGAGGGTTTGATGAATCGTTGTATTACGGAATGGATACAGATTTATGGCTTCGCTTTAGGAGTGCAGGTTATAAATTTAAAAGAATCCCTGCTTATTTTTGGGGTTTTAGAATTCATAAAGATTCAAAAACATCTCATTCCTTTTCTGAAAAACCATCTAAATCTTATTCCGCAGAAAGAAAAAGAATTTTAAAAAAGAATAAGATTAATTATATTAAGCGCAAAATATTTTTTCAACAAATTTATAAAATTTTTAGTGGGCTATATTTAAAGTCTTTAATAGATACTCATAAGTATAAAGGAAATTTTATAAAAAATATAAATATATAATATTTTGAACATTAATCATACAGTTTCTTCAATTGACACTTCATCAGGAGGTCCTGCAAGAAGTGTTACCCATTTAATTCAATCAGTTTTAACTGAAAGTAATGAATTGAAAATTGTACTGGATACATTAGTCTCAGAAGAGCCAATCATCAGAAAGTTTAAAGCAAACAATGGTGAATTAAATTTTCATTTGTATGGTATATTTCAATATTCAAAACCATTGAATAAACAATTGACAAAATCAGGATTTGATTTATTCCACGGCCATGGCTTGTGGGAGTTACCAGTACATCAAATGTGTAAAGTAGCTCGTAAATTGGCAAAACCATACGTTATAACACCGAGAGGTATGTTAGAACCCTGGTCTTTAACACAGGGCAAATTAAAAAAGCAGTTGGCATTAAAATTGTTTCAATACAACGATTTGGCTAAAGCTGCTTGTTTGCATGCTACTGCACCTATGGAAGTAGAAAGTTTTAGGAAATTAGGGTTTAAAAATCCAATAGCCATGATACCGAATGGTGTTAATATTGATGAATTTCCTGCCGTTGTTCCAAACAAAACAAATACTCCCAAAAAAATATTATTTCTTTCACGTATACATATTAAAAAAGGAATTGAAAATTTAATAGAAGCTTGGAGACTTATCGATAATGAAATAAGACAGTCTTGGAAAATTGAAATAGTTGGAAATGGTGAAGAAAACTATATACAGACTTTAAAAGAAAAGGTAGTTTCAGAAAATTTAAGTGGGCAAATTGAAATTAAAAAACCTATTTTTGGTGCAGAAAAAATAAAATTATTTAGAGAAGCGAGTTTATTTGTATTACCTACATTTAGTGAGAATTTTGGGATTGTAATAGCGGAATCTTTGGCAAGTTATACACCCGTAATTACCACTAAAGGAACGCCATGGGAAGATTTAGAAACCCTTAATTGTGGCTGGTGGATTGATATTGGTGTTGAACCTTTAAAGAATGCCTTAATAGATGCTATGCAATCAAAAGAAACTATGTTATTGAAAATGGGTATGAATGGAAGAAAATTAATTGAAGAAAAGTTCAGTATGGAATCTGTTGCTAAACAAATGGTAGAACTATATGAATGGGTAACGACTAAAAAAAACAGACCTAATTTTATAGATATTTTATGACCAATGTAGATTTATCAAAATATAAAAATAGTTTATCTAAAAAGCACCAAATTAAAAGATTTATTTGGAGTATTGTATGGTTGCTATTTGTTCGTCCAATTCCACGTAGTATAGGAAATAAATGGAAATTGTTTTTATTGCGATTATTTGGAGCAAAAATACATAAAACAGCTTATGTGTATTCCTCGGTTACTATTTATACTCCATGGAATTTAGAAATGAAAGAATACAGTTGTTTAGCACCTGAAGTAGATTGTTATAATGTTGATAAAGTTATTATTGGATCAAATTCTACAGTGTCTCAAAAATCGTATTTATGTACAGCGTCACATGATATTACCAAAAATGATAGTCCATTAATTACAGCACCTATAATTATAAAAGATCAAGCTTGGATTGGAGCCGATGTGTTTATAGGAATGGGAGTAACAGTCGGAGAAGGAGCAGTAGTAGGAGCGAGATCTGCTGTTTTTAAAAATATAGAACCGTGGTCAATTGTAGGCGGCAATCCAGCAAAATTCATTAAAAAAAGAGTTATTAATGAGTAATAAACCATCATTAACAGCTATTATATTAACCTATAATGAAGAAATCCATTTACAACGTTGTTTAGATTCTTTAAAAGATGTATGTCAACAAATTATTGTTGTAGATTCTTTTTCAACTGATGGTACCGAAAAAATTGCAATTGATAATCAGGTAAAATTTTATGAAAATGTCTGGGTAAATCATGCCATTCAATTTAACTGGGCACTTGATAATTGTCCTATAACTACAGATTGGGTAATTAGAGTTGATGCGGATGAATATTTATCGAATGAATTGCAAGTTGAAATACGAGAAAAATTAAAATTACTACCTAAATCCATTAATGGTATTACAATTCCTTTGCGTAGAGTGTTTTTAAATAGACATATGAAAAGAGGCTTGGGGAAAATAGAAATGTTACGTATTTTTAAAATGGGTAAAGGCAGAGTGGAAAGTAGATGGATGGATGAGCATATTGAATTACTTGAAGGTGATACGGTTAGTTTTAAAGGGGAATTTTCTGATCATAATTTAAATACTATTGGTTGGTGGACAGCTAAACATAATGCGTATTCAATAAAAGAAGCAATTGAATTATTAGATGTAGAGTATAATTTATTAAATACAGTTAAATTATCAAATATTAGTCAGCAGGCATTAAAAAAAARGAAATTGAAATTAAAATATGTAAAAAGTCCATTGTTTCTTAGGTCGTTTATATACTTTATATATAGATATATTTTAAAGCTAGGTTTTTTAGATGGTAAGGAAGGCTTTTTATGGCATTTTTTACATGGTTGGTGGTATAGAACCTTAGTAGACGCGAAAATTTATGAAATAAAAAAAGTGAGTGGTGGCGATGTTGAGATTATGAAAGCATATATTAAAAAGGAATATAAAATTGATTTAACTAATTAATATTCGTTAAAAAATGAAAATCTCCATCATTACAGTTTGTTATAATAGTGCAGGAACAATTGAAAAAACAATACAGTCAGTAGCAGCACAAACTTATAAAAACATAGAATATATTGTAGTAGATGGAAATTCTAAAGATGATACCGTAGCAATTATTAAAAATTACGATACGGTTATAACTAAGTGGATTTCAGAACCAGATAAAAGTTTATATGACGCTATGAATAAAGGGGTTGAAATGGCAACAGGAGATGTTATGGGTATTTTAAATTCTGATGATACATTTTTTAATAATACGGTTTTAGCAGATATTGCAAAATTTCATTCAGAAAATAAAATAGATGCTTCTGTAGGTAACATTGTTCAGCACAACGAAGAAGGTAAAATTATTAGAACCTATAGTGCAGCTAAATGGCATCCATCCAAGCTTAAAATTGGTTTTATGCCAGCGCATCCTGCCATTTTTTTTAAAAGAGAATTATTTAAAAAATTTGGAAACTACCCATTAGATCTTATAATTGGTGCAGATTATGAATTGATAACTCGTTTTTTTCTAAAAAATAAAATTACCTGGAAATATTCAGGAATTACAACCACAGCCATGTTGGTTGGTGGACTAAGTAGCTCTGGGTTTAAAAGTTATCAGTTAATATCAAAAGAAATAGGAGAAGCTTTAGAAAGAAATAATATTAAGTATAACTCTTTAATGATACATTTACGGGGCTTTTGGAAATTGTTGGGGTTGTTTAAGAGGTAAATATAAACAACTGTCATTCCGAAATAAAACGTCATCCTTGTAAAGGTTAGTGATTCTAATGTGGCAGATGCTAAAATCGAAGATTCATAAACTCCAAATTAAAAAATAATAAAGGACAGTGAGTAACCAAGTTCAGCATGACGGATTGGATTAAAAGTCATCCCGTAGATGTCAGACTAATCCCACCTCATGGTAGGCAGGCTTGTCGAAGTGTTATTTCGGAATCTTTTGAAATGAGATTTGAGTAACCACTACAATTAGGATGAGGAAAAAGTGTTCTCAATGACAGATAAATTAAGCAAATGAATAATGAAAAGAATATTCTAGTAACAGGTAACAAAGGTTTTGTTGGTACCAACTTAACTGACTATTTTCGAAAAGCCAGATACTCAGTTGTTGGAATAACACGAAAACCTAAAGACAACAATGAAATTGATTACAACCATTTAAATTTTGAAGTTTGGAACAATGCATTGGCAGTGGTTCATTTGGCGGGTAAAGCACATGATTTAAAAGATGTAGCTAACGATAATGAGTATTTTCAGGTAAATACCGAGCTTACCAAAAGGCTATTTAATCAGTTTTTAAAAAGCAATTGTGAGGTTTTTATATACATGAGTTCGGTAAAAGCAGTGGCAGATACCGTTGAAAATATTTTAACAGAAGAATGTGAACCTAATCCACTTACGGCTTATGGAAAATCTAAAAGAGCCGCCGAAAAATATTTACTAGCTCAAAAATTACTAAACAATAAAAAACTATACATTCTAAGACCTTGTATGATACACGGATCTGGTAATAAGGGTAACTTGAATTTATTATACCAATTAATAAAGAAAGGAATCCCATATCCACTAGGTACTTTCGATAATAAGCGTTCATTTTTATCAGTTGAAAATTTATGTTTTATAATAGCTCATTTAATCGAGCAGAAACCTGGATCAGGGATATATAATTTAGCTGATGATGAGGCTATATCTACAAATAAATTGGTTAAAATTATTGGAGAAGCTTCTGGAAGGAAACCCAAAATATGGAAGTTTCCAAAAGTGATAATTGTAAGTTTAGCTAAAATAGGTACCTTTTTAAAATTACCTTTTAATTCAGAAAAAATACAAAAACTTACTGAGGACTATGTAGTAAGCAATTCAAAAATAAAGAAAACGTTAGGTATTCAATTCCCTACAAATACAAGGGAAGGGTTAATGAAAACAATTAAATCATTTCAAAATAGATAATGATGTTAGATAGAATATTGGCTTTTATTATGCTAATAGGTTTGAGTCCCGTTTTTATAGTAGTTCTGTTACTCATAATATTTGATGATGGTTTACCAGTATTTTTTATACAAAAAAGAGTAGGGGTAAATTATAGTTATTTTAGGTTGTACAAGTTTAGAACTATGAGAAAAAACACGCCTAATGTTGCCACACATTTGTTAGAGAATCCAGATAAATATATATTAAAGGTTGGAGGTGTTCTGAGAAAGTTAAGCTTAGATGAATTACCAAATCTGTTAAATATTATAAAAGGGGATATGGTTTTTGTAGGACCAAGACCAGCCTTGTATAATCAAGATGATTTAATGCGGTTGAGAATAGATGCCGGTGTAGCACATTTAAAACCAGGGTTAACAGGTTGGGCGCAGATTAATGGACGAGATGAAATATCTTTAGAAGAAAAAGTTGCCTTAGAAAAGGAATATTTGGAAAAGAAAAATTTTTTGTTCGATGTGAAAATATTTTTTCTCACGTTTACTTCTGCATTTTTTAAAAAAGAAGGTGTAAGTCATTAGTTTATTTTCCAAAAAATAAAAATTTAGTTGGCTAGTAATTCAACTAAAAGAATCCCTCACGAGTTACCTATTTAAAGCATTTGAAACCAAAGTGCACAAGTAAATTATACCACACATAAATTTTTAGGATGTTACATTTTTTAATTCATAAAATACGCTCAAGGTACACGCCAAAATGGTTGGTATTACTTTTTGATTTGTATATTGTTGTCAATACTTTTTTGTTGGCCTATTTGATACGCTTTAATTTTACATTAAATTTTAATACTTCTAATTTAGTATTTCAGGTGTTATTGGTATTAGTGGTTGCTATTAGTACTTTTTTAATGGTGGGTAGCTTTAGAAATATTATCAGACATTCAGGTATAAGAGATGCGCTGGAAGTGTTTAAAGCAAGTTTTGTTATTTTAATTTTATTAGCGACAATAGTTCTGTTGAATCGTCAAACAAAGGTAGTTGAGGGCTTTACAATTCCATTGTCTATATTGGTCATTCATTTTTTAATCAATTGTTTTGCTTTAATTTCAAGTAGATATTTAATTAGGAGATTGTATTATATACTAATATCTGAAGATAAATTAAAAAGAAAAGTACTTATTTATGGAGCAGGTGAAAACGGCATGTTAACCTTCGACGTATTACGTGATGATTTTGAAAGAAAATTTAAGGTACTGGGCTTTATAGATGATAACACAAATATAATAGGCAAAAAGATCAGGAATGTTGAAGTTTATAATCCAGCTACAATTGACGCTGCTTTTATAAAAAAGAAAAGAATTACCGAAATTATTATTTCTATACAAAATATTGCTTCACAGCGATTAATGGAAATTGTTGATACGCTGTCATTGTTGTCTATTGAGGTTAAAATTGTTCCCTCTTCACAAACTTGGATCAATGGAAACTTTAAAACAACCGAAATAAAAAAAATTAAAATTGAGGATCTGCTAGGACGTACAGAAATTAAATTAAACAACCCTACTTTAAAAAATGAATATAGTAATAAGGTAGTTTTAATTACAGGAGCTGCTGGTTCTATAGGGAGTGAAATAGCATGCCAAATATCACATTTAAAATTCAAACACTTAGTTTTAATAGATCAGGCTGAATCTGAACTGTACAATTTACAGCAGAATTTCAGAAATAGAAAAGTAAAAAATAGTAATTTTTTAGTTGCAGATATTCGGGATCAAAAGCGAATGAATGTGATTTTTAAACAATACCAGCCATCAGTTATTTTTCATGCGGCTGCTTATAAGCACGTTCCTTTTATGGAAGAAAATCCATACGAAGCCATTAAAGTCAATATAGCAGGGACTAAAATAATGGCTGATTTGGCTATAAAAAATAAGGTGAGAAAATTTGTGATGATTTCAACCGACAAAGCTGTTAATCCAACAAACATTATGGGTGCTTCCAAACGAATTGCAGAGTTGTATATTAATAGCCTGGCTTCTAACGATAGTACAAAGTTTGTAACTACACGGTTTGGGAATGTATTAGGTTCAAATGGCTCTGTAATTCCACTATTTAACAATCAAATTGAGAAAGGTGGACCTATCACAGTAACACATAAAGATATTATACGATATTTCATGACAATTCCTGAAGCTTGCCAGTTGGTGTTGGAGGCTGAGGTTATGAGTATTGGTGGAGAGATTTTTGTTTTTGATATGGGGGTTGGAATTAAAATATATGATTTGGCTTTGCAAATGATTCGCCTATCAGGTTTAAGGTATCCTGAAGATATCACTATAAAAATAACAGGGTTACGTCCTGGTGAAAAAATTTATGAAGAGTTGTTAGCAGATGGAGAAAATACAATTGAAACTCATCATGCTAAAATTATGATAGCCAATGTAAAAAAAATAGACTGTGAAGTTATAAAACAACAAATTAAAGATCTATGCAGTTCAAATGATGATTTGCACATTGAACAAACAGTTTCAAAAATGAAAGAAATTGTGCCTGAATTTATTTCTAATAATTCAAAATACGAAGAATTAGATACAAACAAAAAACAGCTACAGTTAAAAACTTCAGGATAAATTTATGTTCAAATAAATTAATGTTGATTAGCAAAAAAATGATACAAATTGGCCTCATTATTTAAATTTAATCGAAAAGAATTCCTCGATGCTCTGCGTCGAGCCTGCCTGCCGCAGACAGGGTTTCCGTTGAAATTGTCATTCCCGTGAAAACAGGAATCTAAAATATAGAATTTTGATTTTTGACCTTCAGGTCAAAATGAAACCAGCGAAATACCTCTATGGCTCTGCCTCGAGGATAGTTGATTTCAAGAAATTCTTTATTTTTATGAAGGTTTTTTTATAAAATTAACTATCAGAAAATTAATATGAAAAAAGGATTTTTTCTTTTACTAATTATGATAAGCTTTAATCAATTACAAAGCCAAACTTATGTAAAAGTAAATGCGCTTACTACGTTGTTAACAATCCCAAATATTGGCATAGAAACTAGTATTGGTAAAAAATCAACTTTTCAATTTGATGTGACAGCATCATTTTGGAAATCGATCAGAGGAAAACCAAGTCAATTTTATTTATTTATTCCAGAGTATAGGTATCATTTTAAGGAGAACTACCATGGGTTTTATGTTGGAGCACATGTAGGGTTTTCGCTGTTTAATGTTGTAAAATGGAATCACTTGAGTAAAAACGAATATCAAAAGGGGTTTGGTTACGTGATGGGTGCAACATTTGGCTATCAAATAAAAATAAATGATCACTTTTTATTGGATTGTTTTATAGGCGGAGGAAACAGCCAAGGGTTTTATAAAGGATATATTATTGGAACCAATACACGATATGATGGAGCTACCAATTATAATAAAAGTGGTGAGTGGCTTCCATATAGAGGAGGCGTTATGGTTTCTTACCGTTTAAAATAGTTTATGAATAATTGCCATAAGATTTTACGGATGTTCTTAAATCGTTCTAGCCGCAATCTTGGTATCTAGTTCCACATCAAAATAAATAACTTTTCTATTGGCCATGTCAAAATAGGGTAGAGCCCCTTGAGCATTTCTTTCTAAATTCTGAATTTGAAAATATCGTTTATTTAAGAGTTTAATAATTGTATGAATATCAAAGGATATTGTTTGTAAATCTCTTTTGGTAGCAGGTTTGTTTTCTTTTGGAATGAATACCTTCTTAGCTATTGCCGTTAGTCCATCTGCTAATAACGTTCCAGCAACGGAATTTCCAACACCATAGACACTCATTTCTTCAATGTTATTTTTTTTATGTTGAAGTTCTTCTAGTTTTTGAAATATTTCCTCTTTTGGTTTAGCTTTTGAGATATCCTTATTTTTATGATAGGAGTATTTTTTTCTGCAATTGGATTTACAGAATCGTTGAACTCCTTTTCTTGTTGGAATAAATTCTTCCCCGCAATAATCACATGAATAGTTATCTTTTTTCATTGTAATTTACATTTTAAGAGTGTTTTAACGTCTGATTAGCGTCTAATKMGACGYTTAAAANWTTAKTTNTTAAATWGTTTGATTKCWYATKTTGACCTTRAATACACYTTCCAAAATCATATTTTCAATTTCATTGTCAATTATTTGTGGTCGATGTCTCTTAATTTTGGTTGTACTTTCCTTATGTGGTTGGATCTCTTCTTTAGGCTTGTTATCTTCATCATTAAAATTAATATCATCTATATTTTTATCAACTGTTTTATCGATTGATTTAATATATCTTGAAATTAAGTCTGGAAAATATTCAGCAACCAGTTTTTTTGAAGAAAATTCAGGCTCAAAATTTATGTCAATGAATGCTTTAAAATTATGATAGAAATCTTTTAAATGAACACTAAAATTTTCATATTGAAGTTTAAATGCCCCAATGATAGAGAGTTGGTCAATGGTTGGATTGTATTTTTTTAAGTAGGTAATTAACCATTTTGAAATGAACAAGTAAAATAATAATTGCTCTAAGTATTTCTCTACTACGAATTGGAATACAGTTGCTTCAATTTCTGAATTTTTTTCTAAAAGAGAGAATATATTTTTTTCAAATAAGGATCGTTTATCAAAGAGTAAGGTATTTAATTCAAACGCATCTTCATTTGTAATTTGAGCAATTCCTTCATGAATGTCCAGAAATGACAACTCATCAAAAAAATCATCTTCTAATTGCCCTTCTAATTGTTCTAAAACTCCATCGAAAATAATTTCACTTGGGACGTAATAAATAAAATTATGAAGAAACACTTCTATTAATTCATTTAAATAATTGTTAGCTGCTTGTTTCTCCATGTTATTTTGCTCTAAGTAGATTTGAATAATCAGCTGGTAGATCAGCATCAATAACTCTTAAATATTTTTCCAATGCGGTCATTGATGAATGCCCTGTAATTTGCATTAATTTACTCTTTGCAGCAAATGGAGATGAGTCCTTAACAAGTTCTTTATAGAGTTTAGTAATGTAGGTATGTCTGAAACTATATAACCCATAATCTACACTTAAATTAAAATGTTCTTTAACTACCTTTTTAAAGCGTTTGGAAAAATAATCTCTTCTGTTTTGATCCGTAGTATCCCAAACTTCACCTAATCCCTTTGGTGCAAACAGCGGGTTGTCTTTATTCATATTAGATAAATCAGGAAGCTCTTCTATCAGTATCTTTGGAATAATCTTAGTTTTTAAAGGACTGTTTTTTGCTCTGAACTGTATGGTTTTATCAATTAAATTAAGACCCCCAACTTTTAATCGATTAACTTCGATAGGTCTAAGAAAATTATAGGATATAAACTTTATATATAATAGGAGTATAGGGTCTTTGGTTTCTAAGAATTTAAAAATTTCTTCTTGAGTTTCTTTTGTATAAGTTTTATTTCGCTCAGGTATAGCTTTTAAAACTGGAATTTTCTTTACAATGTTTGAAACCACTATTTCATTATCTTCCAATGTTTGCATCAAACTACTTAATTCTAAGCGATAATTATTTCTGCTTCTAGCACTGGTTCTTTGTAATACATCATTAAGAAATTGTACAACAATGTTTTTACTTAACTGATTTATATGCGTTACTTTAGGGTAGTTTTTTTTAATAAATACTTGCAAAGCCTTTACTTGCATATCCACTATAAGTCCTAGTTCCAACTATTTTTTTCTTGATTAATAATGAAAACTCAAAAGCTTCTTTGATAGTTTTTTGATTGGTTCTAGTTGAAATCTGATCCTCTACAATTAAATTTCGAGGCTCTTTTATAGGCTCAGAAGTTTTAGTCGTAGTTTCTCCCGTATTCTCTAATTCTTTAYGCTTTTGATATAATTCGGTGTTATTTTCAAAAGGATTAAAACCTTTATTTAATAATTCCAGTATCTTTTTTCTGTAAGTAGATRAAACAAATAAACGATCTTCCTTTGTTTTATATTTATGAGCCTCTCCATAGAAGGGAGTTACACGCTTTAATCTTCCGTTTTTTGGATTTCGGTAAGAAAAATATACATACCAGCGTTTGTTTAAATCACCACTAGCAGTATATAATTTAGGGTTAGAAAAATTCTTTTTCATTGGCAAATCGTATGAATTGTCATAACTAAATGTAAGGATTCATTTGAATTAAACATAAAAAAACGATTTAGAAAGCTAAACCGTTCGTTTTGTTGAATTTAAAATTTGTAGCGTGATGCAGAATTGAACTGCAGACCTCCGGGTTATGAATCCGACGCTCTAACCAACTGAGCTACCACGCCATTTATTGAGGCTGCAAATATAAAAAATAAAATAACTATTGGCGCTAATTTATTCTTCTATTTTTTAATAATTTAAATTTTTTTAAAAAGGAATATTTCTATATATTGTGCTTTTAAATAAAAAACATGTCGAAAAAAATTAAATTTGAAATTGAATTTCCTATACACGCTTCCCCACAAATGTTATATCAATATTTTGGAACACCTTCAGGACTTTCTGAATGGTTTGCTGATAATGTAAATTCTCGTGGAGAACTGTATACATTTATATGGGATGGATCTGAAGAGCAAGCCAAAGTATTGCAGGAAAGACCTGGCGAAAAAATAAAGTTTAAATGGCTTGAAGATGGAGATGAAAAAACATATTTTGAATTCAAAATAGAAGTAGATGAAATAACGAAAGATGTTTCACTAATTATAACAGATTTTTCTGAAGAGAATGAGATTGAAGAATCAAAAATGTTTTGGGAAAATCAAATTGATGAATTGAAACACACTATTGGTGCATAATAAAATTTCTTTTTAACAACGATGAGCCTTGAATTTATTCAAGGTTTTTTTATGTAATTTTGTTTGTAAAATTAGAGGTATGATAAATTTAAGTGGTACGATATTAAAGAAATCAGAAGAAGTCTTAAATTCAAATAATAGGGGTTTTAAGTATGGTGATGCATTATTTGAGACCATGAAAGTTAAAAATTCAAGAACTTACTTTATAGAAGATCATTACTTTAGATTAATGGCCTCTATGAGAATGCTTAGGATGGAAATTTCAATGAGTTTCACATTAGAATTTTTTGAAAGTGAAATAATTAAAACAGTGAGATCCAATAAGCTGGAAGATGCAAGAGTGCGATTTACTGTTTTTAGAAAAGAAGGTGGCTTATACCATCCATTAACGAATCAGATTGATTATTTAATTGAGGCTTTACCGCTAACTTTAACAATTAAAGAAAACTATGCGATTGAATTATTTAAAGATTATTATATTTATTCAGGAATATTGTCAAGTATCAAAACTACCAATAAAATCACCAATGTTTTAGCGAGTATTTATGCTTCTGAAAATGGTGTTGATAATTGTGTTCTCCTCAACGAAAAAAAACAGGTAGTTGAAGCTATTAATGGAAACATATTTATGGTTAAAGGTAATTTTATAATAACTCCACCAATTACTGAAGGTTGTGTTAAAGGAATTGCAAGAAAAAAAATGCTAGAAATTGTATCGAAAAGTGAAAAATATAACTTACAAGAAACAGCAATTTCTCCTTTTGAATTACAAAAAGCTGATGAAATATTTATTACGAATGTGATAGTTGGTGTACAACCTGTTTCAGCTTATAAAAAGAGTATTTTGAACAAGAAAGTAGCTAGTGAACTGGCGTTAGAGTTGAGTAAACTAGTTTAAATTTGGGTTTTTTGGAGCATTTGCCCAAATTTGATATTCACCACCAAATTCTAATAATTGATTTTTCCAAAAATCATCACATTTTACTTCAAGAATGTTAGGGTAATTATTTTCAACAACAGCCCATGTAGATTCATTTAATTCTTCATTTAATTGGTCAATAGACCAACCTGAATAGCCCAAGAAAAAACGTATTTCAGTAGGTTTTACAGCCTTTTTATTCAATAAATCAGTTAGAGTCTCGAAATCACCACCCCAATAGAGTTCTTTATCAATTTCAATACTATTTGGAATTAATTTAGGAATTTTATGAATGAAATATAAATTATCCTGTTCTACAGGACCTCCATTGTATATTTTGAAATTGCAATTTATTTCAGCAATTAAATCATTCAATACAAATTCTGTAGGTTTATTTAATATAAATCCTAGACAACCATCTTCATTATGCTCAGATAAAAATATGACAGATCTATTAAATGATTTGTCATTTAAAATAGATGGTTCGGAAACCAGTAATTTACCTTTTGATGGATTTTGTGTTGTCATTGATAGAATTGCTTGTTTAAATATAATAAAATTTTATCAGAAAAAAAACTCTCTAAATATTTAGAGAGTTTTTAAAATAAGAATATTTCTTACGTGTGTTAGTTTACAGCACTACTAAATCCAGCACCTGCCTTAAATTTAACAACGTTTTTAGCTGCAATTTGAATAGCTTTTCCAGTTTGAGGATTTCTACCGGTTCTTGCTGCTCTTTTTGAGATTGACCAAGTTCCCCATCCAACTAATGCAACTTTTCCGCCCCCTTTAAGAGTTTTAGTTACATTGTCTGTTAATGATTCTAAGGCTGCTTTTGCTGCTGCTTTTGTGATACCAGCATCAGCTGCCATTGCATCAATTAAATCTGATTTGTTCATAACTTAAATTTTAAATTAATTGGTTAAATTTATTTTGCTAATAAAAGCTTAACAAAGTTATACGGAATAAGGGCTTGTGCAAGTTTTAGCACAAAAAAATGAGTTTTTTGTTAATAAATGATTGCAAATGTTAATAACCTTAAAGAATTTAATGGAAAAAAGCTAGAAACCCCTTAAAACAAAGGGATTATTGCATACTAGCATTTTTATGAAAGATGAAACCGTTCAATAAACTTTTACTATCCATTTTTCTCTTACCTGATACTTGCAAACTTTCAATTACAAGAAAGCCATTTTTAACAGCAACCTTAATTTCGCTTTTAGAAGTAATTAATGTACCAATTTTATATTGATGAGATTCAAATTCTTTTTTTACATCATAAATTTTGACTTTCGTTTCTGTACTATTATTTATTAGGGTTGTCCAAGCGGTTGGATACGGATTGAGCCCTCTTATTAAATTATAGATAGTATTTAAGGAGTCATTCCAATCTATTTTGCACGTTTCAGTATATATTTTTGGAGCAAATTTTTGTTCAATTTCAGGTTGTTTAAATGTTTTAACAGTATTTTCTGCTATTTGCTGAGTTGTTTCTACGACCAATTTACTTCCAATTTGCATTAATTTATAGTGTAAATCACCTACAGTTTCAGTATTACTTATGAGTACTTCTTTTTGTGAGATGATATTCCCTGTATCAATTTTTTCATCAATAAAAAACGTCGTAACACCTGTTTTAGTTTCACCATTAATTATAGACCAATGTATAGGTGCTGCCCCTCTATAATCAGGTAATAATGAAGCATGTAAATTAAAAGTGCCGTATTTAGGAAGTTTCCAAACTGCTTTTGGCAACATTCTAAAAGCTACAACTATTTGTAAGTTAACGTTTAATTGATTTAATTCTTGGACAAAAGTTTCGCTCTTTAAATTGGTTGGCTGCAAAATATGGAGATTATTCTCTAAAGCATATTTTTTAACAGCAGATTCTTGTATTTTTCGTCCTCTACCAGCCGGTTTATCAGGCGCAGTTATAACGCCAACAATATTAAATTTTGCCTTTTGGAGCGCAGTTAAAATCGCAACAGCAAAATCGGGAGTTCCCATAAATACAATTCTCAAATCTCTCATTAAAGGTTTCGTTTAAATTTATTTTGCGAAGTTATTGTTATTTTATTTTTTTCCAATAATAGTTGCAATGAATTTAATATTTCACTTTCAGAATAATTAAGGAAAGTTGCGATCTCTTGTGAAGAAAGTTGTTGATCTTTCAACAAATCAATAATGTGAGATGCAATTGTTTTTGAGGAATTTTTTAGTTGAATTGCAGATTTACAAATATCACATGTACCGCAGGTCTTAGTGCTAGTTTCATTAAAATAGTTAAGTAGTTGAGTATTTCTGCAAGTCTTAGTATTTTGAATATATGAGATAGCAGCTGTTAATTTTTGGTATTTTAAATTATTTTGTTGTTCAATATTCTTTGAAATGCTATTGATAGTGTAATTATCATCTCTTGGAACCAAAAAAGATAATTTTGAAGTGGTATTTTCATAGGTATAGTTCACAATACCATTAATGTGTAGATCGTTTAAATGATTAATAATTTCTTTTTTTGAGCAATTTAATTTTTTGGAAAGTCTGTATTCATTAATAATAGTATAATGATCAAAAATACCACCATAGCTTCTTAATATTAATTTGATTAATTCATTTTTTGAAGGTTGATTGTTCAAATAATCAAAGATTTGATGGCTACTTATTAAAAATTTCAACGTTGATTTTTTGCGGTAGTTTTCATCTAAATACACAATATTTTCACGGACTAGAATTTTTATAGCATTAAACGCTTGTATCAGTTTTAGCTTATATGTGAAACAAAATTCTTGTAACGAAAAATCAAATAATTGTTCAGGGAGTTCACCTAAAGTGATATTATAGTATTGATTTAAATTATGATATATAAGCTTTACAAATTTAGTTGAAGCTATATTAGATGTATATTTAGTTGAAGCATCAAAGAGATTAGATTTGTTTGTTAAAATGAAAGAATAAGATGTTTTACCATCTCTACCAGCTCTACCAGCCTCTTGAATAAAATTTTCTAAACTATTAGGAGTATTTATATGAATAACCGCTCTAACATCTGGTTTGTCGATTCCCATGCCAAACGCATTTGTAGCCACCATTATAGGTGTTGTATCACTCATCCAATTAGTAAAAGACTTATTTTTTTCAATGGTTGTCAAACCACCATGATAGAAACTGCTTCTAAAATTATTTTTTTGTAAAAAATTGCAAACTTCTTTTGTTTGTTTTCGGCTATTGGTGTATATAATTGCTGAAGCATTTACTTTACGCACAATTTGAAGTAGTTTACCGTAAATATTTTCTGTAGTAATTACATGATAATTTAAATTTGTTCGTTGAAATGATTTTTTAAATATAACCGCTTTTTCTATTGCCAAATTTTGTTGGATATCTTCCAAAACTTTTTGTGTTGCGGTAGCTGTTAAAGCCATAAAAGTTGCTTCAGGTTGTAACTCTTTCAAAATTTTTAATTGTAAGTAAGAAGGTCTAAAATCGTGTCCCCATTCAGAAATACAATGCGCTTCATCAATAGCAATTAAGGAAACATTTAATTGTTTAATCTTTTCTTGAATAAAATTAGATTGCAATTTTTCAGGTGAGAGGTATAAAAATTTAAAATATCCAAACTGTAAATTATCAAAAGCGGTAATAATTTCTTCTTGGCTTAGCAGTGAAGTTAAAGCAATAGCCTTAATATTTTTTTCTTTTAAACTACTAACCTGATCTTGAATCAATGCAATTAAAGGAGAAATTACAATACAAACGCCATCTAAAAGCAGCGTTGGTACTTGATAACATAACGATTTTCCCCCTCCAGTAGGTAATAATACAACAGTATCTGTTCCATTTAAAACAGACTGAATTATTTCCTCTTGAGCATCTTTAAATTGATGATAATCCCAATGGGTTTTTAATATTTCAAGCGGTGTACTCATTATCTGATGGACGCTAATATAAAATTAGTTCTTTCTTCAATAGTTCCGGTTTGGACCTCAATTATTTTGTAATTTAACTCTTTATAAGTACGTTCTAAGTGATTGTGTATAGCCAAAGCCTGTTCAAAATTTTCATATCGCTCATTGTCTGAAATATAAATTTCTTCCCAAGGAGACATTAAAAATATATAATCATATTTATAAAGGTTGCTTTTGGTAATATAARTGTTTGGGTAGTCAATACTAATATAGTTCATATAAGCATGAACGTCAGGAATACCTCTATCGAAAAAAACGAGGTTCTCATTTTTCATCTCKGCTTCAAGATATTGGTTTACGCGYCCTTCTAACAATAATTCACTAAATAATAAGGGTTTTGTTAAAAACAATTGTTCAGTACCATTTTTTCGAGCATTTAGGGTAACATCTCTTGAAATTTCTGGCATACACATATAATTGCGTTTTGCCAATTCTTTAATTACCGTAGATTTTCCAGTCCCAGGCCCGCCAGTAATTACTATTTTTTGTTGCATACTACAAAAATAAATTATTCATGAAATTAAAGTAAAATTATTCATGTAATTTTGTTAGCTAGATATTAACAATAGTTAGGTGTATTAAATTTACACACTTTTTTTAAAAAAAATGGATAAAAGAACACAGTTTTATAATAAATTAAAGAAAAGATTNAAAAAAGATACCGTCTTTCCTACGAAATATCTTTTTAAATTTATTATTCCAGCATCTGAAGATAAAATAAAGCAAGTGGAAGATATATTTGATTTTACGGGGGCTGTTATAACTAAAACATCTTCAAAAACAGGTAAATATATTAGTGTGTCTGTTCTTGTAATTATGAAAAAGGCAGACCATATCATTTCAAAATATATGGAAGCAGAAAAGGTTGAAGGTATCATTTCTTTGTGATTCCTTTAACATCAATAAAAATAATATAAAATATCTTGCAGCGTTTTAGGATATGTTTATATAGATGCTTTTTGTTAGTTTGAAACAAAAAAAAATTCATGAAATTAAAAAATTTACTGATAGTTGTACTTTTTATTGCTTCCAATACATTTTCACAAGAAAACAAGAAAGTGCTGTTYTCAATTGATGGAGAACCTTTTTATACGAGTGAATTTTTAAACGTTTATAAAAAAAATCTAAATCTGGTTGTTGATTCTGAAGTGGATAAAGAAAATTATTTAAAATTATTTATTAATTATAAATTAAAAGTAAAGGAAGCAAAATCTATTGGCTTAGATACTCTTAAAAAATATAAAAAAGAATTAAAAAAGTATAAAAATAATTTGATTTCACCTTATTTGCAAGATAAGGAAGTGACTAAGAAATTGGTAAATGAAGCGTATGAAAGGTTGAAAAATGAAGTTAATGTAAACCATATTCTCATTTTTTTAAAACCAAGCGCTCCACCCCGAGATACTTTAGCTGCCTATAATAAGTTAATTAAAGCGCGAAATTTAATTGTACGAGGTAGCAAGTTTGAAGAAATAGCAAAAATATATTCAAATGATCCAACTGTTGAACAAAATGGGGGGAGTATTGGATATTTTACCGTATTGCAGATGGTATACCCTTTTGAAAATGTTGCATTTACAACTCCTGTTAATGAAATTTCTATGCCTTTTAGAACAAAGTTTGGATATCATATTTTAAAAGTGAACGCCAAAAGGAAATCAAAAGGAAAGGTGGAAGTTGCTCATTTTATGTTGAAAAATGATGGTTTAACTGCAAAAAAGCGAATAGACTCAGTTTATGGACTTCTTAATAATAAAATTGCTAGTTTTTCCAATTTGGCAAAGAAGTTGTCAGAAGATAGCGCAAGTGCAATAAATGGAGGGAAGCTAAAAAAAATGGGAGTTGGACAAATGATTGAAAAATTTTCAAATATTGCATTTTCATTAAAAAATGAAGGAGATATATCAAAACCTTTTAAAACTAAATTAGGTTGGCACATTATTAAATTGACAAAAAAATATCCAATTGAAAGTTTTGAAAAAATTGAAGAGAAATTAACCAGAGAAGTTGAAAAAGATGTGCGTTCTAATTTAAGTAGAAAATCTGTTATCGATAAATTATTGAAGCAATATAAAATAAGTGTGAATGAGCAGTCCCTTCAGCAATTTGAATTAGAAAACTGGAAAAAGAATCCTGAAAAATTTCTTGACGTATTACTTTCTATTAATGATAAAAAGATAGGTCAAAAGAAATTTATTAACTATTTGAAAACAGGAACTAATAAGATTGTTAAACAGGCTTTTCCTGATTTTATAGAAGAAGAAGTATTGGATTATTACAAAGAATATATTGAGTTTTCAAATGTAGAATTTGCAGTTGCCTTTAACGAATTTAAAGAAGGATTATTACTTTTTGATTTGTTGGAAAAACAAGTTTGGGAAAAAGCAACAGAAAATATCGGACTTTTGAACTATTTTCGCGTTAATAAAGAAAAAAAATACTACTCAAAAGAATTAAAGAGTATAAAAGGAACCGTAATTTCTGATTATCAAAATTACTTAGAATTAGTGTTTGTAAAACAACTTCGGAAAAAATATGAAGTTAAGATTAACAAATCTGAATTAAAAAGAATAAAAAAATTAAATTTGTAACGAAGATATGAAGTACCTATTTTTTTATATATTATTAATTATTACGTTGCAATCTTGTGATTATTTTACAATTAAAAATGACACTCGTCAACCAGTAGCTCGAGTTAATACTACCTATTTGTATAAAGAAGATTTAAAAAATATTTTTACGAATAATATTACTTCGCAAGACAGTACTTTATTAGCAAACAATTACATAAATAATTGGATTAAACAGCAGTTACTGTTAGCCAAGGCTCAAATAAATTTAGAAAACAAAACTGAAAAGTTTGAAGATCTTGTAAAAAAATACCGAGAAGATTTATTTATTAACTCTTATAAGGAAGCTGTTGTTAAGCAATACTTAGATACTGAAATAACAAGTACTGATATTGATCAATTCTATTTGAATAACAATCAAAATTTCAAACTAAATGAAGAATTGGTAAAACTTAAGTATATTAAAATTGGTAAAGATGTTTTAAATAAGAAAGACCTTATAAAACTATTCAAGTCAGCTAAAAAAGAAGATTTAGATAGCTTGAATTCAAAAGAACTTTTTTTAAAATCACATCATTTGAACGATTCAATTTGGGTAAAATACAGTGATTTAATTGTTAAAATTCCAATTTTTAAAACAACTGGTAAAAAGGAGTTATTAAAAAAAGATAATTTTATTCAAAAAGAAGATTCATTAAGCATATATTTGGTGGCTATAAAGCAGGTCTTAAATAGAAATGAAATAGCTCCAAAAAGCTATATAACACCTACTATTAAACAAATGATATTACATCAAAGAAAATTATTATTATTGAGAAATATAGAAGAAACATTAATTGATGATGCAAATAAAAAACAACAATTTGAAATTTACTAAAATGAAAAAAAATATAATTGGAATAGCATTTTTGTTATTTTTTATAGGATTAAACGCGCAAGACAGCTTAAATGTAATAACCAATAAGTTTGAAAGAATAAAAGTAGATGGCGTTGCTGTAGTTGTAGGGAAAAATATAGTGTTAGATTCTGATATTGATAAATTTAAAAAAGAACTTCAACAACGTATTGAAGGAAAAATAGAAATTTCAGATTGTGAAATGCTTGAAGAACTTATGACGCAGAAGCTAATTGCCCATCATGCGGTTGTTGATAGCATTGTAGCAACAGATGTTGAAGTAAATTCAGAGGTTGAGCGTAATATATCTTATTTTAAGCAACAATTAGGCTCTATGGAAAAAGTTGTTGAAATGTATGGTTTTAATGACGAAGAGGATCTTAGGGAAGAATTATATGATATTCAAAAAGAGCAAATTTTAATCCGCCAAGAAAGAGCTTCAATTACAGAAAAGGTTGATGTAACTCCTGAAGAAGTTAGAACTTATTTTAAAAATCTTGAAAATGAAAATAGTTTACCTGAGTTTAGTGCAGAAATTGAATTGGCTCAAATTGTTAAAATTGTAAAACCTTCAGAAGATGAAATTAATCGAGTAATTACGAAGTTAACTGAAATTAAAAAAGACATTGAAGAAGGGTTTAGCTTTAGGTTAAAAGCTGTTATTAATTCTGATGATCCGGCCGTATCTGGAAATGGAGAAGGGTCTGGTGGAAAATATACGATTACACGTGAGAGTGGTTTCATTAAAGAATTTAAAGAGGTTGCTTTCAGTTTGGATGAAGGAGAAATTTCTGAACCATTTGAATCAGGTTTTGGTTACCATATCATCCAAGTTGAAAAAATTAAAGGGCAGGAACGTGATGTTCGTCATGTATTAATTCAGCCTAAAATTAGTGATGCAGAATTGAAAGCTTCTCAAGATGAATTAGCTAAAATTCGTGARCAAATATTRAAYAATGAAATTACTTTTGAAGAGGCTGTYWTAMWAYATTCWGAWGATAAAGATACCAAAMAYAAYARRGGTTTAATTTTAAATCCKCAAACGAATGATACSCGTTTTAATTTAACRCGYATGGATCCAACATTRTAYGGGCGWGTRAGTAATTTAAAAGCWGGTGAAATTACARCKCCTTATTATGATGAAATTAGAGGTGGTGAAAAAATGCATAAAATAATYTTACTAAAAAGTAAGGTYGARGCTCAYACWGCTAGTTTTACTAAAGATTATGAGAAAATTCAGCAACTAACATTGCAAAAAAAGAAAGAGGAAACAGTTGATAAATGGTCAATAGATAAAATTAAAGATACTTACATTAAAATAAACAAGACTTTTAAAAAATGTACATTTAAAAATAATTGGAAAAAAGAATAGTATGTCTGATGTTGATGAGCTACAAGAATTAGTAGTAAAACATAACGCTTTAAAGCAAGAAATAAAAAAAGTTATCATAGGTCAAAATGAAGCAGTAAATCATATTTTACTGTCAATTTTAAGTGGAGGTCACTCGCTTTTAATCGGTGTACCCGGTTTGGCAAAAACCTTAATGGTACACACAATTGCTGAAGCTCTAGGACTTGATTTTAAACGCATTCAATTCACACCAGATTTAATGCCATCAGACATATTGGGAAGTGAAATTTTAGATGAAACGAGCCATTTTAAATTTATAAAAGGTCCAATMTTTAGTAATATAATATTAGCAGATGAAATAAATCGAACTCCACCAAAAACACAAGCAGCACTTTTAGAAGCAATGCAAGAGCGCACAGTTACTATTGCGGGGCATAATTATAAGTTAGCAAAACCGTTTTTTGTTCTGGCTACACAAAACCCAATCGAACAGGAGGGAACCTATCCATTACCCGAAGCTCAGTTAGATAGGTTTATGTTTTCAATAAACTTGGATTATCCAAGTTTTAAAGAAGAAATTGAAGTAGTGAAAAGCACAACGAACGATGAAAAAAAAGTTATTAAAGGAATATTGTCTGCTGAAGAAATTACTAATTTTCAGCACTTAGTAAGAAGAATACCAGTAGCTGATAACGTGATTGAATATGCGGTAAAGTTAGTATCCAAAACACGTCCAAATACAGTAAATTCACCTCAAATAGTTAATAACTATATTGAATGGGGTGCAGGACCAAGAGCATCTCAAAACTTAATTTTAGGTGCTAAAGCAAATGCTGCCGTAAGTGGTAAATATTCACCCGATATTGAAGATGTTAAGAAAGTAGCTTATTCAATTCTAAAACACAGAATAGTTAAAAATTATAAAGCCGAAGCTGAAGGAATTACAGAAAAGAAATTAATTGAATCCTTGCTGTAATTCAATGTTTACTTTTCAAAAAAGCTAAACATATTTCCTCCATATTTTTTTGAATAACTGAAGTGCTCATGGTTTGATAAATTTGTATGTTTAGAGTGTTCAACAATTAAAGTCCCTTCATCATTTAATATATTTTTATCAAAAACTAAGTCGACAATCTTTTCAAATAAATCGATTTTAAATTCGTAAGGTGGATCGGCAAAAATAAGATCAAATTTAGCATTGTTTTTTTCTAAATATTTAAACACATCGCTTTTTATTGTTTTTATATTTAAATCGAGTTCATTTGAAGTTTTATTTATAAAATTTATACACGCAAAATGAGCATCAACTGCAGTAATTTTTTGAGTACCTCTTGAACCAAATTCAAAACTGATATTTCCAGTTCCACTAAACAAATCTAATACCGCTATTTCATTAAAATAATAGGAGTTGTTAAGAATGTTAAACAATGCTTCTTTAGCCATATCAGTAGTTGGTCTAACAGGTAATTTTTTAGGGGCGTTTAAACGTTTACTTTTATGTTTTCCTGAAATAATACGCATTACTATAGTTGATTTAGCAAGGTGAAGTGTGAGTGTGAAGAGATTTCATTTAAAAGTGACGAGAAATTAGCAGGTTCATAGAACGATATATTTCGAATGTATTGATATAAAGTAGTAAAGAGTTCTGATTCTTTTTCAATTTCACCTAAAAGCACTAAGTTCAACTCTTCAGGATTTAAATTTAGTTGTTCAGCTGTAAAGAGTATGTAATAAATAAAATCTTCTTTTGTATTAAAGTTAAAAGAATTAAATAGCTCTAATTTTTTATTTTTTAATACGACAATTTCAAAATTGTTTTTTGAAACATTCACAAAACAAAAATCCCCATCTAAATTTTTATAATTATTTAAAAGTTTTTCAATAAGTATGGTAGATGAATGCTTATAAATAAACACCCCATATTTGTCCAATAAAAAGTTATTGATATTTACAAAAGGGATGTATACATTAATTATTTCGGTATTCATAACTTCATCATAGGTAATAAAGTCATTTTCAAGAACTTTAACAGTGTTTTGCAAGTAATTGGCTAAGTTATCTTTATTAAAAAAAGGTTGTGGAACTTGGGTTACTAAATTATTGAAATGAGTTACGCTAACAGAATCGTATTTTACTTGAAGTAAATCATCTTGATCAAATAATTGTTCAACAAGTTCGAGATGTTTGTATGGAGAAATAGAATTATTTTCAAATTCATAGATGGCAAAAACTCCTAATTCATTTTGTATTTTATTAAATATATAAAACGAAAACCCATCCAAACTAAGTTGGATGGATAAATGATTTTCTTGCAGATTTAAAAAATCTACTTTGTTATTCTTTATTTTTATTATCTCCTTTATCATAAAATGGAGGCCAGTTACCGTCTTCACTTACTTCACCTAAAGAACCAACTCTAATAAATTCACCTCTAATTTCTTCTCCACCTATTGCTTCCTTTTCTTGGTTTATTAAATTAAAATCCATTCCCTTTAATATTAAAGCTTTATCAACTTTTATTTCAAATACAGGAGCTTTTAGACCTACAATTTTTTCAATTTCACCAATTTCAATCTTAAATTGTTGATCAGTACCAGGAATTTGTAGCATGTTTTTATAGTCTAATCCTGAAAATTGAGTTTTAACAGGTTCATACCCTATAGTATCAACAACTCTTTCTTCAATTTCCTTCGTAATTCCACCTCCAACATTAATTGTTTTAGGAACGTTTCTAATTTGAGTTAAAGCAAATTGAGCGGTATCAATAAACTGAATTAAAGCTTCTCCATCAGACGTATAACTTCCTGTTACTTTTTTATGAGCAACTTCTGCATCTCGAAGAATTCTCAGGTTATTAATTACTTTAGCATATTTAATTTTCTTCTCTTTATTAAATTGAACGGGTTTTTGAATCTCAAAATTGATTTTATAAGCTAAAAATGCAGCTAATGCAATTAGAGTTATGGAAATCGCCCAATGAAATTTTCTTGGAATAAAGTTAACAATTGCGTAAGCTAAAAAACCAGTAACTACAATACCAGCAATTATAATCAAAAATGTTATCATTTGTATAAGTATTTTATGTGTTACGCAAATCTACAATTTTTTTTTAATGAGAAAAATTTTTAGGCATAAATCAATTTGTATATTTGAATTTTATTTAAAATATGACAAAAACCGCACATGAATTTTATAATGAAATTATTGAAAAGTTTCCTTTTGAGCCTACACTTTCGCAAGATTCATTAATCGAGAAGTTAACAAGGTTTATTTTTGAAAATGATAAAGATGCCCTTTTTTTGATTAAGGGATATGCTGGAACTGGAAAAACTACAACCATTAGTACTGTTGTTAATAATTTATGGAGAGTAGGTAAAAAATCTGTATTGTTGGCTCCAACAGGGAGAGCCGCTAAAGTTATTTCAGGTTATTCAAATAGGCAAGCATTTACCATTCATAAAAAAATATATTTTCCTAAAAAGAATAAAGCAGGTGGTGTAGATTTTACATTGCAGACAAACAAACACACAAATACCTTATTTATTGTGGATGAAGCTTCCATGATTCCAGATTCCCCAGTAGGATCTAAGTTATTTGAAAATGGTTCTTTATTAGATGACTTAATTTCTTATGTGTACTCAGGTGTGCACTGTCAATTAATTTTAATAGGTGACACAGCTCAGTTGCCGCCAGTTAAATTAGATATTAGTCCTGCTTTAGATGTTCATAAACTTTCCCTAACCTATCATAAAGATGTTACAGAAATTGAGTTAAATGAAGTAATGCGTCAGCATGAAGATTCAGGAATTTTGATAAACGCAACTCAATTGCGTTTAATCTTAGCAAATAATGGGTTTAATAATTTTCAATTTCAGTTGGGTTATCCAGATTTGATTAGACTTATTGACGGTTACGATATCGAAGATGCTATTAATAGTGCCTATGACAACATTGGTGTTGAGGATACCGCTTTTATAGTACGATCAAATAAGCGAGCAAATCAATATAACCAACAAATTAGAAATAAAATTAGGGGACAAGAGAATGAAATTTCTACGGGCGATTATGTAATGGTTGTTAAAAACAATTATTATTGGTTAAAAGATTCAAGTGATGCAGGTTTTATAGCGAATGGTGATATTTGTGAATTACTAGAGATATTCAATATTAAGGAATTATATGGATTTAGATTTGCGGAAGTTAAACTACGAATGATTGATTATCCTAAACAAAAACCATTTGAAACAGTATTATTGTTAGATACACTTTCTTCTGAAGCTCCTTCACTATCGTATGAAGATTCTAATAGATTGTATCAAGAGGTCAGAAAAGATTTTGGGCATGAAAAATCTAAATACAAGCAGCTGTTAAGTATTAAAAAGAGTAAGTATTTTAATGCATTGCAGGTGAAATTCTCTTATGCTGTTACATGTCATAAGTCGCAAGGAGGACAATGGAAAACAGTATTCATTGAACAACCATATTTACCTGATGGTCAAAATATTGAGTATTTACGATGGCTATATACAGCAATTACAAGAGCTCAAGAAAAAGTGTATTTGATTGGGTTTAAGGATGATTATTTTAAAGAATAATATTCAAGATCAATTATGACGTAGTAATTACTTAGTTTAAATTTAGTGACCGTTTATTTTATCTTCAAACTTTTAGCAAAATTAAAGTCATTTGAAGATCAAATTAAGTACTTTTGCCCCTCAGAAATTATTAAGGATGATAGAGAAAAGCATAGAATTGCCTAAAGCCGAAAAGATTGAAAAGAAGTTAGAAATTCATGGAGATATAAGAATAGACAATTATTATTGGTTAAATGATAAGGAAAACCCAAAAGTTATTGACTATTTGAATACGGAAAATGCTTATTATGATGCAAAAACAGTGCATACAAAACAATTTCAAGAAGATTTATTTTTAGAAATGAAATCTCGGATAAAAGAAGATGATGAGTCTGTACCTTATAAAAAGAATAATTATTACTATATAACTCGATTTAAAAAAGGGAAACAGTATCCTATTTATGCCCGTAAGAAAGAAACTTTAAAGGCTAAAGAAGAAATTATGTTTGATGTTAATAAAATGGCTGAAGGGCATAATTATTATAAACTTTCAGGCTTGTCAGTTAGCCCAAATAATGAGTTGGTATCCTTTGGTGTTGATGCAGTTAGCAGAAGACAATATACGTTGCAATTTAAAAATTTAAAAACTGGCCAAATTTACCCTGAAAAAATTGAAAACACAACAGGAAGTGCTTCATGGGCCAGTGATAACAAAACAGTATTTTATACTCAAAAAAACCCAATAACATTACGTAGTGAAAAAATATTTCGACACATTTTAGGTACTGACCCGGCAAATGATGTTGAAGTGTATTTTGAAAAAGATGAGGCATTTAGTACCTATGTCTATAGAACTAAGTCTGAAAAATATATTATCATTGGTTCATCAAGTACTGTTTCTACAGAGTATCGTATTTTAGAAGCTAATGAGGTAAATGGTGAATTCAGGCTATTTCAAGCCAGAGAACGTGATTTAGAATATAACATAGCGCATTTTAACAACTTTTTTTACATACTTACTAATAAAGACAAAGCAACTAATTTTAAACTAATGAAAACTTCTGTAACGGAGACATTAAAAGAAAATTGGGTCGATGTAATTCCACATAGAATAGATGTTTTATTGGAAGATATTTCAATTTTTAAAGATTTTTTAGTTATTGAGGAAAGAACCAACGGATTGAATAAAATTAGAATTATGTATTGGGATGATTCTAATGATTTTTATCTTCCGTTCGAAGAAGAAACGTATTCTGCGGGCGTTTATTTCAATCCTGAATTTGACACAAATATAATTCGTTACGGTTACAATTCAATGACTACCCCAAGTTCTGTAATAGATTTTAATGTTGAAACTAAAACAAAAGAAATTAAGAAAGAACAACAAGTTTTAGGTGGTAAATTTGATAAAAACAATTATAAAAGTGAGCGTTTATGGGCTACTGCAATTGATGGAACTCAGGTACCAATGTCGATAGTTCACCATAAAAATACGGAACTAACAAAAACCACGCCTTTACTATTATATGGTTATGGTTCTTATGGATATACAATCGACGCCGGGTTTAGTGCGACTCGTTTAAGTTTATTAGATAGAGGATTTGTTTTTGCCATTGCTCATGTTCGTGGAAGTGAGTATTTAGGGCGTAATTGGTATGAAGATGGGAAATTATTAAATAAAAAAAATACATTCACGGATTTTATTGATTGTGCTAAATTTTTAATAGCTAATAAATACACATCAAAAGAACATTTATATGCTAGTGGTGGTTCTGCAGGAGGTTTATTAGTTGGTGCTGTTATTAATATGAGCCCTGAGTTGTTTAAAGGAGTTCTAGCTTCAGTACCCTTTGTTGATGTTGTAACCACAATGTTAGATGATAGTATTCCGCTTACGACTGGTGAATATGACGAATGGGGAAACCCAAATGAAAAAGAATATTATAACTATATGAAATCATATTCCCCATATGATAACGTTTCAAAGAAGAAATACCCTAATATGCTGATAACTACTGGTTTAAATGATTCTCAAGTACAGTATTTTGAGCCAGCTAAATGGATCGCTAAATTGAGAGAATTTAAAATTGATCAAAATATTTTAGTTATGCATACAAATATGGAGGCTGGTCATGGTGGTGCTTCTGGGCGATTTGATGCATTAAAAGAAATAGCAAGAGACTATTGTTTTATATTAGATTTAGAAGGTTACACAAAAAATTAAAAAAAATTATTAAATTTGCACGTTATAGATTATCATTCATAATTCATTTTYGAATATCACAATTGAATTAAACTCTAAAAAATGACACAAAATACAGGTATAAGTAATAACATATTAGACCTTATTGGTAATACTCCATTAATTAAGTTAAATAAAATTACAAAAAATCTTCCTGGTAATTATTATGTAAAGTATGAAGGATATAATCCTGGTCATTCTATGAAAGATAGAATTGCATTACATATTATAGAGGAAGCTGAAAAGCAAGGATTGTTAAAAGAAGGCAGCACAATAATTGAAACAACTTCTGGAAATACAGGGTTTAGTATTGCATTAGTGAGYATTATAAAAGGATACAAATGYATRTTAGCMGTKAATTCTAAAGCTTCATTAGGRAAAATAAATATGYTAAAAGCTATGGGMGCTAAAGTATATGTTTGTCCGGCCCACGTTGATGCTGATGATCCGCGTTCATATTACCAAGTTGCAAAAAGATTACATGCTGAAACTGCAAATTCAATATACATTAACCAATATTTTAACCAATTAAATGCGGATGCTCATTACAACACAACTGGACCAGAAATATGGAAACAAACCAATGGTGAAGTTACCCATTTAGTTGCTGCAAGTGGTACTGGAGGCACAATTTCAGGAGTTTCTAAATATTTAAAAGAACAAAACCCTAACATTAAAACACTAGGAGTTGATGCGTTTGGTTCAATTTTAAAGAAATTTCACGAAACTAAAGAGTTTGATAAAAATGAAATTTATCCATACAGAATCGAAGGTTTAGGTAAAAATTTAATTCCAACCGCTACGGATTTCGATGTTATTGATGCTTTTGAAAAAGTAACAGATGAAGCTGCTGCACATAAAGCTAGAGAATTGGCGCTTACTGAAGGCTTGTTTACAGGTTATACAAGTGGCGCAGTGTTACAAGCGGTAATACAATATGCTGATAATGGGGTGTTTGATGCAAAATCTAACGTGGTATTAATTTTACCAGATCACGGTTCTCGTTACATGGAAAAAATATATAGTGATGACTGGATGAAGGAACAAGGATTTTTTGATACTCAAAAGCAAGCCCATGTCGAAGTTGAATTTATAAAGTAATGGAATTTACATATATATTAAAGAGGCTGAAAATTTATTTTCNNSCYYYTTTTTTGTATAATGAACATTTGAATAGCATAAAAAAAAAACCGTACTTTGCAGTCATAATAAATGTATATAAAAAATATATTTTGCCCAAAATAATAGAACAATGAAAGATTTATTTGAAAGGATAGTTAAAGATAAAGGTCCATTAGGGAAATGGGCTAAACAGGCTGAAGGATATTATGTTTTTCCAAAATTAGAAGGTGAAATTTCTAATAGAATGAAGTTTAATGGTAAAGAAGTTATTACTTGGAGTATTAACGATTATTTAGGATTGGCAAACCATCCTGAAGTTAGAAAAGCGGACGCTGAAGCAGCGAAAGAATATGGCATGGCGTATCCAATGGGTGCTAGAATGATGTCAGGGCACACTAAGTACCACGAACAATTAGAAAAAGAATGTGCTGAGTTTGTTGATAAAGAGGCTGCATATTTAGTGAATTTCGGTTATCAAGGAATGGTTTCTGCTATTGATGCATTGGTAACAAAGCATGATGTAATTGTTTATGATATAGATTCTCACGCGTGTATTATTGATGGTGTGAGATTGCATCATGGTAAAAGATTTACGTATCAACATAACAATATTGAAAGTTTAGAAAAAAACTTACAACGTGCTACAAAAATAGCAAATGAAACCGGTGGAGGTATTCTTGTAATATCTGAAGGAGTTTTTGGAATGCGTGGAGAGCAAGGTAAATTAATAGAAATAGTTGCTTTAAAGGAGAATTATAATTTTAGACTACTCGTAGATGATGCTCATGGATTTGGAACTTTAGGTAAAGATGGAAAAGGAACTGGTTTTGAACAAGGAATACAAGATGATATAGATGTTTATTTTGCAACTTTTGCGAAATCCATGGCTGGAATTGGAGCTTTTTTTGCTGCCGATAAAGATATTATTCAGTATTTACAGTACAATATGCGTTCACAAATGTTTGCTAAATCTTTACCAATGACTATGGTAAAAGGAGCATTAAAACGTTTAGATATGCTAAGAACTATGCCTGAGCTTAAAAGAAAGTTGTGGGAGAATGTTGATGCTTTGCAAAATGGATTAAAAGAAAATGGTTTTAATATTGGTAAAACAAACACCTGCGTAACTCCAGTTTTCTTAGAAGGTGATATACCTGAAGCAATGGCAATGGTGAATGATCTAAGAGAAAATTATGGAATATTTTGTTCAATTGTGGTGTATCCAGTAATTCCAAAAGGATTAATTATTTTGAGATTAATACCAACGGCTACACATACATTAGAAGATGTTAGGATAACAATTGAATCTTTTTCAGCAATGCGGTCCAAACTTGAAAAAGGGATTTATAAGCGTATTTCGGCTACAATGATTTAATATATAAATGCAAATTAAATAAAAAAACCTTTTAGAAATTCTAAAAGGTTTTTTTATAGATTTACTTCAATGTTTAATATCCTTCAGACATATTTTTAAGCGCATTTCTATCTGAAATTTTAATCTTTTTATTCACTAAATCAATAATACCATCTTTTTTTAAGTTTGATAATAACCTAATGGCAGATTCTGTAGCCGTTCCTATCGTATTTGCTATTTCTTCTCTAGTTAAAACAACATCAATGCAATTTTCATTGTCAACACCAAAAAGTTTTTCTAAGTTAATAAGTGTATCAGCCAATCTCTCTTTTACTGGTTTTTGAGCCATTTGCGAAACTAAAGTGTTGGCTTCGTTTAATTGATGAGAAATAATCTTCATTATATTTAAAGAAAATTTTGAGTTTTCTTTAATTGATTCTAAAATATCACCTTTAGGAATAAAACAAACATGCATATCTTCTAATGCAGTTACATTTAATCCTACAGGTTCGTCACTTAAAATTGAACGTTGGCCTAAAATATCTCCTCCCTTAACAAATTTTATAATTTGCTCTTTGCCATTTGTACTTAGCTTTGTTAATTTGCATTTACCATCTTTAATACAATACAGACCATTGATAGCATTTCCTTCGGTCATCAAATTTTCTCCTTTTTTAATAAAAAGAGAAGTTTTATGTTCAGAAAATTTAAATAATTCGTCTTGTGTCAAATATTTTAGCGCATTAAATCGCTTAATGATACATTGTCCGCATTTTGACATAAATATAAATTTTTCTAATCGTAGTTATAAAGCGTCAAATGTACAAAAATAAATGATATTTATCATCTATATAAAGGAAATAATGATAGTTTTGTGGCGTAGTTTAAGTTACAGTATGAGTTACAAGAATTGTTATCACTGTGGTGTAGATTGTGGTAAAAAACCAATAGACTTTAATAATAGAATGTTTTGTTGTTACGGGTGTAAAACGGTATATGAAATATTGAATAGTAATGAATTAAATTGTTATTATGATTTGGAATCAACCCCTGGAACTATTCCAAATGAAATAAAGGGAAAATATAATTATTTAGACAATAATGATATCATTGAAAAATTGTTAGTTTTTAATGATGAAGAAAATTCTGTTGTTGAATTTTATATACCAAGTATCCATTGTAGTTCCTGTATTTGGGTGCTAGAAAATTTGAATAAGTTGAATGGTGGTGTGGTAACTTCATTAGTGAATTTTCCTTTAAAAACAGTTCGAATTACCTTTAAAAATAACACAACAAATTTAAAACAACTCGTTGAATTAATAGCTTCAATTGGGTATGAGCCATACATAAGTTTGGAAGATGCTGAAGCTAAAAAAAATAACGTTGATAAAACGCTAATCTATCAAGTATCAATAGCAGCTTTTGCTTTTGGAAATATTATGCTATTATCATTTCCTGAGTATTTTGAAGTAAATGAATTTTGGTTGGAAAAATATAAACCATTGTTTAGATGGTTAATGTTTGCAATGGCAATWCCTGTMGTATTTTATTCWGCWAAAGATTAYTTTATTTCWRCATATAAAGGRCTTCWKCATAAAATATTAACTATTGATGTTCCGATAGCATTAGGAATTTCAGTATTATTTATTAGGAGTACAATTGAAATTATTTTAGAAATTGGTGCAGGATTTTTTGATAGTTTAACAGGGCTCATTTTCTTTTTACTGTTAGGGAAATTTTTTCAGCAAAAGACCTATCATTTTTTATCTTTTGAACGTGATTACAAATCATATTTTCCAATTGCAGTCACACAAATAGTTGAGGGTATGGAAAAAAGTATTCCAGTAAAAGATGTTCAAAAAGGAGATCGATTGTTAATTAGAAATGAAGAGCTTATACCTGTTGATGGAATTTTAATGAATGGAAATGCAGCCATTGACTATAGTTTTGTAACAGGAGAATCATTACCAGTTATCAAACAGTCAGGAGAAAAACTATTTGCTGGAGGGAAGCAAACTGCTGGTGCCATTGAAATGGAAGTGGTTAATACAATTGCTCAAAGTTACTTGACTCAATTATGGAGTAATGATGTATTTAATAAAAAGAAAGAGATTACGATAAAAAATATAACAGACTCAATTAGTAAATACTTTACAATTGCTATTCTCATTATTGCTTCTTTTGCAGGGGTATTTTGGTTTTTTTATAATCCAACAATGGTTGTCAATGTAGTTACTGCTGTCCTTATCATTGCTTGTCCGTGTGCATTAGCATTATCAGCTCCGTTTGCAATTGGTAATATGTTGCGAATTTTTGGGTATAAAAATTTCTATTTAAAAAATGCTGAAACCATAGAGAACATGGCAAAAATAGATACGATTATTTTCGATAAAACAGGAACCATAACATCAAGTGATAAGACACAAATATGTTACAAGGGGACTAAACTTTCTATGGAAGAACTATCAATAATAAAAAGTGTTTTAAGAGCTTCAAACCATCCTTTAAGTAGGTTGCTTTATAACCACATTAAGGTTGAAGTATTTGATGAAAAACCGACTTCATTTGAAGAAATATTAGGGAAGGGATTACAAGCTTCTATTAATAATATGAACATAAAACTTGGTTCAATGAGTTTTGTTGACTCAACAGTATCTGATAATAATGAAACATCAATTCATATAAAAATAGATGATAAATTAAAAGGAAGTTATATTTTTAAAAATAGCTATAGGGAAGGCACAAAACAAGTTTTTGAACACTTATCAAAAAAATATAATTTAGTAATCCTTTCAGGAGATAATGACGGTGAAAAGAAGTATTTGGAGCAATTACTTCCTCAAAATACAAAATATGCGTTTGATCAAAACCCAGAAAGTAAATTGAAATTTATAAAAACTCTCCAGAAAAATGGAGATAAAATTATGATGATAGGTGATGGTTTAAATGATGCAGGAGCATTGGCTCAAAGTAATGTTGGAATAGCAATTTCAGAGAATGTAAATGTATTTTCACCAGCTTGTGATGCAATACTGGATGCTAAACTTTTTAACAATTTACCAAACTTTTTAACATTGGCAACTCAAACAATAGATATAATTAAAGTAAGCTTTATGTTATCTTTTAGTTACAATATTATAGGGTTGTACTTTGCTATAACAGGAAAATTAACTCCTGTAATTGCAGCAATATTAATGCCTTTAAGCTCAATAACTATTGTGATTTTTGTAACAATTCTTACGAATTTGATTTCAAAAAAAAATAGGGCTGTTTGAATAAAAGATAAAAATGTCTAAATTTATATACTGATTGTCATTTTTTTAAGAATTAAAATATATTTTTGTAACCAAATCAAAAATATAAATCTAGTAACTAAAAATGGAAGTAGTCTACATTACAATAGGTGTAAGTGTTATTGTTGCCGTTTTATTTTTCATAGCATTCATTAAATCAGTAAAGTCTGGGCAATATGATGATACCTATACACCATCAGTGCGCATGCTTTTTGATGATGAATTGGTTACAAGTAATAAAAAAGAAAAATCAACTAAATAATAATTAAAAATTAATCAAAAAAGTATGGAAAAAGAACAATTTTATTATGACAATAAGATCGTAAAAATGTTTCTTTGGGCTACAATTCTATGGGGAGTTGTGGGTATGTTGGTAGGGCTTTTGGTAGCACTCCTTTTTATTTTCCCAGGGTTATTAGAATTTTCAGGGGCAGATAATGCTATTTCTTGGCTAAGTTTTGGTCGCTTACGTCCATTACATACCAATGCTGTTATCTTTGCATTTGTAGGTAACGGAACTTTTTTAGGAATTTACTACTCCACACAAAGATTACTGAAAGCAAGAATGTTTAACGATGTTTTAAGTCGGATGCATTTTTGGGGTTGGCAAGCTATTATTGTAGCTGCGGTAATTACATTACCGTTAGGTTATACCTCTTCAAAAGAATATGCGGAGTTGGAATGGCCAATTGATATAGCTGTTGTTTTGATTTGGGTAGTTTTTGGTATTAATTTAATAGGTACCATTTTAAAAAGAAGACAGCGTCATATTTATGTAGCAATTTGGTTTTATATAGCCACATTTGTTACCGTAGCGATACTTTATATATTTAATAATTTAGAAATGCCAATAACTGCATTTAAAAGCTATTCCATATATGCAGGAGTGCAAGATGCTTTAATACAGTGGTGGTATGGACACAATGCCGTAGCGTTCTTCTTAACAACACCTGTTTTAGGAATGATGTATTATTTTGTTCCTAAAGTAGCAAACAGACCTATCTATTCATACCGATTGTCTATTATCCATTTTTGGACATTAATTTTCTTATATATATGGGCAGGACCACACCATTTACTATATACAGCATTACCAGAATGGGCACAAAATTTAGGTACTGTATTTTCAATAATGTTAATTTTCCCTTCTTGGGGTGGTATGATAAATGGTTTATTAACTCTTCGAGGCGCTTGGGATAAAGTTAGAGAGAACCCAGTTCTAAAATTCTTTGTTGTTGCAATTACGGGATATGGTATGGCAACATTTGAAGGCCCTATGTTATCCTTTAAAAGTGTAAATGCTATTGGACATTATACCGATTGGATTATTGGACACGTTCATATTGCTGCATTAGCTTGGAATGGATTTATGATTGCTGGTATAGTTTATTGGTTAGCTGAAAAACTATGGAAAACACCGCTGTATTCAAAAAAGTTAGCAAATATACATTTTTGGATAGGAACTTTAGGTATTCTATTTTATGCAATTCCTTTATATGTCGCTGGGTTTACGCAAGCATTTATGTGGAAACAATTTAATCTAGATGGTACTTTAGTGTATGGGAATTTTTTAGAAACTGTAACACAAATATTACCAATGTATGCAATGCGTGCAATAGGTGGTACCTTATATTTAACAGGGTTTATTTTATTGGCATATAATGTTATTAAAACAGCTAGAGCAGGTTCAATAGTTGAAGATGAGTTAGCAGAAGCTGTTGCATTGAAAAAAATTAGAGGTCAAAGAATTGTTGGTGAGGGCTGGCACACTTGGTTAGAAAGAAGAACAATATTATTTACAATTTTAACAACAGTTGCTGTTTTAATTGGAGGGTTGGTAGAAATTGTACCAATGCTCTTAGTTAAATCAAATATTCCAACAATAGAAAGTGTAAAACCTTATACACCTTTAGAATTAGAAGGAAGAGATATTTATATTAGAGAAGGCTGTAATAATTGTCACTCGCAAATGATCCGTCCTTTCAGATCAGAAGTTGAGCGTTACGGAGAATATTCAAAAGCAGGTGAATTTATTTATGATTATCCGTTCTTGTGGGGATCGCGTAGAACTGGACCAGATGTCCATAGGATTGGAGGTAAATATAATGATAACTGGCATTTTAACCACATGTTAGACCCTCGTTCTACGTCACCCGGCTCAATTATGCCACGTTATTCTTGGATGATTACAAATAACTTAAATGCCTCTGATTTAGAAAATAAAATGCGGGCTTTAGCCAAATTAGGTGTTCCTTATTCTGTAGAAGAAATTAGCGGTGCTAAACAAAATCTACTAGCACAAGCTAAAGAAATTGAAAATAATCTAAGACAGGATCCTGAATTTGTTAAAAATTATGGAACTAGCAATATTGAAAATAAAGAAATTGTTGCGCTAATTGCATATTTACAGCGTTTAGGTACCGATATTAAAGGAACTAAAAATACAGCACTTAAATAACTTAATATGTTAAGATTTATTAAACATAATTTAGCAGGTATTGATGGGGTTGAAATTTTTCCAATAATTTCACTTTTAATTTTCTTTGCAGTTTTTGTAGCAATGTTAGTATTGGTGTTTAAACTTCCTAAAGAAAAAATAGATGAAGTAAGTCAATTACCTTTAGACAATAACAATAATAAAGAAATTACTTATGAATAAAAATTCAGAACAAATATCCTGGTGGAGAAGATTTTTAAAATCTATGACCAAAGCACATGAACTAGGAACCGAAAAAGATATAATGCTCGATCATGATTACGATGGTATCAGAGAATTAGATAATGTATTGCCTCCTTGGTGGCTATACGGGTTTTATATAACCATTGCAATTAGTATATTTTATTACACCCAAGTTTTCTTTAATTCAGAAAAATATAGCCAAGTAAAAGAATATGCTACAGAAGTAGCTGAAGGTAAAGCAGCTGTTGAACAATATAAGTTAGACAATCCTGAATTGTTTGACGATGCCAATATTGTTGCTTTAACAGAGGATACTAACATTCAAAAAGGGAAAGAGTTATTTACATCTAAAACTTGTACCGCCTGCCATTTAGATGATTTAGGTGGAAGTATTGGACCAAATTTGACCGATAAAGAATGGATTTTAGGAGGAGGAATTAAAAATATTTTTAACACGATTGCTAAAGGGGGAAGGCCAGGTAAAGGAATGATTGCTTGGGAAGCTATCATTAGTAGAGAAGAAAGAATACAATTAGCAAGTTATATTATTTTTATGCAAGGAACTCAGCCAGCAAACCCAAAAGCACCTGAAGGGGATGTATGGACTGGTAATAAAAGTAAAAATTAAAGTATAATTTTTTGATAAGGGCTGTTTTTTGATCGCTTTGTCATATTTGTATCTAAATGGTTAAGTTTTTAGCTATATTTTACAGACGAGAAAATGATTATAGAACAGCTTTTTTAATTTCAATATGAGTAAAGAAAATTTTAGAGATTCAATTGGAACTATAAATGATAGCGGAACGCGTAATTTTATATTCCCAAAGAAACCACAGGGTAAATTTTACAACTACAGAACGTATGTAGCTTGGGTTCTTTTGGTATTTATGGTTGGAGCTCCATTTGTTAAAATAAATGGAAATCAATTTTTATTATTCAATGTATTTGAACGAAAATTTCACATTTTCGGATTTCCTTTTTGGCCACAAGATTTTCATTTATTGGTGATATCACTACTTGTAAGTGTGGTTTTTATCATACTTTTTACAGTAATTTTTGGTCGGATATTTTGCGGATGGATATGCCCACAAACCATTTTTATGGAGATGGTCTTTAGAAAAATAGAATATGCAATAGACGGAGATAGAACAAAGCAAATAAAATTAGCAAACCAACCTTGGAATGCTGAAAAAATAAGAAAACGTTTGCTAAAATGGGCTAGTTTTTTTATAATATCATTTCTAATATCTAATGTTTTTCTTGCCTATTTTATTGGTGGCGATGTTTTAGTTAATTATATAACAAGAAACCCATTTGAACAAATTGAAATACTTATAAAACTATTGGTTTTTACAGCTGTATTTTATTTTGTATTTGCTTGGTTTAGAGAACAGGTTTGTATTATTGTGTGTCCGTATGGAAGGTTACAAGGAGTTTTGTTAGACGATAAGTCAATTAATGTTGCTTATGATTTTGTAAGAGGTGAAAGTGAACATGGAAGAAAGATACTTAGAAAAGACGAAAATAGAAATGATTTAGGATATGGCGATTGTGTAGATTGTAATCAATGCGTTCAAGTTTGTCCTACAGGGATTGATATTAGAAACGGTACCCAGTTAGAATGTATTAATTGTACAGCTTGTATAGATGCCTGTGACGCTATAATGGACAAGGTAGGTTTTGAGAAAGGGTTAATTCGTTATGCTTCCGAAGATAATATTGAAAAAAAAGAAAAACTAAAATTCAATGCACGTTTAATAGCCTATTCAACAATATTAACCATATTGGTAGGAGTTTTTATAACAATGTTATTTTTAAGAAACGATGTAGAAGCAACCATTTTAAAACTGCCAGGGCAAACATTTCAAACTACCAATACTTCAGTAATAAATATCTATACCATAAAACTTATTAATAAAACCATCGAAGATATTAATAATATTGAAGTGAAATTAGTAACTCACAAAGGGAAAATAAATTTGGTAGGAGGAATGATGAATATTAAAAAACAAGATTTAAAAGAAGGGACTTTCTTTATAGAAATAAATAAAAAAGATTTAAATTCAGCAAAAGAAAAATTAAAAATAGGAATTTATTCTAACAATAAATTGATTGAAACAACTACAACTATTTTTATAGGTCCTACAAAAGTTAACTAAAATAATTAAAGAATATTTTTATAAAAGATATTGTAATTTTGAATGTTAAAGATAATAAAATTGAAAACTACTAACATATGAAAATAAAAATTAGTTGGCCAGCAGGTATAATTATAGCTCTAGGGTCATTTATTATATTTATACTGTCGTTTGTATACAAAGCTATTTTTGTGCCAAAATATGATCACCACTTAGTATCAGAGGAGTACTATATGGATGCAATAAATTATCAACAAGAAATTGATTTACTAAATAAAACAGCCAATCTAAAAGAAAATGTAACCATAAAAAAAGTAGCTGCTGGTTTAATGATAAACTTCCCTTCAGAATTTACCCCTACAAAAATTTCAGGGACAATCTCATTTCAAAGATTATCTAATAAAAAATTAGATTTTCGACTTCCAATAAGTTTAAAAACACATAATTTCTTATTGAAAAATACAGACTTAGTAAAAGGGAGATGGGATGTAAAAATAGAATGGACTGCAAATAATGACACCTATTTGTTTAAAGAAAAAATAATGTATTAATATGCTTTGG
Organism: Lutibacter sp.; assembly: GCA_002733285.1. GTDB lineage: Bacteria > Bacteroidota > Bacteroidia > Flavobacteriales > Flavobacteriaceae > Lutibacter. The sequence goes on along the minus strand of NVVE01000011.1, from coordinate 52,881 downwards.
ACAGCACTTGTTTTAGGATTGGTAGGAAGTTTTCATTGTATTGGTATGTGCGGACCCATAGCATTTGTAATTCCTRTDGACAGATCTTCTAAAACCAACATGTTTTTTCAAATATTTTTATATAATTTTGGTCGATTGATCACTTATTCCTTTATAGGCTTATTATTTGGTTTTATCGGAAAAGGGTTATACTTGGCGGGTTTTCAGCAAAGACTTTCTATTTTAATGGGTATCATAATGATTGCTTTGGTCATTATTCCAGTTTCAATATTTAACAAATTTAATTTTTCAAAACCACTCTATAAAATTATTTCTAACGTGAAATTAAGGTTAGGAATTTATTTAAACAAGAAATCATATAAGGCATTATTCTTAATAGGTTTTTTTAACGGATTTTTACCATGTGGCTTAGTGTATATGGCATTAATTGGTTCAATTTCGACAGGAAATGTTGTACAAGGTGCATTATACATGACTTTATTTGGATTAGGAACAATTCCTATGATGACGGCAGCAGTATTATTAGGAAATTTTGTAAATTTATCATTGCGTAAAAAAATTCAAAACATAATACCTGCTTTTGTAGTTATTATTGGATTATTATTTATTTTGCGWGGATTAGGATTAGGGATTCCCTATATTTCACCATCAGATGCAAAATTGCAACTATCAACTAATCCTATCGAATGTATAACCATTGAAAATAATGAATAATGTATGGCCTCAACTTCAAAATTAACAATTAGCGATTTTGAAAAAGCATCTTCAAATATAGAGCTTCTACAAATAATTAAACAAAAGAATATTTCTATTGATAAAGTAAACAAAAGATTATTTTATGAAGAAGAATTGCGCCGTTTGCAAATAGAATTAGTTAAGTTACAGAACTGGATATCAATCAATAAAAAACGTGTTGTCATTATTTTTGAAGGGCGTGATGCTGCAGGTAAAGGAGGCAACATTCGTAGATTTACAGAGCATTTAAACCCAAGGTCAATGCGTTTGGTTGCATTAGCCAAACCGACTGAAGTAGAACAGGGGCAATGGTATTTTAGACGTTATATACGGAAATTACCTAATCCAGGAGAAATGGTATTTTTTGATCGTAGTTGGTACAATAGAGCTGTTGTAGAGCCTGTTATGGGATTTTGTACTAAAACTCAATATCAAAAATACATGGTTCAAGTTCCAGARTTTGAACATATGTTATATGAAGATGGCACAGTTTTAATTAAATTTTGGTTTTCTATATCAAAAGATGAACAATTAGCCCGTTTCAAGTCGCGATTAAAAACGCCTTTAAAGCGTTGGAAATTTAGTCCTGTAGATCAAAAAGGGCAAGAATATTGGGATGTCTATTCACGTTATAAAGAGCAAATGTTTAGTAAAACACATACGAGTTATAGCCCATGGATTATAGTAAGAGCCAATGATAAAAAAATTGCTCGATTAGAATGTATCAGATATGTTTTATCTCAATTTGAATATGATGGAAAAGACGAAGCACTCACTACATTATTTCCTGATCCTAACATAATTATGAGGTATTATCGTTCATCAAACCAAATTGATTAAGTATGCATGAAGATTATATATTAACTCAAGAAGATGCTGAAATTCTTGGAACAAATAAAGGATTAACAGCATTATTATCTAAGGAACCTTATAATTTAGAAAAGGCAGTTAGGTTTGTTAAATACGAAAGGAAATTAAAAAAATTGCAAGTAGAATTAATCAGATTGCAATCTTGGGCAATAGATGAAGGAGAACGCATTATTGTTATTTTTGAAGGGCGTGATGGGGCTGGAAAGGGTGGAGCAATAAGACGTATAACTGAACGGATGAACCCACGTCATCTACGTATAGTAGCTTTGCCAAAACCTACCATAGTTGAACAAAGCCAATGGTATTTTCAACGGTACGTGAAACAATTCCCAAAAGCAGGAGAAATTGTATTTTTTGATCGTAGTTGGTATAACAGAGCTGTTGTAGAACCTGTAAATGGTTTTTGTACTCAAGAAGAATATGAAATATTTATGGATCATGTGAACGATTTTGAACGAATGATTACATCTTCAGGAATTCGTTTAGTGAAAATTTACATGTCTATTTCAAAAAAAGAGCAAGCTAAGCGCTTTGATGATATTAAAAAGAACCCATTAAAACAGTGGAAAATGACTGCTGTTGATGAAAAAGCTCAGGAATTATGGGATCAATATACTGAGTGCAAAAATAAAATGTTTGCAAAAACAAAAGAAGGTGTCGTTTCATGGAAAATTATTAAAGCGAATAGAAAAACTTTTGCTAGAGTATCAGCGATAGTTCATGTACTAAGTAGTATTCCGTATGACAAAAACAGAGAAGTATAAATAAAAAAACCTCAAATTTAATTTAAGGTTTTTTTTAAATAAAATGTTATTCTTCTACCAGTACCCATTGTCCTTTTTGAATTAAAGGAATAGCTTGTTTGTATTTTAAAGATTTATTTTCACCACTCATAACATTTTTAATGGTTACTTTTTCGTTTCTACCAATTTTTCGTTCTGAGCGAACAATAGTCTCAATAACCTGTGGTTGTTGAGTTTGATTGGTCTGAGTACCCTCTGTTTGATTATTATATTCTTCTTTACTTAATTGAACATTATCACGTTTACGTTCTCTTGCTTGAGAAACCTGATTAACATCTTGAGAAGGCAATTCACCCTTAAATAAAAAGGATAAAACTTCTTTATTAACTTTATCAAGCATTCCATTGAACAATTCAAACGACTCAAATTTGTAAATTAATAATGGGTCTTTTTGCTCATATGTTGCATTTTGAACAGATTGTTTTAACTCGTCCATTTGACGTAAATGATCCTTCCAAGTATCATCAATGATAGAAAGAGTAATATTCTTTTCAAAATCAGTAACCAATGCTTTCCCCTTAGATTCGTAGGCCTCTTTTAAGTTAGTTACAACTTTTAATTCTTTTGTACCATCTGTAAAAGGAACAACAATTCGTTCATATTGATCACTTTGACTTTCATAAACATCTTTTATAACAGGATAAGCTGCCTTTGCACTTTTTTCCAGTTTTTCCTTATAATGCTTATAAACAACATCAAAAAGTTGGTCTGTTAATTCTTGTTCAGAGAGTGTTTTAAACTCTTCTTCAGAAAAAGGAGAACTAGTAGAAGAAAAACGGATTAATTCAAATTCAAAATTTTGATAATCACTGGTTATTTTATTTTCTCTAACTAATAAGTTACAAGTATCATACACCATGTTTACAATATCAACTTGTAATCTATCCCCATATAAGGCATGACGACGACGCTTGTACACTACTTCACGTTGAGAGTTCATAACATCATCATATTCTAATAATCGTTTACGAACCCCAAAATTGTTTTCTTCAACTTTGCGTTGTGCTCGTTCTATTGATTTAGTAATCATTGAATGCTGAATTACTTCACCTTCTTTAAGACCCATTCTATCCATCATCTTCGCAATACGATCTGAACCGAATAAACGCATTAAGTTATCTTCAAGTGATACATAGAATTGAGATGAACCTGGATCTCCTTGACGACCTGCACGACCACGTAACTGACGGTCTACACGACGAGAATCATGGCGTTCTGTACCAATAWTTGCTAAACCACCTGCAGCTTTTACTTCGTCAGATAATTTTATGTCGGTACCACGACCAGCCATATTGGTTGCAATGGTAACGATGCCTGCATTACCAGCCTGTTCTACGATGTCAGCTTCTTTTTTGTGAAGTTTCGCATTTAGAACATTGTGATTTATTTTTCTGATTGATAGCATTCTACCTAATAATTCAGAAATTTCAACAGAAGTTGTACCAACTAATATAGGACGTCCGAGTTTAACTAAATTTTCAATTTCGTCAATAACGGCATTGTATTTTTCGCGTTTCGTTTTAAAAACTAAATCTTCTCTATCATCTCGTATTAAAGGTACATTTGTTGGAATCTCAATAACATCTAATTTATAAATATCCCAAAATTCACCTGCTTCAGTGATGGCTGTACCTGTCATACCCGAAAGTTTGCGATACATTCTGAAGTAATTTTGTAGCGTTACTGTAGCATACGTTTGCGTAGCCGCTTCAATTTTTACATTCTCTTTTGCTTCAATTGCTTGGTGTAAACCATCTGAGTAACGACGACCATCCATGATACGTCCGGTTTGCTCGTCAACAATTTTAATTTTATCTTCCATAATCACATACTCAATATCTTTTTCAAATAAAGTGTATGCTTTTAGTAGTTGATTCATGGTGTGAATTCGTTCGCTCTTTATGCTGAAATCACGGTATAATTCTTCTTTTTTAGAAATTTTTTCTTCTGGAGTGGTATCTTCACTATCAATTTGACCAATTGCAGTACTTAAATCTGGTAAAATAAAGAAGTTTTCATCTCCATCATCACCAGATAAAAAAGTAATCCCTTTGTCCGTTAATTCAATAGAGTTGTTTTTTTCATCAATTACAAAGTATAACTCTTCATCAATTTTAGGCATTTCCCTATTGTTATCTTGCATGTAAAAGTTTTCAGTTTTTTGCAAGAGTTGTCTAATACCTTCCTGACTTAAGAATTTGATTAGAGCTTTACTTTTTGGCAATCCTCTAAAAACACGCAGTAATAAAAAGCCACCTTCTTTGGTGTCGCCTTCTTTAATTAATTTTTTTACTTCGGCAAGAACAGTTGTTAAGTAATTACGTTGTGTTGAAACAATTTTATCTACGCTCGGTCTTAACTCATTAAATTCATGTCGGTCGGCATTTGCAGTAGCTCCAGAAATAATTAAAGGTGTACGTGCGTCATCTACTAATACTGAATCTACTTCATCTACAATTGCGTAGTTATGTGGGCGTTGAACTAAATCATTTGGAGAATGCGCCATGTTATCACGTAAATAGTCAAATCCAAATTCATTATTTGTACCATATGTAATATCAGAATTATAAGCTTTTCTACGAGCATCAGAATTTGGTTCGTGATGATCTACACAGTCTACACTTAATCCATGAAATTCAAAAATAGGTCCCATCCAAGCGGCATCACGTTTTGCTAAGTAATCATTTACTGTTACAACGTGCACACCCTTACCAGTTAGAGCATTTAGATAAACAGGAAGTGTAGAAACTAACGTTTTCCCTTCACCTGTCATCATTTCTGCAATTTTACCTTGATGTAGTACTGAACCCCCTATAAGTTGTACGTCATAGTGTATCATATCCCAAGTAACTTCTTTTCCCTGAGCATCCCATTTATTTGCCCACGTTGCTTTGTCATTTTCAAGCGTGATATTATCTTTTGTTGCAGAAAGTTCTCGGTCAAAAGGCGTTGCAGTTACTGTTATTGAATTGCTTTCGGTAAATCGTTTTGCAGTTTCTTTAATTACAGCAAAAGCTTCCGGCATCATTTCTTTTAATACCACTTCTGAGGCTTCATAAGAGTCATCTTCTAATGCATCAATTTCAGTATAAATTTCTTCTTTTCTATCTATATTCGCTTCATGTGCCTCTTCTTCTAATGTCTTTATTTTAGTTGTAAATTCATTAGTTGCTTCTKWTATTTTAAGTTTGAAAKAAKTAGTTTTTTCYCGTAACTGATCATTGGATAAACTTGAAATTTCATTTTCATAAGAAWTAACRTCWGTTACAATTGGTTGAAGTATTTTTAAGTCTCTCTTCTTTTTATCTCCAACGAATACTTTCAGCACTGTATTTATTATACTCATAGTTAATATGTCAATTTTTTATTGATTACTTATATTTTTAGGTAATCAGTATCATTATAATATTTATAGAAGCGAATTTAAAATATTTTAATTTTAAAAGGCCAAAAATATGTTTAAAATATAGTTAATAAACCAAAAAAAAAGCCTCCAAGGAGACTTTTTGCATTTTATTTTTTAATATTCATCCTCATTCCAAAGATAATCGTCTTCGGAGGGATAATCTGGCCAAATTTCAATTATCGATTCAAAATTTTCTTCTTCTTCTTCAATTTCTTGAAGATTTTCTACAACTTCTAACGGGGCTCCAGTTCTAATTGCATAATCAATCAATTCATCTTTCGTTGCTGGCCAAGGTGCATCTGCTAAATGCGATGCTAATTCTAATGTCCAATACATGTGTCTCTCGTATTAATTTTCTGCAAAAATAATTTTTTTACTCAAATAGTCAAGTTTTTTATTACTTTTTTTACAAATAAAAAGAACTTATTTTTTTTTCTCAGGAATCCATTCGATTTCCTTCGTGTTATTATCGTATGTCAACTTTCGTGCCAACACAAAAAGAAAATCAGATAATCTATTTAAATAGACCAATATTTTAGGCTCAATACTACTTTCGTCACTTAATAGAGTGCTAATGCGTTCAGCTCTTCTACAAATGCAACGAGCAATGTGACAAAATGACACCGTCGTATGCCCACCAGGTAAAATAAAATGAGTCATTTCAGGTAAAGTTTTATTCATCAAGTCAATTTCATTTTCTAAAAGCTCAATAGATTCATCATTAATTTTTGAAATGGTTAAACGTTCTTTTCCACTTTTTAATAGTTGTTTTTCAGGAGGAGTTGCTAGCATAGACCCTATAGTAAATAATTCATGTTGAATTTTAAGCAAAATTTCTGAGGTATGAGTATCAATTTTTTGATCACGAATTAATCCAATGTATGAGTTTAATTCGTCAACTGTACCATAGGCTTCAATACGGGTGTGATATTTTGGAACTCGAGTTCCTCCAAAAAGGGATGTTTTACCGGTATCGCCAGTTTTTGTATAAATTTTCATGTGTTTATWGTTATTTTTTTAGTTGAATTAATTTTTTTGCATTCTCATATCATAACGTGAATTTAATGATTAAAACTTAAAATAAGTTCATCGTTAAACCCTTATTRTAAAATGTTGTTTTTGTTGTTCCTTTCTGAAGAAAATTATTCCACAATAAAAGGTGTCTATGCTAATAGTTACTTTTGGATGTTTTTTTATGGTTATCCAGACTTGTTGCATTTCTTCAGAGGAATTTATTTCATTAAAAATAAAAATGGAGTTATTATGAATTCGTTGCAAACATAAATTGAAACAGTCCAAAAGCTGTTCTTCCCGATGAATTCCATTAAAATAGATTAAATCAAATTGATYTTTAATTATAATAGCGTGTAACGTGTTGTCAAAATTTCCAACTACTAATTTGATGTTTTTCAAATTCAATTTTTGAAATAAGCCTTGTGCTATGAAAGCAGTATTTTTGCATTCTTCTAAAGTATTAATAATTGCTACAGGATTTCCCATACTTAGAGCTGCCGTTTCTAAGCCAATTGAGGTGCCAATTTCTAAAACAGATGATGGCTTAAAATAAGCTGACATGCGTATTAGCAGGGTGGTTTTTTTTCTGCTAAAATTTTTAACTTTAGAAGTTCTAGCAATTTTTTGTTCGGTATGGTTGTTCAACCATTGCTTCGCAGTTTCTATTGAATTAACGTTGGAAGGATTCGTTTTTTGATAAAAACATGTTGTCACTAAATCATAAACAAAAGGGGAGTGCACCCCATGTTGATTGGTTGATCTACATAAGAATAAAATAAATGACTTAATAGTAAACCACATGTAATTGAGCTATATTTTAAATTTCTTTCCCCTCTAAAAATACGTTATCGATATGGCTATTTCCAAATGAGTAAGGTATAAATCCATAGCTAGGTATTTGTTGTGTAATTATAAAATTTGCTTTTTTTCCTTTGCAAATACTTCCATGCGTTTTTTCCAATCCCATCGCATATGCTCCATTTATGGTAGCAGCATTAATTGCTTCTTCTGGTGTCATCTTCAATTTTATGCAAGCAGTTGAAACAACAAAGTTCATATTCCCAGAAGGAGTTGAGCCAGGATTATAGTCTGTAGCTATGGCTAAAGGAAGTCCAGCATCAATTATTTTGCGCGCAGGTGAATAAGGAATGCTTAAAAAATAGGAACAAGAAGGCAATGCCACAGGCATTGTTTTTGTACTTTTTAATGCTTCAATGTCTTCAGTTCTTAGTTCTTCCAAATGGTCAACAGAAAGCGCTTTATATTTCACTCCAACTTGTACGCCTCCAATTGCTGTAAATTGGTTGACATGTATTTTTGGAATTAACCCAAACTTTGCACTGGCTTTTAAAAGACGTTCAGTGTCATCAACAGTGAAATAACCCGTTTCGCAAAAAACATCAATAAATTCTGCTAAATTTTCTTTTGCAACAGTTGGTAAAATTTCATTGATGACTAGATCTAAGTATGCGCCTTTATTATTTTTAAATTCAGTTGGTAATGCGTGAGCCCCTAAAAAAGTTGCTTTTATAGTTATTGGATAGTTTTCATTTAATTTTTTAACAACGCGAAGCATTTTTAATTCAGCTTCTTTTGTTAAACCGTATCCAGATTTTATTTCAACGGCACCTGTACCTAATTTCATCACTTCTTCAATACGAACAGCCGATTGGTTGTATAAAATTTCTTCAGAKGTAGCTTGTAATTTTTTTGCGGAATTCAGAATTCCTCCACCATTGTTGGAAATTTCTTCATAGGTTAACCCATTAATTCGATCAACGAATTCCTGTTCTCTATTTCCTGCATACACAAGATGAGTATGACTATCACACCAGGTTGGAAGGAGTATTTTTCCGCTTGCATCTATCGTATGATTAACACTTATACGAGGAGCGTTTTCCATAGGTCCAAAATCTTTTATAATAGTATCTTCAATCAATAAGAAGGCATTTTTTAGTGTAGGAAGAATATTCATTTCTTTTCCACAAACCATTTCCTTTGGTGTAATTTCAACCTGTAATAGTTCTTTTATATTGGTGATTAAAGTTGTCATATTTTTTCAAAAAAAGTAATTACAAAGATACACATATTTTGAGGAGTATTTATCTTCTAAAAACGTGACATAAATCATTAAATTTTAAGGTCATTTATAAGGAAATAAGTTGTGATTGAAGTATATTTGCAAAAAATATAAAAAATGAATAAAGCTATATACATAGCAACTAGCGAAGCTAATAGTGGGAAGTCCATAGTTGCCTTAGGGTTAATGAGAATGTTATTAGGTAAAACGGCAAAAGTAGGATACTTCAGACCTATTATTGACAATGTAGAAATAGGTCAAAAGGATAACCATATAAACACCATTATTTCTCATTTCGAGTTAGATATAAACCCTGATGAAGCTTATGCTTTTACACGCTCTCAGTTCATAAATAAACGAAATGAAGGTAAGGAGGGTGAAATATTTGNNANTATTATTNNNGATAAATATAAAGCYTTAGAAGAAAAAAATGATTTTATGTTAGTTGAAGGATCTGATTTTTCAGGTGAAGGAACYGTAATTGAATTAGATGCAAATATTTTAATAGCTAAAAATTTAGGAATTCCAGCAATTATTGTTTCAAGTGGTGTTGGTAAAACMATGGATGAATTTATWGGMGGACTTCATATWGCTTAYGAYTCTTTTAAAGAAAAGGAWGTTGARGTTTTAGCRGTMATWGCWAATAAAGTTAAACAAGAAAATATAGCRCTTGTAAAARYAGGWGTKGAGAAAAATTTACCAAAWAATRTWTTGGTAAAYGTAATWCCWATTATACCTTCACTTAGTAACCCAACAATTAAGGAAATAGCRRAAGCGATTGATGCTGAARTWTTATTTGGRRRTGACCATGTAAATAATCAAACAAGTAGYTTTAAGGTTGGWGCAATGCAACTWCGYAACTATTTAACACATTTAGAAGARAAYWGTTTAATAATWACYCCTGGMGATAGAGCAGAYATYATATTAGGMGCGCTTCAGGCAAATGCKTCTTYAAACTATCCKTCAGTTTCTGGAATTGTKTTAACWGGAGGSATYATACCTGACGAGCCAATTATTAAATTAATTGATGGATTGTCTCAAATTATTCCTATTTTATCTGTAAAAAAAGGAACTTTTGATGTTGCCAATAAAATTGGAGCTGTTCGTTCTCATATGTATGCAGGGAATAAAAGGAAAATTACAACCTCCTTAAATACATTTGAAAAATATGTTGAAGTAGATAAATTGACTGAAAAATTAACAACCTTTGAAAATAATGGTATTACACCGCGGATGTTTCAATATACTTTATTGAAAAGAGCAAGAAGCCAACGTAAGCATATTGTATTGCCAGAAGGTAATGATGACAGAATTATAACAGCAGCTTGTAAACTGGTTGAGATGGATATTGTTGATTTAACCATTTTAGGTGATAAAGCCAAAATTGAGAATAAGATCCTTCGTTTGGGATTACAAGTTGATCTTGAGAAAATAGCAATTTTAAATCCAATAAAATCAGAATACTACAAAGACTTCACAACTACTTTTTTTGAATTGAGAAAACACAAAGGAGTTACCATAGACATGGCAGAGGATATGATGGCTGATGTTTCTTATTTTGGTACTATGATGATATACAAAGGATTGGCAGATGGGATGGTTTCTGGTGCAGCACATACCACTCAGCATACCATTAGACCTGCCTTGCAGTTTATTAAAACAAAACCCAACTTTTCTGTGGTTTCTTCTATATTTTTTATGTGTTTAGAGGACAGAGTTTCGGTGTTTGGGGATTGTGCAATTAATCCGAATCCGACCGCTGAGCAGTTAGCAGAAATTGCTATTACTTCAGCAGATAGCAGTAAATCGTTCGGGATTGATCCAAAAATTGCAATGCTTTCATATTCATCTGGTACATCTGGAAAAGGAGAGGAAGTTGAAAAAGTAAGACGAGCAACGGAAATAATTAAAGAAAAACGTCCAGATTTAAAAGTTGAAGGTCCAATTCAATATGATGCAGCTGTTGATGTGACCATTGGAAAAAGTAAATTACCAGATTCAGAAGTTGCTGGACAAGCGAATGTGTTGATTTTTCCAGATTTAAATACGGGAAACAATACGTATAAGGCTGTACAGCGTGAAACAGGAGCACTAGCTATTGGTCCAATGTTACAAGGCTTAAATAAACCTGTAAATGATTTAAGTAGAGGATGTACAGTAGATGATATATTTAACACCGTTATTTTAACCGCAATACAAGCACAAGGCATTTAATTGAAACCTGTGATAAAAAATTGATAAATAAAAATATGATTAATAGTAAACAGTAAATGTTACTGATAAAAGAAAAAGTTTAATAGATGAAAATATTAGTAATAAATTCAGGCAGTTCTTCAATAAAATATCAATTATTTGAGATGCCGCAAGAAGAAGTTATTTGTTCGGGCTTAGTAGAAAGAATTGGGTTAAAAAATGCCGAAATTCATTACAAGTCATTAAGCAATAAAATTGATGAAGTAGTAGCCATTCCAAACCATAAAGTTGGTTTAGAAAAAATTGTAAATCTTTTACTAGATGAAAAAGTGGGTGTATTAAAATCTACTGAAGAAGTTGAAGCTGTAGGTCATAGAGTTGTTCATGGAGGAAGTACTTTTTCAAAAACAACCATCGTAACTCAAGAAGTAAAAGATAAAATTAAAACGTTATTTTCTTTGGCTCCACAGCATARTCCTGCAAATTATGAGGGTATTGTCGTAGCTGAGAACTTTTTTCCTAAGGCTAAACAAATAGCTGTTTTTGACACTGCTTTTCATCAATCTATTCCAGTAGAAGCCTATAAATATGCGATTCCTACTAAATTTTTGGAAGAAAATCAGATTCGACTGTACGGTTTCCATGGAACAAGCCATAAATATGTTTCAGAAAAAGCCATTACACATTTAGCCATTGAAAATTCAAAAATAATTACAATTCATTTGGGAAATGGATGTAGTATGACTGCTATTAAAAATGGTAAAAGCATTGACCATACGCTAGGTTTTGGACCCGTTACAGGACTTATAATGGGAAGTAGAAGTGGAGATATTGATCACACAATTATTTTCTATTTAGTAAATAGTTTAGGGTATAAATTGGAGGAGGTAAATAGCATGCTTCAAAAAGAAAGTGGCATGTTAGGATTAACTGGTTTTAGTGATTTACGTGATATTGAAGCTGAAGCAGCAAAGGGTAATAAAGAATGCCAATTGGCACTTGATATGAATGCGTATAGAATAAAAAAATACATWGGTTCATATGCCGCAGCAATGAATGGGTTRGATGCCATTGTATTTACTGCTGGAATTGGTGAAAATTCTGATCTAATTAGAAAGTTAGTTTGCACTAACATGGAATATTTAGGAATTGAATTAGATGAAGAAAAAAATAACATCAGAGCAAAACAAATCACAGAAATTCATGTAGAAAATTCAACAACAAAAATTTTAATCGTACCAACCAACGAGGAGGTTGAAATTGCAAAACAATCGTTTGAATTGATAAAAGAATAAATTGCTTATGTCAATTTAATGTATGAAGAGACATAATTAAACACAAAAGCCAACTAATAGTTGGCTTTTTTATTGAACTCTTTTAAAATGCTATAAYTAATATTTTCAATATAATTTGCAGCATTTGAAATTGATTTTTCTTGCGAAATGTTTAAATCTATAATTGCATTGATACTTAACGGTTTTAAGTTGTCCTGAATTAATTTTTTATCTTTTGCAATACCCGAAATAATACAAAATGGGATGTTTTTTTCAATGGCAATAGTACTAATACCTTTAATAACTTTTCCTTCTATAGTTTGTTTATCAACACTTCCTTCACCAGTAATTATTAAATCAACATTATTAAGTTGTTCATTAAATTTAGTTTGTGTCATAACAAACTCAATACCCGATGCTATTTTAGCGTTTAAAAAACAAAAAGCTCCAGCACCTAAACCACCTGCAGCTCCAGCTCCTTCTACTGTTGCAACAGATTTATTTAACCATTTTTTTACCTGAGAGCTGAAATTTTTCAAGCCATCATCTAGTACTTTAATTTCACTTGTAGTAGCTCCTTTTTGATGTGCGTATGTGTAAGCCGCACCATTTTTTCCATATAAAGGGTTTTTCACATCACAAACAACCATAAAATTAACATCTTTTAAAATTGATTCAGCTTTGTCTTTCACAATTTTATCGATATTAATTAGCTCTTTTCCAATAGGATTAATCGGTTCATTATAACGATTGAAAAATTTATATCCTAAAGCAGAAGCTATTCCAATACCAGCATCATTTGTTGCGCTACCACCTATAAATAATACAATATTTTTAAGCCCTTTATCTATAGCATCTAAAATTAACTCACCAGTTCCAAAAGTTGAAGTGTAGTAACAATTTTGTTCTTCTTTTGTTAATAATTGCAACCCGGAAGCATTAGACATTTCAATATATGCAGTAGTTTCAGACATCATATATTTAGCAATAATATCTTTAAATAAAGGATTTTTAACTTGTGCTCTAACAGTTGTTAATGTGAAATAATTTTGTAAGATATCTAATGTTCCTTCACCGCCATCAGCTAAAGGATGTTTAACCGTTTTAATTGATGGATTGAAATTTTTTATTCCACGTTCAATTGAATTGCAAACTTCTTCGGCTGTTAAAGAACCTTTAAACTTATCAGGCGCTATTAAAATTTTCATTAAAAATAAATTATTTATGCAGTGTTATTTTTTATACCAATTAAATTGGTATGGAGCAATTTCCCAAACACTCTCATCCACTACTTTTTTATTTAGTAAATCAAAAACATTTACAGCTAAAGCATCTATTTTAACAGGTAAATTACTAAAATTATATATTGTAAAAATAGTTTCTTGATTATGTTGTCTTTTTATTATGAAAACGTTGTTATTTATATTTTTATATGTTGCTTCTCCGTAAGGGTTAAATGCAGTTTCTTTAGTTCTAATAGAAAGAAGTTGTTTATAGGTTGTGAAAACCTTATTTCTTAAACTTCCCTGAGTATTTAATTCTTTTTCTAATGAATCAAAATTAAGTTTTTCTCTATTTACTCTTCTTTTAATTCCAGATTCTTCAACTCCTTTGTTATAATTACGGGAGCCTACTAATGAGTGAAAATAAATTCCTGGAACACCAGGCATAGAAATCATTACTGCTTGTGTAAGTAACATTTTATGAATGCGTACTTCATCAGTTTCAGTACTGTTACTTAAAAAATCAATATAGTTGCAGTTTAACTCATAAGGAGATTGACTGCCATCTTCATTATTTTTATAAGAAACATACCCACCATTTTTTTCAGCTAAAGAAGCTAATTTTGCAATTTCATCGTCAGAGATTATATTTTGCAAAGGTCTCATTCCAATACCATCATGACTTGCAGTAAAATTAAAGAAACAAACTTTATCACTTGGAAACTCTAATGATTTAGCCCAGTTTGTAAGCACATTTACATCACCTTTCATTATTGAATAGGCGAGTAGAGGTGCAAGCGTAAAATTGTACACTAAATCAGCTTCATTGTTATCATTTCCAAAATAAGAAATATTTTCTTCGTGCGGCACATTGGTTTCAGTTATGATTGAAACATTTTTAGTAAGTGATTGTATTACCTTTTTATATAATTTAATTATAGTATGTGTTTCTTCTAAATGAAGACAATTGGTGCCAATAGTTTTCCATAAAAATGCAATGGCATCAAGTCGTATTAGTTTAGCACCTCTTGAAACATAAAATAGCAATACATCAAGTACAGCAATAAATACCTCGGGTGACGCATAGTTTAAATCAACTTGATCTTCACTAAAAGTTGTCCAAACAAATTTTTCAATTCCATTTTTATCTTTAAAAGGTGTTAAAAGAGGTAAAGTTCTTGGGCGAACTACTTTTGATAAATCTGTTTTAGGGTCTACCGATGTGAAAAAATCTTGAAAACCTTCTTCTTGTGCTAGGTAAGATTGAAACCATTTTGATGATTTAGACATGTGGTTTACAACAGCATCAAACATTAAATTACTGTTATTAGATAAGCTAGCAATATCGTCCCAAGTTCCTAACTCCTTATCAATTTTAAAATAATCGGTAACAGAAAAACCATCATCAGAGGTGTAAGGACAAAAGGGTAGTATATGCGTACTATTAATTTCAGGAAGGCAATAAGTGTCAACAAACTTTTTTAACATTGAAAGGTGCGTATTTCCCTCTTTTTGAATATTATCACCATATGTTATTAAAACTATATCCTTTTCAGTTAAACTGTTTTCTTTATTTGCAATTAACGGACGATATTTTTTAACCAAACTCACAATATTGTCATACACCCAAGCACCACGGTTATTGTAAAGCGTATTTAAATCATCTATTATTGTTTCTATTTCTAACTGTTTTATCATTTTATAAGCTTATTAAATTGGGATTTTTTTAAATGTTTTAAGTTTAAAAGTTAGAAAATATTGTTGGTAAAAAATAACTGAATATTAGAATGGCTATAAAAAACAAAAATAAAATAGCTACTTCTTTTTTAAGAAAATCGGATTTTTTTACCACAAACAATTTAGTTGATGTGGTTTTAACCTGAACTTTACTAGTAAAAGAGGTTACAGTATAAGCTACAACTAAAGCAATAATTACACCTGTAAAATTGAGCCATATCCAAAATACATCGAAACCTAAATCTACATGAAACATTTCTTGCATAGTTTTAGAAAAAATCAAATTTACCAAAACAGCTATAATTATACCTGCATTCATTCCTATATGATTTACTTTTTTTGAGAAAAATGCTAATACGAACGTTACAAGTACAGGCCCGTAAAAAACAGAGCCGATTGCATTTATAATTTCAATTACTGCACTTTTACTTCCTCCAAAAAGAAAAGAACTAGCAATACATACAATACCCCAAAATACCACAGATATTTTTGAAATGTACATATATTTTTTTGTAGATAATTTCTCTTTTCCTCTGTTAAAAAAGTCTTCAACGGTTACTGCTGAAAGTGAGTTGACTGTAGAACTGAGTGATGACATTGCCGCGGAAAGAATGCCAATCATCAATATTCCAATAAGTCCGTGAGGTAAATATTTTATAATAAATACAGGCATCATTAAATCTACTTTTACACCATTTTGTGCAAATTCTTCAGGGAAATATTTTTGTGTTGTAAGGACAATGTCATTTAAAAAATCGGGTGCTAAAGTAATTAAGCTTCCAATAATTAAACCCATAGTACAATAAATTAAAACCACAGGGAATCTAAATAATCCATTTGCAAGCAATAATTGGCGAATCGTTTTTTCGTTTTTTGCTGATAATAATCTTTGTGCCTGTGTTTGGTCACATCCGTAATAGGAAACATACAAAAAGAACCCACCAATTAGCATTGGCCATAAACCGTATTCATTGCCTTCTCCAATACCTAAATTAAAGTCAATAACTTGCAAACGTTCTGGTGCAAATCCTTGAGCGAACCCCCCATTTTGTTGAACAAGATCCCAACCAAAATAAAGGCATATTAACAATCCGGCAAACAAAATAATCATTTGAATGGCATCTCCCCAAACAACTGCTTTCATACCGCCTTGCCAAGAATATATAATGGTAATTACACTTATTATTAAAATTGTGTACACAAAGTCTATGTCTAAAACTGCTTGTAARATTATAGCGATTGTATACACCATAACACCTGTACCTAATGCACGACTAATTTGAAATACGATACTTAAAATTAGCCTGGTTGAGACACTAAATCTTTTTTCAACAAATTCGTAAATACTAACTACACCAGATCTAAATAAAGGTGGAATTATAAAAATCATTATTACCAACATTGCTAGTGGCACCGCAAATTCAAATGTCAACCATTTCATACCTCCACCCAATTTTAAACCTACAAATGCAGGAGCAGAGATAAAACTAATGGCAGATAATTGGGTAGCCATAGTAGAAAGACTTAGAGGAAACCATCCCATATTTTGTCCTCCCAAAAAATAATCTTTTGAGTTTTTATTTTCTTTGAAAAAGTAACCCATTCTTAAGAAAAATATAATGTAAGCTACTACTATACTATAGTCTAACCAATTCATTTTAGTTTAATTTTTATTTAATAAATCTATTAATAAGGCTGCGGACCAAGAAAAGTTATAACTGCCGCAACCTTTTGTATTTTGTTTGTAAGAAGTTTTGCGAGCTTCAAAATACTCGTAAAATCTTGCCTTTTCAATAAGTTCAATAGTATCTGATTTTATTTCGTTGGCTAAATTAAATTAAATGCTAACTGACATCCATTTTTTTGCTAAAATTCTTCCGCAAACGTTTGCGGTATCGTTTGCAATTCATAATTTTATGTTAAATTTGCTTGCAAAAATACTGAAAAACAAATTTATGCCTAAAAAAAATATAGTTACTCTAAAAAAAATAGCCGTTGAATTAGGAATATCTGTTTCAACTGTTTCAAGAGCCCTAAATGATCATCCAGATATAAGTGCTAAAACTAAAGAAAAAGTAATAGCAATGGCACATAAGCAAAATTATGTTCCAAATGTTTTTGCAAAAGGTTTTAGAGCTCATAAAACCAATATTATAGGTGTAATTGTACCTAACATTTCTCACTATTTTACATCAACATTGCTTAAAGGAATTATACGTGAAGCTGAAATGAATGGTTATAAAGTTATTATTTCAGAATCTATTAATGATATAAAAAAACAAACTGAACTTTTACAAACAATGAATCAGTTTGGTGTAGATGGTATTTTATTATCGTTAGCTAGAAAGACGGAGGGTGTTGAAAGTATATTGAGTATGTTAGAGCATATTCCGTTAGTATTGTTTGATAAAGTGTCGGCAAAAGTGCCTTGTACTCAAATTGTTATTGATGATGAAGATGCTGCTTTTAGAGCCGTTGAGCATTTAATTAATACAGGTAAAAAAAGAATAGCTTTAATTAAAGAAACCGAAAATTCATCTACTTCTGAAAAAAGATATTTGGGATATTTACGTGCTTTAAATAAATATAATTTAGAAGTTGACGAAAGTATTATTTTAAGTACTGAAGATATATCTATGTTACAAGGAAAAAGACTTACTTCAATATTACTAAGCTTAAAAAATAAGCCCGATGCAGTTTTTGCTATTACCGATGGTGCTGCTATTGGTGTTATAAAAACCCTAAAAAAAAATAATATTAAAATACCTGAGGAAATAGCAGTTGTAGGATTTAGTAATTCTAAAAACTCTATTATAATTGAACCAAAATTAACAACAATAGATCAACCTGGTAATAAAATAGGTTCACAAGCTTTAAAATACTTAATTGATGAGATTAATAATGAAAATGAATTAGGGAATAAAACTGTTGTAATAAAAACTAATTTAATTGTTAGAGAATCATCGTTTAAACCTTTAATTGGATAAATTATAATATCGCAATTTAACTAATGCTTTACTTTTTCTTTAATAGTGCTTCCTCTCTTAATAGCTTTGTGGTTTTCATAGCATAACAAAACCGCCTCAATTAACTGCAGATCACTAGCCGCTTTAATAAAATAATCTGAATAGTTACA
Organism: Lutibacter sp.; assembly: GCA_002733285.1. Lineage (GTDB taxonomy): Bacteria > Bacteroidota > Bacteroidia > Flavobacteriales > Flavobacteriaceae > Lutibacter. The sequence goes on along the minus strand of NVVE01000011.1, from coordinate 34,410 downwards.
TTCATTCAACAATTCAGTAAGCTCTTGAGCATTCATATTTAAATACTCCATCATTAATTCTCTATTAAACTTTCCTTCCAGCATTGCACGTAAATTATCGTCACTGCGAAGTTTTTTAAGTTTTTTCAACTGTTTTGGTTTTTTTCCAAACATGTTATATACAAAATCTATAGGACGAAATAGTGCATCAATAGGAGACCTATAATTTCTTTTTGCTCTTGATCCAACTTCATAGGTTTGGGTTAATCCGTTGATATGGATACGAGCATACTTATCTTTAGGTACATTTTTGGCATCAATTTCTAAAACACCAATAAGTTTGTGTGATTTAACTACCACCTCATTTATTTCTTCAACTTTTTCATGCAATTCAATGATTAATTCATTTCCCTTCAATAAATCATGGGTTATTTTTAATTTAATAGATTGAAAACCTAGATATGAAAAATAAATAGTATCATTAGCTTTAGTAGGAATTTCAAAATATCCATCGTCATCAGATACAGCTCCTACCACTGAGTTTAAATTAAATAAATGGGCACCACCCAAGGCATTTCTTTTGAGGTGGTCTATTACTTGTCCCTTTAATGTAACAACCAATTCATCATTAATTTCAAGAGTATCCTTTGGGACATTTATTTGCGAAAAACTTTTAAAAGAAATGAAGAAGAGGACTAAGTAAATTATTTTTTTATGCATATGCAATGATACTAATTAATACTGACAGTTTTTGTTAAGAAAATACAAAAGTAATAGTTGTAAGTCGAGTACTTCAGTGTAATTTTTTTTTAACAATGAACTTAAAAAGAGGTAATATGAGTTTCTAAAATTAAAATTTTAATTAATTTTGCCAATATGGTAAAAGAGATTCAGCTTCGAGTTACAATTCAAGAGGAAAAGCAAGACAATATATTAGTAAAAAAAGCTGCTCATAGCTTAGGAATTGCTGAAAATGAAATTAATGCAATAAAAGTACTGCGAAAATCTATTGATGCCAGGAAAATTCAAATTATATTTAATTATAAAATTGCTGTATATATTAATGAGCAATTGCCTGAGGAGACCGTAAAAACCTTTTTATATAAAGATGTCTCAAATGCAAAAGAAATACATATTATTGGTTTCGGACCTGCAGGAATGTTTGCAGCATTGCGTTGCATTGAATTAGGCTATAAGCCCGTTGTTTTAGAAAGAGGTAAAAATGTAAAAGATAGAAGGCGTGATTTAAGAGCAATTAATCAATTTCATTTGGTTGATGAAGATTCAAATTATTGTTTTGGTGAAGGAGGGGCAGGAACGTATTCTGACGGAAAACTCTATACCCGAAGTTTAAAGCGTGGTAATGTACGTAGGATTTTTGAAAATTTTGTTTTTCATGGAGCCCCAGCCCAAATATTGGTTGATGCTCATCCTCACATAGGAACTAATAAACTACCTAAAGTTGTTCAAAATATTAGAGAAACTATTTTAAAATATGGAGGTGAAATTCACTTTGAGAGTAGGGTAATTGATTTTACAATAAAAGACAATAAAATACGTACAATCCAATTGCAAGATTCTAAAGAAATGACTGTGGATAGTGTTATTCTAGCAACGGGTCATTCTGCAAGAGATATTTACTATTTATTGCATAAAAAAAATATCAACCTTGAAGCAAAATCATTTGCAATGGGGGTGCGCGTTGAACACCCACAACAAATTATAGATTCTATTCAATACCATTGTAAAGGTGAACGGAATGAGTTGTTACCAGCAGCATCTTATAGCCTTGTACAACAAGTAAACGGAAGAGGAGTGTATTCATTTTGCATGTGTCCAGGTGGCTTTATAGTCCCTGCAGCAACAGCTAATGGAGAGGTAGTGGTCAATGGGATGTCACCTTCTAAAAGAAATAATTTTTATGCCAATTCTGGAATTGTTGTTGAGATAAATGCAGCGAAAGATTTGCAAAAATACAACCGATTTGGAGTCCTAAAAGGGTTAGAATTTCAAAAAGATTTAGAAAAAATGGCCTTTATTGCAGGCGGCAAAACKCAAACAGCWCCTGCACAACGACTAACAGATTTTGTTGAAGGTAAATTATCGGCTAATTTAAACTCAACTTCGTATCAACCAGGTTTAAATTCGGCACCTTTACATAGTTTATTACCTCCATTAATTGGTGATAGATTAAGAGCTGGTTTTGAAGCATTCGGTAAAAAAATGAGAGGGTATTATACTGCAGAAGCAACTATTATTGGCGTAGAATCTCGTACGTCTTCACCTGTGAAAATTCCTAGAAACGAAAATTTAGAACATCCACAAATTGAAGGCCTTTATCCATGTGGAGAAGGAGGAGGTTATGCAGGAGGAATTGTTTCGGCTGCAATGGATGGTGAACGTTGTGTTGAAGCGGCTATTCATTTGTTAAAAAGTTGATTAGCCACATGTTATTCGTAATTTGAAGGGTTGATATACTTTTTTATGTGCATAAAATTTCTTAACTTTAAAAGGATAACTAATAACGCATCTGAAAGGTACTAACTTTCAGTTTGGATGTTAATTTATGGATGTCTAAAAGTTAGAAATAATCTTTAATAATTATTTTTATTTAGGCTATTTAAAGGAATATTTAAACACAATTTATAACTTAAATCATATATTATGAACCCTTTATCGTTTTTTTTAATTTTTGTAGGATTGGCCTTGTTAAGTGGAATACGAATCATTTTTGAATACAAGAGAGCCTTAAAATTTAGATTTGGAAAATATATTAGTACACTACAACCTGGTTTTAGATGGATAATTCCTATTGTTGAAACAGTTCAAATTGTTGATATTCGAGTGATTACTTTTAATATTGATTCTCAAGAAGTTATGACGAAAGATAATGTTCCATGTAGTATAGACGGAGTGGTATTCTTTAAAATTAATAATCCAGAAAAAGCTGTTTTAGAAGTTGAAGAATTCAAATTTGCCATTACACAGTTGTCACAAGCCGCGTTAAGAGATGTTTGTGGAAAGGTAGAATTAGACACTATTTTGTCTAAACGAGAAGAAATGGGCAAGAATATTAAAACTATTGTTGAACAAGAAACAAAGGTATGGGGAATTGTGATTATAGATGTTAAAATTAAAGATATCCAATTACCTGAAAATATGAGGCGAATGATGGCKAATCAGGCAGAAGCAGAGCGATCTAGAAGAGCAAGAGTAATATTGGCCTTAGCAGAAGAACAAGCGGCAGGTAAGCTATTAGAAGCTGGAAAACTAATTGATCAATCACCGTCAGCAATAAAATTAAGGCTGTATCAGACCTTGGCTACTATTGCATCTGAAAAAAATTCTACAATTCTTTTCCCGTTTCCAGAAGAAGTATTACCAAGAAATAAGAAGTAGCGGTTAGGAAAATATGTTTTAAAAATAGCGTTGAACCATTAATTAGAACTTAATTTCCTAAAGTTTTTTTTAAATAAATGGGGAGTATTTTTTTTCTACCGTAACTAATACGTGCGTTACAATTTTTTAAATCACCTACAAATGTTAACTTCATTGGTATCACTAATTTATAGATTCCTTTTCCTTTAGCCATTCTGTTTAATTTATTGTAGGCTTTTTTAGATAATTTATCATATAGAGGGTTCAGTAAATCGCATTGCTCAATTTTGCAATGTTCTTTATCCCAGTTTACAGCTTGGTTCCCTACTAATAATTTAGTTGAGAAATAAACTTCTTTTAGTTTAGGCAGCGTTTCTGAAAATACTTTTTTTGACCCTTCTTGTGCAAATTGTATTATTTCTTTGTTTCTAATAACGAAAATTCTATAAAAWCCAACCTCCAWTTTTGCTAATTGCGAGGAYGCCATGGCGGCAATTCCAATCCATTGAACTTCATGACCYYGTCGTTTACGACAGTTATCAAACCATAAATAAAAATCTCTTATTTCTCTTATAGATCGGTAWTTTTTATGTGCGTTTTTTTGCAGAAGGTTATATTCATTGGCATTTTTCCAAACCTGCGTATTCCTTTTTCTATCTTTTTTAAGCCAATAGCCATCTAAAAGAATTGAGTGAGATGTTTCTTTTTTATAGGTTTTTAAATTTCGGTATTCTTGTGATACAACAAAATTTGAATTTAATAAGAGTATGAGGCTGGCTATTTTTAGCAATATTTTTCTCAATGATTGACCTTTTAAGCAATTTTTAATTTAGAAATCRAAGATACAACCTTTACGAATAACTTTATATATAGATGTAGAAATTTATGATTGAGTGTACATAACAGGAATAGAAGTGGTTGAATGATAAAGAAAAAGCAATTGTTGAACCCTAAAGCTCAACCTACAAATCATTTATATCATTAGCTTCTTAAAAAATTGAATTAGTTTAAAACTTTAATGCTTAATTTTAGTAGAGACGACAAAACCTCTTTTAGACTGCATAAAGAATTTACCTAAAAATTGGCAATTTATTATACAATCAAAATACATTTTAGATAAGAAAAGTTCAGCCATCTGTCAGGAATTAGACATCACAATGTCTAATTATTGACAAATAAGCCACAGAGCTAAGTTGCTGTTAAAAAAATGTATAGAACTAAATTGGGTAGTGTAATAAAAAAAGGATGAACATCTTAATGCTTTCTTGTAAAAAAGCTACAAAACTAATTGAAAAAAGATTAGTTGCTAAATTATCGGCTATAGAAAAAATTCAATTGAAAATGCACACTACAGTTCGCAGCCAATGGTCATCGGTTGCAATTGTATATTATTTATGAAAAACCTATTTTTTATACTAATTTTATTTATTACAGTGTGTTTTGTCAATGCACAGCAAGTCGAGTTGCAATTCCACCTGATCGATGGAGCAACTGAAAAGTCAATATCGGATGCCCATATTTTCATAAATAACTCCAGCCATGGCACAATAAGCGATATCAATGGCTACTGTGAGCTTAACGTTTCCGCACAAGAAACTCAACTACTCATCATTAGGCATGTGTTATACGAAACATTATTCATCAGCCCAGAGCGTTATCACAGTCTGGTGAAAGGTGCTACACTCGAAATGCAGAGTAAAACTGTGGAGTTAAATGAGATTCTGCTCACTGCTAAAAGGGGCAACCAATGGAAGAAAAAATTTAGAAGATTTAGAAAAACTCTATTGGGAGAAGGTAAAGCTGCCRCTAATTGCAAAATCTTGAATCCAGAGGTCTTGCGATTCGAAGAAAAGAATGGAGCCTTGTTGGTAAAGGCGATCGACCTCTTACACATAGAAAACGACTACTTAGGATATACCATTCGTTTCTGGCTTGAGGAGTTATCAATCGAAGTAGATGGTTCGACTTATTATAAAGGCAATGGTCAATACATTGACAAAGCAGAAGCTGATGATACGCAGTACATTAAGAGAAGGAAAAAGATCTACACTCACAGCCTGYCACGTTTTTTACGAAGTCTCTTGRAAAGYCCCAACAAAGTTGCTTTAAAAGACCTTGGCTAYGAACTTTCTTTTGACAAATATGAAGCGGGAGAGTTTAAAACCATTCTTAGACCAACAGAATTAAGTGCACTTATTCATCCTGATACTACTATGGGAAGTTATCGACTATACTTTTCAGAATTTTTAACGATCAAGCATAATGGGCTAACAGTATCTTCTGATAATGAAGTACAAGTGAACGTCTCCGTTGCAGAACAGCAAAAATTTGGGATTAGTAGCACTCAATCGCTAGGAACAATGGTACAAAATCGAGTTTCTAGACTGTATAAAATAGCCCCCTATTTGTTATTTGATAAACGGGGAAATATCATCAATAAATCGGCCGTAAGAGAATACGGCTACTGGGCGGATCAGCGCCTGGCTTCCTCCTTGCCAATTGACTACAATGGATTTTTAGATCTTAATGCAAAGGAGTCAGCATCAAAGTTAATWGACACCCTGCTTATTTTTCAGAACCTTATTGGATACGATCAGCAAAAAAAGACAGAAGCATTAAATTTTTTACAACAAAATTGGTCCCAAAGTTATATAGCTCCACTGCTTGATATCTTGAGATTAAGCCAGAATGATTGGCAGCAGCAAGTAATTCGAGCGTTATTGGACGAGTATGAACCTGTTATTAAAGCTGATTATTTTAGTGGTATCCAATGGTTGTGGAAACATACTCCCTCTTATGGAAATTACTATGCTGATTTTAAAGCTTATCTTTATAATGCTTTTGATCCTACTTTTTATCAATACTTTTATGGAAGAGAGAGCCAAACTAAAATTCGCTTGGATGAAATTGTTTGGGGAGGTGTGAGCAAGGACGGTATCCCAACGCTAAAATCGCCCACAATGATGGTTGCCACTCAGGCCACATATCTTTCTGATACCGATGTTGTTTTCGGTCTAGTGATTAATGGACAGGCTCGTGCTTATCCAAAGCGTATTCTGGCATGGCATGAATTCCTTACTGACGATATAGGAGACCAATCTATTGCAGTGGTGTATTGTACACTTTGTGGGACAGTTATTATATATGATACCGAATTCAACAGMGTGAAGCATAAATTAGGAACCAGTGGRTTTCTCTATCSCTCTAAYAAATTAATGTATGAYCAAGCTACTCAATCTTTATGGAGTACCATCTTGGGTCAGCCTGTAGTKGGYCCTCTGGTCGATCAGAATATTGAGCTATCKAYTCTACCTGTGGAAACTACTACWTGGGGAGAATGGAGTGAGAGACATCCAAATACKCAGGTGCTYTCTATTGAAACYGGGCATGYTAGAAATTATGCCGAAGGCGAAGCATACAAGGACTATTTTGCRGATGATGACCTGATGTTTCCAGTACTAAGACTTGACATGCGATTACCTAATAAAGCCAGGGTTTTTATTCCCCGACCTAAAAACTTTGCAGCACAACCATTAGCCATTTCCGTGGAATATTTAAAGCGCAAAAGAATTTATCAGGATCAGATAGAGGAGCAGAGATTGTTAATCATCACCGAAAGTAATGGCGCCAGCCGTGCCTATGCCATTGATGACCAGCAATTCAAATCATATAAGGATGAGAGGTTACTGGACAATAAGAACGAAGTATGGGAAGTAATGGAAGGTGCTTTGATAGGTCCGGAAAGACAGCGCCTTTTCCGGCTTCCCGCACATGAGGCTTTTTGGTTCGCGTGGATCAATGTTTTTCCTGAGACGAGAATCATTTATTAATTGCAACCAAGTTATATTATTGTTTGTAATATAAGATTCATGTTGTTCAGCATCCAATAGGTAGTAGTGGAATGTATGTGGAATAGTATTTTTTTTAAAAAACTATTAACTCATTAAAAATCTGAATTACATCGTTTTATATTTTATAATAGTGCACATAACAGGAGTCGAACCTGCACGAACTATTGTTCACCAACCCCTCAAGCTGACGCGTCTACCAATTCCGCCATATGTGCAGTAGCTATTAGAAACAAAAAAAGTTAAGCAGTTAGCTCAACTTTTAATTGTGACCTGGCTGGGGCTCGAACCCAGGACCACCTCCTTAAAAGGGAGGTGCTCTACCAACTGAGCTACCAGGTCAATCATCCTTTCCGCAATTGCGAGTGCAAATATACTATCAAAACTTAAGAAAACAAGTTTTTTTATGTTGTTTTTTAAACGATATTTGTTTTCTTAAAATAAAGCATAAAAAAACCGATTATGAAAATTGTTTTAGTAGGATATATGGCAAGTGGAAAATCGGCTGTAGGAAAAATTCTAGCAAATATATTAGAAGTACAATTTGTTGATTTAGATGATTTTATTGAACAAAATGAGCAATTGTCGATTACAGAAATATTTGAATCAAAGGGGGAAATATACTTTAGAAGAAAAGAAGCTGAATATTTATTAGAATTATTAAATTTTGAAGGAAGTGCTATTATTTCTTTAGGAGGTGGTACGCCATGTTATGGAAATAACATGGAAWTAATAGAACRWAATTCRAMATCATTTTATTTAAATGCCTCWATTCAAACTATTTTTGAAAGATTAAAAGGCGAAACTTTGCAAAGACCTTTAGTTGCAACTGTTGGAAAAGAAAACCTGAAGGAATACATTGCAAAACATTTATTTGAGCGTACTGTCTTTTACAAAAGAGCAGATTATACAATTTTAGTAAATGAGAAAAACGTTTTTAAAATTGTTAATGAAATAAAAGAGTTACTCTAAAATTGCAAATGAGTTTTCGGCTTCAAAAACAACAGTGACATGCTCATGCATGGATGTTGATAATGAAATTCCTTTATAATCAGCTTTAACAGGGAATTTTTTATGATTCCTATTCACGAGAACAGCAGTATTAAATCTTTTAAGAGGGACTTCTAAGAAATGTTTTATTCCATAAATTAATGTCGTTCCAGAATTTAATACATCGTCCACTAAAATTAATGGTTTATTCTTGTAATCTAATGGTTTTAAGCTTGTAGAAATTTTATTTAAAGGGTTCTTTTTATCGATTATAACTTCACATAAGATCACTTTAAGATCAGAAATATCTTTTAATATAGTGGTAATATTTTGTGCAAATATATATCCATTACCATTAATACCGGCAATTATAATTGATGCTTCTTTACAATTGTCTTCGTAAATTTGGTAAGCAATTCGCCTTGTTTTATTGTTAATTTGTTCGTGGGTTAAAATAATAGAACGTTCCATCTAAAGTTATTTTTTTTCAAAGATAAAAAACAATTCACTACCAAATCTTGGTTTGATTGAATTATGGCATCTATCCAGTATTTTTATATCAAAATAGGTTGAAAATAAGTGCGAATATTCATCTAAACGACCTCCAAAAGGTGGTCCTTCATCTGTTAATTCGACATCAAAAAGTAATCCTACTAACTTCCCTTTTTTTTCTAACAAGGAAGCCATCTTTTCAACATAATTATTTCTTAGGCTAGGGTGTAAGGCGCAAAAAAAAGTTTGTTCTATTATTAAATCATATTTTTTAGTATGCTTAAAAAAATCTTTTTGTATCAAATTATTTTCTGGAAATGAAGGGATTCTTTTTTTAAAGTTTTTTAATRRWWKWAKTGYWWWATYAWYAWSKWMWWYMKWTRWMWMTKKWYKWWCRTSYARAKWTTSSKMKYCMTAAMKRKYTMSWSSRMYWKSMAKKAATATTTTTAATTCTTTGTTTGTTAACTGATTAAAATATACTTCAAGTGGAGTGGAAATAGTGCCAAGATCCCAACCGGTATCTTCTTTCGTATATTTCTGTTCCCAATAGTTTTTATGGAAATCGTTGTTATTCTTCTTGTAGGTCATTTAAATCTCTTCTGTCTTTTTTAGTAGGTCTTCCAGCACCTTTTTTTCTATAATAATCTTTCGAGTATTTTAAAAGTTCGAATTTCTCAAACTCTTCTTTTGGGGTAATATCTTTTCTATATAAATCGACAAGCTTAGCACCGACGCGGTTTGTGGGAATATCCAAAATTTCTAATTCGTAATTAATTTGATTTTTTCGTAGGGTGATTTTTTCATTATTAAAGATTGCTTTTGAAGGCTTAATAGTATCTCCATTTATTTTAATATGTCCTTTTCTGCAAGCCTCCGTAGCATTATTTCGGGTTTTATAATAACGAACGCACCACAAATATTTATCAATTCTCATATAATAACGTTAAATTATGTGTTTTATCTTTTGTCAAAGATATGAAAATAGTATCTTGCGAACCTTAAAATTAGACTGAATGAAATTCAAAAATTTATTTTTTATACTGGCTTTAGGTCTTGTAATTTTTTCTTGTAAAAAAGATGATAATGAGGCTACCTTTGATGCAGCTGAACAAGCGTTGATTGATGATGAATCTTTAATAGAATATTTACAAACTCACTATTTAAATGATGATGATGGTGGAATTTGGACTATTAGCAATGGTGAAACCCCATTAATGGGGCAAGTTGATGTGCAAAACATTACTAAAGATGAGATTTCATATAAATTATATTATTTAACCCAAGCTGTAGGTGTTGCGAGTTATCCTTCAAGGGCAGACTCAGTTTTGACAACCTATACAGGAATGATGTTAGATAGTACAATTTTTGATTCTCGCGCTTCATTGATTTGGTTTTCACTTACAAAAGTTGTTGATGGTTGGGGCTATGGATTTGCAAATTTTAAAGGAGGTACTAAAACTATAAATGAAGATGAATCTTTCTATTACGAAAATCAAGGCAAAGGTATTTTATTTATCCCTTCAGGTTTAGGGTATGGTAATTTTGGAAAAAGTACTATTCCTCCGAATGAACCTTTAATTTTTCAAATTACATTAAGTGATGTAAATGTATCAGATGATGATAATGATGGTGTTTCATCAATTCTTGAGGATATAGATGGTGATGGTAATGTGAAAAATGATGATACAGACGAAGACGGAATTCCTAATTATTTAGATAAGGATGATGATAATGATGGTATTTTAACGAAAGATGAAGATGCTAATGAAGACGGCGATCCAACGAATGATGATACTGATAATGATGGTATTCCTGATTATTTAGATTCGGATAGTTAGAAAAAGGGATAGTAGCTATAAAACATTAAAAAAATATGTGCGTACAAAAAAAGCTTCCCAATTTGGGAAGCTTTTTTTTGTAAAATAAAATCTTTATTAATTTCTATTCTTTGATAAACTATACGATAGATTGAATATTAGTTGTTCAGGTCTTGAATCTAGCGTGAAAGTTTTACCAGCATCAGTCCAATTTGCCTCATTTTCACTTAGTCCTCTTTCATATCTTACATCAATTCCTATTCTGCCAAACTCAATTGAGGCACCTATATTCATACCAATAGAAAAATCATTTTTAACATCACTAATATTAACACCTTTTAAATCATTGCTTAAATAATATTGAAATGCAGGGCCTATAAAAATATTTAGGGGGCCAATTAATTTCATACCAACAAGAACAGGTACATCGAATTTAGACACTTTGTAATCTTCAGTACCAGAATTTAGTTCATATTCACTCGTTGTTTTTGTATAAATTAATTCAGGACGAATGAAAATTGGACCTAAATCTAATTTACCGTAAAAACCAATGTTAAAACCCGATTTGCCACTTCCTTTATTATCTATTACATTTCCAATTTGGGTTGAAGCGTCTTTAAGTTCTCCATTTGAATTATAACTTAAACCAGCTTTAATCCCATAATTACTTTGAGCATTCATTAGCATTATTGAAACTAGAAACGCTATTGAAAATAATACAATTCTTTTTTTCATATAAAAATGTTTTTAGGTTATTATATACAGTCCAAACGCAATTATTATACCATTATTTTTCTTGAAACTGCTTTTTTTGCTGCATTTACAATGGAATYATCAGTTAAACCATATTTTTCCATCAATTGAGCTGGCGTGGCTGATTCACCAAAACTATCGTTAACAGCTACAAATTCTTGTGGAACGGGATTATTTTGTACTAAAAYACGGGAAACACTTTCTCCTAAACCGCCTAATATATTATGCTCTTCAGCAGTAACAATACAACTTGTTTTTGCAATCGATTTTAAGATAGCTTCATCATCTAAAGGTTTAATAGTATGAATATTAATAACTTCAGCACTAATTCCCATTGCTTCTAATTTTTCTGAAGCTTGTAATGCTTCCCAAACTAAATGACCTGTAGCCACTATAGTAACATCAGTTCCTTCAGTTAATTGTATCGCTTTACCAATTATAAACGCTTCGTTTTCAGGCATAAATACAGGGACTGCTGGACGACCAAAACGTAAATAAACGGGTCCAACATAATCTGCAATAGCAATGGTAGCTGCTTTTGTTTGGTTATAATCACAAGGGTTAATTACGACCATTCCTGGTAGCATTTTCATTAATCCAATATCTTCAAGAGTTTGATGTGTAGCACCATCTTCACCTAACGTTAGTCCAGCATGAGAAGCACAGATCTTAACATTTTTCCCTGAATAGGCAATAGCTTGACGAATTTGATCATATACTCTGGCAGTAGAAAAATTTGCAAATGTTCCTGTGAAAGGAATTTTACCTCCAATAGTTAAACCGGCTGCAATTCCCATCATATTTGCTTCTGCAACTCCAATTTGAAAAAATCGCTCAGGATGATTTTCAATAAATTTGTCCATTTTTAATGAGCCCACTAAATCAGCACAAAGTGCCACAACATTCTCATTTGTATCCCCTAACTCAGCTAATCCAGCACCAAAACCTGATCTGGTATCTTTCTTTTCTGTAAATGTGTATTTTTTCATGTGTTTATATTTATTGTTTTTTTAATGGTCACATGCCGTTCGATATTAATCATTCTCCTTTGGTGAGAAAAATTTTAACATGCTCGTTTCATGTTATTATTTATTAAAAATCGTACAAAAATAAGGATATTTAGCGATACGGAACTACATTTTTAACAATTCTTCATATAATTTATGCATAGGTAATCCCATGACATTAAAATAACTACCTTCTAGCTTTGTAACCCCTATAAAACCTATCCATTCTTGTATACCATAACCACCAGCTTTATCGAATGGGTGGTAATTTTTAACATAATATTCGATCTCTTGACTCGTTAAATTCTTAAAAGTCACGTAGGTAACATCAAAAAATACTTTTTGGGTCTTTACTGTTTTAATACAAATTGAAGTAATTACTTTATGTTTTGTGCCTGAAAGAGATTCTAACATTTCTATAGCTTGTTGCGTTGTTTTAGGCTTTTCCAACGCCTTATTTTGGTGCCAAACAATTGTGTCAGACGTGATAACAATGTCGTTTTCATCTAATTCATTTTTAAAAGCTTGCGCTTTCAATTTAGCTAAATAGTTGGTAATTTCTTCTGCTTGTAAATTTGAAGGGTAATTTTCTTCAATTTCTTTAACTTGTATTGAAAACTTGATACCTAAATCTTTAAATAATTCTTGGCGCCTAGGAGAACCTGAAGCTAAAATTAGATGTTTATTTTTTAATTTTTCTAAAAGCATTATTGATAATAATTTATATCATTTTAGCAGCTAAAAAAGCTGTCATATTTAATTCCTTGAATAATTATTTTTGTCATTCGTTTCAAAATATTACAAACTGTTTATTATGGTAAGTAATGAGAAAAAATGGTAGATTTTTCAGCAAGTAACTCACGCTGGCTAAAATTACTAATTATTGTGATAGGAGCAAACTGAATACAGTTTATATACATGATTGAATGTCGTTTCTAATCTTATATGCATACTCATTAGTTATATTTTAGTAAATCTCACATTAATTTTTATTATATTCACTCAACCATATCTATTTTATTTAATTCTTATTATTAGAATAATTGAGAAATATTTTTATACTTTTTTGTAATACATTTTTAATACGCTATCAATAGTATCTACTACTTTTTTTGCATTTTCCTTAGTAAAACATAATGGAGGTTTTGTTTTTAATACACTATCAAAAGGACCATCAGTACCAATTAGTATGTATTGATCTCTGAGTTGGTTCTTAATTAGACTCGCTAATTCAGAGTTAGGTTCGATGCTATTTTCTTTAATTATTTCTATTCCTAAAAACAAACCAGCACCCCTTACATCTCCAATGCATTTATATTTTTTCTGTAGTTTTAAGAAAAGTGATTTATAATAATTACCGACAATTTCAGCGTTTTCCTGTAACTTTTCTTCTTCGATCACTTCTAAAACCGACAAGCCAATAGCACACGATACAGGGTTTCCGCCAAACGAACTAAAAAATTCTACACCTTTACTAAAAGATTTAGCTATTTCGTTGGTACATATTACTGCGCCCATGGGATGTCCGTTTGCCATTGGTTTTCCAATAATTACCATATCTGGTACAACATCGTGCGCTTCAAATCCCCAAAAATTATCGCCCAAACGACCAAAGCCGGTYTGAACTTCATCACTTATRCAAACTCCRCCTTGTTTTCTTATTGCCGAATAAACTTCTTTTAAATAWCCWTYWSYTAAWRKMWCWTKWMYWCYACATCCCACAATTGGTTCACTTATAAAGGCTGCAACAGGAGCATCGGAATTATCAATTTGCTCAATCGCTTCCTTTGCGTACAATTTCCCTGCACTTCCATCATTTTTAGTGTGTTTACCTCTGTATGTATCAGGAATTTGAGTTTTTAAGATGAATTCTTTTTGCCCTTGCCCTTTAGGGCTGCTAAATTTATAGTCGCTTATATCTGTAGCTGTTTGTGTGTGCCCGTGATAGCCATGTTCCATGACCATTAATTTCTCATATCCTGTGTGTATTTTACTAATTCTTATAGCYAAATCACTTGCAGYACTTCCWGAATTTACAAAATATACGTTGTTTAACGAATTGGGAAATTTGGATACTAATTTTTCGGTATATTCAGACAATTGGTTGTAAAGATATCTTGTATTGGTGTTTAGTTTTGCCATTTGCCGTTGTCCTGCAGCAACAACTTTTGGGTGTGAGTGTCCAACGTGCGGAATATTATTATAGGCATCTAAAAATGTGTTCCCATGAGCATCATACATATATTGAAATACCGAACGAACCATAGGAATAGGATTGTTGTAACTCAATGACAATAATGGGCTAATATGTAGATGTCTTCTTTTTACTACTTCTTTGATGGATTGTGTTTCTACAATAGGTAATCCAATTGTTTTTCTGAATTGATTTTCAGCCATAATTGGATTAATTCTTAGCCAATGATAGAGCATTTTCCAAGCCGATTTTTCACTTACCGAAGCGTATGAATTGTTGGGATTTATTTTTCTTGAATGCGCTGAATTAATTACGCTTGTTGATAGCCTTGCAGCTATAAGATAATACAATACTTTAAGTTCATTTTCTTGAATTGGCAATTTTTGGTGATACGATTTTAGAATAATTAAAGCCCATTCTAGTGGATTTTCTTTGTTCAAGCATGCATAAGTTATAGCGATTGCTAGTTCATGAATGAGTAATGAGCATGCTAAATCTCCAAAATCAATAATTCCAGAGATCTTGCCATTTTTGGCTAACACATTCCACTCATTGGCATCATTATGAATTAGTTGTTTTCTTAAATCTGGTAAAAGTGGTGTTACAATTTCTTCGAATTGTTGAAAAAAATAGGAGACTATTTTTCTGTCTTGAGCGTTAGGAATATCATTGATGTATTTTTTATTCAAATGCAGGTATTGGATTTCCCATTCCCATTGCCTTRCCTTAATGGTGTAATTTGTTAACTTTTGAAGTTTTAAATCAATTTCTGCAAGAAAAGTTCCGAATGATTGAAATAATTCTTTGGTATGTTTTATGTCCCCTAAAAAGTCACCTTCAAGAAAAGAGAGCATCCTGCAAATTCGCTTTTCTCCGTCTATACTAATAGTTTTGATAAATGAGCGATCAGAAAATGGTATAGGTATAGGGTATTTGTTTTTAGCTGACTTTTGCAGAAATTGAAGTATGTCATTTTCGGCTTTTACCAATGCGAGTGTATCCTTGTTATATAGGTAAGTTTTAAATACATAGTTGGCAGTATTGGTTTTAACAAGATAATTTAAATTGTCATWANYKTWGANTYYMKWTANCNCAAYTYGCTGAAAACCGAATGCTGTTTGTATAAGGCGCTGCATTTTTAAATGTATATAAACTGTTTTGGATTAGGATTTCATTTTGTAAAAACCGATAGCTTTCCATTGTAGAAATCAGGTTAAATATATAAAATGTTTGCTATATTAAAACCAGAAGCAACTATGAATTGGGTCTAATTTGGATTGTTTTTTAGGTTCGATACTCTATTACTTTCTCTCTAAACCGGCTCTTCTTATTAATGCATATGTGATACTTATGTGAGCTAGGTAATAGGTGGGTAAGATCAAAAAAATCAACATATTATATCCCATAAATTCTGTTAGAGAAATGATAGTATCAGAAAATAAAATCAAAAAAATCCCAAAAGCAAACGTCCATTTTACTAGAATATCACCTTTAATTCCAACAGATGCACCCAAGGATAAACAGGAAACGAGTAAATAGATTAGGGTAGCCAACATAAGTACCTTATCGATGATAGAAGGATACAATAGTAGGAAAAAGAACACTAAAAAAGTCCCAAGTAAAATACTTATAAATTTCCATTTTATTTGTCCGTTACTTACAGCAAACGCTAAATAGCCCAAATGGGCAAGAAAAAATAACGCAATTCCCTTACTAAACATCAATGTATCTCCATGCATATTTGACAAGAACCAATCTCCAGCAATTGAGAACAAAAAAGCGCCAATAATCATCCACGTATCTTTGGATAGTTTAACTTTTTTGAAATTGAGAATTAGTAGGATGATAACGCCTATTGCAGCGGTTCCTGATTTATAAATAAAATTAGAGGTTATCTAATGCCATAACTGCCGATATAACCGATAGGAGTAATAAACCATAAATCCACTGTAAGTTCTTCATAGACTATTTTTAAAGTTGAAATTTATTCTAAAAGCCATTTAATTATTTTCATTTTTAACGTTGAATAGGGCGCATATTTAAAATTGGCTTCAAACCAAAATGGTTTATCTAAGATGCTTTTGTAATGAGAAAATGTATCAAAACCTGCTTTCCCATGATAGTTTCCCATTCCACTTAATCCAACACCTCCAAATGGAAGATTACTATTGGATATATGCATTAAACTATCATTTACAGCCCCTCCACCAAAAGAGATTTCWTTTAGTAATTTATCAATTTTTTTTCTATTTTTTGAAAATATATAGCACGCTAAAGGTTTAGGTCTGTCTTTTACGCTTTTTATTGCTTCATCAAGGTCAGTGAATGACAAGACAGGAAGTATTGGTCCGAAAATTTCATCTTTCATAACTTCATCTTCGAAAGAAATATTTTGTAGGATGGTGGGACCAAAAAATCTTTTTTCTCTGTTTGTAATGCCTCCAAAATAGATCTTATCGYTGTCAACCAGTTTACTCAAACGGTCAAAGCTTTTTGTAGTTATTATTTTTAAATAATTCTCTTTGATAGCAACACTTTTTTTATGATACTTTTCAATTTCATTCTTCAATCCCTCAAGAAATTTCACTTCAATTGATTGGTCAACTAAAATATAATCAGGGGCAACGCAAGTTTGCCCAGCATTCAAGAATTTTGCCCATACAATTCGTTTAGCGGTCATTTTAATATCACAATCAGCAAGCACAAATGTTGGACTTTTACCGCCAAGTTCTAGCGTAATAGGCGTTAAGTGTTTTGCAGCGGCTTGATAAATTAGTTTACCTACAGGAATACTTCCTGTAAAAAATATTTTATCAAATCGGTATTCTAAAAGTTCAGTTGTTTCTTTAACGCCACCTTCAACAACAAAAAAATAATTGCTAGGGAAATTATCATTGATAATCTTAGCCATAACTTCTGATGTTTTGGAAGGAAGTTCACTTGGTTTTAGGATTACTGTATTTCCTGCAGCAAGTGATGTAATTGCTGGAACTAGCGAAAGTTGATATGGATAATTCCACGCTCCAATTACCAATGTAGTTCCCAATGGTTCAGGAATTATATAACTTCTAGCGGGGAAATTTGCAAATCCAGTTGATACCTTTTTACGTTTACTCCATTTTTTAATATTTTTTACAAAATTATTAATTTCATGATAGAGTAACGATAGTTCAGCTACATAAGTTTCAAATTCAGATTTGCCAAAATCTTCATAAATTGCTTTATAAAGTAACTCTTCATTTTCTTTTAGCAATTTTTTAAACTTTTTTAATTGTGCTATTCTAAAATTTACGTCCTTAGTTTTATTTGAGTTGAAAAATTCTTGTTGTTTTGTAATTATTTCTTGAATTTCCATATTTTTATCTTCTATGCTAGTCGTCTTTTTTGATGGTTAACGAGTTTGTATAAAATTTGTTTGACTATTAAATTGTAAATTATTCGGTTGTAGCAAATCGTATTGTCTTAATGATTGTCGATTTAATTTTTGTTTAAAGTTAAACATAAATTTTTTTGCCTTGTTGTTTGCAGCCTTAATTTTTTAATAATTCATTAGATTTGAGTATTCAAATTTATAGCCCAATAAAGTTTTTAACTTTTCATTGCTTACGATTTTGTAATCATTTGTTGAATTTTCATTGAATATTGGTTCTAATCTTCCTATTTTCTTCATTTCTTTTTTATAAAATTCTCTTCTTTTGGGGTGCGTGTCAGCGCAGGCATTTAGAGTTTCATTCCAAGTATCGCATGCAATGACTTGATCGATAATTCGGACACAATCATCTCTATGTACAAAATTTATAAAACCCTCTGGATTTTCTATTTTTTTGTCAACTTTAATAAAATTACCGGGTTTTCTGTCATGACCAAATAGTCCACCGAACCTTATGATCGTTGACTTGAAAATTGTATTTAATTTAAATAATTGTTCTATTTCAGAAAGAGAGGATTTTTTTGTAATGGTATTTTCGGTAACTATTCCGTTTGTATTAGGATAAACAGAAGTTGAGCTTATGAAAATCACTTTCCTTGTTTCAGATTTTTCAATTTGGGCTATCAAGTGTTTAAAATCATTTATTTTTTTTGAAGGGATAGCAATAATTAAAACGTCAGAGAACAAAAAATTAGAAACGTCAACATCCCTTTTGCTTATGTCAACCATAAATGGCATTACACCTTTTGATCTAAGTTTGTTTAGTTTGTTATTTGAGGTGGTGGATCCGTTAACATGGTATCCGTTCTGAATTAATTCAAAAGCCAAAGGCATTCCAAGCCAACCACATCCTAATATGCTGATTCGTTGTTTCAATATAAAATTTTATTCGCTGCTTTCATACAACTGATTCGTTTTTAAGTTGTATACCTATATCAAATTTAGCATTAAATTTCTTCAATTTCAAAACCTGCTCCTTTTATTGCATTTACCACTACGGAATCATTGTCATCATCTAAAGAAACTTCTAAAATTTTATCTGGGTTTTCAAGTTGTACTTTCCACGTATCAACATTATCTAATTCATTTAAAACAGGTGTTACGGATTTAAGACAACCTGTACAATTGATGTTTGTTTTGTATGTTACTGTTTTCATTTTTCTGATATTTAAATTATGATTACTACTAATTTTTATTTTTTAATCTCAAACTATTGCCAAGTACCGATATTGAACTCAGCGACATGGCTGCTCCTGCTACCATAGGGTTTAAAAGAAAGCCATAGCTTGGGTACAATATTCCTGCTGCTATAGGGATGGCAATTAGATTGTATATAAAGGCCCAAAATAAATKYYRMYKWAYAKTKTRCAKSSWKGCWWNGGAAAGTTTTATAGCTTTTGCAATCTGTTTTAGATCGGAATTCATGAGGGTTATTCCTGCACTTTCCATGGCTATATCTGTTCCGCTTCCCATGGCAATTCCCACATCTGCCTGAGCTAAAGCATGAGAATCGTTAATTCCATCACCTGCCATAGCTACTATTTTCCCTTCTTTTTGTAACTTTTCAACAAAATTACCCTTATCTGAAGGCATTACATTTGCTTGAAAATGTGCAATGCCAACCTTACCCGCAATTACTTTTGCCGTTTGTTCGTTGTCACCCGTTAGCATATGAACTTCTATSCCCATTTGCTGAATTTGTTCAATRGCMGCTAAAGCAGTYTCTTTTACCTTRTCAGCAACAGCAATAATCCCTTCCACCTTATTGGCAGCACTCACATAAACAACAGTTTTTGCATCTTCCTTTAATTTTTCTGCTTTTTCGGCAAGTTCATTGGGGATGTCAATTGCGTTTTGCAACATTAATTTTTCATTTCCTACTCTGTAAACAACACCTTCAAATTGAGATAGCGCTCCCATACCWGTTACACTCTCAAAAGAGTTTGTGATAACATTTGCGGTATTTATTTTTCGGAGGTGATGAACAATAGCTTCTGCAATTGGATGTTCGGATTGTGATTCCATTGCCAATAGTACTTTTTCCAAAACGGTTGTATTACTTTGGGCTGCCCAAAAAACATCTGTTACTTTTGGCTTTCCTTCCGTAATTGTACCTGTTTTGTCTAAAATAAGGCTGTCTATTTTATAAGCAGTTTCAAGTGCTTGGGCATCTTTTATTAATATTCCCTTTTGTGCACCTTTACCAACTCCCACCATTAAAGCTGTTGGTGTGGCTAAACCTAAAGCACAGGGGCAAGCTATTATTAAAACGGTTATAAGGGTTAGCAACGCATAAGTTGATGAAGGATCTGGACCAAACTTTAACCAGATAACAAATGTAAGCAAAGAAATACCTATTACGATGGGTACAAAAACACCAGCCACTTTATCGGCTAATTTTTGAATTTCAGGCTTGCTGGCTTGTGCGTTCTCTACTTGTCTAATTATTTGAGAAAGCAAGGTGTCTTCACCAATTTTTGTGGCAATAATTCGCAAGGAACCTTTTTGATTTATGGTCCCTGAGAATACGGTACTTCCTTTCGTTTTTTCAACAGGAACAGGTTCCCCCGAAATCATACTTTCATCTATAAAAGAAGTCCCTTTTTTAACGCGACCATCTACGGGTACTTTATCTCCTGGTTTCAAAATTATTAATTCTCCTTTCCCTATTTCTTCAAATGAAATAACAGTTTCTTCTCCATTTCTAATAGCGATAACTTGTTTGGGTTGCAAGCCAATTAATTTTTTGATGGCAGAAGAGGTTTTGCTTTTTGCCTTTTCTTCAAAATATCGACCTAAAAGTATGAGAGTAATAATGATAACCGCTGATTCGAAATACACATGTGGCATTACCCCTTTACTTAAAAAGTATTGTGGATAAACTGTGTTAAATACACTAAAAATAAACGCAACACCCGTACTAAGAGCTACAAGCGTATCCATATTGGCAGAAAAATGTAGTAGTTTTTTCCAGGCGATCGTATAAAACTCAGCACCACTCCAAAATAGAACAGGAATAGAAAGTGCCATCATAATCCAGTTTTCATAGGGAATTCTTCCCATTAAAAACATAGCCATAATAAAGATGGGCAGAGAGAAAATAGTTGAGAAAATTAATTTTGATTTAAGCAAAGCCAGTCTTTTTTCCTCTAATTCTTCAAATGCTTTTTGGGTTTCTTTTGTTTCTCCTACTAATATATCATACCCAATTTCTTTGATTTTTTTCTGAATGGTTTCAATCGAAATTTCCGTGTTATCAAAATCTAATGAAACCGATTGGTTAGGGTAATTTACCGCCACATTATGTATTCCTTCAAGTGGCGAAAGATAGGATTCTACACTAATCGCGCAGGCTGCACAAGTCATTCCTGATACCTTGTAGCTTTCTTTAATAGTTCCTTTATTGATTACTTGTGTCATGTTTATATATTTTAATACTGCAAAGTTGCAAAGGAATTATGCTTTATCTGTTATACAATTCAGCCAATTGTTTACAAGATTTTGAAAATAGAGGAGAAGAAGTAACCCTTTTTTTTAGAAAATTATTTTTGTTTGTTTTCAACTATTGAATAGCTTGTTTACCAACCTATTTTTTAAACCGGTCCTTCTACTTAGTGCATGTAATCAGTACNTTTTAGGTKGTGTCTATCTTTTTCAATCTTTCTCAATCTCGATATGCGAATATTTACTCTTCTTCCAATCAATCAAGGGTGAAGGGTAATACTTGACCTTCATCCGATCTAAAAAAGGTGCTTGATTTGCCAAACGTACTTTATAACTCTCCCAATTTCGATTTTCTTGGGTTGTCCAACCGAGTTCTGAATAACCAATAATCCTTGGGAAAGCTAGGTATTCCAATTCATCAATAGTGCTAATAGTTTCTGACCAAAGAGGAGCTTCTATCCCTAAGATATGCTGTAGGGGAACACCTTTATAAGCTTCTGGTGTCCATATGTAGGCGGTATCTATGGGAATATAGGCTGCCCAATGCAGGCCATACTTAGATAGAGAGTCATACTTCATATCTAAATAGGCTTTTTTGGCAGGTGACATGATAATTTTCATCCCCTTGTTTACAGCAACTTGAGCATTTTCTTTATCTGCCCAGAATTGGGAAATAGACGTTGAGTCTATATCAGCATTGGCAACTTCATCCCATCCTATCATTCGTTTACCATGTTTTTGTACAATCTGCTCTACTTTATTTATGAAATAGATATAATCTTTCTTTTTGGTCACATGGCTTTCATCGCCACCAATATGAAAGTAAGGTCCAGGTGATAGCGCTGCTATTTCACGAACTACATCATCAATAAAAGTATAAACAATATCTTTTTGGGTATCAAACGTACTGAAACCAACTTTCATACCTTCATATAATTTGGGTGTTTTGCCATTTCCATTTAAAATAGGGTAGGAGACCGAAGCTGCATTTGTATGCCCAGGCATATCAATTTCAGGGACAATCATGATATGATGTGCAGCAGCATAATTTACGATTTCGGTATATTCTTTTTGGGTATAGAAGCCACCAGATTCACCACCTACCTCGGTACTTCCACCGATTTCAGTAAGTTTAGGCCATGATTTAATTTCAATACGCCACCCTTGATCATCAGATAGATGCAAATGCAGTACATTAAATTTATAATATGCCAAAAGATCAATGTATTTTTTAAGATCTTTTACGCTAAAGAAATGACGAGCTACATCTAACATAGCTCCTCTGTATTCAAATTGAGGGCTGTCGATAATTTTTCCTGTAGGGATGGTCCATATGTTGGTTTCGGAAAGGGTGTCATTACTTTTTTCAGGAATAAGCTGTCGTAACGTCTGAATTCCTCGAAAGACTCCTTTTGCCGTTGTTGAATTCAGAATAACGGAATCGTGTTTAATATAAAGTTGATAGGCTTCTGGCCCATCCAACTCAAAACTATCAGATTGATTGATGTAGATAACAGATTTCACAGTTGGAATCTCGTCTACATTCACGTGTAAATCCAGCTCAGTTTTAGCTTTAATTTTGTGCGCTAAGAACGTTCCAACGTCTTCAAATCCTACTGCATCTCTAGAAGTATAGATGGCTGTATATTTATCCAGTGCGAATCCGCCAAATGTAGGAATCACTTTTAGTGGTTTTGGAATTAAATGTTCTGCCGCCAAATTTGTTTTTGGAAAGTTGATGACTCTCTTCNTTTTATGCTTTGMGCAAGTGATGAAAGTGATTACAAGAAATAGGACTGCTAGAATTCGGATTGTTATAGATTTCATCTATGATATTTAGTTTATTATTATTCATTTTTTTGATGAAATACTACTTTGGAGTACTAATTTTAAATCAAAAAGGGAGGAATTTCCTAACCATTTGCCAAAGGTAGTTCTAAATTTTTAATGTAAAAAAAAGAAGTTGGTTTAGCGACTAACAGCTTATTGTATAAATACTCGTTGGTAGTAGTGATTCATTTTATAACTTTCTCTAAAACATAATCATCCATTACATAACCATTGCCAATATTCTGAACATTAGCTTCAATAGTACTAAATCCCATTTTTTGGTAGACCTTTATAGCATTGGTATTAAACTTGTTGACGGTTAATTTTATTTTTTTTACATCTAGTTCTTGAGCCTGCGTTTCTATAAACGATAGTGCCGCTCTCCCTAAGCCATTTCCTCTCATTGAGTGTAGCACATATAGCTTGCTTAGAAATAGGGAATCCTCGTTTTTGCTGAAAGAAAAATAACCAACATGAGTATCTTGATGTAGAAATAGATAATACAAACTTCCATTTTTAACTTGATCTTCAATGGCTATAGCCGACTGGAATTTTTCAAGCATATAAGTAACTTGCTGTTCTCCAATTATTGGGATATAATGTTCAGTCCAAATTGAATTTGCTAAGTCTGCAATTATCTTATAATTTGCGCTTGTTTGCGCAGGTACAATGGTGGTCATAGTATAAAAGATGAATATAATTTACCATTCAGGTAAATAATTAAGCATTGCTAAAATATGGAAAATTGCTATTAATAAACTCGAAAGCATAAAAATACTAAGTAACATATTTCCACTGTTAGTTATGTTGTTTAAATCCAAATTAATTTATTTAGGTAGCATCATGAAGCAATTTTTTTGCCATCATAAGTTGGCAATCTATTATTTCTATGTTATCAATCTAAAAGATTAAAAGAGTGGATATATTTTTTTTGCCTCTAAGATACAAAATAGGATGCATTTAACAATGAAAATGAAAGGAGGATCCTTTACCTTCTTCTGATTTTACCCATATTCTTCCATTATGTTTTTCTACAAATTCTTTACATAAATGCAATCCTAAACCTGTTCCTTTTTCGTTTGCAGTTCCATTTGGAGTTACTACATTTACTCGGACATAATTTTAAGACTGTTTAACTAAAAACAAATATCTTAGAATTATGAAAAAACGATATTACAGTACTGAATTTAAATTGGAGGCAATTCGATTAAGTTACAAGCGAGATAATATTAAAGATTTAGCTAATGAGTTAGGGGTTCAAGTTCAGCGTATTTACAAATGGCGAGCTACTCATAGAGAAATTCCCAGTTTAACTCCAATATCAAAAAAGCAAGAAGATTCATTGGAAGTTAAACAATTACGTAAAGATCTTAAAGAGACTCAATTAGAACTTGAAATACTAAAAAAAATCGTTCATATCTTTTCCAAGAGCGATGGGAAGTCAATCAATTTATAGCGAGTTATAAACATTTATATCCTGTCGAGAAGATGTGTAAAGTATTAAAAGTAAGTAGGAGTAGTTATTATAGATGGTTTAGCTGTGGCCCTTCAAATCGAGCCTTAGAAAATAGCTTGTTTACTGATTTAATAAAGAATATTTTTGATAGCAGCCAAAGAACTTATGGAAGTCCTAGAATAACAGCTGAATTAAATAGGTAAGGGTATCATATTTCAAAAAGAAGGGTAGCTAAATTAATGCGGTTAAATGGTTTGAGAAGTAAAATAATCAGAAAATATAGGGTTACAACAAACTCTAACCATCGATATGCTATTTGCAGAAATTATTTAAATAGAAATTTCACTCCAAGTGATTTAAACCAGGCTTGGGTATCTGATATTACTTACATACAAACAAAACAAGGCTGGTTGTATCTGACTACTGTTATTGATTTATATGATAGGCAAGTTATTGGGTGGGCATTGAGTACAACCTTATACACCCATTAAACCATTATTCCAGCTTGGAAAATGGCCTTATCAAAAAGAGAAATAACCAAACCTCTACTTTTTCATTCGGATAGAGGAATACAATATGCCAGTAAAGAGTTTAGAAAACATATTAAAACAAATAAACTTATGAGTAGAAAGGGGAATTGTTGGGATAATGCTGTGGCAGAGTCATTCTTTAAAACACTGAAATCCGAATTGATTTATCATCATAGTTTTAAAACCATAGAAGAAGCTAAATTAGCAGTATTTGAATATATAGAAATTTGGTATAATAGAAGAAGAKTGCATTCTTCTTTAAATTATAAAACACCTAAAGAAGTAGAACTAGAAGTTAACAATTTAAAATATGTGGCATAGGTCTTAAAAAATTTGTCCGACTTTTTGTTGCAAGTCCAGTTGCGTTTAGCATACCATTTAGGGACGTTTTAGCTCAATACTCGTTTATGGAAATAAGTTAAATCGGGTCAACGGTGAAATTTGGTTTAGTGCGTAGTTTAAGCTAAGGAAAGCTGCGATTGCAAAATCATATTTTTCCGCTGTTTGTAGGTAAGATTTAAAGTTGCTTTAATTTCTCTAATCTGCATAACGGAGCAATTTTTTTTGCATTGTTAGCAAAAGTTTTATATCAAAGATTCACTTTGCCTATAATCTATTTCTTATTGCAGCCATTATATTTTCGTATATTTGAGAAACTAATTAAATATAATCATTATGAGAAAATTCATTAAAACAATTGCCTTTATTACATTTTCTGCATTAATTTTTTCTGCATGCTCGACTCCTGAAAAGGTAGAAACCCTTGATATGGAAAAAATTAAAGTTGAAATTCAAGCTATGGAAGATGCTTATGCCGCTGGCGAAAAAGCTAAAGATGCCGATGCGGTAGTTGTCTATTACAGCGAGGATGCCATAAATTATAGCCGAAACATGGAACCTAATTCAGGCAGGGCAGCTATCAGGGAAAATATAGCAAATAACATGGCAAAAGATACGCTAGGTAATTATAACGTATACAAAATAGTAGATCTATTTGCTGAAGGTAATACAGCAGTTGAGATAGGTTCATGGACCGAATTCGATTCTTACGATAAAGAAATAGGACATGGAAATTACATGTCATATTTCGAGAAACGTGATGGAAAATATGTATGTGTGAGAGATATGAGTACAACCAAAGCTCCTGTTAAATCAGGTATGTAAATCAAAAGACACTGTAACTAATAGGATCAATTATTGCCGCCTGAATGATGGGTGGAATAGTTGATCCAAAAGTCTAACTAAGGTTTGTCATTAGTGGATGATTTTTGTTAATGGTTTAGACCGGGAAAAGTTGCGATTATAAAATCGTACTATTCCATAGCTCTTTTAAAATGTTTTAAAAGAACAAATTTTTCAAATAAAAACCATTAAGCAATTTGCTCTATGCCGTGTTGCAATTTTTGGCTTTACAATTTGGTTCTAAAAATCTTTCTGTTTCAACTATCAATCCGTTATAATTGACAAATTCTGAAATGTTTTTAGTTTTGTTACAATTATTCTTTTCTAGATTTTTTCAGTCTCTTTTCTGCTTTTTTTTCTTTTGGAGTTTTAGCAGCTTCTTTTTTTACGTTTTTCCTCGAGTCTTTACCTTTTGCCATGATATTATCTATTATTTTTTTGTTTTTAGGTTTTTTTAATTGCTAAAAATCTATCCGTTTCAACATTTAATTCCGCAATTGTGCTCAAATTCGTACCGATTCAATTTTAAATCCTATAGCGTTGAAGTTAGTTTAAAAGTTTCAAACTCTTTAAATTCTTATTTGATAAGCAAGAATAAAACAACTCCCAATGATTAATATATTTATTATAGCTCGATTTATCCAACGGTACATTGAATAATCTAGTTTGGTAAAATTACTAATAATAACCCATAAACCCATTATTAAAAACCAAGGGGTAAATAGCAGTGTAAATTTCCATCTAATTAACATTATTACGGCATCGTGTAATAAGCCACAAAAGCCGAATGTTAATATTAAAGATAGTGAGGGAGGAAGGATAGTTTTTATCGGCTTGAAAACGAATTTTCCTAAATAAAAACTCCATATAGGATTCCAATATTTCCAGAACGTAGAAAATTTACCTGCACCAAGGGAACGAAATATGATATTTCGTAGTGAATTATTTGCACCTAATGGAACACCATTTCTCTTTTTTATGTAATCTGATAAATTCATTTGATAAATATCTGTAATTAATTTCAAGCCATTTTGAGTTTTGTTGTTTTTTACTTTGATTTTCAATTTGGTCTAGTAAAAATTAATTTACGCTGTTAATATATATACCATATTCGGTGTTTTAAAGTTTAAAGATAAGTGTAATCTTACTTCGTTGTACAATTTTATTACATTTTTTGCGGCTCTTTTTGACAACAGTCTTGTTTATGAAAAGTAACGATTTTTTTAAGTTAAATTTTCAGGTTATAATAGACTTTATTTAGTGATTACTTCGCTATTTTTTAAATATGTTGTTAGCATTAGTTTTGCTATCGGGTGTATTATTTCTTGCCTAAAATCTTCATCATAGTCACAATTTACCAATAAAACTAATCCAATTCTTTCTTCCGGTATCATTATCAAATAGCTTCTAAATCCTTTATCTCCACCATAATGTCCAATTGTTTTTTTTGAATTAATATCACTTAATTGAAATCCAAAACCAATATATGGATTTGGGTTAAAAGAAGGTTCAATCATCGTCAAATATTTATTATTTAAGTCGTCATCATCTAGAGTTTGAAGAAAAGAAATCATCCATTTACTTAAATCTTTTGAAGAAGAATTTAATGTACTACTTGGTGCGTGTTCTCTTGTATATGGATAGGTTTTTCTTACATATATATTCTTTGTAACCCATCTTTTAGAGTGTGGAGATGTCTTTAAAGAATCGTGTATTTTGAAAAATCTGAAATCGCTGCTGTACATATCACTTTTATTCAAAATATTTTCTTTCAGAAAATCATCAAAAGTATCACCAGAAACTTTTTCTATTACATAACCTAAAATATCATACGCCAAGTTGCTGTATTGATATTCGGAAGAAGGTTTAGAATCAAGTTTAAGATTAAGTCCTAAAACAAATTCCTTGAGACTATTATTTGATTGATTGTTATTATCCCAATGATAATTGCGAATATCAGGTAATCCAGAAGTGTGATTCAAAAGATTTTTTATTGTTATATAATTGACTCTTTTATCATCGTGTTTTAACTCAGGAAGTATGTCAACCAATTTGTCATCAATTGTCATCTTATTTTGTTCTATAAGTTTTATAGTTGCTACGGACGTAAATAACTTGCTAATTGAGGCTGTATGAAATATGGTGTTTTCTGTAACTAAATTGCCGGTTTTAATGCTTCTAACACCATAACCTTTATTATATATTATGGAGTCATTTCTAACTAATCCTATGGAAAGTCCAGGAATATTATATTGGTTCATTTTATTTTCCACTACCGAATCCACTTTTTCAAAGAAGCCAATTACGGAGGGGTTAGCTTCAATATTCTGTTTAAATGAAGATGTAGAACAGGATTGAAAAAATGGGAATGAAAAAATTACTAATATGGAAAATGTATTTTTCAATTTTTGATTGTTTGAGTTTTATATAAGGCAATAAACAGAGAAGAATGTTACAAGTCTTTTAATTAAAGCTAACGGTTAGTATATGCCTCGTTTTAATGCCTTTTATACGGCTTAAGTTTACAATTCTCTATTTTAGAGTATTAATCAGAAAGAATAAAGGAGAGGAATAAGGTTCTGTTATACGGAGAGATTTGAATCTCGTCAACATTGATAATCCCCTCTCTTTTACTACTTAAATTTCGTTATTTTATTTCAGTTTCTAAAGTTGGCGAATTCAATCCTTTGAAAATTAACCAAAGCGGAAGAATTAGTTGAATGAGCCCTATTGGAAAAAGCATATTCATACTAATGCTATTTCCTAAAAGCGAAAATAAGATTTCAATAAACATAAGAATTATGGCTATTATTCCAACAATTGAAATGATTTTTGGAATTAATTTAGACACATATAATGTATAATATAAAATAAAAACTGGGAAGCAAGAAATGAGTAGACTCAAGTAGTGTGTCCACCAATGTGTTTTATAAAACACATTACCTAATGTATTTAACATGTCCGAATTGTCAGTTCCATTTTTAGTATACTCTTGACTTAATTCTAACATTGATAGAACACTAATATTATCAATAGATATAGCTATAAAGCTTAGTATGCTAAATGCCAAATATAAAAATGCCAAGGTGATGCTATATTTTTTAAAAATTGGCAATAAAATTACAGCTATAACAACAGACGTTATGCCGCTTAAAAATAAAAGTAAGGTCGAAATAATGATTTCATTTGAGTTTGCAGAAGTGGTAGTTAGAAAATCATCTGAAAATAGTACAGGACCTTGTAAAAATTGATAGACTATAATACCAGTTGCAAAAATGAGTAGAAACAATAGTCCTACAAGCCTTCCAGTTTTTTTATTTGATTTCATATTTTGATTGATTAGTTGATTGATTGAGCATAGGACGTTGTAAACTCTAGAATGTTACNNAAGAGTATGAATCCTCAAATTACTCACAACGATTTATGTAAGCGTAGTTGCGGATTTCAAGGCACTTACCTTTCAATTTAGCACTAAATTTTGTTCAAAGATACAACTTTGAGTTTAGCATAAAAACCGCTATTACGTTTACATTTTGTTAGCGTGCGTTATTCATAGAAGTCGATTCTATTCTTTAAGCCAATTAGCTCTTCTTGAAGGGAATTAATTTGAGAAGTTAGATGATTTATTATATCTAAACCTTCAAAATTTACATTTAAATCGTAGTGCAAACGCATCATTTTTTCAATTCTGTTAATATCATCTATTTGTAGATGCTTAGAACTTTCTATTTCAATCAAGTTTATTAACTCGTAGTTAGATAATGAATCAATAAAACTTAATGGGATATTGTAATTTATACAAAACTGTTTAGCGGTTATTGTTTTCATAATCTATCTTAATTTTGATAATTCAGTAAATAGTTCTTTTTCTTTTACACTTAAATTTGTTGGTGTTTTAATAGTGTATGTCACAAATAAATCGCCAAATTGATTATCTTTTTTATAAATTGGCATTCCTTTACCTTTTAACTTTACTTTTGTCCCATTTTGTGTTTCAGGTTTCACTTTTAGTTTCAATTTTTTACCATCAATTGTAGAAATAACTATCTTACCTCCTAAAAGGGATTTATATAAATCTAAATCAATATTGAGGTAGAGGTCGTTCCTATCACGTTTAAATCTTGTGTTATTTAGAATATTGAATTTGATGTATAAATCACCATTTACACCTCTATTTCCTACCTTTTCACCGTGGTTTTTAATTCTAATAACTTGTCCATTTTCAATACCCGCCGGAATTGTCAAACGTATTTTTTTATTATTTACCGTAAGCGTTTGTTTTTCACTTCTTAAAATATCAGTTAGATTAAGCTGCAATTCTGCGTGATAATCTTGCCCTTTATATTTTGTTCTTCTATCTTGTTGAAATCCAGCACCAAACATTGAGCTAAAAAAATCTGAAAAATCTTCTTCATTAAAATTTGAATACGATTGAGATTTGCTTGTATTGTATTCTTGTTGATATTGTTGTTGCTGTTTTTTTACCTTTTCAAATTCTTCAGCGTGTTGCCAATCTTTACCATATTTATCATATTTTTTTCGATTTTCCGGATTGCCCAATACTTCATTGGCTTCATTTATTCCTTTAAATTTTTTTTCAGCTTCTTTATTATTAGGATTTACGTCTGGATGATATTTTCTTGCCAATTTTCTATAAGCTTTTTTTATATCTTTTTCAGAGGCATTTTTTTGTATTCCTAATATTTTATAATAATCTATGTAATTCATATTTCTGTTAAAATATTAAAATTAAGAGTATTAAATTTATAAAAAATGCCTACACTAAGTAAGTATAGGCATTTTTTAATCTTTAAACCTCAGTTGTTATTAATTCTTATCCTTTTCTTTCTTTAATAGAAACTCTTCCATAAAGAGTTGATTTTTTAATGAATCCATTCTGCTCATCATCTTTTGCATCATTTCTTGGTTTCTTTTAAAATTTCCTCTAAAAAAATCTTCACTGAAAAAGTCATCCTCAATAAAGGTTTCTTTATCAAAGAAATCATCACTCATAAATGGACTTTTCATATTAAAACGTTTATTAAATTTCTTGAAAATACTATCATTCATCATAGCATCTTTATCTATGTTAGAGTAATAGTATGTATAAGTAGAATCAAGTCTAATTAAATTTCCATTCTCGTCATATTCTTTGTTTACCTTGTAATCTACCTTTGGTTTAATTTCGCTTTTTGTTACCTCACTTTGTTTATCTTCTGTTTTTTTATCTGTTTGTGCATTGCAACTAATGAGTGTAAAAACAGATAAAAAAAGCATTACAATATTTTTCATAATTATTTAATTCTTAATTTGTTTTTTATTCTCTATAATGTTATACATTCTTAATACTTTTGATTATTGTCCGCTAATAGAATTCTGTTAGCGGACTTAATCTAATTACTTGATTTCAATATGTTTTATTGGCTTTGCTTTAGCCTCTTCCTTTTTTGGAATGGTAATGGATAAAATTCCATTTTCATATTTAGCTGAAATTTTTTCATCTTCCACTAATTCTGGTAATGTAAAAGAACGAGTAAATGATTGATAGCTAAATTCTTGTCTTGAAATATTTTCATTGTCTTTAACTTCATCATTAATCTCTTTTTCTGATGAAATAGTTAAAATGTCATTATTTAATTCAATGTTGAAATCAGATTTTTTAAATCCTGGTGCAGCAACTTCCACAAAAAATGCATCTGTATCTTCTTTAATATTTACAGATGGTAAAGTTGTGTTGGTATTTGAAAAATGATTTCTGTTCCAACCTTCAAGTTCATTGTTAAAAAATCTGTCAAATAAACTTGGTAACTGATTTTGATATCTTACAAGTGTCATAATTTTATATTTTAAAAGTTAAACAATTAATTTTCAAAATATAATCTACAAATCAAATACCATTCATATATAACTGACACTTAGTCGTTTATATAAACTAAACTGTGCCAGATTTTCAGTTTAGTAGTTGTTTATATGTCAAATTTTCAGTTTGAACATTCAGTTTTTGAGAGTTGTTTTTTAATGCACGCTAACGGTTTGTATAAGAATAGTAGCGGATTTCAAAGCATTAAACTTTCAGTTTTTCACCTAATTTTGTTAGTGATAGCGACATTGAATAAAGGGCTAATACAGCTATTATTTTTATACATCTTAAGTTTACAATTCTCTATTTTAGAGTATTAATCAGAAAGAATAAAGGAGAGGAATAAGGTTCTGTTATACGGAGAGATTTGAATCTCGTCAACATTGATAATCCCCTCTCTTTTACTACTTAAATTTCGTTTAGTTCTGTGAGTGTTATAAACTCGTTTTTAAGTTGTTGAAACTCGAGTAGCTATTCTTTCCTTAAACTATTTTTCTTATGCATAAATATAATAAAATTTATGGAGTTGACATCAGTAAAGATGTCTTTGATGTAATGAGTTGAAAAGGGGGTTATTTTCAGTTGTCAAACGATGAAAAAGGCTTTAAAAAGTTGATTAAATCAATAGCTAAAGAATCCTTGGTTGTCATGGGAGCTACAGGCTATTATCACTATTGTTTAGTTCAATATCTTTATGAGCAAGGTTACACAGTTTCTGTAGTAAATCCATTATCAGTAAAGCGTTTTATTGAAATGAAATTATCAAAAATAAAGACCGATAAATCTGATGCAAAAGCCATTTGTGAATATGCTGTTACAAATGAAGTTCCGTTGTATACAGCTAAAGACAAGAGTCAGGCAGAATGTCTTCAATTAATTTGCCTAATAGACACTTATTTAAAACATCGCACCGCAATAAAGAACAAATTACACGGAGAAAAAGTTTTAGGAATACCTTCAAAAGCTGTTTATCATTCACTAAACCGCTCCTTAAAGGCTATTAAAAAAGAGATTGAGTTGTTAGATCAACGTTTAACAGAATTAGTCAAAGACCATCAACAATCACAATTAACCTTACTAAAAAGTATACCAGGAATGGGAGTTAAAACAGCATTGATGCTCATTGTTATGACTGATGGATTCAATCGGTTTGAAAATGCCAAGCAGTTGTGTAGTTATGCAGGTATAACGCCCATCATAAGAGAATCAGGAAGTAGTGTGAGAGGAAGAAGTAGAATTAGTAAAATGGGTAATAAAAAACTCAGAAACTTGCTGTTTCTATGTAGTTYTTCAGCTTGTAAATATAATAAAGCGTGTAAAGAAATATACGAGAGAATTGTAGCCAAAGGAAAAAGCTAAAAACTTGCTTTAATAGCTGTTTGTAACAAACTACTAAAACAAGCTTTTGCCATTGTTAAATCTGGCTTACCTTATGATGATAAAGATGTGTCAAAGGACCTATATACATCTCTTGATTTGGCAACTTTTGTACCAGTTATGCCTCTATCATCTGGAGAACATATAATTGAATTTAAACTTGCTGATGATATAAAGATTACAAATATCGAGTACAAAGATTTCCATGCTATATTTTTTACATCAATAATCTCCCAAATACCAAGTATAGCTAATATTGTAAAAAATAATGTAAGGGATGCTAATAATATTGAAATACCTTTTCTAAACATAATTTTAGTTTTATTTGTTTAACCAAATATAAACATAAAGTAGCTAACTAGCTGATTTTAACTGTTAAGGATTGTTAAAATCTTATTTTAACTTAAATGATTGAGATGTTTTATCAAAACTAATTATATCATCACTAAATAATTCAGATAATTTATTACCATTAATTAGTTCAGAAGGGGAAAGGGCTTCAATTCTGTTGTTGTTAATTAACCAAATTTCATCACAAATTTGTAAGGCGTATTCTATTTGATGTGTAGAAATAATAATTGTTTTAGAATGATTGTTAACCAATTTTTTTAGCAGTTTAAAAACTTCTACTTTGTTTGTTAAATCGAGATGAACAGTTGGCTCATCTAATATAATAAGTGGTGTGTTTTGAGCAATTGCTCTGGCAATATTTATTTTTTGTTTTTCACCATCACTTAATTTGCTATATTCTCTGTTAGCAAAGCTTTTTAATTTGCAAATTTTTATTGCTTTATCAATCTCTTGATAATCCTTTTCTTTATTAATGCCTAGCCAATTAGTGTA
>NVVE01000010.1 GCA_002733285.1 Lutibacter sp. | reverse complement strand
CAAATAAAGATTCTAAATGGCTTCGTAATTCATCAATCGTGCAGCCAATTAATTCCATAGTTGAAGCTGATTTAAAATTCCCTTTTAAAGCTTTCAAAATTCTGCTTCTACAAAGGTGGGATAGTCTAAAATTAATATCTGTTTTATATTTAGAAAGTGGAGATAATGGAAATGGAATTCTTGAATCAGGTGAAACTTGGATATATAATGGAACTTATGTAGTTACACAGATTGATATTGATACGAACGGTCAAGGGGATGGAGATATAGATAATACAGTAGTTGTTTCCACAAATGAGATACCAAATGAATCAAGTTCATTTGAAGTTCCAATTGATTTCACTAATAATGGAGACCCAGTATTTGAAGTAATAAAAATAGCAGATAAAGAGAGTGTATCTACTGCTGGAGAAATTATTACTTATACTGTAACGGTCAAAAATATTAGCACGTTTGCAATTAATTCAGTARTTGTRGCAGATCAATTGGCTATAGATATGTCATATGTMTCGGGAGATGATGAAGACRGCATTCTTCAGGTAGGAGAAACCTGGACTTATTCAGGTACTTATCAAGTAACACAAGAGGCTATTGATGGCAATGGAGTTGATACAACTGGATTACCAGAGGGTAATGGATATGTAAATAATACTGTAGTTGTAACTGGACAAGATCCTAGAGATGTATTTGTAGAACCTGTAGAAGATTCAGAAGAAGTTCTGATAGATTTCACTAATAATGGAGACCCATTCTATAGTGTTCTTAAAACAGCAGATCTAGAGGAGATCTCAGCAGCAGGTAATATCATAAACTATACTATAACAGTAACTCATTTAGCAACTTTTGCTATCAGCAATGTAAATGCTATTGATGAGTTGATTTCCTTAATATTAGTTGGTGGAGATGATAATGCAAACGATAAGTTAGATATAGGTGAAATATGGATATACACAGGAAGTTATTCTGTAACTGAAGAAGTAATTTTGGGTTATGGAGTTGATTCAGCAGGTATTGTTGACAATGATGGAGATGTAGATAACACCGTAAATATTAGAGGAGAAGATCCTTCAGGAACTGTTCTTGGACCTATTTCTGATAGCATTTTTGTAATTATTCATATCCCTCCAATTGCAGAAGATGATTTAGCTGAAACCGAAGCAAATATACCTATTGATATAGATATATTAGCGAATGATAGCGATGCCGATGGTACAATAGATCCAAATACAGTGACTATTGTAAGTTTACCTGATAATGGGACAGTAGTCATAAATTTTGATGGTTCTGTTTTATACACACCAGATTTAGATTTTATAGGAGATGATAACTTTACTTATGAAGTGTGTGATAATCATGGTTTATGTGATACTGCAGTTGTTACGGTTATAGTTGCAGGTGTATTAGGTGTTGAGTTTGTRATACCTGAAGGATTCTCACCAAATTCTGATGGAGTTCATGATGTGTTCTATATAAATGGATTGGTGAATTTGTATCCTGATTATAACATGATTATATATAATAGATGGGGTGTTGTTGTTTATGAATACAAACATAACGGAAGTCCACAGTCAGAACCTATTTGGTGGGATGGATATTCAAGAGGAAGAATGACTCTAGGAAGCGGTAAACAAGCGCCAGTAGGGACTTATTTTTATACCTTATACTTTAATAAGAATAACTTAAAACCACTTGCAGGATTTGTATACTTGAATAGATAATCCATGTAAATATTTGATAACATTAAATAACAAGTTTATGAAAAGAGCTTCAATAATATTAAGCATACTTACAATAGTGTTTCTTCAATCTATTTGTAGTCAGCAAGATCCACAGTATACACATTATATGTACAATATGCATATTGTAAACCCGGCGTATGCAGGATCACATGGTACACTAAATATAGGAATTCTGCATCGTGCTCAATGGATTGGGTTAGATGGGGCACCAAATACAACCGTTTTCACAATGAATGCACCTGTTAGAAAAAATGTAGGATTAGGATTGTCAGTTTTTGCAGATAAAATAGGTCCTGTTAAAGAGCAGAATTTATTTGTGGATTTTTCTTACACAATACAAATTTCAGATAATGCAAATTTGGCTTTTGGTATAAAAGGAGGAATTACTTTTTTGGATGCACTTCTTAGTAAACTCGATTTAGGGGATACTACTCCTGATGATGTGTTTAGAGACGATATAAATGATTCATATTTTAATTTTGGGACAGGTGTGTTTTATTATACAGATCAATTTTATCTGGGCTTATCAATGCCTAATATGCTTAATCAATATCATCTTAAGAGAACAGGAGGAATTATTAGTTCTGCTGCTGAACAAATGCATTATTTTTTAACCAGTGGATATGTATTTGAATTGAATGATAATTTAAAGTTAAAGCCTTCAGTTTTATTGAAAGGAGTTGGTGGAGCACCACTTTCAATAGATGTATCAGGGAACGTGCTTATAAATGATAAGTTAGAGTTTGGATTGTCATGGAGATTTGATGACTCTATAAGCGCTTTGATGAATATTGAAGTAGCTCCTTTGGTCAGATTAGGATATTCATATGATTATACAATTACAAATCTTGGAGATTTTAACGCTGGATCACATGAAATTATTTTATTAATAACCATTAGTAATTCAAAAGATGGAATATCACCTAGATTCTTTTAATACGTAAAAAAATAAGAAGATGAAAAAAGCAGCCATAATATTATTGTTATTTTGTGTTTGTATCAGTAATTCACAAAATCAGGAACCTAGGTATAACATAAAAAATATAGCCAAGAATACTGCATTGTCAAATTTTGGCACAACATTTTATGGCGAAGATAAATTGGTGTTTGCTTCTCCTGCAAAGAGAAATTACATAATTAGTAATTTATGGAAGGGAAATAATAAACCTTTTTTAGAATTATATGTAGGTACAATTACAGGAGATGGGGAAATAAAAGATGTGGAAAAATTATCAAATATAATAAATACAAGATTTCATGAGGCTGATGTAACTTTTTCAAACGATAAAAAAACAGTTTATTTTACTCGAAGTAACTTTTTCGAGGGAAAATATAGAAAAGATACTTTAGGAATTAATAGACTAAAAATATTTAAAGCGACACTAGGGGTTGATGGTAAATGGTCTAAAATTACAAATATGCCATTTAATAATGATAATTATTCTGTTGGACATCCAACATTAAGTAAAGACCAAAAAACGTTGTATTTTATATCGGATATGCCAGGGTCACTTGGAAAAACGGATATATTTAAAGTTGCTATTTTCGAGGATGGAAGTTATGGAGAACCCGAAAATCTTGGTCCTGACATTAACACTTCTGGAAGAGAAATGTTTCCTTATATTTCAGGTAATGACGAGTTATATTTTTCTACAGATGGTAGAGATGGCCTAGGAATGTTAGATGTATTTATGAGTAAACTTGGAGCAAATAGTATTATATCTACAAAGCACTTAGAAGAACCTATAAATAGTAAGCGAGATGATTTCGCTTTTATTATCAATAGTGAAACTAGAGAAGGATATTTTTCTTCTGATCGAATTGGAGGCAGAGGAAGCGACGATATATATTATTTTAAAGAAGAGAAACCAATAATAATTGTCTGTAAGCAATCTGTGACAGGAGTTGTAAAAGATATGGAAACAGGTTCACTATTACCTGGAACTTTAGTTACGTTGTATAAAGATACTACAAGAATAGATAGTCTCACGATTACTGTTGGAGAAGATGCATCATTTAAATTTCCTTTAGAATGTGAATCCAATTATAAAATTATAGGAAGTAGAGAATATTATTATGATAATTCTATTCAAATAAATACTTCTGATGAAATTGAAAAAGTTCATGATGTGGTACTTGAACTTAAACCTGATGAAGAATTTAGGGTAATAGGAGACAAAGTAATGTTAAAGATAAATACCATTTATTTTGATTATGACAAATCTTTAATTAGACGTGATGCAGCTATAGAACTAGATAAGGCAATTAAAATATTAAAAAAATATCCAAAAATAATTGTTGAATTTGGAGCCCACTGTGATTCAAGAGGACCAGATTCTTATAATGACCAATTATCTGAGAGGAGAGCCAATTCTACGGTTGATTACATGGTTGCTAATGGTATCTCTAGAAGTCAACTTTCAGGTAAAGGATATGGTGAAAGAATGTTGACCAACAAATGTTCTAATGGTGTAAAATGTACAGAAAAAGAACACGAAAGAAATAGAAGGACTGAATTTGTAATTACCAATCCTGAGTTTATAGAAAATTAAAAGATCTTCTGGCAGCCGAAAAACACAAATTTAACGGATTATACTACCGTTGTGGGGACGAAAAATATCTCTTAAGTTTGTACGGCTGCCTATTTTTATTAAGGTAAAAATTTGATATTTATAAAGTTAGCAAAAGTTGTTTTAATTCATTATAACTTGTAATACGAATTGACTCTTTTTTCTTGTCAATTATTTCTTGAATTTGAATAGGTAGTTCAAGAGTTTCATTTATTATTGGTTCAACAACATCTAAAAATTTTACAGGATGAGCAGTTTCTAAAAAGATGCCTTGCAACTCAT
This sequence comes from Lutibacter sp., assembly GCA_002733285.1. Classification (GTDB taxonomy): domain Bacteria; phylum Bacteroidota; class Bacteroidia; order Flavobacteriales; family Flavobacteriaceae; genus Lutibacter. The sequence goes on along the minus strand of NVVE01000010.1, from coordinate 102,736 downwards.
TTTTAGATAAATATTTTTTTAATCCTAAATAACCAACTGCTCCATGAGGATCTGCAATATAATTAGCATTGATTTTAATAGATTTTATTGCTTCACGTGTTTCAGTATCTGTAAATGAATAGGACGAGAGTAATTCTTTTAGCTTAGAGTCGTCATTTTTAAAAATTTCTTTAATACGGACAAAATTACTAGGATCTCCAACATCCATGGCATTAGAAATTGTTTGTTTTGAAGGTTTTGGAGTATAGATACCRGTTTCTAAATAATTWGGAATGAYRTCRTTTAYATTTGTTGMAGCAATAAAATGTTTTACAGGGAGYCCCAATTGTTGAGCCATGATTCCAGCACAAATATTYCCRAAATTTCCACTTGGAATAGAAAARACWAMYTCTTTTTTCTTGTTTTTTAWTTGCTTATATGCAAAAAAGAAATAAAACATTTGAGGTAGCCATCGGGCAACATTGATAGAATTTGCAGAAGTTAAATTTTTGTTTGAGATTAATTCTTCATCCAAAAAGGCTTTTTTAACCATTGTTTGGCAATCGTCAAAAGTCCCATTAACTTCTAATGCAGTGATATTTTTCCCAAGAGTTGTTAATTGTTTTTCTTGAACAGCACTTACTTTTCCACTTGGATATAAAATAACTACATCAACGCCTTTGACACCTAAAAAACCACTGGCAACTGCACCTCCTGTATCCCCTGAAGTTGCTACCAAAACAATTACTTTTGAGGTATTATCTAGTTCATTAAAATAACCTAAACAGCGCGCCATAAAACGCGCTCCAACATCTTTAAATGCCATTGTTGGACCATGAAATAATTCTAATGTTGAAATGTTTTCTTCAATAGGAACTATTGGGAAATCAAAATTTAATGTTTCTGAAATTAATTGCTTTAGTTCATTTTCAGGGATTTCATTACCAATAAACTGTTTTATGACCTCAAAAGCAATTTCTGAATTTGTAAAATACTCAATAGTATCAAAAAAATCGTTTTCAAAAGGTGTAATGCTTTTTGGGAAATACAATCCCTTATCAGGCGCTAATCCTTTGATTACGGCATCTTTAAATGATACGTTTGGTGCTTTTTTATTTAAACTATAGTACTGCATATTTGCGTTTTTTGCTTTGAGTAATGACTAATATTTTAGAATTCTGATTCCCTTTTTATTTATTTTAGACACGTGTATCTCATAATCAATATCAATTTTTTCATAAACTGATCTCATTCCATCTGCAACCTTTAAAGCAGTTTCTTCACCTTTACTCAAAGCAAAAATTGAAGGTCCCGATCCTGATATTCCACCTCCTAAAGCACCTGAATTTATAGATTGCTGCTTAACAGTATCAAAGGCAGGGATTAATATGGAACGAATAGGTTCAATAATAAAATCCTCAAGAGATCTCCCAATTAAATCATAATCTTCTTCATACAATCCACTAATTAAACCTCCAACATTTCCCCATTGCTTAATGGCTTTTTTTAATGACACTGTGGTTTTTAAAATTTCACGTGCGTCAGCTGTTTTTATTTCAATTTGTGGATGGAGAATTGTTGCATATAAATCTTTAGGAGTAGGTAGGCTAATAATATCTAATGGTTCATAACTTCTAACAAGAGTAAAACCACCAAAAAGGGCAGGAGCAACATTATCGGCATGGGCTACGCCTGTAGCTAAACGTTCTCCTTCCATGGCAAAACGTACTAGATCTGAAGAATTGAAAGGTTTTCCTAATAATTCATTTATGGCCCAAACGACTCCAGCTGAACTTGCTGCACTGCTTCCAATTCCACTGCCAGGTTTTATGCGCTTGTCAATCTCAATTTCGAATCCAAACTCACAATCTATTTGAGCTAACAGTGCTAAAGCTGACACTCCTGCTACATTTTTATGTGTTTCCAAGGGTAAGTTTTGACCAATAATTTTTGTAATTTTAACTCCCTTTTCAGGAACCTTTCTAATGAGCATTTCATCTCCAATAGTATCAAGAGCCATTCCCAATACATCAAATCCACAAGATACATTTGCAATAGTTGCTGGTGTAAATATTTTTATTTCATTCATAGCTTTAGTTATTTCCAATTCTAATTATATCAGCAAATAAACCAGAAGCAGTTACATCTGCACCTGCACCAGCACCTTTAATTATTAAAGGTTGTTGACTGTATCTTTCCGTGAAAAATAATACAATATTGTCGCTCCCATCTAAATTATAAAATGGGTGGTCTGATGGAATTTCTTTCAACCCAACCTTTGCACTTCCATTGTTAAATTCAGCAACATATTTTAATCTACAATTAGCATCCTCAGCCTTTTTTTGAATTTTGCTAAAGTGAGTAGCTTCCTTTGATAGGGTTTCTAAGAAATCCTTAACAGTATTAGCTTCTATCGAAGATTTTGGTAAGAACGATTCATTATTAATATCACTTAATTCTAATTTTGTACCACTTTCGCGTGCTAGAATTAAAATTTTTCGCATTACATCAACACCACTTAAATCTATTCTTGGATCTGGTTCAGTATACCCTTCAACTCCTGCTTGTAAAACAACATCATAAAATGAAGTTTCATCATTAAAATTATTAAAAATAAAATTTAAACTTCCCGAAAGAACTGCTTGAATTTTATTGACTTTATCACCAGATGCTATTAAATTTTTTAGTGTATCAATTATAGGTAAACCTGCACCAACATTAGTTTCAAACAAGAATGGCGCATTGTATTCTCTTGCTAAATTTTTCAGGTTTAGATACTCTGAATGATTSGATGAACATGCAATTTTATTACATGTTACAACTGCAACACTTTCTTTTAGATAAGAAGCATATAAACTAGCAATATTGTCATTGGCAGTGTTATCAACAAAAATACTATTTCTATAATTCAACGCTGTTACTTTTGAGTGGAATAGGTTGAGATCAAGACTTTCAGCACTATCTAGTGGTGTTTTCCAATTATCTAAATCAATTCCATCTTCRTTAAACAACATTTTTTTAGAATTTGTAATTGCAATAACCCTTACTTGTAGCTTTAAATTATCTAATAAATATTGTTGTTGATTTTTAATTTGACCCAATAATTTTCCGCCAACGTTACCAACCCCTACAACAAATAAATTTAACTGTTTTGTCTGGTCCTCAAAAAATTCTGAATGCAATGTATTCAACGCCTTTTTAATGTCTTTATGTGCAATAACAGCCGAAATATTTTTTTCAGAAGCTCCTTGTGCAATCGCTCTAATATTTACATTGTTTTTTCCTAATGTACTGAACATTTTACCACTAATACCTTGATGACTTTTCATAGAATCACCAACAAGTGCGATAATTGCATTATTTTTTTCAATAGTTAACGCATCAATTTTATGGCGTTCCATTTCGTAATTAAATTCTATGTTTATTGCCTTTGTTGCTTTTTTGACATCATTATTACTTATTGAAATACAAATTGAATGTTCAGAAGAGGCTTGAGTTATTAGKGAAACATTKATTTTTTGCTCTGARAGTGCTCCAAATAAYCTTTTTGAAAAYCCKGGWATACCAACCATTCCACTTCCTTCAAGCGTAATCAGTGCCATATTTTCGATATGACTTATGCCTTTTATTGGATTTTTGTTTGAAGAGACCTTAGTAATTAATGTTCCATGTGCTTTCGCGTCGAAAGTGTTTTTGATACTTATAGGAATTTCTTTTTCCAATACAGGTTGAATAGTTGGAGGATAAAGCACCTTAGCCCCAAAATGTGACAATTCCATGGCTTCTTGGTAGGAAATATTTTTTATAGGAAATGCCTGACGAACAATWTTKGGRTTTGCAGTATACATTCCACTAACATCAGTCCAAATTTCYARTACTGAAGCATTTRTKGCTGCTGTAAKTATTGCGGCRGTATAATCAGAGCCACCACGTCCYAATGTTGAWGARACTCCTTTATCKGTTGATGCTACAAAKCCAGGWAGTACWACWATAGYRCKATYATTYTTTTTGAAAAARGAYTSAATATTWRWATTCGTTWTGTCAAATTTAACTGAAGCATTTGAAAAGTTAYTATTKGTGATTATAAGYTCTTGAGMATTTTTTAARGTTACATCTAACTGYTGATTRTTCATTGCTTSATAAATAATATAAGATGATAAAAGCTCTCCAAAACTTACAAKTTTATCAGAYGTTTTATTTGATAATTCATTTATCAAAAACACACCTTCCAATGTACTTTCTAAGGTATTCAACATTTTTTTTATAGCCCCTAAAACCCCACTTTGTTTATTCACAGGAATTAATTCTCTTACAACTTGTAAATGTCTTTTTTCAATGGTATCTAATTTATTTTTATAGCTGTCATTACTATTGCACGCTAAATTACCAGCTTCTAACAATAAATCTGTTATACCACCCAATGCTGAGACTACCACAGCTATTTTGTAGTTATACGAACTTTCTTTAACAATATTTATGACTTTATTTATGTTTTCTGATGATGCTACCGATGAGCCTCCAAATTTTAATACTTTCATTGGTATTAATTTTATCTAATGAATTTATTTTTTGATAATTAATATTCCTTGTTTCATTTTCTTATGAAAACGAATATAAATACGAGTGATATGAATAGAAATAAACCCTAAAGGGTAATCGTGATTGTTGTAGTAGTTGCAATAACAAATGAACGCAAAGTATTTGCGTTTTTAATTGTTAGATATGATTTTGTTATTYGCATATAGCAAAAGTAACTAATTTTTTAAAATTACAATACTTTTAAATAAATATTACTAAATTTTTAATTTTTAACCACAATAACTGAATTCTTAATAGAATTTTAAAGAACTTATTATCATTAATTAAAAATGCTTACAGTATTTTTTAGAGGTTTTATAAATCCAAATCTATAATAACTTGATTTTTTAGTAAATCGTCAATAGTTTCTCGTTTTCTTATTAAATAATCACTTCCATTATAAAGTAAAACTTCTGCTGGTTTATAGCGAGAATTATAATTGGATGCCATTGAAAAACAATAGGCGCCAGCATTGTTAAAGCACAATACATCTCCTTCTCTAATTTCGGTAATTCTTCTATTGGAACCAAAGGTATCAGATTCACAGATATAGCCTACAATTGAATAATATCGTTCTCGTCCTTTTGGATTAGAGATGTTTTGAATGTGATGATATGAATCATACATCATAGGGCGTATTAAATGATTAAACCCAGAATCAATACTTGCAAATACAGTTGAAGTTGTTTGTTTAACCACATTTACGTGAGCTAAAAATTTACCTGCTTCACTTACTAAAAATTTACCTGGTTCAAACATTAAGGTTAAATTTCCCCCATAGTTTTTACAAAATAAATTGAATCTTTTCGATAATTTTTCACCGAGCTCTTCAATATTTGTTGAAATGTCACCTTCTTTATAGGGTACTTTAAATCCACTTCCTAAATCAATAAAATCTAAATGTTTAAATTCTTTGGCGGCATTAAATAATATTTCCGTTGCCGCCATAAATACATCAATATCTAAAATATCAGAGCCAGTATGCATATGAATTCCATTAATACGCATACCTGTATTTTCAACAACACGTTTGATGTGTGGAACTTGATGTATTGAAATTCCAAATTTTGAATCGATATGCCCAACAGAGATTTTACTATTTCCACCTGCCATTATATGAGGGTTTATACGGACACAAACTGGTGTATTTGGGTAATGATATCCAAACTGTTCCAAAATTGAAAGATTATCAATATTAATTTGAACACCTAGGTTTGCAGCTAACTCAATTTCTTGTAGAGAGACACCATTTGGCGTGAATATGATATTTTCAGGTGAAAAACCTGCTTCTAACCCTAATTTAACTTCTTGTATTGAAACCGTATCAATTCCTGATTTTAGTTTATTAAATAATTTTAAAAGACTAATAGTTGAATTCGCTTTAACAGCATAATTTAATTTGAGGCTTTTTACTGATGAAAATGCTTCGGTAATACGGTTGTATTGTGAAACAATTTTTTCTGCGTCATATACATATAGCGGACTTCCATATTTTTCAGTAAGTGAAATTAATAATTGATTATCCATTCATTCTTGTTTTGAATTTCAAAAGTAAAAAAATGATATTGTTTTTAAAATATATTATTAAAAAATAACAATATTTAACAAGTTGTTAAAATTGTAAAAATAGGAGTGTAGTTAGAGTTGGACAATTCAAGAACATCAAGGCTTAACTCTATCAATACTCTTTTCTATAATTTAAGTAATGTCATATTGGCATATTTCAAAAAATGGCAATACTTTTGCAGGCATTTAAATTGTTAATTTTTTTAAGAGAAAATAATGAGTAAAAAGAAAGATACTAAAGAAGAAAAAGATTTAAACGATAAAGGTATTGCACAAGAAGAAATTCAAGAAGTAAGCATTGAAGAGCGTTTGAAAGGAGAAGTAGCTAAAGAGAAAGATAAATTTTTGCGATTATTTGCTGAATTCGAAAATTATAAAAAACGTACTTCAAAAGAGCGAATTGAGTTATTCACGACTGCCAATGAAGATTTAATGACAGTTTTACTACCAATATTAGATGATTTTGACAGAGGTTTAGCAGAAATTAAAAAAGTAAAAGACAAAGAATTATTGAAGGGGATGGAGCTTATTAAAAAGAAACTTCAAAATTCTTTAAATCAAAAGGGTTTGAGCCTTATCGAAGTAAAAAATGGAGATATTTTTGATGTTGAATTACACGAAGCAATTACTCAAATTCCAGCTCCATCGGAAGGATTAAAAGGTAAAATTATAGATGTTGTTGAGCAAGGATATAAACTTGGTGATAAAGTTATAAGGTATCCAAAAGTTGTAATAGGACAATAATTTAAAAGAAATGAAGCAAGATTACTACGAAATATTAGGCGTTTCTAAAAATGCAACACCTGCTGAAATTAAAAAAGCGTATAGAAAAAAAGCGATAAAATATCACCCTGATAAAAATCTTGGAGATAAATCAGCTGAAGAGAATTTTAAGAAAGCTGCTGAAGCTTATGAGATTCTAAGTGAYGAWAATAAAAAAGCACGYTACGAYCAATTTGGTCATGCTGCATTTGAAAATGGTGGTGCAGGAGCTGGCGGTTTTGGAGGAGGAATGAACATGGATGACATCTTTAGTCAATTTGGTGATATTTTTGGTGGATCTTTTGGTGGCGGTGGCTTTGGAGGAAGAAGCTCTCGTGGAAGAGCTCGTGTAAAAGGCAGTAACTTGCGTATTAGAGTTAAATTATCTCTTGAAGAGATTGCAAACGGGGTAGAAAAGAAAGTCAAAGTTCGTAGAAAAGCGCAAGCTGCTGGTGCAACTTTTAAAACATGTACAAGTTGCAATGGTGCTGGACAGGTTATGCGCGTTACTAACACTATTTTAGGACGTATGCAAACTGCTAGTACTTGTCCAACTTGTCAAGGGGCAGGTGAAATATTAGATAATAGACCTAAAGGAACAGATAGTAGTGGTCTTGAAATTAAGGAAGAAACGGTTTCAATTAAAATACCGGCGGGTGTAACAGAAGGGGTACAATTGAAAGTAAATGGAAAAGGAAATGCAGCTCCCGGTAATAATTCTATAGATGGGGATTTRATAGTTGTTATTGAAGAATTAAAGCATGAAACATTAAAACGAGAAGGGACAAATTTACATTTCGATTTATATATTAATTTATCAGAAGCGGTATTAGGAATCAGTAAAAATATTGATACTGTTTCGGGGAAAGTTAAAATTAAGATAGAACCAGGCACACAATCAGGGAAAATTTTGAGATTACGAGGAAAGGGATTGCCAAGCATAGACCATTATGGAAATGGAGATTTATTAGTGCATATAAATGTTTGGACACCTCAAAACCTTTCAAAAGAACAAAAAGAATTCTTTGAAAAAATGATAAAAGATGAAAATTTCGAACCAAATCCTTCAAAATTCGACAAATCTTTTTTTGAAAAAGTAAAAGATATGTTTTCTTAAAAAGGGAATTCTTCTAGCGTAGCATAAATAATTAAATTAGCGCAAAATGTTATTGGAGTAATTTCTAATAGCATTTTTTGCTTTTTAATCATAGTGCTATTTAGTATGTAAGCTGTTTTTTTTAATCAAATAATAGCGTATTTTTGCAACATTAAGTAGGTCGTCTTATCGTTCCGTTTTAACGGAGAGGAAAGTCCGGACACCATAGAGTAGCATAGCGGATAACATCCGTCCAACGTGAGTTGAGGACAAGTGCAACAGAAAGCAAGTACAGTTCGGCTGTAGTGAAACCAGGTAAACTCTATGCGGTGAAATGCCACGTATATTGAAATTTTAGAGTTGCTCGCTCTATTTCAAGGGGTAGGCAGCTTGAGCTATAGAGTAATTTATAGCCTAGATAAATGATAAGAACTTTTTAAGAACAAAATCCGGCTTATAGACCTACTTAATTTTTATAAAATCCTCAATAAAAGCAATTTATTTTTTTCATTTATTTATATTTAACAATGAAATAAGTGTTATCGTTAATTATATCTATAAAAATGAAATAGGTATTGCTAATTTAACAATTAGAATTTTCATTTTTTGTAACTTCGCATGAATAAAATAATTAAACAAAATATAGATATGGCTTTTGATATTAAAATGATTAAAGGTGTTTATAACCGAATGGTTGAAAGAGTTGATACTGCTAAATCGGTAGTTGGGAAACCTTTAACTTTAGCTGAAAAAATATTATACAACCATTTATGGGATGGAAATGCAGAGACTGCATTTATAAGAGGAAAAGATTATGTAGATTTTGCTCCAGACAGAATTGCGTGTCAAGACGCAACAGCTCAAATGGCCCTGTTACAGTTTATGCAAGCTGGGAAAAGCAAAGTTGCTGTTCCAACTACTGTGCATTGTGATCATTTAATTCAAGCAAAAATAGGAGCTGATAAAGATTTGCAATCAGCTTTAAATAATAGTAGCGAAGTATTTAATTTTTTAGCATCCGTATCTAATAAATACGGAATAGGATTTTGGAAACCAGGAGCTGGAATTATTCATCAGGTTGTATTAGAAAACTATGCATTTCCTGGAGGAATGATGATTGGTACTGATTCACATACTGTGAATGCTGGTGGTTTAGGTATGATAGCCATTGGTGTTGGTGGTGCCGATGCTGTTGACGTTATGGCTGGCATGGCTTGGGAATTGAAATTTCCTAAATTAATAGGTGTTAAATTAACAGGAAAACTTTCTGGATGGACAGCTCCAAAAGATGTAATTTTAAAAGTTGCAGGTATTTTAACAGTAAAAGGTGGTACAGGCTGTATCGTTGAATATTTTGGTGAAGGGGCGAAAGCATTATCAGCAACTGGTAAAGGGACTATTTGTAATATGGGTGCTGAAATTGGAGCCACCACGTCAACTTTTGGTTATGATGAATCTATTGAAAGATATTTGCGTGCAACAGATAGAGATGAAGTTGCTGATGAGGCTAACAAAATTGCATCATATTTAACAGGTGATGAAGAAGTTTATGAGAATCCTGAGCAATATTTTGATCAGGTAATTGAAATTAATTTATCAGAATTAAAACCGCACATTAACGGTCCGTTTACCCCAGATTTAGCCACTCCAGTAGGTGAAATGAATGAAAAGGCAACTAAAAATGATTGGCCTTTAAAAATAGATTGGGGATTGATAGGTTCTTGTACAAATTCATCTTATGAAGATTTATCGAGAGCGGCATCTGTCGCTAAACAAGCTGTGGATAATAATATTGTTGCAAAAGCTGAGTTTGGGATAAATCCAGGATCAGAGCAAGTTCGTTTTACTGCGAATAGAGATGGTTTACTAACTATTTTTGAAAACTTAAATGCTAAAATATTTACAAATGCTTGCGGACCTTGTATTGGACAATGGGATCGAGAAGGAGCTGATAAACAAGAAAAAAATTCTATAATTCATTCATTTAATCGAAATTTTTCGAAAAGAGCTGATGGGAACCCAAATACACATGCTTTTGTAGCTTCACCATCAATGGTTGCGGCCATTGCTATTGCTGGTAGATTGGATTTTAACCCAATAACTGATAAATTATTAAATGAAAATGGAGAAGAAGTTCTTTTAAAAGAACCAACAGGATTTGAATTGCCTCCAAAGGGATTTGCAGTTGAAGATGCAGGTTATGTAGCTCCAATTGAAGATGGATCAACTATTGAGGTTATTGTAAAGGATGATTCTGAAAGGCTACAATTATTAATACCGTTTACACCATTAGGAGATGAAATTATGGGCGCTAAACTATTAATTAAAGCGCATGGAAAATGTACAACTGACCATATTTCCATGGCGGGTCCTTGGTTGCGTTACCGTGGTCATTTAGATAATATATCCAACAATTGTCTAATCGGTGCAGTAAATGCATTTAATATGGAAACAAATAATGTTAAAAGCCAGTTAAATGGTGAATATGCTCCAGTACCTGAAACAGCAAGAGCCTATAAAGCTGCAAATGTAGTTTCAATAGTTGTTGGAGATCATAATTACGGTGAAGGGTCATCTAGAGAGCATGCAGCAATGGAACCACGTCATATTGGTGTTGCTGCTGTTATTGTAAAATCATTTGCTCGAATACATGAAACGAACTTGAAAAAACAAGGAATGCTAGGTTTGACTTTTGTAAATGAAGCAGATTATGATTTAATTTTAGAGRATGATACTTTTAATTTTGTTGATTTAAATGAGTTTACACCGGGGAAACAATTAACCTTAGAAGTTATTCATGACAACGGGAATATRGATAGGATTAAATTAAATCACACKTAYAACMWAGGTCAGATTGCATGGTATARAGAAGGTTCTGCATTRAAYTTAATTAAAAAGAAGAATGCATAACTAGCTTAAAATAAAATTACAATGGTTTAGAAGAGGTGTWTAAARCACCTCTTTTTCATTTAATGAAAGATAAAGTAAGTACAAGACGATTCGCTAAACCTTTAGATTCTTCTGGGAATTTAGATTTATAATTAATTTTATAGTTGTTTTGAATTCTATATTGGAAAACTCTGCAATATTTACTGTATAAGTTAATGTATTCTACCCATTAATTAGGTTTAATTATTTTGATTAAAAGATCTACTAGAAATTTCGGTATTAGGGGCGTTACCTTATCTGATAACCATCATATAGCTCGGTTTTATATTATTTATATAATTTGGATTTATTCTTAAAAGGAAAACCCGTAATAGGTTTAAGCATTACGGGTTTTAGATATGTTAATTTTTAAAATGTTCTAAATTAAATAAGTATTATAGTTTAAAACTTAATTTAGCAAATATATACCTTCCCATAAACCCAAACTGTGATGTTCTTCTAGAATATGGAAATGAAGCATTGGATTGGCTACCAGGTCTATTTTCATCAGGATACACATCAAGTAAGTTATTTGCTCCTAATGTGAAAACAGTTGATTCAGAAATATTATTTGAAATAGATAAATCTGTAATAACTTTACCTCCGTAAATTGCATTAGCGCTCACCGTAGCATTTTCTACATTAGCTTGGCCTGAAAATTCATCAGGATCAGTAACTTCACCAAAATATACGTTACGGAATAAGAAAGTCCATTTGTTGTTTGATAAAATATGTGTTAAATTTAATTTAGCTCTAGGTTGTGCAATTGTTAAAAAAGCTTCTTCTTGTCCATCAAAAAATGCTCCACTTAGTCCAGCATTTGCTATTTTTTCTGGTACGTTGACATTAGTGATTTCAGTTTTAGAAAAAGTAGCAGAAAAGCTGTTGTCAAGAGTGAAATCTCCAAATAAGCTAGTTCTAAAATCAGCTACAATGTCTATTCCTTGGTTTTTTGTGTCAACAGCATTTGCTAAGAATTGTGCTTTTCCTGCTCCAGCAGCAGAGAAAATAGATTCTAATACTGGATCTCCACCATCTGTAAATTTTCCAGATAATACAATTCTATCGTCAATTGTAATTTGGTAAGCATCAATAGTTAATGAAAAACCACCAAATTTAGCTGTAAAACCTAGGCTAACACTTTGAGAAGTTTCCTCTTTAAGTTTTTCAATACCAAGTAAGTTTGCAACTTGACTATCATTTTTAAATAATCCAACTTCTTCAGCAATACCTTCAGCATTAAAAATTGTACTACTTCTACTAAAAAATTGTTGATGTAATGAAGGTGCTCTAAAACCAGTATTAAAAGCAGCACGTAGATTGATATCTTTAGATGCTTTTAAACGAGTTGCAATTTTGTAATTAAAAGTATCTCCAAAATCTGAAAAACTTTCGTAACGAGTTGCTAAGCTAACTAGGAAGTTATCTGTAATGTCAGCTTCAACATCTCCATAAATACCAATACTATTTCTGTATTTATTAGTTGCATTTTGAGGAGTGAAACCACCAAAAACTTGAGAAGTACCAGGAAGTGATTCTCCAAGGGCATTTGTTGCTCCTCCAACACCACCTACCGTTGGTATTCCATTATTATTATATGTTGCAAACGAGTTTTCAGCACCTTCAATAATTTCAAAATTTTCAACCCTATATTCAGCACCAAATGCCAAGTTTAAACCAGACATAATATCTTCATTAAATTTACTAAAATCTAAGTTTGTTGTATTTTGTAAAAAGCTAAATGAACCAGCGTTAAAATCTGATGGAGAAGCTGCACCTAAACTTGCGTTAGTTGATTCTACAACCGTAAATGCAAAAGCATTTTTTCCATATGTATTTGAAAAATCTACATTCCACCCATTTTCAGTTTCTCCTTTTAAACCAATAGCAAAAGATTGATCTAAAATATCTGATTGTATTCCAGGTAAAAATCCGTTAGCGTTAACAGATGTATTGGCTTTAGGTCTCCATGGTTCTCTTAAAAAACCATAGCCAAGACCCTGTCTATAAGAAATACCACCAAATGAGTATAATTCTGTATTATCAGAAATAGGAATTGATAAATTCGCAAAGAATTTCCCCTCTCTTAATTTTGAAGTTCCAACTTTAAATCTAAAGTCATTTCTTTCTTGTCCTCGTGCAGTAAATTGAGCATCATCCAACTCTTGGTAAGTAGCAAATTCACCAGTACCTCCATTAGGAAGTAAAGCACTTAATGCATCAACTCCTCCTAATGCATTAACATCAATAGCAGCAATAGCAGCTTGATCAATTGCACTTATATAATTAGTTCCCAACATACCTGCTCCAGCTTGATAATCAGCAGCTGTCATATCTAAAATAGGTGTTCCAGTTGCAGATGTAAAAGCATGTTCAACAGCATTAGCAATATCATAAATTTGTTCTAAGTTAGTAGCATTTCTTAGCGCTGGTTTTCTAGTAGAGATAGACCCTGTAAAATTAATAAATCCACCATTTTCACCTAAAGGTAATCCGTAGTTAGCATCAATTTGAATTTTTTCCCCATCAGTTCCACCGTCTTGATGATTACTTTTTGATGACATATTTGCTCCAGTTGTTATAGAGAAATCTAATTTATTGGTACTTCTTTTTAATACAATGTTAATTACTCCAGCAATGGCATCTGAACCATATTGTGCGGCTGCACCATCACGTAATACTTCAACTCTTTCAATTGCTGCAGTTGGAATAGCGTTCATATCTGTACCAACACTACCAGCACCAACAGTACCGTTTATGTTAATTAATGACGTGTTATGTCTTCTTTTTCCATTRATTAATACCAATACTTGATCTGGACCTAAACCTCTTAAAGATGCTGGGTCAATATGGTCGGTACCATCAGATACAGTTTGTGATTGTGAAGTAAATGAAGGAGCTACATAATTTAAAATTTCATTTAATGATACTTGCGCTCCTATACTCGTAATTTCAGAAATATCAATAATGTCTACAGGTACTGCTGTGTCAACCGCTGTTCTGTTTGGATTTCTTGACCCAATTACAACAACTTCATCTAAAGAAACACCAGAAACTAATACAACATCAAATGTTTTAGTTCCATCCATTTGTAACTTTTTGTCATTAAATCCTACATATGAAAAGATAAGATTATCACTTAATTCAACTTTAAGATTATATTTACCATCAAAATCGGTAATAGTTCCTCTTGTTGTTCCTTCAATTGTAATAGAAACACCAGGAAGTGGCTGCCCATCAGTATCAGAAACTGTTCCAGAAACTTGATACGTTTGCGCATAAATGGCAATCGTAAAAAGCCAAAATAGTGCTAAAATTAATTGTTTTTTTGAATTCATGAATTTTGATTTAAGTTAATTAATACAACAATATATGATAAATATTTAAATTATTAATAATATTAATGTGTTATATATTATATTTTGAGTATAAAATTGCGATTGTGATATAACGAAAAATATACAATTTTAACTCCGTTTACACTATTAGGAGATGAAATTATGAGCGTTAAACTATTAATTAAAGCGCTGGAAAATGTACAACGGACCATATTATTATAGCAGTTCCTTGATTGCGTTTCCGAGGTCATTTAAATAATATTTTAAACAATTTTCTAATCGGTGCCGTAAATGCTTTTATATGGAAACAAATAATGCTAAAAGCCAATTAAATGGTGCATATGCTCAAGTATCTGATACAGCAAGAGCTTATAAATCTGCAAATGTAGTTTCAATAGTTGTTGGAGACCATAATTACGGTGAATGGTCGTCAAGAGAGCATGAGGCAATGGAACCCGCCATATTAGTGTTGCTGCTGTTATTGTAAATTCATTTGCTTGAATTCATAAAACGAACTTGAAAAACAAGGAATGCTAGGTTTAACTTTTGTAAATGAAGCAGATTATGATTTAATTTTAGAGGATGATACTTATAATTTTATTTATTTAATTGAAATTAAACTAGGTAAACAATTAACGTTAGAAGTTATTCATGACAACGGGAATATTGATAGGATTAAATTAAATCACACTTATAACCAAGGTCAGATTGCATGGTATAAAGAAGGTTCTTCATTGAATTTAATTAAAAAGAAGAATAGCTAAGATTTGATTTAACAAGACATATAACATGAAAAACAGGGTTTATTCCCTCTTTTTTGTATCTTAATGAAATTTAAATATAGGATATATAGGAAATTCTAAATCATTGAATTTCAAGAAAAACCATTTAAATAAATCGAACGTTTTCGTAAGATATTGGCTTAAAAATGAAGATTTTGTTCTGTTTCGTCTAATTTTGCAAATAGAAATATTATAAATTATTCTATGGAAATACTACATATAAGTGCAGAATGTTACCCAATAGCTAAAGTTGGAGGATTAGCGGATGTGGTTGGAGCACTTCCTAAATATCAATCAAACTCAACTATTTCCTCGCAGGTAATAATGCCGCTTTATAACAATAAATTCACAAAGGAAAATACCTTTGAAACTGTTTATGAAACGAAATTGACCATAGGAGGTAAAGTGTCAATTTATAGAATTCTTACTTTAAAAAACAAAGATATTGGTTTCAATATTTTTTTTGTAGATATTCCAGAATTATTGTTTAATGATTTCGTGTATTCAAATGATGATACAGATCGATTTTTAGCATTTCAGATTGCGGTCTTGGATTGGATTATGACTTTAAATGAAAAGCCTACAATTGTTCATTGTCATGATCATCATACAGGGCTAATTCCGTTTATGATGACACAATGCAAGAAATTTAAAATTTTAAGAAGTATTCCAACAGTTTTAACCATTCACAACGCACAATATCAAGGTTGGTTTTCTCACAATAAAGTTAGTTTAATACCGGAATTTAATATTGAAAGCGTAGGGGTTATAGATTGGGATGGCAGTGTAAACCCTTTAGCTGCTGCAATAAAATGTGCTTGGAAAGTTACAACAGTTTCACCTAGTTATATGGAAGAATTAAAGCTGAATGCTAATGGTTTAGAGCATTTGCTAAGTCATGAAAGTGCAAAATGCGTAGGTGTATTAAACGGTATTGATGCTGAAGTTTGGAATCCTGAAACCGATAATTATTTAGTGGGGAATTATAGCGTAAGTAACGTTCAGTCTGGAAGAAAAATGAATAAAAAATGGTTATGTAAAGAATTTAACTTGGATTTTGAAAAACCACTTTTTGCCTTTATAGGAAGATTGGTTGGTGAAAAAGGAGCAGATTTGCTACCAGAAGTATTTAAATATGCATTAGAAAAAGAAAAAATTTCTATATTGTTACTTGGTTCTGGTCATGATGAAGTTGAAGAGCAATTGAATGATTTAATAGATGCTTTTTCAGGTTCGTATAATGCCTTCATTGGATATGATGAAAGATTGTCTCATATTATTTACGGAGGAGCAGACTTTTTATTGATGCCTTCAAGAGTTGAGCCTTGTGGATTGAATCAGATGTACGCACTAAAATATGGTTCAGTGCCAATTGTTAGAAGTATTGGAGGATTGAAAGATACTATTATTGATATAAATGAAGAAGAGGGATTTGGTATTTGCCATGATGAAGTGACAGTGCATGAGATTACAAATGCTATGGAAAGAGGAGTCGCCTTATATCAAGATCAATCTAAATTTAGAAAAATTAGAAAAAAAATGATGGGAATAGACCATTCATGGAATGCTTCGGCATTAGAATATATCGACATATACAAATCTTTAAAAAATTAAATTATGGCAAACAGCAAAGTATTAGCAATTATTTTAGGAGGAGGTCAGGGTTCGAGATTGCATCCATTAACAGAAGCTCGTTCAAAACCTGCAGTGCCTATTGCTGGTAAATACAGATTGGTAGATATTCCAATTTCAAATTGTATTAACTCTGATATAAAACAAATGTTTGTTTTAACACAATTCAATTCAGCTTCTTTGAACCGCCATATAAAAAAYACCTATCATTTCAGTTTTTTTAGTTCRGCATTTGTAGATGTATTGGCTGCYGAACAAACACCRGAAAATAAGGGRTGGTTTCAGGGTACAGCAGATGCAGTTCGTCAAAGTATGCACCATTTCAAAAGTATTGATTATGATTATATGTTRATTTTATCTGGGGATCAATTATATCAAATGGATTTTAATGTAATGATTGAAAAGCATATAAAAATGAAAGCTGCTATCTCCATTGCTACAATTCCTGTGAATGCAAAAGATGCTACTTCATTCGGGATTCTTAAAACGGATAAAAGAGAAACTATAACTTCGTTCATTGAAAAACCAAGTGCAGATTTATTGTCAGAGTGGACTTCACCTGTGAGTGATGAAATGAAAGAACAAGGCAGACATTATCTGGCTTCAATGGGAATCTATATATTTAATAGAGATTTATTAGAAAAATTAATGGAAGATCCAAGTACCATTGATTTTGGAAAAGAAATTATTCCTCAAAATATTAATGAACATAAAGTTATAAGTCATCAATTTGAAGGATATTGGACAGATATAGGAAACATTGAATCTTTTTTTGAAGCGAATTTGTTATTAGCAAATGAAATGCCGAAATTCGACTTATATAGTAAAGATAAAAGAATTTATACAAGAGCTAGAATGCTTCCCACAACCAAAATTTCAGGAACTATTTTAAATAGAACTGTAATTGCTGAAGGTTGTATCATAAATGCTGGAAAAATTGAACATTCAGTAATTGGGATACGATCTAGGATAGACAAGGAATCAACAGTTATTAATACTTATATGATGGGGTCTGATTTTTACCAGCCTCTAATAGATTTAGAACAATCGGATAAAATAGCCATGGGGATTGGTGCAAGATGTTTTATTAAAAATGCAATTTTAGATAAAAACTGTTGCATTGGTGATGATGTGCGAATTAGTGGAGGAAAGCATTTAGCCGATGTTGAAACTAAGGAATACGCAGTAAAGGATGGAATTGTGGTTATTAAAAAAGGAGCCATTATTCCAAATGGATTTATAATTTCATAAATGATTGGAGTAGTAGAGCATAGTTTATTTACAGATTTCGATATTGACCTGTTTAAAAGTGGGAAGCATTTTAAATTATATGAGAAATTTGGAGCACATATCACAACAGTTAATGGAGTTGAAGGAACCTATTTTGCCGTTTGGGCTCCGAGCGCAAAACAAGTTTCGGTTATTGGCGACTTTAACCATTGGGTAGATGAGGAGTTCAAGCTCAATGTACGTTGGGACGCCTCAGGTATTTGGGAAGGATTTATACCAAAGGTTGGAAAGAGCAATCTTTATAAATACAAAATTCATTCACAGCATAGAGGACAGGTCTTAGAAAAAGCTGATCCATATGCACGGAGATGTGAACATCCACCTAAAACGGCATCTGTTGTTTGGAATGATGAATACACATGGGAAGATAAGAACTGGATGAAGGATAGAAAGAAGCACAATGCATTAGATGCTCCTTATTCAGTATATGAAGTACATCTCGGTTCTTGGAAACGTAAAATAGATGAGAATAGGTTTTTATCCTATACAGAATTGGCAGATGGGCTTGTAAATTATGTGAAAGAAATGAACTTTACACATGTAGAATTCATGCCAATTATGGAATTTCCTTRTGACCCTTCATGGGGATATCAAATTACTGGGTATTTTGCCCCTACATCACGTTTTGGTTATCCGGAAGAATTTAAATTGTTAGTGGACAAATTTCATCAGAATGACATAGGTGTTATTCTTGATTGGGTTCCATCACATTTTCCAGAAGACGCTCATGGATTGGGTAATTTTGATGGTTCACATTTATATGAACATCCTGACAGAAGTAGGGGCTATCATCCTGATTGGAAAAGTCTAATCTTCAATTATGGAAGAAATGAAGTCCAGTCCTTTTTAATTAGCAATGCGTTGTTTTGGTTAGATCAATATCATATTGATGGGCTAAGAGTAGATGCAGTTGCTTCCATGTTATTTTTAGATTATTCAAGGGGAGATGGAGAATGGGAACCAAATATTTATGGAGGAAAAGAAAATTTAGAAGCAATTTCTTTTTTCAAAGAATTGAATTCGACCGTTTATAAATCATTTCCAGATGTTCAGACGATTGCAGAGGAATCTACAGCATTTCCAGGAGTATCAAAACCAACCTTTATGGGTGGTTTAGGGTTTGGTATGAAATGGATGATGGGATGGATGAACGACACATTAGAATACTTTGGAAAAGACCCAATATACAGAAGGCATCATCAAAATGAGATCTCTTTCAGTTTAACTTACGCCTTTTCAGAAAATTTTATGTTACCATTTTCACATGATGAAGTTGTGTACGGAAAAAAATCAATTTTAGGTCGTATGCCCGGGGATGAATGGCAACGTTTTGCAAACCTTAGGTTATTGTATGGCTATATGTTTACTCACCCTGGAACGAAATTATTATTTATGGGTAGTGAGTTTGGTCAATATGAAGAATGGAATTTTGGGAAAAGTTTAGATTGGAATTTATTGGATTATGACCCACATAAAAAGATGTTGATATTTTTCAAAGAACTAAATGCTTTTTATAAAAATACTCCTGCACTATTCGAAAAAGGTTTCTCACAGGATGGATTTGAATGGATCAGTTATGATGACACCAATAATTCTGTAATTTCCTACATTAGAAAAGGTCATAAAGCGGATGAAAATGTTGTTGTAATATGTAATTTTACGCCAACAGTATTAAAAAAGTACCGTGTTGGTATTCCTTTCGAAGGAACTATAAAAGAACTATTTAACAGTGATAATCCTGAATTTGGAGGTACCGGTATTCAAAATAAAAAGAAAATTATTATAGAGAATAAATCCTGGAACGGTAAGAAGAATTCAATTCAAATTACCGTACCACCAYTRGGAATTTGTGTTTTTCAAAGCAATTAACCYTRWTATTTATAAAAAANGBAATAATGARCCARCAATTTTGTTTTATGACAATATTGTTGGTGTTTTTTTGAATTAATTATTCCTTCTAACCGTAAGAAAATTAGTAGGTTTGCAACTTGACAATTGAGATAACACATGATTTTAAATACAGAATTAGAATACAAGGGAAATTTATTTCCATCCAAAATAATATCCTATAAAAAAGATGTAGATACATTTTATTTCACTGATGAGAATAATGTAGTCTTACAAGTAACTGTTCAACGTGATAGCGTATTGCGTTTTCGTTTTACAACAACATCAGTTTTTGATAATGATTTTTCTTATGCGATAACTAAATATGCAAGTAAAGGATACAATCACTTGGATTTATCTGAAGATGATAAGAGTTATATCATCACGACAACAAAATTAATATGTCATATTTCAAAAGAAGATATGCGCACTTCTATTTTTGATGCAAAGGATAACTCATTGATTTGTGAAGATGAATTAGGTTTTCACTGGGAAGAAAGTTATGAATTTGGTAGTGATATTGTAAAAATGTCCAAAATCACCCAAGAAGGAGAGAGCTATTACGGTTTGGGAGATAAACCGGTACAGAATAACTTAAAAGGAAAACGATTTGAGAATTGGGTTACAGATTCCTATTCTTATGGTAGAAATACAGATCCAATCTATAAAACCATTCCATTTTATGTTGGTTTACATCATAAAAAGGCCTACGGAATTTTCTTTGATAATACTTTTCGTTCCTTTTTTGACTTTTGTCATGAGAGAAGAAATATTACAAGTTTTTGGGCTCAAGGAGGAGAAATGAATTATTATTTCATTTACGGTCCGGATATGTCTGATGTAGTTTCAAATTATACGGATCTGACAGGTAGACCTCATGAAATTCCACCTTTATGGGCATTAGGATTTCACCAATGTAAATGGAGTTATTATCCAGAATCTAAAGTAAAAGAACTAGCCAGAAAATTTAGAGATTTAAAAATTCCTTGTGATGCCATTTATTTGGATATAGACTATATGGAAGGGTTCCGTTGTTTTACATGGAACAAAAAATATTTTCCAGATCCAAAAAGAATGGTTAAAGAATTGTCTGATGATGGTTTTAAGACAATTGTAATTATTGACCCAGGTATTAAAATTGATAATGAATACAAAGTTTTTAAAGAAGCACTAGACAAAGATTATTTTTGTAAACGTGCCGATGGACCTTATATGAAAGGAAAAGTATGGCCAGGAGAATGTTATTTTCCGGATTTTACGAATCCAGAAGTTCGTGAATGGTGGTCTGGATTATTTAAAGAATTAATTGAAGAGATTGGAGTTAAAGGAGTTTGGAATGATATGAATGAACCTGCGGTTATGGATGTTCCAGGGAAATCATTTCCAGATGATGTTCGTCATAATTACGACGGTAATCATTGTAGCCATAGAAAGGCCCATAATGTATTTGGAATGCAAATGGCAAGAGCTACCTATCATGGCTTGAAAAAATTCTCTTATCCAAAAAGACCATTCGTGATAACCAGAGCTGCATATTCAGGAACGCAGCGGTATACATCTACTTGGACAGGAGACAATATTGCTTCCTGGGACCATCTGTCAATTGCGAATCAACAAGCACAAAGAATGTGTATGTCTGGATTCTCTTTTGTAGGCTCTGATATTGGTGGTTTTGCTGAACAACCAAATGGAGAATTGTTTACACGTTGGATCCAATTAGGAGTCTTTCACCCATTTTGTAGAGTACATTCATCAGGTGATCATGGTGAACAAGAACCCTGGACCTTTGGTTCAAGTTTAACTGATATTGTTAGAAAATTTATAGAAATTCGTTATCAATTGTTACCCTATTTATATACTGCATTTTGGAGGTATACAATTGAAGGAGTTCCTATATTGAAGTCTTTAGTATTGTTCGATCAGGAAGATCCTCATACGCATTATAGAGATGATGAATTTATTTTTGGTGAAAAAATACTTATTTGCCCAATTTTAGAGCCARATGCAAAAGGACGTAGAATGTATTTTCCAAGAGGAAAATGGTATAATTTTTGGAACAATGAAATCGTTGAAGGAGGTGAAGAAAAGTGGGTTGAAGCTGATATAGATTCTATGCCAATTTTTATTAAAGAAGGCGCAATTATCCCAAAATATCCGATTCAACAATATGTTGAAGAAAAGAAAATTGAGGAATTAAAACTGGATGCTTATTATAAGCTAGSCAAAGAAAAATCTCAAGTATATGAAGATGCTCATGACGGATATGACTATAAAAAGGGGAGATATAGTTTAAGAAATTTTAATCAAGTGGGAAAGAAGAATTCTTTTACAATTCAACAATACAAATCTGGAAAATATRTTGCTAGTTATGAAACTTTTAAAATAACTATTCATGGTTTACCCTTTAAGATTAAAAAGGTAGAAGTTGATAACGAAGAAATTGATATTTCAAAATTGAATGGAGCTGTGACCTTTATTGTAAGCACAGAATTTACAGAACTTCATATTATTGGAAAATAAAACATAAACTTTTAAGGTAAAAAAGCTAATATCCTCTTATTTGTTATTAGAAGCAATAGAAAAATGTTAAGAAAAATAGATTTAAAAGTTTAAATCTATGTTACATAGTGGTATCGATTTTTAGTTATTTTTGTTTGTAAGAAATACAAAATTTAACTACTAATAAGAAAAATGAATGCACATGAATAAATTTCTTACCAAAAAAACAATATCGAACATATTGTTTATAATGCTTGTTGCAATGCTATTATATCCTCCAACTCGTGAATGGGGAATGCGCCAAATAGCTTTTGCTCCTTCTATAGAAAATGCAGAGAATACCGAAAGTATTGACTCATATCATTGGGAATTGAAAGGATTGAATACTCCAACTATAAATTTTAAAGAGTTAGAAGGTAAGGTGGTTTTTATAAATTTTTGGGCTACTTGGTGCCCGCCTTGCAGAGCTGAAATGCCAATGATTCAAAATTTGTACAATGATTATAAAGATAAAATTGCGTTTGTATTTGTAACTAATGAAGATTGGAATACGGTATCAACTTTTTTCGGAAAGAAGGGATATGATTTACCGATTTATAATTCGATAAGTAGGCCACCACAAAAATTCACTGAGACAAATAGTATTCCTGCAAGTTATTTGATTGATAAAAAAGGTGCAATTTTAATTTCTAAAGTGGGGGCGGCAGATTGGAATAGTAAGAAAGTTAGAAATTTGTTGGATGAATTAATTATAAAATAAAACCTGTAGGAAGTATTGTTGCTTCATCTACAGGTTTAAATTTGAATTTTCATAAATGTTGTTTTTAGTTAATAAGGTGTTTAATATCCGTATCTTCTAAAGGTGTTCCATTGTAGTCTTTTTGTGTTTGCAAAGTTTACAAAGACTGTTCTTTTTTTGTTGTCCTGTGCTAAGTCTAAATTTAAAGTTGTCATAATATATAGTTTTTAATTTGTTAGTATCTACTTAAATGACGTCTGATTAATTGTTTTGTTACGCTATTATGTATAACAAGGTACTATATTAACAAATATTTAACTAAATAGTTAATGTTAAGTAGGTTACTGTTAATAAATAGTTAATAAGATAAGTTTATTCGGAAAGTATTTCGTTTAAGGTTTCAATAATTATAGCGCAACCATTGATAATCTCATTTTCAGATATGGTGAGGGGAGGTGTGATTCTAACGGCTCTATCTTCAAATAAAAGCCAAAATAGTAACAATCCTTTATCAATACAATTTAAGATTACTTTTGATGCAATTTTACTTGTTTCAAATAGTACAGCTAGCATTAAACCTTTTCCTCTAATTTCCGTAATTAAGGGATGCACTAATAATTTTCGAATTAATAGTTCTTTTTGAAGTGTTTGTTTAATAAGTTTCGAATTTAATAATTCTGTTAAAGTTGCATTTGCTGCAGAAGCAATTACAGGATGCCCTCCAAAAGTAGTAATATGCCCAAGTTTTGGATGCTGCTTTAAACAGCTCATGATTTTGTGTGAAGAAATAAATGCACCAATCGGCATGCCTCCTCCCAATCCTTTTCCTGCAATAATAATATGTGGAATTACATTGTAATTTTCAAAACCAAAGAGTTTTCCCGTTCTTCCAATTCCTGTTTGGATTTCATCTAAAATAAGTAATGCACCAACCTCATCACATTTATCTTTTACATATTCTAAATAGTTCATTTCGGGTTCAATAAATCCTGCACCACCTTGTATAGTCTCTAAAATAACTGCAGCAGTAGCTATTGTAATTTTTTGAATATCAGCAAAATTATTGAACTGAATAAATTTAGTACCTGGAATTAATGGTCTAAACGCACTATTTTGTTGTTCAGTTCCACAAACACTCATAGCACCTTGTGTATTACCATGGTAGCCATTAATTGCAGCAATAATTTCACTTCTTCCTGTATATCGTTTGGCTAATTTTAACGCACCTTCAGTGGCTTCTGTGCCAGAATTTGTTAAATAAACAGTTTCAAGTGGCTTCGGTAAATTTTTGGCAAGTAATTTAGTTAGACTTACCTGTGGTTGCTGTATAAATTCACCATATACCATRACATGGRTAAATTTATCAACTTGTTTTTTGATGGCTTTTGAAACTTTAGGATGATTATGACCTAATGTATTTGCAGAAACGCCAGCGATAAAATCTAAATAAGCAACACCATTAGTATCATAGATAAAACACCCGTTGGCATGTGAAATTTCTATTGCTAATGGGTGAGGAGATGTTTGTGCTTGATATTTATAGAAATCTTCTTTCAATTTTTCGATAGTTGTTTCTTGTCTATAGTTGGTTTATCATGAATAAAAATGGCTTCTTTAGTGAGAGGGCGTTCATCTTCCCTCCAAATAAACCCTTTTAATAATTTTTCCTTAGGGGATAATTTTTCAAATTCCGAAGGAGGATATGTTTTACCTTTAGCATTTTTATTAAAATCTATCGATTCTATAGCATTATTATCAAGAGTTATAAAAATATAATTGCTACTCTCCATTTTAGAAATACCTATTAATTTTTGAGATTCATCCCTTAAATAAAAGACTACTTCACTATTTCCTACATCGTTTAAAGATTTTAACTTATTAAATTTAAATTTCCCATACATGTTTTTTCCTTTCATTTGACTAAAGCCTGCAGAATCTTTTTGAATCATAAAAGCATTATTCAAAATTTTTAAAGAGTCAAGCTGTTTCGTTGTTGAATTTGAAATTAAATGAATAGTATCACCCGTAATTTGATTTCCTTCGGCCCACAACACTGGATTTATCAATAGCTTAGTAATTCCAGTTTTTTCATTACTAACTAATGAATCACATTTAGCTTGTAAATCGATTTTAAATATTTTTACGTGGTTAAAAGCTTTTAGCAAGCGTTCATCAACTTTTCCTGTAATTAAGAGTGTATCTCCATGAATATATGTAGAATCATTTTCCATCGCTGAAATTGCTACAGCCCGATCAGTGATAAAAACAGAATCTTTTAGTTGAAAAAACTCTGCATATCCCCCTTTAACAACAGAATTGTTAACGGTATCAATAATTTTTATATTTCCTGTTGCTGATGCAAAATCAATAGTTTTATCATAATATAAGCTATCTCCTTCAACAGTTCTGTCGCCATAAAATATTTTAGAGTTTTTCAGAAAGTGAGAAATATTAGTTTTTGAATTATAACGCCCTTTTTCAGTATATATGGAGTTTTGTTCAGTTGTTATGGTCGAAGGTCCAAAAAGATCAGCAATTCCTGTATCAGTATAATAATCAAGATGATTAGAAACTAAATGACTGTCATCATTGACAACCTCTACGTTGGTAAATGCTTGAAATTTATTGATTTCTAAGTAATAATTACCAATTTTGCTTTTTAAAATGTTAGTATTGTCAATTATTGTCCCTCCACTTCTATAGAATAAATGCTGTTTTATTCTATCAAAGTAAAGCGTGTCTGTTCTTAAAGTCATTAATTCATCTTTTAATACAACATTTCCCCACGAAGTAGCCAATTTTTTTACACCGTCATAGTCAGTGTATTTACTGTATTGAATTATGGTATCACCTTGGTTTACAACAACATTTCCCATTGCTTTAATCAAGTTTTGCTCTTGATAAATGTAAGCTTTGTCACAGCGCAAAGTTGCTCCTTCATGTTCTACAATAACATTTCCAAAAGAGATTGTTGCTCCTGGAAATTTTGGATCAACATGTGTATTATCAGCATGTAAAATTTTAATTCGTTTGGATTGAGAATTCCCTACAATACTGAATAGTATAAAAATTATAAAAAGTAAATTTTTCAAATCTGCTATATTTTGTTACAAAATTAACGAAAAAGTAGGTAGTAAATTATGTCATTGAATTAAAATAAAAAAGCTTCAAAATTTGAAGCTTTTTTTATTATATCATTATTGTTTGTTTTCTATCAGGACCTACCGATACAATTTTAACAGGAACATCAACAAAATTCTCAATAAATTTAATGTAATCATTTAATTCCTTTGGCAATGTTTCAGCACTTGTCATTGCTGTTAAATCTTCCTTCCACCCACTAAATTCAGTATAGATTGGTGTCACATTATGTTCTTCAATATTATATGGGAAGTGTGTTATTTCTTTTCCTTTATACTTATAAGAAGTACATGCTTTTAGAGTTTCAAATCCTGAAAGTACATCTCCTTTCATCATCATTAATTGAGTGACACCATTAATTTCAACAGCATATTTCAGCGCCACTAAATCTAGCCAGCCACATCGACGAGAGCGACCAGTGGTAGCACCAAATTCATGACCTACTTTTCCCATTGTTTCACCATTTTTATCAAATAGTTCTGTAGGGAAAGGTCCTGATCCTACACGCGTAGTATATGCTTTAAATATTCCGAAAACCTCTCCAATTTTATTTGGAGCAACACCCAAACCTGTACAAGCACCTGCGGCAGTTGTAGTAGATGATGTTACAAAAGGATAGGTTCCAAAATCAATATCTAAAAGTGATCCTTGAGCTCCTTCTGCCAGAATTGTTTTTTTATTTTTTATAGCATTGTTTAAGTACTCTTCACTATCAATAAAAGTTAATTGATTTAAAACTTTAATAGCATCAAAAAAATCAGTTTCTAATTCTTCCAAATTATATTTAAGGTCAACATCGAAAAAATGGAGCATTTTAAGATGTTTTTBHGTAAGTGATTGGTAWHTCTCTTTCCARTTATCTAATTCTAAATCCCCDANTCGCATCCCVTTTCTTCCAGTTTTATCCATATAAGTTGGACCAATTCCTTTCAAAGTAGAACCAATTTTAGTTTTTCCTTTTGCAGTTTCACTTGCAGCATCTAGTAAGCGGTGGGTAGGTAAAATTAAATGCGCTTTTCTGGATATCAATAATTTATTTTTAAAATCTAGATTGAATTTCGATAAGTTATCTAATTCCTTTTTGAAAATTACAGGGTCTATTACAACTCCATTTCCTACAACATTTACAGCACTTTTATGAAAAATACCAGAAGGAATTGTGTGTAATACATGTTTATGACCATCAAAAATTAAGGTGTGTCCAGCATTTGGACCTCCTTGAAAACGTGCAATAATATCATAATTTGAGGTAAGGACGTCAACAATTTTCCCTTTTCCTTCATCTCCCCATTGYAGTCCTAATARTAAGTTTACAGCCATTTYGCTTAATTGTAATTTAGTTTTTKKTTTGTTTTTTTGTTCCGTAAAAGTATAGTGAGTGATTGTGAATATCTATGTCAAAGGTATCTTCAATCGTTTTTTTTATAATTTGAATTCGAGGATCACAAAATTCAATTACATCACCTGTATCAGTTAAAATAATATGGTCATGTTGTTTATCAAAGTAACATTTTTCATAATGAGATTGGTTTTGCCCAAATTGATGTTTTCTTACTAAACCTGAATCTAAGAGTAAATCAATGGTATTATAAAGTGTTGCTCTGCTAACTCTATAATTTTTATTTTTCATTTGTATATAGAGTGAYTCAATATCAAARTGRTTATCTAATSCATAAACTTCWTGTAAGATAGCRAAACGTTCTGGTGTTTTTCTATGGYTRTTAGCTTCAAGAAAATTCACGAAAACATTTTTTACWATTTTTTGATTTTCGATACTCATAACAATWAAATTTGAGTTATAATTTTAAACMACAAAGTTAGTTCNAATTTTTTAATATAYTATTTGTTAYAATCTTANATTTATRAAYWAATTAATGTTTATAAATTCTGTTAACAGCTTCAATTCCATCAATTAGCTTTATGTTATCACTTAATTTTTGAAGTTGAGATTTATTTTGCACACTTACGGTAATACTTCCTTCAAAAATACCATCATGACCTGATATATTTATACCATGAATATTAACGTTCATATTTTTTGAGATAACTTGAGTAATTTTATTTATCAACCCAACATGATCAGCTCCATTAATTTTTAAAATGGCTTTGAATTCTTGTTTTGTAGAATCAATCCATTTTGCAGTCATGATTCTATATGCATAATTAGACTGTAAGCTTATGGCATTTGGACAATCTTTTTTATGAACTTTAATTCCTTCATTTATAGTAACAAAACCAAAAACTTTATCTCCTGGTATTGGGTTGCAACATGGGGACATTATAAAATCTAAATGCTCCTCTTCTTTTCCAAAAACAAGCGAATCATAATTATCAATTACTTCATCGTTTTCAAGTGTTATACTGGTCTTTGGTGTTCGTTTTATTCTTTTCTTGAAAAAATTTACAAACATATTATTTCGTTGTGCAATAAACTCTTTCAATTGTTGATTGTCGATAGAACCATTACCCATTCTATAAAATAAATCTAAGCTAGTTTTAAGTTTAAAGAAATTAACAAGATCATTGACAACATTTTCAGAAAGGGATATTTTTAAATGACGAAGTTTTCTAGTTAAAATTTCTTTACCTTCTTTCGCWATTTCTTTTTGGYCTTCYTTTAAAGCATTTTTWATACGHGTTCGAGCTCTAGCAGTAACYACAAAATCTAACCATCCTATRYTTGGTTTTTGACTATTTGAGGTAATAATTTCAACYTGRTCWCCACTYWYYAAYTCCTGACTTATTGGTTTTAATTTTCCGTTTACTTTCGCACCTCTACATTTCATACCAACCTGTGTGTGGATGGAAAAGGCAAAATCTAAAGCAGTTGCGTTTTTTGGCAGTGCTTTTAGATCTCCATTAGGTGTAAATACAAAAATTTCTTTGACGTAGAGATTTAGTTTAAAATCTTCAACAAAACCAATTGCATTACTATCTGGATTTTCTAATGATTCTTTAATTTTATTTAACCAATCATCTAAACCACTTTCACGTTCATTTTTATTTTTATATTTATAATGAGCTGCATATCCTTTTTCAGCTATTTCATTCATTCTCTCAGAACGTATTTGTACTTCAACCCACTTTCCTTGAGGTCCCATAACAGTAATATGAAGCGATTCATACCCCGTAGATTTAGGCTGACTAATCCAATCGCGTAATCTACTTGGATTTGGTATAAAATGGTCAGTTACAATAGAGTATATTTTCCAGGCGTCAAATTTTTCATTTTTTAATATTGAGTTATATATTATTCTAATCGCAAATTTGTCGTAAATTTCTTCGAAAGAAATACCTTGTGAGATCATTTTTTTTCGAATAGAATAAATCGATTTTCTTCTACCCTTAATAAAATATTGAAATCCTTCTTTGTCTAATGATTCTCTAATAATATCTGAAAATGATTCTATGTATTTATTTTGCTCTTCCTTACTTTGTGTAATTTTATCAGAGATATCATTATAAACCTCTGGTTCGGTATATTTTAAACCAAGATTTTCCAGTTCTGATTTAATATTATATAAACCCAGCCTATGTGCAAGCGGAGCATAAATATATAAGGTCTCTGAAGATATTTTAACCTGCTTATCTGAAGGCATCGCATCCATAGTTTGCATATTGTGCAACCTATCAGCAATTTTTATTAAGATAACACGAACGTCGTCATTTAAAGTCAACAGCATTTTTCTAAAATTCTCAGCTTGAACTGAAGCATTCTGTTCTTTCTTTAAATGAGAAATTTTAGTTAAACCATTTACAATTCTTGAAACATTCTCTCCAAATAATTGTTCAATATCTTCAATTGTATAATCTGTATCTTCAACAACATCATGTAAYAAYGCGGCWACAATTGAYGTMSWRYYAAGTCCAATTTCATAAGCTACAATTTTKGCKACTGCAATTGGGTGATAAATAWAAGGCTCACCWGTTTTTCTCCGTTGRYTRCTATGGGCTTCAACAGCCAAATCAAAGGCTTTTCTAATTTCTTTTTTATCGACGGTTGTAAATGATTGATAAGCACCTTTTAAAAGCCCTTTATAGCGTCGTGCTATCTCCTTGTTTTCCTCTTCTATGCTTAAATTATATGCCATCGCTTAAAATTACTATTTTAATATAGACTACCAAATAGAAAAATCTATTTTTTTAAGTTTAAAATTCGTTGTAATAAAGTTGGATGAGCGTAGTGAATTTGAACATACAAATAGTGCGGAGTTAAATTACTCAAACTATTTTTCGATAATTTTTTTAATGAAGAAATTAATGCGTTGGATTCAAAGTTTTCTTTTGCATAATTATCTGCCTGATACTCAAATTTTCTTGACAATGCATTCATAAATAAATTGGTAATTTCAGAAATAGGGCTATATAAAATGGCAAAAGCAATTAACCCAATATGGAAACTAGCAGTTTCGACACCTAATGCTTGTGATAATGTTGTATTCCCCACTAATAATGATAAAATAAAAAAAGTAAATCCTGTTAAAACAATAGATATCAGTAAATTATAGATGACATGTTTTCTTTTGTAATGCCCTACTTCATGTGCTAAAACAGCAACAATTTCATCAATTTCTAAATCATTTATAAGTGTGTCAAATAGTGTAATTCTTTTTTGTGAGCCAAAACCAGAAAAATATGCGTTCGCTTTTGTTGAACGTTTTGACCCATCGATCACAAAAATATGTTGTATCTTAAATCCTATTTTTAATGCGAAATTTTCAATAGCAGTTTTTAACTCACCATCTTCTAGGGGTGTTTGTTTGTTGAATAAAGGAACTATTAATTTGGAATAAAATAAATTCATTAACAGCGTAAATAAACTAATTAAAGCCCAGGTGTATAACCAAAAATTAGTAGTAGTAAGTTGGTAAAACCAGGAGATTAATGCTAATAAACTGCCTCCAATGATAACTATCATTAGCCAACTTTTTATTTTATCAATTACAAATGTTTTAATTGATGTTTTGTTAAATCCAAATTTCTCTTCARTGGTAAATGTTTTATAATAGGAGAATGGTAGCGATAAAATATCACTTAAAAAAATAATTATTCCAAAGAAAACTAAGGTGATTAGGATGGTGTTATTTGAAAAAGATCTAGCTAAGCTATCAACAATTTTAAAGCCATCAAAAACAAAAAATAACAACGTTGTAATAATAGAAAAAGAACTTGTTAATAGGGAAAATTTATAATTTGCTTTTTTGTATTCCTGAGATCTGAGATATTCCTCTGTATTATATATACCTTCTAGTTCTTTGGGAATTGCATCGTTGAAATGTTTTGAATTTAAGGCATTGATAAAAGTGTCAAATATAAATTTGACACAAAGAATTCCTATTATTACATAAAAAAATGTTTGTGGAGTCATTCTAATTTATTTTAAAATTCGTTGTCTAACCGCTTCAAAAATTAATATAGCAGCACTTACTGATACGTTCATTGAGTCTATTGCTCCCTGCATTGGAATTATAATATTTTGAGCAGTATTTTGAAGCCACTCATTTGATAAGCCTGTGGCTTCAGTACCGACAACAATAGCACTAGCGCGTGTATAATCTATGGTTTGATATTCAACAGAAGCTGTTAAAGCAGCACCGTAAATAGTTATCTTATTTTCTTTTAAAAATGTAATGATTTCTGAAGTTGTTCCTTCTGCAATAGCAGTTGTGAATACACTGCCAATACTAGATCTTATAATGTTTGGGTTGTAAATATCTGTTTTAGGATTTGCTATGAGTACTGCATCAATTCCTGCAGCATCTGCAGTACGTAAAAGAGCGCCAATATTTCCTGGTTTCTCAGGAGCTTCAGCAACTAAAATAAGTGGGTTCTTATTTTTAAATTTAAGATTGTTTAAAGATAAATTTTTAGTATTAGCTACAGCCAAAATGCCTTCTGTAGATTCTCTCAACGCCAATTTTTTATAAACATCTTTAGAAATTTCAATAACTTCAATGGTTGAACTAGCCTTATTTAGTAAATCTTGGAGAACTACTTCACTTATGATTGAAGTATTAACTAGAATTGTTTCAATACGATATTCCCCAAGAATTGCGAGTGAAATTTCACGTAATCCTTCAATTAAAAATGTTTGTGTTTTCTTTCTTAAACGTGATTTATCTTTAAGTTGAACAAGTTCTTTTATGTAGGTATTTTGTGTGCTTGTAATTTCTTTTCGCATACGTAATGGAATATGCCGCGAAGATACTAATAATTAAAAGTTTAAAATAATACTAAGGTATATGTATTACAAGGCTCCAAGTAAACTTGGAGCCTTTGTGAAATCATTTTGAGTTATACTTTTTAGAGTAGCGTTTCCATAATTTAGTTTGATGAGTTTCTAAGCTTATTTTTCTACCTTGAATAAATGCGTGAGTTAATTTATTTGTTCTCATATCTAATGCATCACCTTCAGATATAAATAGGGTGGCATCTTTACCAACTTCTAGCGTTCCAACTCTATTATCAATACCCAAAATTTTAGCGGTATTAGAAGTAATTAGTTTTAAAGCTTCTTCTTT
Organism: Lutibacter sp.; assembly: GCA_002733285.1. Taxonomy (GTDB): domain Bacteria; phylum Bacteroidota; class Bacteroidia; order Flavobacteriales; family Flavobacteriaceae; genus Lutibacter. The sequence continues at coordinate 69,998 of NVVE01000010.1, read as the reverse complement.
ATCTAAACCATAAGCAGCATATGTTCCAGCATAAAATGGGAGATTTCGAGCGCTCATACGTTCCAYACTTCCTTCCATTCCAATAGTAACGGTAATTCCTTTTTCAACTAGAAGCTTAGCAGCTCTAAAAGGCATATCGTAATCTTCATCATTGCTATTAGGAACTCTGTGAGCTCTGTCAATAATAACAGGAATATTGTTTTCAATTAATAGGTCAGCAATTTTATATGCTTCGTACCCATGAACAATTACAATATGTTGGATTCCAGCTTCTTTGCAGTAATTAATGGCATCCGTAATTTCTGCAATTCCACTTGCGTGAACATACAGTTTTTTACTTCCATTAAATAGTCCTTCCATGGCTTCAAAAGGAAGGTTTAAAGGGTTTTTATTTGATTTAAGATACCTCTTTGAATCAGCGAAGAATGATGTAATCTTTTCTGCATTTTCAGCATATTTTTTATCTGGTTTTGCACCTCTTTCTTCGCCAAGCCACCATTTTCCAAAAGTAAAACTTTGAGGCCAGTTTATATGAATTCCATCATCAACTACAAATGCTGCATCTTCCCAATTCCAAGCGTCAAATTGTACTATAGAGGAGGTTCCCGAAATAGTTCCACCTCTCGGCGTAATTTGTCCCATTAACACACCATTTGGTCTCATGCTTTCAATTATCTTAGATTCACTATTGTATGCAATTAAACTTCTAATATGTGGATTCATGGAGCCTACTTCGTCATAATCTAAAGTTGCTCTTACAGCATCAATTTCACCCAACCCTAATGATGTATTTGCTACAATAAAACCAGGATATACATGTGTTCCTTTCGCATTAATAACATCTCCAATTCTCCCAATTTTCATATTGGAACTTCCTACAAATTTAATTTTTCCTTCTGAAAACATGATAAGTGAATTTTCAATCACTTKMCCGTTWCCTAAATGTGCTGTAGCACCTTCAATGCTATAATCCGTAGTCTGTTTTGTTGCTGGTGCTTGTTGCCCAATGATATTTCCTGCAAAAAAGCAGCAGATCAAACTATATATAATTTGTTTTTTCATGATGTTAAGTTTTTAGTATTCTAATACAGTATCACAGTGAAAATCTGGAGAGGTTTTCTTTTTTGGTGATTGAACAGTATTTCCATTAATTTTTTCATTAAGCATCAAATTTATGAGTGTATTACGCTCCTTTTTGATTGCGTCTCTTAATTTTAAATCTTTTTTAATATCAAAATAAACGATACCATTGATAATTGTTTTTTCTGCTTTTGAATAAATAGACATTGGATGATGACTCCACAAAACAACATCGGCATCTTTGCCAACTTTAATACTTCCAACTTTATCATCAATATGTAAAAGTTTAGCAGGATTGATAGTTACAAATTTCCATGCTTCCTCTTCGCTCATACCACCGTATTTGATTGTTTTAGCAGCTTCTTGATTCAATCTTCGAGACATTTCAGCATCATCAGAGTTTATGGCAACTGTAATGCCCACGTTATGCATAATAGATGCATTGTAAGGTATTGCATCATTAACTTCGTATTTATATGCCCACCAATCTGAGAATGTTGAAGCGCCAACACCGTGCTGTTTCATCTTGTCAGCCACTTTATATCCTTCTAAAATATGAGTGAATGTATTAATGTTAAAGTTGAATTTCTCAGCAACCTTCATTAACATATTAATTTCACTTTGCACATAGGAATGGCAAGAGATAAAACGCTCTTTATTTAAAATTTCAGCTAAGGTTTCTAATTCAAGATCTTTTCTGAATGGTTTTCCAGTTTTCTTAAATGCATCATACTCTTTAGCCCTTTGAAAGTAGTCTATATAAACCTGTTCAACACCCATTCTGGTTTGTGGAAATCGTACGTTATTATTTCTGCCCCAATTAGATTGTTTAACGTTTTCACCTAAAGCAAATTTAATAAATTTCGGACTGTTATTGTAAAGCATTTCATTAGCAGAAGCACCCCATTTCAACTTGATAATTGCCGATCGACCACCAATTGGATTTGCAGATCCATGTAAAATTTGAGCTGATGTAACACCACCTGCTAAATTCCTGTAAATATTTATGTCGTCAGGGTTTATTACGTCTTCAATGGTAACTTCAGCAGAGGAATTATGACCAGCTTCATTGATAGCAACAGCAGCTATATGTGTATGTTCATCTATAATACCAGCTGTTAAATGTTTTCCAGTTCCATCAATAATTTTAGCTTTTCTGTATTGAATATTTTTTCCAATTTCAGCAATTCTACCATTTTTTAATAAAACATCTGTATTGTATAAGATACCGCTATTTTCACTTGTCCATACCGTAGCATTTTTCACCAAAATAGTTTCTTGTTTTGGCTTTTCAGTAAAACCAAAACCAATATTTGGAAAAGTTACAGGCATTAATGTTGGAGTAGAAGTGACGTTGTCTTTTTTTCTCTTTTCTTTTTTTTCTTCTGAATCTTTTTTGACAGCGGTCCATTTTAATTCATTGCCATTTTCATCAATCATAGTTCCAACTAAATCATTTGATTTGTCTGAAATTCTACTAATTAATCGACTAAATTTTGATGAATCCTTTTTGCCATTAATGGTAATATTCACCCAATTGTCTTTATATTTAATTTTTGATTTTATTTTTATGCTATCTTTTTTTATTACCGTACTTAGTTTCCTGTTTGTTCCTTTTATGGTTAGATCATAATTAGTACTACCAAAAGAAAGTGTATAATTACCGGTAATATCTTTAATATTCATTTCGTTTACAACATTCTTACTTCCTCGAACCCAATTCTCATAAATCATTGTTTTCTTCTCAAAAATTTTACCTGATGTAACTAAGAAATTTGCATATCTTCCTTTTTTCAGCGTTCCAATTTCATTTGATTTTCTTAAAATAGCTGCTGGTACAGTAGTTAATGCTTCCAGTGCCGCTGTTTTGTCAAACCCATACTTGATTGCCTTTTGAAGATTTTTATTAAAATCAGCAATCGATTTTAATTTATGCGTTGTCAATGAAAATGAAATTCCATTTTTATGTAATATACTTAAGTTTGAAGGTTCTTGATTCCACTTACGCATATCACTTACGTCAATTTTACTTGTAAAATTAGGATTGCTCACATCATACGCTTTTCGGAAATTAATTGGAATGATAAAAGTAGCATTGGTAGCTTTTAGTTCTTGCACATTTTCATATTCATCACCGCCTCCAACTATGGTATATTGAATTCCAAATTGGTCACCAATTTTATCTGCTCTCAGCGCATTTTGTTTTCCACCTGCATCAAAAATTTGAACTAAATTTCTATTGTTGTTTAAAGCCTCTAATGATAAATCTTTGTTTTTAGCACCACCTTTAGCGTACCAATCAGCGTCAAAATAGGCTTGCCTTAACAATGCCATTGATCCCATTAAAGAATTAGGATACGCTTGCCTAGATTGGTTACTTTTTTTAAATGATAAATAGTGTGCCGATTTTTTATCTAACATTCTATATGCATCATTTAATTCAGGACTTAAAGCAATTAAAAGTCCATTTCCTCTCACAATTCCATCTTGTAAATGGGTGTTTACGATACCAAACCCTGCTTTTAATAGTTCTTTAGCCTTTTTGGTATCAAAGCTAAATTTAGTAATAGGATTTGTTTCAGGTCGAATATGGTCATTCCAATAATATCCTGTTCTTGTAGCATCATACTGAGGAGCACTATTTCTAGAAGTTCGATCTCTTTTTGGTATTTTAATCCCAAAACTAGAATAAACATCGATAAATGAGGGATATATATATTTTTCTTTTAAATCTATTATTTTAGCGTCAATAGGGATAGTAACCGAAGCTCCAACATTCAATACTTTTCCATCTTTAATAAGTAAAGTTCCTTTATTAATTATTTGAGTTGGAGTAATGTAAATAGTAGCATTAATGAATGCTACTGTATTGTTTTTGGTTGTTTTAACTCCTGTGTTATTWGGAAAGTATTCCTGTGCATTTGCACCAATTGAAAATAGGAATAACATCAAAAGAATTGATTTTTTCATAATGAGGTTGATTTGATTTTTAAAGATTAAAGTTAATTTTCTATTTCAGTTTTGAGTAATTAAAAACTGTTTTAACATAAAATTAAGACTTTCTGAAGTGTTAAAAACGAGTATAACTTTGGTTAAATAAAAAGATACGGTATTAATTCTAGAATACGTTGGCTATAATTTCTCTGTTTTATAGTAACTTATTAAAAGAGACACCATTTTATTGTATCCTTTAATACCGTCTTTTTGTTTGTTTACTTTTAGAAATGAATCGTAAAAACTTTTAAAATATTTTTCAGACCAGTTTTGATACGATTTCCAAAAATCCTGATTTTGTTGCATATCCTTTAAAACACCCTTGTTAATATCGTTTTTTAATAGTTCAAATCCTTCAGGATCAGCCCTGTAAATATCAAATAAACAATAACGTAAAGCAGTTAAATAACCTGCATAATTATAATAGGCATCTTTTGAATGAATAGTGGCTAAATACCCAATAAAGTTAGCTTCACTTTCTGATGCGATTCCAATTTGATGAGCAATTTCATGACATATTGTAGAAGGAYAGTTATTTTTAGGAATTAGAGAATTAATATGAGCTTCATTAGTGATTGGATTTAAATAACCTGCAAAACCCATATAAGTTAAAGGAATACTAAATAATGAATGTTTTATGGATGGATGTTCAAACTTAAACTGAGGATATTTTAGTTGTAATTGTTCATAGGCAAGCAATGAAAGTTCTTTTATTTGAATTTTATTTAAGGGGTTTTCAACTACGATAGTATCATTTTTAGTAATTGAAACATGAACTTGATTAGTTTTTAAAATTAGCATTTTGGTAAAATCAACTAATTCATTAGAAACATAAGTGGTTTTTTCAAAATTTAAGATCTTAAACAGGGGTGTTCTAAAATAATTAAGGGCCCAATTAAAATGAAACAAGAAATAAAAAATTGATAAAATTGCTCCAATTTTAAAGAGGGTAYTTTTGAGGTTAATTTTTCTTGTTTTAAGTACAGTATAAATACCCTTTACAAAAATTACACCAATAATTGCATATAAAATATCTCCTATAGAAATAGGAATCCATCCAAAAATAACTCTGAGAAATTTTGAAATGTAAGTATACAATCCGTTTGAGTAATACTTTTCAACACTACTGGGGTAATTAGCAATAAGTTGTATAAAAGCCCATTGCATTACTAAAAGCAGGGTTAGAATTTTATAGATATTTTTCTGTTTCATTGCTCAAAAATATAAATTAATGTTTAGAAARTTKTKTTKWMWTWRWWAWTAWCAWMWMWSYWTWATTYKTYMMMWWSAAATGNGKWWWRRYYYMMYTRRRRMKTMAWKMYRWAWYYKTGTTTTAAAAATTACATTTGTTTTAATGAAAAAAATGTGTGAAATTTAGTAGTTCTCTTTTCGAAAAATTGTTGTTATAAATATAAATTAAATATAGTGTGAAAAATTTGCAACCCATACAATCAAATAAGTTTAAAAAGAGTTCAGTAATCAACCTAGAAAAAGGGAAGATACCACCGCAAGCTGTTGATTTAGAGGAGGCTGTATTGGGTGCAATGATGATTGATAAAAAAGGAGTTGACGATGTTATTGACATTTTACATGCAGCTGTTTTTTACAAAGAATCACATCAATTAATTTATGCTGCAATATTTACATTATTTCAAAATTCTGAGCCTACCGATTTATTAACTGTTGCTAATCAATTGCGAAAATCAGATAATTTAGATGCTGTTGGCGGCGATTTTTATTTAGTTGGTTTAACTCAAAAAGTGTCATCTTCAGCGCATATAGAATTTCATGCTCGAATTATTCTTCAAAAATATATTCAACGAAAATTAATTACTATTTCCTCTGAAATTATTGAAGAAGCTTATGACGAAACTATTGATGTGTTCGACTTGTTAGATGATGCCGAGTCAAAACTTTTTGAAGTAACACAAGGAAATCTTAAAAAAGGTTCTGAATCTGCCGAAGGATTGGTAGATAAAGCAATTAAAAAAATACAAGAAATTTCTAATAAATCGGGGATGAGTGGTGTAGCAACTGGATTTACTCGTTTWGATGAGTTAACTTCTGGATGGCAACCTTCAGATCTGATTATTTTGGCTGCTCGACCAGGGATGGGAAAAACAGCTTTTGTAATGTCCATGGCTAAAAATATGGCCATAGATTTTGATATTCCAGTCGCAATATTTTCATTAGAAATGTCATCAGTTCAATTAATTACTCGTATGATCTCTAGTGAAACAGGAATTTCTTCAGGAAAATTGAGAAAGGGAAATTTAGAGCCACATGAATGGGAGCAATTAAACGTAAAAGTTAAAAACTTAACAAAAGCACCTATTTTTATTGATGACACACCTTCTTTATCTATCTTCGATTTAAGAGCAAAAGCACGTCGTTTAACTTCACAACATGGAATAAAAGTTATTGTTATTGATTATTTGCAATTAATGACTGCTGGGACGTCACAAAAAGGAGGAAATAGAGAACAAGAAATTTCGATGATATCTCGAAATTTAAAAGCACTGGCAAAGGAATTAGCGATACCTGTTATTGCACTTTCYCAATTATCWCGTGCTGTTGAAACTCGTGGWGGRAATAAGCGACCATTRYTRTCCGATYTACGTGAATCTGGTGCAATTGAACAAGATGCGGATATTGTTTCKTTTATATATCGCCCAGAATATTAYGGACTTACAGAGTGGGATGATGAAGAGAGAACACCTTGTGAAGGTCAAGCAGAGTTTATTGTTGCAAAACACAGAAATGGTGGTTTAGAGAATATTAAACTTAAATTTATAGGACATTTAGCACAATTTAGTAATTTAGATGAAGATTTTGGAAGCGAATTTCAATCGAAAATGAATGTAATYCCTTCAGAAAGTATGCCAAGTGCACAAGATGCTTTTGGTGCTCATGATAATTTAGAAAATGAAGACGTGCCTTTTTAAAAAATTAAAATTGAATACGCTGGTGATTACAAAATCATCGATTGTATTTTTTATTTTAATTTCTCATACTATGTACGCATCGTTCATAATAATTCCTATGGATGATAGTTCACAAGCAAATCATTTAAAAGCGTACGGAATAACATATTGGTCCTTAGAACAGGGGAATACTGCGAAATGGTTATTAAATTACGAAGGTGGTTCTTTTTTGTTAGAGGATAATGAGGCAACCCGTTATGAGTGTAAAATTAGAGGAGTTACTTATCACGTAATTTCTGATACTCAAGCAACACAAATTTTAAAAAAAATAAGCAGCCCCTCACAAAATATGGAGGCTATTATTTTAGAAAAAGCACCTAAAATTGCAGTGTATTCACCTAAAAGTAAATTGCCTTGGGATGATGCTGTTACACTCGTATTAACTTATGCTGAAATTCCATTTGATATAATTTATGATGAAGAAGTTCTAGAAGAAAAACTACTATTATATGAATGGTTGCATTTGCATCACGAAGATTTTACAGGDCAATTTGGTAGATTTTATGGCGCGTATAGAACAGCACCCTGGTATATAGCCCAAAAAATGGCTTCTGAAAAGTTAGCTAGTGAACTWGGTTDTGCTAAAGTTTCTGAAGAAAAATTAGCAGTTTCTCTTAAAATTAGAGATTTTGTTATTGGAGGCGGTTTTATGTTTGCTATGTGCTCTGCTACAGACAGCTTTGATATTGCTTTGGCAGCTGAAGGAGTTGATATTTGTGAAACTATGTTTGATGGAGATCCTTCAGAAATTAATTATCAAGCTAAAATAGATTACAATAAAACACTTGCTTTTAAAGATTTCAAACTAATAAGAAACCCTATTGAATATGAATTTTCTTCAATCGATATGACTAGAAAACGTAGGAATATTAAACGCACATCAGATTATTTTTCATTGCAGGAATATTCTGCAAAATGGGATCCAATTCCAACAATGTTAACACAAAACCATACGCAGTTAGTCAAAGGTTTTATGGGGCAAACGACATCTTTTGAAAGAAAATCAGTAAAATCTACTGTTTTGGTATTAGGTGAAAAKAAATTGAATAAAGAAGCGCGTTATATTCACGGTGTTAAAGGAAAAGGAATGTTTACGTTTTATGGAGGGCATGACCCAGAAGACTATCAACATAGGGTAGGAGATCCAAAAACAGAGCTAGATTTACATCCTAATTCGCCAGGATATCGATTAATTTTAAATAATGTGCTGTTCCCCGCTGCAAAAAAGAAAAAAGAAAAAACGTAAGTTGTTGACAATACTTCAATAACTTTATTTCAAAAATTTAGTATTTCAAGTTTCAAAATTACTATTTTTGCCACTTTAAATTAAATAATAAAAAATGGCAACTACACAGCAGCTGCAAGATTTTGCACAACAAGTCAGAAGAGATATAGTGAGAATGGTGCATTCAGTGCAATCAGGTCATCCAGGAGGTTCATTGGGGTGTAATGAATTTTTAACAGTATTGTTTCAGAAAGTTATGGACTATTCTAGTAACTTTTCTATGAATGGTGCTAATGAAGACTTATTCTTTTTATCAAATGGTCATATTTCGCCAGTTTATTATAGTGTTTTAGCACGAAGTGGTTTTTTTCCTATTGATGAATTAGCAACTTTCAGAAAGTTGAATACACGTTTACAAGGTCACCCAACAACGCATGAAGGATTACCTGGAGTAAGAATTGCTTCTGGATCATTAGGGCAAGGTATGAGTGTTTCAATTGGAGCGGCGCAGTCAAAAAAATTGAACGGAGATGATAAACTTGTTTATTCATTGCATGGTGATGGAGAATTACAAGAGGGGCAAAACTGGGAAGCTATTATGTATGCTGCTGGGAAAAAGATAGATAACTATATTGCTACAGTTGATTATAACTTAAAACAAATTGATGGAGCAACGGATGATGTAATGCCATTAGGTGATTTAAAAGCAAAATTTGAAGCTTTTGGATGGGTTGTTTTAGAAGTTAAGAATGGTAATGATATTGAAAGTATCATAAAAGGCTTAGCTGAAGCTAAATCCTTAACAGGAAAAGGAAAACCAGTCTGTATTTTATTGCATACTGAAATGGGGAATGGGGTTGATTTTATGATGCACACACATGCATGGCATGGAAAACCACCAAGCGATGCACAATTACAAGATGCTTTAAATCAAAATCCTGAAACATTAGGAGATTTTTAAAACTTAATCCTGCAAAATGCAGGATTTTTTTATGATTAATTTATAATATACTTTCGGTAAAGTTGCAAGAATACTACTATATTTACCTCCATAAATAAAAATTTAGGGGTTTGAAAATAGGTATAGTTTGTTATCCAACATTTGGAGGGAGTGGAGTAGTAGCAACCGAATTAGGTATGGCGCTTGCTCAAAGAGGTCATCATGTACATTTTATAACCTATAAGCAACCGGTTAGACTGGATTTCATTTCTAATGATATTCATTTTCACGAAGTTTTTGTTGAAGAATACCCTTTGTTTCAGTTTCAGCCATATGAACTGGCATTGTCGAGTAAAATGGTTGAAGTTGTTGAAATGTACAATTTGGAAATCTTACATGTCCACTATGCAATTCCACATGCCTATGCTGCATATATGGCAAAACAAATGTTGAAGGAAAAAGGAATTGAACTTAAAGTTGTTACAACATTGCATGGTACAGATATCACTTTAGTCGGTAGTCATCCCAATTATAAAACGGCTGTAGAGTTTAGCATTAATAATTCTGATGTGGTAACTACAGTTTCAGAAAGTTTGAAGAACGACACCTTACGTTTATTTAATATTACTAAAGACATAAGGGTGATTCATAATTTTATTGATTTTGAGCAGTATCCGGAAATTGATTCAGAAGAATGTCAGCGAGATACAATTGCCAATGAGAATGAACGAATTATTATACATGTTAGTAATTTACGCCCAGTAAAAAGAGCTGCAGATGTCATAGATACTTTTAATAAAATTCAAAAAGAAATACCTTCTAAATTATTAATTGTTGGTGAAGGTCCCGATAGAGAAAATTTAGAAAGTCTGGCTAAAGAATTAGGAATACTTGAAAAAGTTCTTTTTATGGGGAACAGTAATGAAGTTAATAAATTACTGTGCTATTCAGATTTATTTTTATTGCCTTCTCAAACTGAAAGTTTTGGTTTAGCCGCTTTAGAGGCTATGGCAGCTAGAACACCCGTAATTTCAACAAATTCAGGAGGATTACCAGAAGTTAATTTACATGGTGTAACAGGGTTTTTAAGTAATGTTGGAGATACGGATGATATGGCTAAAAATGGCATCTATATTCTTAGTGATTTAGACAGATTGGATGAGTTTAAACAAAATGCGCTGAAACAAGCAAAACAATTTAGCTTGAAAAGTATCCTGCCCTTTTATAAAGAAGTTTATAGAGAAGTCATCGCTGATTGTTGTTAAGAATTATAGAAATCTAATGCTTTAATAAGCAAACCTGTTTCTACTTTACAATCTAATTTATACTTTTCAAAATCAGTTAATAGTACAAAATTTACTTGCCCACCTACATTTTTCTTGTCGTGAATTAGAAATTCGATAATTGAATCATAATCTGAAGAATCAATTAAAACTTTTTCATAAATAGATAGAATTGTTTGTTTTATGGTTTTTATTTTTTCTGAAGGGAAATTTAATAAAACTCCAGAGATGTAAGCTGCTGTTATCATACCAATAGCAATTGCTTCACCATGTGTTAAATTTTCTTTATCATCAGATTCCAAAAAATACGATTCAATTGCGTGACCTAGCGTGTGACCAAAATTTAAAATTTTACGAAGACCCGTTTCTTTTGGATCTTCAGTAATCACTTCATTTTTAATTTCAATAGAACGATGAATCAAAGTAGATATATTACTGATGMTAAGTAATTTAAAATTATTTATCTTATTTAAAAGTTTAGTATCGTATGAAATTCCATATTTAATAATTTCAGCCAACCCAGAACGTAATTCGCGATCAGAGATAGTTTCTAAATAAAGAGGATCTATAATAACCATTTCAGGATCGGAAAATAACCCAATTTGATTTTTTAAAACACCTAGGTCTACTCCAGTTTTTCCTCCAACAGAAGCGTCAACCATACTTAGTAACGTTGTAGGAATGTTGACAAAGGAAATACCACGTTTAAAAGTTGAAGCAACAAATCCTCCTAAATCCGTAATTACTCCACCACCTAAATTGAGTAATAAACTTTTTCTATCTGCGCCCAATTCAGTTAAGGYATTCCATACACCTGTACAAGTATCTAGGTTTTTATTCGTTTCACCTGATTCAATTTCTATTATTTCAATTAATTTAGTGGTTTCAAGTTGTTCAAGAAATAAAGGGAGGCAATTATTATTAGTATTTTCATCAACCAAAATAAAAATTAAAGAAGGATCAAAATCAACTAAAAAAGTGTTTAATTTTTCATAAGCATCTTCTTGAAAATTTACGTAATAATTATTGGATAAAATAGGTTGCATTTAGGATAATATTTTTGTGCAAATTAAGGAGAAAAAAATGAAAAAATAAACTCTTAGGAAGTATCTTTGTGTAAATTAATTTAGAATGAAAAAATTATTTGATAATACTGAGGTTGCTTTTGCCATAAAATCGAATTCTGAACTTGATAGAGCTTTCTATTTGTTTGAAATGATAAAACGAGATTCACTTGTTAAAATTGGGACAGCCGTTACTAAATTTGCTTTAAAAACGCGTTTGCCAGTTGAAGGGATTATTCGTGCTACAGTGTTTGATCATTTTTGTGGTGGTGTCACGGAAAATGATTGTATGTCTGTAATAGACAAAATGTACACAAAAAATGTACATTCAGTGTTAGATTATTCTGCTGAAGGGAAAGAGGTTGAGGAGCAATTTGACTTAGCAATGGAAAAAACGCTAAACACCATAAAGTTTGGTAAAGAAAAATTGAGTTTGCCATTCGCAGTTTTTAAGCCAACAGGTTTCGGAAAATTTAAAATCTACCAAAAAATAACTGAAGGCGAGGCATTAGATACCCATGAAAAAGTAGAATGGAAACGTATTAAAGAACGCTATGATATAGTGAGTAAAGCTGCCTTTGACGCCGGTGTACCGCTATTGATTGATGCTGAAGAGACTTGGATGCAAAAGGCTGCTGATGATTTAATTGAAGAAATGATGGTAAAATATAATAAAGAGAAAGTTATTGTGTTTGGGACCTTGCAATTATATCGTTGGGACCGCTTGGATTACTTAAAAGAAATGTATCAACGTTCAAAAGAACAAGGGTTTAAAATTGGTATGAAATTAGTTCGAGGTGCTTATATGGAGAAAGAGCGTGAGCGCGCTGAAGAATATGGCTATAAAGACCCAATTTGTATTGATAAAGCAGCAACTGATAAAATGTACAATGATGTTCAAAAATATATGATTGAAAATATTGACGATATGGCGGTTTTTTCAGGAACTCATAACGAAGAGAGCTCATATTTATTAATGGATTTAATTGAACAGTATAATTTATCTAGAGAAGATAAAAGAATTTGGTTTGGACAATTATACGGGATGAGCGATCATATAAGCTATAATTCTGCTAAAGAAGGTTATAATGTGGCTAAATACTTGCCATTTGGTCCTGTACGTGATGTGATGCCTTATTTAATTAGACGAGCTGAAGAGAACACTTCTGTTGCTGGGCAAACAAGCAGAGAATTAAACTTGCTGAAAACGGAACGTAAAAGGCGAAAAATTTAAATTTAGCTTTCTATATAAAGAAGTACTATTTGAATAGCTCTTTTTTATATAGCTGTAAATCAGTAAATTAAATAATTTTATTATTTTAAATTTGTAGCTAAAAACAAAATAAAACAACTACTTTTGCAACTTCTTAAAAAATTAAGTATGCAATCTATCAGAAACATAGCTATTATAGCACACGTTGACCACGGTAAAACTACATTGGTCGATAAAATTATTGACCAAGCAAAAATACTAGATGATCGTAAAATACGGACTGAATTATTATTGGATAGTAATGATTTGGAGCGCGAACGAGGAATAACTATTTTATCGAAAAATGTTTCTGTAAACTATAAAGGTGTTAAAATTAATGTAATTGATACTCCTGGTCACGCAGATTTTGGAGGTGAAGTTGAGCGTGTATTAAAAATGGCCGATGGTGTATTATTATTGGTAGACGCTTTTGAAGGTCCAATGCCACAAACAAGGTTTGTATTGGGAAAAGCATTAGAACTTGGTTTAAAACCAATTGTTGTAGTAAATAAAGTAGACAAACCTAACTGTACACCAGATATAGTACATGAAAAAGTATTCGATTTAATGTTTGCTTTAGATGCAACAGAAGACCAGTTAGAATTTGATACTATCTACGGATCCGCTAAAAATGGTTGGATGAGTACTGATTGGAAAAATGAAACGGATAATATTACTCCATTATTAGATTCAATTATAGAAAATATACCTGAGGCTCCTTATAAAGAGGGAACACCACAGATGCAAATTACTTCATTAGATTTTACATCTTTTGTGGGACGAATTGCAATTGGACGTGTTTTTAGAGGTGATTTAGTAGAAGGAAAAGATTATATGCTTTGTAAAGCTGATGGTAGTACTAAAAAGGTACGTATTAAGGAATTACATACCTTTGAAGGTTTGGGCAAAAATAAAGCAGCTAAGGTAAGAAGTGGAGATATTTGTGCAATAACAGGAATTGAAGGATTTGAAATTGGTGATACAATTGCAGATTTAGAAAACTCAGAAGCGTTACCACGTTTAAAAGTAGATGAGCCTACAATGAGTATGTTGTTTACAATTAATAATTCTCCGTTTTTTGGAAAAGAAGGAAAATACGTTACGTCTCGTCACTTACGTGATAGATTATACAAAGAAACAGAAAAGAATTTAGCACTTAGAGTAGAAGATACTGATTCGGAAGATAAATTTAATGTTTATGGTCGTGGAATATTGCATTTATCAGTTTTAATTGAAACAATGCGTAGAGAAGGGTATGAGTTGCAAGTTGGGAGACCACAAGTAATAATCAAAAATATAGATGGAGTTAAATGTGAACCATACGAAACATTGGTAATCAATGTACCAGAAAAATCAGCGAGTAAAGCAATTAACTTGGTAACTCTTAGAAAAGGAGACTTGTTAGTAATGGAACCAAAAGGTGACATGCAACATTTAGAATTTGATATTCCTTCACGTGGATTGATAGGACTACGGAATAAAATATTAACAGCTACTCAAGGAGAAGCCATAATAAATCATAGACTTAGAGGTTTTGATACTTATAAAGGAGAAATTACAACTTCAAATAATGGTGCTTTAATTTCTGGAGATGCAGGAAAAGCTACTGCTTATTCAATTGATAAGCTTGGAGACAGGGGAACCTTTTTTATAGATATCAATCAAGAAATTTATAAGGGGCAAGTTGTAGGAGAAAATAACAAACAAGAAGATATGTCAATCAATCTTACAAAAGGTAAAAAATTAACTAATGTTCGTAAGTCTGGTACTGATACTGCTGTAAATATAGCACCTAAGCGAGAATTTTCTTTAGAGGAATGCATGGAGTATATTAAAAATGATGAGTATTTAGAAGTAACTCCGCTAAGTTTACGTATGCGTAAAATTTCATTCAGATAATCAATTATTAAATAATATTGCTAAAAGCTCCCAATTCATTGGGAGCTTTTTTTAATTAAATAGTACTCAACCATGCTCGCATAATTATAGGTTTAACAGAATTCACAAGGACTATAAATGTGACCAGCTTGACGAAAAGTATTCAAGTTTGGTTTAGCATTAAACTAATTATTTTAATTTAAATCATCGTGTATTTTTGAACAATGAATCAACTTACTTATAATTTCGAATATTAATTTACAGCAAGAATATATTTTTTTATAACCGATTATTTGGTATAAGTACAAGAGATAAATAAGTTGCTATTATTTATTGATAAGTGCTGAATATGAAAACATTAGCTAAATTATTATCGTATTATTTTTAGATCTGAATATTTCTTATAGCTAAAATTTAACTTTCATTTTAACCTCGTTTTTTTTAAATTAATTCGCTTTTTTAAAAAATAAATTTGGTTGTTTTAATAAATGTACATACATTTGATGTATATACAATAGTAGTATAGATAATTGTTGTCCCCCGAAATTGAATGAACATGATAAAAATGCAGCGTTAAATTTACCTGATTTTACAATTGCAAATATTTTGCACACAGGTAACTGGATGAATGAAAAGTTTTCAGATCATCTTAAACAATATGCATTATCAATTCAACAATTTCAAATTTTACGTTCTTTAAGATTATTGAAAGGCAAACCAGCAAATCTTTTAGTATTACAAGCTGAGATGGTAAGTAAAAATAGTAATACAACACGTTTAGTTGAAAAATTACGATTAAAAGGTTTCATAACAAGAATTCAAAGTGAAGTGAATAGGAGGAAGGTAGAAATAAGAATTACTGAAGCAGGTTTAAATTTGTTAGCTGAAATAGATATAAATCATCAAGAATTTGAAAATAACATCGTAGATAATTTAACTAGCAATGAAATTTTAACATTAAATAAATTATTGATAAAAATAAGGAATAAATAAATCAACCCCAAGTTGAAAATATTTTTCTGTTAACAAATACATTTTTAATCCCTCTAAATGTATTTGCTAGCAGAGAAGTGAGAATTAAATTAGTAAGAAAGTTTAATTAGATAAGTAAGAATTATTGAAAAAGTAAATCATATTTGGAGGTAGAAACACTGTAGTCACATACTAAATAAAGCAATCCGAAAATGCTTTTATGAAGTTAGATGGTTAGTAAGAACCTTGTTTCTGCCTCTTTATTATGAAATTTAATCACTGCAAACAAAACAATAATTATGAGCCTAATTGGAAAACTGCAAGCAAACGAAATAAGAAATAATTTTGCAAGTATTTACATAAATACGTTGATCCCGTATTTTCAATTCAAAAATAAATTAGGAAGAATTGTGATACCCATAAATAGGTGTATTGTAATGTAATATATAAACAATTTTCAAAAAAAAACAGTTGTTAAAATCTTGTAATTGTCGTCCCCACAACGGTAGTATAGTCAGATTTTGATACAACTGTTTTAATATAACTGTAGTATAATTCATTTAAAAACAGCCGTAATAAATATGAAAAAAATTGTCGTCCCCACGATAATTTCTTATAACACAATCTATCACGACTGTAAATCTTTTAACCATMTTTTAANWAAWTAAKRTTAAAAGACTAAAAATTCTTGAACTTTTCTAGGTGTTGTAAATGTAAATTATAACATTTATAAATCCAATTATTTTATCATCAAATTTTTGACGTTTGTATAAGGCAACTAAATATGAATATTCTAGGGTGTCTTCATTAACAAATCTAATTGAGCATGAATAAAAAAAAACACATACATTTTTATTGAAAGKAACTAAAAATGAGATTGATAACCTGAATCATGTAAACAATATTCACTATGTTCAATGGGTACAAAAAGCAGCACAAAAGCACTGGGAAWGTTTAAGTGTTTAAATTTTGGTGCTAAATATGTTTGGGTAGTTTTAAGGCATGAGGTGGATTATTTATCTTCAGCAAAATTAAATGATGAACTTATGGTGCATACATGGAAAGGGGCTTCTTTTGGTGTAAAATCAGAGCGATTTGTTGAAATTAAAAAGGAATCAAAAATAATTGCAAAAGCCAAAACAATTTGGTGATTGTTAGAAAAAAAACCAATGAAACCGATCCGAATTCCTCTTGAAATGATGAAAATACTTAAATTAGAATCTGAGGAAAGCTAAATTAAAAATTTAGAGTAATTACTTATTTTTCTCTTCGATCCATTTGGATAAATACTTTGTGCTTCTTAGGGTGTGGCGCATTAACATTGCACCTATGAAATTGTGTAATCTATGCTCAAATCGATTATTTTGAATAAATTTAATTTTCTTTAAAAACTTTATGCTAAATCTTTCTTTCGAATAACAGCGATTAATTATAGTAACCCCATTTTGTTGAGCATTCAACCATATTTTTTTGTTTGTATATAATTGCACTGCACTTGATGAAAATTTTTCAGGATTATCATCAATAAAGCCATTCCAAGGTAGTTTTCCATGCATAGCTTCTGCTCCAATACTTGTTGTAACACTAGGGGTTCCATATTGCATGGCCTCAATTAATTTCCCTTTTAACCCAGCACCAAATTGAATAGGAGCTAAACATACTTTAGAATTTTTAAAAGTGTCACTACTGTTCTCAGCCCAACCTTTAATCAAGAAACCGTCTTTAGCATTATGGAGTTGAAGTACTTTTTCGGTTGAATAGGCACCATATATCAACATTTTTGCATCAGGAAGTTGTTGTTTTATTAATGGTCAAATTTGATTTTTTAAGTATAAAACAGCATTCCAATTAGGTTCATGTTTAAAATTTCCAAGGGTTATAAAATTCTTTCTTTCTTCAAAAGATGGATAAGTTGAAAGGATTTTTAAATTAATTTTATGGTGTAGAAAAGGAACATATTGTAGAATTGATTTATCTATTTTAAACGTTGTTTTCAATAATTTCAATTCAAATTTTGAAATAATGAGCGTTAAATCACAGCGATAAATACTCGCTAATTCACGTTTTGTTATGTCGTTGATCAATAAATCTAATGAAAGCACTATTTTCTTGTTATAAGCTGTTTGTCGAGCCAATCTTAAAAAATGTAGATCTTCCGTATCTAAAATTCTAATTGAATTTGGGCAACTCTCTGCCACTCTCCAACCAAATTGCTCTTCTGTTAAAAAACGGTCAAATAAAACGAATGTTGGATTAAGTTGTTTTACAAATGAATTGAAACTAGCATTATTGAGTTCTATTTGAACTGTTTCAATATTTAGTTGTTCTAAGTTATAAGAGTTTTAGTTTTTGAAGATGTACAAACAAAAGTTATTTTATAATTATTTTTTTGAAACAAATCAATAAGTTGAAGTATTCTTGTACCAGCAGCTGTCGATGTTGGTTCTGGCCAAACAAATCCAATAATTAATAAATTCTTCATATGAGTCAAAAGTAAAAAAATGATAATGAATGTTTATTTCATGAAAAAGCCTGAATTTAAAATTCAGACTTTTAAGAATTATGTTATCATGTGCCTAAGAAATCCAGCTATTTTTTTCAGCTTTTTTTGAGTACCAGACTAAAAATATGGCAACTATTATTATTAGCAATGGCATCATAATTCTAGACCCTGTAAATTCCATATAATTTTGGATGAATAGAACATATCCAAATTGAATAAAAACAGCAATCATAGATAAGATGAGTAATGAAACTGCTAATTTTTTACGTAATAAAAGAGTTAGGCACCCTAAAGCACCAGCAAACACTGCTATGGCAAATGCTGCAGTTACCCAAGCTGGAGTATTGGTATAAAAATCTTGTTCATTTTTAGGTAATAAATCCAATGCATCTTCAGTTATATATGCTGTATTCAAATATTCCATAACGCCCATAAGGTTCCAGAGAAAGGCTATAATGCTAATTATCCAAAATGAAATAATTGGTTTTTTAATTGAGTTTGTCATAATTAAAAGATTGATTAGTAAATTGTTTTTGCCTATTAAGACAATCACAAATTAGACAATTATTTGAATAGATACAAATGATAATCAGTATGTAAGGCTCTTAATTGAGTATAGTATTATTGAAAAAGAATAAAAAGTTAAAGAAAATTAAAATTGAAATGTTATATTTGCAAAAGTTTCAGTAAATTTTTTATTTTATAAATCATTTATCACTGTGGCTAGTCTTTTTAACGACTTGATATCTCAATTTTAGAATTGCCCGTTTCCAATCATTCATTTCGTTTTTAATTGACAACCTTTACTGTTTAGGAAATAACAGTTTTAACAATAAAAAATTAAAAAAATTTAATGGCAGGATCACAAGAAACCTTTGGTAAAAAAGADAGAGAGAAAAAGCGTTTAAAGAAAAAAAAGGACAAACTACTTAAAAAAGAAGAGCGTAGAGCTAGTGGGCAAAATAGTGAATTTATTTATGTAGATGAATATGGGCAATTAACAGATACACCGCCTGATCCAGCTAGAAAAATTAAAGTAGATGCATCAACAATTGAAATTGGTGTTCCTAAAAAAGAGGATAGAGAAGAGGAAGAAAGTGCCGATAAACAAGGTAAAGTTTCCTTTTTCGATACTTCTAAAGGATTTGGATTTATTATAGATAGTAATTCTCAGGATAAATATTTTGTACACGTTAGTGGTTTACTTGAAGAAATAAAAGAAAACGACAAAGTAACTTTTGAATTAGAACGTGGATTGAAAGGTATGAATGCGGTTCGTGTTAAAAAGATTTAATTGTAATTAACATAGATTTAAAAAGCTACTTAACCAAGTAGCTTTTTTGTTTTTTAGGAGATGTATTATTATGTAAAAGGTCTCAATCTCAAACAAATAAGTGTACATTTGCACTTTTATAAATAAAAARTATGTCGACATTTTTAGATTTAGGAATTCGTAAAGAATATATCCAAGGATTAAAAGAGCTTGGAATTAAATCACCCACAGAAATACAGGAAAGAACTATTCCAGTATTGTTAAACTCAAAAACAGATTTTATAGGATTGGCGCAAACAGGTACAGGTAAAACTGCCGCCTTTGGATTACCTATTTTACACGGGATAGATGATTCTTCAGTTGAAATTCAAACATTGATATTAGCTCCAACTAGAGAATTGGTTCAGCAAATTAAAAAGCAACTGTTTAAATTTACGAAGTATGTTGATAAAAGAATTTTTGTTGAAGGAGTTTATGGAGGTGAAAAAATAGATAAACAAATTAAAGCTTTACAAAGAACAACACATATTGTTGTTGCAACACCAGGAAGACTCATTGATTTAATTGAACGAGGTGATATTAATATAAAAAATATTTCAACATTGGTGCTGGATGAAGCTGATGAAATGTTGAATTTAGGTTTTAAACAAGATTTAAATAGAATATTAAAATATACAATTGGAACTAGAAATACTTGGTTATTTTCAGCAACGATGTCTGATGATATTAAACGAATTGTAAAAACATATATCAGCAATCAGGCCCCAAAAGTTATGGTGAATAGGCATGAAGTTGTGAATGCAAATATTACGCATCTTTATGTTACGACAACAATAAAGGATAAAATAAATGTTCTTATCAATATTTTGAATAAAAGAAGTAATGATAGAGGAATAATTTTTTGCAGAACTAAATTAGGTACTCAAAAATTATACGAACAATTAAAAGAAGAAGGTTTTTCGGTGACCGCTTTAGAAGGTGATATGCAACAACGTGATCGTGATAAGGTTATGCGTGGTTTTAAAAATGGAAGCAAACAAGTTTTAATTTCAACCGATGTTTCTGCGAGAGGTATTGATGTTTCAAATTTAGCTTTTGTAATCCATCATCAATTGCCAGAGCAGTTAGAATATTACACGCACAGAAGCGGAAGAACTGCCAGAGCTGGAAAAACAGGTTATTCAATAGCGTTAATTATTCCTGGTGAAGAACAAAAAATCCATGCAATTCAAAAAGAATTAGGAATTAAATTTGTTAAAATTTAAGAATTAAGTAGTTTGAAACATTGTAACATCCCAATATTTATTCCAGAGTTAGCATGTCCTCATCAATGTGTATTTTGTAATCAAGAAAAGATTAGYAATACCTTTACAATCCCAAAACCTAATGAAATAGGAAAAATTATTGAGGTATATCTAGAAACTATCCCAAAGAATAGAGAAATAAATATCGCATTTTTTGGAGGTAGCTTTACAGGAATTCCAAGAAGCGAAATGATTGCTTACCTAAAAGAGGCATATGTTTATGTGAAAACTGGACAGGTACATGGAATCCGGATATCAACTAAACCAGACTATATTTCAGAAGAAATATTAGATGTTTTAGAAAAATATGGCGTAACAGCAATTGAATTGGGAGCTCAATCTACCAATGATAAAGTACTCGTTAAATCGGGGAGAGGCCATAAATTTGATGCTATTGAAAATGCGGCCCAACTCATTCGAAAAAGAAATTTCGAACTCGGATTACAAATGATGTTGGGATTGCCACATGATACTTTAGCATTATCAATTCAAACAGCAAATGATATTGTAAGGTTGAAGGCTAATTCAACACGTATTTATCCTACTATCGTAGTTGAAGGTACCGTTTTAGAACGGATGTATAAAAACGGCCAATATAAAGTGCTCTCATTAGATGAAGCTGTTAATTGGAGCAAAGAAGTACTTAAAATATTTATAAAGGCTAACATTAAAGTGTTAAGAGTTGGATTACATCCTTCTGATGAATTAGAACTTGGAAAATCGCTTGTAGCAGGGCCTATTCACCCCTCGTTCAAAGAAATGGTTTTGTCTTCTTTGTGGCGAGATGTTCTTTTCGAAAGATTAGATAAAAAAGGAGAATCGAGCATTTATGTTGCAGAAAAACAACTAAATTACGCTATTGGATACAAGGGAATAAATAGAATTGATTTAAAAATGAAAGGGTATGATGTAAAATTTATAGCTGATGCCACTTTGAAAGATTTTGATTTAAATGTATGCTATAATTGATAAACGCTGTTCTAAAGAAATAAAAAACAACTTGAACAACTATGTGAATGCTGTTTTTGAATTTTCCTCTAATGATATTACTTACAACTCGATTTCTGAGCATCCAGATATTTTTATGTTTCAAGATGGGAAAAAGCTTATTATAGCACCCAATTCACCAAAAGAATTGAACCAGTTTCTCAATGATAATAACATTCAATACACCATAGGGAAAAAGAAAGTAGGTCATTCCCTTATAAATAGTACCCATTATAATTGCTTCAATACAAATAACTACTTTTTCTATAAGCAAGGAATCCCAGACGATTCTATACAAGATTACTGCGATGGGAAAAAACAAATTGAGTTGCCTCAAGCCTATGTACGCTGTAGTATGTTTAGTATTGGCAATGAAAAAATAATTACTTCAGATATAGGAATCGTTAAATCATTAAAAAAAAATAAGATTGATTATTTCTATTTTAATSCTTCAGAAATAATGATAAAAGATCATAAAAATGGTTTTATAGGAGGAACCATGGGAAGCTTAAATGATCAAGTCTTTTTTCTAGGTGATATCCTTAAACATAAAGATGGAAAAGCATTGCATAAATTGATTACTTTAAATGGACAACAAGTTGTAAGCTTAGGAAAAGATTATTTATACGATGGAGGTGGGATCTTTTTTATTGAATAAATAAAAAATTAGTTTATTTGTAAAATTCATATAAAGTTAAATTTTCTTTTAGAAAAATTAAAGATTAAAAATTATATTTGTTAAAAATAAATGATCACAAATGAAATCAACCATCTTTTTAACCCTATTACTAGTCTCATTTACTGTATTTTCACAAAAAAAAGTCCTCGACCATAAAGATATTGAAACTTGGAATACAATAAAGGGAAAATCAATTTCTTCAAACGGTAAGTTTGTAATGTATTCTCTTGAAAAAGGAGAAGGAGACAATCATCTCAAAATAAAAGATTCCAAAGCTTCTCTAATTTTTGATTATCAAAGAGGACAAGAAGGTCAATTTACACAGAATTCCGAATATGCAATTTTTAAAATCAAAGCTTGGAAAGACAGTGTGATAGCATTGAAACGAGAAAAAGTAAAAAAAGATGAATTACCAAAGGATTCAATTGGAATACTAAACCTTCTCGATAATACGATATTTAAAATAGGAAATATCAAGTCTTATAAAATTCCTAAAAAATGGACCGGTTTTCTTGCGTATCAGCTTGAAAAAAAACCTGCTAAAAAAAAGAAAAAAGACACCACGAATACAACATCAAAGAAAGAAGGAAAAACTAAAAATCCTGGAAAAGAGAATGGTTATCATTTGGTAGTAAGAGATTTAAAGTTACAACAACAGGATACTTTTAAATTTGTGACGAGTTATATGTTTGCTAAAGAAGCTAAAAAAATTGCTTTTGCTACTACTGGAGATGATTCAACAAATCAAGGAGGTATTTATATTTATAATCTTGAGAATAAGAATTTAACAAAGGTATTTAGTACTCATAAAGCTAACTATTTTCAATTAAATATAAGTGATACAGGTAAAAACATTGGTTTTGTAGTTGATTCAGACTCAACAAAAGTTCAGGTAAGACCGAATGAATTATATCTATGGAGTGAAGGAAATATGACTGCAATTAAACTTTTAGATAGGTTAACAGCTCCAAAAGGATACAGAGTTTCATCAGATGGTGCTATTAGTTTCTCAAAAGATGAATCAAAAATGTATTTTGGACTGGCTACACCACCAATAGTGAAGGATACAACGTTAATTGAGGAAGAAATTGTAAATGTTGAAGTGTGGACTTACAATGAACCAAGATTGTATACGGTTCAAGAATTACGGGTGAAGAAAGATAGAAAGAAATCATATTTGACAGCAATTCATATTAAGAATAACAATAAACTAGTTCAGTTAGGATCAGTAGAATATCCGAATGTAGCAATTGGGAATGAAGGGAATTCAGAATTTTCATTGGTCAGTAATTCGAAAGCATATCAATTAGAAAGTCAATGGACTGGGAATACAGCTCGTGATTATGCCATTGTAAATATGACTACTGGAAAAACCATGTCTGTATTAACTAAGGTGATTGGTAGGGTTAAATTAAGTCCGACTGGAAAATATGTTTATGGGTATAATCCAGTTGATAAATCTTGGTTTACATATGCTATTGAAACAGCAAAATACACGAAGCTTACTGAAGGAAAAGGGTTTTATGATGAATTAAACGATGCTCCTACTCACCCTAGATCTTACGGTTCACCCGGATGGACTACAAAYGATGARTCATTAATTATCTATGATAGATATGATWTWTGGAAYTTTAACCCWATTGATGGWTCAAGYAAAAGACTTACAAAAGGGCGTGAAAATAAAAMGAGATATAGATATWTAAAACTYGATAAAGAWGAACGRTTTATAAAAACTAAAGRAAAGKGGTTGCTTTCTACATTTAGTGAAATAAATAAGTACAATGGGTTTTATGAAYTTAACATGMYAACTAAYAAAGGGAAGCAATTAATGADTGGMCCTTATAAGTATTCRAADCCTTTAAAAGCTAAAGMAACTAATAAAATAATAGTTACAAAAGARAATTTTGARGAATTTCCAAATCTTCTTTWTRCTGATTTAAGTTTTAAAAARCAAHHWAAAATWAGCAATGCWAATCCTCAACAAAAAGARTATAATTGGGGAACTGCTGAACTTGTGAATTGGATTTCATTAGACGGAGAAAAACTCACTGGAATGCTTATAAAGCCTGAAAATTTTGATGCATCTAAAAAGTATCCAATGATTGTAAATTTCTATGAAAAAAGTTCAGATAGAATTTTTAATCACAGAGCTCCTTCTGCGGGTCGTTCAACAATTAATTATAGTTTTTATGCCAGCCGTGGTTATTTGATATTTAACCCCGATATTAAATATAGAATTGGTTACCCAGGCGAAAGTGCGTATAGTTGTGTTATTTCTGGAGTTACTTCTTTAATAGAAAAAGGATTTGTTGATAAAGATAATATAGGTGTTCAAGGGCACAGTTGGGGAGGATATCAAATAGCCTATTTAGTCACTAAAACCGATATCTTTAAGGCTGCTGAATCTGGTGCACCAGTGCCTAATATGATTAGCGCATATGGAGGAATTAGATGGTGGACAGGCTTAAGTAGGCAATTTCAATACGAACATACACAAAGTAGAATAGGAGGAACACCTTGGGAATATCCAACTCGTTATATTGAAAATTCACCAATTTTTAATATAGATAAAATAAATACACCTTTACTAATTATGCACAATGATGCTGATGGTCATGTGCCTTGGTATCAAGGGATAGAGTTATTTGTTGCCTTAAGAAGACTTGGAAAACCATCATGGTTTTTGAATTATAATGGTGAACCTCATTGGCCGGTA
This sequence comes from Lutibacter sp., assembly GCA_002733285.1. Taxonomy (GTDB): domain Bacteria; phylum Bacteroidota; class Bacteroidia; order Flavobacteriales; family Flavobacteriaceae; genus Lutibacter. The sequence continues at coordinate 44,864 of NVVE01000010.1, read as the reverse complement.
AAACTTCAGAATAGAAAAGATTTTAATATTAGAATGGCGCAATTTTTTGATTATTATTTAAAAGATCAAGCCATGCCGGTTTGGATGAATAGAGGAGTTCCTGCATTAGAAAAAGGAATCAATCAAGGGCTCGAATTAATGCAAAAATAAATTGTTTAGAATTGTACTAATTTAAAGATTTAATTTTTGAATCTCTAATTCGTAATCATATTGTAAATCTTCGTGTAATAAAGCCGTCTTTTTTTGGATGGCTTTAATTTCTCGTTCACAGATATTTGAGAGTACATTATTATTTTTAATTGAAGGTTTAAATTCAACTAATTTTTTACAAAAATAAAGTAGTAACTCTATTTCAGTTTCTTTATTTTTAGAATACCGGATATATTTTTTAATAGAGCGTAAAATTTTACGCACACTTTTTTTAATAAAATAGTATGTTTTAGTATTTATAAGCTCAAACTGCTCGTCAATTTCAATTTTAACACTGTTTATATACCCTTCTTCATAAGACGATTCAAATAAAAGGTAGGTTAACAGTTCTTTATTTTCTTTTTTAAATTTTGATAAACGCAAGCATAGCTCCAAGATTTCTTGATGTGAACAATTTGTGAGCTCCGTTTTTAGTTCTTTTACAGTGACAGCTTTCATAAACTACAATTTAAGAAAAAGTATGAATTAAATTACTTTTTTTTCGTAATTTAATCAATTGAAAAAAAACATATAATATGGCAAAAAAAGTGAAAGGAACTATTGCAATCTTAACTGGCGGGGGAGATGTTCCCGGATTAAATCCAGCAATTAGAGCAATTACATTTAGAGCGTTACGTGAGGGGTATAGAGTTATTGGTTTAAGGCGGGGATGGGCTGGTATTGTTGAACTTATTCAAGATTCAAAAACCGATAATAGTAACAATTTTATTGAACTTACTCAAATATTAGTGAATAGGACTGGGAGAACTGGAGGTACATTTTTGCATAGTTCAAGAACGCGTCCAAGTCACCTACCAAAAGCGAGTGTTCCAGCTCATTTGAAAGATGAATATCAAGAAGAATATAATGATATGACAAAAGTAATTTTAAGTAACCTAAACTACTTGGGAATTGATTACTTAATTCCTATAGGAGGAGATGATACTTTAAGTTATGCAGTTCGATTATATCAGGAAGGAGTTAAAGTCGTAGCAATTCCAAAAACAATGGATAATGATGTCCCTGGAACTGATTATTGTATTGGGTTTAGTACTTGCATTACTAGAACAATTAATATGACTAATACTTTGAGAACTTCAGCCGGATCACATGAAAGATTTTTAGTGTTAGAAGTCTTTGGAAGATATGCAGGGTTTACGGCAATGTTGCCAACAATGGCAGGAGCTGCGAATAGATGTGTAATTCCTGAATACAAGTTTAATATTGACGCACTTTCTGAACTTTTAATTGCAGACAGATATGATAATCCAAGTAAATATTCGGTTGTATTAGTTTCTGAAGGTGCTATGTTTGAAGGAGGTGATATGATTTTTAAGGATAACGAAAAAGATCAATTTGGACATGCAAAGCTTGGAGGTATTGGCGAGTTGGTTTCAGAACAATTAAAAAAATCGTCCTCTAAATATAACAATGGAAAAACAGTCAATGTTATCAATCAAAAATTAGGCTACCTTGTTAGAGGAGGAGATCCTGATGCAATTGATTCAATTGTACCGATGGCTTATGGAAACCTTGCATTAGATTTAATACTTAAAGGAATTCATGGAAGATTAGTAGTTCTTAAGAATGGTAGGTATGATAATGTACCAATTGATGTAGTTACAGGTAAATCAAAACTTGTTAATATTGAAAAATTTTATAATACAGAAAGGCTATGTCCTAATTATAATAGTTTTGAAATGAATCCATTGTTTATAATGACAAGTGAATAGTTTGTTTAAGATGTCCTAAAAATTTATAAGAATCTAGTTTAAAACTTTAAAACCCACAAAATTTTAAATTTTGTGGGTTTTTTTCTTTCCTCGTTCATTATTTATTTAACTAAAAAAATATTCTATAATGTACTGATTCACAGGATAATAATCACTTAAAGAGTTAATATTGATGAACATGTTTTTTATTTATTTAGAAACTTTGCTAATAAATAGTTGTTAAACCTAATAAAGGCGGTATTTTTGCAAAACTACTTAAAACTATTAGCGTGTCTGAAAAAACTATAGAATTAGAAGAAAGAAAAGTTGGGAAAGATCTATATAGCTATCAAAAAGAAGCAATTACTAAAATATTTAAACGATTTGAAGAAGCACCAGATGATTATCATTTATTGTATCAATTACCTACGGGTGGTGGTAAAACTGTGATATTTTCAGAGCTCGTTAGACAATATTTAAAACACCATAATAAAAAAGCATTGGTATTAACACACAGAATAGAATTGTGTAAACAAACGTCAACAATGCTTACTGAATTTGGCGTAGCTAATAAAGTAGTTGATAGCAAAGCAAATTTAGAGGATCAAGATAATTACAGCTGTTTTGTTGCCATGGTAGAAACCTTGAATAATAGGTTGAATGATGATAAATTTGATATTTCAGATATAGGATTAGTGATTATTGATGAGGCGCATTACAATTCATTTACCAAATTATTTGAATTTTTTGAAAAGTCATTTATTTTGGGAGTTACGGCAACACCATTGAGTTCGAACATAAAACTTCCAATGAAAGATAATTATGCTGAATTAATTGTTGGGGAAACCATCGAATCACTCATTGAAAACGAGTTTTTAGCACGTGCTGAAGTTTTTTCTTATAATGTTGGGTTAACTTCCTTAGAAGTGGGAGCAAACGGAGATTATACCGTAAAATCTTCCGAAGATTTGTATACTAATAATGATATGCTCAGCAAGTTGGTACAGGCATATGAATTTCATTCAAAAGAAAAGAAAACGTTGATCTTTAACAATGGAATTAACACGTCAATTCAAGTGTTTGAAACTTTTAAAGCGGCGGGATATCCTATTGCCCATTTAGACAATACCTATAATAAAAAAGATCGGAAAATGGTATTGAAATGGTTTAAAGAAACCCCACATGCCATTTTAACTTCTGTAAGTATATTAACTACAGGGTTTGATGAACCAACTGTAAATACGATTATTCTGAATAGAGCAACAAAATCACTCGGACTCTATTATCAAATGATTGGTCGTGGTTCTCGTATTTTAAAAGATAAACCAACATTCTCGGTTATTGATTTGGGTAATAACGTACATCGTTTTGGGGAATGGGGATCAGATTTGGATTGGCAAAAAATATTTAGGGCACCAAACTATTATTTAGATAAAATTTTAGGTGACGAAGAGTTAGAAAGTAATTTTAAATATGAAATGCCAACTGAGCTAAGAGAAGATTTTTCCAATTCTTCTGAAGTTTATTTTGATATTAAAAAAGTATATGTTGAATCTATAAGTAACGGAGAATCGTCAAAAGCTATTTTAGAGCGTTCAATAATTCAACATGCTAAAATATGTATTGAAAACAGTGAAGATGTATATGACGCGTATGAATTATCTAAAAAATTAAGCGATGATATTGATTATAGGGTAGAGAGATATACCAAATGTATTTGCAGAAGTACCCATAATTTTGTGACTTGGTTAAAAGAAGATTATAGAACTAAACTTCGTTTATATTTAAGAGATAATTTTGATAGAGACTTTGAATTAATTCATGGTAGACCTCCAGAGGAATAGAAAACGTTAGCATTATTGTTATAATTTTTCACTAAAAGAAAGGCTGAAATTAGAATTCTAATTTCAGCCTTTCTTTTAAGTATTGGTTCAACTTATTTTTAAAATAATATTGAATTAATCACCTAAGCACATGCCAATTCCGCGGGCTGTATGCACTAATGATGAATCTGGCTTCACAAAATTATATTTACTTATTGCTTCCAAAAATGGAACAGCTACTATGCTAGGGTGTTGGTAAGCTACCATTTTACCAAAAGTTCCTTCCAATGCTAATTCCATTGCATTCACACCAAATTGAGTAGCCAAAATTCTGTCAAAAGCAATTGGAACTCCACCACGTTGTAAGTGACCAAGTACTGTTTCTCTCATATCGGCATTACATCCAGCAGCTTTTAAATCTTTCAATAATTTGCTAGCAACGCCACCAAGTTTTAAGTTTTCGTTACCAACTTCGTCACTTTCTTGAGACAAAGCATCTCCATCTAAAGGTTTAGCACCTTCAGCAACCACAATAATTACATGGCCTTTACCATCTTTAAAGCGTTTGTTAATAACTGAAAGTATACTATTAAGATCATAAGGGATTTCAGGAATTAAGCATATTTCCGCGCCTCCTGCAATAGCAGAACTTAAGGCAATCCACCCAGCATCTCTACCCATCACTTCAAGGATAATTACTCGGTTGTGCGATGCCGCAGTTGTTACAAGTCTGTCTACAGCCTCTGTTGCTATTTGAACAGCCGTTTGATATCCAAAAGTGTAATCAGTAGATGATAAATCATTGTCAATAGTTTTAGGAACTCCAATAATATTAAGCCCTTTTTCAAAAAGAGTTTGAGAAATACGTTGAGACCCGTCACCACCAATGCTTATAACAGCTTCTACACCCATATGCTTTAGTTTCCGAATCATTTCTTCAGATCTGTCAATAAATGACCAAGTACCATCATTTTCTTTTACAGGCCAAGCTAAAGGACCTCCTTTAGTTGTTGTTCCTAAAATAGTACCTCCTTGATAGTGGATTCCTGCTACTAATTTTTCGTTTAATTCAATCAATTCTGTGGGTTCATTTAAAACTCCATCAAACGATTGGATACTTCCTATAACTTCCCAATCTTCAGTTTGGTCAGCTCGTTTAACAATTCCTCTAATAACAGCATTTAAGCCTGGGCAATCGCCTCCACCAGTTAATACTAATACTTTTTTCTTCATTTATGCCTATCTTTATTTTCTATTATTTTTTATTTAAAATTAATTGCTCTTTACATGAACTAATCTCCAAAAGAAATACCAACTCCTTTTGCTGTATGAATTAAATTATGTGCTAAATCAACCTTATTATATTGATTAATTACATCATCCAAATCAATATGAGTTAATTCAGCATTTTTATGAACTGCCATGGTTCCAAAATTCTTTTCTTTAACCAATTCAAAAGCTTTAACACCTAGTTCGGTTGCCAATATTCGATCGAAGGCTATAGGAATTCCACCCCGTTGCAAATGTCCCAGACTGGTTTCTCTAATATCAGCTTCAAAATTGRTCTCTTTTAATTTTGCTGTAATTTCCCTAGAGATTCTTCCAATTTCAATTTCACCCTTTTTACCTTTAAAATGGGCGCCTTCAGCAACAACTATATTTGCAAATCCACGACCATTAGATGTGTATCTCGATTTCAGTTTTTTGACTATCTTATCAATACTAAATGGAATTTCAGGAATTAAACAGATATCAGCTCCACCTGCAATGGCAGCATGTAAGGCTATCCAACCTGCATCGCGCCCCATAACTTCTAAAATTAGAACACGATTGTGTGAATTTGCAGTAGTGACTAATTTATCAATAGCTTCGGTTGCAACTTGTGCTGCAGTTTGAAATCCGAAAGAGTAATCCGTAACCGATAAATCGTTATTAATGGTTTTTGGAATTCCAACAATATTAACCCCTTTTTGAGACAATTGAAGTGATATTTTATGTGATTCATTTCCACCAATATGAATAACTGCACCAAAATTTAAAACTTTGAGATTGTATATAAGTTTGTCTGTTAAGTCTTCGTTTTTTATAGTGCCGTCTTGTTGCTTCACTGGGTAATTAAAAGGACTGCGCTTATTATTGGTGGTTAAAATAGTTCCTCCTTGAATATGAATACCTTCAACAACTTTTTCATTCAAAGGAATTATTTCTAGAGGTTCTGATAAAATTCCATCAAATCCATTGATGCTTCCAATAATTTCACAATTGGACTCTTGGCTTGCGCGTTTAACAATCGCCCTTATTACGGCATTCATTCCGGGACAATCACCACCACTATTTACAATTAAAATTCTTTGTTTCATACTTGTTACTCCTTCTATAAGGAGTTGATTTATTTAAAAATTACTTTGTGATATTGTAGAAAAATATACTAGTAAAGGAGTACGAAAGTATGAAAAGATTAACGAAAGAACTATGATTTTAGTCATAAAATATACGTTGTTTAAAGGAAATTAACGAAAACGAAATAGTTAAGTTTAGCTATAATTATTTAATGAAATAATTAACAATTTAATCGATTGTTTTTATTAATATTGAATTTTAAAACTTGTACTAATTGATTATTTATGAATAAAGTTAACAATCCGGTTCTAATTATTTTAGCGTTTTTTTCTATTTATGTTATTTGGGGTTCTACCTATCTTTTAAATAAAATTGCCGTTACGGAATTACCACCTTTTATGTTAGCCGCAATTAGATTTATGATTGCCGGTGTATTGATATTTGTAATTGCCAAATTTATGGGTATGAAACTTTCAATCACGCGTAAGCAATTTATAAATAGCACGATAGCTGGCTTTTTGTTTTTAACATTTGGGAATGGGGTAGTTGTATGGGCGCTTAAATATGTGGATAGTGGGTTTGCAGCACTTGAAATTTCTGCCCTACCTCTTGTTGTACTTATAATGATGCGATTTATAGAAGGGAAGAAAATCAAAACTATGTCAGTTATTGGCGTTATTTTAGGTGTTATTGGGATTTATTTGTTGGTGAGTCAAAAACAACTTATAAGTCAAGAAGGTACAGCCATTGGAATGTTCATGATTTTTTGTTGTATGTTGAGTTGGGGATATGGTAGTTTGTTTGTAGCTAAAGCTGACCTTCCATCCAACTATTTTATAAATACGGGATATCAAATGATAACAGGTGGGGTTATGTTATTAATTGGAAGTTTATTATTTGGTGAAGTATGGTCTTTTCCTACTGAGTGGAGTGGGTCAGTTCAATTATCGATGCTCATTTTAATTGTATTTGGTAGCATTGTTGCTTTTACATCATTCAATTATTTGTTAAGAACTGTTTCACCTGAAAAAGTGGCTACATCAACTTATGTAAATCCAATAATTGCACTTTTTTTAGGGTGGTATTTTTTAAATGAGGAGATTACAACCCAATCTGTCATTGCAGCTGTTGTGCTATTAACAGGAGTCTACTTTATAAATACAAAGAAAAAAATAGTGATCTATTCAAGGTTTTCAAAAAGGATAAAAATACGTTAGATCATATTTCACTAAATTCTTAACTATTTTTAGTATATTTTACGAATAGGTTAGCTTAAACAAATGAGTCTAGTAAAATAAGGATAAATGACAAAAATCGAAAAATATGCTAAAGTTTCATCCCTATGGCTTGAGTACAATAATGGATTGCAATTCTATATATTAAAAAAAGTTAAGAATGAAGAGATAGCAAATGATTTATGCCATGAAGTATTAATGAAAGTTTACAATTCTTGTTGTTCAGGGAATGAAATTAAGAATGTAAGGTCATGGATGTTTCAAATTGCGCATAATACCACTATTGATTACCTTAAAAAACAGGGTAAATTTACCAATGAACTTCCTGAAGTTATTGAAGCTGACACAACTAATTCTTACAAAGAAGTTGCGGAATTTATAAATCCGTTAATCCAATTACTGCCTGAGAAATATGCAATACCACTTCAATTGTCAGATATCGAAGAACTTAAACAAGCCGATGTCGCTAAAAAAATGGCACTGAGCTTAACCGCTACAAAAAGCAGAATACAGCGAGCCAGAAAACTATTAAAAGAAAAAATTATTGAATGTAGCAACTTGGAGTTAGATGAAAAGGGAAACTTAACTTCATTTGAAATAAAGAAAAGTTGTAAACCATTGCAGCAGCATTTAAAAAAAAGTAAGTAATTTTTGCGTCTTTTATGCTGTTAATGAGTCTTGGTTGTGAGTATTAATTTAAAAATAGAAATTATGAACACAACAAAAAAATCAAAAAGTACAATTTGGAATTCTCGAAGAAATAGAATGGTTAATTCATCATTAAATAATTGCAGACGAGGATCAGGAAGTAGCTTTCAAGCGAGTCGTAGATACTGTTGATAAAGCCTAAATTATCCGATTTTAGATCATGGAAGTGCCTATAAATTTATAGGCACTTCTTGCATTTAAGAGTATTTAACAAAGCATATAAAATTAGTTTTTAAAAAAGATTAAAAATTATGCGTCTTTTTTATACCTAAGTAGTCATGGTTTAAATAGTAATCTATAAAATAACAAAAATGGAAAACAAATTAAAAAATGACATGAGAGAATCAGTAATGAAAAACTATAAAAGAGTCGCTTTAAAAACTAGTTTGGATAGTAATAAAGAAGCTGCTTGTTGTAGCACCGATAACAATTTAGCTGCTGTTTCTGAAGCATTGGGATATTCCAGTTTAGAATATGATCAAGTACCAAACGGATCAAATATGGGAATTGGTTGTGGTAATCCACAAGCCATTGCATCACTTAAACAAGGAGAAACAGTATTGGATCTTGGAAGTGGAGGAGGATTTGATTGTTTTTTGGCATCTAATAGCGTGGGGAGTACTGGAAAAGTTATTGGAGTAGATATGACCCCTGAAATGCTAAAAAAAGCACGAATAAATGAAGAAAAAGGGAAGTATACCAACACAGAGTTTAGGCTTGGAGAAATAGAACATTTACCCGTTGCTGATGCAAGCATTGATGTTATTATTTCTAATTGTGTCATCAATTTATCACCTGAAAAGCAACAAGTTTTTATTGAAGCATTTAGAGTTTTAAAACCTGGAGGAAGGTTAGCCATTTCGGATGTGGTTACAACAATAGAATTACCAAATGAGCTAAAAAATGATGAAGCATTGCATTGCGGTTGTATGGCTGGAGCCTCCTCTATTAACGAGTTGAAAACGTATCTTCAAAAAGCAGGCTTTTCAGCTATTAGCATTGAACCTAAAGAAAAAAGTCGTGAGTTTATAAAAGAGTGGGCTCCTGGTACTGGAATTGAAAATTATATTGTATCTGCAACAATTGAGGCTGTTAAAAAACACCAATAATATAAAMTAAGTAACGTTTTTAATATAGAATAATGAATAAATAACCAATTTTAAAAAGCTTCCTGACCCACATTGTTAGGGGGCTTTATTTTATTCAACTTTACTGAAATCGAGGTCAAGTACATTAAAATTATTAGCCGCTTTAACCAAGAGAGTAGATCCAATAGATTCAAACAAATGATTTGTTTTAAGAACGAATTCAGCTTGCTTTTCAATTTTGTAGTTAGGGATTCCGACAATCGTTAAATCCGTTTTTTGAGAATTTTCTTCAATGATTTTATAAAATGGTTTTTGCTCAACTGCATTGTTAATTATTTCAATTTCAACATTTACTCTAAGATCTTCAACCAATTCAGAAATCTTTGATTGAATAATATCAATACTTACATTGTTATTATTTACAAACAGCACTCTTATGCTTGTATTATTCCAACGAGGAGAGGCAATGATAAAGCGTGCAATATTAAGCATCATTTCAGCATTTTTACTATCCGTTTCTCTCCACCATAAATCTACTGTTTGGTAGTTCCCAAATTTGGCTATTTTATCAAAATCGAGATACAATAAATTATAATCTAARTGCAACAAAGTTTCTGTCATTTTAGCATATTCAGAAGAATTTTCYAACCCTTTWGGCCATCCCATCATAATACTATTTGGTTCAACACCCGAAAAACCATAGGTTGTAGCAATATTTATAATTCCCTTGTATATATTATCTACCTTTACTTGCCTTGCAAAAATACCAAGTTCAGTAAAAATATCACCTCTTACAATTTGCTCAATTTTCCGCAATGGTTTTTGATTTTTTTTATCTAAAATGAGTTTAAAATTGGTAACTACCCCAGTACGTCCTGAAACTGTTTTACCCAACTGCAATAAATACTGTTGATGGTCACTTTCACCACTGAATAAAATTATATTTGGATTCCAATTTGATTTTTCATCAATTATCGCATCAATTTTTTTTAAGCCTTTGTTTACAACATTTTCCCAAACACTTTGCCAAACATCGTTACTCTGCAATTTAACTTCTTTTCGTTGTAACCAAAAATACAAACCAGCAATAACAGCAAAAGAACCCAGCATTGCAACCATATCTAATTTAAACATCACTGAAAAACAMGCTAAAAAACCAAGCAAACCAATCCAACTTTTAATTTTGAATGTTGGTTGGAAATCTGGATTTGCCCAACTTTCTAAAAAATAAGADATGTTTATAAAWCCRTARGCTGTTAAGTAAAACATWGAAACYACACGWGCAATAAYATCAAGTTCMCCWATKAGAATACCSGCTTCMGCAATAATAAAAACTAGAAATAACGCATTTACAGGTTCTTTATTGGTACCTCTTCCTTTGCTGAAAATTTTAGGTGTAACCTTATCGATAGACATTGCCTGCAAAATTCGAGGACCACCTAAAATCCCCCCTAATGCCGAAGATAAAGTAGCACCCCAAATTCCTGCTACAACTACTGGAGCAAACAATGCAATTTTCGTTAATATATTATAATCAACTTTTAAAACCTCAGAACTAACGTTATAAGCGATAAATATGGCAAGCGCTAGATAAATAATAAGCCCAACTCCAATAGCCAGCAAGGTTCCTTTCGGAATTGATTTTTTAGGATCTTTTAAATCTCCACTCATCGCAATACCCGCAGTAAAACCGGTAACGGCAGGGAAAAATACAGCAAATACTATTTCTAATGGAACGGAACCTTCAGTTGAAAGCATACGAACTGTTTCTGGCTGAAAATTTGAGCTCCCAGAAAAGATAGCAATCAATGAAACGATAATAGCAGCTAAAATAAAAAATTGAGCTTTGATAGCAACAGAAGTACTAATTAAAGCTAAAGAAGTTAATGCAAATAAAGCAATAGTTCCAGTAATTCTAAGCTCATTAATTGTCAATCCTAAACCAAAATAACCATTAAAGCTTTCAGCAAACCCAATGATATATAACGCAATTGAAAATGCGGTTCCAATATATAGGGCTATGCCTATGGAGCCTCCAATTGGTATGCCCATACTTCGAGAAAGTACATAATAAACGCCACCCGCACCAATTTTTTTATCAGTGGCTACGGATGATATGCTTAAACCTGTTGAAACAGCTATAACATGCGCTAAAACAATAATAATAATTGCGCCAATAAGACCAGCATTACCAACAACCCAACCCAAACGCATATACATTATTACTCCTAATATAGTCAAAATGGATGGTGTGAAAACACCTGCAAAGGTCCCGAATTTTTTTTCTATAGCCATTTTTAAATGGTATGTTTTAGCATGTATTTTTATTTGAGGTAATAAATATAGGTATTCTTAAATTAATTAATAGACCATTTGCTGGAAACGATATGTGGTAAAAAAAGAATTTGCAAAACAAAATTTGTAAGGATTTAAAATAGAGTGGATTAAACAAAATCATAAACTATGCTCAAGTATTTGAACTTTTACACTCCCATAATAAATTAAAAACTATTACTTTAGATTTTTAAATATTTATTAATTTTATAAAGTAGTAATTAAGGTTTAATAAGCTTAATTTACATGTTACTCAAATTTTGAAATTCTAAAATTTAAATTCCTATGTTTAAATGGYTTAAAAATATTGGTCCMGGKACSTTAGTTGCMGCAGCATTTATYGGTCCWGGTACTGTTACYTTGTGTACRATAGCAGGTGTWAATTTYGGATATGCRTTGTTATGGGCYATGACAYTGTCTATWATTGCRACCATTGTTTTGCAAGAAATGGCRGCTAGAATTGGTATTATTACTCAAAAAGGATTGGCTGAAATCATTAAAGATCAAATAAAATCTTCTTTTCTTAGAAAATCGGCTATTGTATTGATATTGGCAGCCATTGTAGTTGGCAATGCTGCATATGAGGCTGGTAATATAACAGGTGCTTCTTTAGGTGTATCCACAATTTTTAAAGGGGTTCCATTTTATTTTTTTACGGTGTTAATTACGGTTATTGCTTTTATCATTCTGTACATAGGGAATTATAAATTTTTAGAGCGAAGCTTAATTATTTTAGTTTTAATAATGAGTATTTCGTTTTTGTTAACAGCAATYATCACAAAACCAGACATCAGTYTAATYTTAAARGGAATGTTTATACCTACATTTCCCAAAAATAGTTTGTTAACTATCATAGGATTAGTAGGAACAACAGTAGTCCCTTATAATTTATTTTTGCATGCTTCATTGGTAAAAGAGAAATGGTCATCTAAAAGCGATTTAAAATTTGTTAGAAAGGATATTTATATTTCAATAATTTTAGGAGGAATCGTTTCTATGTCAATAATTATTGCTGCTACCTCTATTAATATTCAAGATGTAAAAAGCGCAGTGGATTTAGCCAAAGGATTGGAGCCGTTGTATGGTGCTTTTGCAAAGTATTTTTTAGGTTTAGGTTTGTTCGCTGCAGGTATAACATCAGCTATTACTGCACCTTTAGCAGCGGCTTATGTTGCTAATGGTTGTTTTGGDTGGAATGCKGGATTAAAGGATTTTAAGTTTAGAATTGTATGGATTTTCATTCTTTTATTAGGGGTTATGCTATCCTCKTTACAATTTAACCCAATTGAAATAATTAAATTTGCHCAAGTAGCAAATGGAATATTATTGCCAGTAATTGCATTGTTCTTGCTCTGGGTAGTCAATAAAACAGCTGTATTAGGGAAGTATAAAAATACGTTGCTCACTAATATAATTGCTGGAATTATAATTTTAATTACCATTGGACTTGGCTTTAAAAGTATTTTAAGAGTGTTTGAATTATTATAGCATGAATCGAGCATGTTCAATTTTTCTCACCAAAGGAGGGCAGAGCGTAAGGAATTTGTCCTGTGGACAAATTTAGTGAACGAGCCAGCTGACGAAGAGGTAAGGATATACCTTGTGACCATTAAAAACAATAAATATAAACACATGAAAAAAATTGATATTAATTGTGATGTTGGTGAAGGAATTAACAATGAAGAATTTCTACTACCCTATATTCAAACGTGTAATATCGCTTGCGGTGGTCACGCTGGTGATGCCGAATCAATGCAAAAAATTGTGATGCTAGGGCTTGAATATCATGTGAAAATTGGTGCACATCCTTCTTATCCGGATAAAGATAATTTCGGTAGATTAACTCTTAAAATTGGAGATGAACAATTAATTCAGAGTGTTCAGTATCAGATAAATATGCTAAATAGCATTGTAACTAATTTGGGAGGGGAGTTACATCATATAAAACCCCATGGGGCACTTTATAATGACATTGCTAAGAACAAAAAATTAGCATTAATTTTTTTAACWGCAATTGAAAAATACAAAGAAAACACCAAACTTTTTGTTCCGTATAATTCTGTAATTGAAAAGCAAGCCATTAAAATGGGGTTTAGCGTAATTTATGAGGCATTTGCAGACAGAAACTATCATGATGATTTAAGCTTAGTTAACAGAAAAAATAGCAATGCATTACTTACAGATGTAGTCGAAATACTGAACCACGTAAATGAAATACGTCATAAAGGAATAGTAACTTCCATAAATGGTACGAAGGTGAGGATTAAAGCGAATACCTTTTGTGTCCATTCAGACACTGAAAATGCGATTGAAATTGTTAAATATCTAAGTGAAAATCTAGCTTAAATACGTTAAATTGAAGAAATTTGAACTGACATATAAACCTTTTGGGCAATCAGCTATTTTAATTGAATGGCCACCAGAAATTAAGTTAGAAATTCTTCATGATATTAACACTTTTTCAAATCAAATAACCACTAATAATATTGAATCAATAGTTGAGATAAATTCCATATATTCCTCATTATTAATTATATACAATAATAACATACATAGTTTTGACAAATTAAAAACAACGTTGATGTTCGTTTATGAAAGCTTACAATCTACTACTAATTTTGAAGCTAGAACATGGGAAATACCTGTATGTTATTCCGATGAATTTGGACCAGATCTGGATCTTTTAAGTGCTCATTCAAAACTAGCTAAAGAAACCATTATTTCTATGCATTCAAAAACAAAATATGCAGTCTATGGGATAGGATTTTTACCCGGTTTTTTATACTTGGGTGGTTTGGATAAGCAACTTCAATTTAAACGGCGGAACAACCCAAGATTAAAGATTCCAAAAGGTTCGGTAGCAATAGGAGGTAGTCAAACAGGAATTTACCCTCAAGAATCGCCTGGTGGATGGAATATTATTGGAAAAACACCTATTCAATTATTTGATGTCACCAAAAATCCACCAAGTTCTATTAAGTCTGGTGATTTTATCCAGTTCAAAAGTATCTCAAAAAATACCTTTAAAGAACTTGAATTAAAAAATGGTTTAACCTTTTTAAAATTAAACGATGATTAAGGTTATACACGCTGGTTTATTAACTTCAGTACAAGATAAAGGGAGAATAGGTTTCCGAAAATATGGTGTGCCTTTGAGTGGCGTAATGGATGCTATTTCGGCTAGTTTTGCGAATGCCCTTTTAAATAATAAACAATCAGATGCTGTGATAGAAATCACCATGGTTGGTCCTAAATTATTGTTTACAGCTAATACAATTATTTCATTGGCAGGAGCTGATATTTCACCTAAATTAAATGGGATTGAAATTTCTAATTATAAAGCGTATAAAGTCAGCATTGGAGCTGTTTTATCCTTTGGAAAATTGAAAAAAGGAGCACGAGTTTACTTAGCTGTGAAGGGAGGATTGAAAACTGAAAAGATTTTAAATAGTAGATCCAATTATATTGGAATTACATCAACCCCTTTCTTAACAAAAAATGAAGACTTAAAATACAACGAATTTGATTCTAAAATTATCACTATTGGAAAAATGAATCAAAAAAATTCTTTTTTTGAGACCACTATTTTAGAAGTTTTTAAAGGACCTGAATTTGAAATATTTTCATCATCTCAAATGGATAAGCTGTTATCCGTAAGCATGACAATAGCTACTAATAATAGAATGGGGTATCGATTAAAGGAACATGTTTTACCACATAAGAACTCAATTATTACGAGTCCCGTTTTACCAGGAACCGTGCAATTGATTCCTTCAGGGCAATTGATAATTTTAATGAAAGATGCACAAACCACAGGTGGATATCCAAGAGTATTTCAGCTTACCGAAAAATCAATTGCTATTTTGGCTCAAAAAAAAGCAGGDGATACAATTCAACTTAAACTTTTTGTCTAATTTCTCTACGTGTACATTGTTGGTTGATTCATAGCTCATGTTCAAAAAAATATACGATGCTCTAGGCATCTTATTTTAAGTGGTTTATGAAGTTTATGTGAAATTTGGTATCAAATAGTTGGTTGCAAATATTCTTTAATAATTTAGTAAAAATATCAAAGACAATATTCTAAAATTCAATGCTCACTTTCAGCCCTAATTTGAAATACATGATCAAGTAATTATGATAATTGAAAATTTAGGGTTAACTTATAGACATAGCTATATCCTTAGAAACATGAAATTACCACCAAGATTAGAGCAGGCAATTACAAAATTATACATTGCTTTTCAGCATGGAACATTACATCCTGAATGCTGTAAAAATTGTGCTGTTGGAACTATTTGTGATCATATGGATACCTGGAATTACCTGACAACTACACATGGCAGTTTAAATCTGAGCTATATTGGGAGGCTAAATGAGAATTTTGGACGTAAAATTCATGGTTATTCCCCTACAGAATTACTTCAAATTGAAATTGTTTTTTTAAAAGGATGTGGTTATAGTGTGCCTTTGGTTAGCGGTTATAAAAGGCCTGAAAACCCGACGAATAAAGACCTTTTATTTAAGGGGCTTTGTGATACCGTGGAATTTCTTTGCAAACTGGATGCTATTCCAAATGTGATGGATTATTCAAAACTTTTTGAATTTGAAAACAATATGCCAATAGGTGATTTACATCCAATCAGGAATTAAAATTGTACTCGTTTTTCTTTCTTATAATAATGAGGCTATACTGAGTCCATTGAACGAGTTATCAAAAAAGCCAATGAATTAGCTATCCCAGTTATTACACCAAAAGTTGGAGAACCCATTCTTTTAAATCAAGAAGRATTCTCCGTAYATAAATGGTRGRYTAATTTTRAATGATTATTCTCYTTATAWCRTGTARWTTATAGSAGARTTAKRATATCAWTAMCCWGMAAAAYTSTTASTTAAAACCAATTTYCTTGATTCCTTYATGGCTTACTTTTATGGCCTCAAGSGGTTTCATATTAAAAGTTYGATCTTGYTCTACCATGTAATATTTCATCCCTGAAAGYTCTTTGTTTGCWAGAATTCTRGCAAAATCAATATGTCCATTCCCTACAGGWGCAAAYCTYCCTTGRTCRTCCATATCTTTTACRTGCCATATTTTAAAGCGYCCTGGGTATTTGTTAAAATAGGCTACAGGATCTGCTCCAGCCTTAACTACCCAAAATAAATCTAGTTGAAAGTTCACATATTTAGGRTTGGTATGTTCTAATAAATAATCTATTGGAAMAATTCCATCGTTGTCTTTTACAAATTCAAAATCATGATTGTGGTACAATAATTTCAATCCGGCGTTGTAACACTTTTCACCAAGGGTACTTAGAATTTTAGCAAGATTTGCTGCTCCACCTTCCATTCCCATAGATTGTGTTTCTGCATAATATTTAAAAAGTCCCATTGGAGGAATAGGAACTACAAAATATTCAAATCCAGCCGCTTTAGCATCTGCAAACATTACATCGGCATTATCAAGTGTTACAGCCGATTGGTGTGTACTAACAGGATTTAAGTCAAGTTCTGTCAGAAACTTATTAAAACTTTTAGGTGACATATTGTAATATTCTCCATTGTTATAACCAGCAGCCTCAATATTTTTATAACCGGCATCTGCAACCGCTTTTAGTGTAGCTTTGGCATCTGTACCCATATCATTTCTTACCGTATAAAGTGCTAATCCGCCAAATTTTTCTTGGGCAGTACTTTGAAAGAAGCCTCCTAAAAAAAGAGTGATTATTACGAGTTTTAATGTTTTTTTGATAAAGGAATTATTCATGAGATATAATTAATAGGATTAAAATAAAATGTATTTGTTTAAAGTTGTCTAAAGTACTAAATAATTGCAAATTTCGGCTATAATAATGTGAGTTTTTATGCTGAAAATAATTTTAGAATGTATGGCTAATTTAGATAAAAGGGTCGATTGTGATCGTCTACAACTTGGGTAATATTAGTGTAAATGAGTGATATGAAATAGTGCTTCAAAAATAAAATTTGCAGCCTTAAAAATCATTGTTAATCAATTGAAAAAATTAAAGCATTGTAAAAAGATTTTCAAGTATAATTTAACTAGAACATGACGATTTCAAAAAAAAAATAATTTTTACGGTTTTCCCGTAATGAAATTACAATATATTTTAATAAATTATATCAGAAATTATTCTTATTAACATTACTTTTAAATAAATAGAGCAATGTGATTAAAATTTAGATTAAGAAGATGGGAACTTAAAAATTGTATAAACAGTTAAAGTTATAGTCATGAATTTATCAGAGTTTGACAAGAAAATAGCACAACTAAAGACGGTACAAATAGCGGCAGAAGGAATGCAATTTATAGAACTTACTATGCTATTAGAGAATCTTGAAACTAAACGAATTGAATTCTTAAACACGCCTTTACTAAATATTGAATCTACGTTGACAGTAGGTGAAATTGCAGTTTTTGACTACGTTGCCGTAACGCTCAAGAATTCCACTGTTAAAATTGACCAATCCAATATCCTTATAAATAATGTAATTGTGTTGGGAAATAAGTTGTTGAGTGAGAGTTTTTAGGAGTCTATTGCTGATTGCAGAATAGTGGTTAGAAATAAACGGTATTTGAGTGCTATTAATTTGCTTTGCACACTTTTTTTAATAAAATAAATAAGAAATTTCGGATTCCGTTACACTTCAGTTGTTTTAAAACTTCAGTATTATAGATTTAGAAAATGTTGTCTTTTCGAATTTTAGTTATTCAAATTGTTTATGTTTACATTAAATAATACACACTGAGGAAATGAAAAAAAGTAATGTTGAATTAATGCAGTCTGCTAGAGAATCTCTGAATGAAAAATGGGGATTAGCTATTATTACATTTCTTATATATCAACTAATTATTGGAGGGATGCAAGCACGGGAGGATATGTTTCCATATACTACCATCATTTTCCTAATTTTGGCAGGACCCTTTTCTGTTGGAATTTCCATATTTACGTTAAACCTCTCTAGAAATAGCGAGGCAAGATTTGAACAATTATTTGATGGTTTTAAAAAGAATATGGGAAATTCAATAATAGCCTACTTTTTAATGGTATTATTTATTATACTGTGGACCTTACTCTTAATAATTCCTGGCATAATTGCCGCAATATCTTATTCAATGATTTTCTTTATTATCGCTGATGATGAAACTATAAGTCCGATGGATGCCCTTGATAAAAGCAAAAAAATGATGAATGGGTATAAATGGAAATATTTTCGCTT
This sequence comes from Lutibacter sp., assembly GCA_002733285.1. GTDB lineage: Bacteria > Bacteroidota > Bacteroidia > Flavobacteriales > Flavobacteriaceae > Lutibacter. The sequence continues at coordinate 26,199 of NVVE01000010.1, read as the reverse complement.
AGGGCTACGGCTTTTTGGATTGGCATTGTTATGTATTCTAACTTTGGGAATTGGTTTCTTATGGCTAATTCCATATGCCCATGTTTCATGTGCTAAATTTTATGAAGATATTAAAGTCAAATCAATTATAATTGAATAGATTTTTCCTTTAGGATAAACCTATTTATAAAATGTATTATAATGGAATGTAGGAGGGAAGTATAATAGGTGTGAACGGGGATTATCTTCTTCGATTTGCTAACAATGGAGGTGGTTCACCACTAAATGGATTCCAACGACTGATACTTTTTGCACCCATTCCAGATGCTCTAATAACAGCTCTATCACCATAGCGCTCTCGCATTTTATCCATAGCTTGGTATAAACTCATAATCTTATCATTGTCTTCAAATAAATTAATTTGATGCCCTCCACTAACCAAATGACTAAACTTTACACCTATTAAACGCACTAATAATCTTCGCTGATATAAGTTTTTATACAATTCCATTACAATTGGTAAAATGGAGTGATCAGAAGAGCTATACGGTATTCTTTTTTGTTTTGTATAGGTTTGAAAATCAGAATAACGGATTTTAAATGTGATACAGGCTGTTAATTTATCACCTCTTCGCAATTGAAAAATTAGATTTTCAGCCATAGCAACGATGATACTTTTTAATTTATTCACGTCAGTAGTGTCTTTATCAAAAGTTCGTTCTGTAGAAATAGATTTTCGCTCGTGGTATTTTATCACTGGAGTATTATCAATTCCATTGGCTTTTTTCCAAATAGAAGCTCCGTGTTTACCAAAAATTCGGGCCATCATATTAATAGGCATTTCCTGTACCGTTTTTATACGTTTTATTCCTAGATCACATAATGAATTATACGTTTTTTCACCTACCATTGGAATTTTACGAACAGATAATGGTGCTAAGAAATATTTYTCTGTCCCACTGTTAATTTTTAATTCATTGTTTGGTTTTGCTTCACCAGTTGCAATTTTGGAAACAGTTTTATTTACAGATAGCCCAAATGAAATTGGCAAGCCTGTTTCATTCATTATTTTAGTCCTTAATTCTGAGGCTAATTGATGGCAACCAAAAAAATGATCCATCCCTGTTAAATCAATATAAAACTCATCGATGGATGATTTTTCATATAGAGGAACTGCCTCTTTTACAACATTCGTTACTAAGTTGGAATACTTGGTGTAAATTCCTGAATTCCCTCTCAATACAATCGCTTCTGGACACAACTGTTTTGCCATTTGCATGGGCATTGCAGAATGTACGCCGTATTTACGTGCTTCGTAACTACAGCTTGCAACGACACCTCTATCTGAAGTTCCTCCAATTAACACGGGCTTATTGTTTAATCTGCTATCCATTAATCGCTCACAAGACACAAAAAATGTATCCAAATCCATATGCACTATAGAACGTTCTAAATTACTCATACAATTGCTTTTTTTGTTTCATCTGCATATCTAGGATCTTGAATAATAGCTAGTTTTTCTAACTGAGAAACTTCAATTGAAACACAATCAAATTCTTCAGTTACTTTTCCTATTATTTTATAAACGCCTCTTCCTTTCAACGGATATTTTTTCACTACTTGAGGAAATTGAACCGTGTCTATATGGTCTCCATTTATATCAACAAAARWKMYAWRWKWSRTYWAGTCTCCTTTGGTGGTTATGGTTCTTTTAGCGGTGATATAATAGCCATAAGTAATAATGTTTTTTCCAATACACTTCATGAAGTCTTTTGCCACAATATGTTGTGTAATTGGCTGCGTCAACAGCTCAAAAGGACTGCATAGTGGAAATCCAATATATTGTAGTTCGTCAAACGCATCTTCTAAAGCATTGCTTCTTAATTCGGGGGTTTTGTAAGTTATTTTCTCTGATTTAAAGAGCGTTGCAACGTGTTCTTCCAAACAGACTTTATTCACTTTCATATGTGCTTCCCATAACAACTCACGTTTATTTCTACCTGTAAACACAAATGCATTTACTTTAATTAGGATAACCAACTGTTGTAACGAAATTGGAACACGATCAATAAAGTCATCTAAGTCTTTAAAAAATCCATTTTTAGCTCTTTCAAAAGTTATTTTTTTTGCATTTTTAACTTCAAAACTCTCCAACATCATAAAACCTAAATAAATATTGTTTCCTTCAATATAATTGGTGTAATGCGATTTATTAATCGTTGGGGGATGAATAGTAGCGCCATTCATTCTCGCATTATGCACATAATACTCGGGTCTATAAAAACCTCCAAAATTATTGAGTGTTGCTACCAAATATTCTAAGGGATAATAGGCTTTTAAAAATAAACTTTGGTAACTCTCTACGGCGTAAGATGCTGAATGACCTTTCGCAAAAGCATACCCTGCAAAGCTTTCTATTTGTCGCCAAATTTCAGTCGTCAATTCAACGCTGTGTCCTTTACGTTTACAGTTTTCAAAAAATTGATTTTTCACTTTTGAAAATTCTTCTCTCGATCTAAATTTTCCACTCATTCCACGTCGTAACATATCTGCTTCACCCAAACTCAGCCCTCCAAAATAATGGGCCACTTTGATAACATCTTCTTGGTAGACCATTACCCCAAATGTTTCAGGCATAATTTCTAACAAAATAGGATGCGCATCTTTTCTTCTTTCAGGGTTTCTGTATCGCTTGATATATTCGCGCATCATACCTGATTTTGAAACCCCCGGTCTAATCACAGAACTGGCTGCAACCAACCCCAAATAATCAGCTACTTGTAACTTTTTTAACAACATTCGCATCGCTGGTGATTCCACATAAAAACAACCAATTGCTTTCGCGTTTTTTAATAAATACTTGATTTTTTCATCTTCTTTAAAGCGCTTAATGTCATGGATATCAATAGCTGGATGATTGGGGTGATTGTATGCTACAATATCAACAGCTTCTCTAATTTTTCCTAAACCTCGCTGACTTAGAATATCAAATTTATAGAGTCCTATGTCTTCAGCAACAACCATATCAAACATCGCAGTTGAAAACCCTTTAGGAGGTAAGTACGTAGCCGTATAATAATCAATAGGTTTTTCTGAAATTAAAATGCCTCCAGGGTGAATCCCTAAATAATTTGGGAACCCTTTTATGAATTTACTATACACCAATACTAATCTAGATAACTCATCTAGTTGAGTGACCACAAACTGCCCGGAGGATAATTTATCTATTTCTTCTTTTGGCAATCCAAATACTTTTCCAATTTCGCGAACAGATGCTTTGTATTTAAAGGTATTATAAACGGCAATTAAAGAGGTGTTTTTAAACTGTTTAAAAATATAATTCATAATATCATCTCTATCTCTCCAAGAAAAATCTAAATCAAAATCTGGTGGGTTGGTTCTATACAAATTGATAAAGCGTTCAAAATATAAATCCAGTTCAATTGGATCAACATCAGTAATTCTCAATAAATAAGCGACGATACTATTAGCTCCACTTCCTCTACCTACATAGTAATAGCCTTTACGTCGTGCATATTTTAAAATTTTCCAATTAATTAAGAAATACGACACAAACTGTTTTTCTTTTATAATTGCAAGTTCCTTTTCCAATCGTGTAAATACGCGTTTTCCAATTCTTTTATAACGGTAATTCAACCCTTTATAGGCTAATTTTTTGAGCAATTTATAATCTAATTCTACTGAATTACTATATGTTTTTTGATTGTTTGGGGTGCTACTTGAAAAATCAAAGACTACATTACAAGCAGCTAATAGCTTTTTTGTAGTTGCTATAATTTGAGGGTATTCAGCATATATATCTTCTAAAACATGCACTGGCAACATCATATCATTCTGAAACCCTTGTTCCGATTTTGGCAGTTTGCTAAGTAGCGTATTGTTATCAATAGCTCTCAACAAGCGATGTGTATTAAACCCTTTTTTATGCTGGAATGAAACGGTTTTTAGTACAACACACTTTTTATAGGGTAATGCGCCCTTTAAAAACCTTAATTGGTTTAAATCAGCTGGTTTTATTCCTATAAATTCGTTTGCTCTTAAATCTTTGATCTCATGTTGAAATGGATAAATAACATAGGTATCTGGAATGTTTTTAGCTCTTTTAGGAATGCGATAATTTGCGGTGTGTAAAAACGATGACAAGTAGTTATTGAGCAGTTGCAGTCCATTGTTGTTTTTTGCCAATAGAATGAATTGTTGCTGTGCCCCATTTCTAAAATCGACTCCTAAAATAGGTTTTATAGCATAGTTACTTGCCAAACGCACAAAATCTAAATTGGCTGAAGTACTGTTAATATCGGTTAAAGCCATGGCGGTTATACCAAGCTTAGAGGCTTGCTGTAACARGGATTCTGGCTTAATAGTRCCGTACCTTAAACTGTAATATGAATGTGTGTTTAAATACATTTTTTGTTAAATAACTTTTAAGTAGTTATTTTTTTGCTAAATTAGCTCATTATTTTAGCACTTGTTGCTCATTATTTTAGCATTATGAACTATTTATCAAATAACATCAAACATATTAGAACCTTAAAAGGGTTAACGCAAGAGCAGTTTGCCGAAGATTTAAAAGTATCTCGCTCAAGAATAAGCTCCTATGAAGAAAATAGGGCCATTCCTCCAATTGATTTTTTAATTAACCTTTCTGATTATTTTAATCTTCCCATTGATATTTTGGTTAAAAACGATTTATCAGCTGCAACCGATTCATCATTTATTGAAATTGGAAACAGCAGAGTGTTGTTTCCTATTACCATTGATGGTGCTGATGAAGATTTAATTGAAATTATTCCTATTGAAGCTTCCGCAGGGTATTTAAGAGGGTATTCAGACCCTGAATACATAGAACATTTAAGCAAAATTAAATTGCCTTTTTTACCCACTGGAACACACAGAGCTTTTCCTATTAAAGGTGATTCTATGCTGCCTGTTAAAAGTGGCTCTTATATTGTTGCCAAGTTTATTGAAAATATTCAAGACATAAAAGATGGTAGAACTTATATCGTTTTATCGCGTAGTGAAGGAATGGTTTACAAACGTGTTTTTAAAAAATTGGAAGAACATCAAATGCTTTTGATGGTTTCTGATAATAAAAAATACGATCCCTATTATTTACCTGCGATTGAGGTATTAGAAATTTGGGAGTTTACCTGTAGTATTAATACGCAGGAATATGAAGAACACGAATTAAAAATCAGCAGCATTGCTTCTATGTTAACGCAATTAGGAGTTGAGTTGAAAGAATTGGAAAAATCATTGAACTAATGTACGCGATTGTTGATATAGAAACCACTGGACACAGTTCTAAAATAACTGAAATTTCTATTTTTATTTTTGATGGAGAAAAAGTAATTGATGAGTATACAACGCTTGTGAATCCTGAATGTACGATTCCGCCTTTTATTACAAATCTAACAGGAATTACGAATGCTATGGTAGGCAATGCACCTAAGTTTTATGAAATTGCTAAAGAGGTATTGAAAATTACTAAAGACGCCATTTTTGTAGCGCATAGTGTCAATTTTGATTACAACATCATTAAAAAAGAATTTAAAGATTTAGGAGCTGTTTTTAAGAGGAAAAAACTGTGTACCGTTCGTTTATCCCGTAAATTAATACCTGGTTTACGCTCTTATAGTTTAGGCGCTTTATGCTCCTCACAACAGATTGTTATTAAAGACAGGCATAGAGCCAGAGGCGATGCAGAAGCCACCACTATTTTGTTTGAAAAATTATTGAAACTAGATGAACATGAAATTGTCTTTAATTCGTTTTTAAATCCACGTTCCAGACAAGCTACATTACCACCGTTGTTAGCCAAAGAAATTGTAGATACGCTTTCAGCAAAGACAGGGGTCTATTATTTTAGAAATAGCAACGATGAAATTATTTATGTAGGAAAAGCCAACAACATAAAACAGCGTGTACTGAGCCATTTTTATGATAAAGCTAAGAAAGAAGTAACCATGTGTTTAGAGACCGGTAATATAACTTTTGTTGAAACTGGAAGCGAACTTGTAGCGTTATTAAAGGAATCGGCTGAAATAAAAAAAATAGGTCCAAAATATAACAGAGCACAACGAAGAGCACAAGAAAGTGTGGGGTTATTTAGTTATGAAGATAGAGATGGAATCATACATTTAGCACACAATAGATTAAAATTAATTGCGAATCCATTACTAAAATTTCATAATATTACCGAATGTAGAGTTTTCTTGGAARRSWWRTKTSAARAKKYWWRWWTRWSMCCTANAKTWYTGTMRKTWRMRATMYWAYKWAARSAMWTKYWWKYRWWRSCRAATTAAAAAATGCAAAGGAATTTGTAAAAATGAAGAAGCCGCTACATTGTACAATCAAAGAGTGTTGGAAGCCATTCAATCTATACGATTTTCGTCTGAAAACTTCATTATAAAAGAAACTGGAAGAACCACTAACGAAAACGCCTATGTGCTTATACAAAACGGTATTTACAAAGGTTTTGGATTTGCCAACAAACGTAAAAAATTTAAATCTGCCGAAGATTATATAGCAGTACTTGATCTTCAAAAAGACAACAATGATGTAAAGCGWATTTTAAMKWCTTAYCTTAAAAACAATRTAGAAACGGTTTTCAATTTAAATTAAGAGRCYATGTGTTACCAAACTAGATTGATCAAGGAAAAAGAAGAACTCGCAGCGCGGTTTAATGCTGCCATTGACGATTTGATCAGTTATAAACCGTTTGAACAATGYAAGGGGTTTGATTTTTCAGCAACGCCGGTTATTACCAATACAACCCCAGCTAAGATTCAATTGTACAATTGGGGATTAATACCCAGTTGGGCTGAAGATGATGCGATCAAAAAATATACGTTAAATGCACGAATTGAAACCTTAGATGAGAAAAGATCATTTAAAGATAGCATTCAAAATAGGTGCTTAATTATTGCAGATGGTTTTTACGAATGACAATGGAAAACAACAAACGGATCTAAAAAGGAAAAGTTCTTAATTACTGTACCAAATGAAGAACTATTTGCTTTTGCCGGTATTTATACCCAATGGGTAAAAGGTGATAATTCAATCATAAATACGTATTCAGTGATCACAACGCAGGCGAATTCTTTAATGCACTATTATTATCTATAAAGCTTCTTTTATTAAAGTTATTAAAATTGTTGAATGGTTCATGTATAAAAAGTTACAAGCTTTCTCCAACCAAAAAACAATATTAAAATACTAATCGAATAACAGTTCCACTATTTTCGATCGACTTAACTTGAATTTCGCCTTTATGAAGAAACATAATTTGTTGACATAAGCTTAAACCAATACCACTACCATTTTTTTTGGAACTAAAAAACGGGATAAATATCTTATCTACTATTTCATCAGGAATCCCTTTTCCATTATCAGAAACTCTAATTATGGCAGAGCCTTCAATAGGTTGCTTTGCAGAAATAATAATTTTAGGATTCTTAGAGTCTTTACAAGCTTCTACTGCATTGAGAATTAAATTAATCAGCACCTGCTCAATAAGTGAGTTATCAATCTCAATTTGTAGTTTAGGATTATCCAATACAAATTGTAACTCAATATGCTTACTTTTTAAAGAAGAGTGCAACAAGTTTGAGATACCCTCAAACAACTCTTTTACAGAAACTTTTCTAACACTTATCGAATTGATTTTACTAAGCCCTCTATAGGTTTTTGCAAATTTCATCAAGCCCTCACTCCGTTTCTTTATACTTTCTATGCTCAAATTTAGGTCGTCAATTTCTAATGGGTTAAGTTCAGGATCTTCTTCGGACAATTTGATTTTAGTTTGTAAAGTTTCAGCTAAAGAAGAAATGGGAGCTATAGAGTTCATAATTTCATGTGTTAATACACTGAGTAATTTAGTCCATGCTTCAGATTGATTCTGACTTAAGGTATTATCAATATTTTGTAATACAATTAATTTAAATTCATCATTGTCCATCTTAAAATTAGCACCTGAAATCAATACCTTCTTCTTCTCTTTTTTAGTTTCTAAAGAAATCGTACTCCCATTGATACGCTTTGTTTCAAAAACAGTTTTAAAGGTACTCCGATATCTTTTTTTTACAAATTGGATATTTTTTAATGTAGGAATTTGTAATAGTTTTTTAAATGAATCATTAATCCAAATTATATCACCTGTATTTACAGAATAAGCCACAATACCTGCGTCAATTAGCTCCAATATTTTTTGCAAATATAAATAGTGTGTTTCCTTATCTCTTTTGATATTTATAATTGATTGATTAACAGCGTTGAAACCTACATGAAGTTCTCTAATGTCCTCTGGGCCAGAATATTCATTGAACCAATGAGAGAAATCTCTATACTTCACAGATTCAAAAAAATCATGTATTGATTGATGTCTTTTTAAGATGAAATTAAACAGATTATTTATGACTAAAATTAGAATCAAAGCAATTGGAATTAAAGTAACAATAGAGGCTAATGCATTAGTGTCAAAGTCTAAAGTGAGAGTTGCAAATGCAAAAATCATCAACAAGCAGAAAATTGCAAGGAACCTGAATACCAATGATAATTTATATTTTCTATAAGCCATATTTATTTAATCTTCTATAAAGTGCTGTTCTTGTAATCCCTAATTCTTTGGCTGATTTTGAGATATTACCATTATTTTTTTCTATCACTTTTAATATGGTATTCTTCTCTACAGTATCTAACTTTAAATCTTTTGATATTGATGTTTCAGAATAACTTTCTATAGGTGAGAACATTAAGTCCTTAGCGATTAAAACATCTGTATCAAGCATAATTATTGCCCTTTCAATTGCATATTGAAGTTCACGAACATTTCCAGGAAAATGATAATCTTCCAGTTTTTTTATAAAGCTCTTATTGATAGAAATAGTTGATTTAAAGTATTTCTCGGTATACATTTCAATAAAATGCTTTGCTAATAAATTAATATCTTTATCTCTATCCCTTAAAGGAGGAATAACTATTTCAACGGTGTTGATACGATAAATTAAATCCTTCCTAAAATAAGCTTCATTTGCCAAAATTTCAAGACTCGAATTCGTAGCACAAATCAATCTAATATCTATGGGAATCGGTGTGTTAGAACCCAAAGGTGTTATGTGCCGATTCTGAAGTACAGTTAATAATCGTGCTTGTTGTTGCAGACTTATATTTCCAATCTCGTCTAAAAACAACGTACCTCCTTCTGCGGCTTCAAACCGACCTTGTCTATTCTCTTTTGCATCTGTAAAGGCGCCTTTTACATAACCAAACAATTCACTTTCAAACAACGAAGAAGTTAATGCACCTACATCTACTTTTATAAAGGGCTTATCCTTTCTTAAAGAGCTATCATGTATGGCTTTTGCAATAAGATCTTTTCCGGTTCCATTTTCTCCAAGAATCAAAATATTAGCATCTGTTGGCGCAATTTTTTTAATTTTATAGAACACGTCTTTCATGATGTTACTTTCTCCTAAAAGCTTAATTCCATTAATTTGCGGTCTCCACGTTTTTGTTTTACTGGATTTTTTATTGGCTAAAATTTCATTGATAGATTCTAATAACTTTTTATTTTTCCATGGTTTAATCAAAAAATCTGAAGCACCTTTTTTAAGCGCCCGTACTGCGAGGTCTAAATCACCATAAGCAGTGATTAAAATAACAGCAATCTCTTTATCGATCTCTTTAATTTTAGAGAGCCAATAAAGACCCTCATTTCCGGTATTTACTAAACTATTGTAATTCATATCCAGAATGACAACATCAAATTTATCTTTCTTTAATACTGAAATAAGATTGTTTGGGTTTTTCTCAACAACAACCTTTTTAACCTGAGACTTTAAAAGCATTTTCATTGCTATCAATACGTCAGTGTCGTCATCAATAACCAGTATAGAAGTGTTTTTCAATAACATACTTACAAAACTATGATATATTAATGTTCATATGAAGTATTTCGAGGTGAAATTTTAATAGCCCTAAAAGTGTTACTAAACCGTACAGTAGTTGTATCAAAATCGAACACATTACATTTTAATAATACCTGTATAAATCAGAAAATCAGCTAGTTAAGATTTTGGCACAGTATTCTCAATAGAATTAGAAAGTAATTAAAAAATGGACATACCAATTTCCAAGAAAAAGTTTAACACACCAAAAATTGCAATCATTACTGCAATAATGCTGTTTTTATCGTTTGTAATTTACTTAGCAATGTCATTTGGAGGAAGTTCAACATTACGTATTGATACCGAACGCCTTATTATTAGTATGGTTAAAGATGGCGCATTTCAGGAGAATATTCCAGTAAGTGGTACAATATTGCCAATTACAACAATCTATTTAGATGCTCTAGAAGGTGGTCGTGTTGAAGAAAAGTATGTTGAAGACGGTGCAATAATGAAAAAAGGAGATCCTATTTTAAGGCTAACTAATACAGACCTTGAACTGAGCTTAGTTAACCAAGAAACATCAGTGTATAATTTATTAACACAGATGCAGATTTCACAAAATGCGGCCRGACAAAAYACAATTAATAAACTCAACCAATTTACTGATGTAGAGAGTAGGCATATTGAAGCTAAAAGACTTTTTGATCTTAACAAGAAACTTTATGAAAAAGATGCAATTGGCAGACAAGAGCTAATTAAATCTGAAAATGAATATAATTATCAAAAACAACGATTGCAACTGGCCAAACAAATTTTAAAACAAGATTCCGTTGCAATTAAACAAGAACAAAGTCAGGTTCAAAGTTCATATCAGCGAACTCAAAATGCACTTCAATTAATGCGTAGAAAAGTTGCTGATCTTGTTCTAAAAGCACCTGTTGATGGACAGTTAACTTCTTTTGATGCAGAAATTGGCCAATCTAAAAGAAAAGGTGAACCCCTGGGGCAAATTGATGTTTTGAGTGGATTTAAGGTACGAGTAAATATTGACGAATACTATATAAGTCGTATTTATATAAGTCAACGTGGTTCGTTTACCTTAAATAACATTCAATATTTTTTATTAATTAAAAAAGTTTATACACAAGTTACTAATGGTCGTTTTCAAGTGGACATGGAATTTGAAAACGATGTGCCACAAGGTATCAGACGTGGTCAAAATTTACAAATTCGAGTTGCGCTAAGCGAAGAAAAGCAAGCGCTTCTTATTCCAAAAGGTGGTTTCTTTCAAAAAACTGGAGGCAATTGGATATTCAAAGTAAGTGATGATGGTACAACAGCCTATAAAGTAGATATATTATTGGGTAGTCAAAATACCGAGTATTATGAAGTAATAAGCGGTCTTGAGCCAGGCGATAATGTTATAACATCAAGTTATGACAATTACGGAGACGTACAAGAATTAATACTAAGAGAATAAAATTATTTAGAAAAAAATATAATATAAATAAGTATAAAATAATAAGAACAAATGATAACAATTAATGACCTAGAAAAATTCTACAGCACTGATGAAGTTCKTACAATTGCCTTAAACAAACTATCATTCAACGTAAATAATGGTGAATTTGTAGCTATAATGGGACCATCTGGATGTGGTAAATCAACATTACTTAATATTCTTGGATTACTTGATGATCCTGATGGAGGAAGCTTTGAGTTTAATGGTATTGAAGTAGCTGGTTATAACGAACGAAAACGAGCAGAATTAAGAAAGCATAATATAGGTTTTGTATTCCAAAGCTTTAATTTGATAGATGAACTTACTGTTTATGAAAATGTAGAACTTCCACTTATTTATACTGGAGTAAAAACTGCTGAACGTAAGAGGCGAGTAGAAGAGGTGTTAGAAAAAATGAAAATCATGCACAGAAGAAAGCACTTTCCGCAACAGTTATCTGGTGGTCAGCAACAACGTGTTGCCGTTGCAAGAGCAGTAGTCAATAATCCTAAACTAATCTTAGCAGATGAGCCTACTGGAAATCTGGACAGTAGCAATGGCAACGAAGTAATGGAATTACTTGTTGAACTCAATGAAGCGGGAACAACTATTATTATGGTAACTCATAGTGAGCATGATGCCAAATATAGCAAACGTATTATCCGTATGTTGGATGGTCAAAAGGTAACAGAGAATATATTAGATAACCTTTAAAAAAGGGCATTATGATTAGGAATTATTTCAAGTTGATGTTGAGAAATATTAAAGAGAACAAAGTTTTTTCATTCCTCAATATTTTAGGACTCACTTCAGGTTTATTTTGTTTTTTATTGATTTATTTATGGATATCCAATGAAAACAGTATTGATAAATATCATGCTAATATTGACCAGCTGTACTCGGTATATGTAGATGAAAAATTTTATTCTACACCTCCACTTCTACATAAAGAATTAAAACTTAAAATTCCAGATTTTGAGAGGGTTGTAGCAATGTCTAATTTTACTGTCAACAGTACATTTGCTAAAAACGAAAAACATTTAAAGCAAAAGGGGAAATATGTAAGTGAAGATTATTTTAATATGTTTTCCTATAATTTCATTGAAGGAAACCCCACTACAGTTTTAAATGCTCCCAATCTTGTTGTGATTTCAAAAGAAATGGCCGAATTGTTTTTTGAAGATTCAAAAAGTGCCATTGGTCAAAGTTTAACGTTCGATAATTCGAAAGAATTGAAGATCTCTGCGGTATTCGAACCGAGTAGCCAAAATACTTCCGAAAACAGTGATTTCTATTTAAATTATGATGTTCTTTTTGAAACAAACCCTTGGATGAACGAATGGAAAAATTATAGCCCATATACCTTTATTCAACTTACTCAAGGTGCAGATCTTGAAAAAGTAACACAAAAAATAAAACACTTTTTAAAAGATTATGTTAAAGGGGTAAATAATGCAGAATTGGGTTTGCAACCTTATGGAGATAAATATTTGTATTCAAATCTTGAAACTGGTGGGGGAAAAATAGAGTATGTGAGATTGTTTGGAATTATTGCATTTCTAATCATCTTGATGTCTTGTATTAATTTTATGAATTTAGCCTCGGCAGGATCCATGAAAAGAGCAAAAGAGATAGGAGTAAGAAAGGTTCTTGGAGCAGGAAGAGAAAGTTTAATTATTCAGTTTTTGGGTGAATCTACACTACTTGCTTTAGCCAGTTTATTTTTTGCATTGATATTTATAGCTTTAGGGTTGCCCTTTTTTAATCAAATTACAGATAAAAATATAGATTTAACGAACTTGCCACTATCTACTTGGCTCATAATTTTAGCAATCACTTTCTTTACAGGATTGTTATCAGGAAGTTATCCTGCATTTATGCTCTCTTCATTTAAAGCTATCGATATTTTTAAGAAAAAAATTGAAATAAGTAATACTACCAAATGGATTAGAAAAGGGCTTGTTGTATTTCAATTTACAATTTCAGTAGTTTTTATAAGTAGTATGATAATCATTTCAAACCAAAATGACTATGCTCAAAATAAAGATATTGGATTTGATCGTGAGAATTTATTGGCAGTTATGTTAACAGGAGATTTACAAAACAATTATGATGTTTTTAAAGGTCAAGCGTTACAGATTTCAGGAGTAAACTCAATAACAAAATCATCACATATTCCATTGGGAGATTATGGCATAACGCATGAAGTCATTTGGGATAATCGAACAGACGCAGATAATGCTACGCTTTTTACAGGAATGACAGGAAGCCTGGACTTCGTTAAAACGTATGGTCTCAAATTAATAATGGGGAGGGAACTTATTCATAATTACCCAGACAACATTGAATATCTTATTAACGAAACAGCTATGAAATCAATGAAAATGGAAAACCCAATTGGGGAACGATTATCGTTCTGGGGGAATTACGGAACCATTGTTGGTGTTGTTCGAGATTTTCATTTTAGTACATTAAAGGATCCCATCATACCTATGATTATTAGAAGTGAAGGGTATCCATATTTTGATGTTTCATTTGTTAAATTAAACCCTAATAAGGTTAAACAAACATTGGCAGATTTAGAAATACTCCATAACAATTTAAATCCGGAATTTCCATTTGAATACCGTTTTATTGATCAAGAATATGATAACCTTTATAAAAGCGAGTCTGTTTTTTATAAATTATCCAAATATTTCTCAATATTAGCTATTTTAATTTCCTGTTTAGGTTTGTTTGGGTTGGTCATATTCACTGCTAAACAAAAAACAAAAGAAATAGGAATTCGAAAAGTCTTAGGGGCTTCTGTCTTTACCATTATCTCTTTAATTACACGAGACTTTCTAAAGTTAATAATTTTAGGGGTTTTAATTGGAACACCAATATCCTGGTACTTTATGGATAAATGGCTCACAAATTACGAATATAGAATCGATATGCCTTGGTTGGTATTTGGGCTAACTGCAGCCTTAATAATAGGGATAGCCCTTTTTACTGTAAGCTATGAATCTATTAAAGCGGCTATTGTAAATCCAGTGAAAAGCTTAAGAAACGAATAATATCAAACATATTTCCAAAAAGTCATTTGGAGATATGTTAGAGGTAAAAAAAGAAAGATGTATAAAAAAATAATACTACTAGTTTGGTTTTGGCTGGGTTGTAATTCTATGGGGTTTTCTCAAAATGAGCAAGGATTAGTATTTACATTAAATGATTGTATTGGAATTGCAATTAATAATAATCTTGGGTTAAAAAGCTCAAGGTTAAATGCAAAAACCTCAAAAATTAATTATAAACAATCACGATTGGATATACTGCCTAACCTAAATGCAAATTATAATTTAGGAATAAATAATGGTCGAAGTATAGATCCCTTTACTAATAATTATATTAACCAGGAACTTACTTTTTCAAATGCTGAATTAACTCTAAACACAACTGTATTTAATGGCTTTCGAATGCTTGACGGTCAAAAAGTAACCGAAAATGTACTTAATTAAACAGAATCTATCAATAAACCACAATCATGATTAAGAATTATTTTAAAACTGCTTGGCGAAACCTTATAAAAAATAAGGTGTATTCTTTTATTAACATTTTTGGATTAGCTATTGGTATGGCGGTGACCGTAATGATTACACTTTGGATTATTGACGAACTTAGTTTCAATAATTATTTTGAAAATCACGATCGTATCGCACAAGTGTATCAAAGTCAAACTGCTAATGGAGATGTTGATACGGGTCAGGCTATCCCACGACCATTAGAAAATTTACTAAGAGAAGAATACGGTGCTAATTTTAAACACCTTGCGATGTCTTCTTGGAATAATAACTTATATCTAAAATTTGGTGAAGTAAATTTATCTCGAAGCGGGAATTTTATGCAGGAACCTATTTTGGAGATGTTACAATTAAATATTCTGAAAGGCGAAAAAAATGGGCTTGTTGAGAAAAATAGTATCATGCTATCTGAGTCTGCAGCAAAAGCTCTTTTTGGAGATACTGATCCTCTAGGAAAAACAATTAAAGTCAATAGTGCCTATGATATGAATGTAACCAGTATTTATCAAGATATTCCTGTAAATACTAATTTTGAAAGCTTGCAATTCATTATACCTTGGAAGCATTACATTTCAACGCGAGATTGGATAGCTAATACTGCTGATAATTGGGGTAACAATTCATTTCAAATGTTTGTTCAAATTGCAGATAACACTTCAATGCAAAGTGTTACTAATGCGATAATTGATTCAAAGAAAAAGGCAAATACTGTAACAGCAGAATTTAATCCTCAAATTTTTTTGCTACCAATGAACGATTGGTATTTACGTTCAAATTTTGAAAATGGCATACAATCAGGAGGGCGTATTGAAAATGTTTGGTTATTTGCTATTATTGGTGCTTTTGTACTGTTTCTTGCTTGTATAAATTTYATGAATTTAAGYACTGCAAGATCMGAAAAACGCGCATTAGAAGTTGGTATTCGAAAGGCYATTGGCTCAACTAGAAAKCAACTTATAAATCAGTTTATGAGCGAATCTTTACTCGTTGTATTGTTTGCTTATATCACTGCTATTATGTTGGTAATTATATCGTTAAACGGATTTAATTATTTAGCAAGTAAAGAAATAGTGTTTCCATGGAACAATGGACCGTTTTGGGGATATTCGACAGTATTTATTTTATTCACAGCTCTAATTGCAGGAAGTTATCCTGCACTTTACTTATCGTCTTTTAAGCCAATTAAAGTTTTAAAAGGAACGTTCAGAGTGGGCAGATTTGCTGCTTTACCTAGAAAAATYCTTGTAGTTATTCAGTTTACTGTTTCGGTGACGCTAATTATTGGTACACTAGTAGTAATGTCTCAAATTCAGTATAGTAAGGATAGGCCAGTAGGATATAACAAGGAAGGGTTAATACAAATTCCGGTAATGAGCAATGATTTTAATGGTAAGTACGATTTTATGCGTAATAAATTCATAGCTTCTGGTGCCGCTATTGAGATGTCATCCTCCAGTAGTCCAACAACTCRGGTTTGGTCWAACCGTGGTGGATATACTTGGGAAGGCAAAACGGAAGGCTTTCAAGAAGACTTTGCCTGGACAGAGGTGTCTTATGAATACGTAAAGTCTTTAGGAATGAAGATTATCGAAGGCCGTGATTTTTCGAGAAAATTCGCAACAGATTCTAATGCAGTTTTAATAAATAAAACAGCTGTTGCCTATATGGGAATCACCGATCCTGTGGGTAAATTTATAAGAGATAGTGGCGAAAACGATCCGGACCCTCCTATGCAAATTATTGGAGTTGTAGAGGATATGATAACACAATCGCCATATTCGCCTGTAAAACAAGCATTGTACGTTTTTGATAGACATGGAAATGCTAGTTATTATAACTTGAGACTTAACCCTGCAAAAAGTGTTGAAGCCAATTTGAAGTTGGTTGAAAGCACTTTTAAAAAGCACTTCCCTAACCTGCCATTTCGATACCAGTTTATTGATGAAGAATATGGGAGGAAATTTGTATCTGAAGAACGGGTAGCCAGCCTTGCTCGTGTATTTACATTATTAGCAATTCTTATAAGCTGTTTAGGACTATTTGGATTAGCATCCTTTGTCGCAGAGCAGCGTACAAAAGAAATTGGGGTGAGAAAAGTGTTAGGCGCATCAGTGAGCGATTTATGGATGCTATTGTCAAAGGATTTCTTACTACTCGTAATTATTGCTTTATTAATTGCGGCGCCCATAGCATACCTAGTCATGAATCAGTGGATTCAGAAGTTTGCGTATAGAACAACGATTTCTTTATGGATATTCTTTGCTGCTGGTTTAGGAGCCATGCTCATCACTATTATCACCGTTAGTTTTCAATCAATTAAAGCGGCGTTGTCTAACCCTACCAAAAGTTTGAGGACAGAATAAGGTACAATTCATTTAAACTATTGATTATGAACAAAAGAATACTACTAATAATAGGTTGTTGGATTGGAGTAATTGGCATTGGATTTTCTCAAAACACACAAGCAACTATCTATACTTTGCAGGATTGTTTAGACATTTCCATTGAAAATAATCTTGTTTTAAAAATTCAAGAATTAAGAGCGAAAGCATCAAAGACGAATTTTAAGGAAAGTAAAAACAACATACTTCCTAGTTTGAATATGAATTATAATCTAGGAATTAATAATGGTCGAAGTATTGATCCGTTTACGAATAGCTATATAAATCAGGAGCTTACTTTTTCTAACGCAGGATTAAGTCTAGATGCAACCATTTTTAATGGCTTTAGAATCAAAAATGAGATTAAGCAAAGTCGATTTAATATGCAGGCTTTCGAAATGGAAATTGAAGAAGCCAAACAAAATTTAACACTTGAAGTGACGCTGTTATATATTCAAATTTTAAATAATAGAGATTTATTGGAACTTTCAAAAGCAAGACTTACAACGACTGAAAGTCAACTTAAAAGATTTGAATCGCAGTATAACAATGGCTTAGGTAATCCTGCCGATTTTACAGATATGCAAGGGCAATATGCGAGAGAACAAACGGGAATTATTACTGCTGAGAACAATTTAAAATCGGCCGTTTTAAATCTAGTTAAACTGCTAAGCATAGATGTCGATTCTGAAAACAGGTTTGAAACTATTTTTGAGATTATTAATACAGAAAAGTATCAAATTTCTGCTGATGATATTTACAATGATGCGCTTGAAAATTTAGCAACCTTTAAATCAAAACAGTTGCTAATTGATGCTGCTAAAACGGGAATTAAAATTGCCAGATCTAATTACTTTCCAGAAGTATCGCTGTTTGGGCAGTTAAATACAAACTATTCTAGTATTGCGCAACTATTTATACAAACGGGAACGTCTACTATTGAGACTGGAGATTTTGTTGCTATTAATGGTCAAGACCAAGCGGTTTTGAGAAATGAAACTCAATTTGAAAGTTCTAAAATCAACTATAAAGATCAATTTGATAATAATCTTTATTCCGTGGTTGGAATCTCAGTTAGAGTTCCTTTATTTAATGGTTTCCGAGCTAAAAACAATGTAAGGATTAAGAAAATACAACATGAAGAAGCTCAAGTAAATTTGAAGCAAACTAAGTTTATTTTTAAACAATCTATTAAAGAAGCCTATAATAATATGGAATCTTCATTTAAAAGATACCACGCTTTAAAAAATCAGGTAACAGCTTATGAAGAATCTTTTCGTGTCAACGAAGTGAGATTGAATAACGGCGTTTCAAACATGTTAGAATACATAACATCTAAGAATAATATGGAGACTTCCAAATTGACTTTAAACCAAACCAAGTATGAATATTTACTTCGAATCAAAATATTAGATTATTATAGAGGGCTTTAATAGTGAGTAAAGAAACTCCTTAAAATCCGATTTCATAAATTCGTCTATAGTATCATACCACTAAAAAGAATAAAAACCAGATCTGTAGTAGTCGTTTCCAAAGTGTGGTTATCTTTGCCGAAAATATTTTATGCCAAAACAGTTTTCAGATTTAGGAATTAATGAACACTTACAACAACGTTTAGCCGAATTACAAATTTCTGTCCCAACAGAGATACAGGTAAAAACTATCCCCGTTGTGCTAAATCAAAAGGAAGATGTTGTTGTTTTAGCAAAAACAGGAACAGGAAAAACAGCGGCCTTTGGATTGCCTTTACTGCAGTTGATTGATGCGGAAAATTCCGATATACAGGGGCTAATCTTGGCACCTACAAGAGAATTGGCACAACAAATTTATAACAACTTAGTCTCTTTTGCTCCTGATAGCCAACAAACAGCAATCGCATCTTTATGTGGTGGGATTCCCATTAAACCTCAAATAGAACGTTTAAAAACTACAACACATCTGGTGGTAGCTACGCCTGGGCGTTTGGTTGATTTAATGAAACGCGGTGCAATTAATATTAAAAACGTACAATATTTAGTATTGGATGAAGCTGATGAAATGGTAAGCGCCTTAAAAGAAGAGGTTGATACCATTATAAAAGAGATTCCGAAAACTAGAAGAACATTATTGTTTACAGCTACTATGCCAGGAGCCATAAAACAATTGGTTCAGAATTATATGTCAAAGTATGTGTTGCATATTGAAGCAGATATGGCAACTATTGGGCATCAAGGAATAGACCATCAATATGTAGTTGTAGAACCTATAGAAAAGCTAGCGGTATTACTTCATTTTTTAAATTCCAAAGAAGGCGAACTCGGAATTATATTTTGTAAAACAAAAGCTGCGGTTAACAAATTAGCCAAAAACTTAGCCATCAATAAATTCTCTTCTGGCGCTATACATGGGAGTTTAACTCAGGGTATTCGTGACCGGATTATGGAACAATTTAGAGCCGGCTATATCAATATTTTAGTGGCTACCGATTTAGCAGCGCGTGGTATTGATGTTAAAGAAATTTCATACGTTGTCAATTATCATTTACCAGACACCTATGATGCCTATGTGCATAGAAGCGGGCGAACAGCTAGGGCAGGCGCAACAGGACTTTCATTAACTGTTTTACAACAAGAAGAAGTCGTAGAGATTCCCAATTTTGAAAATGAGCTAGGGATTGTTTTTAAGGAATTTATAAAAGCAGACGCGCAAAGTATTGAAGAGAATAATGGGTTGTTATGGGCTAAAAAAATATTTAAAACTAAACCTAACCGTGAAGTTTCAGAAGATTATAAAGCGAAGATAAAAACCATCTTTCATCATTTAACAAAAGAAGAGTTAGTAGATAAAATTTTTGCAAATTACTTAGCACAATCTGGGGCTAATAACCCAAAAGTTGAGGCGTCTAAAAAGAATAAACAGCACTAATTAGTATGGCAAACAACATTAAAAATCAACAGGATATTTTAGCGAAATTAAATATTCATGCCTTGAATCCTATGCAAGAAGAGGCAATTGCTGTAATTGAAACTACCGCAAATACCATTCTATTATCTCCCACAGGAACAGGGAAAACATTGGCGTTTGCATTGCCATTATTAAAATTCTTAGATCCAGAATCTAAAGACATTCAAGCATTAATACTAGTGCCATCAAGAGAATTAGCCATTCAAATTGAGCAAGTCATTCGTTCCATGGGTTCTGGCTATAAAGTGAATGCGGTGTATGGAGGTAGACCGATGTCTAAAGACAAAATTGAAATTAAACACAATCCAGCTATTTTAATAGGAACACCAGGCAGAATAGTAGACCATTTTAACAATAATCGCTTTTCTAAAACGAGTATTAAAACACTTATATTAGATGAGTTTGATAAGAGTTTAGAAGATGGTTTTGAAGAAGAAATGAAAGCGATTATAGGACTATTACCAAGCATCAACAAACGTATTTTAACATCTGCCAGTCAGGCGATTGCAGTTCCTGGTTTTGTACGCTTAGACAAACCGAAGATATTAAACTACTTAAAAGAAAAAACAGTTTCCAGATTGGCCATTAAAACAGTGGTTTCTTCCTCTAAAAATAAGTTGCAAACCTTGTTGGACTTGATAGCACATATTGGCAATGAACAGGGCATTGTTTTTTGTAATTTAAGAGACAGCATAGACCAAGTGAGTACTTTTTTAGAGCGCAATAAAATGAGTCATGCGTGCTTTTCGGGTGGGATGGAACAAAAAGAGAGAGAACGTGCGTTAATTAAATTCAGAAACGGAAGTTGTCAGGTATTAATTGCGACGGATTTGGCCGCTAGAGGGATCGATATTCCAGAAATGAACTACATTATTCATTATGAATTACCACGACTTAAAGAAGAATTTATTCATAGAAATGGAAGAACAGCAAGGGTTAATTCAAAAGGAACGGCTTATATATTGAAATGGAAAAACGAACAGTTGCCTGAATTTATTAAAAACGTGAAAGGTGTCAATATCTCTGAGAAAGCACCCTACAAGTCACCATACTGGGAAACCTTATTTATTTCTGGTGGGMGGAAAGACAAAATATCCAAAGGTGATATTGCAGGCTTATTTTTTAAACAAGGCGCACTAAATAAAGACCAATTAGGCACTATTGAGTTAAAACAAGATTGTGCATTTATTGCCGTTCCGCGCGCCATTGCTCATGATTTGGCAGAAAAATTAAACAATAGCCGATTAAAAAAGAAAAAAGTACGTGTAACCGTTTTGTAGTTCTGGGATAGCTATATTTTTTATAATACCATAAAACGCATTAAATTTAAGTTTACAAAGCCATTTTATATAATGTCACATTATGATATTGAAAATGAATCATAATGTACTGCGTTATGTATGTTACTTTGCTTGGGTA
The DNA here is from genome assembly GCA_002733285.1 of Lutibacter sp. Lineage (GTDB taxonomy): Bacteria > Bacteroidota > Bacteroidia > Flavobacteriales > Flavobacteriaceae > Lutibacter. Next base: position 4,502 of record NVVE01000010.1, on the reverse strand, counting down.
AAAAGCCTCATTAACACAGTGCGTCAGTAATATAACATCAAAACACCTTTTTTGAAAAGTACGGTAAAACCGTAAACTTATTCTTTTAAGGGGTGGTATATTTAGAGCTATACAACAAAATTATTAGGTCAATGGCTTAAAATTGCTGCGTGATTTTAACTTAAAATACTAATACTATGAAAAAACAAATCTATTATGGACTGGTAATCGGAATCATCTGTCTCAGTTTAAGTAGCTGTGGAATTTCAAAAGAAATTAGAGTCGCCTCTATCAATTTAGTTGAAAAACAAAAAGTGGCTTTAGAAGCTCATAAATCGTTTCATAAGGCAACCATTGGAACTCTAAGCATGTATTTAGATGCCGAAYTGATAAGAAGCAATAAAGTATATGCTGATGCTCTTAAAAATTATAATAAAGCCATGTTGGATGAGATTAAAAAAATCTATTCTAATACTTCTACTACTGAAGTGGATAAAAAGTGGCTGAAGAAGAATCCAGACAAAAAATTGAGGGTTTTATTGTAAAAGCTAAAGAGAATCATAAAAAACGAACCCTGTTAATTACAAAAGCCAAAAGCAATTTATTGGAAGCTTCTTCTAATTTGATCCTAGGAGAACAGGCAAAAACATTGGCTATAGAAAAGATCAATCAATACTTACAAGCAAAACGACCTTCAGAGCGTTTGTTGGACTTGATAGATGTTGACTTAGAAAAATACACTCGTTATATAGGTGATGCCAATAAAACGATTGAAGAAGCTAAAAAATATATGAACCAATTAATAAAATAGCCATGACATTAGCAGAATTTGATCAAAAAATAATACAATTAAAAATTGTACAAACAAACGCAGAAGCCATGCAGCTTGCAGAATTAACGAATGTAATTGAAACTCTAGAAACCTTACGAGTTGAATTAGTAACTAGACCCTTAAATAATATTGAACATATACTTACTGAAGGAGATATTGCAACATTCGATGCCATTGCCACAGCATTTGAAAATGGCACTGTTGAAATTAACCAAGCCAATGCCTTAATTGACAATGTAATTGAAGTAGGAAAGAAACTATTGGGTTTATAATTGCTTTTAATAGAATCATAGGAGGGAAGCATAATGTGTGTGTAATGGTTATAARKTAATTAANTMKWMWMWCATTTACGGTTTTCCCGTAATTATCCTGTATTTTATATTCATAAATTTAACAAGTTTTTGTCTATAACAAATTAGATAAAAAATAAATATGATTTAAAAAGTAACAATATTTTAAAATTATTAATTAGAAATATATTATTATGGCAGTTAAGCATAAACCAACAAATGAAGTACATAAAGGGCAAAAAGGAGGAATAACTGGTTGTGGATTCGACACAAAGGATAATCCAAGCCATTGGGTTATTTCCAATGAAAAAATTACCTGTTCAAAAAATGGGTGCAACTAAGCATACTTATAAATTATAGTTGAAACAGAAAGCTTCTTTTGCTAAATTTAGTGGAACCGAAGTTATGAATTTTGCGAATTCTAAATTTATTAAATTTAGGAATATAGTGAGCTGAGTAAACACTCTTTTTGCGACGACGTAGGAGGGAAGCATAATGTGTGTGGAATGATATATAAAAAAGAATTTGACAATTATTTTATTCGATAATTAAATTTTAGATACTGATATACTCTTTAATGCTTAAATTCAGTAATATTATTTATATTTGTTTTTAATCCTATGACAGAGACAAAAATTAATTTGCTTGACAAGAAAACAAACTGTAAACCATTTCTAAGATGGGCTGGAGGGAAAACTTGGTTAAGAAAACATCTTCATGAATTTTTACCTGAAGGCGGTTTTGACAATTATCATGAGCCATTCTTAGGTGGGGGTTCTATTTTTTTTCATTTACAACCTGATAATTCTAATTTATCTGATCTTAATCCTAACCTAGTTGAAACCTATAATGAGATTAAAAATGATGTTGATAGGGTCATTGAAGAACTTTTAAAGTTTCAAAACACTAAGGAATTCTATTATTATATAAGGCAAAAAAAGTTCCGTACATCTACAAAAAGAGCTGCACAGTTTATRTTTTTGAATCAAACTTCATTTAATGGTATTTTTAGAGTTAATTTAAAAGRTGAATACAATGTCCCATATGGATATAGATTGAAAGAATTTTGTGAAGGGGATACTCTAAGGTTAGCCAGTGAAATTTTGAGCAAATCAAATATTGATAGTTGTTCTTTTGCTAACACTATAGATCGTGTTAAAAGAAATGACTTGGTTTTCTTAGATCCTCCTTACACAGTAACTCATAACAATAATGGATTTATTAAATACAATGCAAAATTGTTTGATTTACAGAAGCAATATGAACTTTCAGAATATATTGATGAAATAAAAAATAAAGGAGCCTATTATATTTTAACTAATGCGGCTCATAATGTTATTGAAGATATTTTTACAAAGCAAGGTGATTTTAAGAAAAAAATTTCTAGAGCAAGTCTAATTGGAGGTATAAATGCAAAAAGAGGTCAATACAAAGAATTTGTGTTCACTAACATAAATAACGATCCTAAATAAATCGATAGTGAGTAAAAAATTGCAAAATAAAATAGGAGAATCCAAATTCTACAAGATGTGGTTTTCTCCTTTAATAAACGTAATGTTTTCTGCATTTGGAAACACTGCCGGTATTTGGGTAGGGTATATATTAATAAAATCCATATTCTTTGGGATTTGGGAAGAATTAGAATGGCCTGGTTTTAATAAATTAGTGAATGATGGTGTTTTACTAATAATTAGTTTTTCATTTTTATCAAGTGTTTTATATCAATCGACGAGACGTTTAAAAATAAACTTTTTCAATGTCTTATCAAGTCTCATATTGGTGGTAGTTGCTGCATATTATGCTAGGGTGATTGCTATTGAGCAATCAACCGTTAATATACTCAATGATAGTGCTATTTACAATGTTTCTTTAAGAGCTTTTTGGATTTCACTTATACTTTTATATAGCAATCTAGTATATGAAAAATATATACAGTTATATGCAGATGCAAGAGCCAATAGGAATAATGAATATGATGACTTAAAAGATCAATTCGCATGAGAAATAATAAATATATTAAAGTAAAATGTATTGAGGTAAAACAGCCAATAGGGATATTCTATATTGCTACCATTGAATGGTATGATATCAATAATATCGCTAGAGCTGATATCAGGAGGATTGAAAAAGGAGAAGGAGGTAAGGTTGAAACTTACCTTGGAATGCAACGTAGACTTTCTGATAGTAGGGTAAAAGAGATTAGTAGATATGTTCGAAATATTGATGCAACTTTTCCTACTGGAATTATACTACATATAAATTCATATAGTAGATATGACGATGGTGAAGATAATGTTGAAGAATTTCGAAATGTGATTTTCGATAAAGATAAATCAGAAATGCAGATACGTGTTGATGATGATGTTGCTACAATTTTAGATGGACAGCACAGAATAGAAGGTTTAAAAAAAGGACTGGGAGAAAAGGGCTTAAAAACTAAATTTCAATTAAACGTATCCATATTTGTTGATTTAGATATGGATAACCAATCTATGGTTTTTGCAACAGTTAATAAAGCCCAAACAAAAGTAAATAAATCACTTGTTTATGATTTATTTGCCTTTGCTAATACTAGAAGCCCACAAAGAACAGCGCATAATATAGTGCGTCTTTTAGATGAAAATGAAAAGAGTCCATTTAATAAAATGGTGAAAATTTTAGGAACTGCTGATGATCCAGATAGAGAAACTATAACTCAAGCAACTATTGCCGAATCAATTATCAAGTATATTTCTAAAAGACCAATGTCAGATAGAGATAATTTGAAAAGAAAGAAAAAACTTGACAGGGCTATAGGTATCGATAATAAAAGGTTATTTTTCAGAAATTTATTTATTGATGAAAAAGATGCTGTCATTGCAAAAAACATAATTAACCTATTTTCTGCTGTAAAACAGAAATGGCCAGATCATTGGTCTAATACATTATTAACAAAATCTGCTGGTGTTATTACCTTCATGAGATTTTTAAGACCTGCCTATCTAAGTTTAGCAAACGAAATCGGAGATGTTGTTGGTACAGATCAGTTCTATGAATTGTTAAGTGATGTTGAAATTGATGGTAATTCTTTTAATAAAGAAAACTATCCTCCGGGTTCGTCAGGTCAATCAAAATTATACAAAGAATTAATAGAATATACTGGATTAGATGATAGAATAACTTTATAGTTATTTATTTTTTCTAAAATTGAAACTCGACGCTAAACTTGGCCTCACTAGAATTTGGCTAAAACAATAGGAGAAATGAGCGTGTAATATTTTAGGGGTTTAGTAAGTATTATATTTTACATAATTAAAATAATTAACGGATAATATATTGTCTATTTTATATATATTATGTATATTTGGATAATATATTATCTATTATGGGAAAGTATAGTGTACATAAAGTGCCTTCTGATA
>NVVE01000001.1:0-285000 GCA_002733285.1 Lutibacter sp. | reverse complement strand
TCTTAGGTTCTTACTCAATTTACGCTGTCAATTTCAATATTTTCAATGAACTTCTTGTCGAAATGTTAGAATCGAACTAACTGATCTTTTTTTTAAATCATTCCAAAATCCCTCTTGTCAATTTTGCCTGCTCCTCTAAGCGGCTGCAAATGTAAAACCTTTTTCCTAACCACCAAATAAATAATTAGTTTTTTTAAAGTTTTTTTTACACTATGTTTTCTGAACTTTTTCCCTAAACTCTCTCCTTGTTAGCGGGCTGCAAATGTAAAAACTTTTTCCCAATTATTAACTAAAAAAATTGTCTTTTTTTAAAGTTTTTCCAATCCACTATGTCCGCTGAACTTAATGCCAATAATATCCCTTATTAGCGGTCGCAAATGTAATACCTTTTTTAACACTCACACAACCTTTTTAACCCCTTTTTTTGAAGTTTTCACCAATAAAAAAACAAGTAATTGAATTCAAGCTATTTACAAATGGCTAAAAAAGAATGTTTGAAGGTTTTTATCAAAAATTGGACAGTTAAGATAGCAGATATTTTCCTATTTTGCAATATTAACTTGGAATACCCCTATTTTTTAGCCTTTGGTTTAGGAACATCAATCCATTTTTTACTTAACTCTAAGTAATTAAAATCTAGTTTTGAGGACTGCTCTTCTAAAATTCCATCCACAAATGCACGTTGTAAAATATCTTCAATTAAATAATCTTCCCTACTGAGTTCCGGGTTATATTCGTCCTTTAATGATAACTTGAAAAAATTTGCCGTGGTATTATACCAAAACGCCTTCCATCCACTTCGTAACGTTTTAATTAAAGTAAAAGAAGTATCACCCGTTTGCCGATGAACCAGTTTAATTAAAATACGCCCTTCTGTTCTGGTTAATTTTTTAAGTTGCGATGTTAGCTCATCTTCTAAAAACTTTTGAATCCTTTTGGTATATTTTTTCTTTCTTCTTTTAGATTTAATTTTTTCTAGCCTTTCATTTAAAACTTCTAATCTTTCAGCAGCTAATTTTGCATAAGGGTAAGCTTTTAATGTTTTTTTTCGAAACCAATAATAATAGCGTCTATCGTAACTTGTTTTAAATTTTAATTTCTTCAGCAATAACACTTCATCCAATTCTATTAATAAAGTATCCCCTTCAAAAATAATATAACGATCAATTAATAATACTGAATCTTTGTCTTTTTCTACTTGAGAAAAAAGAAAAGTACTCATTAATAATATAGGTAAAAGAATTCGTGTTTTAAGATTGTATTTCATCTTCAATTTTTAAATCTAATAAAAGTCAAATTTACGACATTCTTAAATCTATTTCAAGTTAACTTTTTAAAATATTTATAACTTTAAAAGAATTATTAAATTGTATGTATATACAACAATTTAGTATATTCGTCCTTTAAAACAAACGTATGATTATGAGTAAAAAAATATTAAACAAAAAATCAATCACTTTTTTAGAAAAGTATTTAAATAATGCATCACCTACGGGTTATGAAAGCGAAGGACAAAAGATTTGGATGGATTATTTGAAACCATATGTTGATACTTTTATTACCGATAGCTATGGTACTGCAGTTGGTATCATAAACCCTGATGCTAAATTTAAAGTGGTGATTGAAGGTCATGCCGATGAAATTTCATGGTATGTAAATTAYATAACMCCTGAAGGATTGATATATGTTATTAGAAATGGMGGTAGTGACCATTTAATWGCACCRTCTAAAATAGTTCATATTCAYACAAAAAAAGGKATTGTAAAAGGAGTGTTTGGATGGCCTGCTATTCATACTCGAATGAAAGGAAAAGAGGAYACACCTAAACTTGAAAATATTTTTATTGATACAGGGTGTAAAACTAAAAAAGAAGTTGAAGCTCTTGGAGTACACGTTGGTTGTGTTATTACCTATCCTGATGAATTCTTTGTTTTGAACAAAAATAATTTTGTTTGTAGAGCACTTGACAATAGAATGGGTGGATTTATGATTGCGGAAGTAGCACGATTATTAAAAGAAAACAAGGTGAAACTTCCATTTGGATTGTATATTACTAATTCGGTACAAGAAGAAATAGGTTTGCGTGGAGCAGAAATGATTACACATACTATAAAACCAAATATTGCTATAGTTACTGATGTTTGCCATGATACTACTACACCAATGATTGACAAAAAGAAAGAAGGTGAAACAATATCAGGTGACGGACCCGTAATTAGCTATGCTCCTGCTGTTCAAAATAATTTGAGAGAATTAATTGTTAACATTGCAGAAACCAACAAAATACCTTTTCAACGGTTGGCTTCTTCGAGAGCAACAGGAACAGATACTGATGCTTTTGCTTATAGCAATGGAGGTGTTCCATCGGCATTGATTTCTTTAGCATTACGTTATATGCATACAACTGTTGAAATGGTTCATAGAGATGATGTTGAAAATGTGATTAAATTAATTTACAAAACCTTACTTGAAATTAAAGAAGGGGAAACATTTAGCTATTTCAAATAAATGATAATTTTCAACTATTTATTGGCTCTTATCCGGTTTATTTTATTTGCAATTTCTACCTTATTAATATATGGTGTACTATTGTTTAGTAATTTATTTTATAAAGATGAAGCCATAAAATTAAAACGTGGTCTTCTATATAGAAGAATAATGATAAGAAGCTTACATATAATACTTGGGTCGAAAGTAACTATTTACGGGACGGAACCAACACAAGCTGGCTTAATTATTTCTAATCACAGAAGTTACTTTGACCCTGTTGTTATATTAACAAATTTACTAGCATATCCAGTAGGGAAAAAGGAAGTTGAATCTTGGCCAATAATAGGTCATGTATGTAAAACAACTGGTGTTATATTTGTAAAACGAGAAAATAAAGAAAGTAGAAAGCAAACTTTAAAAGAAATTAAAACTGTTTTAGAAAATGGTTATTCTATTTTTAATACTCCCGAAGGAACAACCCACATTGAGCCTGTTACTATAAAATTTAAACCTGGTGCATTTATTCAGGCCGCACAATTACAGGTTCCCGTTTTTCCTGTGGCAATAGATTTTAAAAACCTCGATGATGCTTGGATAGAAGATGATACTTTTATTCCTCATTTTTTTAGATGTTTTGGTAAATGGCGTACAGAAATAAAAGTGAGCTATTTACAACCAATTGTATCTACTGATGTAGACAAACTGGTTTCTTTTACAAAAAAAGGGATAGACTCAGAACTTATTAGATTTAGAAGAGAATGGGAAGCGGTGTAACACAGTGACTCAAAACAACTAATATATTCTCATTGCAAACAAAACCCCTTTCAATGAATGAAAGGGGTTTTATTATTTAAATTTTAGAAATCTCTATTTTTTCTTGTAAACCATTTTTCCTAGTTCTATAGCAATTCCTGTTTTTGCTAAAATAGTAAAAACAAAAGCTCCCATTGCCCAAATTCCAAGAGTGACTGATATTTCAACAAAAGTAGGGGTATACTCAGCTATTTTACCCCAAGGACCGGGAATAAAACCAGGAACAATCAATCCAAACCCCTTTTCAATCCAAACAGCTACAAATAACATTCCACAAACAATATAGAGCAAATTTAGATTGTCACGGAACTTATAGAAAGTTAAAACCAGCGTTGCAATTACATTCATACTGATCGAAGTCCATATCCATGGTAATAATGCCGTTTTTCCTTCCAACCCAAAAAACAAATACACAGCACTAATACTATGGTGCGTAGGTGCATAAAACTCTTTAAACAATTCAGAAATTAACATGATCAAGTTAATTTGGGCTGCAACTGTAACAATCATACTAATTTTTCGAATTGTTTTTTTAGGTACTTTAAATTCTGTAAAATGCCTAATTACTGCCAAAACTATAATAATTAATGCTGGACCTGCGGCAAATGCAGAGGCCAAAAAACGAGGTCCTAACAATGCATTATTCCAAAACGGACGCGCTTGTAATCCTTGGTATAAGAAAGCTGTTATCATATGAATTCCCACTGCCCAAAATACCGAAATAAATACTCCTGGAATATAAATTTTAGGATTGGGCTTTTTTCCTTGGTAACGCATAATTAAAATATACATAGGTACCGTTATATTAATAAACAAATACCCGTTTAACACCAAAACATCCCATGTAAGCATAGAATTTGGAAAATTAAAAACTCCAATACCTGGTATCATATGCCATAAACGAGCAGGTCCTCCCATATCTGCAACAACAAAAGCCAAACACATTAATAAGGCTGCCACGGCCAGTCCTTCACCAATCAATACCGCTTGCTTAAAATCTATTTTTTTTAATACATATGCAGGTAATACAAGCATTACAGCTGCGGCTGCAACTCCCACTAAAAATGTAAAATTAGAGATATATAATCCCCAACTMACACGGTCWGTCATMCCAGTAGCACTYAAKCCTTCCTCAAGYTGWATACTATAATTGTACATYCCAAACAACATTATAAAAGATAAAACCGCCATCCAAATATGGTAAGGTTTACTTCCATGAGTCACTTCTAAAAATCCATCTTTAATTAAACTTCYAAAAACTTTTAATGTCTTCATTTTTATTTTTATTTGGGCGTTCCCTTTTAATTTTTAAAAGGTCGGGCTTTTGCTACTCGCTTTTTTATTTCTCAATAAAAAGAGCTCAAACAAATCGCTCTATCCCTAACGCACTATTTTAAGTAAGTTAATTCGAAAATTAACTCAAATTCAATTAATCCATATAGTACCAAAACTTTGGTTCAGTACCTAAATCTTCTTTTAACCTAAAAACTTTCTTATTTTCTAAAATCCAACGAATATTACTCTTTGGATCTAATAAATTTCCAAAAGTCCTNNAACCAGTTGGACAAGCTTCAACACAAGCAGGATTTTGACCTTCACGAGAACGTTGTATACAGAAAGTACATTTTTCCATTACACCTTTTTTTCGTAATCTGTTTCCTAAATAATGTTGTTTTTTATTTACTTCCTGTTCTGGAACTTCAGGTGTTTTCCAATTAAATCGTCTTCCATCATACGGGCAAGCAGCCATACAGTATCTACATCCAACACACCAGTCATAATCAATTACAACAATTCCATCTTTTTCCTTCCAAGTAGCCTGTACTGGACAAACCTCAACACATGGAGGATTATCACAATGGAAACACTGAGTTCCCATATAAAAATGTCCATCTGCAGGAACTTCATGATAATAATTATCATCTGCTTCTTCAAAATTAAACCCTTTTCCGTCCTTCATTTCATGGATTCGTATGTACTGCATTTGTGAAGCTCTGTCTTGATTGTTTTCCTCAACACACGCATTTACACAATCCATATATCCCTGACACTTAGAAATATTAAATGCATAACCAAATAACACATCTTCTTCAGCGTCTTTATAAGACATGTTTATTTTTTTACCTGTACGTAATTCGTATGATCTTGTTAAGCGGTTTACGGTTTCATTTTTATCTTCATCGGTCATTAATTTATAATTCCCTTTAAAGTACTCATCCCATTCTATAGATGATTTTTCCTTATTTTCCTCACCACTTACAACACTACATGCAGAACTAACTGCTCCTGCTCCAATTAAAAATCCAGCTGTAATTTTTTTAAATGCTGCTCTTCTACCCATAGATACATCCATAATTTGATCATATCCATCTTTTGGCTTTTCATCTGAACAAGAACCAGCCTTACTTCCACATCCGCAAGAATCTGATTTTGAAAATTTATTCAAATTAAAAGAATACCATTTTTTATTATCGTTACTCATTGTTTAGTTTATTTATTAAACCAATTGTTATATTATTGACGTTCTTTAACTTTTTGTGTATTAAATCTAACTGGCCAACGTTTTTCAAATGCTGGTTTATGAGGATTATGACAGTTCACACACGAATTTGATAATCTTGGTGGTGCCCAACCTCCCAATTGCTTTCCATGCGCTCCACCTTTCCAATCTTTAAATTCTTKTTGATGGCATTGACTACACAACTTATAACTTAAATTAAARTCTATTGGACTRTTWGTTAAACTATGTAATTCATCCATRTTATTTGAAGTATGGCAMGTTGCACAATTCATAGTTTCTAATCCAGCGTGTACCAATTTWATRTTCCAATGTGCTGAYTTTTCTCCAACYTTTTCTTGTTTTAANTTTTTYNRTTGRYTGTGTRTGGCATTCTGTRCAGTTATAAGATGTTATYTGACTTTTYCTTTCAGGAATTAARAATTCAAATCCRTCTTCTTCAAAYTTTACRGTTTTTATATTTTCATTAAAAGTTTCAGARGTRACAGTYAAGTTYTCAGGAGTAACAGTTTCTGCTTCAATTTTATCHRTAACAGTATGATATTTATGCTCAGTACTTTGTTTACAAGAAATCACARACAAACACAYAACTATTGYTATTGTTTTYAGTATTAATTTTATTGTCATTTGCTTCATCTTTTATCTTATAAAATCGCCAATATCAGTCATTTCTTTGTTATTTAACACATGACATTGCCTACAATTTGAACGTTCTGGGTGCAATACTCTTATCTCAACCGGGGCTGATGGACCTGCATGACACGCCAAACAATTTTCGTGCAATTGAATTTGGTGAGGAATTATTGGAGGTCCTCCAACAAAAGCTTCATTGTTAATACTTGGCGTTGGAAATCCTGTTGAATTTGTTGCTTTAAATAAGCTTTTAGTTTTTATTGGCACATGGCATTGCCTACAATTTACCTTTTCAGGATGAGGAACAACTGGTGTAAAAGCTTTAAATTTTGCTACATAGCCACCATTTTCATGACACTTTAAACAGCTTCTATCTCCCATTGTTAACTCATTTACAATTGGATGAGGAATAGTTGGAGGAGCTCCATGGAATGCTCTATTATCATAATAGGATTCTAAACTTCTTCCCCCTTTATAATCGTCACGCATTGTTGCATAATCATTGGCAAATTTAGAGCGTTCAAAAACTCCTTTTTCAGAAGGAATTAAGGCTATACCTGTTTCAACAGGAAGCTGTACATAAGCTTCTTCTTGTTCAGCGTAATAACTTTTAGACCAAACAACAATAGTTGCTATTACTAGTAAAGCAAAAATTCCTATAAAAAATAATCGTTTCATAATTAAAGAATTGCTTTATTATACTTTTTCAATTTTCACTGCACACTTTTTATAGTCCGGTTCTTTTGAAATTGGACAAAAAGCATCTAATGTTACATCATTAATTAGTAGACTTTCATCAAAAAATGGGACAAAAACTTGTCCTTTCGTTGGTAAACCTCTTTCGTTAATTGAAGCTGGTAAAGTACAAGATCCTCTTCGAGAAGTTACTTTTACCTGTTCTCCATTTCTAATTCCAAATTTAATTGCATCTTCAGGATGTAATTCAACATAMGCATTTGGCATTGCTTTATGYARTACTGGAATTCTTCTTGTCATAGAACCKGTATGCCARTGCTCAATAACRCGMCCTGTATTTAACCAAAATGGATATTCCTGATCTGGCATTTCAGGYGCRTTTTCAAATGGACGTTGCCAAATMAYWGCTTTWCCATCTKKTTTTCCATAAAARTGAAAATCTTCACCRTTWKYACAAGCTGGATCRTAYTTAGCRTTAAATCTCCATTGYGTAGATTTTCCATTWACATAWGGCCAWATTGCACCMGAYTSTTTTTTYAATACTTCWARWGGMGCCATTYCRTGTTTYGCYCCYTCATGAAATTGWCKRTATTCATTATAAATTTCTTCTGCATGATTTTCTTCACTATATGGAAATAAATCTCCATAGCCCATTCTTTTAGCAACTTCAATAGTCATCCAAGCATCTGGCATGGTTTCTCCAGGTCCCTCAACCATTTTATCCCAWTGTTGRGTTCTACGTTCTGAATTWCCRTACAWTCCTGATTTYTCKATATGCCAWGCWGCTGGTAAAATTACATCTGCKACATCRGAAGTWGGTGTTGGAAAYACATCTGAAACYACTACAAAACAAGAMTCTTTYTCCATTSCYGGACGRTAACGACTTGTTTTTGGAAGAGATACTAATGGRTTYGTTACTTGAGTCCAAATAAATTTTATATCTCCACGGTCTACAGCTCTAAACATTTCTGTAGCATGGTAGGTTGGCTTAGAAGGAATATTTTCAACTGGTACTTTCCAAATTCTAGCAGCCATTTCACGATCCTTCTTATTCATTACAACTCCATGAGGAAGTTTATGCGTAAATGTACCTACCTCACGTGCAGTTCCACAAGCAGAAGGTTGTCCCGTTAAAGAAAAAGGTCCGTTTCCTGGTTGTGAAATTTTTCCTGTTAATAAATGAATATTATAAACCAAGTTATTTATCCAAGTTCCTCTAGTGTGTTGATTCATTCCCATACACCAATACGACACCACCTTTTTATTTGGATTACCATAAATATTTGCCAAATACTTGATATCTTTTACAGATACTTTAGAATATTTAGCAACTTTTTCAGGAGTATAATCTTCTAAAAACTTCTTATATTCTTCAAAGTTGATACCTACAGGCTTATCCTTAAATTTAAATTTATCTTCAAGTCCATATCCAATATTGGTGGACCCTTTACTAAAATTACARTGCTTTTCWACAAAYRWTTTATTTACCCAWCCATTATTWATAATTTCRTAACAWATWGCATTKGCMACMGCTAAATCTGTTTGMGGTTCAAAYAAWAYTGAYTTRTTWGMAGCCATACTWGWACGTGTWGTTCTAGTRGCAAAATCAATAATTTTWGCTCCTCTATTATTTTTTTGTTCTAACATTCTAGAAAATAATACTGGATGCATTTCAGCCATATTGTTTCCCCAAAGAATAAAATAATCTGCATGGTTAATATCTTCATAACAACCCATTGGTTCATCTGCTCCAAAAGTTGTTAAAAAACCTGTAACAGCACTTGCCATACATAAACGAGCATTACAATCTAAGTTATTAGTTCCAATGGCTCCTTTCATTAATTTTGAAGCTACATACCCTTCAGGAATTGTAGATTGCCCAGAAGTATACATTGCTACAGCATCTTTTCCATGCTCTTCAATAGTTTGCTTCATTTTATTAGCAACAATATCTAAAGCTTCATTAATAGGAGTTTTTATATAACTCCCATTTTTCTTAACCAAAGCATGTGTTAAACGRTCTTTCGCCTGWATACACATWGTTTGATGATAKCCTTTTACACAAAGMARYCCTTTATTTACTGAACTATTTGGRTCTCCTTTYACWGCAACWGCYTTACCRTTYTCAACACCAACCARAATWCCRCAACCTACACCACAAAAGCGACAAGGYCCTTTTTTCCAATCYAAATTTCCTCCTTTAGGTAAATTTKCWASTTGTTCYGAAGCAAAWAYKATTCCTGGRAACATWGYWGCRGCWGCAGTCATTGCMGCAGCAGCAGCCATTTTTTTAATAAAAGATCTACGATCTACRTTTGTTTGTAYCATATTWATWTTATTTAGCATCAAAYCCTGAAACYAATGACAAATGYTTCAAGCCWTTYATTTCTAATARTTKRTTATATAATTCKKTRTCTRWTTCTTCWSWWTCWGTATCWGTAACWAMWACMRTYACATTSTKRTTYTSTGCAGGTATWACYTCACAATTYGAKARTTTWTGAAGSTSTTTWARTAMRWTMTYTTTTTKNTTNNCTTCSYNAANNTGAAGAAYATAACTTTTTATTGGCATAATTAAAATTGMRTTACKWRARYTACAAAYTTATTTTATTTAAWTTTNATAAAATRAAATKGCRASCSTYTTTTTTNATAAWAAYAMCTAATTTAAATYTACTCTAAATAAMGAYTTAAGGAKAATATTATCTTTTATTRAMTTTCYWGNTTTAATTWTKYWWYYMWAYYMRYTAWAWYATWANNAAAAANNNTTAAATAAAAAAACGCTCMCARAWWANTGAGAGCGTCATTYCNTNAATTTMWYWMAATKWATTTWWYTAAMWMNNNNCCCTTCTATAATGGCTTCAACAAYTTCMGGRTTCAGYAATGTAGAAATATCACCTAAATTGGAGGTTTCATTTTCTGCAATTTTCCGTAAAATACGTCGCATTATTTTTCCTGAKCKTGTTTTTGGYAATCCTGRTACAAATTGAATAAGATCWAGTTTTGCAATTGGACCAATATGTTCAGTGATAATTTGATTWATTTCTTTTCGTAAATTTTCATGCATACGWCCTKCSCCWGCTTCTTTTAAAATWACATAKCCATAYAAYGCATTTCCTTTAATTTCATGTGGAAAWCCWACAATTGCYGATTCAGCWACWGCWGGATGTTCATTRATAGCATCTTCWATWGGKGCAGTTCCTARATTATGWCCCGAAACAATTATYACATCATCYACTCTTCCAGTWATACGGTAATATCCAACCTCATCTCTTAAAGCCCCATCACCCGTGAAGTACATATTATCATAGGCTGAAAAATAAGTATCTTTATAACGTTGATGATTTCCCCATATCGTTCTTGCAATGGCCGGCCAAGGAAATTTTATACATAACCTTCCATCAATTTGATTTCCCTGAATTTCTTGTCCGTTTTCATCCATGATGGCAAGTTGAACTCCTGGTAAAGGCAACGTTGCATAGGTAGGTTTTGTTGGTGTTGCATAAGGAATAGGAGAAATCATCATTCCTCCGGTTTCAGTTTGCCACCACGTATCTACAATTGGACTTTTCTTTTTCCCGATATTATCATTATACCAATGCCAGGCTTCTTCATTGATTGGTTCTCCTACTGAGCCTAAAACTTTCAACGATGACAGGTCATATTTATCAACAAATGCTAAATTTTCTTTTGCTAAAGCTCTAATAGCTGTTGGTGCTGTATAAAATTGTGAAACTTTATGTTTCTGAATTATTTCCCAAAAACGGCCAAAATCAGGATAACTTGGCACTCCTTCAAACATCACTGTTGTGGCTCCATTGGCCAAAGGGCCATAAACAATATAACTATGTCCAGTAATCCAGCCAATATCGGCAGTACACCAAAACACATCATTATCTCTATATTGAAAAACATTTTTAAATGTGTACGCCGTATAAACCATATAACCTGCGGTACTATGCACCATCCCTTTTGGACTTCCTGTTGATCCCGAAGTATACAAAATAAACAATGGGTCTTCAGCATCCATAATTTCAGGGTCACATTTATTTGAAGCAACGTCTAATAAAGGATGTAACCATTTATCTCTGCCTTCTTTCATTAGTATAGGTGTATTCGTCCTTTTGACAACTAAAACAGTTTCAGTACATGGACAATCGATTAAAGCTTCATCAACAATTCCTTTTAAATCAATTGTTTTATTTCCTCTAAATGATCCATCTGAAGTGATGACCATTTTACAATCTGAATCATTAATTCTAGTTGATAATGCKGTTGCCGAGAAACCTGCAAAAACTACAGAGTGTATTGCTCCAATRCGTGCACAWGCTAAHACWGMAATTGCHAGTTCTGGAATCATWGGAAGATATATRCAWACYCTATCTCCTTTTTTRATKCCTTSMTCTTTTAATACRTTTGCMAATTTATTTACKCGCTCRTAYAATTGTTGATAKGTTATATGTTGCGCRRCYTCATTTGGATCGTTAGGYTCAAATAAAATAGCYGTTTTATCACCTCTAATTATTAAATGYCTATCAATACAATTTTCAGTAATATTTAACTTTGCTCCATYAAACCATTTWATTTCTGGTTTKTTAAAATCCCATTCAAGTACTTTATCCCATCGTTTTCTCCAAATAAAATGTTCTTCAGCTACTTCTTCCCAAAAGTTTTCAGGAAATCTTACTGATTTTCTATAAACTTGATAATATTCCTCTAAATGTTTAATGTGATAATTACTCATGCGGTGTATTTATTTGTTGAATTATTGATTCTTTTTAAAGGTTAGATTTCGTACTCGAATATACTAAATATTTACATATAGTTTTTTCTGTTTGTGACATAAAACTTACTAAAAACTCAATGAATTTAAATTTCAAAATGACAATCGGATATCTAAATTCTAATTCTTAATGATGATGTGCAGCTCCTGCACTATTCGGTATTCTAATATTTTCTACTAATTCCTGAACTTCTAATGGTGGATTTGGTGTGAATTTTGAAATGACAATAGACACTACAAAATTGGCTAACATTGCAACGGTTCCAAATCCTTCAGGTGATATTCCATACCACCAATCTTCTTTTGTGCCACCTCCAAACCAATTGAATTTGAATTTCAGCATATAAAATAACATAAACACAATACCAACAACCATTCCTGCAATGGCACCTTCTTTGTTCATTTTTTTACTGAAAATTCCCAGGATAATCGCAGGAAAAAATGATGCGGCGGCAAGACCAAATGCCAGAGCCACYGTAGCGGCGACAAAATCTGGTGGATTAATTCCGAACCATCCTGCGACACAAACTGCAACTACCGCTGATAACCGTGCAGCTACTAATTCACTTTTTTCAGAGATGTCTGGTTTTATCATTTTCTTAATCAAATCATGTGATACTGATGCCGAAATTACCAATAATAATCCTGCAGCCGTAGATAATGCTGCTGCCAATCCACCAGCGGCAACAAGCGCAATTACCCAGTTTGGCAATCCCGCAATTTCAGGGTTAGCCAATACCATAATATCTTTATCAATAGTCAATTCATTTATTTTTGGGTCACCAACATATTGAATCTTTCCGTCGTTATTTTTATCATCAAAAGATATCAATCCCGTCGTTTCCCAATTGCTAAACCACTCCGGCAAATTTTTATATTCATTGTTACTAACAACCTCAATCATATTAGTTCTTGCAAATACTGCTATTGCAGGGGCAGTTGTATATAAAATTGCAATGAATAGCAACGCCCATCCTGCTGATTTACGAGCATCAGAAACTTTTTTTACTGTGAAAAATCGAACAATTACATGTGGTAATCCAGCAGTACCAACCATTAAGGCTGCTGTAATAAAGAATACATCTAATTTCGATTTAGAGCCTGAAGTATATTCAGCAAATCCTAAATCGCGATGCAAACCATCCAATTTATCTAACAGAAAAATACCACTGTCATCAGTGCCTCCGAACCCTAATTGTGGGATTGGATTTCCGGTCATTTGTATGGAAATAAATATTGCTGGTACCATAAAAGCAAAAATCAAGACACAATATTGTGCTACCTGCGTATAAGTAATTCCTTTCATCCCCCCCAAAACGGCATAGAACAACACGATAATCATCCCAATAATTACACCTATATTTATATCAACCTCTAAAAAACGTGAGAAAACTAATCCAACACCTCGCATTTGTCCTGCAACATATGTAAATGAGACTATCAATGCACAAAACACGGCTACAGTCCGTGCAACATTTGAATAATAACGATCACCTATAAAATCTGGGACGGTAAACTTTCCGAATTTACGTAAGTAAGGGGCAAGTAACAAAGCCAATAACACATAACCACCTGTCCAACCCATTAAGTATACTGAACCATCATAGCCATTAAATGAAATGATTCCTGCCATTGAAATAAAAGATGCGGCTGACATCCAATCTGCAGCAGTTGCTAAACCATTTGCTAAGGGGGAAACACTACCTCCAGCAACATAAAATTCTTTGGTAGAACCAGCTCTAGACCAAATTGCTATTCCTATATATAAAGCGAATGTAGTTCCTACCAAAACCCATGTCCATGTTTGTAAATCCATAATTATTTATCGAGGTTATATTTTTTATCTAATTTATTCATCAATCGGATGTAAATAAATATTAATAGTACAAATACATAAATTGATCCTTGTTGTGCAAACCAAAACCCAAGTTTAAATCCTCCCATTCTTATTGTATTCAGTTCATCAACTAAGATTATTCCGAATATAAAAGAAACTAAAAACCATATTGATAATAAAATTGCCAGGTATTTTAAATTTGTTTTCCAATATGCCTGATTTTTGTTGTTTTTCATGTTTTATATTTATTGTTTTTTAACGGTCATAAGGTATATCCTTGCCTCTTCGCCAGCTGGCACGTTTACTAAATTAGTCCACTGGACAAATTCTTTACACTCCGCCCTCCTTGGGTGAAAAATTTTCAACATGCTCGTTTCATAATTTTTTATACTTTTAGCTGCTGAATTTACAAATAAAACTAAATTAATTTATAACTAAATATAAATATGGTATTTATTTTTACATAATTAATAATATCTTCAAATATCAACAATACATAATTTCTTAAAAACCTATATTTGTTAATTAAAAAAAATAATGAATGGATTCAGTTTTATTATTAGATACAATCTATAAAAATTGGGAAATAATATCATTATTTTTTTTAATTGCGATTCTTTATTCTTCTGTAGGTTTTGGAGGTGGTTCAAGCTATTTAGCAGTACTTGCTTTAACATCTTTGGCTTTCACACAAATTAGAGTAATTGCTTTATTGTGTAATATTGTAGTAGTTACAGGAGGAACTTTACTATATATCCAACACAAACTTTTTAATTGGAAAAAAATAATTCCTTTAGTGCTTTTAAGTGTTCCGATGGCTTTTTTAGGGGGTTATTTAAAAATTAGTCAAATTATTTTCTTCATCCTGTTAGGAATAACACTTTTGACAGCCGCAATATTAATGTGGATCTCTAAATATATCTCAAATAAATCTGACAATTTAAATTTAAAAGTATCACCATTTAAAAATGCGGCATACGGAGGAAGTATCGGTTTTATTTCTGGTATGGTTGGTATAGGTGGGGGTATTTTTTTAGCACCTCTTTTACATTTAACTAAATGGGATACACCTAAAAGAGTTGCAGCAACATCTAGTTTTTTTATTTTAGTAAATTCTATTGCTGGCTTAACTGGTCAATATTTAAATCCAAATTTTACATTAGAACCAACCATTACAATTATATTAATGATTATTGTTTTAATTGGCGGACAAATAGGATCAAGACTTAGCGCTAAGCTAATTTCACCTATTATTTTAAAAAAAATAACTGCTTTACTCATCGCATTTGTTGCATTACGTATTTTATGGAAATATTTAATATAAAATATCTTCAGAGGTATTAGCAAAAAAACAAAAAATTAACTTCTTTTTTAAAAATTTCATTATTTTTAATAACTTATAACTTTTATTGTGTTAATTACAACGTTTTCGTAAGTTTATCTAATATTATTTATTATATTATTTATTTTTGTAATTATTCTTCAAACTATATTTAACATGATAAAACAAGGACTATACTCGCCAGAATTTGAACATGAAAACTGTGGAGCCGGTTTTATATGTAACTTAAAAGGAGAAAAATCAAATCAGATAATACATGATGCTTTAGAAATTTTAATAAAATTAGAACATCGTGGAGGGGTAAGTTCAGATGGTAAAACTGGAGATGGTGCTGGATTATTAATAGACATTCCACATACGTATTTTAATAGGGTATGTAGTTTTAAATTACCTAATCAAAGAGACTATGCCGTTGGTATGGTTTTCTTACCAAAAAATAAAAATCAATATAACTATTGTAAAGAAACATTTGAAAAAGAAATAACCGAACAAGGATTAAAAATATTAGGGTGGCGAAAAGTTCCTGTAGATTCTTCTAGACTTGGTGAAATTGCACTTGCCTCAGAACCCAATATTGAGCAATTGTTTATTGATAAAGGAGCAATTAAAGAAGAAAATATTTTTAGAGCAAAATTGTATGCCGCTAGAAAAATAACTGAACATACGATTGCTGCTTCAAAAATGTCTGAAAATTCATATTTTTATGTTTCTAGCTTATCTAATACTACCATAATTTATAAAGGTATTATTATGCCCGAAGACATAGGCCCTTATTTTACAGATTTACAACAACCCGATTTGGTAACTAGATTGGCTTTAGTACATCAACGATTTTCCACAAACACTATGCCCTCATGGGAACTAGCACAACCATTCAGATTTATGTGTCAAAATGGTGAAATAAATACGTTAAGAGGAAATGTGAGCAGAATGCGTGTTCGTGAAGAAATTATGAAAAGTGACATATTTGGAGATCAAATAGATAAGTTATTTCCAATTATATTACCTGGAAAATCTGATTCAGCTTCAATGGATATGGTGGTTGAATTACTTTCAATGTCAGGAAGATCTTTACCTGAAGTAATGATGATGATGATGCCTGAGGCATGGGAGAAACATTTAACAATGTCGGAAGAAAGAAAAGCTTTTTATGAATACAATGCTTGCTTAATGGAACCGTGGGATGGACCAGCATCAATTCCATTTACAGATGGAGATTATATTGGAGCTTTGTTAGATAGAAATGGATTACGACCTTCAAGATATACTATTACCAAAAGTGGCAAATTAATTATGTCATCTGAAATTGGTGTAGTCGATGTAGACCCAGAAGATGTAGAAAAACATGGTCGATTAGAACCTGGGAAAATGTTTTTAGTAGATATGAATGAAGGRAGAATTATCAATGATGAAGAAATAAAAAATAAAATAGTTYTAGAAAGACCTTATAAAAAATGGTTAGAYGAAACCMGATTGTATTTAAGTGATGTWCCYAATACAAATGARGTKTGCCCAATAGAAACWCTAGATATTAAAACTCGATCTCGATTGTATAACTAYACTATTGAAGATATTCAAGAAGTAATTACTCCAATGGCGCAGCATGGCAAAGAAGCGCTAGGATCTATGGGAATTGACACGCCACTWGCTGTMTTATCTGATAAACCTCAACTAATTTCTAATTATTTTAAACAGCTATTTGCTCAAGTTACCAACCCTCCTTTGGATGGTATCCGAGAAGAAATTGTAACTGATATTAGTTTAGCCTTAGGGAAAGATAGAAACATATTTAGCATATCTAAAAGGCAATGTAAAAAACTACGAATTAAAAATCCGGTTATTTCAAATAACGATTTAGAAAAAATAAGAAATATTTCTGTGGGTGATTTTAAAGCAATTACTATTGAAATGCTGTATCCAAAAGAAAAAGGATTGAACGGATTAGAAGATGCTTTGGACACTATTATTAATCAAGTGTCTAAAGCCGTTGACGATAGAACCAATATTATTATATTATCAGACAGAGGTGCTAACAAACAATTTGCACCTATACCTGCATTATTAGCTTGTTCATATGTACACCATTCCCTTAACAGACTTAGAAAACGCTCTTATTTTGACATTATTATTGAATCCGCAGAACCACGTGAGCCTCATCAATTTGCAACATTGTTTGGATATGGAGCCAGCGCTATAAACCCATATATGGTAAATGAAATTATTAGGTTACAGGTTCAAAAAGGGTTTATTACAGATTTTAACGAACAGCAAGCAGTAGATAATTTTAACAAAGCAATTGGCAAAGGGATTTTAAAGATTATGAATAAAATAGGGATCTCTACGTTACACTCTTATAGAGGTTCTCAAATTTTTGAAATTGTTGGTTTTAGTTCAAAATTTGTCGAAAAATACTTTCCTTACACTACTTCTAGAATTGAAGGTATAGGATTGTATGAAATTGAAAAAGAAATTTCTGAACGATATAATTACGCATATCCTAAAACAACTATTAAAAATAGATTAGGTTTAAATATTGGAGGTGAATACCGCTGGAGACGTAATGGAGAAAGACATATGTTCAATCCAACAACCATTGCTAAACTTCAACAAGCAGTAAGATTAAGCGATCAGGCAAGCTATGATACTTATGCAAAAGCGATTAATGAACAGTCAGAAAATTTAATGACCATAAGAGGATTGTTTGAATTTAATAACTTAGATCCAATCCCAATTGATGAGGTAGAACCTTGGACCGAAATTGTTAAACGCTTCAAAACGGGTGCCATGTCTTATGGATCTATTTCCAGAGAGGCACATGAAAATTTAGCTATTGCCATGAATCGTATTGGAGGAAAAAGCAATTCTGGTGAAGGCGGTGAAGATAGAAGGCGTTTCCAAAAGGATATTAATGGTGATAGTAGAAACTCAGCTATCAAGCAAGTAGCGTCAGGTCGCTTTGGAGTTACCTCTCATTATTTGACCAATGCCAAAGAAATTCAAATTAAAATGGCACAAGGAGCAAAACCTGGTGAAGGTGGACAATTACCAGGTGAAAAAGTACTTCCATGGATTGCAGAAGCTAGAAATTCAACTCCTTTTGTTGGTCTAATTTCTCCACCTCCACACCACGATATATACTCAATTGAAGATTTAGCCCAATTAATTTTCGATTTAAAAAACGCCAATCGAGAAGCCCGCATTAATGTAAAACTAGTCTCTGAAGTAGGTGTTGGTACCATTGCTGCTGGTGTATCAAAAGCTAAGGCTGATGTTGTCCTTATTTCTGGATATGACGGTGGTACTGGAGCCTCTCCTTTAACATCATTAAAACATGCTGGCTTACCTTGGGAACTTGGATTAGCAGAAGCCCAGCAAACGTTGGTATTAAATAATTTAAGAAGTAGAATTGTAGTTGAATGTGATGGCCAGTTAAAAACTGGACGCGATGTAGCGATTGCGGCCTTATTGGGCGCAGAAGAATTTGGTTTTGCCACTGCACCACTAGTTGCTTCAGGCTGTATTATGATGCGAAAATGTCATTTAAACACTTGTCCGGTTGGTATAGCAACTCAAGATAAAAACTTACGAAAAAACTTTAAAGGAACACCCGAACATGTAATTAATTTCTTCTACTATATAGCTGAAGAATTAAGAGGTATCATGGCTGAACTTGGCTTTCGGTCGATGGATGAAATGATTGGACAAACCTCTAAAATAAATGCAAATAAAGCTATTGATCATTATAAAGCCAATGGTTTAGATTTATCAGCAATTTTACATACGCCCGATGGCTATCATAATAGTCCTCTAAAAAATACAGAAAAACAAGATCATGCTATAGATAATGTCATGGATTTTCAAATTCTAAAGGACTCACACAGAGCATTGTTTAGAAAAGAAAAAATGATTTTAAAATACCCTATAAACAACACCAATCGATCTGTAGGAGCTATCGTAAGTAATGAAATCTCAAAAGTATATGGACATTTAGGACTTCCTGAAGACACTTTATCTATAAATTTCAACGGATCTGCTGGACAAAGTTTTGGTGTATTTGGAGCACATGGTTTAACGTTTACTGTTGAAGGGAATACTAATGATTATTTAGGGAAGGGTTTATCTGGTGCTAAAATAATTATAAAGAAACCTGCAAAAGCAGATTTTATTGCTGAAGATAATATTATTGTTGGTAATGTATGTCTTTTTGGAGCTGTAAAAGGCGAAGCATATATTAATGGTATTGCAGGCGAACGTTTTGCAGTACGAAACTCTGGAGCAACCGCAGTTGTCGAAGGAGTTGGAGATCATGGATGTGAATATATGACTGGTGGAAAAATAGTGGTATTAGGAAAAACAGGGCGAAATTTTGCTGCTGGAATGAGTGGTGGTATCGCTTATATTTATGATCCAAAAAATAAATTCACAAATGGATTATGCAATACCGAAACTATAGAATTCGAAACTTTAGATACCGATGATATTAAAGAATTAAAAACATTGATTAACAAACATATATCATATACAAATAGCAATAGAGGTAAAGAATTATTAAAAGATTGGGATCATAGCTTAAGCAACTTTGTGAAGGTTATGCCAATAGAATATAAAAGAGCTTTAAAACGATTAGAGACAGAAGAACCAATGGTAGAAGAATTAACAGCGTAGTATTATGGGGAAAATAACAGGTTTTAAAGAATTCGAAAGAAAGGAAGAAACATATARRTCAGTTGAAGAAMGMRTAGTTCATTATAAYGAATTTACKSTACCATTGAACAAGRYWGAWWTGAAARAACAAGGMTCACGTTGTATGGATTGTGGAATTCCATTTTGCCATAGTGCYTGYCCGYTAGGYAATYTAATTCCAGATTTTAATCATATGGTACATCGAGGTGAATGGAAAAAAGCTTCCTGGATTTTACATTCAACAAATAACTTCCCTGAATTTACAGGGCGATTATGCCCGGCACCATGTGAACAAGCTTGTGTACTTGGAATTATTGATGAACCAATTTCTATTGAAAATCTCGAGAAAAACATTGTGGAACGCGCCTTTAAAGAAGGATGGATAAAACCTTTAATTCCAACCAACAGGACTGGTAAAACAATTGCTGTGGTTGGTTCAGGACCAGCTGGTTTAGCTTCTGCACAACAATTGAATAGAGCAGGACATATGGTAACTGTTTTTGAAAGAGATGATGAAATTGGTGGATTATTACGTTATGGAATACCTAATTTTAAATTAGAAAAAAGTATTATAGATCGGCGAATTTCTATTTTAAAAGAAGAAGGAATAGAATTTAAAACAAATGTTAACGTAGGTGTTAATTACTCAATTGAAGAATTGAATAATTTTGATGCTATTGTGTTATGCGGTGGGGCAACAGTACGAAGAAGTCTTCCCATAGCAGGTGTAAATAGCAAAGGAATTGTACAAGCAATGACCTTTTTAAAACAACAAAACAAACGAAATTCTTCAATAATATTTGAAGAAGAAGATATTTTAGCTACAGGTAAAAACGTAATCGTTATTGGTGGTGGTGACACGGGTTCAGATTGTGTAGGAACTTCTAACCGACAACTTGCGAAGTCTGTCACAAACTTTGAAATTATGCCAAAACCTCCAGTTGGAAGAAGTGATTCAACTCCGTGGCCATATTGGCCAATAAAATTAAAAACATCAACTTCGCATAAAGAAGGCTGTGATAGAAACTGGTTAATTTCAACCAAAGAATTTATTGCTGATAAAAATGGGAATTTGACAGCTTTAAAAACCGTTCAAGTTGAATGGGTTTATAAGAAAGGTGAAAGACCAACCTTAAAAGAAGTTCAAAATACTGAAAAAGAATGGCCTTGTGACATGGTCTTATTAGCACTTGGGTTTACTGGACCTGAAGAAACTTTAAGCAAACAGCTTGGTATTGAAATAGACTCTAGAGGTAATTACAAAGCTTCAACTACCGAATATCAAACAAATATCCCACATATTTTTACCGCAGGAGATATGAGAAGAGGACAATCATTAATTGTTTGGGCCATTTCTGAAGGAAGAGAAGCAGCACGAAAAGTGGATGAATATTTAATGGGATGCAGCAATTTACCAACCAAAGGGAATAGTGAGTTACCAACATTATAATCTTGAGTATTTTTTTAAAAAATAAAAATTTTCTACCTAATTAATGGGTCTTGTTTAATAGCATAAAATCGACTATTACCATTGCTGCTAATGCTTCTACAATGGGTACAGCTCTTGGAACAACACAAGGGTCATGACGCCCTTTACCTATCATTTCAATAATATTTCCATCTTTATCAATCGTTTGTTGGGCCTGCATAATAGTAGCAACTGGTTTAAATGCAACTCTAAAGTAAATATCCATTCCATTGCTTATCCCTCCTTGAATACCTCCAGAAAGATTGGTTTTAGTTGTGCCATCAGCATTAAAAATATCGTTATGCTCACTACCCTTCATTTTTGCTCCACAAAATCCGCTTCCATATTCAAAGCCTTTCACCGCATTTATTGAAAGCATTGCCTTTCCTAATTGTGCATGTAATTTATCAAAAATTGGTTCTCCTAAWCCAACAGGTACATTTTTAATTACACAAGTWACWGTACCWCCAAYAGTATYTCCTTSTTTTTTAATYTCASWRATATRMTKAATCATTCKYTCAGCWGTTTCCTTATCWGGRCAMCKMACKATATTRYKTTCWATWTTATYAAAATYAATWKCTTGATARGGTTTTTTCATGAAAATTTCACCCACTGATGATGTAAATGCATTTATCTTTATGGAAGAAATTACCTGTTTTGCAACAGCACCTCCAACAACCCAATTCGCCGTTTCTCTAGCAGATGTCCTACCACCTCCACGATAATCTCTATTTCCATACTTTTTATCATATGTATAATCTGCATGCGACGGACGATAAGCATCCTTTATGTGAGCATAATCATTAGAACGCTGCTGAACATTTTTTATCATAAAACCAATAGAAGCTCCTGTAGTTTTACCTTCAAAAATTCCAGACAAAAATTGTACTTCATCTGGTTCTTTACGTTGAGTCACAATTTTAGATTGCCCAGGCTTTCTTCTATCTAACTCATTTTGAATAGCTTTCAAATCGAGCTCAATCCCAGCAGGACATCCATCAATAATTCCTCCAATTGCTTCACCATGTGATTCTCCAAAAGTTGTTAATCTAAATAAATTACCAAAAGAATTACTCATTATATCCAGTTATAAATTTCGAAAACAAAGTTAAAATATTTTGATGAATAGCATAGCATTACTTGTTCTATTGTTTATTTTTGAAGATAATTCTAAAATTGATATGGAAATAGTATTATATCGAATTTTTGTTAAAGGAAGAGTTCAAGGAGTTTGGTTTCGAAAATATACCTTTAATGAGGCCAACAGAATAGGATTAAAGGGTTTTGTTAGAAATGATATAAATAATAGCGTTTATATTGAGGCGGAGGGTAGCTTAGTCCAACTGAATGAGTTTGTAATTTGGTTACATAAAGGATCTCCACTATCAAAAGTGTCTTTGGTAACATTTGAAACAAGTGAATTAAAGTGTTATGAAATTTTTGAAATTAAACCTTAAAAAAACCATAGTTTTATTGCCATAACAATAACCATTACAATTAAAAACTTTCTCACCAACCCATCGCCTTTATCAACTGACCATCTACTCGCAAACCAACCACCAACTGAATTTCCTACAGCTAAGGTCAAACCAATTCTCCAATCAATAATATCATTATAAATAAATACAGAGACTGAGGCTATGGTATAAATGAGTACAACGGTAACTTTTACTGCATTGCTTTTTACTAGCGATAAATTATTTATAGAAGATAAAATTAATAAAATTATAAACCCTACTCCTGCCTGAATAAAACCCCCATAAATACCAACAAAAAAGAAAAGACAAATACTAATCCACAACTGTTTACCAGCTGTTTTCTCAACTGCATTTGTTAGTGTTGATTTAGGTTTAAAAACCATGTAAAAGACAACTATCACCATAATAATGGCTAAAATTTTATTAAAAGTATCCCCCTTGATATCAACAGCAATTTGAGCCCCTATAATTGACCCTATCAAAGCTGAGATACCTAAATAAATACTAAAAGGAAATGTAATAACTCCTTTGCTTTTAAAGCCTGCAGTAGTAAAAATATTCTGAAATAAAATGGCTATTCTGTTAGTACCATTTGCAATATTTGGTGGTAATCCTAAAAAAATAAGAATTGGCAAAGTCAATAATGAACCTCCTCCTGCAATAGTATTTATTCCACCTGCAATAAAGCCTATAAAAATTAATCCTAGTATTTCTAAAACGGAATCCATCTAATAATTTGAAAATCARATGTAGTCTAAAATATTTGAAATTAATTCGCAAAAAAAATTGAAAAAAGTTTGAGCAAAACAAAAAAGGGTTTTATATTTGCCCTCGCTAAAGGAGAATTGGCAGAGTGGTCGAATGCGGCAGTCTTGAAAACTGTTGAGGGTCACACCTCCGGGGGTTCGAATCCCTCATTCTCCGCAAAARGAAAACCAGAACGAGAGTTCTGGTTTTTTTATTTACAAGAGCGTCAAAAACCTTGGGGCTTTTGTAAGGTGTTGAAAATAAAAAAATTGAGCCATGAAAYGGCGTGGTTTTCTATGATTGTACAGGATTACCTTTAAGGGATCATAAAATAATCCCTCATTCTCCGCAAAAAGCCCTGTAATCTTTTGATTACAGGGCTTTATTTTTTTTAGTTGACAATACTACCTTTTTTTAACCTAAGTTAAATACAAACTCAAAAAGCTCTTTTTCCTCTTTACTATATAAGACTAAAGTTCTATATGTAATCTCTAMWSGMRKWGYCAWWYRMWRYATKATTKYWYYWMWYRTYASWWYKYTYWWYWTCATCNTWAMTTATTNNTWWYWWMTYYWSWWAACCCGTTTAGCGGTTAAAAAGCTAAAGCGTGTTTTATATTGTTAATGTATTGCAATATAGTTAATCCAGCAATCTTGTTGATGACTCTTGTTGCTAACCCAACAAATGATTTGGCATAGTTTCTTTTGAGCATAAATTGGTCACACAATTGTGAGAATATAGTTTCGATTCTTTTTCTTCATTTTTTAAAGACAAAAGGATATGGTTTAAAGTCTTTTTGATTAGTTTTCATAGGTGTCTCAAGTTTGATTTGAACAGACTCAAACAAATCTATTTGTACAGGTTTTGATAAGTAACCTCTATCTGCCAATAAAGTACAGTTTTTCATTGCCCCATGTTTAAGATCATTCAAATACCCAATATCGTGCACGCTAGCTTTAGTGATATCCATTTGCTTGTAAACACCATTAAGTGAGGTTACCAAATGTAATTTATACCCAATGTAATATTGTTTGTTCACAGCAGAGTAGCCTTTGTCACAAGCTGTTTTGTAATCCTCTTTGCATACCTTGGTTCGCTGTTCCCTGCTTATTTTGCAAACAGGCAAAGGAATAGAATCTACAATAAAAAAGTTTTCTCCAAATGTCATCTCATTTCCAACCCTTTGAGTTAATAGGGTAGTTTTACTTGCCAATATCTTTCGTCTTTTATTATATCGAGTGATGTGAGTCTCTGGAAAATAATCAGGGTAATTCGTTTTAAGCTTGCTCAAAAAATAATTTTCAGAATCAATCCCTAAACTCTCTGAACAAAGAGATAACGTAATGACCTGCTTATCGCTCATCTTTGGGGGATTGGGATAAAATTTAAAATTACCTTGTTCATTTAAGTCTTTTTCAAAGACAATTTCCACTATTTCTAGGATTTTGTCGTAAATTACTTTTAAATCGTGCATAGTTGAATAATTTTTGAATACTATTCAATTTACTGATAATCAGTTAAATATGTACGTTTTTTACTTTATTTATTCTCTAAATCTAACCGCTAAACAGGTTTAGATACAATATCTTTATACTTTTTAATATCCTTTAAGATAGAAAGGCTTCCTGTTTTCATTTTACCAATTAAGCATCGTAAATAATCAAATCTTTTATGATTCTTGACATTTGAAGACTCATTCAATGTTTATTTAAATCTTCGTTGACATTAATAGATTCTAAGATGTGAAAATTTTTCTTCACAAGAAAATCGTTTATTCATTTCTTTTTCAAAAAGAAGGAATTTGTTTGGAGTAGGAAAAAACAAGTTCGAATGATTTGACAAGGGAAATAACCAAATTTAATATTTAAATTTCTTTTAAAAAAACAATCAATTATTTTGCCAGAATTCAATATAGAAAATTTGGTTATTAAGTATTCAGCTAAATAATAATAATAATAACGATTTACTTATTAGATATATTTTTTAATCCTAATAACAACACATAAACAAAACATAAAATTAACAGGTATAATGCACCAGTTATTCCAGTTAAAGAACTTAATGAGCCCATTATTGGTGGAATTATGGCTCCTCCAACAATTGCCATAATTAACAAACCAGAAATTTCGTTAGCCCTATCAGGCATTTTATTTATTGCTATTGAAAAAATAAGTGGAAATAAATTTCCTGCTCCTAATCCAACAATAAAAATTGCTATTTGAGACATTAATACCGAAGAAGTAAACAATATTAGTCCCATCCCTGCTATTGCCAAAAATGCAGTTATAATAAGAAAATTTATTGGCTTCAAAAATTGTAATAAAATAGCTCCTAAGAACCTACTAATCATTAGTGCTGTAAAGTAAMTACTAATTCCATAAGATGCTTGTTCCAACGTAAGTCCGTGCAATTTCATTAAAAACCCTTGAATATTGGAGTTCATACCAACATCAGCACCAACAATTAAAAAAATTGCAATTACAATTGTCAAAACAAACTTATTTTTTAATAAGTTCATACAAGATTTAAAAGTTGCAGGTGTTTCTGATTTTATTTTCTCTTCAATTGAAGTTGCAGAAAGCCATAAAACTGAAATCAAAGATAATACAGCATAAACAACAAAAACCAATTTCCAATCACCAAACTTTAATGCTAAAAACGTTGCTATAATTGGTCCTAATAAAGATGTAATTGCTTTTATAAATTGCGAAAGACTTAAAAAACTTGATAGTTTTTCTTTAGAAGAAACTTCTTGTAATAAAGGATTTGCGGCTACTTGAACTATCGTATTTCCAATTCCTATAAATGCAAATGAAATTAAAACCATCAGAAAACTGTAATTAACAAATGGTATTAACAATCCTAGAAAAGTTACTAGAATACCAATATTCATCATCTTCTTTTTTCCAATCTTATCTTGTAAAACACCTACAGGTATTGAAAAAATAAAAAACCATATAAACACCATTGAAGGTATAAATTGGGCTACAGAATCAGAAAGCTTAAAATCTTCTTGAATATAACCTGTTGATACCCCTACAATATCTACAAATCCCATGACTATAAATGTTAGAAAAATGGGGAATATTTGACGAATGTTATTTTTTTTTGTATTCATATTAATTAATATCAAAAGTTAGGTAAATCATTTTTTACATTATTCCAGAATGAAGTAGAAAATAAACGCGCACTCCCAATAAGAGCAGCCTCTTCCATAAGAGTTGACACTGTAAATACTGGTGTTAAACCATTTGTTTTTAATTTTTGTTCGATATCTGAAAGAAAAAAATTACTTGCATTAGAAATATTTCCACCCAAAACAATTAAATCTGGCTGATAATTTTCAATAAATGGCGTCATAAAATCAACGAAATTATTACTAAACTCTTCAAACACTTTTTTAGAATGTTTGTTATTAGTTTGTACAACCTCTTTAACTCCCTTTACTTGGTCTCTTGAAACCTCCAAATACCTTTTTACAAACCAACGAGTTGAAAAATAATCATCTGCCATACCTTCTTTGAATTGCTTATCCCATAGGCAGCCACCCTCAGGCACATCTTTTGAAGTTACCTTAGGAATTCCTTTAGAAATAAAGGAGGAACCAAATCCTGTTCCCAAGGTAATTGCTATTACCTTCTTATAATTTTTAGCTTTACCCATACAAGAAACTCCCACTCCAAATGATGATGCGTCATTCAAAAACCGTAATTCAACATTAGAGCAGTCTAAATATTTAGGTAATTCATTTGGAATTGAAACATTGTATAAATTTTCATACTTATCATTATTTTCAAACATTGCTAAACCTGTTGCATATTGAAAAGGTCCAGGCATTGCAAAGCCAATTTTAATATTATCAACCTCAGGAATACTTTTTATTGTTTGATTAATAACAGAACTCCAACTCTTCAAAATATTATCCTTAGATGCTTTGTTATTAATTTTGTTTGTATATGTTGAATTAGAAATAATTTTAAGAGTATTTAAATCAATTGCGGCTGAAGTAATATGACTTCCTCCAACATCTACTCCAATTACGATATTCATATGTGTATAGTTATTTATTAAAAATATTATCTTTTTGGTTGAATTTTAGAGAGTATCAATCTAGATTTAAAAAAGAAGAACCAGATTATACTGGTTCTTCTAAATGATCTACCTTAATCCAAATCATTTCTAAACAAAATTCATGAATAACTAAATTAACTGGTATTTTATTTACTCAATCTAATTTAACTATCTTAAAAATAATAAAAAACAAAGAATGAATAAAATTATTTCGACCAATAACAGCTTTTAGCAGATTAAAGAAGTTTCACCTAAAACAAACGAGAATTCGTTTATCTTTAGCTTTGTTAGAAAAACTTTTTAAAAACCATATTTTAGAAAAAAGATACGTTATTTCTATAATTTAAATATTTGAAGTTTTTCATTATTATTTCCAACTAAAATTAATTGTTGGTTTTTATCAATANGTAACTTTAATTTTTTTACATCTTTATTTACAAAGAAACCTGAATTATCTTGGCTTATTGGCTTAAAATTATTTTCACCATCACCTAATAGGATTAAACCAGTTCCCGCATCATTTCGTGTTGTTTCAATTTCAGACACAAACAAATTTCCTGCAATAATTAAGTCTAAATTTCCGTCGGAATTTAAATCATTTACTATAATATCATTAACACTTGAAAATTGAGCTTCAACAGGTAATTCTGAAATTTCAAAATCTCCATTACCTAAATTTTCAATAAATGAAGAGGCAAAAGTTTGGGTTTTTAAGTAAAGGGCTTTGTCTAATTCTTTTTCTCCATATACGTCATCAATTTCTAAAGCAGCGAAAATATCATACTTTTTAAATTCCTTTTTTAATTTAGGTACTTGCTGAGAGGAACAAGAAAATCCTCTCACTGGATAATGCTTTCCAAAGTTATAATACCCTAAAACAATATCATTACTTCCATTATTGTCAAAATCTTCATAATAGACATCAAAAGGAGTATCTGCAGAAGTTTTATATTTATAGTTAAGTCCTAAATTTCCAGCTACAAAATCTATATCTCCGTCATTATCAAAATCTCCCTGCTCAATGCTAAACCACCAACCATTTGAATTATTCAGAATAGAAATTTCTTCTTTTCTAAAAGAATTTTCCTCATTTTTAAAAATAGTAATAGGCATCCATTCACCTACAATAACCAAATCTAAATCTTTATCGTTATCATAATCCGTCCAAATAGCATCAGTTACCATTCCTAATTGAAGTAAACCTTTGGCCTTCTCGTTTGTTACATCAATCAACTTCCCTTCTCTATTTTCTAATAGTTGACTATTAACAGGTGTTGGATAATTATGTGGATCTAATCGTCCTCCTATAAAAATATCCATATCACCATCATTATCAAAATCACCAGATTTTACAACACTACCACTAATATTATTTGCTTCTATTAAGGTTTTCTTATTTGAAAAAACACCACTTCCATCATTAATATAAATCCTGTCCTTATAGTTAGAATCGCCCTTTTTAAACTCATTTCCACCACTTACTACATACAGATCCTTATCTCCATCACTATCTATATCAAAAAATATAGCATCTAAATCTTCTTTCAACATATCAGATTTGAAAGGTGTATTTTTTTGCATTTTAAATTCTCCTCTTTCATTTTGTATAAACAACTTACCTGAAAATCCTGAAGCTCCACCTACATAAACATCTTTTAGTCCATCTCCATTTACATCATCAACGGCTAATGCAGGACCAAATTGTGACATTTTATGTGGTAAAAGAACCTGGTATTTAAAATCATCAAAATCATTTTCCTTGTGTTGAAAATTTATTTTTTTATTTGTTAATTCAGTAAAAAAAGTTTTAGTTGGAATATCTGACTTTGTACTTAAATATGAATCATCTTCCATAAACAACGTTAAAACTTGATTCGCTTTAACATTGTTTAGTTTGGTTGTTGTTTTATTTGGCCAATTAATAAGTATTTCATCAACTAACTTACTATCATTTAACCCAAAATGTGCTGTTGACTCACTAGTAGAATAAACCCCTCTAACATTTGTTGTTTCTATAATTTGTTGTTTACCTCCAACTTTAATAATAACTCTTGTACCTTGAACAGATTTATGATTTCTACTCTTAAGTTGAAGCCTTAAATAATTATTTTCAGAATTGTTCTTATATAAAAAAGCCTTGTCATTTATGTTGTTTACAACTAAATCCAAATCTCCATCATTGTCAAAATCAGCATACGCAGCTCCATTTGAAAAAGATTTTTCATCTAGCCCCCAGTCTTCTGCAACCTTTTCAAATTTATAATTACCATTATTCTTAAACATATAGTTAGATAACTTTTGTGAGGGTAATAAACCTAGTGTTTTATTTAAATCTAAAATATCCCATATAGTTATTGCCCCTCCATTTGGATTTTCCTTTACCCATTGATTAGCAGTTTCTGTAACAAATTTGCCAACTGCTTTTGATGCGTCAGTATTTCTAATATCACGTAATAATCCGTTTGTTATATAAAAGTCTTTTTCACCATCATTGTCAAAATCTGCAATTAAGTTTGCCCAACTCCAATCGGTAGCGGCTACATTAGCAAGTTGTGCTATTTCGCTAAACGTATTATTTCCATTGTTTAAATGCAAGTTATTAAACATATATTGGTAATGACCTCCTTTATTTACAATTTTCCAAAAGGCATCAGGGTTCATTCCACTCATATTCGACTTTAACCTGAAGTTATCTTCAGCAACCATATCCAGCACAAATATATCAAGAAATCCATCATTATTAATGTCAGAAACATCTACACCCATACTATAATAGGACATATGATTTAATGCGCTATTTACAATATTTGTAAATGTTCCATCCTGATTGTTTATGTACAAAGCATCAGGTGCGTAAAAATCATTAGAAACATACAAATCTGTCCATCCATCGTTATTTAAATCACTTGCAGAAACAGCATTAGGAAAACCTGCTTTTAACAACCCAGATTTTTCCGTTACGTCTTCAAAAGATTTTCCATTTATATTTTTATATAATCGTGAACTATACTTTAGCTGCAATAATTCGGCTCCCATATATTCAGAATAACTTCCAGGATTTGGTGGCTGATT
Organism: Lutibacter sp.; assembly: GCA_002733285.1. Classification (GTDB taxonomy): domain Bacteria; phylum Bacteroidota; class Bacteroidia; order Flavobacteriales; family Flavobacteriaceae; genus Lutibacter. The sequence goes on along the minus strand of NVVE01000001.1, from coordinate 254,377 downwards.
TAAAATAAATAAATCTAAAAACCCATCTTTATCATAATCCAAAAATGTAGCATGCCTTGTCCTTTCAGAATTAGCAATACCAAAACTTTCTGCCATTTCCTTAAATGTTTCGTTTCCTTGATTGATATATAACTTATTTTTTCTTAAGTCTGGTTGGTGATCAAAAAGTTCATTAGTCACATAAATATCAACGAGTCCATCATTATTAACATCTGCAATTGTAACACCTGTAGACCAACTTCCATTATTAATTATTCCAGCTTCTTTTGTAATATCTTGAAATTCAAAATTTCCTTTATTAATATATAATTTATCATCAACTAAATTACCCGCAAAATAAATATCGCTTAAACCATCATTATTAAAATCACCAATTCCTACTCCTGCACCTCCGTAAAAATTAGCATACTTTAAAATATTGTTGTTTTTACTATCTTTAATTCGGTTATTAAAATTAATTCCAGATTTTTTTGAAGGAATTAAAGTAAACTGCTTAGTACTTTGAGCACTTACTCCAAACAAAAAAGATGTAAATAAAAAAAATATAGAATATAACTGAAAAATTTTATATGTTGTTTTCATAAATCAAAAAAAAAAAGGAGGGCTCAACACCACTCCCTTTTAAACTAACTTAATTAAAATACAAATATTTTAGTTATTGCTTATCCCACCAAACTCTTGTTGTAAGAACGTCTGGTCCTTGAGCTGCTTCTGCAGCAGCATAACTCTCTGCATTTGCAGTTTGCTCACTTGTTGGGTATGTCAATCTTCTAGGAATGGTACCATTAGTTTCATTTCCAGGATAGTTCGTTGGTGTTAAAACTGGATAACCAGTTCTTCTCCAGTTAGCAAATGTTTCATATTCATTTAAAAATGTAGCTGCCCAATATTGATTTCCAATCATTTCTAGTGCATTTGCTCCATCAAAAGGATTATTAGTTAAATATGTTGCTATATCGGCATCAGAAATATCTGCTGCAGCTCCATACAAACCTAAATATTTCATTGCTGCAGTAACTCCTGCATTATAATGTCCTTCTACATCACCACCTGCTAATCCCCATCTATCAGCACATTCAGCTAACATTAATTCAACTTCTGCATATGTTTGGAAAAACATTGGAGCGTCTTCTCCTGTAATAATACTTCTATTAGGTTCAGCGTAACCGTTAGTGTTATCTTCACCAGTAGCTTCTAATAATAAATCAGAATCTAAACCATTAGGTAACCCTTTAAGGTCTGCTGGAGTTGTACTTCCATCACTTCTTCTCGCTGCTAAAATTGGAAGCCTAGGATCTCCTTGTAAAAAGTCTATAAACGTTTTACTCATTCGTGGATTTCCATCAGCAGAAAATACTTCACCGTTTCCATTTTTATTAATCCCTTCTGGTCCTGCTGTATGTTGAATATAAGCGATATCAGCATTTGAAGTCATAACTCCGCCTGAAATTGCCTTAGCTGCCCAATTTTGAGCTCCTGAAGGATCAACCTTGATTAAACGTAATCCTAAACGTAACATCATAGAATTAGCATATCTCTTCCATTTCCCTTGATCACCGCTAAAGATAATATCTGATCCACCCCATTCAGAAGTTCCTGAGTCTAAAGCAGCAGCAGACTCTTCCAATTCTTTCAACATATCAGCATAAATAGCACTTTGTGCATCATACTTGGGTTTCAAAATTCCTTCTAAATATCCTTTTCCTGCTTCGCTATAAGGAATATCTCCATATACATCAGTCAATCTTGAATAGATTACAACTCTTTGAATTCTTGCAATTGCAATCATTTCCTCTGGTTTCCCTTGATCTCTTAATTGGTAAAGAATATCTTCAATTGCTTTCACTGGGCCTGAATAATAACGATCAAATAATGACGCTGCATATCCTTTATTCCATGAATATTTATCGCCTGACCAATAACCAGCTGTTGTTGCAAAATGTTGCATCATTGTTGATTGATAGATCAAGTTTGCTCTCCAAGCCTCATAACGCTCTCCTGAGGTTCTTAATAAGGCCGCAGTAAATTTACTGTTTGCTTCAATTTGAGAAGATTTTGTTGGATCGACATTTAATTCTTCAAAACCATTATCACAAGAAGCAAAAACAAGTAATACTACTATTGTATAAATTATTTTTTTCATATTTCTAACTTCTAAAATTTAACGTTTAAACTAACTCCATAACTTCTTGTAGATGGTAACCCATAATACTCAAGTCCTTGCGCATTTCCAGAACTATAAGCAGATTCTGGATCAATATTATCAATACTTCTTTTTAGGTAGAATAAATTTTTACCAATAAAAGAAATATTTGCTCCTGTAATGAATGTTTTTTCAAGAATTTCTTCTGGAAAAGAATATCCAATACTTAATTGTCTAAATTTAATATAGTCTGCATCTTCAACAAAAGCTTCAGCTATTCCTGATATTCTTCCCCAATATGTTGATAAATCTTCTGGAGCAACTGTGGTTGTAAATGCTTGTCCTGTTGCATCATCAATACCACTTACTGTCAAACCATTCTCTCGTCCTTCTAAAGTCATTTTATGTTGTCCTCTACCTACAGCACCTCCATTAGTTCCAGAAAATATTTGACCACCAAATTTAGCATCAATTAAAAATGACATTCTTATATTCTTATATGAGAAACTATTATTAAGTCCCATTGAATAAGGAGGTACACCTTCACCTAATTGTTTTCTTCCTCCATCTTTAGCTCTTGGCACACCATCAGAATCTATTTCGTAAATTATAGTTCCGTTAGCATCTCTTTCAAATGAAGTACCATGAATAACACCATAAGGTTGCCCAACAATGTGTCTAATAGTTACATTTCTACTACGAGCCTCTCCTAATCCAATTTCATCACCTGAATCATTTGTAGCTACAACTTCACTTTTATTATGTGCAAAATTAAAACTTGTTGTCCAAGTAAAGTTCTCATTTTTAATAGGCGATCCTGAAATTAACATTTCAAATCCTTTATTTGAGATCTCTCCAAGGTTTGCAATTGAACTTCCATAACCAGAAGTTTGAGAAGCGCTTACATTTACGATATCATTAGTTGTTTTTTTGTCATAATACGCCAAATCTAATGTTAACTTACTTCCAAATAATCTCATATCTAAACCAAATTCAAGTTCATCAACATTATAAGGAATAAGATTTTCGTTAGGAATACTTCCATTAGAAATATTACCTAAAGGTTGACCTTGATGTCCTTGTCCAAAGATTCCATAAGTTAATCCTAATGAATACGGATTTGGAGCCCCCCCAGCCAATTCTGAATAACCAGCTCTAAATTTAGCAAAGTTTACCCATTCTGGCATTTCAAATGCTTCTGATAAAATAATACTTGTATTTATTGAAGAATATAAATCATTATTAGGTGTTGTTTTTCCTGGAGCAGACAAAGTTGAGAACCAGTCATTTCTAGCAGTAAAAGTTAAATAAGCCACTTTATCATAAGAAACCTCAACTGATCCATAAACAGAATTCATTTTTTGTTTATTATATCCATAACTATAAGATTGATCCTTTGTATTTTTAACATTTTCAAGACCTGGAACAATAAACTTTTGTCCCTTTAAATCCAAATTCTCTCTTACCTGACTATTTGCAGAAGCTCCAATAAATGAATTCGTAGCAAATTTTTCAGTAATAGCCTTATCAACTCCAATCATAATATCAGAATCTGTTTGAGTATATCTAGTCTCATGCTCATTCATTCCACCTTCAGTTTTATATGCAGTACCCCAAGGTGTTACGCTTGTAGATTTTCTTGTATAATCATCTATACCAGTTCTAGCTGTTACATATAACCAATCTAAAATATCATATCTTAAAGAAGTTGAAGCTATAACTCTATTTTTTTGATCTTCATTTCTAAAATTATAAGCTGCCCAATATGGGTTTGTAGCATAAATATTACTTGAAGTAGCAAGTTCCCCACCAGCATCATTTATTCCTGGCTTCATAGTCGTTACGTCTACGTTAGCAGGTAATACTGCAACAGAATAGTTAGCATTACCAGGTGAATCTGATAACCTAGGTCTGTTATGTGCCCCTTCTCTAATATATTTAATATGAGTGTTGAAAGTTAATTTATCCGCTAAAACAGAACCAACATTTAAAGAAAATGATTTTCTATTTAAATCTGAATTCGGTACAATATCATCATTTGATAAATCAGATGCAGAAAATCTAAAGTTCGTAGTTTCAGAACCTCCAGATATAGCTATTGTATTAATAAAAGTTGTACCAGTTCTATAGAATTTATCTAAATTGTTTCCTGTGTAAGAATATGGTCTAGAAACTCCATCCCAATTTACTACATTTGCTCCGTTTAATTTTGCTCCCCAAGAAGAATTTGGATTATCAAAAGCCATAGCTTCAGAAGCAGGGACAACACCTAAAGTACCTTGTCCATATTCACGTTGAAAGTCCTGAAGATCTGTATTTACTTGATCAGCAGTTACAGAAGAACTAAACTCTACGCCAAGTCCTTTTTGTGCTTTACCYGTTTTAGTAGTTATAATAATTACACCATTAGATGCTCTTGAACCGTATAATGCTGCCGCAGCACCACCTTTTAATACACTCACAGAAGCAACATCGTCAGGATTTACAGAAGAGATACCGTCTCCCCCATCACTACCACCCCACATACCAGCAGAACCATTGTTGTCATTCCCCATCGGAATTCCATCAATAATATATAACGGCTGATTATTTCCTGTTAATGAAGTATTACCACGAATAATTACTCTACTTGAACCAGCAGCACCAGTTGAGTTACTTGTAATGTTAACCCCTGCTACCTTACCTTGTAAAGCATTAATAGCATTTGTTTCTTTCACTAAAGATATAGCGTCTCCTTTTACTTCTGTAATAGAATATCCAAGGGATTTAGTTTCCTTTTTAATACCTAAAGCTGTAACAACAACTTCGTCTAAAGATTCTGAACTCTGTACTAAAGCTACATTAATTCTACTTTTTCCATTTACAGTAATTTCTTGAGTTTTAAAACCCAGAAATGAAAATTGCAGAATAGCATTGTCATTATTCATTTCAATACTGTACTTCCCATCAAAATCTGATGAAACACCATTTGTAGTGCCTTTAATAATTACATTAACACCTGGCAATGGAGTTCCATCTGAGGCGTCCGTAATTGTTCCACTTACTGTTTGAGCATGCATAGAAAAAAAACCTAATACAAAAAACATACAAAACAGTTTCAATACTTTTTGTTTCATTCATTAAAATATTTGAGTTAATATTGTTTAAATATATATTTTCTTATGTGCAACAAATAAATAATTTCGACCAATAACAAATCTATAACGTTAAAGGAGTCTATTTTGATTAGACTAAATTCAATTAATAAATGTATTTTTTACATTAAATCATTGATAAGTTCAACCTGCTTTAAGTATCAACAGAATGAAATTTACTAATAACCTAAAATTCGAAATTGTACCCCACTCCCTTGATGCAACCTTTACATAAATTAGCGAAAATTAATAACAACTTGATTTGTTCGAAAAGACATTTATTAAGTGAAATATATACTTATGAAAATTATCTCCATATTAAATCTTGCCTAACTCCCTAATAACTGTTGTTATTTCCTTTAATAGCTTTTGACAATATTCTAGAATATTTCAACAATTAATGTCGTATATAATTATAAATAACGTAGATTAAATTTTGTGAAAATGTACTCTAATTACTAAGCAGTAAATATCCTTTTAAAATTAGCACTTTCAGAAGTGTCAGCTAAAGGTAATGAAAACTAAATACAGGAAAATTCCCCGTCAACATACATTTCAAAATCCATGAAATTTGGGACCTTTACAATTTTACTAACTCCTAATTCCGATTCTTTTTCATAAACATTATTTAAAATAATTGACTCAACTTTAAATGGATCACTAGACGATAAAATTCCAATTCTACCATTTGAAACTGTAATTCTAACGTAATTTTCAGCATTGGTAGCTGTAATACTCAAAACCTTCATTAAGTTTGTTTTGACTATTACAATTGAATTAAACCAAATAATTAAATAGCTACTTATTAAAATCTTTATTTTTAACTTGAAAATTAAAATAGGTTTTAGATGAATTACACCTAATTAAAAGGATTTAATATTTCAAAGATAACAGACTTCTATTTTCATTATAAATTTTCAAAATCAATTCTCCGAATAAAGTGTTTGCCCAAGCAAACCAAACTCTAGAATATTCATTTGGATTGTCTTTATCAAAACCTTCGTGCATAAAACCAGTATTCGCATGAGTTGCTTTTAACATTTTCAGGCATTTTACAATTTCATTTGAATCTGTGCTAGTCATCGCTCTTAAAATAATACCCAATGGCCAAATTTTACTTTTACCTGTATGAGGACTCGCCTGACCTTCAGCCAATATTCCTTTTAAGAAATATGGATTAGCATCGCTTAATAAAAACTTTCGTGTGTTTTTATAAATTTCATCCGTTGATTTATGAGCTCCCAAATAAGCTAATGACATTAATGAAGGTACATTGGCATCATCCATAAATAATTTATTTCCAAACCCATCCACTTCATAAGCATAAATTTCACTAAAATTCAAATGTTCTGATATTGCATATTTTTGAACCGCTTCATTTACCTCTGTAGCCATTTCTTCACATTTTATAGCAAATTCATTTTTATTTAATACATTTCTGTAAATAGTTGTTAGCTGACGCAATGACAATACTGCAAAAATATTTGAAGGTATTAAATAAGGGTACATTGTTGAATCATCAGAAGGTCTGAACATAGAACAAATTAATCCGTTAGGTTTTGCTGGTCTACCTGTTCCGCCAAAAGGTGGAGAATCAATTACAGATGTTGTATTTCGACTAAAATAATACTCCGATTCATTGTTCTTTCTTTGCTCTGTTTTAAACGTTTCAACAATTAATCGCATTGTTTTATCCCAATCTTCATCAAAAATAGTATCGTCATTTGTAATTTGATAATACTCATTTGCTAACCTCACTACATAACATAAAGAATCTATTTCCCATTTACGTTCATGAACGCCTGGTAACATTTGTGTTTGGTCACTCTCCCAATGTGAAATTCTAGATTTATCCTTGTAAAAAGCGTTTGCATAAGAATCTAACAGTACACATTTTACTTGTCTATTAATTAATCCTTTAACAAGATCTCTTAGTTTTTCATCTTTTGAAATTAAAGGCATATAAGGCCAAACTTGAGCTGTTGAATCACGTAACCACATGGCATCAATATCTCCAGTAATTACAAAAGTATCTGGTTTTCCATCAATTATTTCATAATCAATGGTTGTATCCAGTGTATTTGGAAAACAGTTTTCAAAAAGCCATGCAATTTCTTCATCTTTTATTACAGATTTTACTTTTATAATTGTTTTTTCAACCTCTTCACTTACAAATTTTCTATCTTCTAATTTAGGTCTTTTACTTATAAATATATCTTGATTAATTGCAAAAACATTTTGAGGAACTGCAAGTGCTCCAGCAGTAAACAATGAACTTTGTACTATAAAATTTCTTCTTTTCATTTTAAGAGATTATTTAAATTGTACTTCAACCAACACGGGTAAATGATCTGATGGATATTTACAATCTTTTGAATCACTTAAAATTGCATATTTATTTACCTGAACTTTTTCTTTATTTATAAAAATGTAATCTATTCTGTCTTTTACAGGTTCTTTAAATTTAAATCCGTTAAAAGTTCCTGCTGGACCAAATGGCTTTTCTAAACTAACCTCTTTCGAGTCACTTAATACGTGTGATAAATATTTTATAGGTTTACTTTCTGGTTTCAAATTAAAATCTCCCATTAAAATAACTGGTAAATTCTTTTGATTAATTTCTTTAATTCTATTGTAAATTAATCTTGAACTTTCAATTCTTGCAATATTACCTATATGATCAAAATGCGTGTTGAATACCCAAAATTGTTCTTTCGAAACTTTGTTCTCAAATAACGCATACGTGCAAATTCGCTCCATTGATGCATCCCATCCAACTGAAATTTCATTTGGTGTTTCAGACAACCAAAACGTATTACTCTCAATAACTTTAAACTTATTTGAATTGTAAAAAATAGCACTATATTCTCCTTTTTCTCTAGCATCATCTCTTCCAACACCTACATATCCAAAATTTGATAAAATACTATCTATATAAGTTACCTGATGGTGCAATCCTTCTTGAATTCCTAAAATATCAACTTCATTATATATTATTTGATCGCATAAATATTCCTTTCTATTTAACCATTGATTTTCACCATCATTTGGGTTGTCATACCGAATATTGTAGGTCATTATTTGATATATTTCCTTTTCCGAAGAACAAGAAATAATGAATAAGACTAAAACTACATAAAAAACTTTTTTCATACTATTAATTAATTGTAGTGAATCTATATATTATTCGCCCATTTTGAAAACGAGTTACATCGTTATCATTTCCTTCTTCACCTTTAAAATTTAAAGGTTGATTCTCAAACACCTTATATTCTGTCTCTTCCTGTGCTATTCCTTTAAAAATAGAAAATACCACTAAGCATATTGCTAAAATTCTTGTTTTCACCTTAAAATCAATTTATTGATTACTCCTACTTTAAAATTATCTTTAAATTCTCTCCATTAACCAAAGCTTCATGAGAAATAAAATAGCTTTTATGATCTTCTCCTTTAACTTTTATATGCTTGATAACTCCGCTCTCATTTCCAACTCTTTCAATTRCGACTTCTTTATTTTTATAATATTTAGAATCTAGCTGAATAGTGATTTTATCGAACATTGGTGAAGTAATTGCATATTTTGGTTCACCAGGAGATAGTGGATAGATTCCCATCATAGAATAAACTAACCAAGCCGACATAGTTCCAGTATCATCATTTCCAGGTAATCCTTTTGGTTTATTTTGAAAATATTCTCTAACTAATTTTTTGACTGTTTTTTGACTTCGCCATTCTTCGCCTTTTACGTAATTAAACAAATAAGGATATGCAATATCTGGCTCATTTGCCATATCAAATTTATTCTTATCAAACACCTTTTGTAACTGATTTGTAAACGCTTTTTTCCCACCCATTAATTTCATTAATCCTTTAATGTCGTGAGGAACCATAAATGCATATTGCCAAGCATTACCTTCAATAAAACCAATATTTTTTGTGAAATTTGCTCCAGCTTCAGGATCAAAAGGTTCATACCATTTTCCATCAGAAGTTCGTGGTCTTAATAAGTCTATATTTTTATCAAAAAGTTTTCTATATGAAATTGATCGATTTTTAAATCGTTTATAATCTTCTTTTTTGCCTAATTCTTTAGCCAGCAATGCAATTGAAAAATCTGAAGCATTGTATTCTTCAGTTGTTGAAACTGATCCCGAATTATCTGTTGTTAAATAGCCTTTTTCAATATAATCTTTCAATCCAGGTCTTAATGGATTGTTTTCAATTTGATCAGCACTCTTTAGCATCGCTTTATAAGCCTTTTCAACATCAAAATCTTTAATTCCTTTCAAATAAGTATCCGTTATTACAATACTTGCAGGATCACCAACCATTGTAAATGTTTCAGTAGAATTCAATTCCCATTTTGGTAACCATCCATTTTCATCGTACATATCCAACATACTTTTTATCATATCTGATTGTTGTTGTGGATATACCAATGACATTAATTGATGTAGGTTTCGATAGGTATCCCATAAAGAAAATACTGTAAAACGTGTACCATCAGTTTTCCCAATTTTACCAGTTTTTATCTCTGGAAATTCTCCATTAATATCATTTAATGTGTTAGGATGAATCAACGTATGATATAGTGCTGTATAAAAAATAGTCTTATCACCTTTTGAATCACCTTCAACTTTAATTCTTGATAAAAGTGAATTCCATTCGTTATAAGTTTCTTTATATACTGAATCAAATGATTTAGAACCAACTTCTATCTCCAAATTTTCTCGGGCATTTTCTATACTTACATATGAAACCCCAACTTTCACTTCAACACTTGTTTTTTTATCAAATTTATACGTGAAATAAGTTCCAATACTATCTCCTACAACCATTTTTGTGGCATTCTCCATCAATCGAGTTTTACCATTATATCCCATCCATTGTGCTTCAACACCCTCATATTTAGCAGTTTTTTTCCACACTCCAAAATTATCAGCTGGCTTCGAAAATTTAGCAACAAAATAAACTGGATATGCCGCCTCTGGACTGTTATAACAAAATGAACCAACGGTTCTCATTCCTTCAATTTCAGTTGAAGATACTACTTTCACCATGGCACCTTCTTCATTTGTTAAACCCAAACCAAGATTCAATAAAATATTAGATTGTCCTTTAGGAAAAGTAAATTTACTTACGCCTACTCTTTTTGTTGTTGTAAATTCAGCTTGTACATTGTATTTGTCAATATTCGTACTATAATAAGCTGTTTTAGCAATTTCATTTGAATACGTTGAACCGTATTTTAAATGATCCGTTTCTACTTCTCCAGTTGTTGGCATTAATAATAGTACACCTAAATCAGGGCATCCAACTCCACTTAAATTCACCTGACTAAATCCTGTTAAAAAAGTATTTTCATAAACATAAGGATTTGACAACCATCTACTATCCTTTTCCATAGGTATATTTTGAGGACCGGCTACATTAAACGGACTAATACTAGCCATACCTCTAGGAGCAATTGGTCCAGGATATGTGGCTCCATAATTTGATGTTCCAATAAATGGGTTAACAAAATCTGCTGGTTCCTGAGAAAATGATTTAGCACTGATAATCAAAAACACAACCAATAAACAATTAGTAAGTGTTTTGCTACTATTAAAATTTAAATTCATAAGTAATAAATATTATTTTTCTATTGCGTCAACTTCAGAAATGTTTATACTAGAAATTATTTCTTATTTWMKWMRMYCRATRARTMWRKYRSWWYSWYWGKTTKCRMWYMYSAWKSYTKRWYWKRYGTATCACCTAATTTAAATTGTAATTCTCCTCCATTTTGAATCGCATCAAAATTCAAGAAATTGTTATCGTATTCTTTTCCGTTTAGATTAGCAGATTGAATGTAAAAATTCGATTTAGAATTATTATCTGAATTAATTTTAAACGTATTTCCATTMTCWAAANRKWTMKWWGMTNTYTTTAWMTMWTKSRMWWCCAATWRCNNNRWAWWGMKYTRYWMYDGGNARTYWYWKSWTWMWAWCNMTAWWGRMSTAMANCACWTNSMWTGMTNATSTNTTGYMMATTNANTCCNWSATCNCYWYAAWAKSMATYANSWSTTGCTGAATATAATTTTGTTAAAACCTCTCTAACTCTAGCTTGTGCTTTGTATGGTGCATTTGCGAAATTATATAGATATATCATATGCTGAACTGGTTGATTACCGTGCGCATAATTCCCCATATTTACTATTTGCATTTCTCTTATTTCGTGGATAGTAAATCCATAGTAAGAAGCATCAAAATCTGGAGGCATTGAGAATACTTCATCTAATTTTGCGATGAATTTTTCTTTTCCTCCCATAATATCAATTAAACCTTGAACATCATGAAAAACAGACCAAGTGTAATGTAAACTGTTTCCTTCTGTAAATGCATCTCCCCATTTTAATGGATTGAAAGGCGATTGAAAATCTCCTTCTTTATTTTTCCCTCTCATTAAATTGGTTGAAGGGTCAAATATCTTTTTGTAATTCATAGATTGCTTATAATACTTATCTGCAATCTCAGTTTTACCTAATTTTTCAGCCATTTTAGCAATTGTAAAATCGGCATATGCATATTCCAGCGTTCTGGCTGCATTTTCATTAATTCCAACATTGTAAGGAACGTATCCTAGTGTATTGTAATAATCCAATCCTGCTCTACCTACAGAATTTACAGGTCTTCCTTTAGAAACTGTTGCATTTTTCAACATTGCTTCTAACAATACTTCTGTATCCATATCTTTAACACCTTTTAAAAAGGCATCTGAAATTATTGGAGCAGAATTAGAACCAATCATACAATCTCTGTGACCTGGACTTGCCCATTCTGGCAACCATCCAGACTCTTTATATGTATTTACCAATCCTTGCATTATCTGTCCATTCAATTCAGGATACATCATATTAAAAAATGGAAAAACAGCTCTAAACGTATCCCAAAACCCGTTATCTGTGAACATATAACCTGGCAATACTTTTCCGTTGTAGGGACTGTAATGAACAACTTCATTGTTCGCATCAAACTCATAAAATTTTCTTGGGAATAATAATACTCTGTATAAACTTGAATAAAATGTTTTAATATTATCTAAATTTGGATCTTCAACTTCAATTTTTCTCAACTCTTTCTCCCAAGCTTGTTTAGCTTTCTCTTTTGTCTGCTCAAAAGTATCTGTTCCAATTTCTCTTGATAAGTTTAATTGCGCTTGCTCTGGGCTAATAAAAGATGAAGCTACTTTTACATGAACTTCTTCTCCTTTTTTAGTTTTAAAACCTATGATTGCTCCAACATGTTCTCCTTCACTATCAGTAGAATTCTCAATTAATTTCCAACCATCACTCCAAGTATGATTTACTTCAAAATCTTTATCAAATTCAGCAACAAAATAGTTATGGAAATTTTCTGGAACACCTCCACTATTATTTCTACAATACCCAATAATTTTGCGTTCTTCAGGAATAATTTTCACCATAGAACCTTTATAAAATGCATCTAACATTATGAAAGATTCTTCTGAATCTGGAAAAGTAAATTTAAATTGAGAAGCTCTTTCGGTTGGAGTTACTTCAGCTTTTACATCATAATCAGCTAAATAAACTGAATAATGATAAGGTTTAACCGTTTCTGCTTTATGAGAAAACCAAGATTCACGCTCATCTTCCTGAAATTTTAAATCGCCAGTTACTGCCATTAACGAAAAAGCAGCATAATCATTAATCCAAGGACTTGGTTGGTGCGTTTGCTTAATTCCTCTTATTTTATTTCCATCGTATTTATAAGTCCAACCATCTCCCATTTTTGAAGTCATTGGAGTCCAGAAATTCATTCCCCAAGGAGTCGCAATTGCCGGATATGTATTACCATTAGATAAACTATAATCTGAATCTGTTCCCATTAAAGGGTTCACCAAGTCAACATAACTAACAATCTCATTATTTAATTCCTTCTTCTCACTATCATTTGTGCAGGCAGCAAGTGTTACTATTAAAAATGCAACAACAACTTTTAAACTCGTTTTCATCATTTAAGCTTTAATTTAATTCAACAGCGTTTCCGTGTCCTCTATATAATTTTAACGTATTTTCTAATTCAACTTCAATAACAGTTACATTAGAATCTAAATTTTCTTTTTTCGGTATTTCAATTCTTAGTATTCCAGGAATATTGTTCCATGCAGCACCTCCATTTCTTTCAAAACTTAATTGCTGATTGCTTCCAACTACATTAATACTCTTTACTTTGTTTTGAATTCCTTTTAACGAAATATAATTTTTTGGAGAATCAAATAAGCATAGGTAAATTTTGGAATCATCTTTACTTAATAAAGTAGGTCCATAAAAATGGCCATAAGGCAAACCTGCTTTTGTATTGAAAACTGCTTTTTCATGTTTTTTAATCCACTCACCTAAAGCTAACAATCTAATTTCTTGTTCTATTGCAATTGTCCCATCTGGTTTAGGGCCGATATTTAAAAGTAAATTTCCTCCTGAAGCAATAACTTCTACAAAGGTTCTTATAATTTGAGATACAGGTTTATAATTGGTATCTGTTGGATAATATCCCCAACTATCATTCATTGTCATACAAAATTCCCAAGCTCCATTTGGTCTAACAACTGGAATTCCTTGTTCTGGAGTACTATAATCTCCGTATGTTTTTAACCTAGAATTGACTATTGTTTTAGGATTCCAAGCTAATAACGAATCTTTTAATGATTGCGCTCTCCATTGTTCACTAGATTTTTCCCAATCTCCATCAAACCAATATAAATCCGGATGGTAAGCATCACTTAATTCCTTTAACTGACCTTTATAAAATTTAACAAAACGTTGCCATTTTGATAAACTTCTTTGACCTTTCTGAGGATACTCTTTTTTAGTATTAGGTCTTGGGAAAACAACATCGAAATCCGGATGAGACCAATCACATAACGAATAGTACAAGCCAACTTTTAAATCCTGATTTCTTAATGCCTGTACAAATGGCTTCACTAAATTTCTTTTAGCTGGAGTTTTCTCTTTAACATTCAATTTACTCAACTCGGTATCCCAAAGTGCAACACCGTCGTGGTGTTTCGTTGTTAAAACCGCATAACGAGCACCAACTTTTTTAAATAATTTGGCCCATTCTTCTGGATTATAGTTCTCAGCTGTGAACCCTTTGCCTTGAGACATATAATCTTCATAAGAAATTTTTTTATGGTACATTGACCAAGATTCACCAATTCCTTTTACACCATAATAACCCCAATGAATAAAAATTCCAAGCTTGGCATCTTTAAACCATTCAAGTCTTTCTTCTTTTGTTAATTTAGTTTCTTGAGCATCAATCTGATTGGTAATAAAAAAAAGTAAGATTAATATTGCTATAAAATTCTTCATCTTAATCAATTAAAATTTCATCAATAAATAACCAAACTCGACCACCGTTTGGTGTTTTCTTTAAGCTCGTAGCTTTAATTTTCACAAACCTTGCTTTTTGTTCTTGAAGTTTAATTTCAAAATCTTTTAGTTGAGAATTCCCATTTTTAGCATATGCTCTTTCTATACTTCCAACATTCTTAAAAGTTTTGCCATCTTCTGAAACCAATACTTCAATTTTTGTTGGAAAATAAATACCAGGTCCTTGATTCTCCATACTTCCAACAGTGACTTGTTGTATTGATTCATTTTTAGCTAAATCAATAACAATTTCCATATCTATTCCAAGCCAAGCTTGCCATTGACCATCACGGAAATTCTTAGAACCTCTCAAAGCATTGGTCATTCCAAATTCACCTGCTCCCTTATAATTATCGCTATATAAATCTTTAAAGGCTACCGTTTTACCAACTGCTTTATGAAACTTTATAACTTTATTAAATTCTTTACTAATTGGTTTGTCATTTTCAAATAAAGCTGCTTTTATTGAAGTCGTTTCTGATAGTTTTATCGGCTTTTCATATTTTTTTGAAGTATTATTTAAYTCACTTCCATCTAAACTATAACGAATATCAGAATTTGGAAATTCATTTTTTAAAATAACTTCCATTACTTTATTCTCTAAATTCATTTTAGTTGTAGCATTAACCATATAAGCACTTTTTGCATAGTTAATTCCTAAATAGTTATATCGATCAAATAATGAGGTAATTCTTGATGAAAAATCATCCCAATTTCGTAATTCTTTAGGACTCCAAACAGTTTCGGACAATGCTGCTAATCTTGGGTAAATCATATATTGTGATTGTTCTACTGTAGGAATATACTCTGCCCATAAATTGGCTTGTCCACCTAAAACATGAGCGACTTCTTTTTCATTCATGGTTTCAACAACTGGATCAAACTGATATACTTTACTAAGTGGAGTATATCCACCAATAGCAAGAGGTTCTTCATTTTGTGGACCTTGATAATGATCAAAATAACAATGAGTTCCAGGAGTCATAACAACATCATGTCCTTGTTCCGCTGCTTCTATTCCTCCTTTAACACCTCTCCAACTCATTACTGTTGCATCTGGTGCCAAGCCACCTTCTAAAATCTCATCCCAACCAACAAGTTTTTTCCCTTTTGAATTGATGAATTTCTCCATTCTTTTTACAAAATAGCTTTGTAACTCCTCAACATTCTTTAATTTTTCATTCCTCATTCTTTTTTTACAATGAGGACATTTTTTCCAATTTGTTTTAGTCGCTTCATCACCACCAATATGAATATATTTTGAAGGGAAAATATCCATTACTTCAACCAATACATCTTCTAAAAATTCAAAAGTACTTTCTTTCCCCGCACAATAAATATCTGTTATTGGCCAAACACCACCTGAAGGAACTCCAATTGGTTTTTCAAAACAAGACAACTCAGGATAAGCTGCTATTGCACAAGAAACATGCGCTGGCATTTCAATTTCAGGAATTATTTCTACATTTCTAGATTGTGCATACTTTACAAGTTCTTTTAAATCTTCTTGAGTTAAAAACCCTCCATAAGTTCCCTTTTCTTTAGAATCTACYGCATCTCTTGAATTCCAATGTTTATCTTCCTGATCAACTCTCCAAGCCCCAACTTCTGTTAATTTCGGATACTTTTTGATTTCCATTCTCCATCCTTGGTCATCCACTAAATGCAAATGAAGAACATTCATTTTATGCATTACCAAACCATCAATAACYTGYTTRATATATTCTTTATCGAAAAAATGACGAGAAAGATCTAACATTAAACCTCTCCATTGAAAACGAGGTTTGTCGTTTATAACCACATTGGGAATAATCCAATCAACCTTCTCAATAATTTCACTTCCTTCAATTTCTACAGGAAGTAATTGACGAACAGATTCTAAACCATAAATAAAACCAGCATTGTTTTTAGCACTAATACTAATTCTATCCGAATTTACATCTAATTTATACGCTTCATTATCAAAATTAGTATCTGTTACAAATTGGATATAATTATTTGATGGTTTTTCGTTTACAATTTCAAAAGACCAACCAGAAACATTTTTAAATTTATTAATTAATGCAGTGAAAATTTCTTTTTGGGCTTTATTCTCAATTACAAATTTGGTGTTTTTTGTAAATTCAAATATGCCTTTAGAAAGCTTTAATTCAACTGGTTTTGGAATTATTTTAATATCATTATCTGTAAAAATTTTATGCTGTTTTTTACAAGAAACTAACGATACTAATAGAACAATTACAACTAGGTTTAATAAATTTAAATTTTTCATAGTGGTTAACTTTTAATATAAACTTCCAATAATTCTGAATTTTCTGATGAAATAACTTGAAACTCATTTAAACTCGCAGGAATAAGAATTGTTTCTCCTTTTACAAGTCTTTCTTGTTTTGAGTCATTGTAATTAATTACAACTTCACCTTCAACACACATATAAATTACAAATGAATCCTTATCATTATTATTCACATTTACCTCCCCATTTACAGTCAATAAATTTGTTGTGAAATAATTACAATCTACCACTGGAGTAGATTTATTAGTTTCAGTTTTATAATCTGTCGTATATTTTTTCTCTGAAGAATAATCGATTGCATCCAACGCCAATTCCGTATGCAATTCTCTAGAATTCCCTTCGTCATCTAACCTGTCCCAATCATATACTCTATAAGTAATATCACTTGTCTGCTGAATTTCTGCTAATAAAACTCCTGCTCCAATTGCATGAATTCTACCAGTTGGAATAAAATAAACATCTCCTTTTTTTACTTTTTCCTGATTTAAAATTTCTAATAGTTTTTTATTTTCAAGATGCTCTACATATTCTTCTTTTGAAGAATCTTTATTAAAACCAACAATTAAATCCCCTTCATCCTCTGCTTGCATTACATACCACATTTCTGTTTTCCCAAAAGAATTATGACGCTCCTTGGCTAAATCATCATTTGGGTGTACTTGTATGCTCAATGCTTCCTTAGCATCAATAAATTTTATTAATAAGGGAAAATTATCTCCAAAGTTCTTATACACATTTTCCCCAACTAATTGATCTTTATAAAGTCTTAGAATTTCTTGTAAAGTTTTTCCTTTTAAATCACCGTTAGTTACAACTGAAACATTTCCGTTAACATCAGAAACTTCCCAACTTTCTCCAATATCTTTTCTTGTAGATTTTTTATTAAAAAGTGTTTTTAATTTCTCTCCTCCCCAAATTTTATCTTTTAAAATAGGTTCAAATTTTATTGGATAATTTATATTCATCATTTTTTTCTTTTATCTTAATTATCCCAAGACATTTTAAATTGGGCATCTTCCATTCTATTTCCCTTTTCTTCGTCACAAATGGCATAATTAAAACCAGATCTTAAACTGTACCCGGCGTGTTCACCATTTTTATTAATTGCAATAAAACCAACTTGCAAATATTCCATATCCTTATGGTTTTTATGCTTGTTGTAAATACGTTCTACAATTTCTTTACAAGCATCATAAGGTGATTTCCCTTGTCTCATTAATTCAACCACCATTGCACTTCCTGCTGTTCTAATAACTGCTTCTCCTAAACCTGTAGCAGCAGCTGCACCAACTTCATTATCTAAAAATAATCCAGCTCCGATAATAGGAGAATCTCCAACTCTACCGTGCATTTTCCAAGCTGCACCACTCGTTGTGCAACCACCTGAAAGATTTCCTTCACCATCAACCATAAGCATACTAATAGTATCGTGGTTTTCCATATTTATAACTGGTTTGTATTTCGACTCTTCAAGCCACTTTTTCCAATCTTTTTCAGCTTCAGCAGTTAATAAATTTTCTTCGACAAAACCTTCTGACAAGGCGAATTGTAACGCTCCTTTACCTGATAACATTACATGAGGTGTATTTTGCAAAACTTTTTTAGCTACTGAAATTGGATGTTTAATTCCTTGTAAAAAAGATACTGATCCACAGTTACTATTATGATCCATAATACAAGCATCTAGAGTTACTTTACCTTCCCTGTCAGGAAAACCTCCATAACCAACACTTCTAACTTTAGGATCTCCTTCTGGAATTTTCATTCCAGATTCAATTGCATCTAATGGAGAATTTCCCTTTTTAAGCTGTTTCCAAGTTTCTTCATTTGCAGGTAATCCGTGATTCCAAGTAGAAATAATAACCGGTTTCTTATTTGGTTTCACAGAATTATCAAGATTATCATCTTGATTTTTTTCAACTACTTCACCACAACTCATTATAGTACTTATTCCAATACTTCCTAATGCTGCTTTTTTAATAAAATTTCTTCTATCTGACATAGTTATGTTTTAATTATATGTTGTTGAAGATAATGCCATCGTGTTCTTAAACTCTTTATTAGGAAGTTCTCCCATGGTAAAAATTAGTTTTCCACCTTGCATTATCTCTTTATGCGTAATGTAATTTCTTTGAATTTGCTCTCCATTTAATTCTATTGATTGAATATAAATGTTTGCAGAACTATTATTGACTGCTTCAATTTCAAACTTATTTCCACCTTCTAAATTAATAATCGCATTATCAAACAAGGGAGATCCAAAACTATAAATTCCCTGAGCAGGATTTACTGGATAAAAACCTAATGAACTAAAAATATACCAAGAAGACATTTGTCCGCAATCCTCATTTCCACAATGTCCGTCAGGTGTATTTTTATATTGTGTTTCAAGTATTTCTCTAACTAATTTCTGAGTTTTCCAAGGTTTTTCGATATAGTTATATAAGTAGGCAACGTGGTGACTCGGTTCATTTCCATGAGCATATTGTCCTATCATACCAGTGCTGAAAATTGGAAGTTTATCCCCAGGCAGTGATTTTAATGAAAACATGGTATCTAATTTCTTTTCAAACAGTTCATTTCCACCTACCTCTTTAATTAAACTTTCAATATTTTGAGGTACTGACCAAAAATATTGCCAGGCATTGTTTTCACAAAAATATGGTGTGTATTCCTTTGGAATAAAATCTTTAACAAATTCACCGTTTTTATATTTAGGTCTCATAAATGTACTTTGAGAATCATAAACATTTCTCCAATTCTCAGATCTATCTAAAAAGTAAGTATAGTCTTCTGTTTTATTCAAGGCTTTTGCAAACTGAGCAATACACCAATCATCATAAGCATATTCCAATGTTTTTGACACTGACCAATTTTCGTGATGTTTATCAACAGGAACATATCCTAGTTCTTTATAACTATCAATCTGACGAGTATCTGTCATTGCACTTGTTTTACAAGCTTCAAAAGCTAAATCAGTATCAAAATTTTCAACACCTTTAAAATAGGCATCTACAATAACAGGAACTGCGTGATAACCAATCATCATATTGGTTTCATTTCCTTGCATAGACCAAACAGGTAACAACCCAGTCTCTTTATAATGAGCCAACAAAGAATTAATCATATCAGAAGTTCTCTCTGGATGCACTATCGTATACAATGGATGTGCAGCTCTGTAAGTATCCCAAAGTGAGAAAGTATCATATCGCTCAAAACCAACAGCTTTTTGAATACTATCATTTGCTCCCTTATATTGATCATTATAATCACTCAACAAAGTAGGAGCCAACATAGATTGATACATCATAGTATAAAAAATTTCTTTTTTATCTTTTTCTGAAGTAGTTACTTCAATTTTACTTAACTCTTTTTCCCAAGAATTATTAGCTTCCTCTTTATATCTTTTGAAATCAAAACCGCTTGTCTCTTTCTCTAAAGATTTATAAGCACCGTCAAGTGAAGCGGATGAAACCCCCGTTTTTAAAACTATTTGTTCATTTTCAACAGTTTTATAATTTAAAATTATTTTGGTATTTTTTCCTATCGCAGAATTTTCTATAAGATGATTGTCTTCAAATAATTGGTAAGCATCAAACTCTTTTGATAGTTTGATAACAAAATATACACGTTGATCTTTTGCCCAACCAGAAGATTTTCTATAACCTTCAATTGTAGAGTAATTAACAACTTTTAAATAAGTATCTGTAGGACTGTCCCAGTTTAAAGCATAACCTAAATCTATATGAATTTGAGTTTTATCATCCTTTGGAAAAGTATATTGATGAATTCCTGTTCTTCTGGTAGCTGTTAACTCTGCCTTAATACCAAAATCCAATAAATCAACTGAATAATAGCCTGGTGAAGCTTTTTCACTATCGTGCGAAAAACTAGAAAATGGTTTATTATTGTTTTCTTCAATTCTTTTATTAGAACGGCTATTGGTTGGCATCACCAAAATATCATACAAATCACCAGCTCCAGTTCCCGTTAAATGCATATGTGAGAATCCAGAAATAATAGAGTCTTTATAATAATAACCTGCAATTCTATCCCAACCAGGAATTCCTATATCCGGACTTAATTGTACCATTCCAAAAGGAACTGTTGCTCCTGGATATGTATTACCAGGACCATCAGTACCAATAAACGGATTTACATAATCAGTTAATTTCAGTGGTATTTCCTCTTGTTTGACACAACTAACAATACTAAATAAAACTATGAATAATGCAAGTCCAGATTTTTTCATTTATTACTTTTTAAAACTTTCTTTAGTTTCTTTAATTGTTTGTAAATACTCTTTTGTTAAAGCATTTCCATCAAAAAATGTAACTCCTTTCGCTCCATTTTCTTTTGCCAATAAAATGGCTTCTTTTAATTCTTCATTAGATTTAAATGGCGGAATATAAACTCCTGTGTTCACTCCAATTCCTTTATCCTTTACATCTTCAACTCCTTGCTTGGTTGCAAATCCAATCCAATCAATTTCTTCATTATAAAAACCGTGATAAATCATTGGGTATACTTCATCAATATTCCATTTATCCCAACGTTGACGTACCATATGATCTGCCATTTCAGGGTAAGGAAAAACCGCCGCAGTTAAATTTTTATTGTATTTATGAGCTATTTCATAAGCTTCATCAACTACTCTTTTAACAGCATTTAAACGAAACTGTTTCCACTCCATATCAATTGAAGTATTTCCACTTTCTTTAGGGTTTTTATGATGAATTTTTTCAAACTCACTGATACAAACATCACAGTAACAAAAATCAAATTCAGGAAGTTCCGTTTCTTGCTTTAAATTGTATTTAGGAAGTAATCCTATGGGTAAGAAAATATCAGAGAAACGAATATAATCTAAATGAACACTCTCAATTCCATCAATTTTAGCTAAACCTTCTACTAATCCTAAAATATGATTACGAGACTCTTTTCTTGTAGGACATAACCATTGGTAATAATCTACATAAGGTCTAGTGTCAAAACACGATTTTCCTTCTTTACTAACAGCATACCATTCTGGATGAGTTAATGCGATAGAATCTCCAGGTCGGTTCATAGTCATAATCCAAGCATGTACTTTTAGCCCTTTTTCAACAGCAATTGGAGTAATTCTATTTAATAGAACAGGATCTGTACCTGTATTAATTAAAACTTCATCAATACCTGCATTTTTATATTTTTCAAACTCTTGAGCATACTCTTCGTTTGATTTCTTATCATTGGCTGTAGTCCAAACTCCAAATTCAAATTCAGTGATAGTTTTTCCTACTACTTTTGGCTTTTCTACTTTACTTGTGCACGAAACAAAACTAATTAGTAATGCGATTAAAAATACTTGGGCTACTTTCATTATTGAATTATTTTGAAATAAATTTTCCATCTTCAGTAACAATCATTGTTTTGTTAGAAAATGGGCTTTTAACAGTTAAATTATATCCAGTACTATGAATTTCAAATGTAGGAATTAATGTTTTATGGGATACAATAATTGCCTTTGAAGTTAGAGCATCTATAGTAGTTGAATATGTATTATTTTTTTTGAAAAATTCTTTTTGCGCTCTATGTAATTTGTACAATTCCCATTTAATTTTTTCATCTTGTGGAATTATAAAATCATCTTTTTGACCAGCCAGTTTTGATGAAAAATAAACATAGCCCCATTTTTCAGGTTCATGCATATTTACTACACCTGTTGCTGACCAAACCCAATTGTATTCATGCAAAAATTTCCCATCGGTATCCTTTTTACGTTCATATTTTCCATCAGTAATTTGAAAATCCCAATTCACTCTTGAAAAATTCACTCTCCAAAACTGATCTCTTGGTACTACATCTTCAGAATATGCTTTTTTATAAACTGACCAAGGAATAGCCATTTCAACAACCCAACCTTCATCTATATCATTTGGATTATTGATTGTTCCATCAATTTTAACAGCTGACTTTAAACCCGTAACTGTCCAATCATTTAAAACAACATTTCCTTCTCTATATGGTTTTGAAATAAATAAATCCCAATTGGTATTTAAAGCATTCAATTCTAATTCATAATAATTATGAGTATCTCCATCAGGATCAATAAAAACTTCAAAATCATTATTATAAAAAATAATAGTATCCTTTTGTTTTAAAGTTGCCCAAACATGAGGTTCTTCCATTTTTGCGAAAATGTAAAAATAAGTTTCATCCCATAACATTTTTACCTGAGTTTTATAGGTTGGATTTTTAACTCCTTCAATGTCAATAAAATTTTCCGACCACTCTACTTTACTCCAAGACTCATCATTATCTTCTCCATCTATTTTAATTACTGAAGAAGTTTGATAAGCAATATATCTATTAGGAATAATTTCTTTATTAGATTGAGCACAACTCATCAAGGACAAGCATCCTATAATTACAAAAAACTTAAACTTTAAATCCATAGGTCTATAATTTTACAAACTATTATCCATTGTATATTGAATCACTTCACTTAATTTTCCAAATGCCATTGCCACTACAGTATCTGCAGCACCATAATAAATGGTTAATTTATCTTCCTTTTCATCATGTAAGGCTGCACATGGAAATACCACATTTGGCACATCTCCAACCTGTTCATAATTAACATGAGGTCCTAATAAATATGATTGTGTTCTATATTTCACTATCTCAGGATTATTTTCATCTAATATAGCAGCACCCATTGCATATCTAAATCCGTTGCAGGTATTTATTACACCATGATACAACATTAGCCATCCTTCTTTAGTTAAAATAGGAATTGGACCAGCCCCAATTTTAGTACATTGCCAAGCACTATCTTCAAACGGTGTTGCTTTCATAACGCATCGATGTTCTCCCCAATACTTCATATCAGGACTATAACTAAGATAAATATCTCCAAATGGAGTATGTCCATTATCACTTGGACGACTTAGCATTGCATATTTTCCATTAATTTTCTGTGGAAATAACACTCCATTCCTATTAAATGGTAAAAAAGCATTTTCACATTGAAAAAACTCTTCAAAATCAAATGTATAAGCTATTCCAATTGTAGGTCCGTGATATCCATTACACCAAGTAATCCAATATCTATCTTCAATAAAAACAACACGAGGATCGTATTTGTAATCTGAATCTATCATTTCAGTATTACCTGCTTTCATTTCAATTGGCTCATGGTTGATATCCCAATCAATTCCATTTTTACTGAATCCAGCAAAAATATTCATTTGAACTGCTTTATTATCACATCTAAAAACACCTGCAAAACCATCTTTRAAWGGCACAACWGCACTRTTRAAAATACTATTWGATGWTGGWATKKSATMYCTWTYWATWATYSRRKYYKSASYWYAHSDYMRWADKASHWCWTKRMHDYTWKMAGRHYTWWMYTKYSWWKKAWTHBWWYTYANTTTANDY
The DNA here is from genome assembly GCA_002733285.1 of Lutibacter sp. Classification (GTDB taxonomy): domain Bacteria; phylum Bacteroidota; class Bacteroidia; order Flavobacteriales; family Flavobacteriaceae; genus Lutibacter. Next base: position 229,952 of record NVVE01000001.1, on the reverse strand, counting down.
THTTTTAATTATTTTATATTTATTCTATAACTGAATTAACATTCAATTAATTCGGTATTTTTCTCACATTATCTAACCAAGTGTATTTTAAAATAATTGAGGTAATCAAAAATACAACTAATGAAATAATTGCTTTAGGATAATCTCTTATTATAAAATAGATTGGTAAAACAATCATACTTGATTGCCAAACAATACCAATTGCACTATTACCCATATCTTTCCAAAACTCTTTATTCTTGGTAAATGTAGGATCTTCTTTTTTCAATTCTTCACAAACAGGACTCCACCATCCCCAAGGGTGTACGGTTTTATAGAATTTCTTTAAGGTTTCCATATTGGTAGGAACTGTCAAAAAAGTACCTAAAAATGATCCTAGAATGGAAAATGAAAATATAATTGGGAATAGGTAAATCGCGGGTATTTGAGCTATATCATATAACCATGTACCAACTTCAAAATTAGCTTTATTCTGATCGATTAAAAATTGTAATGTAGCAATAATTAAACCAGATGTCATTCCCCAGAAATAACCCCATCCATTAAAACGCCACCAAATCCACTTCAAGAAATTTGCAGCAACATACCCTCCGTAAAGTGCACTTGTAATCCATAATGTAATCGAGTTAATAGAATCAGCAAAAAAGCCCATAGTTACACCTAAAATCACCACAGCAAATGATGCTATATGACTAGCTTTTATATAGTGTTTACTACTTTCGTTTGGTTTAAAATATTTTTTATAAATATCGTTTACAATATAAGCTGGTCCAGAATTTACAAATGCAGAAAAAGTCGACATAAATGCAGCTAATAGTCCTGCTAATAGTAATCCTTTAATTCCAACAGGAACGTGATTATTAATTACTTTAGGTAAAATAACTTCTAAATCTCCAAGGCTTAATGTTGAAGAYKMTGCCATTTSAGGAGCWAGAWAAACCAACCCYARAACRACAATMCCTCCAATAAGTAMATAACGTGGTATAAAAAGAACCAGATTTGTAAAWCCAGMCATATAAGCTGCTTCTTTTACAGAYTTYGTTGAYAAWATWCGTTGCATATCATAACTTGGTGTTGGACCRGCWATACTYGCAAAAAATCCTTTAAAAAGAGACATTCCAATAAAWGCYCCAAACATTTTATAACCTTGTGTATCTATAAGGTTATTAAAAGCTTCATATTTTCCACTCCATGAGCCTTCGAGTTCCCATCCAAATAATAGATTATTCCAATCTGTTGATAGTACATTATTTATTTCAGCATCTGTTACAGCAATAAATGCATAGGTTGCAACCAAAATACCTGCTACTACCATGATTCCATACTGCAAAACCTCAGTAGCTACAACAGAGAACATCCCACCTTTAATGGTATAAAGGGTTGTTAATAATATAATTACTAAGGCATAACTTTGATCTGACGTTAACAAAACACTTCCATTAAACATTAAAGTTAAATCCCAAGGTAAAATTATAGTCATAAACTTACCAACTCCTTCAAAAAAATATGCTATAAAACCTATGGTCGCAACAATGGCGAAAATAGCAACAATTATATGAGATGCTCTTCCTGCTTTTTTATCTCCAAAACGTGTTAATATCCATTCAGAACCCGTCATTATATTTGATCTTCTTATCCAAATGGCCAGAAACATCATGATAAAAATTTGGTTGAAAATTGGCCACATCCACATAAACATGAAACTTTTTACTCCATACAAAAATAGAATTCCAACCATCCAAGCTGTTCCCGAAACGTCAAACATTCCTGAACCATTACTTAACCCTAAAAAATACCATTTTATATTATTTCCTCCTAAAAAATAAGATTCCAACCCTTTTGAGGCCTTTTTTGAAACCCAAATCCCTACAAATAATGTTAGTAAAATATATACCGCAATTATTGAAACATCAATTATATCCATTAGCTACTCTTCAATATTTTTAATTCCCCAATTCTTATTAGGCGTGTTCCCCATTTTAAACTTTAGGGTTCCTCCCTGCATTAATTCTTTGTGGGTAATTGTTGTTCTACTAAAATCTTTTCCATTTAATGTTGCTGATTGAATATAAATATTCTCATCAGAAGTATTATTTGCAATGATGGTAAAAGAAGTAGTGTCAGTTATTTTAATTGTTGATTTTTCAAAAATCGGACTACCAATTTGATATTCTCCTGAAGCAGGACTAAATGGATACAGACCTAAAGAACTAAACACATACCAAGCAGACATTTGCCCACAATCTTCATTCCCACTTAATCCTTCTGGAGTACTATTGTATTGCGTTTTTAGAATTTCACGAACCCAATATTGAGTTTTCCAAGGTTTATTTGCATAATTATACATATAAGCAATATGATGGCTAGGTTCATTACCATGAGCATACTGCCCAATTAAACCAGATATATCTGCTGATACGTCTTCCCCAGTAATTTCAGAAGATTCTGTAAATAATTGCTCTAATTTATTTGTAAACTTATCTTCACCTCCATGCATTTTTATTAAATTTTCAACATTATGAAGTACAAACCAACTATGCTGCCATGCATTTCCTTCAGTATAGTCTGCATGAACTCTATGTGCTGAGTATTTAGGATCAAATGGTTCTTTCCAGTTTTCCCCAGTATCATCTTTCCCTCTCATAAATCCAGTTTCTGCATCAAATAAATATTCATACGCCTTAGATCTATTTAAGAAATAATTATAGTCATCTTCTTTTCCTAGTTCCTTTGCTATTTGAGCAACACACCAGTCGTTATAAGCATATTCTAACGTAATTGTTACTGATTCATCCAATAAATTATGAGGGATATATCCATATTTCTTATAATGATTTAAACCTCTTTCATCTTGCATCATAGTAGTTTTCATTGCTTCATAGGACTTTTCAATATCAAACCCTTTAATGCCTTTTAAATAAGCTTCAGCAATTACTGGTATAGAATGATAACCTGTCATAGTATTTGTTTCATTTGCATACAAAGTCCAAACAGGTAAAATCTTTTTAGTTTCGTAATATGACAGCATTGAATTTATAATGTCTGTAACTTTTTCAGGTTGTAAAATTGACAATAATGGCTGTTCAGTTCTAAAAGTATCCCATAATGATAATGTTGAGTATGTTGTAGAGTTGACAGACTTCCCAATTTCATCATTTTCTTTTCTAAATTCTCCATTAACATCACTAAAAGTTACAGGTGCTATTTGTGTGTGATACAATGCAGTATAAAACGTAGTTTTTAAATCTTCATTCGAGCTTTCAACTACAATTTTAGATAAATTTGTATTCCACTTTGTATCAGCCTCTTTTTTAACTTCATCAAAATTAAAATTATCTCCAGAAGACTTTAAATTTTCAATTGCGTTATCAATACTTACCGAAGATACACTTACTTTTACTTTTAATTGATTGTTACTTTTTTCATCAAAAAATAATTGAGCAAACACTTTTTCTCCTTCTGTATTATCTACCTTCACATAACTACCRTCTTTTACTAATTTATAATTAGCAATAGGTTTTGAAAATTTTGCTACAAAAAATACTTTCTGATTTTTAGCCCAACCTTTACTAAATCTATAGCCTGTAATTGTATTTTCATTAATTACATTAATATTTGAAGCCAATGTTTTATCCCAATTTATAGCAAATCCTAAATCAATAATTACAGCCTGAGGATCATTTTCGACGTAAGTGTATTTATGATAAGCTGTTCTTAAGTTTGATGTTAATTCAGCTTTAATATTTGAATCTTTCAATAAAACACTATAATATCCTGCTGATGCTTTTTCATCAAGATGAGAATAAGATGATTTATAAGGAACATCATCCCTAGAGTTAATCTCACTTGTTAAATCAACCTCCTTATTTACAGGCATAAATCGAATATCATTTAAATCACCTATTCCTGTTCCGCTTAAATGTAAATGACTAAAACCAATCGTAATTGAATCAGAATAATGATAACCAGAACACCAATCCCATTTAGAAATTCCATTGTCTGGACTAACTTGTAACATTCCAAAAGGCATAGTTGCACCTGGATAAGTATGCCCATGACCACCGGTTCCAATAAATGGATCTACATAGTTAGAAAGTGAAATTTGTTTTTTAAATTTTTCAGTTTTAGCATTTTTACAGGAGTTTAAAGTTATAGTAAAACTTAAAACCACTAAAAAATAAATATCTCTTTGTGAGATAAAACTTGACCTATATTTTAATGTATTCATTTTATTTTATTCAATTTAGTTATAAATATTCTTTAATTTAGAGGTTCTTAAAAATAATTTAGACGTATAACACTTAAACAAGGTTAAACAATTAAAAAGGCAAACGAAATGTCATTAATTCAAACATCGGAAAACCAGAAATCAAACATAGTTCAACAAATCACATTAAGACATCATATTATCTTTTGGTCTATCTATTTTATTTTTAATACCCTTCGTTGGGGAAGTTATTTTGACGACTATGATTACTCTTTGAAAACTAACCTTATAGGATTCCCTATACACATGACATTGTGCTATTTAAATGTCTATGTTTTTATGCCAAAATTTGTTTTTAAAAAGAAGTATATTCTATTTATAATTTCCTTAATATCTGCTCTTTTTTTAATGCTTTTAGTGAAATATAATCTTACATATTATCTGGTAAGTGAGAATGTTTGGCCAGAAGGAAAACTTATAAATAAATTAACTTTAAACTACTCAATTGACATGATGGTTGGGGAGTTGTATGTAATTACATTTGTTACAGCAATCAAAATTACAATGGATTGGGTAAAGGAACATAAACGATTAACTGATCTTGAAAAAGTTCAAATGGAAACCGAACTTTTGTTCCTTAGAACTCAAATTTCACCTCACTTCTTTTTCAACACTTTAAATAATATATATTCTCTTGCATTAATTAAATCTTCAAAAACACCGAAAATAATAATTAAACTATCCGAATTAATGCGTTATCTATTGCATGAGACAAAAAATAAAAGACAAAGTTTAGAAAAAGAAATAATGTGTGTACAAAATTATCTAGATCTTGAACGAATGCGATTTGATGATCAACTGGAAATAAACATGAACATCTCTGGTGATATATCAAACAAAGAAATACCACCTATTTTAATACTTTCATTTGTTGAGAATGCGTTTAAGCATGGCGCAAATAAAAATATAGGAAAAATTAGTATTGATATTATTTTTAAAATTGAAGATAATTTTCTTTATTTTCACATTTCAAATCCAACTCCTGTAATTACTAATTTTAAACAAAGTTTTAATACACAAGGAGGAATTGGGCTTCAAAACGTAAGAAAAAGATTGGAACTAGGTTATAAAAAAGATGATTACGATTTAAAAATTGAAGAAAAAGACGGGTTGTTTATAGTTAATTTAAAAATTAAAGTAGCATGAAAACTAAATGTTTGATTATTGATGATGAACCATTAGCTATTAATGTTATTAAAAGTCATTTGGAACAGCTAAATGATTTTGAAATAACAAATACATTTACGAATGCAATAGATGCTTTAAACTTTTTAAAACACAATTCCGTTGATCTTATTTTTCTTGATATTAATATGCCTATATTAGATGGTATAAACTTTATCAAAAGCATAGAGAGGAATCCTTTAATAATAATAATAACTTCGGCTCATTCTGAATTTGCTGTAGAAGCATATGAACTAGATTTATTAGATTACTTAGTAAAGCCTATTTCATTTCCAAGATTTCWTAAAGCTGTTAATAAAGTTCAAAAAATAAAATCTAATCATCAATCCACCCAACAAATCACTTCTGAAAGACCTTATCTTTTTGTAAAAATTGACAAGAAGAAAATGAAAAAAATTTATTTAGATGAAATATTAGTTATTGAAAGTCTAAAGGATTATTTAAAAATAAATACTACTACAGACAGGTATATTATTCATCAAACTTTAAGTAGTTTCACAGAACAACTACCTGCTAATAAATTTATTAGAATCCATAGATCCTATACAATCGCAATTGATAAAATTGACACCGTTGAGGGTAATAGTGTTGAAATTGCAGGAATAAGATATACAATAGGCAGAACTTATGTTGATGAAGTTAAAAAGGATATTTTTAATTCATAATATGAAACCTTTTAGAGTTTACAACTATAATTTTATGAGTTAATAAAAATTAAACTCCATCATCTTAACTAAATGTTTTAATTTAACACGTATCCTTGATTTAGAAATAATATCTTTTAAAAGCTTCHATTGCTGCATAATCTGYYAATCCTAAATCATTGTATTTTTTTGCTGTTAATCTATTTCTATCTTCAACACGCACCCAAAATTCTCTAAAATCATCGCCTTGAAACATCACTCCATCTTTTTGTGATTGATGATAAAAGATAGCATGTCTCTTTTTTAATACCTGATCTGGGCTCATTGGTACGGCCATTTCTATTTGATAAGACTCCCATTCATGCCATGCTCCACGGTATAACCATACCCAACAATCGTTCATATAATTTTTAGACTTTAATCTTTTTAAAGATTCAAATAATGCATCCAAGCATACTTTATGAGTTCCATGTGGATCCGCTAAATCACCTGCCGCATATATTTGATGAGGTTTTATTTGATCTATTAAGGTACACATAATGTCTAGGTCTTTCTCCGATAGTTTATTTTTTTTAATTGCTCCCGTTTCATAGAAAGGAAGATCTAAAAAATGAACATTTTTATCTTCTAATCCTAAATAGCGCGTTGCCGCAAGCGATTCACTTCGTCTAATCAATCCTTTTAGTTTTCTAACCTCTTCAGAATCTATACCTTGATGTGTTTTTTGATTTAATAAATCAATAACACGTTTTGACTCTTTAGAAGATGAATTTAAGGCATTAGCTATTTCAGCAAATTTTAAAGTTTCCTCATCAGAAACTGCTATATTCCCTGAAGTTTGATAAGCGATATGCACCTCATGTCCTTGTTCTACAAGTCGATCAAAAGTGCCTCCCATAGAAATAACATCGTCATCTGGATGAGGGCTAAAAATAATTACACGTTTTATCGGAATAGCTGCACGTTCTGGGCGATTTGAATCATCTGCATTTGGTTTACCCCCAGGCCATCCAGTAATAGTATGCTGTATTTTATTAAACATTTTAATGTTTAAGTTATATGCAGTACCTTCTTCCGTTAAAATATCTGACATCCCGTTATCATTATAGTCTTTGTCCGTTAATTTTAATATAGGTTTATTGGTTAATTCGCTTAACCAAACTACAGCTTTTAGCTTAAGAGATTCTGTCCATCTGCATGAAGTTACTAGCCATGGTGTTTTTACTCTTGTCAGTTCTACTGAAGCACCTTTATCTAACACAAAAGTTGTGTTGGAATTCTCTTGTAAGTAGGTTGCAGGGACATATGAAGTTATTTCTCCTTCAATGGTTTTTTTAAGTATTTCTGCCTTGCTAATTCCCCAAGCTAGAAGAACAATTCTTTTGGCACTTCTAACAGTTCCAATACCCATAGTAATGGCTTTTTTAGGAACATTATCWATTCCTAAAAATGAAGGTGCTGCATCTATTCGAGTAATATGATTTAAGGTTATATTTCTTGTCCCAGAATTAGCATGAGATCCAGGTTCATTAAATCCAATATGACCCGTTCTTCCTATGCCTAAAAGCTGAAAATCAATTCCACCTGCAGCTTTGATTTTCATTTCATAATCAATGCAGTACTGGTATAAGTCTTCAGCACTTATTCTTCCGTCAGGAATATTAATATTTTCTGCTAATATATCAACATGATTAAAAAGGTGTTCATGCATAAAGTAGAAATAACTTTGAATGTTATTTTTATCCATTGGGTAATATTCATCCAAATTAAAAGTAACAACATTCTCAAAGCTCAGCCCTTCTTCTCTATGCATTCTAACAAGTTCTTCATAAACTTTTATTGGAGAAGAACCCGTGGCAAGTCCAAGAACACATGGTTTGTTTAACAGTGCTTTTTCTTTAATTAATGCTGCTATTTCTTGTGCAACTAATATTGATCCTTCTTGAGAAGAGTCTAAAATAACATTGTGAATTTTCTCAAAACGTGTATCTTCAAATTGTCCCGCAGGTTTGTAGCTAATTTTCATCTTTCTTTTATTTCTATTTATTCTATAATTGCTTCATAAATTAGATTCAGAATCTCTGTTCTAATATTTTGTTCTCCTAGTTTATTATTAGCCATGGTTGGATATACCCTGTTTGATAAAAAAACATACAAAATCCCTGAAGTTGGATCTGCCCAAGTGTATGTTCCTGTAAATCCGCTATGCCCAAAACTGTTTGCTGAGGCATAGTCACTCGTAGCTTTAATTTCTTTATTTAGTTGAGGCTTATCAAAACCAAGCCCTCTTCTTACACTGTCTTTTTCATAATATCTATGATTAAATTTATGTATCGTTTTTGATTCAAAATATCTTTTCCCACCGTAATAACCTTCTTGCAAATACATTTGCATTAGTTTAGCTACATCATTTGAATTGGCAAAAAGCCCGGCATTTCCACTTACCCCTCCCATCATTGCAGCTCCCATATCATGAACAGAACCTTGAAGGGTTTGATTTCTAAAGTAATTATCTACTTCGGAAGGAACAATTTCTGATGTGCTAAACTTTTTAAGCGGATTATAGGTTAGCGTTGTTGCACCTAATGGTTGGTAAAAATAGCTGTCGTTTAAATAATCCATTTCATTTTGAAAAGTATTTTTAATGTATTTTTTAAATAAGTAAAAAACAAGACCACTGTATTTGTAACCCATTTTTGTTCGCTGGGGTGCTTCAGCTATTTTTTTATAAATAGAATCCTTATATGAATTATTTAAATATAAATTTTCAGCAACCTGAATTGAAAAATTCTCTTTTTTAATATTACTATAATAATTCTTAAGAGGTATTTTAGTAATACTATCAATAGTTTCTAAATAATAAGGAATCCATGCTTTTATTTTACCCGTATGTGATAGTGCTTGCCTTATAGTAATGGTATCTTTATTAGTTTCTTTTAAATAGGGTAATAGTTCTCCAAGTGTTGTATTTAGGTCAAATAGTCCCATTTCTTCACTTTTCATAATTAATGGAAGTCCTCCTAGTATTTTAGTTACTGAAGCTAAATCATAAAGATCGGATAATTTTACTTGTTGTTTTTTATCGTAAGTATGGTAACCAAAGCTTTTATGATAAACTACTTTTCCGTATCGAGCAACTAAAACCTGTCCTCCAGGAGCCATTAAAGAGTCTACCACTATTTTTGTAACAGAATCTATTTTTTTGAGTAGTTGACTGCTCATATCAACTTCTTCTGGAATGGTATATGATAAACGCATTAAATTAGGAGTTTCCAATCCTATTCCTACAGAAAATATATTTTTTATAGATACAGGTAATTTGCCTTTAATTTCTAATGCTCCAAAAATCATTTGAGCTGAAATTTCTTGAGAAACTTTGCTATTTTGATAGGATACTAAAACAGCGTCAATAGCACTGAAATCACTAATATCTAACAGTGTATATGGACTTGCAAAAACGGTTAATATTACTTTGTGGTTTTTAGAAATTTCTTGTAACCAATTTAATTCTTTCTCAGACATTTTATAGCTTTTCCATGGTGTTTTGTTTGATTTATGATAACCTATAATTACCGTATTATACGGTTTTATTTTTAGGAGTAATTCTGTTAAATTTTCATCAGAAACAAGATCAACTTTTGTGTATTTCTTTAGTGTATTGGTAAAATTTAAATTATCAGAATCACYTAATTTAACATACGCTATTTTAGCTTCAGCTAAATTTGTAATTGGAAGTGTTGCATCATTGTTTTTTACAAGTGTTATTGCTTCTTTCATCAAAGATCTATACAGCAATTTATCCTTCAAAGTAATAATATCTTCTGCWATAGCTTCTTCCTTTATTGGGGTAAAATTATTCAACCCTACCAAGTATTTTGCGTTTAGTATTTTTCGTACAGACTGGTTTAAACGCGCTATACTTAAACTTTTATTTTTAAGTGCCTTTTTAATTTTTTTTACGGCTTCTTTTACATCTTCAGGAATTAGCAACATATCGTTTCCAGCACTAAAGGCAGCCAAATCAATTTCACCTGGTTTAGCATAATTCGCTGCTCCTTTCATATTTAAAGCATCTGTAAAAATTAAGCCCTTAAAATTCATTTTTTCTTTTAAGAGTTCAGTAACAACTTTGTATGAGATAGAAGTTGGCACGCCTTCTTTTGATTCTAATGAAGGTACATTTAAATGAGCGATCATTACACTCGCAAGGTTGGAATTAAATAGTTCTTTGTAAGGGTATAATTCAATAGAGTCTAAACGTTTTAAACTAAAATCAAGAAAAGGAAGTGTTTTATGAGAATCTGTAGAAGTATCTCCATGACCTGGAAAATGTTTTGCATTAGCAAGTACTCCTTCACCTTGCATCCCTTTTATAAAAGCAAGTGCTTTTTGAGTCACATTGTATTTATTTTCTCCAAAAGATCGATTTCCTATAATTGGGTTTTTTGGATTTGTGTTGATATCAACTACAGGAGCAAAATTTATATGAATCCCTACTCTTTTGCAATGCTTCCCTAATTGTATTCCAAATTGTTCAATTAATTTATTATTTTGTACGGCACCCAAGGTCATATTCCAAGGATAACGGAACGAATTTTTTAAACGCATATCTAATCCCCACTCACCATCAAATCCTATTAGTAAAGGAATCTTAGATTTAGATTGATATACATTGGTTAGTTCGACTTGCCTTTCGGGTGTACCTTGCATAAAAATTAATCCCCCAATATGGTATTTTCGAATCATTTTATTTATATACGAAGTATGTTTTTTGTCTTTGTTTGAATAAGCTTGAATCATAAAAAGCTGCCCTATTTTTTGATCGATAGTTAGCGTTTCCATAAGGTGATTAACCCATATTTTTTGATCTTCTTTGTCAGAGCTTATTAAGGGTTCTTGCCCGTAACTTTTAGCAAGTGCTATTAAGGCACAAAAAATAAGTAATTTTTTCATGTGTTTATATTTATTGTTTTTTAACGGTCACTTGCTGTTCGCTATTAATCATTTTCCGTTGATGATAAAAATTTAAACATGCTCGTTTCATTTTAGTTTAATTTTACACCTGTTCCATTTATATCTGAAAATATAATAATTCCATTCGTTAATTTTACTCCTTCTGCGATATCGTTTTTTAATAACAAAGCACCGTCCATATCTACATAATCTAACATAGGTGATAATTGTGCAATTGCTGAAATACCTACAGAAGACTCTGTCATGCAACCAACCATTGTTTTTAAACCTAATGACTTTGCTTTTGCAATCATTCTTTTAGCAGGAGTTAGTCCCCCACATTTCATCAGTTTTATATTCACTCCATGAAAATGATTGTGACACTTTTCAACATCATCTTCAACAATACAACTCTCATCGGCAATAATTGGTAAGCAAGAGTTTTTAAAAACGGTTGCTGCTCCTTTCCAGTCATTTGCAAGAAGCGGTTGTTCAATAAATTCCACACCTAATTTCTTCAATTTTCTTGCGTTTTCTATAGTTTCCTTTGGACTCCAGCCGCAATTTGCATCTATTCTAAAAATAGCATCTGTATGTTTTCTTAATTCGCTAACTATTTTAATATCGTCCTTTGTTCCTAATTTTATTTTATAAATGGGAGAAGCTACTTCTTTCATTTTAGCTACCATAATTTCAATAGAATCAATTCCAATAGTATAATTTGTTAGGGGTATATTTTCAGTTTTAAGATTCCAATATTGGTAGAGTTTAAGCCTTTTTTTTCTAGCATATAAATCATTATAAGCCTCATCCAAGGCACATAATAAAAACATGTTATCTCTAAAATATGGGAATAAATACGTCCAGTATTCTTCCGGAGTTTTGTTCGAATTTTTTTCAATTATACTACATTTATCTATAAGTTCTTCTTCAAACTTATCAGTTGTAGTATTGTAATAGGGGTTTGCAGTAGCTTCTCCAAAACCTGAAAATCCATTTTCAGTTAGTTCTACTATTATTGAAGGAATTTCGGTACGCGTACCCCTTGAAATTGTAAAAGGATGCTTTAACTGTAATTTATATGTTCTTATAATTAATTTCATGTGTTTATATTTATTGTTTTCTAACGACCACATGCTGTTCGCTATTAATCATTCTCTTTAGTGTTAAACATTTTAACATGCTCGTTTCATTTTAAACAAGGGCTTCCCTTAAAATTGTTATTGGATGTTTTGAATTTCTATCAGTACCATCTTTAATCTGATGCCGGCAACTGGTTCCTGAAGCAGCAATAATTGTTTTGTCATCTGTAGCTCTTATTTTTGGAAATAACGTATTTTCACCAACTGTCATACTTAACTCATAATGTTCTTTTTCATATCCAAAAGAGCCTGCCATTCCGCAACAACCTGAATTAATAATTGTAACTTTAAAGTTTTTAGGAATAGAGAGCATTTGAAATGTTGGTTCAACGCTACTTATTGATTTTTGTTGGCAATGACCATGAATTTTCAAGGTTTTTTGTTCAATGGTAAAAGTGTGAGAGGTAATCTTCTTTTTTTCAAATTCTCGTTTTATAAACTCTTCAATAGTAAAGGTATTWAGAGCAATTTCTTTTGCAGCCAGCTTATTGTCTGCAAGTCTTAAATATTCATCTCTAAATGTTAAAATAGCTGATGGTTCAATRCCTAYTAATGGGGTTTCWTTATTAATTAAACCTTTAAAAAATTCAACATTGAAATTTGCCTTTTCTTTTGCTTTGTCTAATATTCCTTTCGAAATAAAACTACGTCCGCTTTCCTCATGTTTTGTGACAATAACTTTATATCGAAGCCTTGTTAGAAGTTCAATAGTATCTATGCCTATGTTTGCATCGTAATAATTGGTAAATTCATCGATAAAAAGATAAATTTCGCCATTCTTATTTGGTTGTTTTAATAAGCGTTTTTTATTTTTTTTATACCACTTATAAACAGTTGTTTTTGCCAATTTTGGAATGCTTCGTTTAAGTGCAATACCTATGATGGATTTAGCAAATTTCGTATTTAAAACTACATTTGTAAAAGTAGGTAAAAGGCTTCCTAATTTATTCCATTTTACATTATTGGCAAATAGTTGGGTTCTAAAAGGAATCCCATTTTCTTTATAATACTGATGAAGAAATTCTGCTTTTAATGCTGCTACATCAACATTGCTTGGACATTCACTAGCACAAGCTTTGCAGCTTAAACACAGGTCAAAAACATCATACAATTCTTTATGGTTGAATTTATTCTTTTTTTTAGAATTCGTTAAAAACTCACGCAAAGCATTTGCACGTGCACGTGTTGTATCCTTTTCATCCCTAGTGGCTCTATAACTTGGGCACATAGTACCACCAGCTGATACTGGCTTTCTACAATCACCTGAACCGTTACATCTCTCTGCAGCCCTAAGTATTCCCATACTATCTGAAAAATCTTGTATGGTTTCAATAGTAGGTTCTTTTCTATCTGCCTGATATCTTAAATTTTCATCCATTAAAAATGGCGCTACAATTTTTCCTTTATTAAAAACATTTTTTGGATCAAATGTTAGTTTTATTCGTTTTAACAGCGCATAATTTTTTTCACCAATCATAAAAGGAATAAATTCTGCACGTACAATTCCATCGCCATGTTCTCCGCTAAAAGATCCTCCATATTTTTTTACCAATGCTGCTGTTTTCTTGGTGATCTTTCGAAACAAAATAACATCTTCTTTTGACTTTAAATTTAGGATCGGTCTCAAGTGTATTTCACCAGCTCCTGCATGTGCGTAATATACTGTTTCTTGCCCAAATTCGTCCATCATTTTGGTGAACTCTGAAATATAATTTGGTAAATCTTTTACCTCTACGGCAGTATCTTCAATACAAGGAACTGCTTTATGGTCTCCAACAATATTTCCTAATAATCCTAAACCTGCTTTTCGAAGATTCAGTACTTTATTTATGTCATCATTTAATAGTTTAGGGTAAGCATAACCCAACTTATTTTCTTTTAATTCATCTATGAGTTTGTTGGCTAATTTATTAGAGTCTTCATCAGCATCAGTACAAATTTCCAGCATTAAAATTGCTGCAGGATCGGCTTCGATAAAAAACCTGTTTTTAATTTGCTCTCTGTTGCTTTTGGTACAATCTAAAATGGTTTTATCCATTAACTCGCAGGTAAATAAGTTGTGCTTCATYGCAATTACAACTGCTTTCATACTTTCCTGAATACTGTTGAAATGCGCAACAACCATGATACTTTTTGGAGGAGAAAGTAGATCTAATTGAAGTGTTATTTCGGTAGTGAAAGCTAAAGTTCCCTCACTTCCACATAATAACTTTGAGATATTAATTTGCTCTTTTGAAGAACTAAATATTTCTGTTTGAAGTAATTCATCAACTGCATAACCCGTATTTCTTCTGTGAATAGATGATTTTGGAAATTCTTTTTGAATTTCTTTTTGAATTTCAACAGATGATAATTCTTTGTATAGACTTGAATAAATTGCCCCCTCTAAAGTATTCTCTTCGGTTTTGCTTTTAAATTCTTTTTTTGAAATGGAATTAAATACAACTTCTGAGCCATCGCTTAAAATGGTCTTTAATTCCAGTACTTTATCTCGTGTAACTCCATATTGTATAGAGGTAGTACCAGAAGAATTATTACCAACCATACCTCCAATCATACAACGATTGCTTGTAGATGTATTAGGCCCAAAAAATAACCCGTGCGGCTTTAAGAACTGATTTAATTCATCTCGAATTAATCCTGGTTGAACTTTAATAGTTCTCTTTTCTCTGTTGAAGTCTATGATTTTAGTGAAGTACTTTGAAATATCAACCACAATAYCAGTTCCAACACACTGACCTGCTAAGGATGTCCCTGCTGCTCTTGGTATTAGTGTTAGCTCATGCGCATGAGCAAACTTCAGTAACAACTTAATATCATTGCTATTTTTAGGTATAGCAACAGCTGAAGGGTACATTCTATACGCAGAAGCGTCAGTTGCATAAATTGATAAATGCAACTCATCAGTGTAAATTTTTCCTGAAAAGCTATTTTGTAATTGTGTATACGGTAATAAATTAGCCACGTTCAATGGTTTATAGTTGAAATTTTACAATTGTATTATAAAAATGCCTTTAAAAACGAACGAATAATGATTCTATACGCTGTTTACTTACTTAAAAGTAGTCTTTTACGTATTAATTAGTTCAAATTATTGTCGGCAGACTTCGCTTTGTAAATATCTAGGATTTTTTTAACACTTTTATGTTCATCTAATAATTTATTTGCTAAATCTTCTTCAATTTTCAACTCTTCAATGATCATCTTTACGCCTCTGTTAACAAGTTTTTTATTTGATAATTGCATATTTACCATTTTATTTCCTTTTACCCTACCTAATTTAATCATTAGAGTAGTTGAAATCATATTCAATACAAGTTTTTGTGCTGTACCTGCTTTCATTCTTGTGCTTCCAGTTACAAACTCTGGTCCAACAACTAACTCGATAGGATGTGCTACTTCAAAAGATAATGGGCTTTTATTATTACAGACGATACAAGCAGTTGTAATCTTATTTTCTCTTGCTTTACGCACACCACCAATCACATAAGGTGTTGTTCCAGAGGCTGCTATCCCAATAAGAACATCATTTTCATTAATATCATATGCCTTTAAATCTAACCAGGCCTGATCTAAATCGTCTTCAGCATTTTCAACAGCTTTTCTTAATGCCCTATCACCACCTGCAATAAGACCAATTACCCAATCATCTGAAACGCCAAATGTTGGAGGACATTCAGATGCATCTAAAATACCCAATCGACCACTTGTTCCTGCACCAATGTAAAACAACCTACCTCCTTTATTCATTTTTGAGACAATGACTTCTACTAATTTTTCAATTTTAGGAACTGCATTTTCTATTACATCTGCTAMARKWTYAWMWWYKKKWWWAATANKYTTMAKYAWATSYAGWKYAMWYATWTTYKMYARATGATMATMMTARGMWGRMWRWTCSKWWKWWRATTWRWWWWKMWWTWAAARWWMAYKTTWKTGWTWTYRTTAWWCYTRMWRWKKTAAKSRRKKCWKWWACAAAAATATTCATAAATCCTAGATCAAAATTAAATTTAAAGATTAAGTAATAATTTAAATAATAGGTTACTATTGGAGCTATAATACAAATAATTGGTACGGACTTATCATGGATCTTTATTTTTGTGAATATTCCTAAAAGATACAGCCCTAATAATGGTCCATAAGTATATCCTGCAACCTTAAAAATAGTTGAGATAACATCTCCTTTACTATTGGAAAATATCATAATAATGATAAACACTATTACCGAGAATCCAAAAAGAACCCTATTTTTAATTCTTGTTTTTTCTTTACCACTTTTATGACCAAGATCTAAAAAATCATATGTAAAGGATGTTGTAAGAGCTGTTAGGGCAGAATCTACGCTTGAAAAGGCTGCTGCAGTAATCCCTAGAATAAAAGTAATGCTTGCAAATAACCCAAAGTAATTTAATGATAGTATTGGGAAAAGCGTATCGGTATTAATAAATACACCATTTTCTTTTTTCAAAGTTACTCCGTTTTGTTCGGCGTAAAGATAAAGCATTATTCCAAGCCCTAAAAATAAGAACTGCGTAATTGCTAAAATAATACTAAAAACTAGTGCATTTTTTTGAGCTTCTTTTTTACTCTTACAGGTCAATGTTTTTTGCATGATGTTTTGGTCTAAACCCATCATTGCAATTGCTATTAACAYTCCTGAAATTAGYTGTTTRAARAAATTATTACCTGATTTAATATCCCAATTAAAAATTTTAAAATAATGGTGTTCTTTWATRCTYGTTATTGTTTCAGTGAAAGATAAYCCCAACGAGTTYTTAAYTRCTATAATKGCAACAATGGCWGCCAATATTAAAAAGGTTGTTTGTAAYGTATCGGTAWATACAATTGTTTTAATTCCTGATTTATTGGTATAAAGCCATACTAAAAAAAGCATTATTATTACMGTAATAGGAAATGGTATCTGATAAYTATCAAAAAGTGCATATTGCAAAATTTTWGCWGCTAATAAAAACCTTAATGCTGCACCAAAAGACTGAGATATTAAAAAAAATAGAGAGCCYGTTTTATAAGAATAATTCCCAAATCTTGAAGATAAGTAGGAATAAATAGAYACTAGCTTTAATTTGTAATAAATAGGAATTAATACAAAAACAATAAAGATATATCCTATAACGTTTCCAATAACAAACTGAAGGTAATATAAAAAATTATTCCCTACCATTCCTGGAATAGAAACAAAAGTAACACCTGACAATGCAGCACCAACCATGCCGTATGACACAAGAGCCCACGGTGATTTCCGATCTCCAGTATAAAATGAATCATCACTATTTCCTTTTGAGGTGTAATATGAGATTAACATTAGTATGGCAAAGTAAATTGCAATAACCGAAAAAACTAATAGAGGATTCATGGATTATTTATAAWRTTGMWATTMWWTMAWWTAATATATTTTAATTTCATTAAGTTGCTGTTCATACTCATGTAAGGATTCAAAAGAATCTAGAGCATCAACAGATTCGTTATGTTCAACCCAACGCCTCAATTTATCTGTACCATTTATAAGATCAATAGGATGGTGTGTATAATTATACTCATAAGGAGATTCCTTCCACTCAAAATCATCACCTAAATGGTGGTATAATTCTCGTAAAATAAGTTGTCCTACACGCCAAGGTCTAAATGTTTTATTATTAGTTACATGAATTTGAAAACCTCCACAAACAGTATTTCCATGTTTTTGAAAAGTTGGAAGAAACGTTATAGGTCTTAAAGCAAAACCTTCAAGTTTTGATTTTTTTATGCTTTGSGATAAGTGACTTTCATAAAATGAGTAGGGTTCAATTTTGGGATGCCCCACAATTTCTAACGGCTGTGTAGTACCTCGACCTTCACTTAAAAGTGTCCCTTCAAACAATACGGTAGCAGGAAAAGTTAACGCACTTTCTGGTCTTGCAAGATTCGGTGAAGGTAACAACCATGGTAATTTGGTATCCTCAAAAAACATATCACGTTTCCAATACTGCATTTTTATTATTTCTAGGTTTGCTTTCCCTTTCGACCATAAATTTTGATGCATAAGTGCTACCTCTCCAATTGTCATTCCATGACGGAATGGAATAGGATGCAGACCAACAAATGACTCAAATTCTGGTTCTAAAATATTTCCTTCAATATCAATTCCGTTAATAGGATTTGGGCGATCCAGCACAATAATTTGAATATCCTTATCAATACATTTTTCTAGTAAAAGTGTGAGGGTATAAATATACGTGTAYACTCTACAGCCTACATCTTGYAAATCAATAAAAARRTGATCWATATTYTCYAACATTTCATCYGTWGGAATRCGTGTTTCKGARTAWAGKGAATATACMGGAATWTTAAAATAAGRRTGKATATAATGRTTWGTTTCAAYCATATTRTCYYGARCRTCRGTTGAAAAMCCATGYTGWGGKCCAAACATTTTWATAAAYYTTKWTCCAAAYAYWNCTTTNAAATTKTAYAGCWGCATGWKTATAASMRKMATCTATWGAKGCRTTATGACATARTAAYGCCACAKTACCTTTAWATTTMTKTTGMAGKRYTTTATCYCTTGCTAGAACATCTAGTCCTGTGTAAACTTTCATGTGATATATTGTTAAAAATCAAACATATTGAACATTTCGAATAATTATTCTTTAACTCTAATTATTTTACTCAAAAATTTAAGTAGAATGCCTATTCTGATGGTTGATTTCTATTCAAGGGCAGCTTAAATGCTGCCCCTAAACAAAAACAACTAATCCAATTTAATAAAATTATTTTATTATTTTAAATAGATGGGTTTGGTGGAGTATTTGGATTATTTTCTCTTTCATCAAACGGATAAGGATAATAATTTCTATTCCGTTCAATGAAGTAATCACCACTTGCTGGTATTAGTAAATCTGGATGAATTCTTCTTGAATCCTCAAAACGCATTCCACTCATAAATAATTCTATAGATCTATTTTTGAAAATTTCATCTAGTATATCCGATTGACTTGCTGAATTACCTGTCCATGCTCCTAATGCTGCATTAACTCCATAAACATCATTTGTTTTTTCTCTAACTAAATTTAGGTTTGTTACAGCATTTGGTAAATCATTCAACATTGCATAGGCCTCTGCTTTGATTAATAGCATTTCTCCTGGTAGGTATATTGGAATTGCCGTTGAAGCAGTTGAGAAAAACCCAACAGCATTATCAACCTTATGAAGTCCAAAATCAACTTCGGTTTCATCAACCGAGCTTAGATAGAATGCAATTCTACCATCACCAACTTCAGGAATAAAACTTTCTGTCAATCCGAAATTATCTTGTGGTTTCGTATCAGGATCATTAAAAACAGCAAAATTCCAAACTGCATTTTCAGTCGTTATTCCGTCATACAACCATTCAGACATCGAAGTTAAATCTACTGCGTTTGCAGCTGTTATTGCAGCTGAATAATTTCCAGCAAATAAGTTATACCTTGCTAAAAACGCATTGAGCGTATTTTCTAAATCTAAATTAGAAATATATCCGAAAAATTCATCAGACATAGGGTTGGCTGCTAGATCTGCTTTAGCGCTTTCTAACAAACGAATACATTCGCTTAAAACTTCTGCTCGTGTATTAAAAAGTGATTCTCCATTCGCATCATTATTAATAGGTGCTTGTTCAAAATTTTGAATTAAATAACCTAAGGTCATAGCTTTAAACCATTTTGAATACGCGCTTAAACCCGCTTTTGTGCCAGGCTCCATTTCTACATTATCTATATTGGCTAAAATAGATTCTGCCATCCCTTTGTCTCTTAACAAACGAGACCACAATCTAGTTATACCAGCATTATCACTATTTAATAGTGTACCACCAATAACTAATTCTCCAGGTGTTACATAGGTTAATGTGTTTCCAAATTCTCTTGTAGTCAAACCAGAGATTTCAACAATCGGTGATAAGGTTGATGTTGCAAAATGTTCAGACATTCCAACCGAAATGCCAAGTAATCCTGCTTTTGTTGTTAATACTTGATCTTCTGCAGGCTGATTTATATTGTTAAAATCTGTTTCACAAGCTGTAAAAGACAGTACGCCAACTACAACTATAACTATATTAATTAATTTTTTCATTATTCTTTGATTTAAAAATTAAGGATTACACCAAATTTATATACCGCAGGAATAGGTACGTTTGCCATGTCCTGTCCTATTACCCCATTAGTTTGTCCCTCAGTATTTACTTCTGGGTCAAATCCATAATAATTATCTATTGATATTAAGTTAGTTCCGCTTAAAGAAAACTTAACATTTTTAAGATAGCTGTTACTTACTTTTAAATTGTAGGTTAGTGCAACTTCTCTTAGTTTAATATAAGATCCATCTTCAATAAATGACTCAAAAATACTGAAGTTAGCACTTTGACTACCTGCTGGCACAGTACCATTTAATTCATCAGCTTCAAATGAGCCTCCGGCAAATAAATAGGCCATACGTTTATCCCAACTCATGATATCATTTCCTTGTGAGATATCCCACTGAAATCTAAATCCAATATTTTTATATTCAAACTCATTGGTAATAGAAGCCGTATAATCTGGATTTGGATTCCCTATAATTTTTCTTAATGTAGTTCCTGTTGGCTGCCCATTTACGTCATAATCTTGTACAGGTGTATTACCTTCATAATGCCCTAACGCTTTTTGCACCCTACCATCATCTTTTAATAAAATATTACCGTTTGTATCTCTTGCAAAGTAAGTTCCATAAAACACACCTAAAGATTCACCATCCTGAGCTACAGAGGTCCCAAACATTCCTATTCCTAACCTAAAACCTTCAACATCTGTTACAATATTTTTATTATGACTCAAAGTACCTGTAATGCTCCAATTTAAATTTTCACTTCTGATAGGAGTTCCCTTTACTAAAAGTTCGAATCCCTTGTTGGTCATATTCGCAACATTTGCAAACTGCTGTCCGTAACCTGTAGAAGGTGATAGTGGTCGATTCACTAATAAATCTTCTACATCTTGGCTGTAATATGAAAATTCTAAACTTAATCTATTATTGAACATCGAAGTATCGAATCCAAATTCTGTTTCAGTTTGTCTTTCTGGTTTTAAAACTGAATTCCCTTGGGTTGTTGAAGGAATAAAACCGATGTTTCCATTATAGACAGAACTATTATAATTTGTATATATTTGAAAAGGGTTTAAAGCTGTTAGATTTCCAGCTTGTCCCCAAGCAGCACGTAATTTAAAAGAATCAAAAATATCTCCTAATGCATTTTTCCAAAAATCTTCATCAGATATAGCGTAAGAAGTACTTACTTTAGGATAAAATTGTTGACGCTCATCTACACCAAATGTTGATGCTCCGTCCAATCTTCCTGCAAGTGTTAAAAATAATTTGTCTTTATATCCAAGGCTTTGCTGTAAATATCCACCCCAGTAAGATGCTTGAGTTCTATAATCTACTCCAGAAGACGCTGAAGTTGGATCCGTTACTAATACACCATCAATAGCACTTACTAAATTGTTAGCAACTCTAAAAATGTCATTTTTTTCATATTGGTAACTATAGCCTGCACCCGTTGTAGATTTCAAATCATCCGAGATATCAAATTGATAACTTACATTAATATCACTATTTATCATATCTGAATTAATCGTTGCTTTTTGAGATAAACCATTCGCTTTTGTATTAAACCCATTAGGAATGTAAATAAGTCCTTCAGAGTTTGAATGGTCAAATCCAAACGTGTAATTGAATCTAAACCCTTTAAAAGGAGTTAATTTTAATTGAATGTCATTAATTGACCTAAAATTTTGTGTAGTTGCATTTATTCTATCTAACGCTTCAGTTGGATTAGACATCCAACCAATATTAGGATAATTTCCAAATTCATCTGGAGCAGTATCATTCAAGTTGTCGGCAAATATTAAACTCGTAATTGGTCCATAATTTTTACCATTTGGCATGTCATTACTTTTATTAAATGAAACAAAAGAGCCGACTGATAATGAAAACCAATCATATAATTCTTGATCCAATCTTAAACGTAACGTTTTTCTATCAAAATCAGTACTTCTTACTATCCCATCATTTTTATATTGAGAAGCTGAGAATGAATATTTTGATTTCTCACTTCCTCCAGTAATACTCAACGAGTTTTCAAAACCGTAAGAAGTTTCAAAAATATCATCTTGGTAATTATAACGCGTTGCTGGTACAGCAACACCATCTTCCCATTTCAATTGCGCATCGTTAATAGGAAGCTCTTTTCGCAAATTATTCATATTAAAACTTGTAGCATAGGTAATTCTTGGCTCTCCAAGTTTTCCTCTTTTAGTAAAAATTTGCACTACCCCATTACTTGCTCTAGATCCATAAATTGCCGCTGCTGCAGCACCTTTTAGAACTTCTATACGTTCAATATCATTTGGGTTAATATCAACCAACCTATTTTGGGTATACCCTCCTAAATCAATTAACGCTTTAGAGTTATTGTTTATGATTACACCATCAATAATATATAATGGGTCTGAGCTACCTACTAAAGTACTWGCTCCTCTTAATTTTATGGAAACTCCACCTGAGGGATTTCCWGAATTTCTACTWACATGTGCCCCTGCAATTTGTCCTTGAAGCGCTTCTCCCACACTCACTACTGCTTTAGACTCGCTTAAGTCTCCACTCCCAATTGTAGAAATGGCTGATCCCAATTGTTTTTTGGTTGCAATCCCAGAAGTACCAGTAATGATAACTTCATTTAGGTTTAGTAAATCTTCAACTAATACAAAATTAATTGGATTTTGATTTTCAATTTTTTTAGTAATAGATTTCATACCTATATATGAASWTATYWWTWCTKGTMCWWYWSKRRYYGMWAYCAWAWAAYWAYYRKSAWMATCTGTTTGACTACCAACATTTCCACCAACAATAGTAATGTTTGCTCCAATGATTGGAGAGCCATATTCGTCGGATACATTACCTTTTAATGTATAGGAGGTCGTTTGCGCTTGTAAGGTAAGTCCCAACATCATAAGCGCAAATAGACTGCTCATAAATCGAAATCTCATAATAAAAGAGACGTTTTCATTTGTTTTGTTCATGAATGTTAATTTAAAGTTAATTAGATGAGGCGAATGTATATATAAATAAATAAAAATGCAATTAAAAACAGCATATTTTTCTTGCATTTTAAATATTTAATCACATAATTGCAAAATAAAATCAATATTAAGCCGTTTTTAATTGCGAAATAAGATAAAGTTGCTATATTGTAGAGATTTTTAATTTTAACTTCTTTAACTCCTTCAAAGATTGAAAAAAGAACAACGACACAATATCATCCTCAATGAATTACATATTCATAATAGAGTTTTATTAACAGATTTAGCGGGAATACTAAAAATATCTATTGATACAGCAAGAAGAGATGTTAAGGAACTAGATAATTTACAAAAATTAACAAAAGTACATGGAGGCGCTGTATCAAATGGATTTAATATCTATTCTGATCGCCATAGAGAAATCTACGAACTCGGGAGCAAATCTATCATTGCACAAAAAGGTATTTCATTATTAAATAATGGAGATATCGTTATTATCAGTGGAGGTTCAACTAATATAGAGCTTGCTAAGCTACTTCCTAAAAATATGAATCTAACCTTTTTCACTCCTAGTTTACCTATGGCTATCGAATTACTCAATAATAGCTCAATAAATGATGAAGTAATTTTTATTGGAGGAAAATTATCTAGAGGGTCACAATTAGCAACAGGAGGAAGTGCCATCAATATATTATCTGAAATAAAAGCAGATATTTGTTTTTTAGGAACAGGCTATATAGATGTAAATAAAGGGATTACAGCAATTGATTGGGAAATAGCACAAATGAAAAAGGCCATGATAAATGCATCAAAAAAATTAGTCTCTCTTACAATTTCAGAAAAATTAAACACACATAATAGATATAAAATTTGCAATATAAATTCAATTCATACACTTGTTACTGAATTAGACCCTGCATCGCAAATTCTCAACGAGTATCGAAGAAAAAATATAACTCTACTTTAATTTAATAAATTTTATTTACCTAATTTTTTAATGAAAATTTCAAAATACGTTCTGTTCGCTATAAATCTAAAGCGGAAGTGAAGTTTTGAAAATTTTGATATCTGCGGAACCATTCTAGCGTTTTTCATTTTATAAATGAAATCAAAGTATGTTTATTATTAGTAACTTTGCTCATTGAAATTTACATTCTTGGAAAATAAAAACGAACATTCAATTAACTTAAATAAATTTATCAGTAGTACTGGAATTTGTTCACGTAGAGAAGCTGAAAAATTAATTGTTGAAGGTCGTGTTACTATCAATGGCAAAACAACAAAATTAGGAAATCGAGTTTTTAAAGGTGATGTTGTAAGGGTTAATGGTCAACTTTTAAAATCAAAGCCAAAAACACTTTATATCGCTTTCAATAAACCTATTGGAATTGTTTGTACAACTGATTCAAAGGAAAGAAAAAACATTGTTAAATATATTAATCATCCTGAGCGCCTATTCCCTATTGGAAGGTTGGATAAGCCATCGCAAGGGCTTATTTTTTTAACCAATGATGGTGATATTGTAAATAAAATTCTTAGAGCAGGCAATAACCACGAAAAGGAATATACAGTTATCGTTAACAAAAAAATAACCCATGATTTTATTCTTAAAATGGGAAATGGAATCCCAATTTTAGGAACTGTTACTAAAAAATGCACCGTTGAAAAAATAAATGATTTCTCTTTTAAAATAATTTTAACACAAGGATTAAACAGGCAAATTAGAAGAATGTGCGAATACTTGGGCTACGAAGTTTCTAAGTTAAATAGAACTCGAATTATGAATGTAAATCTGGGAAATTTAAAGATTGGTGATTGGCGCGAATTGTCTTCAATTGAAATGCAATTAATAAATAACATGATTTCAACCTCTTCTAAAACTGAAGAAGCTTCAAAAGATCATTTTAAAATAAGGGCTCAAWCTAGCACTAAGACAAGAAAAAATACTTCGTTTAAACCAAAAAGAAAAAAGAGAYCATAACTTCTTGCATTATTACTTTCAAACAAATCCTAAACAGTATCTTTGCCAACTATGCAATTTGAATTAAAAACCACTGATGCTCAAAGCAAGGCAAGAGCTGGAATTATAACAASTRACCACGGCACAATAGAAACCCCCATTTTTATGCCTGTAGGTACAGTTGGTACGGTAAAAGGTGTTCACCAAACCGAATTAAAAAACGAAATTAATCCTGACATCATTTTAGGCAATACGTACCATTTATACTTGCGCCCAAAAACAGCTATTTTAGAGCAAGCTGGTGGTTTGCATAAATTTATGAATTGGGATCGTCCTATTTTAACTGATAGTGGTGGTTATCAAGTTTATTCTTTATCTAGCAGAAGAAAAATTAAAGAAGAAGGTGTTCGATTTAAAAGTCATATTGATGGATCTTATCATACATTCACTCCTGAAAATGTGATGGAAATTCAACGTGTAATTGGTGCTGATATTATTATGGCATTCGATGAATGCACTCCYTATCCTTGTGATTACAGTTATGCTAAACGTTCTATGCACATGACACACCGTTGGTTAAAGCGCTGTATTACTCACTTAGATAAAACCCCTTACAAATACGATTATGSYCAARCCTTTTTYCCAATTGTACAAGGAAGCACKTATAAAGATTTAAGAAAACAATCWGCCGAATTTATTGCYTCTGTTGGWGCTGAAGGAAATGCKATTGGAGGRYTATCWGTTGGWGAACCWGCWGAAGAAATGTATGAAATGACAGAAATTGTTACTGCAATTCTTCCWGARGATAAACCAMGATATTTAATGGGYGTYGGTACACCAATCAATATTCTTGAAAATATTGCATTAGGAATTGACATGTTTGATTGTGTAATGCCTACTCGTAATGCTCGTAACGGAATGTTGTTTACAGCACATGGTAGTATCAATATCAAAAATAAAAAGTGGGAAAATGATTTTTCTCCAATAGATGAAATGGGAATTACTTTTGTTGATACTATGTATTCAAAAGCCTATTTACGCCATCTATTTGCTTCTAAAGAATTATTAGGTAAACAAATTGCCTCCATTCACAATTTAGGGTTTTATTTATGGTTGGTTCGTGAAGCAAGAAAGCATATATTAGCAGGTGATTTTACTGCTTGGAAAAACCGTATGGTAAAACAACTAGATAAAAGACTTTAGAACCAATTTTTAACGTTTAACTTCTAATTTAAATCAATTGAAAATACTTGATAAATACATATTAAAAAAATATTTAAGCTCTGTTTTATTAGTATTAGCCTTGTTATTACCTATTGCTATTGCGATTGACGTATCTGAAAAAATTGATCGATTTTTACGGCATACAGAATTATCAGTAGGCGAAATCATTAAAGATTATTATTTCAATTTTGTTGTTATTTTCGGTAATACTTTTATGCCTTTGGCATTATTTATTGCTGTTATTTTTTTTACTTCAAAGCTTGCTAGTAATACAGAAATTATTGCAATTCACTCTGCTAAAATATCATTTACGAGGTTTCTTAAACCCTATTTTATTGGTGCAACAATTATTACGGTTTTTGCGTTACTAATGAACCATTTTATAGTACCACGCAGTAATAAAATTTTTGGAGAATTTTCTAGAACCTACCTAAAAAAGAAAAAATATAATGCAAACAATTTAACCAACATTAATCTACAATTAGGCCCAAATGATTTTATTTTTTTAAAAAGTTATCGACTTGAAACAAATAGAGGTTATAATTTTTCATATGAGCAATTTGAAGGTAATAAATTAAAGTCTAAATTGTTTGCGGACCAAATAAAATGGAGGAAAAGAGACAGCACTTTTACCCTAATTAATTACAGAAAAAGAATTATATTCAGTGATAGAGATAGTATTGAATTTGGTACAAAATTAGATACTACTTTCCCTTTTACACCTAATGATTTAGTAAATGTGGCTTACTTAGCGAAAGAAATGACCTCATTTAAATTAAATGATTTTATCAATCAATCTAAAGAACGAGGTGTTAGCAATTTAAACTCGTATTTAGTTGAATATCACAAAAGAACCAGTTTACCTATTTCCTCCTATATTTTAACTTTTATTGCTGTTACACTCGCATCAAAAAAACGAAGAGGTGGAATGGGAATAAATCTTGCAATTGGTATAACCTTGATGTTTGTTTATGTATTTTTCCTGAAAATTGCTGAAGTTTTAGGTGCTGGAGCAACTACAAATTCATTTATTATGGTTTGGTCTCCAAATATTATTTTTGGAGCCTTAGCAATCTATTTATACCTAAAAAATGCTAAAAACTAAATTAACCAACTATTTACAACTCCATTTATTGGTTTTTATTTGGGGTTTTACAGCTATTTTAGGAGCACTCATTAGTATTGATGCAATTCCATTGGTATGGTATCGAATGTTTTTTGCAGTAATTTTTATTTTGATTTATTTTTTAATTAGCAAAAAATCACTTCGAATACCGCCAAAAGCATTGTTAAAATTTTTATTTACAGGTATCATTATAGCCTTGCATTGGATTGCTTTTTTTTCAGCCATAAAAATTGCCAATGTATCAATCGCATTAGTTGCAATGAGTACTGGTGCGCTATT
Organism: Lutibacter sp.; assembly: GCA_002733285.1. Taxonomy (GTDB): domain Bacteria; phylum Bacteroidota; class Bacteroidia; order Flavobacteriales; family Flavobacteriaceae; genus Lutibacter. Next base: position 202,091 of record NVVE01000001.1, on the reverse strand, counting down.
TACCTCACTTATTGAGCCACTATTCTTTAAAAGAAAGTTGATTTTTTTAGAACTGTTTTTTGGCCTAATTGTAATTGCGGGCTTATATCTAATTTTTAATGTTGAAAGTAACTATACTTTAGGAATAATATACGCTCTAATTGCTTCCTTTTTATCAGCTTTATTTACGGTATTAAATGGCTTGTATATTAAGAAACATGAAGCTGATGTTATTACATTTTATCAGTTACTTTTTGGCGTTGGGTTTATTACTTTTTATGTTTTAGCAACATCAAATTTTTCTCTCAGTGATTTTACATTAAAAAATTTAGACCTCATTTACCTACTCATCTTAAGTAGTATTTGTACAGCATACGCATTTATTGTTTCAGTAAAAATCATGAAGTACTTAACCCCCTATACTGTAATGCTTACCATAAATTTAGAACCTGTATACGGTATTATATTAGCTGTAATAATTTTTGGAGAGAAAGAAAAAATGAGTTCACAATTTTATATTGGAGCGACTGTTATAATTATTACTGTTATCATAAACGGAATATTAAAAAATAAAAAAAATACATAATATAACTTCCAAAATTTATAAGTTATTATATTTGTAGTTACATCCAAACTTGAAAGATATGGAATATTTAGATYTTGAATTACCGATTAAAGAATTAAAAGAACAACTTAATAAATGCGAATTAATTGGTAAAGAAAGTGATGTTGATGTGACTGAAAGTTGCAAAAATATTGAAACAAAATTACTAAAAACAACGAAAGAAATTTATAAAAACCTAACTGCTTGGCAAAGAGTACAACTTTCTCGCCACCCAAATAGACCTTATACGCTAGATCATATTAATGCTCTTGCTGGTAATACGTTTATGGAATTACATGGTGACAGAACTGTTAAAGATGACAAAGCTATGGTTGGTGGTTTAGGTAAAATTGGTAACCAATCATTTATGTTCATTGGTCAGCAGAAAGGGTACAACACTAAAACTCGCCAATATAGAAATTTTGGAATGTCTAATCCTGAAGGTTATAGGAAAGCACTTCGTTTAATGAAAATGGCTGAAAAATTTGGGATTCCAGTTGTTACTTTATTAGATACTCCCGGAGCGTACCCTGGTTTAGAAGCAGAAGAGCGTGGACAAGGTGAAGCGATAGCTCGAAATATTTTTGAAATGACTCGTTTAAAAACCCCTATTATCACTGTTGTAATTGGTGAAGGAGCTTCAGGTGGTGCATTGGGAATAGGTGTTGGTGATAAAGTATATATGATGGAAAACACATGGTACTCTGTTATTTCACCAGAATCGTGTTCTTCCATTTTATGGAGAAGCTGGGAACATAAAGAGGAAGCTGCTGCTGCATTAAAATTAACTGCAGTAGATATGAAAAAACAAAAATTAATAGATGGTATTATTAAAGAACCTTTAGGTGGTGCACATCATGATAGAGAGACTGCTTTTAAAGAAGTAGAAAAAACCATACTTAAGGCTTATAAAGAATTAAAAGAGCTATCGCCAAAAGAATTGGTAAAACAACGGATGGATAAATATGCTAATATGGGCGTTTTTAAAGGATAAAATTTAAACTAAACCTCTCGAATGAGAGGTTTTTTTTATTAATTTTACTACTATGTATATCCTATCACCACAGCAAATAGCAAAAGCCGACAAAGCAACTATTATAAATAGTAAAATATCCTCTATTGATTTAATGGAACATGCTTCTACTCTCTGCTTTCAGTGGTTACACAGCCGTTTACAAGGACAAGACATTAAAATTCATGTGTTTTGCGGAATTGGAAATAATGGTGGTGATGGTTTAGTAATTGCTAGGCTTTTATTTCAACATGGGTATACTGTCAATTGTTATATTGTTAATTTTAGCGACAAAAGAACTGATGAATTTTTAACAAATTATAACCGCTTAAAAGAAATTGGAGAATGGCCAACCATTATAAATAGTGAGGATGATTTCCCTGATGTTTCTTTTGAAGATATTGTTGTTGATGCTATTTTCGGAAATGGATTGACAAGAGAGCCCAAAGGATTTACAAAAAAATTAATTCAATATATCAACAATACAAAAGTTTTTACACTTGCAATTGATGTCCCTTCAGGTCTATTTGGAGATAAATCAGTCAGTCAAAAAGATGCTGTATTAAGAGCTGGACATACACTTTCTTTTCAAACTCCAAAATTAGCATTTCTATTACCCGAAAATAAAGCGTATGTAACTACTTGGGAAGTCCTTGATATTGGGTTGGATAAAGAATTTATAGCCCATTTAAAACCAACATTAAATTACATTTCAAAAAGTGAAATAATACCTTTATACAAAGCACGTAATAAATGGTCTCATAAAGGAACCTATGGTCATTCGCTTATCATTGGTGGAAGTTTTGGGAAAATTGGCGCAGTTACTTTAGCAACTAAAGCAGCTTTAAAAATTGGTAGCGGACTGGTTTCTGCTTATCTTCCAAAGTGTGGTTATGATATCTTACAGATTTCCGTACCAGAAGCCATGGTGGAAGTAGATGATGAAAAAGTTTTAACCTATTATAATTTTAAAACAAACCCAACCGTTATTGGTATTGGTCCTGGAATTGGAACAACTGAAAAAACAGCGCTTGGATTTGAAAAATTTATTAAAGAAAATAAATTTCCATTAGTGATTGATGCTGACGCCATTAATTTATTAGCGCTGAATAAATCATTACTTACCTATTTACCAGAAAATACAATTTTAACTCCTCATCCAAAAGAATTAGAACGTCTTATAGGAACTTGGAAAAATGATTATGACAAGCTAAAAATTGCATCAAAATTCTCTACAGATTATAATGTTATTTTAGTTCTTAAAGGTGCACATACCGTAACAATTGATGGTGAAACAATGTACTTTAATTCTACAGGAAATCCTGCACTGGCAACGGCTGGAAGTGGAGATGTGCTTACTGGATTCATAACAGGTCTTTTAGCTCAAGGCTATGAAGCCAAATACGCTGCTATTTTTGGCGTTTATGTACATGGTAAAACAGCTGATATTGCAGTTCAAGAAATAGCTATTGAAACTTTTACTGCTACTTCTATTTTAACGTATTTATCTGATGCTATTTTAGCGTTGTTCAACGAAGATCAACTAGATGAAAGTGAAGATGAAATAGACAAATCATCACCTGAAGAATAACATGAATTATATGCATAAAAAAAACGCTATAAGTAGCGTTTTTTTTATTTTTTATATTGAAAAATTAAATTCCCAATTCATTCAATAATTCCCTCAACTTAGGATCTGAAGGTCTTGGTGCATCTGAATCCACAATATTTCCTTTAGTGTCTAATAGTATAAATCTAGGAATTGCAGTTATACCATAATCAGTTATAAATTTAGACTCAAAACTATTATCTGCAAACAATTGAGTACCTGATAACTCTTCATTTTTTATCATGTTACCCCAAGTCTCATGTGCGGTTTGTTTATCCACAGAAATACTGACAAACTCAATATTTTTACCATGAAAATCTTTTTCCAATACTTTTAAATATGGGATTTCTTTTTTACACGGTGCACACCAAGTTGCCCAAATATCTAAGTAAACATATTTCCCTCTTAAATCTGTTAATGAAGTTGTACCTCCCTTAAAATTTTCATAATTTGAAAACAATGGAGATGGTTTTCCTTTTCCAAAACGAATTAAATTCTCATGCATTTTTTCATAATTGGATTCAATATAGCCAAAAAACATTTCGTCATTTCTAGCATCCATTTTATCAATTATTGAATCCAAATCAGTTACTTTATCTTTAAATCCTTTTAACAAAGATTTCGCTTCACTAACTTTTGCTAAATAAGCCTCTTTATCTAATTTAAAATATGTTTTAGGGTTCGCAAAACTACTCAAATAGAAAGATCGTTTATCTTCCATAAAGTTATTTGTTTCAGACCCATTTCCTGTAAAAGAAATACCTTCAGAAAATTTTTCTCCTTTAAATTCAAGATTTAAGTCATATCCATTTTCCAAATACAACGTAATTCTATCATTCCCATTAACAATTGCATGTACCCCATCAGTTACTTTCRATGTATCAGAAAACTTCCCCTTACTATCAACCGCAATTTCCTTTGAAAATCCTCTTCCCTGAATAGTAATTTTTTCAATACCTACATTTTTAAGAGTTCCTTTTAGAGTTGCATATTCGTTAACTTCCTTATTACAAGATGCAATTAGAAGTGCTATAAAAATCCAAATTATTTTTTTCATTATTTTATTTTAATCGTTATTAGATCCCTAATTCATTAAAAGTTTCAATCAACTTATCATCGGATGGTCTTGGAGCGTTCGAACTTACAATAATCCCATTTGGATCAATTAAAATAAAACGTGGAATACCTTTTATTAAATACCCTTTTACAAAATCTGATTCCCAGTCTTTATCGGAAAATAACTGAATTCCTTTCAATTCTTTCTCCTTTACCATATCTAGCCATTTGCCATGATCCTTTGCTTTATCTACTGAAATACTAACAAATTCAATATTTTTTCCGTGGTACTTTTTCTCAATTTCTTTTAAAAATGGAATTTCTCTTTTACAAGGCCCACACCAAGTTGCCCAAACATCTACATAAACATATTTCCCTTTTAAATCGTCTAATGAAGTTGTTCCTCCTGTATAATTTTCATATCCAACAAACTTTGGAGAAGGCTGACCTTTAGCAACAGCTATTAACTTATTATAACTTTCTGTAATTTCCTTTTTATGAGTTTCATTTGTTGACAACCCCTTAAATGTACTATAAAACGTTTCTAAATCTTCCGTATATGTCACTGAATATTTAGCATTATCATACAATAAACTATTCTTTATGAATTCATTAGAAATAGCTCCTGCTGCCTTTAAAAATGCAATATCTTCTGCAATTGAATCTTTTTCAGCTAATTTAGTTGCTTCTTCATAAAAATGTGAAGTAACTATATTTTTATAATCAGTTGAAAAAATAAAATCTTCTTCTTTTTCAAAATTAAGCTCTTTTAATTCATCTAAAAAACCTTCTGAAATCTTGAATTCAGAATTTTTCGTATAATGAGCATGGTAGCTTTCATAAATATTAAGTTTCCCTAAGTAGTAATAATTAAGTCCTCTTCTTTCTTTAACCTTAAATTCTTCTGAAATCCCTTCTGTTGAATCTATCAATTGTTCTAATGTAGTTCTTATTTCACTAAATTTAGCTTTATATGGCATTTCTTTAAGCTCATACACTCTAGTCCCTTCTCCTTTCATTTTCCTTTCTTTTATACCTTTAGCATATAAGTAATTGCTAATTTTCGAGCCTATTCCTGTAATAGTTAATGTATTTGAAAAATCAGTTGCATCATAGCTAATATTTACATTATTCCCTACATCAATATATACTTCTGTAATATTTTTACCGTCATAAAGCTTGTAGATTCCTTTTTTCACTCTAAGCGTGTCTTCAAAACTACCATCTTCTAAAACATTTAACGTTTTTTTGAATACCTGATTATTACTCCTAATAGTAAGTTCACTAACTCCTTTATTCATTATTTTACCTGAAACAACTGCATAATCTATTGGTGTTTCATTTTTACAAGAAATTACCACAATTGCAGCAATAAATAACCCTATTTTTTTCATACCCCGTAATTGATTAAATTAAAATCTCTCAAAGATAAAATTTAATCTTTAATAAATTAAACTCTACATTACTTTAACAAATAATTTGCATATATTAATTGTATTATGGAATTTTGGACTTTCAAAAATTTAACATGAACAATACACACTTTATAAACTCAAAAATAGTAGACTTTGATACTTTAAATCAATTAATATTTTTAGAGAAAAAACTTGAACTATCAGAAGAAGCAATTGAAAAAATTGAAAATTGCCGGGACTATTTAGATCAAAAGATAAAATCTGATTCATCTCCAATCTATGGAATAAACACCGGATTTGGCTCTTTATGCAATGTGAAAATTGACAACAATAACTTACAAGAATTACAAGAAAACTTAGTCATGAGCCATGCCTGTGGTACGGGAAGTGAAGTTCCTAAGAACATTGCAAAATTGATGCTTTTTCTTAAAATACAATCCTTAAGTTATGGTCATTCTGGGGTTCAGGTTAAAACTGTAGAACGATTGATACATTTTTACAACAATAATATTATTCCCGTTATTTATACCCAAGGTTCATTAGGCGCTTCTGGTGATTTGGCTCCATTAGCTCATTTATCATTGCCATTAATTGGAAAAGGAGAAGTATACTATAATAATGAACGTATTTCAGGTTCAGCACTTTTAAAAAAATTTAATTGGACTAAAATTGATTTAAAATCAAAAGAAGGGTTGGCATTATTAAACGGCACGCAATTTATGAATGCTTATGGAGTTCATTTAATTCTAAAATCTTTTAAACTTTCGTATTTAGCAGATTTAATTGGAACGCTCTCTTTAGAAGCTTATGATGGACGAATTTCACCATTCAATGAGCTAATTCATTTTATTAGACCACATAACGGACAAGTAAAAACTGCTCAACGAATTAATAATTTTTTAGAAGGCAGCGAACTTATTGAACGTCATAAAGAGCATGTACAAGACCCTTATTCTTTTAGATGTATGCCACAAGTTCACGGTGCGAGCAAAGACGCTTTGGATTATTGCAAAAAAACATTTTTAACTGAAATTAATTCTGTCACTGATAATCCAAATATTTTTATAGATGCTGATGAAATAATTTCAGGAGGAAACTTTCATGGACAACCTTTAGCCTTGGCTTTTGATTTTTTAAGTATTGCAATGGCTGAATTTGGTAGTATCTCAGAAAGAAGAACATTTCAATTAGTTTCTGGGCTTCGTGATTTACCTCCTTTTTTAGTGAAAAATCCTGGTTTAAATAGTGGATTTATGATTCCTCAATATACAGCTGCAAGTATTGTAAGCCAAAACAAACAATTGGCAACTCCTGCATCAATAGATTCGATTGTTTCAAGCAACGGTCAAGAAGATCATGTAAGTATGGGCGCAAACGCAGCAACAAAAGCCAATCAAATTGTTGATAATATTGAAACGATTTTAGCTATTGAGTTATTAAATGCATCTCAAGCATTACATTTTAGATTACCGGCAAAGACTTCCCCATTTTTAGAATCATTTCTACAACTGTATAGAAGTGATGTTGCTTTTATTGAAAATGATACCGTTTTAAGTGTAGAAATAAAAAAGACCGTTGCTTTTTTACAAAATTTAACGATAGATACGGAGGAATTATTTTAAGAATAAAAAAGCGATAAGTATACTTATCGCTTTCAATTCAATTAATTTTATAGTGTTTTTTGACTAATTCTTATATACCAAATCTTCTTTTATTGTTCCAAGTTATACTTTTTGTGTTTCTAAAATCAATCATCGGAAGCTTTCTTTTGCTGTCCTGAGCTTTTACTTTTTTAATTACTTTCATAACAGATAGTTTTAGTTGCTATTTTATGGTACAAAAATACGACATATTTACAAATTGAAAAATATATTTTGAATATTTAATAATTTTTTAACATTTAAAACATCATTTCAATCGTTATCGTAAATTTAAAACCATTTTTTTAACATATTCGTAATAAGAAAAAAAACTATTTACTTTAATAAAGTCAATATTTCACTAAAATCAGAACGTTTTTTATAGTTTGGATCGTAATGAGCATAACTTATTTTATGGTCAGTATCTATTAAATAAGTTGCAGGTACAGGAAGTACATCGTTATAACTTTCATTATATTCTCTAACTTTATTTAGCGTAAATTCAAAATAATTTGGTACGTTCTCTTTAGTTACATCAAAAGCTACTTTATAATTAATCATTATTTTATTATCAACATCATGAATAATTGAAAATGCAGATTTAAATTCTGCGGAAGTTTCTTTAACTTTATTAACTTTCTCAGGTGTTACTACTATAACATACACCCCTTTTTTAATGAACTTATCTAAATTCTCTTGCAAACTTGCCAAGTGCTTTTTACAATAAGGACACCAATTCCCTCTATAAAATATTAATAGTACTTTATTGTTTTTTAAAATCTTGTCTGAGTTTATGCTATTACTAAATTGATCTATTCCTTGTATTCTTGGAGCGTTTTTACCTATTTTTAAGTAGTCATTATTAATTTGAGCATTAACTTTCCACATAGAAAAAAACAGAAAAATAGCCATTATTGAAATTCTCATTTTATTGTGTTTTAAATTAATAATTACACAGTCGTAATTGTTTTGTTACAATTACAAAAATTCAATCTTTTGAAGTATCTAAAGATCGCTTTCCAGAAACAATTTCAAAGTACATTTTAAAATCTGATTTTAAACTCCATAATGGATATTGAAACGTTGCTGGTTTATTTTTTTCATAAAAGAAATGCCCAACCCAAGCAAAACCATAACCAGCTATTGGTACAAGAATCCATAATTTAGGAATATTATGATATACTGCAGTAAATACTAGGGCAAAAACAATTGTAGTCCCTATTACGTGTAATAATCTACATATTTTATTGCTGTGTTGCTCTAAATAAAAGGGATAAAATTCTTCAAATGATTGAAATTTTTTTTCCATAATTGGATTTTAAAAAATTAAATTTACAAATTTAAATTTAGTTTTTAAATCGAATAATACTATTACAAAATTATTTGACTTCAAAAATCCGACTAGTAAATGCGATATTTAAACCCAAACATAAGGTTCCCTTTTGGCATTAGAACAAGGTTAGTTTCATAATACTCAGTATTAAAAATATTATGTGCACTAAGCGAAAATTCTATACTTTCACTAACAGTTGCTAAAAGTTTTGCATCTACAATATTATAGTTTTCGCCGTTTGTTCTTTCAATAAATCGGTATGAAATACTTTGGTTAAATAATCTATTCAATTTAATATCAATACTTGAGATAAACTGATGTTTAATACTATTTAAAGAATAGCGAGTGTAATTAATATTATTATCTTTAATATCGTCTTCAATAAAAGAATATCCTATATGTAGATTTTGATTAAATTCTCCTATATAAAAATTATRATTAAGCATAACTTCAAATCCTTGAGTAAGGACTTCACTAAAATTACGAACTTCCCATTTATCAGATTCATTATCTTTAGTCCAGTCAATTAAATTATCCGACAATCTATTAAATAATGCAATATTAAACTGAAAATTACTTGTGGTATATTTAACTCCTAGTTCTTCTGACAATGCTGATTCTGGATCTAAATTAACATTACCCAATGTTGTAGGTCCAACATAAAACATATCCGTAAAAGTAGGAACCCTATAAGTATAGCCTATATTACCATAAAACTTCCACTTATCAGATACCCGATACCCAACGTCAAGCCCAGGAAATGCTTTAGTATCAAAATCTGAATAATAACTAATTGCAACACCAGGAGTTATATCTAATTTTTCATCCATTAACTCTAAACGATGTTCTAAAAATCCTGTAATTGCAGTTCTGTTATGATTTCCTAAATTATTACTAACTAAAAACACTCTGTATACATCAACACCTGCTCCTGTTTCACCTAACTTAGAGTTAAAAACTACGTTGGTCTCAGCACCAAGTTTATTTGATATATGTAAATTTCTATAGTAAGATGGATCTTGTCGTACGAATAAATACATATCCTGATTTCTCCTCCAATATAGTCTTGGTTTAATGGTTACATTATCAGTAGTGTAGGTAGCTCCCAAAGCAACTAAACTTGTTTGGGTTTCTTCATATTGGTCTACATAAGCAGGGCTTGCATAAAACCCGTTAGCTCCAAATTTACGATTGGTAAATGAGGTTGTTAAGTTGTAATTTTTAAAGTCAGTTTTTAAAAAAGCAGCTACATTCTCAAAATCTGTATTAAATCTGTAACCTTTAGAATCTTGATAATTTACAGAAGCCAAGACCCCACCATTTTCAGATTTTTGAGTAAATGTTGCTGTTCCTTTTTTGTTTTTATATGACCCATAATTCAAACCAACATTTAACGAGTTATCCGTGATATTTTTTGTAATAATATTTATAGCACCAGTAAAAGCATTTTGACCATAGATACGAGCAGCAGGACCTTTTATAATCTCAATTCTTTCAATATTCTCTAAAGACAAAATTGCATTCATTGAATGATGACCTGTTTGAACGTCATCCATTTTTACTCCATCAATAAGAATAAGAGTCTGATCAAAATTTCCACCTCTAATATATAAATCCGACTGCATTCCATCAATCCCTCTTCGTCTAACATCAACACCCGCAACATTTTGTAATAAATCGGCTACATTAGTAGCAGGTGCTTTCAGAATATCGTCGGCTGTTATTAAAGTAATTGTCCTAGACGTTTTTGAAAAAGGTAATGTTATTCTATTGGAAGTGATTTCTACTTCCTTTAACTTAATTGTATCATTCTGTGCATATATCGAAGCACAAGTAAATAATAAAACGTATATAATTCTAATTGAAATTTTCATAAATAGTGATTTAAAAACGCAGCAAAAGTAGTAACTTTCCGGACGATTAATATAGTCCCGTTTTAAAATGATAGATAGTCCGGTTAATACTCTTTTTAAACAGCTAATTAATTTAGATAAATCTAAACCTCAACCTCTATATCTACAGGCCTCTGGACAAATTGTAAATGCTATTCAGCGTAGCTATTTAACCAAAGGTGCAATTCTACCAGGAACCCGTGTCTTAAGTCAATTATTAAAAGTTCATAGAAATACTGCTGTTGCAATCTACGAAGAGTTAGCCTCTCAAGGTTGGGTTGAAATTATACCAAATAAAGGCACATTTGTTTTAGAGCCCGAACAAAAAACAGCAAAGATAAAAGCAACTTCTCAAAAAATAAATGAAGCATATACATATGCTAAAACCACAGGATTTCCTTTTCAACAGTCATTACATTTAGCATCAACAATTCAGTTTACAAACGCTAAGTATTCCATTAACGATGGTAAACCAGATTTACGTTTACATCCTGTGCATCAATTCACAAGGTGGTACAGTGCTGCYATGAAACGAAAAACGTTAATAAATAAATGGAACAGAHCAGACGAWTTTWTCAACTCTTTATTYCAAACTCAACTCTGTAATTACTTAAATGCAACTAGAGGCTTTCATATTAGTCCAAATAACCTAATAAATACACGCAGTACAGAAATGAGTTTATACGTGGTATCTCAACTCTTAATAAAACAAAACGATGTTGTATTAGTAGGACATTTAAGTAATTATGCATCTAATATGATTTTTCAACAAACAGGTGCAAGTATAAAAACAATTCCTGTAGATAATGATGGTTTAGATATTGAATATATAAAAAAGCATTTTGTAAAACATAGTATTAGATGTGTGTATATATGCGCCCATAGAAATTATCCAACAGTAGTTACATTAAGTRCAGAACGTCGCYTRGAGYTACTACAACTTGCTAAAGAWTATGRATTTGCTATTATTGAAGATGATTWTGATTACGATTTTCAGTTTGAAGGTTCAGCAATGTTACCTATGGCRAGTTCAGATGCAAACGGTATGRTTATWTATTTAGGRAAAYTTGGGMARTCYTTATTTCCAAGTTTTCAARCAGGRTTTGTAGTAGCRCCWGAAAATCTRATCTCGGAAGCTAAKAATTATTTAGAATTACTWGATAAACAAGGYGATTTAATACARGAACAAATGCTATCAGAATTAATTWATGAAGGTGAAATWTACCGMCTYAYGAAAAAGAATATTGTWATMTATAAAAAAAGACKAGATKTTTTATGYKMTSTTTTRACWAAAYATTTTTTAGAWACMGYRCAATGGGAAATTCCTTCAGGTGGATTAGCCATTTGGTTACARTTTCATCCTRAAATWTCGTTACTAAARCTAGCTAAAGAAGCMGAAAAAAAYGATTTAYTTYTACCAAAAACAATTCTYTAYCARRATAAAAAYACTTGTGCWATTCGTTTTGGTTTTGGACATYTARATGAARAAGAAATAGAAMYTGTTATTAAAAAAYTAAAAAKSGCTTATRATGARGTAATTCTAAAATAAAAAAANCCCGAACAWTWGTTCGGGTTTTTTTAATTTTTATGCTTCGCCTGTTGGTCCAAAATTCATTGGGATTGGAGGTTGTTCATAATCTTTTATTTCACCATGACTTTTCTCAAATCTCTTAACATTTTCAGCCAATGCTTTCACTAATCGCTTTGCATGTTGAGGGGTTAAAATTATTCTAGATTTTACTTTTGCCTTTGGTTGCCCAGGCATAACACTTATAAAATCAACAATAAATTCTGAAACAGAATGATTAATAATTGCAAGGTTTGCATAGGTACCTTCCGCTATTTTATCATCTAATTCGATATTAATTTGCCCTTCTTTTTTAGATTTTTGATCACTCATCCTTATAATTTTGATTCCATTTCGTCCTTAGAGCCTACAATAATATTATCATAATCTCTCATACCTGTACCGGCTGGAATACGTTTCCCTACAATTACATTTTCTTTCAATCCTTCTAAATGATCAACCTTACCACTTACAGCAGCTTCGTTCAATACTTTAGTAGTTTCTTGGAATGATGCAGCAGAAATAAACGACTTAGTTTGTAGTGAAGCTCTTGTAATTCCTTGCAAAATTTGCTCAGCAGTAGCTGGTCTTGCATCTCTAGCTTCAACTAAATTTTTATCTTCTCTACGTAAAACAGAATTTTCATCTCGTAATTGACGAGGAGAAATAATTTGTCCTTCCTTTAAATTTTCAGAATCTCCAGCTATTTCAACAACTTTCATTCCATAAATTTTGTCATTATCCTCAATAAAATCCTTCTTATGTATCAACTGATTTTCAAGGAATAACGAATCCCCAGAATCGATAATTTTTACTTTACGCATCATTTGACGCACAACAACTTCAAAATGTTTATCGTTAATTTTTACTCCTTGCAAACGATATACTTCTTGAATTTCATTTACTAGATATTCTTGAACTTTTCCTGGCCCTTCAATATTTAAAATATCATTTGGAGTAACAGCACCTTCAGAAAGTGGCATTCCWGCTTTAATRAAATCATTTTCTTGAACTAAGATTTGATTAGAAAGYTTMAYTAAATACTTTTTAATKTCTCCTAATTTMGATTCWACGATTATYTCWCGRTTACCTCTTTTAATTTTCCCGAAAGAAACAACACCGTCAACTTGTGAAACAACAGCTGGATTAGAAGGATTACGTGCTTCAAATAATTCTGTTACACGTGGTAAACCTCCAGTAATATCACCTGCTTTACCAGATTTACGAGGAATTTTAACAATTACTTTTCCTGATGGTATTTTTTCTCCATCTTCAATAATTAGATGTGCACCTACTGGTAGGTTGTAAGATCTAATTACATTATCATTATCATCCATTAACAACAAGGTTGGTATTACTTTTTTGTTTTTAGATTCTATAACTACTTTTTCTTGGAAGCCTGTTTGTTCATCAATTTCTACAAGATAATTTATCCCTTTCTCAACGTTTTCAAACTTTATTGTACCTGCAAATTCAGAAACAATTACTCCGTTAAATGGATCCCATTGACAAATAACATCTCCTTTTTTAAGTTTCTTACCGTTTTTAATGAAAATGGTTGAACCATAAGGAATATTATTTGTACTTAAAGTTAATCCTGTTTTATCATCAATTAATTTAAGCTCAGAAGTTCTTGAAATTACAATATTAATATCATTTCCGTCGGCGTCTTTACCTGCAACAGTTCTTAAATCATCAATTACAGATTTACCAGCAAACTTGGTAACTAATTTATTTTCTTCAGAAATATTTCCTGCAACACCCCCAACGTGGAAMGTTCTTAATGTTAACTGTGTACCTGGYTCACCAATTGATTGCGCWGCAATAACTCCARCWGCCTCACCYTTTTGWACCATTTTTARAGTAGATAAACTATGTCCATAACATTKRGCACAAATACCYYTTTTAGCYTCACAAGTTAATGCTGAACGAACTTCAACACTATCWATTGWMGATCCTTCWATACGTTTAGCWATTTCARTAGAAATTTCTTGRCYTGACTGAACTAATAATTCTTCAGTAACTGGRTCMGTWACATCATGTAAWGAAACACGRCCYGYAATTCTYTCACTTAAMGTTTCAACWATTTCATCRTTCTTTTTAAGTGGTTGAACAYTCAATCCTCTTAAAGTACCACAATCAACTTCATTRATAATAACATCTTGTGAAACATCYACTAAACGACGTGTTAAATAACCYGCATCKGCKGTTTTTAATGCCGTATCKGCYAAYCCTTTACGCGCACCRTGCGTTGAAATAAAGTATTCTAAAATTGACAATCCTTCTTTAAAGTTAGATAAAATTGGATTTTCAATAATTTCACCTCCACCAGCAGTAGACTTTTTAGGTTTTGCCATTAATCCACGCATACCTGTTAACTGGCGAATTTGCTCTTTAGAACCCCTTGCACCAGAATCTAACATCATAAACACAGAGTTAAATCCTTGCTGATCTTCACGTAAACGTTTCATAGAAAGTTCTGTTAAACGATTGTTTGTAGAACCCCAAATATCAATTACCTGATTGTAACGCTCTTTGTTAGTTAACATACCCATATTATAGTTCGCCATAATATTGTCAACTTTACTATTCGCTTCAGCAATCATCGTATGTTTTTCAGGTGGAATAATAATATCCCCTAAACTAAATGATAATCCACCCTTAAATGCAAAATTGTATCCCATAGATTTCATTGCATCCAAGAATTTTCCTGTGGTAGGTACGTCGGTAATTTTTAATATTTCACCAATAATATCTCTTAAAGACTTTTTATTTAAAACTTCATTCACATAACCAGCCTCTTCTGGTACAATTTCATTAAACAAAACTCTACCAACAGTAGTTCTAATTAACATAGTTACTAATTCACCATCTTCATTAAAATCTTTTGTTCTAACTTTTATTACAGCATTTAAGTCAACTGCTTTTTCATTAAAAGCAATAGTCACTTCTTCTGGAGAATAAAAAGTTAGTCCTTCACCTTTTACTGGATATTCTGGTGTAGATTTTCTTTCTTTAGTCATATAATATAATCCAAGTACCATATCCTGTGAAGGTACAGTTACGGGAGCTCCATTTGCTGGATTTAATATATTATGCGACGCTAGCATCAATAACTGGCAYTCTAAAATAGCTTCAGGTCCTAATGGTAAATGAACYGCCATTTGATCYCCATCAAAATCGGCRTTRAAYGCWGTACATACTAAKGGRTGTAAYTGAATWGCTTTYCCTTCAATTAATTTTGGYTGAAAAGCTTGAATACCYAAACGGTGWARYGTWGGAGCACGGTTTAAYARYACWGGATGTCCTTTTAAAACATTYTCTAAAATATCCCATACAACTGGYTCTCTTTTATCTATAATTTTCTTYGCAGATTTYACYGTTTTTACAATWCCTCTTTCAATTAGTTTTCTAATTACAAAAGGTTTGTACAATTCAGCTGCCATATCTTTTGGCAATCCACATTCATTTAATTTTAACTCTGGTCCAACAACAATTACAGAACGAGCTGAATAATCAACACGCTTACCAAGCAAGTTTTGACGAAAACGTCCTTGCTTACCTTTCAATGAATCTGATAACGATTTTAAGGGTCTGTTAGATTCCGTTTTTACTGCTGAAGATTTACGTGTATTATCAAATAATGAATCTACTGATTCTTGTAACATACGTTTTTCATTACGTAAAATAACTTCAGGAGCTTTAATTTCTACTAATCTCTTTAAACGATTATTACGGATAATTACTCTACGATACAAATCATTTAAATCTGATGTTGCAAATCTCCCACCATCTAATGGAACTAACGGTCGTAATTCTGGTGGAGTCACTGGAATTACTTTCATAATCATCCACTCTGGACGGTTTTCTCTATTTTTATTGGCATCTCTAAAAGCTTCAACTACGTTCAATCTTTTTAACGCTTCCGTTTTGCGTTGCTTAGATGTTTCTGTATTTGCTTTATGACGTAATTCATACGAAAGTTCGTCTAAATCAATACGGTTAAATAAATCTATTAAACAAGCAGCACCCATTTTAGCAATAAATTTATCTGGGTCATTGTCATCTAAATATTGATTTTCAGCAGGGAATCCTTCAAGAATATCTAAATACTCTTCTTCTGTAAGGAAATCCATTTTTTGCAACGGTTCTCCTTCAGCATTTTTAGCTCCTGCTGGTTGAATTACTACATATCGTTCGTAGTAAATAATCATATCTAACTTTTTAGATGGTAATCCTAAAAGGTATCCCATTTTGTTAGGTAATGATTTGAAATACCAAATATGAGCAACAGGAACCACTAAATTAATGTGTCCWACTCTATCTCTACGWACTTTTTTCTCAGTTACTTCAACACCACATCGGTCACAAACTATTCCTTTATAGCGAATTCTCTTGTATTTACCACAAGCACATTCATAATCTTTTATTGGGCCAAAAATACGTTCACAAAACAATCCATCTCTTTCTGGT
Source organism: Lutibacter sp. (assembly GCA_002733285.1). Lineage (GTDB taxonomy): Bacteria > Bacteroidota > Bacteroidia > Flavobacteriales > Flavobacteriaceae > Lutibacter. Next base: position 185,511 of record NVVE01000001.1, on the reverse strand, counting down.
TTATGTGTACGGTAATTAATGGTTTCTGGCTTTAATATTTCTCCTCTTGATTTCTCAAGAATTACTTCTGGAGATGCTAAACCAATTGAAATTTTATTAAACTTTTTTACAGTGTATTTCTCGTTTTTTCTTGCCATAATACTAATGATGGATTCGAATTTTAAAAATGTAAAAATATATGAATAGTTAGGAGATTTAAGTCTCCTAACTATCGTTTCTTTTAAATGTTATTCCTCTAATCTAACGTCTAATCCAAGCCCTTTAAGCTCGTGCATTAATACATTAAATGATTCTGGTAAACCAGGTTCCGGCATTGATTCTCCTTTCACAATAGCCTCATACGTTTTAGCTCTACCTAAAACATCATCTGATTTTACTGTTAAAATTTCACGCAATGTACTTGATGCTCCATAAGCTTCAAGTGCCCAAACTTCCATTTCACCAAAACGTTGACCACCAAATTGTGCTTTACCACCAAGTGGTTGTTGCGTTATTAATGAGTATGGACCAATAGAACGAGCATGCATTTTGTCGTCAATCATATGACCTAATTTAATCATATAAATAACTCCAACCGTTGCCTTTTGGTCAAAACGTTGACCTGTTCCTCCATCATACAAAAAAGTATGACCATATTGAGGTACTCCAGCATCTTCAGTAATTTGATTAATTTGGGCCATAGTAGCTCCATCAAATATTGGTGTTGCATACTTCTTGTCTAATTTTTGACCAGCCCATGCAAGAACTGTTTCATAAATTTGACCAATATTCATACGAGAAGGTACACCTAATGGATTTAATACGATATCAACAGGAGTTCCGTCTTCTAAGAAAGGCATATCTTCCTGACGAACAATACGAGCAACAATACCTTTGTTACCGTGACGTCCTGCCATTTTATCACCAACTTTTAATTTACGTTTTTTAGCAATGTAAACTTTTGCTAATTTTAAAATTCCTGCAGGTAATTCATCCCCAACCGAAACCGTAAATTTTCTACGACGTAAGCTTCCTTGTAAGTCATTTACTTTAATTTTGTAATTGTGTATTAATTCAACTACTAATTTATTAATATGACTATCTGTTGTCCAAACACCCTTAGTTAAATAAGCGAAGTCAGGTACTGAATTTAACATTTTTAATGTAAACTTTTTACCCTTTTGAAGTATTTCYTCYCCTAAATCATTAAGTACWCCTTGYGAAGTTTTACCACTAATTAGTGWAAATAAYTTTTCRGTTARTACTGAACGTAAATCTWCAAATTTAGCCGTRTATTYACTTTCTAAATTAGCAATACTRATTTTRTCTTGYGCTCTTTTAGATTTATCTTTTACRGCACGYTCAAAYAACTTTTTAYCWATAACAAYMCCTCTTAAWGATGGTGARGCTTTTAAAGATGCATCTTTTACATCGCCAGCTTTATCACCAAAAATAGCTCTTAATAACTTTTCTTCAGGTGTTGGGTCAGATTCTCCTTTAGGTGTTATTTTACCAATTAAAATATCCCCAGGTTTTACTTCTGCTCCAATACGAATCATTCCATTTTCATCTAAATCTTTAGTAGCTTCTTCTGAAACATTTGGAATATCATTCGTTAATTCTTCTGCACCTAATTTAGTATCTCTAACTTCAAGTGAGTATTCATCAATATGAATTGAAGTAAATATATCTTCTTTTACAACTTTTTCTGAAATTACAATCGCATCCTCAAAGTTATACCCTTTCCAAGGCATAAAGGCTACTTTCATATTTCTTCCTAAAGCTAATTCTCCTTTTTGAGTTGCATATCCTTCACAAAGTACTTGTCCTTCTTCAACTCTATCACCCTTCTTAACAATAGGTTTTAAGTTAATTGAAGTACCTTGATTGGTTTTTCTAAATTTAATTAAGTTGTATGTTTTGTTATCTCCATCAAAACTAACCATACGATCTTCATCTGTTCTATCGTATTTAATTTCAATGGTATTAGCATCAACATATTCAATAATACCTGCACCTTCTGCATTCATTAAAATACGAGAATCTTTTGCAACTCTTCTTTCCAAACCAGTACCAACAATTGGAGATTCTGGTTTCATTAAAGGTACAGCTTGACGCATCATATTYGATCCCATCAATGCACGGTTRGCATCATCATGYTCYAARAATGGWATTAATGAAGCTGATATTGAAGCRATTTGATTCGGYGCAACATCCATAAAGTTAACCTTTGTTGGTTCAACTACAGGATAATCTGCTTCTTCACGAACAATCACTTTATCATCTGTAAATCTYCCTGCATCATCTAAAGGAAGATTTGACTGAGCAAACTTCATTCCTTCTTCTTCTTCMGCRCTTAAATATCTAGGTTCATCAACAATGTTTACATTACCGTCAATAACTTCTCTATAAGGAGTTTCAATAAACCCTAAATTATTCACTTTAGCAAATACTGCTAAAGATGAAATTAAACCAATATTTGGCCCCTCAGGTGTTTCAATTGGACATAAACGACCGTAATGTGTATARTGAACATCACGAACYTCAAAACCAGCTCTTTCYCTAGATAAMCCTCCAGGTCCTAATGCTGATAATCTACGTTTATGWGTAATCTCAGCTAATGGATTKGTTTGATCCATAAATTGAGATAATTGGTTTGTACCAAAGAAWGARTTAATAACYGAYGAYAAWGTYTTAGCATTRATYAAATCRATAGGTGTAAACACCTCATTATCACGCACATTCATACGYTCACGAATSGTACGTGCCATACGWGATAAACCAACACCAAACTGACTTGCYARTTGYTCACCAACTGTACGTACACGACGGTTAGATAAGTGATCAATATCATCAACTTCAGCCTTAGAATTTACAAGTTTTATCAAGTTCTTGATAATTGTAATAATATCTAATTTAGTTAAAACTTTTTGATCAATACTTTCATTTAAGTTTAACTTTTTATTCATTCTATAACGTCCAACTTCACCTAAATTGTAACGTTGTTCAGAAAAGAATAATTTATCAATAATACCTTTCGCCGTCTCAAAATCTGGCGGTTCAGCATTACGTAGTTGTCTATAGATATGCTCAACAGCTTCTTTTTCAGAATTTGTTGGATCCTTTTGTAAAGTATTATGAATAATTGCATAATCACCTTCTTCACCACCTTCTTTATGAAGTAAAATGGTTTTTGAACCCGATTCAATAATTTCCTCTATTTGTTCTTTTTCTAAAATTGTATCTCTATCTAATACAATTTCATTTCTTTCAATAGAAACTACTTCTCCTGTATCTTCATCAACAAAGTCCTCAAACCAAGTTTTTAATACACGGGCAGCTAATTTTCTACCTAATACTTTTTTAAGACCACTTTTTGAAACTTTAATCTCTTCTGCAAGGTCAAATATTTCAAGAATATCTTTATCTCTTTCGTAACCAATTGCTCTAAATAGCGTGGTTACGGGTAATTTTTTCTTTCTATCAATATAAGCATACATTACTTGATTGATATCTGTTGCAAACTCTATCCAAGAACCTTTAAAAGGAATTACYCTTGCTGAATATAATTTWGTTCCGTTTGCRTGGAACGACTGYCCAAAGAATACCCCTGGTGAACGRTGTAATTGAGAWACTACAACTCTCTCTGCTCCATTGATACAAAAMGTACCACTATGAGTCATATAAGGAATTGTTCCAAGATATACATCTTGTACTATTGTTTCAAAATCTTCATGTTCTGGGTCTGTACAGTACAACTTTAAACGCGCTTTTAAAGGCACACAATATGTTAATCCTCTTTCAATACATTCTTGAATTGAATATCTTGGAGGGTCTACAAAGTAGTCGATAAACTCTAACACAAAATTGTTACGAGTATCTGTAATTGGGAAGTTGTCAAGGAAGGTTTTATATAATCCTTCGGTACTTCKTTCGTCAGCTTTGGTTTTAAGTTGGAAAAAATCTTGAAACGATTTAACTTGAATATCTAAAAAATCTGGATATTCAGTAACCAATTTAGCTGATGCAAAGTTTATTCTTTCGGTGAATTTATTTGTGGCCAATGGACAAAAACTTTAAGTTAATAAAACTATTAAAATATAAGAACGAATATATACGCAAAATGGTTTAGGTCTAAGGATTTCACCCAAGACCTAAACCTAAAATTGTTTTAGCAGTTAAAACTTACTTAAGTTCAACCTCTGCTCCTGCTTCTTCTAATGATGCTTTTAATCCTTCCGCTTCATCTTTAGAGATACCTTCTTTAATTGGTGCTGGTGCGCTATCTACAATACCTTTAGCTTCTTTTAATCCTAAACCAGTTAATTCTTTAACTAATTTAACAACTGCTAATTTAGATTGTCCTGCTGCTTTTAAAATTACATCAAATTCAGTTTGTTCAGCTTCTTCTGCGTCTCCACCTGCTGCTGGTCCTGCTACTGCTACTGCTGCTGCAGCTGGTTCAATACCATATTCGTCTTTTAAAATATCAGCTAACTCGTTTACTTCTTTTACTGTTAAGCCAACAAGTTGTTCTGCGAAATCTTTTAAATCTGCCATTTCTCTTTGTTTAAATTTTATTATTTAGTTTATTAGTGCACTTATTTATTTTTCTGATAAAGTTTTCAGAATTCCAGATAGTTTACTACCTCCTGATTGCAATGCTGAAATAACATTTTTAGCAGGTGATTGTAACAATCCAATAATATCTCCGATAAGTTCTTCTTTAGATTTAATATTAACTAAAGTATCTAATTGGTCATCACCAACATAAATTGCCTCTTCAATATAAGCTCCTTTTAACACGGGCTTATCAGATTTTTTGCGAAATTCTTTAATTACTCTTGCTGGAGCATTTCCCGTTTCTGAAAACATTAATGAAGTATTTCCTTTTAATACTTCTGGTAATTCTCCAAAGTCTTTATCAGATTTTGCCATTGCTTTTTCAAGCAAGGTATTTTTAACAACAGCTAGTTTTACATTTGCTTTAAAACAAGCTCTACGTAGGTTAGATGTATCTAAAGCATTTAATCCTGAGATATCTGCTAAATAAATAATGTTACCTTCAGTTAACTGTGATGTTAAAACTTCTATTACTTGTGATTTTTCTTCTCTCGTCATAATTAATAAGATTTAACAGTATTAAACTGATTTTATATCAATACCTATTCCAGGACTCATAGTACTAGATAAGCAAATACTTTTAACATACGTTCCTTTTGATGAGGTTGGTTTTAATTTTAATATAGTTTGAATTAATTCATCTGCATTTTCTGCAATCTTATCTACCTCAAAAGAAGCTTTTGCAATTGCAGCATGAATAATTCCTGTTTTATCAACTTTAAAATCAATCTTACCAGCTTTCACCTCTTTAACAGCTTTTGCAACATCCATTGTTACTGTACCAGTTTTTGGGTTAGGCATTAAACCTCTTGGTCCTAAAACACGACCTAAAGGACCTAATTTACCCATTACACTAGGCATGGTAATAATAACGTCAACATCTGTCCAACCTCCTTTAATTTTTTGAAGGTATTCATCTAGTCCAACATAATCAGCACCTGCTTCTTTTGCATCTGCTTCTTTATCTGGAGTTACTAATGCTAATACTTTAACATCTTTACCAGTTCCGTGAGGTAATGTTACTACCCCTCTAACCATTTGATTTGCTTTACGAGGATCTACTCCTAATCTAACAGCTAAATCAATAGATGCATCAAAATTTACAGAAGTAATTTCTTTTACTAAAGCAGAAGCATCTTTTAGAGAATACGTTTGAGATTTATCAAACTTACCCTGAGCTTCTTTTTGCTTTTTAGTTAATTTTGCCATTTTTTAATAACTGTTTTATTGTTTAACTGGAGCTGTTCCTTTTACTTTAATACCCATTGAACGCGCTGTTCCTGCCATCATTAACATAGCAGATTCAACAGTAAATGCATTTAAATCTACCATTTTATCTTCAGCGATTATTTTCAATTGATCCCAAGTAACTGTAGCCACTTTCTGACGGTTAGGTTCTGGTGAACCTTTTTTTAYTTTTGCTGCTTCCAAAATWTGAACAGCTGCTGGWGGAGTTTTWACWACAAAMTCAAAAGATTKATCTTTATAWACAGTAATTGCWACTGGTAAAACCTTTCCTTGTTTATCTTGRGTTCTWGCATTAAAYTGCTTACAGAACTCCATWATATTAACTCCGGCAGCACCTAAAGCAGGTCCAACTGGTGGTGAYGGGTTWGCCGCACCTCCACGAACTTGYAATTTWACTACCTTACTTACTTCTTTTGCCATTTTTTAATCTTAAATTAGATAYTATACATTTATNGGAAGCAAACATATAACATCACAAATTATTGTAACAATTATGAAATTTTATCTACTTGCATATAACTTAATTCTAATGGTGTTTTTCTTCCGAAAATCTTAACCATTACTTCAAGTTTGCGTTTTTCTTCATTTATTTTTTCAATAGTACCATCAAAACCATTAAATGGTCCATCAATTACTTTTACGGTTTCACCAATGACATAAGGTATGGCTACATTATCATTTTGAATAGATAACTCATCTACCTTACCTAACATTCGGTTAATTTCAGCCTTTCTCATTGGCACAGGATCTCCTCCCTTTACTTCACCTAAAAACCCAATAACTCCAGTTATTGACTTTATAATATGTGGAAGTTCACCACTTAAATTAGCCTCAATCATAACATAACCTGGAAAATAAACACGCTCTTTATGAACTTTCTTTCCRTTACGTATTTGWATWACTTTTTCTGTAGGTACTAATACKCTTTCCACATAATCATTCATTCCCAGGCGAGTAATTTCATTTTCAATATAAGTTTTCACTTTATTTTCTTGCCCACCAATAGCCCTAATTACATACCATTTTTTCACAGAATCAGTCATAATAAACTTTAGTAATTAGTTAAAATAATTTAAAATATTCACCTAAACCCGTTTGAAAAAATTTATCTACAAGAAATACTGACAATGCAAATAATACTGTAAATATCGCAACAACTACAGTAGATTTTTGAGCTTCTTCCCAAGAAATCCATGATACTTTATTACGTAACTCTTCAAATGAGTCTTTTATATAATTAACTAAATTCATTTCTTTAATTTTTGCACGGGTGGAGAGGCTCGAACTCCCGACACCTGGTTTTGGAGACCAGTGCTCTACCAACTGAGCTACACCCGTAAGCACAAGATGCCCCTCTAAAAAGAAGCACCTATATGATTACTATATTGTAAGGTGTATTTGATTAGTCTAACATTTCTGTTACCTGACCTGCACCTACTGTTCTACCACCTTCACGGATTGCAAAACGCAAACCAACGTTTAAAGCAATTGCTTGATGTAATTCAACAGTAATTGTTAAGTTATCACCTGGCATTACCATTTCTACTCCATCAGGTAACATAATAGTTCCTGTTACATCAGTTGTACGTACGTAAAACTGTGGACGGTAGTTGTTATGGAATGGTGTGTGACGACCACCTTCTTCTTTTTTAAGGATATAAACCTCTGCTTTAAATTTAGCATGAGGAGTTACAGAACCTGGTTTACAGATTACCATACCTCTACGGATATCTTCTTTTGCAATACCTCTTAATAAGATACCAACATTATCACCTGCTTCACCTCTATCTAATATTTTACGGAACATCTCAACTCCAGTAACTGTAGAAGTTAATTTTTCAGCTCCCATACCAATAATATCAACACTATCTCCTGTGTTCGCTACACCAGTTTCAATACGACCAGTTGCAACAGTACCACGACCGGTAATAGAGAATACATCTTCAACAGGCATTAAGAAATCTTTATCAACATCTCTTTTTGGTAATTCAATCCAAGTATCAACAGCATCCATCAATTCCATGATTTTATCCATCCACTTTGGCTCTTTGTTTAAACCCCCTAAAGCAGACCCCATAATTACAGGAGTATTATCACCGTCATAATCGTAGAAAGATAATAACTCTCTAATTTCCATTTCTACTAACTCTAATAATTCTTCATCATCAACCATATCCACTTTATTCATGAATACAACTAATCTTGGAATACCTACCTGACGTCCTAATAAGATATGCTCTCTTGTTTGAGGCATTGGTCCATCTGTTGCAGCTACAACAATAATAGCACCGTCCATTTGAGCAGCACCAGTTACCATGTTCTTTACGTAATCCGCGTGACCAGGACAGTCAACATGTGCGTAATGACGGTTTTCTGTTTGGTATTCTACGTGAGCAGTATTAATTGTAATACCTCTTTCTTTCTCTTCAGGAGCGTTATCAATTTGATCAAAGTCCTTTATTTCTGAAAGTCCTTTTTCTGCTAATACTACAGTAATAGCAGCTGTTAAAGTTGTTTTACCGTGATCAACGTGTCCAATAGTACCTATGTTTAAATGTGGTTTGGAGCGATCAAAATGTTCTTTTGCCATGATTATTAATTTTTAAATCTTAGTTATATATAGTGTTAAATTCTATTTTTTTATTTTATCTTATACTTGAGCCAATGATGGGAATTGAACCCATGACCTCTTCCTTACCAAGGAAACGCTCTACCACTGAGCTACACCGGCCAAAAAAAAGAGCGAGAGACCGGGCTCGAACCGGCGACAGTCAGCTTGGAAGGCTGAAGCTCTACCAACTGAGCTACTCTCGCAATATTTTTTTCAATTCCTTATTAATTTATATTTCTACAAATCAACTGTGGTGAGAGAAGGATTCGAACCTTCGAAGCTTGCGCAGCAGATTTACAGTCTGCCCTCGTTGGCCACTTGAGTATCTCACCATTCTTTTTCAAAGATCAGAGCCGATAGAGGGACTCGAACCCACGACCTGCTGATTACAAATCAGCTGCTCTAGCCAGCTGAGCTACATCGGCATATTACTCCATAAAAGAAGCCCGCTATTTCTAACGGACTGCAAATGTATTAAAGTTTTTATTTTTAAGCAAAACTTTTTCAACTATTTTTTCAATTTATTTTGCTCTCAACTTTTCCTTCTTTTTTGTTAATTGTCTTTTCAATGAATCCGTAGCAAGCATAACCCCTTCCTCAAATGTCTTACACTGCTTTTTAACAACAAAATCATTGCCTGGAATATTCAATTTAATATCAACTATTTTATTCTCTTTCTCACTAGTTTGCTGAACTTTTAAGAACACTTCAGAATCAACTATTTTATCATAATATCTCTCTAAACTATTTAATTTATTTTCAACAAATTCAATAAGCCCTGCATCGGCATTAAAATTAACAGACTGTACGTGTACTTTCATAATAAATTAGTTTTTTCGGCTCCTTGGGTGAGCTTGATTATATATTTTCTTTAATTTCCCCAAACTACTATGGGTATAAATTTGTGTTGACGCTAAACTAGAATGCCCAAGCAATTCTTTAACTGAATTTAAATCAGCACCTTCACTTAATAAATGTGTAGCAAAAGAATGTCTAATAATATGTGGGCTTTTTTTAACTTTTGATGACACCCTACTAAAATAATTATTTATTACCCGATAAACAAGTGTATCGTATATTATTTTTCCTTTTTTTGTAAGAAATAAATAAGACTGATTCATATTTATTTCTTCTCTAGCTTCAATATATAGTGCTAATGTTTCTTGTACAGATTTCAACAATGGAATATACCTTTCTTTATTTCTTTTTCCCAACACTTTAACAGTTTCATTAGCAAAATCAATATCTGAAATTTTAATATTGATCAACTCACTTCTTCTTATGCCCGTTGAATAAAATAACTCAACAATTAACTTATTCCTAAGCGATTCAAAATCTGCCTCTTCACCTAAATAGTTAAGTACATCATTTATTTCTTTTTCAGAAAAAGGAACTTGAACTCTTTTTGAGACTTTAAGAGCTTTGTGTTTAGCCAAAGGATTCTGATCAATTTCTTTTGTTTTTTGAAGAAATTTATAAAAAGATTTTAATGAAGAAATTTTTCTGTTTATCGTACTATTAGAAACATTCACATTCACTAAACTAACAATCCAATTTCTAATTTGAGGATAATTAATAGTTGTAATAGGCTGGTTGTCATATTCCTTTAAACAAAATAACCTAAATGTATTTAAATCATTTTTATACGCCTTTACAGTATGCGCTGAATATTTTTTCTCTAAAGTAATGTAATTTAAAAAGGAATTTATAGGCATAAAAAAAACCGTTAGTAAACAAAATTACAATTTGTTATTTGTTTTTACTAACGGTTTAATTGTTTTGGTTAAAAAATTTAACCTTGCTCTTCGGCTGTTCTTAATTTTTGAACATATTGAGCTTTTATGTTTCGTGCACGCTTCACTACTGAAGGTTTATTGAATTGTTTACGATTACGTAAGTTCTTCATTGTTTTCGTACGATCGAATTTTCTTTTGTAACGTTTTAACGCTCTATCAATATTTTCTCCGTCTTTAACTGGTATAATTAACATAATTTAGCACCTCCTTTCAAAACTGTTCTCTTTTAAATTTTAAGATTGCAAAAATACAACTATTTATTATAATTATTATGTTTTATATAAAAAAATCGTTTTAAAAATAATTTCAGACGATTTTCACTCATCTAAATTGTTGAAATTTGGCATCAATTGGTTTGTTCGTACTCTTTTTTATCAATGACAATTTTTGCTATTATTTCCTTTAATATTTCTGATGTACCCCCTCCAATTGGTCCTAAACGACTATCTCTTAATAACCTTGCCATTGGATAATCTTCCATATACCCATAACCACCCAACAATTGTAAACATTCATATATTACATGATCCGCCATTTTAGTTGAAAGTAATTTAGACATGCTCGCTTCTTTGACAATGTATTTTCCATCATTCAATCTCTTAGCAACAGAGTAATTAAATTCTTTGCACATTTCAACCTCAGATGCCATTTCAGCTATTTTATGACGTAAGGCTTGAAATTCATTTAATTTTTTACCAAATGCTTGCCTTTCTGACATGTATTGTATTGCGTAATCTAATGCAAATTCAGCYCTAGCATGCGCATTCACACCCATTACCAACCTTTCCAAGGCAAAATGGCTCATGATATACGAAAACCCTTTTCCTTCTTCACCCATTAAATTACTTGCCGGAATAACCACATTATCAAAAGCTATTTCAGCAGTATCTGATGCTCTCCAGCCCAATTTATCAAGCTTTGTTGATGAAACTCCTGCTGAATCTCTATCAATAATAAAAATACTAATCCCTTTATTTTTAGAAGATAGATCCGTTTTTGCAGCTACAACCAAATAATCTGAATATATTCCATTRGTTATAAATGTTTTTGAGCCATTAATAATATAAGTATCTCCTTTTCTAACTGCTGTTGTTCTCATCCCTGAAACATCAGAVCCCCCAAAAGGTTCAGTTATACATAAACATCCTATTTTTTCTCCTGTGATACTTGGTGTTAGGTACCTCTTTTTTATACTATCACTTCCTTCTTTATCAATATGGGTCATTGCCAAATAGGCATGTGCCCACATAGCTGCGGCAAAACCACCCGAATTAATTTTTTGTAGTTCTTCTAAAAATATAACTGTATAAAAGATATCAAGTCCCAGCCCTCCATATTCCTCAGAATAATTTAAACCAAAGTACCCCATTTCACCAAATTTTTTCCAAATAAAACGATCAATAGTCCCTGTTTTTTCCCATTTATCAATGTGAGGAATTACTTCTTTTTGCAAAAAATCGCTAAAACTATCTCTAAAAACTTTATGTTCTTCAGTAAAATACATACTATTCATATGGGCTGCACCTTAAATTGTTTATAATTATTCAGCTTCCAAATATAAGGCTATTCTATCRAATTTTTCTAARGGAAAWCCATCAATTTTTTTTAACTCYTCAAGCTTTTGRATTTCAGCAACTTCATCTCTATAATTAAATATTTTCTTGGTTARTTCGTAATCAATATAARCAAYMGCTAACACTTCTTTAAARGTTGCCTCATTRATATTRATTTTTTTAATWATTGGAGRTTCCATYACWTCAAAATGWTKCAAAACYCTATCAACAACTTCTTTATCYAAATTCCAAACTTCRTATARYTGAYTATTAWATGAAAAYCCTTGCAATTTAGTTCTATATTGTATAATTCTAYRAGCSARYTTCTCYCCAATGCCRTTAACAACCCTGAGGTCTGTTTCGTWTACCTTATTAATATCTTGYTTWTTAATTGGCTTATTACTGCTTTTTATTGAAWAATATTTTTTTGAAGTTTCCCATTTTGGGAATTTAAAATATGGACTTATCACACTTAATAAACTATCATTAACTTCTGTTATTTGTTGAAAGTGTTTTACCGAATTAACATAAGTTCCTTTATTTCTAAAAGTATGTAATTTATCAATTTCTTCAATAGACATACCAAGTTGGTATCCTTTGTAATCAGAAATAAAATTGGGATTAAATGGGTATATTTTTAAGGTATTTTTTTTAAATTCAACCTTTTTCAAAGAATCCATTTCACGCTGAAATAATATAATTTTTTCTGAAGATAGATCACTTGTTTTAGATGAAGAAAAATCAACAAAAAAGAAGACTGATTGAAGTGCAATAATAATTACTAATAAAAAGAAAATCCCATTTCTTTGACGTTTATTGTACGTGAAATGGGATTTTAAAAAATTCATTTTTATATTATGATTTATTCGCTTTTATTGCAGATAAATATCTTGTTAATTCCTCTTTTNACTTTAGGTGCTAAAAGAACAAGACCTACCATATTTGGAACCATCATTGCAAAAATCATAGCATCAGAGAATCCAATAACTGATCCTAAACTTGCAGCCGATCCAATAATTACAAATACACAAAATAAAATTTTATAAGCGTATTCCATTTTTTTTGTTCTCCCAAATAAATAAGCCCAACCTTGAAAACCATAATAAGACCAAGAGATCATTGTGCTAAACGCAAACAATACAACAGCAACAGTCAATACATACGGGAACCATGAAATTACAGAAGCAAATGCTCCAGATGTTAATAAGATCGCTTGAGCATCATTTAACGAAGCATTTTCAACTGCTACATTACCAGTTATAATTAAAACTAAGGCTGTCATAGTACACACAACAACAGTATCAATAAACGGCTCTAATAACGCCACTAAACCTTCACTTGCAGGGTATTTCGTTTTTACTGCTGAATGCGCAATAGATGCAGAACCTACACCAGCTTCATTTGAAAATGCAGCACGTCTAAACCCTTGTACTAATACTCCTACTGCTCCACCAACAACACCCTCAGGACTAAATGCACCATTAAATATTTGCATAAAAGCATTGCCAATCATATCGTATTTGGCTATTAAAACAAATAAAGAGGCTGCTACATAAATTACTACCATAAAGGGCACAATCTTATCAGTAACTTTCGCTATTTTTTTAATTCCACCTATAATTACGATACCTACAAGCACAGCCATTATCAACCCAAATAACCATCCTCTTTCATAAAAGAAAGAATTTTCTCCACCAGTAATGTTTTCAACTAATTGAAAAGCCTGATTTACTTGAAACATATTTCCACCACCAAAAGATCCTCCAATTACAAAAACTGCAAATAACGCAGCCAACACTTTTCCTAACTTTCCAAGTCCCTTCTGTTTAAGTCCTTTAGTTAGATAATACATTGGACCTCCATATACTGTTCCATCGTCTGCAATATCTCTGTATTTCACTCCTAATGTACATTCAACAAACTTAGATGCCATTCCTAAAAAACCAGCTAATATCATCCAAAACGTTGCGCCCGCTCCACCAATAGAAACAGCAATTGCCACTCCAGCAATATTCCCTAAACCAACCGTTGCAGATAATGCAGCCGTTAATGCTTGAAAATGAGAGACTTCTCCATCATGACCTTCAATAGCTATCGTTTCTATAGCATCACCACCAGGAGTTGAGTCACCAGCAGCAATCATTGATTCATGATGATCAACGTCATCATATTTCCCTCTAACAATATTAATGGATGTAAAAAACCCTCTAAAGTTTATAAATTTGAAGTAAAATGTAAAATATGTTGCACCTATTATTAATGGAAATAGCACCCAAAAAACTTTTACATTTTCTGAAAATGGAATTTGATAAAAAATAAAATCAACAAACCATCCCGTAGCACTACCAAAGACTTGGTCTATTTTCTCATCTAATCCTTGATCAACTGTTTCTTGTGCAATAGTTAGCATTGGAACTATTAAAGATATAATAGTCAGCAGTTTTTTATTCATAATTAAAGGTCGTTTTTATTAAAATAGCTGCAATATGATAAAAAAATGAGATTACAACAAATTTTTAACTTTAAACTTGTTATATTCCATAAACAATAAGCTTTTACCTGCTATAAAACTTGTCGCAATTTTTGAATTTGGTTTGGTCTGCCAAGGACTATTAGATTAGAATTAGGCGCTAACTTTGTAGTAGCTTCTGGGTTAACAACATACTCATTTTGAGATGTTTTAAACCCAATTACTGTACATCCAGATATTTTTCTTAAATCTAAATCTAAAATAGTTTTATTTAAAAATTCAGTTGGTAAATCATTAATTGCAATTTCTTCTAAATTTGTTGAACCCTCTTCAGTAATTTTCAATTTATCAACAAATTCTACTAGATCTGGTGTAACGACTAATGATGCCATGTGTTCTCCTCCAATTTTGTCTGGCATTATAATATTTGTAGCTCCAGCAATCATTAATTTTTTGCATGATGACTCATTTGAAGCTCTACTAATTATTGTAAAATCTTGATTTATCTGTCTTGCAGAAAGTACTACAAACAAATTATCAGCATCAGATGGTAACGCAGTAATTAAACTCTTGGCATTTTGCAAAGCGGCCTTTTCAAGAGCCTCGTCACCCGTTGCATCCCCTTCAATATACAGTATCTTATTTTGCTCTAATTCATTAAGTATCTCTTTATCTCTTTCAATTACAACGCAAGGCATATTAAACTTTTTAAGTTTCACAACAGCTTGTTTACCATTACGCCCATATCCACATACAACAGTATGATGCTTTAGTTTCTGAATTTTTTGTTGCATCTTTTTATATTTTAGAAGTTGGAAAAAATTATCATTTGCTAAATATTCAGTCAATGCTGCTACTGCGTAACCGTAAACTCCAATACTTACTATTATTAAAAAAATTGTAAATAATTTTTCAGTTGGATTTAATTCATGAAGTGTTCCAAACCCCACAGTTGACATCGTAATTATTGTCATATATAACGAATCTATTATTGAATCGTTAGAGATCATAGTAAATCCCAATACTCCAATTACCAATACTGTAAGTATCAATAGCAGTGAAATATATAATTTTGCTTTTGCAATCATAATTTATTACAAATCAAAAACGGAACTCCGTTTGGTGTAAATCATATCTTTTAATCTTAACAAAAAGGCCAGTGTTAAATAAATCCCAAATGAAAAACCAAATGTAACAAACGAAATATAAATAAAAAACAACCTCACATTAGAAACACGCATACCTAATCTATCTGCTAATCTAGATGAAACCGCAAAACCRTGTTTTTCGAAAAAATGACGTAAAGAATTAATCCACTCCACTAGCTAATAATTTTAACGCAATATAGTAATTTCCAAAATAAGGTGAGTCTCTATACCAAATTTATAGCTGTAATTTTTTAACTTTGCAACTTTCCAAATATCTGATGGCAAAACACGAAGAATATATTGAAGTCCTTGGGGCGAGAGTTCATAATTTAAAAAATATTGATGTTCGCATTCCAAGAGAAAAACTAGTTGTTATTACTGGTTTAAGTGGTAGTGGAAAGTCATCATTAGCTTTTGATACCATTTATGCTGAAGGTCAACGAAGGTATATTGAAACTTTTTCGGCATATGCTCGCCAATTTTTAGGTGGTTTAGAACGACCAGACGTTGATAAAATTGATGGACTTTCACCAGTTATATCTATTGAACAAAAGACCACTAATAAAAGTCCTAGATCTACCGTAGGTACGATTACAGAAATTTATGATTTTTTACGTTTGCTTTATGCTCGTGCTGCAGATGCCTACTCTTACAACACACTTAAAAAAATGGTAAGCTATAGTGATGAACAAATCAAAGAGCTTATTTTTAAAGATTTCGAAGATAAAAAAATAGTGATTTTAGCTCCAATTATAAAATCTAGAAAAGGGCATTACCGAGAACTATTTGAACAGATAGCAAAACAAGGATTTATTAAAGTTCGTGTTGACGGTGAAATTATGGAAATTAATAAAGGAATGAGATTGGATCGTTACAAAACACATGATATTGAAATTGTAATTGATCGTTTGTTGGTAAATAAATCTTCAGAAAAAAGATTGGAAGAAACCATAACTACGGCTTTATACTCTGGTGAAAACATTTTAATGGTTTTAGAACATGAATCTAATACTCCACGTTATTTTAGTCGTGATTTAATGTGTCCAGAAACAGGTATTTCGTACCCAAATCCCGAACCAAATAACTTTTCGTTCAACTCACCCAAAGGGGCCTGTAGTACATGCAACGGATTGGGAAAAATAAATAAAGTAAATCTTCAAAAAATAATTCCAAATAATTCCATCTCTATTAAAAGCGGTGGAATAGCTCCACTAGGCGAACAAAAAAGTAGTTGGATTTTTAAGCAACTTCAGTTAATTGCAGATCGTTACAATTTTCAATTAAACGACCCTATTTCTAAAATTCCAACTCAAGCATTGGAAATTATTTTAAATGGCGGAAATGAAAAATTTAAAATTACTTCAAAAACAGTCGGAGTCACACGTACTTATGAAATAGATTTTGAAGGAATTATTAAGTTYATAGAAAATCAATACAAGTTGAGCGAATCAACTTCTATTARGCGTTGGGCAAAAGATTTCATGGATGAADTAAATTGCRACACMTGTRAYGGAAAAMGMCTWAAAAAAGAGGCTTTATTTTTTAAAATAAACAAAAAAAATATTTCAGAATTAGCACAATTTGACATTTCAGAACTTGCAAACTGGTTTGCTTCCATTGAAAAAAAATTAAGTGATAAACAATTAAAAATAGCATCCGAAATACTTAAAGAAATTAGAACGAGAATACAGTTTTTACTGAATGTTGGATTGGATTATTTAACCCTTGATAGAAGTTCGAAATCATTATCAGGAGGAGAGGCCCAACGTATTAGACTGGCAACACAAATTGGTTCTCAACTAGTTGGCGTCCTTTATATTTTAGATGAACCCAGTATTGGYTTACACCAACGYGATAATAAAAAACTYATCAATTCATTACTTAATTTAAGAGATMTCGGAAATTCAATTATTGTTGTTGAACACGACAAAGATATGATTGAACATGCCGACTATGTTATAGACATAGGGCCAGGTGCGGGTCATCATGGTGGCGAAATTGTGAGCGAGGGATCATATTCTGAATTGAAACAACACCACACATTAACCGCTGATTATTTAAATGGCACAAAAAGAATTGAAATCCCTAAAAAAAGAAGGAAAGGAAACGGACATAAAATAACGCTATCTGGTACAACTGGTAATAATTTAAAAAACCTTACTGTTGATTTTCCTTTAGGTAAACTTATTTGCGTTACAGGAGTTTCTGGAAGTGGAAAATCCACGTTAATAAACGAAACTTTATATCCTATTTTGAACAAGCACATTTATAGAGGTGTAAAAAAACCTATGCCTTACAAATCAGTAAAAGGATTAGAATATATTGACAAAGTAATTGCGATTGACCAATCACCTATTGGCAGAACTCCTCGTTCAAACCCAGCAACTTATACAGGAGTTTTTAGCGAAATTAGAAGCTTATATGCCAAAACAAGTGAAGCGGCCATTAGAGGTTACAAACCTGGTAGATTTTCGTTTAATGTAAAAGGAGGACGATGTGAAACATGCCAAGGAGGAGGAGTACGTGTGATTGAAATGAACTTTTTGCCAGATGTTCATGTAGAATGTGAATCATGCCAGGGAAAACGTTTCAATAGAGAGACCTTAGAAATTAGGTACAAAGGGAAATCAATTTCAGATGTTTTAAACATGACTATTGATGATGCTGTTGAATTTTTTGGGAATATTCCTAAAATTTATAGAAGCTTAAAAACAATACACGATGTTGGCTTGGGCTATATCACCCTTGGCCAGCAATCAACTACACTTTCGGGTGGTGAGGCTCAACGAATAAAATTAGCTTCAGAACTTTCTAAAAAAGATACTGGAAATACCTTTTATATTTTAGATGAACCCACGACTGGGCTACATTTTGAAGACATTCGTGTGCTTATGGAGGTCTTAAACAAACTAACCAACAAAGGAAACACAATACTTGTAATTGAGCATAATTTAGATGTAGTAAAACTTGCTGACCATGTTATTGATATTGGAATGGAAGGTGGTAAAAACGGTGGACAATTAATATGTTTTGGGACACCTGAAGAAGTAAGTACTCACAAAAAAAGTTACACTGCTCAATTCCTAAAAAAAGAATTAAATTTGTCAACTAATTAAAATAAATTGATMTTTAGCAACTTAAWTAGAMAWACTTGAGCTATGACACATAATGAAGATAGAAAAATTAGAGAAAAATTTAAACAAAAAACATGGAATGAGATTAGAACCAATGATTCTTGGGCTATTTTTAAAATTATGTCTGAATTCGTTGAGGGTTTTGAACGTTTAAGTAAAATTGGACCATGTGTTAGTATTTTTGGATCTGCACGTTTTAAATCAGACCACAAATATTATAAATTGGCAGAAAATATTGCTTTCCATTTAACTCAAAGTGGTTATGGAGTTGTAACTGGAGGTGGCCCTGGAATTATGGAAGCGGGAAATAAAGGGGCTTCAAGAGGTAAAGGAACATCTGTTGGATTGAATATCGAATTACCGTTTGAACAACATGACAACCCTTATATTGATTCAGATAAGAGCTTAGATTTCGATTACTTTTTTGTTCGAAAAGTTATGTTTGTGAAATATTCACAAGGGTTTGTAGTAATGCCTGGAGGTTTTGGGACACTGGATGAATTTTTTGAAGCAATGACCTTAATTCAAACAAAAAAAATTGGTAAATTCCCAATTGTTTTAGTTGGTAGAAAATACTGGACAGGTTTACTGAATTGGATTGAAACAACCTTAATAGAAGAAGGAACTATCAGCGAAAAAGATTTAGATTTAATTTCAATTGTAGACACTGAAGATGAAGTCTTACAAGTAATTGACACTTTTTACAAAAAATACAGTTTAAGCCCTAACTTCTAACAATGTAGTTTGAAAAAGAATATATTCTCAATATTAGTATCTTTAATTATTAGTTTGGCTTCTTATGCTCAAACTAATAATATTAAGATTTCTGCAACATTAAATACTGAAACTAACGAACTCAAAATTCAACAGAAAACAGTTTTTTATAACAAATCAGACAGTATATTAAATGTTGTTTATTTTCATAATTGGGCCAATGCCTATAAAAGCAAAAAAACACCTTTAGCAAAACGGTTTGTTGAAAATTATTCAAAATCCTTTCATTTTGCGAATAAAAAACATAGAGGAAGTACTACAATAAAAAGTATCTCGACTAACTTTGAAAATACTGATTGGGAAATCTTTGAAGAAGACCCTGATATTTTAAAAGTTCATTTAAATGCCCCTTTAAAACCTGCCGACTCTGTACTAATTACAGCAACTTATTTGGTTAAAATTCCAAAGGATAAATTCACTAAATATGGGGTAAATTCCGCAAGTTATAATTTAAGGTATTGGTATTTAGCACCCGCTATTTATTCCAATAAATGGCATTTACAAAATAATTTAAATATGGATGACTTGTATATTGATTATACAAATTATCAGATAGATTTAAAAGTACCTAAAGAGTTTGATCTTAATAGTAATTTAACTACTACTTATACAGAGAATGACGCATTTAGGTTGTATACATTAATAGGTAAAAATCAAAATGATGTTGAATTAAACATTACTAAAAATAATGATTTTATTGAATTTAATTTTAATGGATTTAAAATAGTAACTAATTTAGATTCTAGAAAATTAAGTTCTAGTCTAAAAACCAACATTTTAAAACGTGAATTTTATTACATCTATTCATTACTTGGAAGATATCCACATAAAAAAATATTTTTAAATAAAATTGAAGATGATAAAAATCCCGTTTACGGTTTCAATCAACTACCCTCTTTTTTAGCGACTTACAATGATGCTTTTGAATGGGACATCAAACTGTTCAAAGTACTCTCAAAAAAATATATTGATCAAATATTTCAATTCAACAAAAGAGAAGATTATTGGCTTGCTGATGGTTTACAAACATATTTAATGATAAAATATGTTGAAAAGTATTATCCTGAAGTAAAAGCAATTGGAAATATTTCAAAACTTTGGGGCATTAGAAATTTTAATTTAGCCAAAATTAATTTTAACAAAAAATACCCTTTTGTATATCAGTTTGCAGCAAGAAAAAATTTAGATCAAGCCCTAATCACTAGAGCTGATTCACTATCAAATTTTAATCGGAAAATAACAAATAAATACAAAGCAGGATTAGGAATTAATTATTTAGAAACTTATTTGGATGATGTTTCATTTCGCAACATCCTTTGGGAATTTTCAAATAAATATGCCGGAAAAAAAGTTCAGAGCAGCTATTTTATTGACTTTTTAAAATCCAATTCGAAAAAGGATATCTCTTGGTTTGAAAATGATTACTTAAAAACTAATAAAAAAATTGATTATACAATTCAAAAAATTACTAAAAAAAATGATTCCCTTGAAATAAGCATTTTAAATAAGAGAAAAATTACTGTTCCTATTCAACTTTACGGAATTAAAGATCAAGAAATCAAATTCAAAAAATGGCTTAATAATGTAGATTCAATAACTAAAATAACTATTCCTACGAATGGTTTTGATAAACTATCTCTTAATTATGAAWCKCTTTTACCYGAATACAAYYTAAGAAACAAYTGGARAARYGTWRATAAAAAACTWTTTAAYAGACCKCTTCAACTTAAGTTYYTRAAAGAYATYGAARACCCTTATTAYAAYCARTTTTTTTATACTCCTGTWTTTAGATATAATTATTATGATGGRTTRGTTTTAGGMYTWGCWKTWGCAAACAAGACTTTATTAAATAAGAGTTTCTCATACAAGTTTACACCTTCGTATAGTACTAAAAGTAAAACGCCATCTGGCTCTTACTCTTTGTTATATGAATACCTTCCAGAAAACAAAAAAGTAGATAAATTTTTAATAGGAATCTCAGGTAGTAACTATCATTATGCTGAAAACTTAACTTATACAACAATTAGACCAGGTGTTTTACTTGAATTCAAAAGAAAAAGCTTTAGAGATGTCAGTCGTAATGCAATATCAGCATCTTTCACATTTGTAGATCGAGAAAAATCTCAAACACAAACAGCACACATTGAAACAAACAAATACAATGTTTTCAATTTAAGCTATGGGTATTCAAAGCCTGAAATTATTGAAGATTTTCGATTTTCTACTGGATTACAAATTTCAAATAAATTTAGTAAGATTTCAGTAACAGCGAGATATAGAAAACTAACGGATACAAATAGACAGTTTGATTTTAGGTTTTTTGCAGGAGCCTTTATTAATAATAAAACAGCAACTGATTTTTTTAGTTTTGCACTGGATAGACCCAGTGATTATTTATTTCAATATGATTATTTGGGAAGGTCTGAAACTTCTGGTTTTTTTAGTCAGCAAATTATCATAAACGAAGGTGGGTTCAAATCAAAACTTCCAGTGTCCTACGGAAATCAATGGTTAAGTACWTTTAATACYAGTATTGGATTATGGAGATGGMTYGARGTTTATAATGATRTTGGRTTGATWAAAAAYAAAAAYAAACAAGTATATTTCGCTTATGAAAATGGAATTCGATTTAACTTTATACAAGATATATTAGAAGTTTATTTCCCATTTTATTCAAATTTGGGTTGGGAAATTTCCCAACCTAATTACAGTTCTAAAATCAGATTTGTTTTAGTCATAAAACCCAAAAAGATTTATAATTTTGTAAGAAGAGGATTCTTTTAATTTAAATTTTTAATTAACTATAATTTTAAATAATTCGCAATTATTTTTATTTTTATTTGTGATTTATTCATTATTTATTGATTTTCGATGAAGTTTTTATCTATCATTTAAAATTTGTAACTTTGCAAAACTAAAAAATTTCAAAAGTATGAATGTAAAATCTTCTTCTACTAGCCTAGAACCACTATCATTTAACCAATTTAAAAAAGAGGTATTACACGATTACAAAGTTGCTGTAACAAGTAGAGAATGTAGTATATTAGGACGTAGAGAAGTACTAACTGGAAAGGCTAAATTTGGAATTTTTGGTGATGGAAAGGAAGTCCCACAATTAGCGATGGCTAAAGCCTTTAAAAAGGGAGATTTTAGATCTGGTTATTATCGTGACCAAACTTTTATGATGGCTATTGGTGAATTAACCCCTCAAGCATTTTTTGCTGGTTTGTATGCACATGCTGATATTATTGCAGAACCAATGTCAGGTGGACGTCAAATGGGTGGACATTTTTCAACACAAAGTTTAGACGAAAGTGGAAAATTTAAAAATTTAACAGAACAGTACAATTCCAGTAGTGATATCTCTCCTACTGCAGGACAAATGCCACGTTCTTTAGGACTTGCTCAAGCTTCAAAATTGTTTAGAAATGTTCCTGAAATAAAAAATCCAAAATTTTCTAATAACGGAAATGAAATATCTTGGAGTACCATTGGTAATGCAAGTACCTCTGAAGGTGTATTTTTTGAAACCGTTAATGCTGCAGGTGTCCTACAAGTACCAATGATTATAAGTGTTTGGGATGATGACTTTGGTATTTCTGTCCCTGCAAAATATCAAACAACTAAAGAAAATATCTCTGAGATCTTAAAAGGGTTTCAACGAAATGAAACTGAAAAAGGTTATGAAATCTTTGTTGTTGAAGGATGGAATTATCCTAAACTAATAGATATCTACTCTAAAGCCTCTAAAATAGCGCGTGAAGAGCATGTTCCTATATTAATTCATGTAAAAGATTTAACACAACCTCAAGGTCATTCTACTTCAGGTTCACAAGAGCGTTACAAATCTAAAGAACGATTAATTTGGGAAAAACAACATGATTGTATTGCAATCATGCGTGATTGGATTATTGATTTTGAACTCATTGATTCCTCTAATAATAAACTTAAATTTATTGATTCTGAAGAAGAATTAATTAAAATTGAAAAGGAAGCTAAAAAAGAAGTAAGTAAAGCCAAAAGAAACGCTTGGGGTGCATTTTTAAACCCAATCAAAGAAGAAAAAAGGATATTAGTTAATTTRYKTKWYWRTMTCNTCAGWAMMAWRCWRTAWYAAAKCANTWTMWTTTGAAACTAAGAAATGATTTAGTTTCAATTCTTGAAYCTTCAAGAAAAGATATTTTATCTACGGCTAGAAAGGCAATTGTATATGTTAGAAATGAAGATTTAACTGAAAAGACTCAATTGCAAAATTGGATTACTAAATATTCCAAATCTAAACAATCAAATTATAGTTCACATTTATATAGCCAAACAGATAAAAAAGCTAGTTTAGTTAAAGAAGTACTTCCAAAATACGATGAAAATGCAGAATTAGTTGATGGAAGACTCATCTTAAAAGATAATTTTGATAGGATGTTTTCTAAGTATGATAATCTATTTATTTTTGGTGAAGACGCAGGAAATATTGGAGATGTAAATCAAGGGCTCGTTGGGTTACAAGAAAAATATGGACTCCATAGAGTTGCTGATACAGGTATTAGAGAAGCAACTATCATTGGTCAAGGTATTGGAATGGCATTGAGAGGGTTGCGTCCAATTGCTGAAATTCAATATTTAGATTATTTATTGTATGGGTTACAAATATTAAGTGATGATTTAGCGACGCTTCATTATAGAACTGCTGGAAAACAAAAAGCCCCATTAATTGTCAGAACTCGTGGTCACAGGTTAGAAGGTATTTGGCACTCCGGTTCACCTATGGGTGCTATTGTACATTTATTAAGAGGAATGAATATATTGGTTCCTAGAAATATGACAAAAGCAGCAGGATTTTACAATACATTATTAGAATGTGACGAACCGGCTTTAATTGTTGAAAATTTAAATGGCTACAGGCTCAAAGAAAAATTACCAAATAATTTAGGTGAATTTAAAACACCAATTGGTGTTGTTGAAACCATCAAAGAAGGGGGAGATATTACGGTAGTTTCATATGGCTCAACTTTAAAGATTGTGGAAGATATTGTAACTAATTTAGCACAAGTTGATATAGATATTGAAATTATTGATGTTCAATGTTTATTACCATTTGACAAGAATCATGATGTTGTAAAAAGTATTCAAAAAACAAATAGGCTTATTATTATTGATGAAGATGTTCCAGGAGGTGCTTCTGCCYACTTGCTAAATGAAATTTTAGAGAAACAAAATGGATACGATTTTTTAGATAGTAAACCTGTTACCCTATCAGCTAAAGACCACAGAGCTGCATATGGAACTGATGGAGATTATTTTTCTAAACCAAATGCAGAAGATATTTTTGAAACTATTTACGCTATTATGCATGAAGTAGATCCTATTAAATACAAAWWATTATATTAATTAAACGCTGGTTTAGTGTACTTAACTACTMRYCGCAYACATTTTAATAAAATATRTGYATSCKCATTGAAACTATTGTTTTTWTCTTTGCWTCTATAATTTGTTTCTATCAAATCTTTCCTTTAAAATTTAATTAATTGTAGTTCTTTGCGCTTATAAATTAAGAAAAATGACAAAAACAGTAATCATACAAGGAAGCTCGAGAAGTACAGGAAATACTAATAAAATAATTAACCATATAAACAATTCTAGTAACTTTGATGTTATTGATCTATACGATAAAAATATCAATCATTTTGACTATGAATTCAATAATAAAAATGATGATTTTATTCCATTAATTAAGAACGTHCTAGAAAAATATGATACAATTATTTTTGCTACACCGGTYTATTGGTATTCAATGAGTGGAATTTTAAAAGTATTTTTTGATAGATTATCAGACCTCCTGTATGTTGAAAAAGATTTAGGCAGGAAATTAAAAGGGAAAAATATGGCGATGATTAGCTGTGGGTCTGGACCTGGATTAAAAGATGAATTTTCGATGCCGTTTATTGAATCCGCTAATTACCTAGGTATGAACTATTTAGGGAATGTCCATACATGGTTAGAGAATGATAATGAAATTTCTAAAGAAGTAAAATCTGACTTATTAAATTTTTTAAGCAAATTGAATTAAAAAAATCCCTCCGTAGCGGGATTTTAATTATTTACTAACAAATAGCTTTACATCATTTTCTGAAACATCATTTTCTCCTAATATTATAAGTCTCTCAACCACATTTCTTAGCTCTCTAATATTACCTGTCCAGTCGTAATTTTGTAATAATTTTATTGCTTGATCAGAAAATAATTTCACTGCTATKCCTTGCTCATTTGCAATTTGTTCWGAAAAAAATTGAATTAAMAGWGGTATATCCTCTCTTCTATCATTYAAYGAWGGWACRTSAATTAAAATCACAGCCAAYCTATGGTATAAGTCTTCTCTAAAMYTYCCTGCTRAAATTTCCTTTTTTAAGTCTTTATTTGTTGCTGCAATAACTCTAACATCAACTTTAATATCTTTATCGCTWCCAACWCGTGAGATTTTATTTTCTTGCAAGGCTCTTAAMACTTTTGCTTGTGCCGAAAGGCTCATATCWCCTATTTCATCTAAAAAAATAGTCCCTTTATTMGCWGCCTCAAATTTACCAGCTCTATCTTTATTTGCGCCAGTAAACGACCCTTTCACATGCCCAAACAACTCGCTTTCAATTAATTCAGAAGGAATTGCTGCGCAGTTCACCTCAATCATAGGCCCTTTCGTTCTTTCACTTTTTTCATGTAACCAATGCGCTACCAATTCTTTTCCAGTTCCATTTGGTCCTGTAATAAAAACACGAGCATCAGTTCGAGCTACTTTTTCAATCATTTCTTTAATATGAGTAATGGCTTCACTTTCACCAATCATCTCATATTTTTTACTTACTTTTTTCTTTAAAAGTTTGTTTTCAACAACCAACTCTTTTTTATCCAACGCATTTCTTACGGTATTTAATAAACGGTTTAAATCTGGTGGTTTTGAAATATAATCAAATGCACCTAAGCGCATTGTATTTACAGCCGTATCTAGATCTCCATGACCCGAAATCATAACAATTGGAATTTCTGGTTTTAACTTTTTTATTTTTTCCAGCACTTCAACACCATCCATTTTTGGCATTTTTATATCACACAATACCAAATCAAAATCTAATTTTGAGATCATGTCAATACCAACTAAACCATCCTCAGCTTCTTCAACTTGGTAAGTATCATTTTCTTCAGAAATTATTTTTTTTAATACTCTGCGTATAGCAGCCTCATCTTCAATTATTAATATTTTTGACATCTTATTATTTATTCTGTATTAAATGTACATCTCTTTGCGGGAATGGTATTTGAATAGCATGTTCCCTGAATTTTTTATCTATTTCAAAGCGTAAATCACTTTTTATTTTAAGATGCAAAAAACTATTAGCTATTGTAAATATCACTCTAAATTCTAAAGCACTATCTCCAAAATTCATAAATAGCACATCCAATTTTTTAGATTTAAGCACCTTTGGATGCTCTTTAGCCACATCAATAAGTAGTTGTCTTACTTTTTCTACATCTGAGCCATAGGATACGCCCACATCAATAGACTCCACTGTTGATTTTCCATTTTGAGTCCAATTATATAAACTATGTGTCAAATATTTATGGTTTGGTATTACAATTACTTTATCGTCAATCGTTACAGCTCTTGTTGTTCTTAATTTTATCTCAAAAACTTTGCCAACTTTTCCATCAATTTCAATAATATCATTTATCAATAATGTCTTATCTAATAAAATAAAAATCCCAGAAATAATATCTTGAAACAATGTTTGAAGCCCTAAACCAATTCCAACTAGCAAAGCTGCAGAACCAGCCAATAGTACACTTACTTCAACTCCGAAAGACTGTAATGCTATGATAATAACTAAAATGTAAAGAAAGTATTTTAAAAACGAAAATACCGTTTTAAATTTCCCTCTATCTTCTTCTGCTAATCTTCTATTAACTATCTTTCTAATTAATTTTAAGAAAAAACTTATAATCATAAAAGCAATAATTAAAACTAAAATCGCCTTTATTGAAATTTGAATTTCATCACTAAACCGAAATGAATAATTTAATAACTCATTTATCCTTTCCATTCTCTAATATTTTAACCATTTATACAATTCTTTGTACGTTGGTTTTTTGCCATACATTAAAATTCCAACTCTATAAATTTTAGCGGCGAACCAAACGATTGCAATAAAGGTAATTATTAACAATAACATAGAAGTAACTATTTGCCACCAAGGCACACCAAACGGAATACGCATTAACATAACAATTGGTGATGTTAACGGAAATAATGAAAATCCTAAAGCAATTGGACCATGTGGATTTTCAATTACTGAAAACCCTACATAAATAGCAATGATTAAAGGCATTAATACTGGCATCATAAATTGTTGAGTATCGGTTTCACTATCAACTGCAGCACCTATCGCAGCATAGATAGAACTGTAAATTAAATATCCTCCTAAAAAATAAATGATAAACGAAAAAAACATGGTGAGAATTGGTAAATTCTTTATTTCTTGTAGTACTAATTGTAAGTCATTAATTGATGTATCTTGTGCTTGCTGTAATATTTCAGGGTTCATTTGAGCCATACTCGAACTGGAACTTACTATTTCTACACCAAAAAAAGATGTAATTGCAAACATTAAGAACCCTAATGAAATCATCCAAATTACAAATTGCAATACTCCTGCTAGCGCATTTCCAATTATTTTTCCTAACATTAATTGAAACGGTTTTACCGATGATATGATAACTTCAATAATTCTACTTGTTTTTTCTTCAATAACACTACGCATAACAGATGTTCCGTAAATAATAATGAACATGAAAATTAAATAACCAAAGCCACCCCCGACTACCATTCTTAAAATACTCCCTATTTTTGATGATTTTTCTCCAAGAAAATTTTCAGTAGTAATTTCAACAGCTGTTTCAGTTGCTTTTATTTTTTCAATATCAACGTCTAGTTGAGTTATTTTTAAGTCTCGTATTTCCTTTTCTAACATACCCTCAATATCTCTTAACAAGTTTAAACTTGGTGTATCTTCTGAAAAAAAAGTAATTCCTTTTGAAAGATTTTTTAAACTATCATTTTTTTGAATGTATAGTAATCCATAATATAATTCTTTGGTTTTTAATTTAGCTTCATCTAATCCTAACTCGGTTAAATTTATGTATTTTGTTGATTCTGAATCCGTAAAAATTGATGCTAATTGATGTGATTCATCAACAAAAGCAACGTTACGTACTTCTTCACTATTTTTTTCATTTAAAAAAATAATTAACGAAAATAGCCCTACCATTAAAAGCGGACTCAAAATTGTCAATATTATAAACGATTTGTTTTTAACCTTTGCTAAAAACTCTCTTTTTATTATTAATTTTAGCTTATCCATTGTTCGCTACGGCTTTAATAAATATATCATTTGCACTTGGAATAATTTCTGTAAAATGTGTAATTTGAGCTTTATTATTTAAAAATTGAATCAAATCGGTTGATGTTTCTCCATTTTTTAGTGTTGCCAACATTCTTAAATCTGCATTAAAAGTTGCTTCTTTATGATCTTCTAAATTAAAGTGTGATTTAATTTGATTTAAAAGTGCTGTTTTATCATTGCACAACAACCCTATTTCAAACTGATTGGTTTTAAATTGTTGTTTAATATCCCCCAGTTTTCCATCAAGAATCTTATTCGATTTATCAATTAAAGCTATATAATCACATAATTCTTCAACCGATTCCATTCTATGTGTAGAAAAAATAATGCTAGCACCTTCGTCTCTAAGCTTTAATATCTCATCCTTAATTAAATTGGCATTTATAGGGTCGAACCCACTAAAAGGCTCATCAAAAATCAATAATTTTGGGGTATGTAGCACTGTAACTATAAATTGCACTTTTTGAGCCATTCCTTTAGAAAGTTCCTGAATTTTTTTATTCCACCAATCAGTAATCTCAAATTTTTCAAACCAGTACAACAGTTTTTTTTTGGCTTCCGATTTTGACATACCTTTCAGTTGAGCTAGGTATAAAACTTGTTCACCAACTTTCATACTTTTATACAAGCCTCGCTCTTCTGGTAAATATCCAATATCCTGAATATGGCGCTGTTGCAGTTTTTCACCGTCAATAAAAACGGTTCCTTTATCAGGCAAAGTAATTTGATTTATAATTCTAATTAAAGAAGTTTTTCCTGCACCATTTGGTCCTAACAATCCAAAAACACTTCCTTGAGGAACAGTAATTGATATATTGTTTAATGCTGTAAAACTTCCATAATTTTTACATACGTTTTCAACAGTTAAAATATTTTTCATCCTTTAGCTTTTTATTCAATGAACGAAAATAATTTTATTTTAATAATATTCGGTGAATCTTTACTAAAATTATTAAAATCTATCAATGTATTTTTGTTGAATTACTTTTAACAAGTCAATTTTAGCTTTTGGTTTTACAATACGCAATATTTCTGTTATTCCTCCATTTATATAAAAAATACCTTTGGCAATATCGTAATTCTTATCAACCATATTATTTTTAATTTCAAATGTAAACGTTCTAAACTCATCCCATTTCATATACTTTGGAACTTCAACATAGTATACATCATTTTCCACCAGGGATTTATAAATTCCTTTTGATAATTCCTCGATATCGAAAAATCTATTTATTCTAATAAGAGCTTCAGTATCAGTAAATTTTTCACTTTTTGAAAACTCAATCCCTTCATCTTTATAATATTGCTGAATTTGTTCAATTTCAGAATATCTATTGATTCCCTTAATTCTAATACCGTTTAATTTACGTGAATTAATGCTAACTTCACATTTTGCTCCAGTAAGATTTAAATCATTTTGTTCATTAATTTTTTTTGTGACACGTAAAATCTTTTCAAAAGAATTAGGTGTTTTCGTAACAAATATTATTGAAATTGGTTTATTAATCTCTGTAAACCTGCTATAATATGACCTATAAGGATCAGGGACATTTATAACAAAAGTTTTAGGAATCTTATTCTCGTTAAGTGTATCTATGTTTTCTTGTATTATTATTTTTCCAATTAGCTCTCTTTTAATCATAACAATATGGTTTTAAATTCGTGTTCTAAACTTATTATTTTTTTTTTAATAAACCAAACAAAATCATATCACAAAATGTTTTTTTGTAATTTACTATGCGCGCATAGTATTTTTTTATATATTTGRNAAATGCAAAAAGAAAAAACGATAGATCATGTATTAAGAGCCACATGGCAAACTGTTGCAAAAATGTACAATGAACAAGCAACAAAGTATGATAGTACAATGGCTATGGCTTTTGTTTTATTAAATATTGATGTTGAACTTGGAACCCCATCAACTGCATTAGGACCGCTAATGGGAATGGAACCAACAAGTCTTTCTCGTATTTTAAAAARCATGGAAGATAAAGGCGCTATTTACAGAGAAAAAAACCCAGATGATGGTAGAGGAGTATTGATAAAGCTTACTGAATTTGGAATTGAAAAAAGAAATACTTCAAGAGAGCATGTTATAAAATTTAACGAAACGGTTAAAAAACATATTTCAGAAAAAAAAANTTAAACACTTCTTTGAAGTCGCTGAAACAATAAATGAGTTGATAAACGATAAAAAGATTTTTGGTATTAATTCGACTAAATAAAAAACAAAAATAATGAAAAGACCAATAAAAAAAGTAGCTGTCATTGGTTCAGGAATTATGGGATCAGGTATTGCCTGTCATTTCGCTAACATTGGTGTAGAAGTTTTATYGCTTGACATAGTTCCCTTTGACTTGACTGCTATTGAGAAAACAAAAGGACTTACATTAATTGATAAAGTAGTAAGAAACAGATTGGTAAATGATAGCTTAAAAGCATCTCTAAAATCAAAACCATCACCTATTTACAATCAAAAATTTGCGAGTAGAATTTCTACTGGTAATTTAGATGACGATTTACACAAAATTAAAGATGTAGATTGGATTATTGAAGTTGTTGTTGAACGATTAGATATTAAACAATCAGTATTTGAAAAAATTGAAAAATATAGAACACCTGGCACTTTAATTACTTCAAATACATCAGGGATTCCTATTGGCTATATGAATAAAGGTCGAAGTGAAGATTTTCAGAAACATTTTGCTGTAACTCACTTTTTTAATCCTCCGCGCTATTTAAAACTGTTTGAAGTTGTTCCAGGACCAAACTGCAAACAGGAAGTAACAGATTTCTTAATGATGTATGGCGAAAAATTCTTAGGAAAAACTGCTGTTTTAGCTAAAGACACCCCAGCTTTTATAGGAAATAGAGTTGGTATTTTCGGTATTATGAGTTTATTTCATCAAGTAAAGGATTTGGGCCTAACCATTGAAGAAGTCGATAAATTAACTGGACCTGTTATTGGTCGTCCAAAATCTGCTACTTTTAGAACTGTTGATATTGTTGGTTTAGATACCTTAGTTCATGTTGCAAACGGTATTTATGAAAATTGTCCAAATGATGAGTCTCATGAATTATTTAAACTTCCTGATTTCATCAATACAATGATGGAAAACAAATGGTTAGGAAGTAAAACAAAACAAGGTTTTTATAAAAAAGTTATTGAGAATGGCAAAAAGTCAATTCAATCTTTAGATTTAAATACCCTTGAGTATGGACCTAATAAAAGAGCAAAATTTGCTACGCTAGAGCTTACTAAAACTATTGATCATGTAATTGATAGATTTAAAGTATTGGTCAAAGGAAAAGATAAAGCGGGGGAATTTTATAGAAAGAATTTTGCAGCCATGTTTGGGTATGTTCAACATCGTATCCCTGAAATTTCCGATGAATTGTACCGCTTAGATGATGCTATGAAAGCTGGTTTTGGTTGGGAACACGGACCTTTTGAAATATGGGATGCAATAGGCATTGAAGCTGGTATTGAATTAATGAAAGCTCAAAATTTACCTATTTCAAAATGGGTAACTGAAATGCTTGAAAGTGGAAACAACTCTTTTTATTCAATAAAGGATGGTACTAAATACTTCTACAATATTCCATCTAAAAAACAAGAAAAAATACCTGGCCAGGATAGCTTTATAATTCTTAACAATATCCGAGAAGTTAAAACTATATGGTCAAATGCAGGTGCTTCAATTCAACATTTAGGAGATGGTGTTTTAAATGTCGAATTTCAATCTAAAATGAATACGTTAGGTGGTGAAGTTTTACAGGCTATTAATAAAGGAATTGATTTAGCTGAAACCGAATACGATGCAGTAATATTAGGAAATCAAGCTCCTAACTTCTCCGTAGGTGCCAATTTGGCTATGGCATTTATGATGGCTGTTGAACAAGAATATGATGAACTTAATTTCTCCGTAAAATATTTTCAAGACACCGTAATGCGATTGCGTTATTCTTCATGTCCAACTATAATTGCTCCACATGGATACACTTTTGGAGGCGCATGCGAAATGAGTATGCATGCCGATAAGGTTGTTGCAGCTGCTGAAACTTACATTGGATTAGTTGAATTTGGTGTTGGAATTATTCCTGGAGGTGCTGGTTCAAAAGAAATGACTTTAAGAGCGTCGGAAGGGCTATTAAAAGATGACGTTAAATTAAATAAATTACGCGATTATTTTATTAACGTGGCAATGGCTAAAGTTGCAACTTCTGCACATGAGGCATTTGATCTGGGTTTCTTTAAAGAACATAAAGACATTGTTGTTGTTAATAAAGAACGTCAAATTGCAACGGCCAAGCGTCATGCAATTCAAATGCTTGAAGATGGATATACACAACCTGTTCCTAAAAAAGTTTTAGTGTACGGTCAACAAGCTTTAGGAATGTTTTTGGTTGGAACAGATAGTTTAGAAAAAGGACGTTATGCTTCAGAACACGACAAAAAAATTGCAAATAAATTAGGGTATATCATGGCAGGTGGAGATTTATCTGAATCGACTTATGTATCTGAGCAATACTTATTAGACATTGAACGTGAAGCTATCATGAGTTTATTCACTGAACGAAAAACGTTAGAGCGTATTGAGCATATGTTAAAAACTGGTAAACCTTTAAGAAACTAAAAAATGAAAACAGCATATATAGTACAAGGATATAGAACTGCAGTTGGTAAAGCACCAAAAGGTGTATTTAGATTTAAAAGACCTGATGAATTAGCAGCTGAAACGATTGAACATTTACTGAAAAATGTTCCTCAATTAGATAAAAAAAGAATTGACGATGTAATTGTAGGTAACGCCATGCCAGAGGCAGAACAAGGCTTAAATATTGGGCGTTTGATCTCATTAATGGGGCTAAAAATAGAAGATGT
Organism: Lutibacter sp.; assembly: GCA_002733285.1. Lineage (GTDB taxonomy): Bacteria > Bacteroidota > Bacteroidia > Flavobacteriales > Flavobacteriaceae > Lutibacter. The sequence goes on along the minus strand of NVVE01000001.1, from coordinate 151,844 downwards.
TCCGGGTATGACCGTCAATCGTTATTGTGCCTCAGGAATAGAAACTGTAAGTATAGCCGTTGCTAAAATTCAATCTGGGATGGCCGATTGCATAATTGCAGGTGGTGTTGAAAGTATGAGTTATATTCCAATGGGTGGTTATAGACCAGTACCTAATTATAAATCCGCTAAAGAAGGTCATGAAGATTATTACTGGGGTATGGGATTAACTGCTGAAGCTGTTGCTCAACAATTCAAAATTACTCGTGAAGATCAAGATGAATTTTCGTTCAAATCACATATGAAAGCGCTGGAAGCACAAGCAAAAGAAACTTTCAAAGATGATATTGTTCCAATAACTGTTGAAAATATATTTTTGGATGAAAATGGAAAAAAGAATACAAAAAATTATACGGTTTCAGTTGATGAAGGACCTCGTAAAGGAACTTCCATAGAAGCATTGGCAAAATTACGCCCTGTATTTGCACAAGGTGGAAGTGTTACCGCAGGAAATTCATCCCAAATGAGTGATGGWGCSGCWTTTTTATTGGTAATGAGTGAAGAYATGGTRAAAGAATTGAATATWGAACCTATYGCACGCATGGTTTCATTTGCCGCTGTTGGWGTTGAACCTCGTATTATGGGAATTGGACCTGTAAAAGCTATTCCAARAGCATTAAAACAGGCAAACTTAACGTTGAATGATATTGATTTAATAGAATTAAATGAAGCATTTGCCTCACAATCTTTAGCTGTGATGCGTGAACTCAACATCAATCAAGATCTTGTAAATGTGAATGGTGGTGCAATTGCATTAGGCCATCCACTTGGTTGTACTGGCGCTAAGCTTTCAGTACAATTATTTAATGAAATGCGGAGAAGAAAAAATAAATACGGTATTGTTACTATGTGTGTTGGTACAGGACAAGGTGCTGCTGGCGTTTATGAATTGTTAAAATAAATTATTAAAATCTAAAATTATAGTTTAAAAATGGGCACAATTAAAGGAGGAGAATTCCTAATTAAAGAAATTAAATCTGAAGATGTTTTTGTATCAGAAGAGTTTAATGAAGAGCAAAATATGATGAAAGATGCGGTTAAAGAGTTTATTGACCGAGAAGTTTGGCCTCATAAAGAACGTTTTGAAAATAAAGATTATGCCTTAACTGAAGAAGTGATGCGTAAAGCAGGAGAAATGGGATTTTTAGGTGTTTCAATTCCAGAAGAATATGGAGGAATTGGAATGGGATTTGTATCTACTATGTTAGTGACTGACTATATTTCCTCAGCTACAGGATCTATTGGAACAGCCTTTGGAGCTCATACTGGAATCGGTACTATGCCTATTTTTTTATATGGAACTGAGGAACAAAAACAAAAATATTTACCTGTCTTAACATCTGGCGAAAAATTTGGGGCTTATTGCTTAACAGAACCTGGAGCCGGTAGTGATGCTAATTCAGGAAAAACAACTGCCGAATTAACTGCCGACGGAAAACATTATAAAATTAATGGGCAAAAAATGTGGATTTCAAATGCTGGTTTTGCCGAAGTTTTCATTGTTTTTGCTCGTATTGAAAACGATAAAAATATCACTGCTTTTATTTTAGATTTTGATAAAAACAATCCAAATGGAATAACATTAGGTGAAGAAGAAAATAAATTAGGAATAAGCTCCTCATCTACCCGTCAAGTCTTTTTTAATGACACACTAGTACCTGTTGATAATATGTTATCTCAAAGAGGGGCTGGTTTTAAAATAGCGTTAAATTCTTTAAATGTTGGTCGTATTAAATTAGGTGCTGCTTGTTTGGATGCGAGTCGGAGAATTGTAACCGAATCCGTAAAATACGGAAATGAACGTCAACAATTTAAAACAGCAATTTCAAATTTTGGTGCCATTCAAAAAAAATATGCCGATATGAGCGCTAAAACTTTCACTTTAGATGCTGGTTGTTACAGAGCTGCAAAAGATATTCAAAATATGATTGACGCACTTTTAGCAGAAGGCAAATCACATCAAGATGCAGAATTAGCAGCATTTCAAGAATATGCTATTGAATGTGCTATTATTAAAGTTTTTGGTTCTGAAGTTTCTCAATTTGTATCAGATGAAGGTATCCAAATTTTTGGAGGAATGGGGTTCTCAAAAGATACTCCTATGGAAAGTGCTTGGAGAGATGCCAGAATTACACGAATTTATGAAGGAACCAATGAAATTAACAGATTGTTAACTGTTGGAATGTTACTAAAAAAAGCAATGAAAGGTGAAATTGACATTATAACACCAGCCATGGAAGTTGGTAATAGCCTTATGGGAATTCCATCTTTTGATACTCCTGATTTCTCTGAGATATTATCTGAAGAAAAGGCAATGATTGCTAAATTAAAAAAAGCCTTTTTAATGATTTCTGGAAAAGCCGTTCAAACTTACGGTATGGACTTGGAAAGCCATCAACAATTAATTTTAACTTCTGCTGAAATAATGATTGAAATTTACATGGCAGAATCTGCAATTTTAAAAGCTGAAAAAGTAGTCAAATTAACTTCTGAAAAAGAAGCTGAATGTCAAATTGCAATGGCTAAATTAAATTTATTCAATGCTGTTGAAATAACTAGTAGTATGGGTAAAGAAGCTATTGTTTACTTTTCAGATGGAGATGAACAACGTATGATGCTTATGGGATTGAAGCGCTTTACTAAATATACTAACAACCCAAACCCAATTGCTTTAAGAAAAGTAATTGCAAAAAAAGTGATCGATGAAAACAGCTATTGTTTTTAAGATATAATTCAATCAATTTAATTACAATTAAAAAGCTGTAACAAAAATTGTTACAGCTTTTTTTATTATTTAGTAAAACTTCCTGTTTTTTTTGTAAATTTATACTGAGATTAAGTACCAACCTCTMCCCAATTGTTTAAYACYTTAAATAAMCAATTATGATAAAAAACATTGGAATTTGGATAGACACAAAACAAGCCTTTATTGTAAAWCTYACAAAMAACAACCACWCAATTAAAATAATTGAATCTAATATTAATGTTAGAGAGAGGATTCCTGGAGAGTCTAAAAAATTTGGGAGATTTGGAGGGCAGTATATGTCCTTCGAAAAAAATAAATTAAACCGTAAAAATGAGCAAACTAATCTTTTTATGAAAAACCTACTAAAAGAAGTACATAGTTGTGACTTTTTAGTACTATTTGGACCTTCAAAAATGAAAAATATTTTTAAAAAAGAGATTCAAACCAATATAATACTTTCTGCTAAATTAGCAGGTGTTTTCAATGCGGATTCATTAACAGAAAATCAAATGGTAGCTTGGGTGAAAGACTTTTATAAAAATAAAAACGTTAAATAATTATCAGCTTCAATTTCTTTGCACTAAAATTATTTATTTATGAGATTCAAACTTATTTTACTAATTTTCTTATTGCTATTTTCTAACTATAGTTGGTCACAAATATCAACAAAAGACAGTATTAAAACTCAACATAGTTTTATAGAAATTCAACCTATACTACACAGTAGTCTCATATTAACATACAATAACAACACCATTTATGTAGATCCTTATGGCGGTGCTGATCTATATCTTGGAATAAATTCTCCTGATATTATTTTAATAACAGATATCCATGGAGATCATCTGAATCAAAACACATTAGATGGGATAGATACTTCAAAAGCCATTTTTATAGTTCCCGAATCTGTTGCCAATAAATTACCAGAAAAATACAACTCTAAAATTGTCATTCTAAATAATGGACAAGGAGTTCATAGATTTGGCATTTTTATTAAAGCCTTAGCCATGTATAACTTACCTGAAAATGAAAATTCAAAACATCCWAAAGGGAGAGGAAATGGTTATGTAWTAACTWTAGATGAYAAACASMTTTACATTTCAGGAGAYACCGAAGATATACAAGAAATGAGRATGCTTAAAAATATTGATATTGCTTTTATTTGTATGAATTTACCMTATACYATGRACATWARCCAAGCWGCAAGYGCTGTTTTRGAGTTTCAACCTAAAATTGTATAYCCTTTTCATTATAGAGGYAARGGMGGATTTAGTGATATTTCAGCRTTTAAAARTTTAGTRAATTCTAAAAATCCAACTATTGAARTTCGTCTTAAAAATTGGTATCCTAAAAATTAAGTTRCAAGTAGTTCTTTYCCAATATAACAATTTAAACAAYGTTGTTTRTCACAATAATTATTTTTTAATTGRAGTAATGCCTGAGTTTCAAAAGCATTATTACTATTAATTTTAAGTTCTTTAAACTTCTGTATAATTACATTTTTCTCAGGTTTAATTTGGTTAATAATTGTAATTGCTGAACTAAAATCACTTTTCCCTAAACTTTTTAAATACATAAATTTTAATGGAATAATAGTGTTAATTAATAACAAATCAATAAATGATTTTGTAAGTCTCTTTACCTTTTTATTAGCTTCTGTTTCAAAAGTATAGTGCGTTTCCCAAAATGATGATGTTGAACTATTTAACAAATTATAAAAACCATTAATAGTACTAATTTCAATCACTTTTGAAAATAAATTCTGATACGTACTATATAATACAGCTAATTGAGATAAACGAATTGTTGGAAAATTAGTGGGTCGCAGTCTAAAAAATTGAACTTGCCCATATGAAATTGATGTTAGTTTAAATTTAATTTTTAGATATTCGTAGGAAGCCTTTTGCTTCTTAAAATATCCTGATTCATAATTATTGGACAATAAACCTGCTTGTCCAAAAAACAATGCTTCTAATTGCTCAAGGTTAGAAGAAACTTTTCTAACAATTGAAAAATCAAAAGAAGAAGCAAAATTAACAAAAGACTCAGCATTAACTTTTAGTCCAAAATTCTTTGCTAACAACACAAATAAAGTTGCCTCCCAATTATTATTCGTTCTTACTAATATATGTTGAATAAATTCAGATTTTTTTTCTAAACGCTCAAAATAAAGTCGTTCAATCCATTTTTTAAAACCAAATGATTTAATTGTATGAATATTATTTTCGCAATTTATCCAATTTTTAGAATGGTTAAAAAGTTGCTTGTGATTGAGTAATAAATTCTTCGACACATATTTTTTTAATTCTAAAGTAGCAATAGCATCATTTGTTTTTCTAAATATTTCAACGGTATGTTCCCAAACAACATGTAAAATTATTGAATCATAGTTTTCATCTGTTTCATGATTATGAATATACCAATCAGTTGAATTTAAATGAATTTCAACATTACCAGCCCAAAGTTGCTCATTAATTACAATTTTAGCATTTAAAAAATCTGGTCCTGAATTTATATTTTCAGTACCCATTGAAATAATTTCAATAATTTCTCCTTTTGTAGTCCGTAAATTTTTAGATGAAAACAGTCTWAGTTTCCATATAAAATGCAAYAAATTTTCTTTCATAGTAATTTTTAWCNTTTATAAAWGTAAAAATTAACTTCTAGTTATRAAAATTGAATTTATAAAACACCAATTTTAAGTAATTTTAAATTATTTTTGTACGAATTAATTTTATTTAAATGGACATACTTAATAGCTTAGAATGGAGATATGCTACTAAAAAGTTTGATGCTTCTAAAAAGCTCTCTAAACAACAAATTGAAATACTTAAAAAAGCATTTAGTTTAACACCCACATCCTTTGGTCTCCAACCGCTAAAGTTAATTATTATTCAGAATAAAGAACTTCAAGAGAAATTTGTTAAATATTCCTATTTTCAACGTCAAGTTGCAGATGCTTCACATTTATTAGTTTTATGTATTGAAAATGACACGACTGTTGACGATGTTAATGCATATTTTGATTTGGAAAAAGAGGCTAGAGGGACTTCTGAAGAAGTAGTTTCAACTTTCAGAAATCAATTGGTTGATATGTATAAAACTAAAACGCTTGAAGAAAAACAGTTATCAGCAGTATACCAAACCTACATAGCTTTAGGTAATTTAATGACCGTTTGTGCTGTTGAAGGAATTGATAGCTGCCCCATGGAAGGTTTTATACCTGAAAAAATTGATGAATTGTTAAATTTAAAAGACCTAGATTTAAAATCTGTTTTAATGCTTCCTGTAGGATTCAGAGCTGATGATGATGTTATGAACGGAATGCAAAAAGTAAGAAAGCCATTAACCGAAACTGTACTAGAAATATTATAATAAATAAATCAAAATAATACAAAATGAWTAAAGATWYAWRMAMYMTKGAWMCYWWKRMAMKAWRRRWWWWTWTWSCMKRYWTARAYRMWGTTCCAAGAGGTTCAAAAAAAGAAGAAAAAGTGATTCAGTTTATGGTTGATTTTGGTAAGAAATTAAACCTCGAAACTGTTGTTGATCATGTTGGTAATGTAATTATTAAGAAGCCCGCTTCTAACGGTATGGAAAATCGCAAAACCATTGTAATGCAATCGCATTTAGACATGGTTCATCAAAAAAATTCTGATACTGTATTTGACTTTGATACTGAAGGKATTAAMATGAAAATTGAAGATGGTTGGGTTCGTGCTGATGGAACAACTCTTGGTGCAGATAACGGTTTAGGTGTTGCTGCAATAATGAGTGTTTTAGCTTCTACAACAATCAAACACCCAGCCGTTGAAGGGTTATTTACTATTGATGAAGAAACTGGAATGACAGGAGCAATGGGATTACAGGCAGGTTATTTAGATGGTGAAATATTATTAAATTTAGATACTGAAGAAGATGACGAAATTGACATAGGTTGCGCAGGAGGAATTGACCTTACTGTCAAAAACGTATATCATGAAGTTCATACACCTTCAAACAGTACGGGATATTCAATTTCAGTAACAGGTTTAAATGGTGGTCATTCTGGAATGGACATTCATAAAGGTCTTGGAAATGCAAATAAAATTATGAATCGCTTGTTATATGCTAGTCAAGATTTTATAAGAATTTCTGAAATAAATGGTGGAAGTTTAAGAAATGCTATTCCTAGAGAAAGCTTTGCTTTAATTTCAGTCTATTCAGCTAAAAAAGATGCTTTTTTAAAGAAAATAACTAAAGTTGCCTACCAAATTAAAAAAGAACTTAAATCAGTTGATAGCAATTTAACTATTTCAGTTACTGAAACAACAGCACCAAAAAAAGTGATGACAACCATCAGCCAAATTACACTACTTAATACCATTTATGCAGCACATAACGGTGTTTTTAGAATGAGTAATGATATGGAAGATTTAGTTGAAACTTCAAACAATGTAGCACGTGTAATTGTTAAAGATGAAGATATTACTATATTATGTTTAACAAGGTCTTCAGTTGAAACATCAAAATTTGACTTGGCAAACACACTAAAAGCGGCTTTTGAATTGGCAGGTTATCAAGTAACGCTTTCAGGTTCATATCCTGGTTGGAAACCRAATSYAGATTCTCCAATATTAAAYGTWTTAAGTGATAMTTATGAAAAACTATTTGGYARTAARGCTMATGTTGTTGCCTGTCATGCWGGSTTAGAATGTGGTATTTTAGGTACAAATTAYCCTGATATGGATATGATTTCATTYGGACCAACKATACAAGGTGCACACTCACCTGATGAAAGAGCTAATATTAAATCTGCTCAAAAATTCTGGAAGTATTTGCTTACAATCTTAGAAAATATCCCTGTTAAAAACTAATAAACTAAAAGGCACTTTCTAAGTGCTTTAACCTACATTTCGAGTGAAGTTGAGAAATTTAAATTGTTAATTGAAAGTATTTCGACTTCACTCAAAGTGTATTACTAAGGATTGTTAAGTTTTATTTTAATTTGGCTCTTTGTTAACATTATTCACTTTTAAAAACCATAAATAATTGTATTTTTACAACTTTATATAAAGCTAAATTCTTTTATGGGGAAAATTATTGCAATTGCAAATCAAAAAGGTGGTGTTGGTAAAACTACAACAACTGTTAATTTGGCCGCCGCTTTAGGGGTTTTAGAAAAGAAAATATTGCTAATTGATGCTGACCCTCAAGCAAATGCCTCCTCTGGTCTTGGAATTATCGTTGAAGAAGTTGAACTTGGAAGTTATCAATTATTAGAGCATGCAATTTCAGCAAAAGAAGCTATTGTCCCTACAAACTCTCCAAATGTTGACATCATTCCTGCGCATATAGATTTAGTAGCCATTGAAATTGAATTAGTTGATAAAGATAAAAGAGAATTTAAACTAAAAGAAGCGCTCGCAGACATAAAARATGAGTATGACTATATTTTAATTGATTGCGCGCCATCTCTTGGATTAATTACGTTAAATGCGCTGGTTGCTGCAGACTCTGTAATTATTCCTATTCAGTGTGAATATTTTGCATTAGAAGGATTAGGAAAATTATTAAACACTATAAAAAGTATTCAAAAAATACATAACTCAACATTAGATATAGAAGGTTTATTACTTACAATGTACGACTCTCGTCTGCGTCTATCAAACCAAGTAGTTGAAGAAGTAAAAAAACATTTTCAAAATATGGTTTTCAAAACCATTATTCAACGAAATGTTCGATTAAGTGAGGCTCCAAGTTTTGGGGAAAGCATTATTGCTTATGACGCTACAAGTAAAGGTGCAGTTAATTATATTAACTTAGCCAACGAAATTTTAAAACTAAACAATAAGGATGGCAAAAGCAAGTAAAAAACAAGCGCTAGGAAGAGGCTTATCAGCCTTATTAAACAATCCTAATTCAGATATTACTTCCGTTAAAGATGAAAATGCTGATAAAATTGTTGGTAGCATTGTTGAAATAGAATTAGATCTAATCGAGGTAAACCCTTACCAACCAAGAAGTTACTTTAATGAAGAAACATTGCGAGAATTAGCAAGCTCAATAAAAGAACTAGGTGTAATTCAACCCATTACAGTTCGAAAATTAGAAGGAAATAAGTTCCAGCTAGTATCGGGCGAACGAAGATTAAGAGCTTCTAAATTAATTGGAAATAACACAATTCCTACGTATATAAGAATAGCCAAAGACCAAGAAATGCTTGAAATGGCATTGGTTGAAAACATACAGCGCAAAGATTTAGACCCTATAGAAGTTGCACTTTCTTATCAGCGTTTAATTGATGAAATTGACCTAACACAAGAAGAAATGAGCCAACGTGTAGGTAAAAAACGTTCTACCATCAGCAATTATTTGCGTTTGTTAAAACTGGATCCAATTATTCAAACAGGAATGCGTGATGGATTTTTGTCTATGGGGCATGGTAGAGCCTTAATTAATATTGAAAATACTGAAGTTCAATTAAATATTTATGAAAAAATAATTCAACAAAAATTATCCGTCCGCCAAACTGAACAATTAGTAAAAAATCTTAAAGAAGGAAACTCAATTGCTCCTATAAAATCTGTTAAAACAATTGATACTCCTAAATTTATTTCTAAAGGTTTAAAAACTATTAGTGAATACTTTGGACATAAAATTGTTATTAAATTAGCTGGAAAAAATAAAGGAAAAATTTTAATTCCTTTTCATTCAGAAGAAGATTTTAATCGGATAAAAAAATTACTAGAATAGTGTTAAACAAACAATTATACATATTTTTTGTACTTATTTATTTAGCAATATTTCAGAGTTTTTCACAAGAAAGTTCAGTTTTAAAAATTAAAGATACTGTATTTGAAAACTCAACAAGTTACGATCCGTTGGCGCCTTCAAAAGCAGCTTTCTATTCGGCCATTTTACCTGGTTTAGGACAAGCATACAATAAAAAATATTGGAAAATTCCATTTGTTTATGCAGCTCTTGGTTCGGGTATTTATTTATATAGTGTAAATAATAGCAATTACAATAGAGTTCGAAATTCTTTTAAATTGAGGAAAAATAATAAACCCGATGAGTTTGATGGTTTAGATGGAAAACCATTTTTATCTGAAGACGCTTTAATTTCAGCACAAGAAACTTATAAAAAAGATAGAGATTTATCATTATTAGTATCTGTGGGCTTGTATGTTTTACAAATTATTGAAGCGAGTACCAACGCGCATTTACTACAACATAATGTAAATAATAATTTAACTATTAACCCCAAATTAATTAAAAATACAGTTAATAATAAAACCATCGTTGGAGCACAAATTAATTTTAATTTTTAACAATGAAAATAGCACTTTTAGGGTATGGAAGAATGGGTAAAACAATTGAACAAATTGCGTTACAAAAAGGTCATGAAATTGTATTAAAAGTGGATGAAAATACTAAAAATTACGATATTACTGTTGCCGATGTTGCTATTGRTTTTAGTGTTCCATCTGTAGCCTTTAATAATATTTCAAACTGTTTAAACAATAATGTTCCTGTAATAAGTGGAACAACTGGTTGGTTAAACAAATTTGGAGAAGCAACTAATCTATGTATCCAAAAAAAAGGGGCGTTTATTTATGCTTCAAATTTTAGTTTAGGGGTGAATATCTTTTTTGAATTAAATGAATACTTGGCTAAAATGATGCGCAATTTAAATCAGTATCAAATTTCAATGGAGGAAATTCATCACACAAAAAAATTAGATGAACCAAGTGGTACAGCCATTACTTTAGCAGAAGGAATTATAAAGCATACCCATAAAAACAATTGGGCTTTAAATGTAACAAATAACGAAWCCGARATACCTATWRTARCAAAACGCATYCCWGATGTWCCWGKMRCKSMKYSCATMGMTKMYRYAKMWGRMSTGGRCMMTAKMMWYAWKMARSRNNCNGCTCATMASASMRSYGSYTYKGSYWYRRSSSSKKYAATTGCAGCCGAATGGCTTGTAAACAAAACAGGGGTTTTTACAATGAAAGACGTTTTAGGCTTAAAATAATATTAAAATTTATTAATTATGACAATGATTCAATGGTTTATATTTTTCTTAATAGTACAAGTTATTCACTTTCTTGGAACCTGGAAATTGTATGTAAAAGCAGGTAGACAATCATGGGAAGCAATTATTCCAATTTACAATGCTGTTGTTCTAATGAAAATAATAAACCGACCTACTTGGTGGGTATTCTTATTGTTTATTCCTATTATAAATTTATTAATGTTTCCAGTAATTTGGATTGAAACGATCAGAAGTTTCGGAAAAAATTCAACAATTGATTCGTTTTTAGCTGTTCTAACATTTGGTCTTTATACATTTTATCTAAATTATTTAACGAATGTAAGCTACATTGAAGATCGAAGTTTACAGTCACGAACTGAGCTAGGAGAATGGGTAAGCTCTATTGTTTTTGCAATTGTTGCAGCAACACTAGTACATACTTATTTTATGCAGCCTTATACAATACCAACATCCTCATTAGAAAAATCGTTATTAGTGGGAGATTTTCTATTTGTTAGTAAATTTCATTACGGTGCAAGAACACCAATGACAGTTGTTGCAGCTCCAATGGTTCATGATTCTTTGCCGTTAGTAAAGGCAAAATCTTATTTAAAAGAACCTCAGCTTCCATATTTTAGAATCCCCGGTTTTCAACATATTAAAAGAAATGAAATTGTTGTTTTTAACTGGCCTGTAGATACCGTTCGTTTTTTTAGAGATTATTCTAAAATTCATATTGATAAACCTATTGATAAAAAATCAAACTACGTTAAGCGTTGCGTTGGTATTCCTGGAGATTCTTTAGAGATAAAGAATGGATATATTTTCATCGATGGAGAAAGAACTCAACTTCCTGATAGAGCAAAACCGCAATATTATCACAATGTAACTGTTTCAGAAGGATTTAATCCTAATAGTTTAGTTACCAGATATGGTTCAACTGAATTAGGTGGTGGGGCAAATGGAGAAYTCATTGTAAATCTAACGGACAAAAATGCTCAAAAACTTAAAAACAACCCATACGTCAAAAGTGTTATTAAAGATCTTTCACCTATAGGTAATTTTGATTCAACGATATTTCCCCATAATGAGCGATATAACTGGTCAAAAGATAATTATGGACCAATTTACATTCCTGAAGAAGGGAAAACAGTTGAATTAAACACTAAATCATTACCATTCTATAAAAGAATTATTGAAGTATATGAACATAATAATTTAACAATTAACGGTGATGAAATTTTTATCAACGGAAAATTAGCAACTTCGTATACTTTTAAGCAAAATTATTATTGGATGATGGGTGATAACCGCCACAATTCAGAAGATGCACGTTATTGGGGTTATGTTCCTTTTGACCATGTTGTTGGAAAGCCTGTTTTTATTTGGTTCAGTTGGGATAGTAATGCACAGGGATTAGGCAATAAAATTAGATGGGATCGTGTTTTTACAACGGTACATGGAAGTGGTAAGCCAGTTTCATATTTATACTATTTCATAGGTCTACTTGTTATTTGGTTTGGTTATAGCTCATATAGAAAGCGTAAAAATGCTGAATAATTCTTATCGCCAATTATAATGTGACTTCTAATCTCGTTTTAAAGTGATAGTCTTCTAAATTTCATCAAGATAAATGACACTACTTCAACCAACCTATTTTTCGCCAATTGCTCAGTATATCGTAGTAGCAAATTCGAAAGAACTAATTTTTGAAGTTGAAGATAATTTTCAAAAACAAACGTTCAGAAATCGTTGTTACATTAATACGGCTCATGGAAAACACTTATTAAATGTTCCCATTCAACATGGCAAAGAAAATAAACAAAAGACAAAAGATATAAAAATAGATTATAAAGATGATTGGCATAAGTTACACCTTAAAACGTTAGAAACTGCTTACAATTCATCTCCCTTTTTTGAATTTTATATTGATGATTTACGCCCTCTTTTTGAAAAAAGAATGCCTTTTTTATTAGATTTAAATTTAAAATCCCATGAGTTTGTTATGGATTCTTTGCAGCTTGAAATTCCGGTTTCAACAACAATTGAGTATCATACAGAGCCTAATTATAGAGATGCTCGTCATTTAGCGATCGCTAAATCAAATCAAGAATTTAATTTTGAACGATACATCCAAGTCTTTGAGCAAAATCATGGTTTTATTTCTAACTTAAGTATTTTAGATTTACTCTTTATGGAAGGTCCAAATGCACTAAATTATTTAGAAAGTCAAACCCTTAACTTTTAGCCTTGGAAATTTTACGATTTATAACACACTACGGAATGCACTTTGTAGTTCCTGGGCTAATTGCTTATCTTTTTTTTAATAAGCAATGGAAAAAAATATGGCTAATTTTTGTCCTTACTATGTTTGTCGACCTAGATCACTTAGTTGCAATTCCACTTTTTAGTACTTCTAGATGCAGTATAAATTACCATCCCTTTCACTCCTATTATGCAATAATACTTTATATTGTACTGTTGCTATTTCCTAAAACAAGAATTATTGCAATAGGATTATTATTTCATATGCTAACTGATTATATGGATTGCCTTTGGATTAAATAATAGAAGACTTATTTATCTTTTATTATTTTTTGTATCTTTGTAATCTAAAATATTTATAATGTTAGATTTAAAGAACAAGACTATAGCCGAAATTGTAAGTGATGATATCAGTAAAGCATCCATTTTTAAAAAATATAATTTAGATTTTTGTTGCGGAGGTGGCAAAACAGTTGAAAATGCATGTATAAAAGCAAATATAAATGTAGATGATGTTGTAAATGATTTAATAAATAGCACCTCTAAAACAAATGCACCTAATTTAAATTTTAAAGATTGGACCCCTGAATTTTTAGTTGATTATATAACGAACATTCATCATAGCTATGTTAAGGAGAACCTTGGTATTATACATGAATTTGCTACTAAAGTTGCGAGTGTACATGGAGAGCATGCAAAAGAGACCATTGAAATTTCCAACTTATTTTCAACGCTATCTGATGAATTGACCTCTCACTTAGAAAAAGAAGAAACAATTTTATTTCCTGCAATTAGAGCTAAAGCAGCAGATAGCAACTTTCAATATGATAAAAACGTAATTAGCATCCTTGAAGATGAGCATGACAATGCMGGTACTATTGTTAAAAAAATTCAATCATTAAGTAATAATTTTACGCCACCCGAATGGGCTTGCAATACTTACAAAGCTTTATACCACAAACTTGATGAATTTATCAACGATTTGTATCAACATATTCATTTAGAAAATAACATCCTATTTCCAAAAGYAAAGGAATAATAAGGAAGTCCCAAAGCTAAAAAAAGCTGCCTTTGAAGGCAGCTTTTTTTTATCTGATCAATTTTTTATACTTGATACGCTTCGGCATTAAGTCACCACCTAAGCGATTTTTCTTATTTTCTTCATAATCGGAGAATGATCCTTCAAAGAAATACACTTCTGAATTCCCTTCAAAAGCCAATATATGTGTACATATTCTGTCTAAAAACCAACGGTCATGGCTAATAACAACAGCACAACCAGCAAAATTTTCTAAGCCCTCTTCTAAAGCTCTTAATGTATTAATATCTAAATCATTTGTTGGTTCATCTAGTAATAACACGTTCCCTTCTTCCCGTAATGTCATTGCCAAATGTAACCTATTACGTTCTCCGCCTGAAAGTGCACTTACTTTTTTATTTTGCTCACTTCCTGAAAAGTTAAAACGACTTAAATAAGCACGTGAATTTACTTGTTTACCACCCATCATTATCAATTCCTGTTCATCAGAAAAATTTTGCCATATCGTTTTATTGGAATCTATATTTGAATGTGCTTGATCTACATAGGCTATTTTAGTAGTATCTCCTACTTTAAACGCTCCCTTATCTGGAGTTTCTTCACCCATTATCATTCTAAAAATAGTTGTTTTACCAGCTCCATTTGGACCAATAATACCAACAATTCCTGCTTGTGGTAAATTAAATTTTAAATTTTCATATAGCAGTTTATCTCCAAAAGCTTTTGATACACCATCAGCTTCAATTACATTAGTTCCCAAACGAGGACCATTAGGAATATAAATCTCTAGTTTTTCATCAAGCTTATTTTGGTCTTGATTCATTAATTTATCGTAGTTTGCTAAACGTGCTTTGGACTTCGCATGTCGACCTTTTGGAGCCATCCGAACCCATTCCAGTTCCCGTTCTAAGGTCTTTTGACGTTTAGAAGCCGTCTTTGATTCTTGGGCTAATCGCTTTGATTTTTGATCCAACCATGATGAATAATTTCCTTTCCAAGGAATTCCCTCTCCCCTGTCTAATTCTAAAATCCAGCCAGCAACATTATCTAAAAAATAACGATCATGTGTTACTGCAATTACAGTTCCTTTATATTGTTGCAAATGATGCTCTAACCAATGTACAGACTCCGCATCCAAATGGTTGGTAGGTTCATCTAATAATAATATATCTGGCTCTTGTAGTAATAATCTACAAAGTGCGACTCTTCTTCGTTCACCACCTGAAAGGTTTTTAATTGGTGTATCGCCAACAGGTGTACGTAAAGCATCCATTGCAATTTCCAGTTTAGTGTCTAATTCCCATGCGTTTGCAGCATCAATTTTATCTTGAAGAACTGCTTGTTGAGCCATTAACTTATCCATTTTATCTGCATCAGAATACACTTCTTCTAAACCGAACATATCGTTTATTTTATTGTATTCATCTAAAATAGCCACCGTTTCAGCGACACCTTCTTTTACAATATCTAAMACYGTTTTAGTATCATCMARWWKAGGYTCYTGMGATAAAAACCCAACMGWATATCCTGGAGAAAAAAYAACATCTCCTTGATARCTTTTTTCAAGTCCWGCAATRATTTTAAGYAAGGTTGATTTMCCTGATCCATTTAMWYYTAMMATTCCAATTTTAGCACCATAAAAGAAACTTAAATATATATTTTTTAAAACCTGCTTATTTGCGCCTTGGTAGGTTTTACCTACTCCTGACATAGAAAATATAACTTTCTTATCGTCTGACATTCTTTAATTATTTTTTAATATTATTATTTTATGGATTGGTAGAGAATAATGAAGCAGTAGTCATTAATGCTCTTTTGTTTAGTTTTAATTGAGCAATTACTAACTCAGCAAAATCTTCTGGTTGTAATACTTTCTCAGGATTCCCGTCTGTTAAATTCAAGTCTTTAGACATATCAGTTGCGATAGTACTCGGTGTAAGTGTACAAACTCTAATATTATGCTTTCTCATTTCATACATTACAGATTCCGACAATCCTATTAACCCCGCTTTAGATGCAGTATAAGCACTAGTCATAGGCCCTCCTTTTAAACCTGCTGTAGAAGCTACATTTACAACATCTCCTGATTTTTGTTCAACCATTGCAGGTAAAATATTCTTCATTATATAATATGGTCCAAATAAATTTGTTTGAATAATTTTTTCAAATCTTTCTGTTGACAGTTCTAAAAATCCACCAAACTCACCAATTCCAGCATTATTAATTAAAATATCAACTGCACCAACATCTTTTATCACTTCAGTAATCGATTCTTTTACTTTTTCTTCATTAGAAACATCAAAAATGGCATAACTAGCTTTTACTCCTGTTTTTTCAATTTCTTTTACGGTTTCCGATAATTTAACTTCATCTCTTCCTGTAACCACTACATGCACACCTTCACTTGCCAAAGCCAATGCTATTGCTTTACCCAAACCTCTACTTCCTCCTGTTACTAAAGCTTTTTTATTTTTTAAACTTTCCATCCTAACACGTTCTATTATTAATTACACCCTCCCTTTTAAGGCATTGAATACCCAAGCAATGGCAAAAAAACCAACTCCTACGGTTGCAAAACCCCAACCAGCAATTTCATCGTATCTAAAAGCTCCTAATGCTATTAAAATAAACCCCATTATGATCATTAGAAAGGTAGCCCAAGCTAATACTTTGTTTTTATTCATGATATTTTATATGTTTTTGTTAATTATTTTAAAAGCAATATATGGTTTGCAAATATCGTTAWYKTRWAMTWRMTRAWYTYWKWAMWWMMKKMCMYTYWMWKYWWKYWTRTYWKMKGWKRARWYTRRAWTWWWWAMWYKMMTARGWAMYWSAMTMRMAAGAATTTCAGAATTAATTTCAGCTTTCATCTTAAAATTTTTGGCTTGAGATATCCCAATAGCATCTCTTTCTTTAAAGATCTCATTATCAAAACTAATTTCACCACTTATAATCATTACATAAACTCCATGGTTTTCTGATTTTAAGGTGTAGTTAAAATTTGAATCTACCTCTAAATCTACTCTTGAAATTTGAACATCTTGATGGATTTTTAGAGTCCCCTCAAATTCTTCATCAATTGAAGAAACCAACATTTGTAATTTATTCTTTCTTTCTAATGAATTAAATTTCTTTTGATCATAACGTGGAGCAACTTTTTGCTTGTTTGGGAGTATCCAAATTTGAAACAAATTAACTTCATCTTTTGCCGAATTATTCATTTCAGAATGCTTTAAGCCTGTTCCTGCTGACATTATTTGAACTTCACCCGTATGAAGTGCAAACCATTTATTACTCATAGAGTCTCGATGCTTTAAGCTCCCCTTTAATGGAATTGTAATAATTTCCATATTATCATGAGGATGTATCCCAAAACCCATTCCTCCTTGAATAGTATCATCATTCAATACTCTTAGAGCTCCAAAATTCACTTTCTCAGGATTGTAATAATGCGCAAAACTAAATGAAAAGTTAGCTTTTAACCAACCATGATCTGCTTTTCCTCTTTCATTTGCTCTTTGTATTATTTTTTTCATCATTTATCTAATTTTATCTAGAATTCTATTTAATGTTTTTGCTTCTGATTCTGTGATCGCATTCATATGTTCATCAAATTCATGAATATTAATATGGTCCAAAAGCTGCAAACCTTTCGTTGTTATTTTTACATACACTACCCTTCTATCATTTTCACATCTGCTCCTTTCAATTAATCTTTTATCACACAATTTATCCATTAAACGAGTTGAATTTGGTGACTTTTGAATCATTCTTTCCTTAACTATTTTCACTGTTAAAGCATTCCTTGCCCCCCTCAAAATTCTTAAAATATTATATTGCTGAATTGAAATATTAAATGGTTGTAAAATTTCATTCCCTATATTATCAAGCCAATTAGCCGTGTATTTGATATTAATCAAGGCCTTAACTCTTTCATTTAGAAATTGAGATTTTATATCCTTAGCAAGATCTCCCATAATTATAATGAGTTTTCTAATTCTTCAATTCGTTTAAGAAGCTCACCTTTTAATTCAACATTAACAATATTCCCATCCTTAAAATTGTCATAAAATGAAGGAATAGACATACTTCCTACAATATTTGCACCCATTCGCGGAAATTTATTTGTTGCAATTTCCATAACGAACTTACCTCCCATAACTCCTGGTGAAGTACTTAACAATAACATTGGTTTGTTTCTCCAAACATTGCCTTCTATTCTTGAGAGCCAATCATACGTATTTTTAAACGCCGCCGAATAAGCCCCATTGTGTTCAGCCAAAGAAA
Organism: Lutibacter sp.; assembly: GCA_002733285.1. GTDB lineage: Bacteria > Bacteroidota > Bacteroidia > Flavobacteriales > Flavobacteriaceae > Lutibacter. Next base: position 133,448 of record NVVE01000001.1, on the reverse strand, counting down.
TCACAAAACCATCTGCTTTTTCAAAAAGTTGATTTAATTCAATTGCACCTTTTGAATATCCTTGGTCACTTTCAATATCAACAGAAAACAACGGCATTTCAAAATTATTTAGATCCACTTTTGTCAGGTTTACATTTTTCAACAAACTTCCTGCATATTCTGCCAATACTTTATTGATTGAATTTTTACTGGTACTTCCTCCTATTGTAACAATATTTTTCATCGTTCTATTTTTAGTTAACTATTTTTTTTCCAAAGATATAAGAGATTACTAATAGTACCATTGCCATTACAGCTGCCATTTGTTCTCCATCGTTCACCATGACATGTGCAAAAATGGCCAATACAAATTCAAAAAATAATCCAGCATAGGCCCATTCCTTTAAAAATGATTGTTTTTGTGTTAATAATACAACTACTGCTGATAGTTTAGCAACTACTAAAGGATAAATTAAATATGTTGGATACCCAAAACTTTGAAAGGCTTGTTGAATCATTTCATTTTGAAAAATGTACATCCCCGATGACATTAATAATAAAATGCTTAATAATCCTGTTGCMACCCAATAAACTATTTTTTTAATCTTCATGCTAWTATTTATWTWAATTYTTNGACAAAGTTACATARAATATTTTTATTTACCTAGGTATTTTATTTCTAGGTAATTATACAACAATCTTTAACATTCATTTTGTACTTTAGCCAATAGTAAATTAGGTATAAAATGAACATCAATTTCAATAAAAACGAAGATTTTAATAAACTTCAAATAACCAATCTTAAAAAAAATCTTTTAAAGGTTTATAAAGGTGGAGGCACTGATCGAATAGMAAAACACAAAGCAAAAGGTAAGTTAACAGCTAGAGAACGATTGGATTATCTCTTTGATAAAAAAAGTGAATCCATTGAAATAGCAGCCTTGGCAGGAAACGAAATGTATGAAGAACATGGAGGTTGCCCATCGGGTGGTGTGGTCGTTAAAATTGGGTATATCAAAGGAAAACAATGCATAGTTGTAGCCAATGATGCCACGGTTAAAGCCGGTGCTTGGTTTCCTATTACTGGAAAAAAGAATTTAAGAGCGCAAGAAATTGCAATTGAGAACAGACTCCCTATTATTTATTTGGTAGATAGTGCAGGAGTTTATTTACCACTGCAAGATGAAATTTTTCCAGATAAAGAGCATTTCGGACGCATATTCAGAAATAATGCCATTATGAGTAGCAAAGGAATTACTCAAATTGCAGCAGTGATGGGAAGTTGTGTTGCAGGTGGTGCATATTTACCAATAATGAGTGATGAGGCCATTATTGTGGATAAAACGGGCAGTATATTTTTAGCTGGTAGTTACTTGGTGAAAGCTGCTATTGGTGAAACTGTTGACAATGAAATGTTGGGTGGTGCAACAACACATACTGAAATAAGTGGAGTAATAGATTACAAAGCTAGTGATGATAAAGACGCCTTAGATAAAATTAAAAATATAGTTGCTAAAATTGGAGATTTTGAAAAGGCTGGATTTAATAAAATTAAATCTGAAAAACCAGTAGAAAATCCTGAAGATATTTTTGGCATATTACCTTCTTTAAGAACTGATCAATACGATATGCAYGAAATTATTAAACGYMTYGTTGATAATTCTGAAATTGAAGAGTATAAAAAAGAGTATGGTAAAACTCTTATTTGTGGATATGCCCGAATTGATGGGTGGGCTGTCGGAATTATTGCCAATCAACGTAAAGTTGTAAAGAATGCTAAAAAAGAAATGCAATTTGGTGGGGTTATTTATTCAGATTCAGCTGATAAGGCAACACGTTTTATAGCAAACTGCAATCAAAAAAAGATTCCTTTGGTATTTTTACAAGATGTAACAGGGTTTATGGTTGGAAGCAAAAGTGAACACGGTGGCATTATCAAAGATGGTGCAAAAATGGTAAATGCTGTAAGCAACTCTGTTGTTCCAAAATTTACTATTATCATTGGAAATTCTTATGGAGCGGGTAATTATGCAATGTGTGGTAAAGCGTATGATCCTCGATTAATTGTAGCTTGGCCTTCAGCTCGTTTAGCAGTAATGGGTGGTGAACAAGCTGCAAAAGTATTACTTCAAATTGAAACGGCCTCTTTAAAAAAGAAAGGGGAAAAGATTTCAAAAGAAAAAGAGCAAGAAATTTTAGCCTCTATTCAAAAGYGCTACGACGCACAAACATCTCCCTATTATGCYGCTGCAMGKWTWTGGACCGATGCYRTWATYAATCCGTTAGATACCAGAAAATGGGTTTCGATGGGTATTGAAGCTGCAAATCATGCACCAATAAAAAAACAATTTAATTTAGGGATTATTCAAGTTTAAAARATTGTAAAAACMKWTKGTAATAAKTACATTTGCAACACTAAAAAATATTTRATTATGGGAAGAGCCTTTGARCTTAGAAAAGGAAGAAAAATGAAACGTTGGTCTGCSATGGCAAAAACTTTYACCAAAATTGGGAAGGATATTGTAATGGCTATTAACGATGGAGGCGGAAACCCTGATACAAACTCTCGCTTAAGAGCGGTAATGCAAAATGCAAAGGCAGCAAATATGCCAAAAGACAATGTTGAACGCGCAATAAAAAAAGCTGCTGACAAGGACACAAGCAATTATAAAGAAGTATTATTTGAAGGCTATGCACCTCACGGTATTGCGGTTGTTGTAGAAACTGCCACGGATAATAACAATAGAACTGTTGCTAAYGTWAGRGCTGYATTTARCAAATGTGACGGAAACTTAGGGACTTCTGGTTCTGTAGTTTTTATGTTTGATCGTAAGTGTACTTTTACATTAAAAAAAGAAAATATTACGACAGATTTAGAAGAACTTGAATTAGAATTAATTGATTTTGAAGTAGAAGAAGTATGTGATGATGAAGATGGTATTATCATTTATGCACCTTTTGAACAATTTGGCGCTCTTCAAAGTTATTTTGAAGAAAACTCATTGGAAATTATTTCTTCTGGTTTTGAGCGCATACCATCTGCCACAACAAAATTGGTTGAGGAACAACAAGCAGACGTTGAAAAGTTGTTGGAAAAATTAGAAGAGGACGATGATGTTCAAAACGTGTACCATTCTTTAGAAATGTAATTATGATTTTTGCTGGAAAAAACACTTCAATTTTAAAAACTAATATTTCAAAAAATATAGTTTGTCCTAAATGCAATTCGAAWAAAWCAACAAAAATTTCAATTWTWGGAACTTATAAGCATTTACTCCAAATCCCTTTTCTTTCAGGTGGTAAATCTGGAATATCAAATTGTACCAAATGTAATCAAATGTATCTCTTAAAAAATATGCCTGATCAAGCAAAGCTTGCATATTATGAATTAAAAGAAACTACGAAAACACCTATTTGGTTTTATAGCGGATTAATAGTTATTAAAACCTTGGTATTAATTAAAATTTTTAGCAAGTATTTTTAACGTTTCTAGTCTGTTCACTTTTTTTGTTTCAGTTGCTATAAATTCTTTTAAAAAGTAAATATCTTTCGGAATTTCATATTTCAATAAATTTTGTAGGTTCTTTAAACCTATAAAAAATTGATCTCTATTTAAATTGTTTTCACCCTCAATAACTAAAATTAATTTTTCTCCTAAAAGTACATCTGGAATTCCAGCAACAAAAAACCTACGTGAAATAATTTTAGATAATTTCGCTTCAATTTGTTCAGGTATCAATTTAATCCCTCCTGAATTTATTACCGTATCAAACCTCCCTAACCATTTAAATTCAGTAGGAGAAATTAATTCTATTAAATCATTAGTAATAACATTATTTTTTGAAACTTTTGGCGCATTAATAACCAAACAGCCTCTTGAATCTTTAGTTACAATTACATTTGGAAGGCAACAGTAATTAGATTCTTCGACGCGCTCAGAATGACAATGATTTAGTTTTTTTACAGCAATATGAGTAATGGTTTCCGTCATTCCATAGGTTACAAATATTTCATTCTCTACAAGTTGAATTTTACTGAGTAACTCATTAGATACTACACCTCCACCAACAATTAGCTTTTTAATTTTATGAACGTAACTAATAGAATTGTTCACCTGCAACGGAACCATTGCCGAAAAATCGTACATTTTAATACAATATTTTAAAGGATTGGAAGAAGGTTCAACCACATCTATATGCCAACCTAATGTTAAGGCTCTTACTAACATCATTTTCCCAGCAATATAATTTGGAGACATACATAGCAATGCTGTTGTTTTTTCAGGTAAATTAAAAAAACTACCTGTTGTAATCGCACTATTTATCATATGCTTTTTTTGAAGTTGAATACATTTTGGAGTTCCGGTAGATCCCGAAGTTTTAACTTCAACAAAATCCCTGTCATTAAACCATTCTTGTAAAAAAAATGAACTATCCTCTGAAATTATTTTGGCAAACTCTATAATTTCATTTACTGAATTAAATGAGTTTCCTTGTAATTTAAAATCTTTATGGAATGGAGTAGCTTCCAAATCTTAAGTGGCATTAAATTTATCTTCATCAAATTCAACAGGTTTTCGGACAGATCCCAGTATTTTTTCTTTCCAGTTTRTCCAGCCGTATTTATTCGAAAAAATGAATATAACTAAAGGGTACAGCACAAAAACCGGTAAAAACATTTCCCATCCAACAGAGGGCTCTGAAGTATCAATRAGYAAMGCATCTGTTTGAAAAACTGTCCAATTTGCYGTAACYAAAACAGCCGCTATAATATTATTAGCAGCGTGAAAGCCTARGGCTAATTCAGTTCCTTCATCCATCAATGTGAAAATTCCAAGTACCAATCCTGTTCCAATATAATACACCATACTTATATACCCTAATTTTTCAACTTCAGGGTTTAAGCCATGTAACAAGCCAAAAATTACAGAAGTTAAAATTAGTGCGACTAACCCACTTTTAAACCAAGTCCCAAAACCTTGCATTAAATAGCCTCTAAATAGCAATTCTTCCATACTTGTTTGTATTGGCATAAATAAAAATGAAATAACCAGTAACATAAAAAATGGCAAGGATTTAAAATTCCAAACAAAATTTTCAGGAGCAAATAGCACGCCTAAAGCAACTAACACAACTCCAATTGATCCCCAAACAAAAAAAGCATAAAAGAATCTGTTCCAATCTACTTTTTCACGACTTGTAATTAACGTAACTATTTTCCTTCTATGAATTTTTATAATTCCAAAAAACAGTGCTATTAATCCGCCTAAGAAAGTTAAAATTATTAAAAATAAATATAAATTAGCATCAATACCCAACGTTGTAAAATTATCATTAGCAGCAGTCAAAAAATCACTTGTATCATCAGCATAGTACAATGCCGCTCCTATCAAAGGGATAACACCAATAAATTGCCAACCAAAAAACAACACAAATATTGTTAATGCATATGCCCACCACTCATTATTTCCTTTATATGCCTGTTGTATAAATTTCATACTTTTTTTAAATTAAAATTCCAATTCCTTGAATTGTTATAAATTAAACATCCATTTTTAACTTCTAACGGACTCTCAATATTATTCGTAAATAAGCTTCCTGTTCCTAATCCTTGTGGCATATTATTCCCTAATGAATAAGTCCACTGTGCTATAGCATTTAAACCAACATTACTCTCTAATGCCGATGTAATCCACCATTGTATCTGTTGTTTTTCGGCTAGTTGAATCCACTCCTCGCTACCGTTGTAACCTCCAATCAAACTCGGTTTTAAAATAATATACTGCGGTTTTATTATTTGTAGCAAATGTTGCTTTTTTGTTACGTCAAATATGCCAATTAATTCTTCATCTAACGCAATTGGAATTGGTGTTTTTAAACATAATGTTGCCATTTCATACAATTGGCCTTGTTTAATTGGTTGCTCAATGGAATGAATTTCATATGCTGACAATCTTTTTAATTTCTCTAATGCTTCAGAAGGAGAAAAAGCCCCGTTGGCATCTACTCTTAATTCAATGTCTTTTGAAGAAAACTCTTTTCGAATACTTTTTAATAAAGAAATTTCCGTTTCAAAATCTATGGCTCCTATTTTCATTTTAATTACAGAAAATCCAGCCTCTAATTTTTCAATAATTTGATGTTTCATAAAAGATTTATTCCCCATCCAAACTAAACCATTGATCTTTATTGCCTCTTTAGATTGTGTAAATTTGGATGGAAACAATTCAAAAGTAGTTGAACTATTTAATGATAAAACAGCTTGTTCTAATCCAAATTGAATGGAAGGAAATTCTATTAATTCACTTAATAAATGATTAATATCTCGATTTATATTTTCACAAAGCCACTGTAATTTTTCTTCATAATCAGGTCTATCATCAATACTTAAGGCTCTAAAAACCGCACATTCACCAATGCCAATGCTGTTTTCATCTACAAGTTTTAAAAAGAAAGTTTCTTTTGTATGTAATACTCCTCTTGAAGTCCCGCTAGCATGTTTAAAATTTAGAGTGTATTTTTTATATAATGCTTTCATCTTTTAATAAAGTTTGAAAGGTACAACTATTTGAAAATTTATTTTATCTTAGAATTTAAATTTACACTGTATTATGGAAATTCCAACTATTCCAAACTTAATTTTATACGCAATCCCTTTTTTTATTGGTACCGTAATTATCGAAGGAATTGTTGTTTACCGTAAAAATCCTGAAAACTATAATTTGAAAGATACTTTTGCTTCGTTGTCTATGGGAATTGGGAACGTTTTAATTGAAATGGTGAGTAAATTATTAGTAGTAATGGTTATTACAGTTTTATATGAAAACTATAGACCAATAACTATTCCTTTTGTTTGGTGGGCTTGGATTGGTATTTTGGTCCTAGAAGACTTTTGCTATTATTGGTTTCATAGAGTAAGTCATAAAAGTCGTTTTTTTTGGGCATCACATATTGTTCATCATTCATCACAAAAATATAATTTAAGTACCGCCTTAAGGCAAACATGGACAGGTGGTTTTTTTAATTTTATTTTTTTCTTGATTTTACCATTACTTGGATTTCACCCTTTAATGATTTTCACACAAATGAGTATTAGCTTGTTATATCAATATTGGATTCATACAGAATTGATACAGAAAATGCCGAATTGGTTTGAAGCTATTTTTAACACACCTTCACATCATAGAGTACATCATGGTTCAAACCCGTTATATTTAGATAGAAATCATGCTGGAATTCTAATTATTTGGGATAAATTATTTGGAACTTTTCAACCTGAATTAATAAATGAAAAGGTCGTTTATGGATTAACTACAAACCTTAAATCTTACAACCCTTTAACTATTGCTTTTCATGAATGGGCTGCCGTTTTTAAAGATGCCATAACGGCTAAAACTTCTTTCATAAAAAAGTTCAACTATTTTATGAAGCCCCCAGGCTGGAAACACGACGGCACAGGAATGCTCTCTAACGATTTAAGAAATGATTGGTTAAAAAATAAAAAAAAACTTTCTGAAAATTGAGATTCTTCATTTCGCTCAGAATGAGAATACTATTTATTCTTCCACCGTTCTAGTTTTGGAATTCCTTTTGAGTAAAAACCCGCAAATAATTTCATAAAACCACCCATTTCTTTGAGTTTTCCCTTTACAAACATTTGCATTTCTTCAGCAGTAATATCTGGCTGCAGAAATTTACCATCTTCATAGCAATAGCTACAATATTTATTACTTTGTTGTCCTTTATGGTCAGTACCACTCCCTTTAGGGTCCTTACATAATGGCATTCCACAACTTTGACAATGTTTATAAGTTTCCATAGTGAAAAATTAAATTATTTACTTGAATGAACAGCTATTCTATTTCCTTCTGAATCTATAAAAGCCCCCATAAAACCAATTTCTTTAGAGATTAGCCTTTTCTCAACGATAACTTTCCCTCCTGCTTCTTCCACCCTACTTAACTCGTCAGTTACATTATTAGTTTGAGAAGAAAAATAAATTAAAGCTCCGTTGGAAGATGGTTTATAATAATTAGGATTGTAAATTAATGAGCCCGGAGCATTAGATGCGAATTTATCTTTCGAGAAAGGAAACCAGCCCATTAATTCTTCCCCAAGTTCCTGAACACTTATTTTAAAATTAAAAACTTGTTCATAAAATTTTACAGCTCTTTGCATATTTTCAACTGGTATTTCAAACCAGCAAACAACATTTGAATCCATCTTAGTAATTTTTATTTTAAATTTATTACAACTTCATATTACCTCCTATTGGCAATAAATAAAGTTCCTTTTTAGCTCTTGAAAATTTTGTAAATGCTTCTTTATGGTCAATTTTTATATATCCAAAAGTGTCAAAATGATACCCTAATACTTTATTACAATTTAAAAATGTACTTGCTTTTATGGCTTCTTCTACTCCCATTGTGAAGTTATCTCCCACAGGTAAAACTACTAAATCAAGTTCTCCAATCACATCTGGAATTAATTTCATATCGTAGGTTAAAGCAGTATCTCCAGCAATATACAATCTGTGATGATTTGTTTCAATTACAAATCCACCTGGTTGCCCACCATAACCTCCATCAGGAAATGAGCTTGAATGGATGGCGTTGGTATAATGCACAGTTCCAAAATCAAATTTAAATTTCCCTCCATGATTCAAAGGATGCCCTTCAATACTTTTACCTTCATAATACGTTACTATTTCATAATTAGATATAATTTTAGCTCCTGTTCTTTTGGCTATTGCTTCCACGTCTAAAATATGGTCTTGGTGTGCATGTGTTATTAAAATATAATCAGCTTGCAATTTATTAATATCTATTTTTTTTGCAAGTTCATTTCCAGTAATAAAAGGATCTATTAATAGTGTTTTATCTCTTGTTTCAATACTTAAACTTGCATGACCTAAATACGTAATTTTCATAAGGAAGTTGTAATGGTTGGTTCACTGCAATTTAAAGAAAAAAATTGAAAAAAACCACAGAATATAAATTCTCTGTGGTTTAACAAACAAACAAATAAGTATAAACTTATACTAAAATTCATACTTGACATACGTTGTAAAATTTCTCCCGGGCTCATAAATTTTACCTGACAATGTATTAGAGTTACTATAAGAAAAGTTCAAATGTTCAAAATACGTTTTATCAAAAATATTTAATAGTGCAGCACCCATTGAAAGCCCTTTATATGGTTCAAATCCTACTCGTAAATCTAATGTTCCAAACCCTGGTGATTCTTCCTCCATAAATGAAGCTGATACTCTATCTTGTCTCGCAACCACCCTTGAACTCAATGCTATCCAATATTTATCCTCTTCAAATTTCACTCCTAAATTTGCCATTAAAGGAGGTATTTGAGCGAGTGGCTCATCAAAATCTTCATTTTGAGCTTTGGTAAATGAAACGTCAGACGTAAATTTTAGCTTTTCCGTAGCATGTACGTTCAACGAAAATTCAAATCCTGTTTGTGAAGCTTTATCAATATTTATAAATTGTTTGGTTACAACTGGTGGAGTTGTTGGCATGAATTTACGTGGTATGGTTAGATTTACTTCAGCAGTAATATAATCTCTTAAGAAAGAATGAAAAATTGAAGCACCAAATTCTATCATTTCAATATTCTTAGTAAAAGACAATTCAATTTGATTGTTAATTTCTGGCTTTAAATTTGGGTTGCCAACATATTCATATGGATCAACTCCAACATTAAAATGGTTGATATATCGCTCAATCATTGAAGCCGTTCTCACACCTCTTCCCATGGCTAACTGCGTTTGAAATCCACCTTTTTGAAATTTTATTGAAATATTTGCACTGATATTAGTTTCTGATCTATCATCAATAATTCCACCGTACAACACCTCAAAATCAGCTGCAGGATCATGTATGGATGTTGAAATAAGATCTGCTCTCAACCCGGCTGTTAACGTTGTAAAATCAGCTATTTTGAATTTACCTTCCGCAAATAATCCTACATCATTTAAATTAGCATCTTGCCAAATTTTATCAACAAATGTCATTGGAGTAGGAAGTATCATTCCATTCATCATTTTTACAATTCTAGTTCTATCGCCTTTTCGACCAATTAAGTTAGCATCAATTCCAGTAAAAATTCTTGATTTTTCTGAGGGCCTAAGCACCAATTCAACTTTACCTCCATAGGTCCAAACTTCTACAGGAGAGCTCGAATTTGTCATCATAAAGTTTGGACGCCATTCATTGGTCATTAAATGGTCTACATAAGAATGAAAAACTTTAACTGAGAAGCTCTGAATTTTTTCAGATATTTCTTTCAATTTATAATCAATTCCAGCTAAAAAACTATCATCATAAGGCGAGTCCATCATTAATCCTGCATGGTCAATATCTCTACCAAAAGATTGCCTCCATGTAAATTTCAATCTTTGATTTTCTGTTGGATTTAAACCTACTTTAATGGAGTAATCTGTTGTTCTGAAGGATGAAGGAACTTCTGTTCCATCTCCATCATTATAATCTCCAAAATCCCTATATGAACCATTAAAATGAATGTCAAATTTTTCATTTACATATAACATTGATGCTCCGATTACTAAGTTATTACCATTCGATTCGTAACCACCTTCAACACTTCCATGAATTCCTAATTGGTCTTTTGTTGGATTTTTTAAAACTAAGTTTATAATTCCACCAAAGTTTTGTCCAAAACGAACTGTAAAAGGACCTTTTACAATTTCAATTTTCTCAATCTCTTCTGGAATAACATGCGTTGTTATGGGATCCATTCTATTTGGGCAAGCATTTAAAACTTTCATTCCACCATCGTATTGAACATTTAATTGCTCATATCTAAATGAACGAAATACTGGTTCAGTTGCGTAAGCCCCTTTTTTTGCTATCCCAAATCCTTTGATATCTTTAAACAAATGTCCAACACTTCGTGGTTGACTTATTCTTTTTGAAGCATCATTAATTACAACCGACTGCGAAATATCTTGTAATGGGTTTGCYACTACAATTATTTCATTTAAATCAATTTGGGATAATTGTAATTTAACAATTAATTGATCTTYCAACTCAACAATGACTGTTTTATAACTTATATGAGATATTTCTACGCTATCTCCTTCTTTAGCCTGAATAGAAAATTCCCCATTCATGTTGGTTACTGAAAAAATATTATTTTTCAGAACTTGGATTGTCACATTTCCTATAGGGTTGTTTGTTTTTTTATCAACAATTTCCCCACTAATAGTTAACTCTTGGGCATACGAGAATGCCATTACAAATACTAGTAGTATACTAGCACATACAGATTTATTCATTTGAATAAAATTTTTTATTTAATCGCTCATTATTTACAGCGATACTGATTAATATGTTTTTTGATAGAAGCTTAAAATTGCAGTCTAATTGTAAGAAATGTTCACAAAAATTACATTTAATACAACCAACACCGATAGTATAGAAGTTGCTTCTATACCCTATTTAAGAATTTTATTTTATATAGGTATTATAACTGTGGAGGCCGTAAAATAGAAAACAAGTATTCATCTTGATGAAGATTTTGAGAAGTATTAACCTTTAAATTATAATTTTCTTTATTCGATGAAATTTGATAATTAAACTGATCCAATGGGGAAATTGGATAATCCTCAAAATTTATAGAAGGAATTGTAGATTTATGATTGTGGTTATCATGACCTGCCTTTTTTAATTGCTTTTCTAAATAACACTTCCCATTACATTCTAAAAAAGGACGATCTCTATTTTCACAAAGTACATTTACTATGTAATCATAATTGGCATGATACTCTATAATTGGAATTAATGGACGAACCATTGCCAACAAATAAAGTAAATAAAAAAATATTCCAAAAAATTGATTTTTCACTTCTCCTCTATTACAAGACTAAATTATCTTATTTATTTAATATAAAAAAGAAAAAATCATAAAACTTGTCCTAATCCAAAAAGGATGGCAAACAAAAATGTACTTAAAGCTAGTTTTTTTAATTCTGGATCTAATAATTTCGGGATTTCATTTTTATAAACAACAATAAAATTCTTAGCAATAGGAATATATGCTAAAACAAATAAAAATTGAATTGGTGATTTATACTCGATAACTATAAATGTACTCGCCGATAAAAATGAAGCTATTAATAAGAAATAATGGTAATACTTTGAAAATTTTGCTCCTATTTTGACCACGAATGTTTTTTTACTAGATATTATATCAGATGCTCGGTCACGCATATTGTTCAAATTTAAAACACCCATACTCAGAAATCCGACAGAAAAAGCTGGTAAAAGAATAGTAACGTCAAATTGTTTGGTATATAAATAAAAACTTCCACAAACACTTAGCAATCCAAAAAAAAGAAATACGAATAAGTCTCCAAAACCACTATAGCCATAAGCTTTTTTACCCATAGTATATTTAACAGCTGCAACAATACTAAGGACGCCTAATAAAAAGAAAATACTTAAATTAACAAAATCGTTCTTCCCAAATGAACTATAAATAAGAAAAATTGCAAGGATTAATGTAATTATTACTGAAACAATAATAGCAATCAACATTTGTTTAGGAGTAATAGCACCACTTTGAATAGCTCTTTCAGGCCCAACTCTATCATTATTATCTGTTCCCTTTACTCCATCTCCATAATCATTTGCAAAGTTTGAAATAATTTGAAAGCCAATAGTGGTCAACATTGCTAACATACAAATTCCCCAATTAAAATAACCTTGAGAAGCAGCAATAAAACTTCCAACAATAATTCCAGAAACCGAAAGTGGTAAGGTCCTTAAACGTGCAGCTTCAATGTAATATTTAATCATATTTCAATAAAATGAATCTAAAAAAATAACTACAACCAAAAATTATAAATCCTCAGCATTTGCAATAAGTTCAGCAATGTCTAAAACTTCTATTTCATCTTCTTTATCCGTTGTTTTAACGCCATCTGTCATCATTGTATTACAAAACGGACATCCCGTTGCTATAATATCTGGCTTTACCTCTATAGCGTCTTCTGTGCGTTCTACGTTAATTTCTTTTGTTCCTTTTTCAGCATCCTTAAACATTTGTGCTCCCCCTGCTCCGCAACATAATCCTTCCGTTTTGCAACGCTTCATTTCAACTAATTCTACATCTAACTTTTTAATTAATTCACGAGGTGCTTCATAAATATTATTCGCACGTCCTAAATAACAAGGATCATGAAAAGTAATTTTCTTTCCACTGAATTTACCTCCTTCAATGGTAATTCTACCTTCATCAAGCAACGATTTTAATAATTCTGTATGATGCACAACTTCATAAGCTCCACCTAATTCTGGGTACTCATTTTTGAATGTATTATAGCAGTGTGGACATGCAGTTACAATTTTTTTTACTTCATACGCATTTAACACTTCAATATTTGTCATTGCCTGCATTTGAAACAAAAATTCATTTCCAGCTCTTTTAGCAGGATCTCCAGAACAACTTTCTTCTGTACCCAAAACAGCAAAATCAACATTTGCTTTGTTTAAGATTTTCACAAATGCTTTTGTAATTTTTTTTGCTCTGTCATCAAAACTACCTGCACAACCAACCCAAAATAATACTTCAGGTTGTTTTCCTTGTGCCATCATTTCTGCCATTGTTGGTACGTTCATACTATAAATATTTTATTAGTGTTTTCCGTCGTCAAAAACTTCAATAGTCACGTCTTTTGTAACTAATTCTGTGAATTTACCTCGATATCTTGTTGCCTTAACAAGATGGTTATCAACCCAATGATAATTTCCTCCTCTCGGTTTTCCCATTAGCAAGCTATGGTATTTAAATCCGTTTTCTTTCAACCAAATTTCAGTATATTCTCTATGTTCCTCCAATCTTGAAGTGAAAAAACAGATAATATGACCTTCATCAAACCAATCATTTAGCGTTTTCAATGCGTCTAAGTACACTTTAGCAGTTAACATCCGTTCAGGTTCTTCATTAGGTATATCATCGCATATTGTACCATCAATATCAATCAAATAATTTTTGATTCCTTCCGGTAAAATAGGGCTAATATGCAATCCTGCTTCAACTTTTTCATGTAATAATTTCTCTACATCTTCTTTTTTCATTGTAAGGGTTTTTAAATTTAATAATATTAGTTCTTATTTATTTGTCTTTCCAATTTAACCTATCCATTTGATTGTATTGCCATGGAGCTCCATTATTTTCAATGTTTGTCATCATAATATTTAACTCCTGTGGTGCTGCTGATTGTTCCATCACTAAAAAGCGCCGTAAATCTATAATAATTGATAGTGGGTCTATACTTACAGGACATTCTTCAACACAGGCATTACAACTTGTACAAGCCCAAATTTCTTCGGGGGTTATATAATCATTCAATAATTGTTTGCCATCGTCTACAAACTTTCCGTTCTTATTTATGTTTCTTCCTACTTCTTCTAATCTATCACGCGTTTTCATCATAATAGCACGTGGAGATAACTCTTTCCCCGTTTGACTCGCAGGGCAAGATGAAGTACATCGTCCACATTCAGTACAAGTATAGGCATTCATTAATTGCACCCAATTTAAATCGGTTACATCGCTTGCCCCAAATTTTCCTGGAGTTTCACTCTCATCTTCTGGTGTTGCAGCATATGGATCTGCATCAGGATCCATCATTAATTTAACTTCATTAGTAACAGCTTCTAAATTGTCAAGTTTTCCTTTAACATTTAAATTTGCATAAAATGTATTTGGGAAAGCTAATAAAATATGAAGATGCTTGGAATAATATAAATAGTTTAAAAACACTAGAATTCCTGTAATATGAATCCACCAAGCCACACGCTCAATAGTATGTAAACTTTCAAGACTAAAACTTTCAAAAATTGGTACTAAAAACTGACTTATTAAATTACCTGAGTTCATTTCTTGAAACTGTACATCAGTTGTATTCATAATTAAAAACAGCAACATTAATACCATTTCAAAATATAAAATATTAAGCGCATCGTTCTTCGGGAAACCTTTCATTTCTTTATCCCAAAAACGAGGAATTCTAAGAACCATTCTTCGCAACCAAAAAATAATTACTGAAATCAGCACCAAAAAGGCAAGTACTTCAAATGAACCAATTAAAAAATTATATATTCCTCCAAGGAAAGATAAAACTCGATATGTTCCAAAAAGTCCGTCTATTAATATTTCAAGAACTTCAATATTTATAATTATAAAGCCAACATACACTATGATATGCAAAACTCCTGCAATTGGTCGTTTTACCATTTTTGACTGACCCAGAGCAATCATTGCCATGTTTTTCCATCGAGCATTCGCATTATCCATCCTATCAATATCTTTACCTAGTTTGATGTTTCTGGTAATTTTTCTAATATTTTTCACAAAAAAGCCAATTCCAAGAACTAGAAGAATTGCAAAAGCAACGTTATCGATATAATTCATACATTTTATTTAATGATGACTCTATAAAATCAATATTATAATCGAATTTAAAATTTGAAATCTTGAAAAATAAATCCGACTGTAAATTTAATTTAATATTTTAAAACTTAGCTCATTTTTCAATAATTTTCAAAATCAACTATTTGATATTTTACATAGTAACAATATTTGTTAAGATTTTATGTGTAAATACTAATTTTTCAGCACAATAATTAGTGTATTATGAATTGAAAATTCGGAAAAGTGAATGCTTTTCTTCCTAAGTTGAATAGGTTTTAAGATGGAAAAAAAATTCTGTTTATTTAAAGTAACTATTATCTAATTTCTTCAGTAGGTTTATACCCTTTATCTTTTTTTCCGAATAATGAAAAATGAACAAAGCGTTTAGGGTGCAATTTCATTTCTCGCAATAACTCTTCCATTTCTTTTGAAGCATTAGATAGATTATTGTACATTTCATCGTCTTTTAGTAACTTCCCTAAAGTACCATCGCCAGCATCAATACTAGCTAAAATTTTATTTAAATTATTAACAGTAGTTTCAAAGTTTTTAATCGCTAACCCTAAGTTTGCACTTACCAATGTATCAGATAATTTGGCTAGATTACTAGCCATTAATTCTGCGTTAGTTAGGGTATTCCCGAGCTTTTCTTCATTAGTTTTTATCAACTCATCTATAGATTCTGAAATGCTTTTAAAGTTTGAAATTGTTACGTCTAACTTTGCAATACTCGATTTAAAATGCGCTCTACTTTTAGCATCAATCATATCATTTAAACCAACCATTAAAGAATCGGCACTAACAATTACATTTTCAACCTTTGCCTGTAAAGGATTTAATTTTTCTGTAACTGAAGAAAAAATATCTGATTCTATTTCACCTTGTAAAAAGTCTCCAGGTTTTGCCATTTCTCCTTCATACGAAGGAATTATAGCTAATGATTTACCCCCCATTAAACTAGCACTATAAATTTTTGCAATACTTTTTTTTGAGAACTCGAAATCTGTTTCAACAGAAAATTCAACAATTAATTGACCTCGTTTTTCAGGTTCATTGTTGAAACTTATTTTAACAACCTTTCCAACTTCTACGCCATTAATTGTTACAACACTGGCCTTATTTAGCCCTTGCACATTGTTATATTCAGTCAAATATGTTATTGATGGGCCATCAAATAAATTAAGCCCTTTCATAAAGTTATATCCCCATATAGATAAGGCAATTACACTTACGGCAACAATTCCTGTTTTTACTTCTCTTGTAATTTTCAAAATTATAGTATTTAGTATAGCAATATTACTAATTAATTTTGGTAGTACTAACTAAACCAGCTATGATTTTTTTAAAACTTCTTCTACAGAAATTTTCTTTCCATCTCTAAATGCAACGATAAAAGATGACCTATAGCCTTTTGATTTAGCTAACTGTTGGAGTTTCTTAATTTCAGAATAATCTGATGTCTTCCCTATATAGTATTTATAAAGTTTTCCTATTTTAAATCGCTCAACATTTTTTAGCCCTTTAAAGTTGTATGGCTTCGTTTCTAATTTACTAGTACCAGCCGCTATCTGTACTTTAAACTTGACCTTTTTGTAATTAATTTTAGCGCTTTTTATAGGGCTTATTTTAGCCTCATTTACAGCACTTGTAACTGTATTTAATGTGAGTTGTTGAATATATTTATTAATATTTCTATAAATTGACTCAGAAAATTTTTCCTGCCCTATTTTTGAATTTAAATAAGAACCTTCAATTCTGTTGGTTAAAAAACCAGTTTCAATTAAAACACTTGGCATAAACGTTTGGTATAAAACTACAAAACCGGCTTGTTTAACACCTCTGTTTTTACGCTTTAAGGTATTCGTAAACCCGCTTTGAATAAGACTAGCTAACTGGATACTTTGATCTAAATATTCTTCTTGCATTAATGTTAATCCGATCACAGATTCAGGTGAATTAGGGTCGAAACCTTTATAGTTTGTTTTGTAATTTTCTTCTAATAAAATAACTGAGTTTTCTGCTTTTGCGACTTCAAAATTTTGACGATTTGCATGTGTTCCCAAAACCCACGTTTCAGCCCCCGAAGCCTGTGAATTATGAGCATTGCAATGAATTGAAACAAACAAATCTGCATCTGCTTTGTTCGCTATTCTTCCTCTTTCCCATAAATCGACAAAAACATCTGTTTTACGCGTATAAACAACTTTAATAAAATTGTGTTTCTCTAATAATTCACCTAGTTGTAATACAATTTTTAGCGCAATTTCTTTTTCCTTGCTATTTTTGTAACCAACTTTACCAGGATCCTTCCCCCCATGACCTGCATCTAACACAACAATAAAATCTTTTTTTTGCGCAAAAATTGTATGACTATTACAAAAAAGGTTTATTAAAAACCCTAAAAGCAAACTAAATTTCGTTATAGCTTTAATTTTAGAAAAGAGTAGCGAATTCATCAATTATTTTAATTATTTTTGGCCTTTGCTATTTGTATGTTTCAAATATTAAGCCATACATTTACAAACAATCAATTAAAGGTCGATTAGTTCATAAGCTAAATTAAAAAAACTTATGTAATCCGCCCAATTTATAAGGTTTTTTTTATAAAAATTTTCATTATTAAAACACTTCATAAAAATATATATTTTACCTGTTTATTGATACTAGCTTTTAGCTTTATCAGCTCAGCTATTTATTCTCAAGAAATTAAGGAAAAGACTTTAAAAACTCGGTTGGTTAAGACAACTGACACTTTAAATTTATCTGTAAAAGATTCGTTAAATACAATTCCTAAAGATAGTATTGCAAAACCAATAGAGCTTCTCGAAAGTATTATTGAGCATACTGCGGATAGTTTGATTCGGCAAGATCTTAAAAATAACAAAATTATTTTATATGATAACGCACGTGTTCACTATAAGGATATTGATTTAACAGCTGGTTATATTGAAATTAACAATAATACAAATGTTGTTTGGGCAAAAGGAATTAAAGATAGTGTTGGGAATTATTCACAGCTTCCTATTTTTAAGCAAGGTGCAGAAGAATCAACTCTAGATTCAATTATCTTTAATTTCAAAACTGAAAAAGCTAAAACTTGGGGATTAAGAACTGAGCAAGATGGGGTATTTATTAGAGGTGAAGTCACAAAAAAAGAAAACGATTCAACAATTTATATCAGTAACATTATATTTACGACTTCTGAAAAAGAAAAGCCTGATTTTTATATAAAAACCCGTAAGGCTAAAATTGTTCCTAATAAAAAATTAGTAATTGGCTTAAGTAATTTAGTAATTAAAGATGTACCTACGCCACTTTTTTTACCTTTTGCATACATCCCGTTAACTCAAGGAAATGTTTCTGGTTTTATTATGCCTACATGGGGTGATACCGCCCAGCAAGGTTATTTTCTACAAAATGGAGGTTATTATTTTGCCATAAACGATTTTGTTGTGTTGTCAGTCTTAGGAGATGTTTACAGCAATGGAAGTTGGGGTTTAAGAACTGATTCTAACTACGCAGTAAGGTATCGTTTTAATGGTAATTTCAGTTTTAGTTTTGAAAATTTAAAAAACAGTATTAGAGGTTTTGATGATTTTTCTGAAACAACTAATTACAACTTAAGATGGAGTCACAGCCAAGATGCAAAAGCAAGTCCAAATTCAAGAATATCTGCTTCTGTGAACTTAGGAAGTAGTACTTATTTTAGAGAATCGCTAAATGAATATAATACCAATTCATTTTTAAACAACACCTTAAGTTCATCTGTTTCCTATTATAAAAAATTCGTTGGAACCCCTTTTAATCTATCACTTTCTGCAACTCATTCGCAAAACACGAATACAGAACAAATTACAATGTCACTTCCTTCTTTGCAAGTTAATATGGACAGAATATACCCATTTGCACCAAGATCGGGTGCTAAAAAAAATTCCTTACAAAAATTAGGCATGACCTATTCTTTAAAAGGAGATAATAGAATTAATACAACCGATGAATTTTTCTTTAAAAAAGAAATGTTTGAAACTGCTCAATCAGGTTTGCAACATAATGCTACATTTAGTACAAATATGAAAGTATTGAAACATTTCACCCTTTCTCCAAATGCGAATTATAAGGAAGTTTGGTATTTTGATAGAATTAACAAAACCTATGATACTACTGAAAATGAAATTGTCACTGACACTATTAATAAATTTAACACTTTCAGAGAATATTCAACTGGTGTTTCATTATCAACAACGTTATATGGGATGTTTAACTTTAACAAAGGACGACTAAAAAAAATTAGACATGTAATTAGACCTAGCGTTTCATATGGTTATCGTCCTGATTTCAGTTCATATTACGAAGAAGTTCAACGAAGTGAAGATGAAAATGATGTTGTTGAGTACTCACCTTTTGCTAATGGAATTTTCGGTGGTCCCGGAAAAGGGCTATCAAACAGTTTAAGTTTTAGTTTAAACAATACGTTTGAAGCAAAAATGATGTCCAAAGATTCTACAAAAGTTGAACCCGAAAATATAACGCTTATAAATAATTTAAATTTCTCAACAAGTTACAATATGGCGGCAGATTCATTAAAATGGAGTCCTGTAAGAATGACCGCTGGTACTGACTTTTTTAATAAAAAATTAAAAGTAAATTTAAACGCTACTCTAGATCCATATGCCATTACTGCTAGTGGAGCAAAAATAAACACATTCAATATAAATAATGGAGGGAGTTTGTTTAGATTAACCTCTGCTAGTTTAACAATGAATTACAATCTCTCTAGTAAAAAATCCAATAAACAAAAGAATTCTAAACAACAAACTGCACAAGCTAATAATTCAAATGGGATTTTTGGTGAAGATTTAAATGCCAGTAATAATTTAAATTCTGATAGCCAATCAGGTGAAGAAAATACAAAGACCGCTAAACTTTATAATTCAACTATCCCATGGAATTTAAATCTTGCATACTCTTTAAATTATCAAAATTCTAAGAGACAAAACGAAATTTCGTCTAACTCCTTAATGTTTTCAGGAGATATTGAATTAACTCCAAAGTGGAAGGTAGGAGTTTCATCTGGTTACGATATTAAAAATAAAGGGTTTAGTTATACTCAATTGCGATTTTCAAGGGATTTAGATAGTTGGAAATTGAATTTTAATTGGGTACCTTTTGGTACAAGACAAACTTATTATTTTTTTATTGGTGTAAAATCATCAATGCTTAGCGATTTGAAATACGATAAAAGAAAAGTGCCAGACAGGCGATTATTTTAATAGTTAAGATAAAATTTTATATCATGAAAAAAATAATTAACACAAAAAATGCTCCTGCTCCAATTGGTCCATACAACCAAGCTGTATTAATTGGAAATACACTTTATACATCAGGTCAAATTGCATTGAATCCTTCAAATGGACAATTAGTTAATGAATCTATTGAAGTGGAAACTAAACAAGTAATGGAAAACATGAAGGCTGTTTTAACTGAGGCTGGAATGACTTTTGAAAATGTAGTTAAAAGCTCAATATTTGTTAAAAACATGAATGATTTTGCAAAAATAAATATTGTTTATGAAAATTATTTCAATGTGGAAACTGCACCTGCACGTGAAACTGTAGAAGTAGGTAATTTACCTTTGTTTGTAAATGTTGAAATTTCAATGATTGCTATAAAATAGTAGCCTTAAATCGCTTTAATTAACAATTCAGCGGTTGCTGGATTTGTAGCTAATGGCACATCATGAACATCACATAAACGCATTAACATAGCAATATCTGGCTCATGTGGATGTTTATCTAAAGGATCTCTAAAAAAGAAAACCATTTCGGTTTTTCCTTCTGCAACTCTCCCTGCAATTTGAGCATCACCCCCATACGGCCCTGATAGAAATTTCCTAACTTTAAATCCTGCTTTTTCAGCATTTTTACCTGTAGTTCCTGTTGAAACTAATTGAATTTCTTTCGCTAATATTAAGGCTTTAAAATCCATTAAAAACTGAATCATTTCAGCTTTTTTTCCGTCGTGTGCTATAATTGCAATTTCCATAGTTTAAAGGTATAAAAAAACACATTAATTGATGCTTAAGTTTTGTTTAAATTGATGCTGCATGTTCTATTAGGTCAACAATTTTAGTTGCATAACCAAATTCGTTGTCATACCACGAAATAATTTTATAAAAATTTTCATTAAGCGCCAAACCTGCCTCTGCATCAAAAACAGAAGTTCTTGGCTCTGAAACAAAATCTTGCGATACTACTTCTTCATCTGTATAGCCTAAAATTCCTTTTAATTCATTCTCTGAAGCATTTTTCATTACTTCTTTTATTTCAGTATAAGAAGTTGCTTTTTTTAAACGAACGGTTAAATCCACTAACGATACATTAACAGTTGGAACTCTAACTGCCATTGCTAATATTTTCCCTTCTAATTCAGGTATAACTTTAGTTATAGCTTCTCCTGCACTTGTTGTTGTGGGTATCATATTATTTAATGCTGACCTCCCTCTACGCCATTTATCAGAAGGTCCATCAACCGTATTTTGACTTCCCGTAGCAGAATGAACTGTGGTAACCAAACCTTCAACTATACCAAAATTCTCATTTAAAACTTTTACTATTGGTGCTAAACAATTGGTGGTGCATGATGCGTTAGAAAACACCTTTTCATCTTTTGACAGCTGCAAATGATTTACACCCATAACATACATTGGAGCATCTTCTGAGGGCGCTGAAATTACCACTTTTTTAGCCCCCCCTTTTAGATGTAAAGCTGCTTGATCTTTATCTGTAAAAAACCCTGTTGATTCAATAACAAAATCAACATTTAGTTGATCCCATTGAATATTGGCTGGGTTTCTTTCTGAGGTTATACGAACTGATTTTCCATTAACAATAAGACTCCCTTGTGCTACTTTAATAGTACCTTTAAAAGGTCCGTGAACTGAATCGTATTTTAACAAGTAAGCGAGATGATCAATTTCAAGTAAATCATTAATTGCTACAATTTCTACATTTGCTCTGTTTACAGCTGATCTAAATGCTAATCTTCCTATTCTTCCAAATCCGTTTATGCCTACTTTAATTTTGTTTGTTTGATTAGACATCCTTTATTTTACCTTATTAGAATGACATGATATCGCTAACTCGCAATAATTCTTTATTAATTTCATGATGTTCCTTTATAGCGTTTTCTAACTGGGTAGTTTCAACTTTATTATTTATAATACCTACCATTAAATTCGTATTACCATCTAGCAGTAATTCAACTGCCTTCACTCCTAACCTACTTGCCAAAACCCTATCAAAACAACTAGGGGCTCCACCACGTTGCATATGACCTAATACTGAAACTCGAACTTCGTACTCTGGTAAATTTTCTTCAACATAATCTGCCAATCCAAATACACTTTTCCCGATTTTATCACCTTCAGTAACTACGACAATACTCGATGACTTTCCAGAGCGTTTATTTCTCTTTAATGCTTCCAATAAGCGATCTAATCCCAAATCCTCTTCTGGAATTAAAATTTCTTCAGCACCTGAACCAACTCCAGAATTTAAAGCTATGAACCCTGCATCTCGCCCCATAACTTCAACAAAAAACAATCTATTATGTGAACTAGCGGTATCTCTAATTTTATCAATTACTTCAACAACTGTATTTAATGCTGTATCATATCCAATGGTATAATTTGTACCATAAATATCATTGTCAATAGTGCCTGGAATRCCTATACATGGAAAATTGTATTCTTTGTTAAAAATCATTCCCCCTGTAAAAGTACCATCACCACCAATTAATACTATTGCATCAATATTGGCATTCTTAAGGTTTTTGTATGCTTTTGATCGACCTTCTTTTGTTCTAAATTCTTTTGAACGAGCTGATTTCAAAATAGTTCCTCCTCTACTAATGATATTGCTCACATGGTGTGATGATAGCCTTTCAAAATCTCCATCAATTAAGCCCTGATAACCTCGGTAAATACCTATGCATTCTATATTATAGTAAGAGCAAGCTCTAACAACCGCTCTAATAGCCGCATTCATTCCAGGGGCATCACCTCCTGACGTTATTACTCCTATTTTTTTTATCTTTTTTCCCATAAAATGAATCGCTAAATTAGAATTAAATTTTAAACTATTTAAGTTTGATTACCATAATTTGGCGGGGTATACATTTTTTTCTTTTAATTTTTGAATTTCAGAAGTTACATATTCCTTGTCTTGTTTATAAGTAACACCAAACCAACGTGCATTTGACTTTAGAACCTCCATAGTTGCAATATTTTTAACAATTACATGATTTACAGCTAAAGGAATAAAAAATTCTGTTTTTGGTTCTTTATAATTTTCTTCTAAAAAGCTTTCAAATAATGATGCTGACACATTAAAATATTTTGGCGTAAATCCGAAAAAATTCATCGATACAATTGTTTCTTCTGAAATTGAATGCAAATCACCGTTTTCATCTTTATACTTCAATTTTCCATTCACTTTTTCAATATGTGTCCGTTCTGTTATTCCCGTTAAATTTCCTGTTTCATCTACTTGGCATTCACCCCTAGAAACAAACCCGTAATCTGATACTGTATTTTTCAATACATATCCCATCATATTAAAGTTAGTCGATTTTTTATCAATTATTTTTAATGATTCAGCCATTACTTCAAAAGCTTCTTTCCCATAAAAATCATCAGCATTTATAACTGCAAAATTTTCATTTACTGCGTCTTTAGCCATTAGTAAAGCATGACCCGTTCCCCAGGGTTTTTGACGATTATTATCCTTAAATTTATCTGGAATATTCTCAATTTCTTGAAAAACATACTCCACTTCAATTTTACCTTCTAATTTTTTATTAAAAAATGCTTTAAAATCGTCTTCAATACTTTTTCTAATAATAAATACTACTTTTCCGAAGCCTGCTTGAATGGCATCATAAATTGAAAAATCTAAAATAGTATCTCCTTGTGGTGTAAAAGTATCTAATTGTTTTAAGCCTCCGTAACGACTACCTATTCCGGCAGCTAATACAACTAATGTTGGGTTATTCATTTTTAGTTATTTTTTTTATTTTTTAAACTCTACTAATTTTTGCTTTTTTTTAATTGTATTAGTGGGTTGTATCGTTTTAAGCGAATCTTTAAATTTTTTCTTTTTCAATCCTATTTTTTCTAATAATTCTTTGCTGCTATCAAAATCTATTTGGTAATTGATACCAATACCCTGCGTATACCCTTCTTCTTCTTCGGTGTATTGAATTTCATTTTGACGGTTAAATACCGATGAACGCAAGGTTCCTTCATCATTCATTAAAAATTCTACATTTACTTCTCCAATAATACTTGTTTGTTCTTTAGAACCTATTGGCATTCCTACCTTACCATTAATTAATATTCTATCGTTTATTTGATAATCCAGTGCTATTGCTAACTGATCATCTATATTTAAATTATCCACTTTGTTTTTTTCACCTACTGTGTAAACTGGTTTTAATTTAAAACGGTTATTTCCTTGATTAAAAATATTATCAAAAGCATTTGACAGCATATCAAACCCAGTTCCATACAACGCCGCATTGCTATTAACGCTTATATCAGCTTCATTATAAAAACTACCTGATGCTAGCAGAAAAAGAAATTGTATTGTTTTATTGTTAGTATCATCACTATTTAATTTGAATGCAAGCTCCGAAGCTACTGTTGAACTAGAATTAGGGATTTCAATATCAAATTCGCGTTGAGAATTAAATAATTCACCTGAAAAACGAGTAATTAAATCAATTGGAATCTTCCTATTCGTTGTAATGTTTTCTAATAATGATTTGGGATTTGCAGATACTCTGTGAACCGCTTCTATATTAAGTTCGGCAGTCAATGGATCTCCATCCCAAGAAATGCTTCCGCCTTTTTTAACAGTAAATGGTTTATTTATAAAACCTCCGTATTTAAAATTATAAATACCGTTATCTACCACAAAATCACCATACATATCAAATTTATCTTTGGTATCTAATTCTAATTGTAAATTACCCATTCCACTCCCTTTTAAATAGCTTCCTGTAGCTTTATCAAGTACCATTTCAATGATGGCATCTTTTGTTACTTCAAAGTTAAAGTTTAAAGATAATCCTTTTAATTTTTCAGAAATAAATGCTTTCCTTTTCTCTTCATTTGATTCAACTTCACTTTTATTAACAAAACGTATTAATTGGGATGTTTCAACAGTTTTTACATCACTAATTGGGATTACAAAATGGGTCCCTTTGTTCGTTTTCCCAGTAACATCAATCACTAACTTATAGGTTAATCCTTTAATAGTTGCGTTCCCTGCTATAAATCCTTTTCCATAATACAAAGAATTTTCTTCTTCAACAGTATTTAGCACTAATAAATTATCAGTATTTAAATCTAAATTAAGATTCCATTGGTCAAAAAATGAATGCTTTAAAGTTCCTGTTAATCTACCTTTTGTATTGTATGCTCTATCTTTTAAAGCAACATCTTCAAAGGTAAATGTTTGGTCCTTTAAACTAATTATACTTGTACCATCAAAATCATAATCAACATTTAAATAWGGRAAATASAGTCCAGCCTGATCTAAATATAAATCTCCCTCCATACTAGGATTATTTATAGCACCTGTTAAATTCACATTTCCATAAACATATCCTCTAATATCGTTAAACACATCTTCTCCTAACGGGCTAAAAGCGTCTAACTTAAATTTCTCGAAATCAATAATAACATCCAGCATAGGATTTTCAAGCGTAAAATCTAATTCACCAACTGATGAAAAACTAATACTACCCTCCCTTTTCAACAATACATTTAAGTCATACTTTTTAACTGAATTTCTTCCTGTAATATCAATTTTCAAATCTCCTTGAAGTGATTTATTTATAGTAAAGTTTGCTATTGAAAGATTTGCTGAAGGCCTTACTTGTTTCTGAAATTGATTGTAATTCAACGTTCCATTTATGATTCCTTTTAAATCCAAACTATCAATACTCGGAGTAATATTCGCTAATTTTACATTTTTAAATCTAAATTTTAAATCTTTAGAAATTGTATCATTTACATTTCCAAAAAATTCAATTTTTTGACTTTCAGATGCGATTAAAAATGGACGAATATCGTACAATTTATTTTTATTATCATACACAACTTTATTATCAAAATCATCTAACGGATTTATAATCCATTCTTTATTCTTAAATGTAAAATTTGATTTTTGGAGTCCAAAAACAGATTTATTTTCTTTATTAAATGTATGGTAAAACGATAGGTTAAAATCTTCCGAATTATTAGTTCCCCCTTTAAATTCAGTTCTAAAATACAAGGTATCATTCAACGTGATATTTACTAAATACAATTTTGAAATATCATAATACTTGGTGTTTATTTTTTTAACTTTAAGCTGTGTATTAAATAATGGATTCTTATTATCAATTTGTAAATTTAGACCCTCTATAACACCTGAATAAGCCTTAACTAATGGAGATTTAACATCAAGCTTAAATAATTGATTATCTGAATTAATTTTCCCTTTAATATTTGAGTTGGCTGACAGGGTAATATTTGGATAAAAAACTTCTACAATTTTATTATAAATTTTAAATTGAAAGTCTAAGTATTGACCTGTTGACACCTTAAAAGGAGTATAATTTGAATAAATACTACCTATCGAATTTTGAGTTAATCTTGCAAGTTCATTAAATTTAAATTGTCCTTTTATATTCCCGTCAATAATCTCAGATGAATTAACAGTAATAGTTCTAATACTATCTTTATAAGAAGAAGTAATATTAAAATCTTTGAAAAAGTAATTATCCTTTTGATTTGTATATAATGCATTTTTAAAATTAATAGCACCAACTAAATCATCGAACGAATTACCCATTACTTTAATATCAATATCTCCTTTCACAAATGAAATACTATCACGTCTAAATACATTAATAGCTCTTAAATCACAATAATCTATAATTGCCTTAAAATCAAACTTATAAATATCCGTTGAAAAATCGGCCAAACCATTAAAATTCAACTTTATATTATCATCATTTACTTCTAATTCTCCATTAAAATGTTTGCTTTTTATAATTCCATTTAATGTAATATTATTGTAGGTGTAATTATTAATTTCACAAGCCGAAATAATTCCATTTATAGCTGTATTTAAATTCTCTAATGTAAATCCTTCTCCATCTACATCAGCTTCTACAGAAACTTTCCCAACTGCTGAATCATTTGTAAGCTCACCTAAATTAAAATCAATAATTTTAATATGACCAATATAAGTTGCCTCATCAATATTATTAAGATTAGTAAGTTCTAAATCTGAAATTGATGTTCCTATATCAGAGTTCAAAGTTAATTGAGCATTCACTAGACTTTCAGTAATGTATATATTTCCATTTATTGAAAATCTACCAAATTTCTCAAAAGATGAAGGTAATTTTTCTCCTAATATCTTTGGCAACAATAATTTTAAATGCTCGTAATCTGAGGTTAAATTGGTTAATTTACCTTCCAGTGAAAAACCATTTTCTCGGTTAAACGAATTTTTAAAATTTAATGTCCCGTTGATTATTGCTTTTTTATCAGTAGTTAAGGCTAAGTCATGAGTTATAAAATCGTTCAGTTTCCCCGTAATTTTTGTTGAAAAATGCAATACATCATCTGTGCCTAATTCGTTGTAATATTTTTTCAAATCAACCAATGATACATCAGCCTTTTTAATATCGGCTTCTAGTGATACTTTATTATTAAAATCAGAAAAATATTCTCTTTTATAGGTGAACATTAAATCGATTAAAATGGAAGAGTTTTCAGTTTCTAATTTCGTATTTAAAAAACTCATAAAGGATTTTGTATAGATAAAATCGCTTGACAAATTTTTAATTTCTATGGAATGATTTTCAACAAAACTCAATTCCTCAATAACCGTATATACATTDGGACCTTTAACTTTAAAGTTTTTTGTTCCTCCAYTAATATTTTTAAAAAATAATGGHTTATCATTTTGTTTATTATCATCAACAATTTCRACATAACCATCTTTAAATTTTAAATTTGTAGCAGTTAATAAAAAGBTTGAAGGTTTWTCAKTCACTAKACCATCATCAAATTTATCTRCAAAAACTGTTAAAGCATCATCTCTTTCDCCTTTATASGTTTTTATRTTGAGTATAAAATTAGCYAATGARATYTGCCCAAATTCCAGWTTATTATTTACCATGTTTCGATAACTAAAAACGGAAGTCGTTAAATTTTGAGCRTAAATCAACGTATCAGCATGGTGGTTTTTAATTAAAACATCTTTTARCTGAACTTTRCCAAAAAATGATAAATCAACTTTCGAAACGTCAATATCAACATCAAATTCTTTCTGTAAATAATTTGTAGCTTTTTTACCCAACTTAGTTTGTACCGCTGGAATAGACAGTACAATGCTAACTACTGCCAATAAAAGCAGAAGTATCGACAAAATTCTAACAACTATTTTTTTAATTCGTTTGATATGCGCTAAATTTGCATTTTTACGGCAATTTTCGTGCCTTTATTTGTTACTAAATGATTAAACATAAATCAATTTATATTCTTGGTATTGAATCATCTTGTGATGATACTAGTGCCTCCGTTATTTGCAACGGAAAAATACTATCAAATGTTGTTGCAAATCAAGAAATACACTCTAAATACGGTGGTGTTGTTCCTGAATTAGCTTCTCGTGCTCATCAGCAAAATATTGTTCCTGTAATTCAACAAGCAATTCAACAGGCAAATATCGATAAAAAAGACTTAAATGCCATAGCTTTTACACGCGGACCTGGATTAATGGGTTCTTTATTAGTTGGAACCTCTTTTGCTAAGTCACTTTCATTAGCATTAAAAATTCCGTTAATAGCCGTTAATCATATGCAAGGACATGTGTTAGCTCATTTTATTAAAGAGGAAAATTACAAAAGCCCGCCTTTCCCTTTTTTATGTTTAACCATCAGTGGAGGCCATACACAAATTGTAAAAATTTCCAACTATTTTGAGATGGAAGTGTTAGGTGAAACATTAGATGATGCTGTTGGTGAAGCTTTTGACAAATCGGCTAAAATTTTAGGTTTAACATATCCTGGTGGACCATTAATTGATAAGCATGCGAAACTTGGAAATGCTAAGGCTTTCAAATTTACAAAACCTAAAGTTGATAATTTAAATTTCAGTTTCAGTGGTTTAAAAACTGCTATTCTTTATTTTATTCAGAAAAAAGTAAAAGAAAATCCAACTTTTATTGAAGAAAATTTGAACGATCTATGTGCCTCCATACAATACACCATTGTTGAAATATTATTTGATAAAATTAAAAAAGCAGTAAATGATACTGGAATCAACCATGTGGCTATTGCTGGTGGTGTTAGTGCAAATTCTGAGATAAGAAATGTTTTAAAATCGTATGAAGAAAAATTAGGTTGGTCAACCTATATTCCAAAGTTTGAATATACCACTGACAATGCTGGTATGATTGCTATCGTTGGTTATCTCAAGTATTTAGATCATAACTTTAGTGATGAAAAAATTACCGCTACTGCAAGGCTCAAAGTAACGGATAATTAAGTCAACTTTTAATTTACATATCTCAACTATTTTTTATTAAAAATCATAAAATTCGACCTCTCCAGTTGAAACACTATACATAGCACCAACAATTTCTATTTCATTATTTCTTTCCATTTCTGATAGTATAGCACTTTCTTCTCTAATTCTATCAATAGAGATTCGAACATTAATTAATGACACTTCTTCAATAGCAGTATCTCCAATTTTTCCTTTTTCTACTTTAACGATGTCAATAGCTGGTTTTATTTTATGCAATAAAGAAGTAATGTTTCCTAATTCAATATTTTGACATGCCGCTGTTACTGCACCACACTTGGTATGCCCCATAACTACAACAATTTTAGATCCTGCAACTTTACAAGCATATTCCATAGAACCCAATATGTCTTCATTAATAATATTCCCTGCAATTCTTGTACTAAAAATATCTCCTATCCCTTGATCAAAAACTAATTCGGCTGGTACTCTTGAGTCTATACAAGACAGTATAACAGCAAAAGGAAATTGACCTTTACTCGTTTCAAAAACTTGATCTTGAAGGTTTCTCTGAGCTTTTAAATTTTGTGCAAATCTATTATTTCCTTCAACCAATATTCTATGTGCTTTCTTTGGCGTAAGATTTTCCTGTGTTATTTTTGTTTGTGTTTTCATATGTTCTATATTTATTGTTTTTTAACGGTCACATGCTATTCGCTATTAATCATTCACTTAGGTGATAAACATTTTAACATGCTCGTTTCATATTTTACTTTTATTAAATTTTTCATTTTCTTTAATCCAGCTTAAACAATCTTTAAAATTATCAAAAATTTGATCTTGTGGAACTAAGTCGGGGATAATATCAATACGTTCGAGCATATATCGTGGTTGCTCTATTATATTCACTAACAATATTTTTTTTCCCTGCCTCGTTAGATCAACCAAAACATCTTCCATGACATATAATCCTGATTGATCTATATACTGCATCCTTCCCATCCTTATTATTATGGTAGATGCCGTATCGGGAATTTGCTTAACTAATTGTTGAAAATAACTTGTTGACCCAAAGAATAAAGGGCCTCTAATATGCTTAATAAAAACATCCTTTTTTAAGTCTTTTGGAAAATTAATTTCATCTGGCCAAGCCTTTGATCTATCAAATGATTCTATACTTGATCTATTTGCTGTTAAATCTCCCATTTTTTTCATAAACATTAATGAGGCTATTATTAAACCTATTCCTACAGCATACACTAAATTCCATATCGATGACAGTATCAATACCGTTAACATTATTACAACCTCTGGTTTAGGCATATAAGGTATTGCTTTTAACCCTTTGTAATCCATAACACCAATACCTACGGTAATTAATATCCCAGCTAAAACAGCTGCAGGTATTTGAGATGCAACTGGTCCTAAAGCCAATAAAATAACCAGAAGTAAAACACCTGCTGTCATACCAGATAGCCTAGTTTTTCCTCCTGCATTAATGTTTACTACGGTTCTAATAGTTGCACCAGCTCCAGGAATACCCCCAAATAATGCGGCAACACTATTACCAATTCCCTGTCCAATTAACTCTTTATTTGGTTGATGCTTTGTTTTAGTCATATTATCGGCTACAACTGAAGTTAACAAGGAGTCAATTGCACCTAATAGTGCTAATGTTAGTGCTGTAAAAATATAAGGTGAAATATTATCAATGCTAAAATCGGTAAAAATTCCTAAATTAGGAATTGGCAAACCACTCGGTATTTCTTCAATAGGTCTATAATTTAATTTAAAGCCTATAGCAATTCCAGACATTACCAATAAAGCTACTAAAGTACTCGGAACCGCAGTAGTAATACGCTTAAATCCATAAATTATAATAATGGTTCCCAAAGCCAATAGTAGCTCTAACCAATTAATATTACTTAAAGCTCTTGGCAATACTTTAATAGCTCCCAAAACACCTGATGCTTCTTTTGCTGCTAATGTTTGTGATTCTGTTAGAATTTGTGATTCTGTTATAATACCAGCTCTTCTTACTGTTTCTTTAAAATCTTCTAATACTAAAATTCCTTCTCCCGCTTCATCTTTCAAAATATTATCTAAAATAATTTCTTGAGCATAAGGTTTAAATTCATTTACGAACGTTACATCTTCCTTAGGGTAATAACCAATAGATGGTAATATTTGTGTAATTAAAATAATCACACCAATGGCGGTCATAAACCCTGAAACAACAGGGTATGGAATATATCTAATATATTTTCCTAAACCTATTAACCCTAAGCCAATCTGCATAAGACCTGCCAATAAAAATACGGTTAAAATTGCAGGTAAAGCGTTAGAAACATTTCCTTCAAAAGAGGCAATAATACCTGCTATAACTACCATACTTACTGCAGTCATAGGAGCAGTTGGCCCAGAAATTTGAGTATTTGTACCTCCAAAAAGAGCCGCAAAAAAGCTAACAAATATAGCTCCATAAAGCCCAGCACTTGGCCCCAAACCAGAACTTACTCCAAATGCCAACGCCAARGGTAAGGCTACTATACCTGCTGTTATACCTCCTAATAAATCACCCTTCAGGTGTTTAAAATTAATTATTCTTTTCATTTATGTTAACTTAATTTAAAATTTACATTATAAAGATTTAATGGTTATTTCCTTTCATTTAGCTATTTTTTTTAATAAAAAAGCCATAAATCTCTCAATTATTTACGCTAGAAATCCTTCAATATATATAAATTTAATAGAATGAATTTAGCACTCACTTTAGCAGTTAGCTCTCTTTTTTCTAAGATTGATACTTAATATTATAAAAATTGCAACGACATTTTTTAAAGCAATATTCATTCATGAATCTGCAATAATTAATATTTAATTTCATATGCATTTGTATTAAATTTATGACACAGAAAACAAGACAAGTAAAATACATCTACTCAACTATTTTCATTAAAAGATACTAATTTTGGAATTTTTTAAATTCTTTCAGGAGGAGGCAACGGAATGATATAATTATAGCTCAAATTACTTTTTTGAGTATCTGAATACATTGCCGTATCATTAGTTTTAAATTCAGTATTTAAATCACGAAATAAATGAAACATCTGATTTTCTTCTTCAATATCATTTGTCACTTCTTTATCTTTTGATTCTATCTCTTCATAAACTTCTAATAATTCATGTTTTGCTTCATCAAAAAGATTATTGACCGTAATAATTGGGTTCATTACTACGAAGAATAGTAGGAGAATAATTATAAATTGCTTACACAATTTCTGCAATAAAWAAGTACCATATGAACTAGTAGTCGCTATCATTTAATCGCATTAAAAACCAATTGTTTATAAAATTTAGATATATTATCCTTCTTTTTTTTGGTGATATCTGTTAGAGCAGGTATATGCTCGGCAAAGTATCGTTGTTTATGAGCACCTTCAATCACAGTAGAAATTAACATATGAGGAAATTCATATGTTGGATTTAGCTTCAAAATCATATCACAAACTCTTTGAACAACCTGCTTATAAACTTTAAAATACCCTTTTTCATTCTCCTTGTCAACCTCTTTGGTATGATAAGCTTTAACACCCTCATTCATAATAATTCTGTATAGAACAACTTCGTTAATATGGGCTATGGAACCATCCTCTTCAACTGATTCTGTTAAAATATTAATTGCTTTTTCAAGCTTTTTCTTTTCTGAATTCAAATTTACAGTAGCAAAAACTAATTTATATTCAATCCAGTTCCAATACCAATAAGTAAGGTAAACCAATATCATATGTTTACTTTCAAAATACCGATAAATCGAACTTTCAGGAGAACCTATCCTTTCACCTAACTTTTTAAAGGTAAAKKCTTCAAARCCMARTTCRTYWATYAAWTCAATRCTMYCWGMAASWATTCTACGACCTAATTTAGATATATTAGGATCTCTAAGAAAAGTCCCTGAACTCACATGTATATAAACCTTTAAATTTTCCATACTACTAATTCCTTTTGCAAATATAATAGTTTTACTATTATAAATAATACTATTATTACTATTTATTTATGTTATACTATTTTTTGTGATT
Source organism: Lutibacter sp. (assembly GCA_002733285.1). GTDB lineage: Bacteria > Bacteroidota > Bacteroidia > Flavobacteriales > Flavobacteriaceae > Lutibacter. Next base: position 99,345 of record NVVE01000001.1, on the reverse strand, counting down.
GATTAGACGTATAAAATATCACACACTTCATTTATATGCATAAAAAGATCTTGTTAAATTCTACTGTTTTTATGATTGTTTTAATTTAATATTTAATCATAAAAAAACCTTCAATTTTCATTGAAGGTTTTTTTATGATGTATGCTTCTCTTTAAAATCGTGCATTTACATCCCACGACTCTAAATTTTCTTTGATTGCTTTTATAAACAACCCTCCTAATGCACCATTGACTACTCTGTGGTCATACGAATGTGAAATAAACATTTTATGTCTAATTCCGATAAAATCGCCTTCAGCAGTTTCAATCACAGCAGGCACTTTTCTAACCGCTCCTAAGGCTAGTATTGCAACTTGTGGTTGATTGATTATTGGTGTTCCAAAAACGCTCCCAAAACCACCTACGTTTGTTACTGTGTATGTRCCTCCTTGAATATCATCTGGGCTCAATTTWCCAYTTCGCGCTCTACTTGCTAAATCATTTACTGCTTTCGTCATACCCACCAAATTTAACTGATCGGCATTTTTAATCACCGGAACAATTAAATTACCRTCTGCTAATGCAGCAGCCATCCCTAAATTAATAGCTTTCTTTTTTATAATTTTATCCCCATCAACCGCTATATTGATCATTGGAAAATCTCTAATAGCCTTTGCAACGGCCTTCATAAAAATTGGAGTATAGGTAATTTTTTCACCTTCACGAGCAAAAAACTGTTCCTTAATACTATTTCTCCATGTTACAATATTTGTTACATCTACTTCAATAAAAGATTGTACATGAGCGGAGGTTTGTACCGACTCAACCATATGATGCGCAATTAATTTACCCATACGGCTCATTTCCATAATTTCATCTTCACCATTCACAGAAACGGGTGAAACTCTTTTGCTAATTGCTGTTTTAGAAACTTTTGAATGTAAATCGTTAACTACTTCATCTTTTATTACAGCAGTCGTTGTTTTCCTAGCACTTTCTATATATGCTAAAATATCATTCTTAGTAACTCTACCTTCCTTTCCTGTACCGCTAATAGCACCCAGTTCTTCCATTGAAATACCCTCGGTTTCAGCAATATTTCTAACCAATGGAGAATAAAATTTTTCGGAAGATGAAATTTTACTTACTATAGTTTCTTCTATTGCTTCTTTAACTTCATTTTCAACTACTTTTTCAATCTCATTAGTTATTTCTTCCACTTCAATTGATGGCGAATCTTCTATTTCATTTAATGAATCAACTCCATCAGTTTCAATAATAGCAATGGTATCACCAACATGTACAACGGCATCAATATCAAATAATATTTCAACCAATGTTCCTTCAACTTCACTAGGTATTTCAGAATCAACTTTATCAGTCGCTATTTCTACAATCGCTTCATCTATCTCAATTGCGTCTCCAACACTTTTCAACCAAGAAGTTATTGTTGCTTCCGCAACACTTTCACCCATTTTAGGAAGTTTCACTTCAAATCTTGTCATATCGTATTTTTTAAGATGTGCAAATTTACAAAAATATAGGCTACATATGAATGGTTGACTTATTTAATCTTAAAAAATCTTCTTTTAATTTTACCACATTCATAAATTAAACTATCATAACTAAGTCAATATTAAGTCTTAATTATTCTTTAGAATCTTCTTTAACAAATAATTCTAAATCTCTACACCATATTAAGTRCTTACACAAGGAGTATATCGCTTATTTTAACAAAAATTTAAGGTTRTGTAACAATRATTGCRCARAAAAMGRACAWTWYTATTTWTAARCATTCTAMATAGAGCTTATTATTCTTATTATCAGCTTATTAAAATTTAAAGAAAGATGATATTTATCATTGATAAATGATATTTCTGTATCTAAATTTACATATAAGTTATAAATAAATATCTAAATATTWWKWKAAAATTAAATTTAATAGGATTCTTAATGATTCTAGTATCAAGTTTTGCATTTATCCAATGTACTACCGAAACTATTGTTGGACCACAAGGTATCGCTGGAATTGATGGAATTGACGGAACAAACGGAACAAACGGTACTGACGGTACGGATGGTGTTGACGGTATTGGAACGGCATCATGTATCGCTTGTCACTCTGACACACATAGAGAACCTATTGAAAGTTCTTATGTGCAATCAACTCACTCAAACCAATCTATGATGYATACTGGGCAAACGTTAGCAGAATACACGAATAGAACAAGTTGTGCTGAATGTCATTCAAACGAAGGATATATTGAATTCCAAGAAACTGGTGCTGTTACAGCTGTAATTGACAATCCAACGGCTATATCATGTACTACTTGTCATGATAAACATGGTACTTTTGATTTTGACAATGATGGTTTCGACCACGCTTTAAGAAGTTTTGGACCAATGGAACTAAGAAACTTAGACCTTAATTACACCATCGATTATGGTGATAAAAGTAACAATTGCATAGAATGTCACCAACCAAGAACTGCATTTCCTGAGGATGATGGAGCTGGAATGTTCACTGTAACCTCTCCTTATTATGGACCACATTATGGAGCTCAATCCACAATGCTTGAAGGTATTCAAGGTGCTGAAATTGCTGGATCCACAACATATCCAACTGCAGTTTCTTCAACACATAGAAATGGTGCTTCTTGTATAAGTTGCCATATGGGAGAACCTAATGGAGAAGATGGACAACATACAATGCTCCCAACTTTAAATACTTGTGTAACTTGTCACGGGACTGGTGCTGAGACTTTAATGGCAAACTTACAAGGAGAAATTGATGGCTATTCGACTGAACTAGAAGGATTACTTAAAGAACAAGGCATATTAAATGCTGATAATAAGGCAGTACCGGGCGAACATCCTATTTTAATTGCAAATGCTTTTTGGAATTGGAAATTTAATTATTCAGACCATAGTAAGGGTATTCACAACCCTGCTTATACAAAAGCATTGCTTAAAAATTCTATTGAAGCATTAGAAGCATTGTAAAACTAATTAGAAGCCTTTAAAGCTCTCTTAATACTAAAAAAACCTTCATTAACATGAAGGTTTTTTTAGTATTAAATAGTATTGCCAAAAGTTGTGCTCAACACAAAAACACTTCTTATTTTACTGTTTAAAAGATACTACTACTTTAACTAAAAGTAAGTCTTTCATAAACTTTAAATGAATCCTTTCTTATTTTAAAATAGCACTTCTATATGAAAAGATTATTGAGAAAAAAACAGGCACAACATCATTTTTCTTCTACTCTGTTTAAAACCATATTTACACTTGATTTCTCCAAAATAATTGATTACTACCTATTAAATGTGTTTATACCCTATTAACACTTTCTCAATTGGCCAATTATTAATACCCTTTAAATTAAATATACTATACAAAATAGCTCTTTTTACTATCAATAGTATAATTTATTGAGTGAAATTATAATTATGAAATGTTAAGAAAATCACAAAATGTAACAAAAGTTACCCACCTAAGTAACAAATATTGCGTTCAAAAAGGATATTTTTATTTGTATTCGTTCTAAATAATGTCTATTTACTTGTTTATCAGCGTATTAAAATTTACAAAAGACTGACTTTAATCATATAATTAGTCTATTTCCTACCTTACTTTTATTAAAGATTTTAAGGAACAAAAAAGAATAATTGAATAATAATAATAATAAATAAACAGTAATGAAAAATTTGAAATTAAGTTTACTAGCAATACTAGGAGTATTAGCATTCGTAAGTTGTACACACGATGACACACCACTAACTACAGTTGTAGTTGAAGGTGAAACAGGAGTTGGATCTAGTACCGATGAATTATTAGTTAAAAAATTCTCAGTAGCTCCAAATTGGGATGGAGACATTGATGAAGTATGGAGTGAAGCAAGACCTTTATTATCTGCTGCTGTAGTTACTCCTGCAGGAGATAAAACAATTACATTAAACAGTTCAAGTAATGGAGACTTATCTCTTGAACCTACTGATTTATTTGATCCTTATACAGGAGAAAGCTATAAATATTCTTTAAGAGGAGGACATGATGGTACGTACCTTTACTTATTATTTGAATGGGAAGATGATAATGATAGTAGAGATCGTCAATCTTGGTATTATGATGGTACTAAATGGAGACAAGAAAACAAATATGCGAATCATGATAATGATAAATTTTATGAAGATAAATTTGGTATGATGTTCCCAATTGGTAATCCAGAAGGATTTGCTGGTGGAACTTGTACAGTTACTTGTCATGGTGGTTTAATAAATGCTGAAGCAGGACATAAAGCTACAAGACACTATATGAAAAATGAAGGTGAATTAGCTGATTTTTGGCACTGGAAACGTGACAGACATGCATTGGCTGAAGCTGCTGATGATGGATTCGTTCAATGGGAAGATGATTATGGAATTGCTTCTGCTAACGGAAGAAAAAATGATTCATCAGTTTCACCATATAGTACTAGCATGAAATTTACAGATGAYAACACTTCATTAAGTGGACCAAAATATGTAATTCCAAACAGAACGAATTACTTCTGGATTACAAAAGCAGAAGTAGACAATGGTACTGCTGTTGCTGTAACTGGTGTTGCCGCTGATGGTAAATTAACATTAGCAAATGGTTCAGTTATTGACCCCGTAGGTGACCCTGCTTATTCTCAAGGATTTGGTAACAAAAGAATGCCAAGTGTAATTATCAATGCAGGTGGTGGAGAAAATGATCCTAGAGGAGAAGTAAAAGTTAAAGCTAAGCATACTGGCTCAGGATGGCAATTAGAAATCAAAAGAAAATTAGAAACAGGAGATCCTATGGATGCAAGTTTTGCACCAGGACAATCTATTCCTTTTGGTTTAGCAATATTTAACAATGCTGCAATTGGACATGGTATGTCTAATTTCTTAACAATGACAATAGAATAATAGTCCTTTTGTATAAAGTGCAGGTTTCAAAACCTGYKYWTTAWWMAAAAAMATTACTAATTTTAAACATTMATWAATATGAAAAAAATATTTCAACTTTTAGTGCTTGTTAGTATGGGTTTAGTAATGAACTCTTGTTACTATGACGCATTCCCAGAAGAAGAGATCATTGATCCAGGTACTGGTGGTGGAGCAGTAGAAGAAGTTTCTTACTCAGCTGATATCGTACCTATTTGGGCACAGTGTGTTGGGTGTCATAGTGGAAATACACCTCCTAACATGCAAGATAATTCTTATGCAAATCTTTTAAACGGATATGTTGTAGCTAATGATGCTGATGCTAGTGTATTATACAAGTCTCTTCTAGGAACTGGTGGAGTTTCATTAATGCCTCCTGGTTCAAAATGGTCACAATCAAAAATTGATTTAGTKAARAACTGGATYAATCAAGGYGCAAAAGATAATTAACCTTTAAGAAGATARATATGAAAAATTATATAAAAATACTTATTRTTTTATTGGTWCTTCCTTTTGTAGCTTTTGCTCAAGAAGATGATRCTAAAAAAGATAAAAAAGTAAAAGAAAAACTTGAAAGAYSYGCATTTGAAAGTGCTTCWCTTATTGACAATGCAACAAATGTATTGTTYAATAAAAATTCATTAGAAGTTCAAATNNGTCACANNGATTTGGWTTRGTRARTGGTGGSWTAAATGACCTTGCTGGTTTYTGGGCWCCTTCAAACATCCGAATTGGACTCTCTTATGCTATTCATGAAAGATTAACAATTGGGTACGGAACAACTAAATTTGATCGTTTACAAGATTTCAACTATAAAGTTGCCTTGTTACGTCAAACTCGTTCTAATACAATGCCTGTTAGTGTATCATTCTATGGAAATTTTACTATGAATGCTCGTACTAAAGAGAATTTCACATATTTACAAGATAGATGGTCAAACTTTAATCAATTGATCATTACTCGTAGATTTAGTCCAAAACTTTCTTTACAAGTAGCACCAAGTGTTTCTCACTACAACGTTGTGGAAAATACCATGAGAAATGATATGATTGCTATTGCATTTGGTGGGCGTTATAAAATAAGCCCTGGAACAGCTATAATTGTAGATTATACACAACCAATTACAAAATTCTTACAAGATAATCCACATCCAGGAATTAGTGTTGGTGTAGAGTTTGCAACTTCTGCGCATGCATTCCAATTATTTGCAACAAACTACAATGGGTTAGTTGCTCAAAAGAATATTATGTTTAACCAAAACGATTTCCTTAAAGGAGATATCTTAATTGGATTTAACATTACAAGAGTTTATAATTTTTAATTAGATAAACGAACTCTAAAACGGTAAAGCAAAATATAAAGTATTCACTTTGTTATTTTGTTTTACCGTTTATTATTTTACCACATTCTTTTTAAATTTTATTACTCATAATTCCACTACCATAATTTGATTTTTTCAAATTATTCAACTAAAAAAATTCATTTGTAACTAATATTACATTCAAAAGTTACAAAAGTTGCTTAAAAAACAAACCTTTTTATTTATAACTATTCTATATAAAGTTTACCCTTCTCWTKYYSWGGTATTTACACATTTAAAAATACTGACTTTAATCATAAATTATCATCGTAATTCATACTATTTTTATATAAGATTTCTAACTAATAATATACCAAAGCATTTTATTAACTATTAATTAATTGTTTACGTATTTTAAAACTTTAAAGATGAAAAACAAGTCTAGAAATGGCAAACAAATATCAAGAAGAGGTATCTTACCTATCTTAGGTAGCGCCTTATTAATACCCTTCCTGGGATTTGGAAGATCCACTGATGATGAAATAACTATTTCAAACGAAAAAGAAGAATACCAAACATTATTAAAGCCTGATGGCACAACTGTAAAAGTTAAAATTAGCACTCTTAAAAAATCTAAGATTTTAGAGAAAAACGTTTCAAATAAATCGCTGCTTAGCTGGTTAGGTAGAAAGCTCTAATTTTAATTAATTCTAATTATGGAAAAAAAAGAAAAAAAATCAAGACGCAAATTTCTTGACAAAGGATTAAAATTAGGTTTGGCTACTGCAATTGGCGGTTTTGGATTGTCTAAATTATCCTCTAAACTAAATGCTAAAAACAATGATTCTGGTGAAAAAATAGAATTAATGACCACTGATGGTACATTAATACAAGTTGATTCAGCTGAGGTTATTGAAGTTATTCCTGAACAACATACAGATGATTACAATGTAAGAGAAGGTATGCCAAACAGAAAGTTTGTGATGGTAGTTGATTTGGCTAAATGTAAAAATGCCTTAAAGTGCCAACAAGCTTGTAACAAAAGCCACTATATCACTGGAGACAATGCTTGGTTGAAAATTTACAAAATGCAGGAATCTAAGGAAACTGCACCATACTGGATGCCAACTTTATGTCAACATTGTGACAAACCTGCCTGTGTTACAGTTTGTCCTGTAGATGCAACTTTTAAAAGAAAAGATGGTTTAGTTTTAATCGATAATGAACGCTGTATAGGTTGTCGTTTCTGTATGGCAGCTTGTCCATATTCGACCAGAGTATTTAACTGGAGTGAGCCTGATCAAGGAGAAATTACGATGACGATGGATATGGGTGAAGAACCAATTCATTCTTCTCCAGAACATGCTGGTTTACCCAGTGTTAAAGGAACCGTTGATAAGTGTGATTTTTGTCCACATGCAATCCAAGAAAATGAACTTCCTCATTGTGTAACTGCTTGCCCTAATGGTGTATTCTACTTTGGTGATAAATATGAAGATACTGTTACTAATGGMGAAGAAACTTTAAGATTTAGCAAATTGCTAAATGATAAATCAGGGTATAGATTAATGGAAGGATTAGGAACCGAACCTAGTGTATACTACTTACCACCAACAGATCGACTTGTAAACTTTGAAGATGGATTAGAACAATATAACGAATTTCAATCTGTTGAAAAACCTGAATAATTATGAAAAATTACGATAAATTATTAAACGATTTAGCCCCTACAAAATTCGGGAAACTCGGTGTTATTTGGACCTGTTTATTAGTAGTAATATCTGTAATAGGTGTAATTGCATACATAGATCAACTAATTAAAGGWCAAGWRGTRACCAATATGCGWGATTAYGCRYTKTGGGGAATWTATATYTCTAACTTTGTGTTTTTTGTTGCAACWAGTTTTGTTGGAYCTGTRACTGTAGCWGTGYTAAGATTAACTAAAAATACATGGAGAACACCTTTAGTTAGRATTGCAGAAATWATAGCAYTAGCATCTATTGTWATGGCYGGDATTACAATTATGATTGATATGGCCAGACCTGAYMGMTTATTAAATCTATTCATTCATGCAAGGCTACAATCTCCTATTACTTGGGATGTTATCATAATACCAACTTACATTGCATTAAGTTTCTTATTATTATATTTCCCATTGCTTCCAGATTTAGCCATTCTTAAAAAACATTTCAAAAAAGACAAACCAACATTAAGCAAATGGTATGGGATTTTATCTTTGAAATGGACTGGTAGCAAATCTCAAAAAACTTTACAAGCTAAATCAATCAGATTAGTTGCTTTTATGGTGATACCTGTAGGTTTAATCCTTCAAACAATTGATGCTTGGTTATTTTCAACTACTTATAGAATTGGTTGGGACAGTACAAATTTAGRCCCTTATTTTATAGCCGGTGCATTTGTTGCTGGTGTAGGAGCTCTTATTGCTGTAGTTTATGTTATAAGAAGAGTCTATAAATTGGAAAATTATATAACAGATTTTCATTTTGACAAATTAGGAAAGTTATTAGTTTTAGCTTGTTTAACTTACTTATATTTTAACATTAATGAATATTTAATTCCTGCTTATACTGCAACAGAAACGGAAGCAGTGCACTTGAATGTATTGTTTACTGGACACTATGCGCCTTTATTTTGGTTTGTTACCATTGGAGGGTTGGTTTTCCCAATTATAGCTTTATTATTTAAACAAGGTAGAAAACCAYTACCAATGTTTGTTATAGGRTTACTWGTAGTWGTAGCATCTTGGTGGAAACGTTATTTAATAGTTACACCWACRYTATTACAYCCATTTTTACCTATTCAAGGWGTWCCWGAATCRTGGCATCAYTATTTCCCAAGTTTACATGAGTGGTTAATTACAAGTGCAACCTTGGCAATGGCCTTATTAATAATTACACTATTAGTTCGGTATTTACCAATAATACCTATTCAAAGAACTGCCGAGGAGCAAGAATTATTAGAAAACAATAAAAAAGCTGAATAATGAAAAATATAGTATATATCCGTAGCCTTTTCTTTGTATTATTAAGTGTATTTATTTTCAATACTGGTTTTGCGCAAAAAGTTAAAAAGAACAAAGTTCGATTAAAAGCACAATATGTTAAAGTAATGGACAGTGAAATCTACTTTGATATTTCTGCAACTTCTAAAGTGAAAAGGAAAAATATCAAAGTTGCTAATATTGAACTTAACATTTATAATACACTGGAAGACAAGAAAATTTTAATAGGTAAAACTATTACAAATATGAAAGGTAAAAGTAGATTTTCGTTGAAAGACCTAAATTCACTTCAGCAAGATACAATTACCAACTTTTATAATATTTTAATAACTTTTAAAGGTGACGACACTTTTAAAAAGGCCAAAAAAAGCATTAGYTTTAAAAATGCTGAAATAAACGCAAAGGTTATCACAAAAGATAGTATTAATTATATTAGTGCTACGCTAACAGATTCTAGCAGTGGAGAACCTATTCAAGAAGAGTCTTTAATTGTTCAAATTCAACGATTATTTAGAGCTTTACAAATAGGTGAAGAATTTAACTATACTGATGATGCTGGCACAATTCTTGTCCCTATAGAAGAAGGAATACCAGGTGTAAATGGAAATTTAGCGATTGAAGTAGTTTTAAGCGATAGCGATGACTATGGAACTGTAAAAGCAATTGTTAAAGCTCCTATTGGAAAACACATTGTTGATGAGTCAACATTTGATGAAAGAACAATGTGGTCTGCAAGAAATAAAACCCCTATATTTCTACTTATATTTCCAAATTTATTGATATTTGGTGTGTGGGGATTAATTATATATTTATTTATTAATTTATTCAAAATAACAAAATCTTAAAATTAAAAACATGAAAACATTTAAAATCTTATCAATTATTGGAGTACTTGCTTTTACTCTTTACTCTTTTACAACACTTGTACAAGAAGAGTGGAAAGTCCCAGCAAAATATGAGGCTATGACAAACCCTATTGATGCTGATATTGATGCAGCTATTGGGAAATCACTTTATAACAAACACTGTAAATCTTGTCATGGTAAAGAAGGGTATGGAGATGGTCCAAAAGCTGACGAAATGGAAGGAGACTTAGGAGATTTTTCATCTGAAGAGTACCAAGCACAAAGTGATGGAGCATTATTTTACAAAACAACTATTGGTAGAGATGATATGCCTGAATTCACTAAAAAAATGCCAGATGACGAAGACAGATGGTTAATAGTTAATTATATGAGAACATTGGCTGAATAATTAATACAGCTATATTAAAAATAATAAATACAGCCCATGTTAACATGAGCTGGATTTATTATTAAAACTAAAACCATTTTCAATAATCCAACAAGATCTCGAGTTTTAAAAAATCAATCTTGATAAGAAGTTACCTTATTCCAAGGGGGCATTAACCATAATAAAAAAGTCAATATTAATAATGGTAATATTAGCCAAACGGCAGTCATAAAATACCCTTCCATTCCAGAATATACAGCTTTGAAGGAAGTAAATCCACTTAAACTTTTCGAAAATAATTGACCTCCAATAACCACATTCCATCTCATAAAGAAAACACCTATCAACACCAATATTCCAACTAAAAGATAAGCTGCCTTTCTAATTTTTTCCGAGGGCTTATATACTTGAAATAATCCCATTATTAAAAGCGGGATTATTGTTCCAAGTAATATCTGTATAAAAATTAAGGTAATATTTAATTTACCAGCAACCAATACCTTTATAATATTAAATGATTCTTCAGCCTCATACAGCCTATGAATTTGGTCTAACGATTCTAATGTAAAATCAATAATTAAAATATAAAAAAGGTATTTAGCAATAGTATCCAAACATAGCATATTAATTTTAACCTTCCGTACCCAACTCACCACCATATATATTACCATTACTAAAGCAATTCCAGAAACCATTGCTGAAAAAAGAAAAATTACAGGCATCAATACTGTAGACCACCAGGGATTTGCTTTAATTGATCCAAAAATAAACCCGACATATCCATGCAATATAAAAGCTGATGGAATACCCAAAACAGTTATAAAATACCCTAATTTATCATCAAGCTTGGCTGATTTCTCATCTGTATCATTAATTCCTAATGTAATTATTTTATAAAATAATTTTTTAAACCCGGTACTCTTTTTAGACCAAATAACAAAATCTAGTCTGTAATCAAACCAAATTTCTAATAAAAGAACTGCCATTAAATACCATAAATACACAAATCCAAAAATAGCCATTGCCGAAGTTGGATTTGGGGTCATAAAAATTTCATAAGATCTTAATGGATGTTGTAAATGGCTTACTAATGGTAAGGTTGCCACTAACAAAAACGCTAATGCAGTTAATAATGCTATTCCATAAGTTGGTTTTAATACCTTAACATTAAAAACGCGCTCTAATGAAGCTAAAATAAAAGCACCTGCGACCAACCCAGTTATATATGGGTATAAAACAATCATTAAACCCCAATGTAAATCTATCTCATTTGGGTAAATATATCCATCTACCTGAGATAGCGCTTGATATAAATGTTGAAAATGCTCTTCCATAATTATTTAACTTCTGAACTTATCCCATGATAAAATACTCTCGAATGTGTATTTAAATGAGGCTTTAATAATTGCGTTTGGTTTTTTTGCAAAAATTTAACCAAATCACTTTTTTTATCTCTTAAATCTCCAAATATACGTGCATCTGTTGGGCAAACTTCAACACAGGCTGGATCCAATCCTTTTGTAATTCTATGGTAACAAAAAGTACATTTATCAGCAACTTTTGTAAAAGGATTCATAAAACGAGCTCCATAAGGGCAAGCCTGAATGCAGTAACTACAACCAATACAATAAGATTCATCTACTAACACAACGCCATCTGGACTAATAAAAGTTGCACCAACTGGACAAGCTTGAACACAAGGTGCTTCTGAACAATGATTGCACAATTTTGGCACCATAAATGATTTAAATATATCTTTAGAAGGTACAGATTGTTTTAATCCTCCTATACCTCCATTTGGAGATTCTATCTTCACTTCTCCATCATTTTTAACCGTGTATTGTTCAACCCAGGTTCTAAAATAAAATGGTTCCTTTGGAACGTTATTTTCAATTTTACAAGCTTCAACACATTTTCCACAACCAACACAACTTTCTATATCAACACCCATACCCCATAATGGAAGATTAGATGTATCTTCTTTACTCTCTTCTTCTTTAGCTTGTGCAAAAACTTCAATAGGTTTAATTAATGAGTAGGTTATAACTCCACCAATTAAAGCGATTGTTGATTTAAAAAAATTTCGTCTATTTTCTCTTATTCTTTTAGTTCCCATGGCGCATGTGAATTATGACATTCAATACAATTTTGACTTCCTTCGTGCTCTTCAATATCCAATTGAGGAACTCCCTTTTTTAAGCGACCTGCATTAATAGCATGGCATTGACCACAAAACTCAATACTACCCTCAATTATTGGTGGTAAAATTTCACATTCTGTAGCAGCTGTTATTTTTGGTGGATGACAACTTTCACATCTAACCTCAGAATGTAAATCAGAATATTTTAAATCGTAAATATCTTGATGGCAAGAAGCACATTTTTCTTCACCTTTAAAATAAGGTGTAATTACTTTTGCTTCTTCAATAGCATCTGCTCTATAATGACCATATTTACCAAAAGAACTTGGTGTTAGGTAATTTTGAATCAGGATGAAAACCCCTACAAAAACCAAAAAAGAGAAGAATAAACGAAATATTAATTTTGACATAATATTGAGTTTTTGATTATTGAAATGTTAATCAACCCGCAATTAAGAAGATCTTTTTTTCTTTCCAAATTTATTATTCCAAATATTATTAATTAATAATGCCGGAATAATTGCCAATACAATACCTGTATATTCAGGAACAACTTTATCATTATTAGCTTTTATATAAATCAAAGCAAGAAATAAGGCGACTGAAACTACTAAAATTAAGATAGTAGAAATTGTTTTTCTCATCTTTTTTTTCATGATAATTTATTGAAGTTAACTAAAACTGCTAGATTTTAAACTAAAACCAACTCGCAGTAAAACATGTATAGGGGTCTATTMTTATAGAAAAATAATTGCAATTATTTCCTATATAAACGTCAATCATAGTAGAAATTAAATCTCGAATATTTGAGTAAATATCATTACATTTCTAATTATTATTTTACTAATTTGATAATTTTAATTGACATTTTCTATGATATTTATCATTCCACTCTACTTACACATAGAATTTCGTAAATTACCTCTCTAATCTTTATTAATATGTTTAAAATTTTAAAAGAAAATTTAAGAGATTTACTTTGCATATATTTAAATTAAAAAGCCCCAACTAGCTAGCTAGTTGGGGCTTTTTAATACTTTAATATTTTATAATTAAATTGTCATTGAGAATATTCTAGTATCAGGTTTATTTTCTATCAGTCGTAAATCAAATGCCATACAAATATTTCTTACAAACATTCTACCTTCTTCTTTTACAATAATTTTATCTTCAGAAACTTCAATTAAATCATCCTCAATAATAGATTTTAAACGCTCAACAATTTCGCTTTTCGTTTGAGCATCCAATCCTATCTTCCATTCAGTTTCAAGATTACACATTAAATTTAAAATGTGTTTTCTAATAATTAAATCTCTTTCAGTTAATAAATGACCTCTAAATATTGGAATAATACCTTGATTTACTTTTTCAGTATAATCTTCAATTGTTTTTTCATTTTGAGCGAATGCATACCATGAATCACTAATTGATGACATTCCTAAACCAATCATTAGTTGTGTTTTCCCTGCGGAATATCCCATAAAATTACGATGTAATTTTTTTGATTCCATCGCTTTATGAAGTGAATCTGAAGGCAATGCAAAATGATCCATCCCTATCTCCACATATCCATTGTCAAAAAATAACTGTTTCCCTAATTCGTACAAATAACGTTTTTCATCGTCTTTAGGTAAATCGCTATCCTCAAAACCACGCTGTCCTACTCCCTTAATCCATGGCACATGAGCATAACTGTAATAAGCAATTCTATCTGGTTTTAATGCAATTGTATTTTTTATAGTAGTTCTAATACTTTCTTCAGTTTGAAATGGCAAACCAAAAATCAAATCGTGGCTAATTGATTCATACCCGATTTTTTTTGAAAGATCATGTACTTTTTTCACTTGTTCAAAACTTTGTATTCTATGAATAGCCTTTTGTACTATGGGATCATAATCCTGTATTCCAAAACTATTTCTTCTAGATCCCAAGTCATACAATACTTGAAGTTGTTTTTCAGAAGTAAAATTAGGATGTCCTTCCCAGCTAAAATCAAATATTTCAAATTTATCAGCTCTTTTGAAAATTCCATCTATTAGTTTTTTTAAATGTTCAGCAGAAAAAAATGTTGGTGTACCTCCACCCAAGTGAATTTCTCTAATTTTTGGTCTTTTACCTAATACATCACAATACAAATCCCATTCTTTTAAAACAGTTTCCATATATGGTTGTTCAACTTCGTGACGCTTAGTGATTTTTTTATGACAGGCACAAAATGTACAAAGACTTTCACAAAATGGCAAATGAATATAAACACTTATCCCCTCACTATCATTACTTTCATTAAACGACTTCATTACTGTATTTTTCCAGTCATTTAAATCAATTCCTTCTTTATCCCAAAATGGAACCGTTGGATAACTTGTATATCTAGGTCCTGGAATATTGTATTTTTGAACTAAACTAGTATTCATTTTCGTAGTTTTGAGTATTTATATTTTAGTCGTWGTTAYTAGTTATTACTTTTTCATGAATTCTAATTATTGTATTCTTTTACTGCATCAATAAATGCTTTGGCATTATCTAATGGTATATTTGGAAGAATTCCATGACCTAAATTTACAATGTATTTATCTTTTCCGAAATCGTCGATCATTTTAGTTACCAATTTTTTAATTTCTTTTGGAGGTGACAACAATCTAGATGGGTCAAAATTACCTTGTAAGGTTATTTTATTTCCTGTAAACTTTCTTGCCATTTCTGGTGTAATTGTCCAATCTACACCTAAAGCCGCTGCATTTGAGTTAGCCATATCTTCTAAAGCAAACCAACACCCTTTTCCAAATGCAATTACCGGAGCTTCATCTTTTAAAGCCTCAATAATTTGATTGATGTATTTCCAAGAAAATTCTTGGTAATCAACCGGAGATAACATGCCTCCCCAAGAATCAAATATTTGAACTGCATCAACACCTGCTTTTACTTTTTCTTTTAAATAAGCAATGGTCGTATCTGTAATTTTTTGTAATAACGTATGAGCTGCAATTGGTTGAGTAAAACAAAATTCTTTTGCCATATCAAAGGTTTTAGAACCCTGACCTTGTATACAATAGCATAAAATTGTCCAAGGAGAACCTGCAAAACCAATTAATGGAATGTCATCATTCAACATTTCCTTTGTCATTTTAATTGCATCCATTACATAGCCCAATGTCTCGTTAATATCTGGAACTATCACGGTATCAACATCTTTCTGAGAACGAATAGGGTTTGGTAACCAAGGACCTATTCCAGGTTTCATTTCAACTTCAATATTCATGGCTTGAGGAACCACCAATATATCAGAAAATAAAATTGCAGCATCCATTCCATATCTACGGATTGGTTGCACTGTAATTTCTGAAGCTAATTCAGGGGTTCTACAACGCGTGAAAAAATCATATTTCTCTCTTATTGCAATAAATTCAGGTAAATACCGTCCTGCTTGCCTCATCATCCATACTGGTGGGCGTTCAACAGTTTCACCTTTTAAGGCTCTTAAATATAAATCGTTTTTAATTTTTGACATTTGTTAGTTTTTATGTTTTTTAGCAACCGCTTTCATAGCAATATTAATAGCTTCTTTTACTTTATAAATATCTCTTTTACTCATAGCTGTTGCTAAAAACCATGATTCAAATTGAGAAGGTGGTAAAAACACACCATGCTCCATCATTTTCCAAAAGAAAGTTTTGAACTTATCTGTATCACTAGTTTGAGCCGTCTTAAAATCAACTACTTTTTCTTTGGTAAAAAATGGATTAATCATGGATCCAAATCTATTCACTTGTAAATCAATCCCATTTTCTTTAGCAGCATCTTTCATAGCTCTTTCCAAAAAAGCTGCTGTTTTTTCAAAATCTTTATAAGGATCTTGTTTTCTTAGCTCTTTAAGTGTTGCAATACCACAGGCCATTGCTATTGGATTACCCGATAATGTTCCTGCTTGATAAACATCTCCAAGAGGTGAAACCATTTCCATAATTTCATTTCTTGCACCATAAGCTCCTACTGGAAAACCTCCACCCACAACTTTACCTAAACAAGTAATATCAGCTTCAATTCCTAATAATTCTTGTGCTCCTCCAAATTTTGAACGGAATCCAGTCATCACTTCATCTATTATTAATAACACACCACTTGCTTTAGTTAACTCTCTTAATTCTAGTATAAATTCTTGAGTTGGCTCTATAACCCCCATATTACCAGCAATAGGTTCAATAATAACTGCCGCAATATCATTGTGTTTTGCTAAATGTTGTTCAACACTATCAATATTATTATATTCTGCAATCAATGTATTCTTTACCGCTTCAGGAGGCACTCCTTTACTCCCTGGAATACTTAATGTTGCTAATCCAGAACCCGCTGCAACTAATAAAGAGTCCGAATGTCCATGGTAACAACCAGCAAATTTTATAATTTTATTTTTATTTGTAAAAGCTCTAGCCAAACGAATTGCACTAAAAACAGCTTCCGTTCCTGAATTAACAAATCTTATCTTATCCATTCCTGGAAAAGCATCACATACAATACCTGCTAATATAATCTCCCCTTTTGTTGAAGCTCCAAAAGTATATCCTTTTTTAAGGTATTTTTTAATCGTTTTTTCAACTACACTATTTCTATGTCCTAAAATCATTGGGCCATAAGAAAGTACCATATCTACATATTCATTCCCATCAACATCGGTTATTTTACTTCCCTTTGCACTATCGATAAAAATAGGAACTCCGCCTACCGATTTAAACGCTCTYACAGGAGAGTTTACTGCTCCTACCAAATTCTTTTTCCCTTTAGTATATAATTCTAGTGACTTTTCTAATTTCATTCNTTTTATTATTTGTGTAATTGTTGAATTGTTTAACCTTGTAATTTTAAATTCAATGAAAAACGATTCAACTAAAAACTTTTTAACGTTTCAACAATAATTTAGCAACTTCCTTAGCAAAATAAGTAATTATAATATCTGCTCCTGCTCTTTTCATAGACAACAAGCTTTCCATCATTACACGTTCTCCATCAATCCAACCTTTTTCTGCGGCTGCTTTGATCATTGCATATTCACCACTTACATTATAACATGCAATTGGTCTGTCAAAATTATTTTTTAAATCTCTTATGATATCCAAATAGGACAAGGCTGGTTTTACCATTAAAATATCTGCTCCTTCTTGATCATCAAACGTAGCTTCACGCATTCCTTCATCTCTGTTTGAAGGATCCATTTGATAGGTTCTCCTATCTCCAAATGTTGGTGCCGAATCTGCTGCATCTCTAAATGGTCCATAATATGCCGAAGAATATTTTACCGCATATGACATAATTGGTAAATTCGTAAAACCTGTATTATCCAATGCTTCTCTAATTGTTTCAATCATTCCATCCATCATTCCAGATGGTGCAACCATATCAACACCAGCTTTAGCATGAGAAATCACTTGTTTTGCAATATTTGGTAATGTTGCATCGTTATCAACATCATTATCGTGAATAATACCACAATGACCGTGACTTGTATATTCACAGAAACAAACGTCAGTAATTACATATAAATTCGGATAATTCTTTTTGATAAAACGAACAGCCTTCTGCATAATACCATCGTCATTCCAAGTTTCAGAACCTATCTCGTCTTTTTCAGTAGGAATCCCAAAAAGTAATACTGCTGGAATATTCAAAGAAACTACCTCATCTAATTCTTTTGAGAGTCTATCTAAAGAAAATCTTTTGATACCTGGCATTGAAACAATCTCTGTTTCAATATTTTCACCCTCCTCTATAAATAAAGGATAAATTAAATCGTCAATTGTTAGTTTATTTTCCCTAACTAAACGTCGAATATTTTCTGTTTTACGCAAACGTCTTGTTCTGTTCATATCATTCTATTTTTATTATTCTTGAAAATATTCATTTACAGATTTTAATACACTTTCAACTGTTGGAAGAGCAGCTACAATCACGTTTTTAAAATATTTTCTTGCTTCAGTTGCTGTAGTTTCACCAATACAAAAAGCAGTACTATCATTTGATTCATTATCCTTTAAATAACTTTCAATTCCTGTAGGGCTATAAAAAAGAATACCATTGTATTTTTTATCAATTTTTCTTGGGGTCAACTGTGTTTGGTAACACTCTATCTCATTTACTTTAATTTCATTTTCGGCTAAAATAGATGGTAATTCAACTCTTCTTTTATTACCGCAGAAATAAGTAACCTCTTTTTCTTCAATCGTATTAACTAAATAATTAGCCAATTTTTCAGATGAGTTTTCAATATGAGTAACTTTTCCAATTTCCTTTTCAATAATACGTTTTGTTCTTTTTCCAACACAATAAATATTGACAAAATCTAACTCCATTGAAACAAAGTTATCCAACAATGCATCAACAGCATTTTGACTTGTAATTATTACATTTTTGATTGGATTTTTAACAAGTATTGGTTTTAATCGGTTGTTTCTAGTTGTGATAAAATCACTCATTGAAGTACCAATTTTTGAAGATATACTACTTTTTTGATCTAAAGATAAATTTTTGGTAGAATAGATGTTGATGTCCTTTTCTATTGTTATTACCTCACGCATTAACTTCTTACCTCCTCTATCCAGTATATAATTAGCTGCGTACTCGCCTAAATCAGATACATTATCTACAGAAACCTCTTTGTAAAATTCTATTTTATTTTTACCATCCGGACTAAATAAAACACCTTTAAATTTTATTTCTTCATCCCAAATCATTGCCAATGCACCAATAGGAGCTGTACAACCACCTTCTAAAATTTGTAAAAATTTACGCTCAATTCCTACACAAAGTGCTGTGTTTTCATCATTTAGTTCTTTACAAATTTCAAGAATTTCTCCATCCTTCTCTAAAGCAGCAATCATTACTGCACCTTGTGCASGAGCAGGAATCATCCAATCTAATTTAATATGTTTTTCTTTTTCCGGAAGTAATTTCAATCTTTTTAATCCGGCTGCAGCAAAAATAGCACCATCCCAATCATTATCTTCTAACTTTTGTAATCGTGTATTAACATTCCCTCTTAAACCCGTTATTGTATGGTGTGGATAGCGGTACAACCATTGTGCTTTTCTCCGTAAACTTCCAGTAGCAATAATAGCTGAGTCATTTGTAAAGAAATTTTCATCTTCTTTAATAACCAATACATCGTTGAAATCTCCTCTTTTTAAAATTGCCGCTTGAACAATACCAAGTGGCAACTTAGTAGGAACATCTTTTAAAGAGTGTACAGCTATATCAACCTTACCATTTAGCAACGCTATGTCTAAATTTTTAGTGAATACACCTGTAATACCTAATTCATATAATGGTTTATCTAATACTACGTCACCAATAGAATCTATCTTAACTATTGCTGTTTTGTGTCCTAAATGTTCTAGTTGTTTTGCAACTGTATTTGCCTGCCAAAGTGCCAATTCACTAGAGCGTGTACCAATTCTTATAATTTTATCCATTCTAAACTTCCGTTTTATCTAAGTTGAATATCCTACTYMWAAYWYYTMTWCYKYKWYYMMYWSYWKTTKMWWMWWSWKWAWRWWGWWWMACWWRCYSWSKWRWWMYWTTTTGAATAATTCTATTTGTAACAAACTCAGCATGTTCCACGTTGAAATCTTTAANNTTTTTAATATGAAAATTAATTTCATCTTTTTGAATCATTTGAAGTGACTCTTTTAAAGCATTTACAGCTGGAACATATTTTCTATTGGATATCCACTCATTAAATTCATCCTTATATTTTTCTATTATCTTTTCAGCAGCAGGTATTTCATTTTTACGTGTTTCAATAGTTTTATCAGTAATTTTTGAAAGCTCATCAACATTTATCAATGTAATTCCTGGAATTTTACTTACTGAAACATCTACATTTTCAGGCATTGATAAATCTAAAATCAACAACTTTTGCCCTTCTTTCAAATTTTCTTTTGTTATTGTAGGTACACTTGAACCCGTAGCAACAATCAATATATCTGAAGTATGTATTTGTTCCGTTAAATTAGCCAATTTCCCAACACTTACTTCTGGGTATAATTCTACAAATCCAACAGCCGTATTTAACGTTCTGTTTACAATCGTAATATGTTTATTTGAAGTGTAATTCAATACATTTTTACACGTGTTTTTTCCAATTTCACCTAAACCATAAATAAGAATTTCTTTATCAGCATGATTTTCAATATTCTCAATAATATATTGAATAGCCGCATAGGCTACAGAAGTTGTTCCAGAGCTTAATTTAGTATGATTCTTAACATCCTTACTCGCCTGCAATACTAAATTCATTAATCGCTCTAAATAAGTATTGGTTGTGCCCATAAGTTTAGCCAACTTAAACGATTCTTTTAACTGCCCCACTATTTCATAGTCACCCAATATTTGACTATCTAATCCAGTACCAATACTAAACAAGTGCTTAACTGCATCTTTATTTTTATAAACATTCGAAACATTAATAAAATCCTCAACATTACCATTTGAATATTTTATCAATAAACTAATTAATTCGAAAGGATGTTTTGCAAAACCAGTGATTTCTGTCCTATTACAAGTTGACAAAACAAAAATACCATCTATACCTTTTTCCTTAGCATCCTTTAATAATAATTTTTGATTTTCTTTAGTTATGCTAAAAGCTCCACGAACTTTGACATCTGCTTTTTTATAACTTAATCCTACGTTGTAAAACTTTGTAGGGGTTTTTTCTTGATTCATAATAAATGTAATTACCAATAAGTGTCGACAAAAGTACTAATATATATTTTTACAATATATCGACAAAAGTACTATTATTGTCGCCATAAGTTATGACTACTAATTTAGAACTCTTCTAAATTATGTTGTTTTTATAAAAACAATGATATATGTCAGTAAAATTAGCACCTCTAATGTATGATAATTATCATATTTTAACTATTTAATTTCATTTTTTTGTATTAAATATTATCATTACTTTTGCTGTATCAAATCAAACAATACTTAAAAACATCTTATGAAATCCTCATTAGAAGCTTATAAAAACATCGATAAAAGTACCCAGCTACTATTTAGCGAAAACAGCACCTTTAAAGTGTTTCATTTCAATAATTTATCATCAGATGCTCAGTTATTTAAATATGAATTAAAAAATAATTGCATTCAACTGTTTTTCTGTATTAACCATGAATGTAAAGTGGCTTTTAATCTTGAACATTGCGCTATAAATTTGAAGGACAATAATTCAAGCATGGTGTATTTTAAAGATGATCAAATGAATGTTCTTTTCAATTTTCCACCTATGGCGGAATTAATTGTTATTCTAATTTCTATTGAATATTTTCATTCATTATTTTCAATTGACGGAACAATTTTGTTTAATTACAACAACTTAAAAGGAGAAGCCCCTATAATTGAACCAAAAGAAATTAACACTTCTATAAAGTTAATTTTAAATCAGCTAACAACAAAACAAACCAACGAAACACTACGGCCAATTTTTATAAAAGGAAAAATTTATGAATTATTAAGTTACTACTTTAGCACCTCTTCAGAAAATGAAAATGAGGCTTGTCCGTACATTGCCAACGAAGAAACAATAGGAAAAATTAAGCATGCCAAAGAAATAATTATTGAGGAAATGAAYAACCCTCCTTCTTTATCRGAWTTAGCAAAAGAAGTAGGACTCAACATTAAAAAATTAAAAACTGATTTTAAAGATTTTTATGGAGTCCCTGTATTTACTTTTTTATTAAACTTCAAAATGGAACTTGCGAAAAATTTATTACTAGAACAGCAATTAAATGTGAATGAAATTTCTTCACATTTAGGATACAGCACATCAAGTCATTTTATTGCTGCCTTTAAAAGAAAACATGGGATCACTCCAAAACAATTTTCAAAATCATAAGTGCATGAAAGGAGCATTACTCGTAAATTTAGGATCCCCAGACAGTACTTCAGTAAAAGATGTAAAAAAATATTTAGATGAATTTCTAATGGACAAGCGAGTTATTGATACTCCTTACCTACTTCGTGCATTTATTGTAAAAGGTATTATTTTAAATACACGTCCAAAAAAATCGGCCGAAGCTTATAAAAAAATCTGGTGGAAAGATGGCTCACCATTAATAGTATTATCTAAAAGATTGACAAAAAAAGTACAATCAATTTCTGATATCCCTGTTGAATTAGCCATGCGCTATGGAAATCCATCCATTAAAAATGGAATACAAAAATTAGCTAACAAAGGTATTACCGAAATTCTCTTAATTCCATTGTACCCTCAATTTGCAATGGCTACAACAGAAACAATTGTTGTTTTAGCAAAAAAAATTATAAAAAAACAATTTCCTCATATAAAATTAACGCATGTTCCTGCCTTTTATAATAATGAAGATTATATTGAAGTAATAAGTAAAAGTATCCAAAAAGAACTTGAGAAAACGAAACCAGAGCATTTGCTTTTTTCCTATCACGGTGTTCCTGAAAGACACATCAACAAATCTGACATTACGAAGTCTCATTGCAAAATAGATGGAAGCTGTTGYAATACACCGTCTCCAGCACATGAATTTTGCTACAGACAYCAATGTATAGAGACTTCTAAACTTATAGCTGAAAAATTAAACTTAAACGAACCTAATTACAGTATTTCTTTTCAATCAAGACTAGGAAGAGATCCGTGGTTACAACCCTACACTAATAAAACTATTGATAATTTCGCCAAAAATGGTATAAAAAACCTAGCTGTWGTAACTCCWGCATTTGTATCAGATTGTTTAGAAACATTAGAAGAAATTGGAATGGAAGCTAAACATTCCTTTATTAAACATGGTGGTGAAGAATTCACAACCATTCCATGTTTAAACGATCAAGATGACTGGGCTGATACCTTATCAAAATGGATTAATAATTGGAATAAACAGAGTAACTAATGGAATATTTATATTTAAAATCACTACATATAATTTTTATAACAACTTGGTTTGCTGGGCTTTTTTATGTCATTCGATTATTCATTTATTATAAAGAAGCTGAAGAAAGACCTGAAGTCGAAAAGCAAATTTTATTAAAACAATACAAACTAATGATCAAACGGCTATGGTACATTATCACTTGGCCTTCAGCAATTCTAGCAACTATTTTTGCTGTTTGCCTTCTCATTTTGCAACCTTCATGGCTACAAACAAATTGGATGCTTATTAAATTAGGTTTTGTAGCTGCACTCTTTGGATACCATTGGTCTTGTCAAATTTTGTACAATCAAATTGAAAAAGGATATTTAAAATATTCATCTTTTTCATTAAGAATTTGGAATGAAGTTGCAACCATTATTTTATTTGCTTGTGTATTCTTAGTTGTTCTAAAAAATTCTTTAGGATGGATTTTTGGAGTGCTTGGTATTGTCGGTGWWTCWRKRYYMKKWAWRMYTGGAATCAAATTATACAAAAATATTAGAGCTAAGCATAGCTGGGACAAAAAATAAAATCTCGGAAAATATGTTAAATCTTTATTCTTTTTAACTATTTCTACTAAATTTCATAATAAAGAAGTGTATAACACTTAGGTATTCTCAATAATAGAACATAAATATTACAGTTTTAACATTCTGTATATCAACTCATTATAATTGCCATAATGATTTTAATCATATAAATTACGAAAAGGTTTTCGTAATTTTACGGAGATATATAAATATATTTATAAACCGTATTTTATGAAAAAACTTCTATTAGGTAATGAGGCTCTTGCACAAGGTGCTATTGATGCTGGGATTTCAGGCGTTTATTCTTACCCTGGAACCCCTTCAACAGAAATTACCGAATATATACAACGTTCAAAAACTGCCAAAGAACTTAAAATTCATTCGCAATGGGCCGTAAATGAAAAAACAGCAATGGAGGCAGCTCTCGGGATGTCTTATGCAGGAAAAAGATCCTTGACTGTTATGAAACATGTTGGTTTAAATGTAGCCGCAGATGTATTTATGAATATGTCCGTATCAGGTATTAATGGCGGTTTGGTAGTTGTTGTTGCTGATGACCCCTCAATGCATTCCTCACAAAATGAACAAGATTCTCGCTATTATGGAAGATTTGCAATGATTCCTATTTTGGAACCTTCAACCCAACAAGAAACGTACGAAATAACAAAATATGCTTTTGATTTGTCAGAAAAAATGGGTTTGCCAATTATGATTCGTTTAGTTACCCGATTATCACACTCAAGAGCAGGTATTAATATTGGTGATAGGATAGCTCAAAATAAATTAAAATTACCAACAAATCCAACACAATTTCAACTAATTCCAATGTATGCTAGGGGTAGATACCAACACTTGGTTAACATTCAATCCGACAATCGTGAAAGTTCAGAAAATAGTTCTTTTAACAACTACTATGAAGGAAAGGATACTTCAATGGGCATTATAGCTGCAGGTATTGCCTATAATTACTTAATGGAGAATTACGAGGATAGTGAATGTCCATACCCAATTTTAAAAATATCACAATATCCACTTCCAAAAACACGTATTAAAAAATTATTTGATAATTGCGATAAAATATTGGTTTTAGAAGATGGTTATCCTTTTATTGAAGAAATAATATCAGATTTCTTAGGTGAAAACAGAAATGTTATAGGTCGTTTAAGTGGTCATGTAAATCGGGTTGGCGAGCTTAATCCTGATACCATAAAGAAAGCACTAGGATTTGAAGTGGTTCAAACCGAAGAGATTCCAAAAGTTGTTTCAGGAAGACCACCAGAACTTTGCACTGGATGTGGCCACATTGACTTATTTAATGCCATTAACAAACTAAGTGTTGAAATGGGAAGCCAACAAGTATTTGGTGATATAGGTTGTTCTGCCTTAGGAGTGCTACCTCCATTTGAAAATATTAATACACTGATAGATATGGGAGCTTCTATTACCATGGCTAAAGGGGCTGCAGACGCTGGTGTTCATCCATCAATTGCTTTAATTGGAGATTCTACATTTACGCACTCTGGAATGACTGGTTTGTTAGACGCCATCATAGAAAATACACCTATAACTGTTATAATTTCTGACAATTCAGCAATTGCTATGACTGGTGCTCAAGATTCATCAGCTTCAGGTAGATTGATTTCTATTTGTAAAGGACTAGGAATTGAGGAAGATCATTTAAAAGTAATTGTACCTCTTGCTAAAAATTTAGATCAAAATATTGATTTAATTCGTGAAGAAATAAATTACAATGGTGTTTCTGTAATTATAGCCCAACGTCCTTGCGTTCAACTTCCTAAAGAAAAGAAAGACAAATTAAAACAACTTAAACAGATCACTTTAGATTATAATTGTTGATTTGGACATTCTAACAAGTAGCAGAGATTCAATATGAACGGACGTTGAAAGAACCATTAGACATAAATAATTATAAATATAGACACATGAAACGAGCCTGTTAAAATTTTTCTCACCAAAGAAAAATGATTAATCGCGAACTGAATGTGACCGTTAAAAAACAATAAATATTAACACATGAAATCAAATATAATAATTGCAGGTGTAGGCGGACAAGGAATATTAACCATTGCAGCCATTATAGATACAGCTGCTTTAGATAATAATCTTAATATCAAACAATCAGAAGTACATGGAATGAGTCAACGAGGTGGTGCTGTGCAAACACATTTACGCATATCAGATTCTGAAATTTACTCTGATTTAATTCCACTAGGAAAAGCAGATATTATTATTTCAGTTGAACCAATGGAATTACTTCGTTATATTCCTTACCTCAAAAAAGATGGTTATTTGGTTACTGATTCCAACCCCTTTGTAAACATTACAAATTATCCCGAAWTAGAAGAGCTTTATACTGAAATTAAATCTAAGCCAAATAGYATACTCATTGACGCTAAAAAAATAGCYAAAGATCTTGGWAATTCAAAAGCAACAAATGTAGTTTTRTTAGGTGCAGTTTCTGCTATGTTACCTTTAAATGAAGACAGTTTAATAAAAGCAATTMAAACCCTTTTTGARCRWAAAGGYGAACGTATTGTAAAYAAAAATATTGAWGCGTTCWATAAAGGAAAGGAAATNAGCAACTAAAATTGGTTATAAAAAAGCGAGAATCTAAATGTTACACGAAAATTTAATTCAACCTAAAAGCATTGCTGTTATTGGAGCCTCTAATACAATTCAAACTCCAGGAGGGCGCGTACTTAAAAATTTAATCGATCATAATTTCAAAGGAGTTTTAATTGCGGTAAACCCAAAAGAAACAGAAGTACAAGGTGTAAAATGTTATCAACATATAACTGAAATTCCAACTGTTGATTTAGCAATTATAGCAATTGCAGCAAAATTTATACTCGAAACAGTAAAGGTTTTAGTACAGCAAAAAAACACCAAAGGGTTTATTATTTTTTCAGCAGGATTTAGCGAAAAAGACGAAGAAGGACAAAAACTCGAACAACAAATTGTTAAGATAATTGAAGAAGCTGATGGATCTTTATTAGGACCTAATAATATTGGTTTAATCAATCAGAATTATGCAGGAGTGTTTACAACTCCAATTCCAAAACTVAATCCAAATGGTGTAGATTTCATTTCYGGCTCTGGCGCHACTGCTGTCTTTATAATTGAAGCTGCAATGTCAACAGGDTTRACATTTTCAAGTGTCTATTCTGTTGGAAATTCAGCCCAAATWGGAGTTGAAGAAATACTAGAACATTTAGACAATACTTTTGAATATGAAACAAGTTCAAAAGTAAAACTACTTTATATTGAAAGCATTGACAATCCACAAAAACTTTTGAAACATGCATCTTCTTTAATTCATAAAGGATGTAAAATTGCTGCGATTAAAGCAGGAAGTTCTTCAGCAGGGAGTAGGGCTGCAAGCTCACATACCGGAGCTTTGGCAAATTCAGATGTGGCTGTAGATGCTTTATTTAAAAAAGCTGGAATTGTCAGGTGTTATGGAAGAAATGAGTTGATTACTGTTGCCTCAATTTTTATGCATCCTGAACTTATCGGTAAAAATATTGCAATTATTACCCATGCCGGTGGACCAGCAGTAATGCTAACTGATGCGCTATCAAAAAACGGATTAAATGTTCCTGAAATCAATGGAAAAGAAAGTGAAGAGCTACTCCAAAAATTATATGTAGGATCTTCAGTCACGAATCCGATTGATTTTTTAGCAACTGGAAATGCTGAACAATTAGAAACGATTATTGATTATTGTGAAAACATTTTTCATGAAATAGATGCAATGGCTGTTGTTTTTGGAAGTCCTGGATTATTTGAGGTATACGATGTATATGATGTTTTACATAAAAAAATGAGAGAATGTAAAAAGCCAATATTTGCTATTTTGCCTTCTATTGTTAATGTAAAAAATGAAATAGACTACTTTATTTCAAAAAGAAATATTAATTTTCCCGATGAAGTTTTATTTGGAAATGCATTAGCAAAAACTATTAAAAATATAACACCAGCCATTAAAACTAATATTCAAAAAACAACTAATTCACAAACAATTAGAGCTATCATTGATAAAGCAGAAAATGGATATTTGCATCCAGATAAGGTAAAAGAATTATTAATTACAGCTGAAATTCCAATTGTAAATGAAGCTGTTTGTTCTCATAAAGAAATTTGTTTATCCGAAGCAAAAAAATTAGGATTCCCTATTGTAATGAAAGTTGTAGGCCCCATCCACAAATCAGATGTTGGAGGTATAATTTTAAACGTAAATTCAGAAGAAAAACTACTTCAATCTTACCATAAAATAATGCAAATCAAAGATGCTACTGGAGTTTTAATTCAGCCTATGAAAAATGGAATTGAGTTATTTATAGGAGCTAAAAAAGAAGGTAATTTCGGACATTTAGTGCTCTGTGGTTTAGGTGGAATATACATTGAAGTTTTGAAAGATATTAAAACTGTATTAGCACCAGTATCTATGCCTGAAGCATTAGAAATGATTCAAAACTTAAAATCCTATAAAATAATTCAAGGAATCAGAAATCAAGAAGGTATCAATGAAAATCTTTTTGCTGAAATTATTACAAAAATTTCAAATTTAGTAACAATAGCTCCTGAAATTGTAGAGCTAGATTTAAATCCACTTTTAGGAAATTCAAAAGAAATTTTAGCTGTTGATGCTAGAATTAGAATTGAAAAAGATTAAAGTGATTGCTCAAAAGGTATTCTATTCACAATACTTCTGCCTAAAGTAATCTCGTCGGCATATTCAAGCTCATCGCCTACTGCTATACCTCGTGCTATGGCTGAAGTTTTCACATTAAATTGCTCTAACTGTTTAAATATATAAAAGTTGGTGGTATCACCTTCAATAGTTGAACTTAACGCAAAAATTATTTCTTTTACCGAACCASTTTTWACYTTTTCAACTAGGCTATCWATACTTAAATTATGKGGYCCAAYRCCTTCWATWGGTGAAATTTTACCTCCTAAAACATGATAYAAKCCTTTAAATTGAGCYGTATTYTCAATTGCCATTACATCWCGYACATCYTCAACYACACAAATAATTTCAGYATTTCTTRAAGGATTAGCACAAATTTCACAKATAGCAACATCKGAAATGTTATGACATTTTTCRCATAATTTAATAYCATCAACYAAATTAGTTAAYGCWACAGATAGTTGATGKGTTTGTGAWGYAGGYYGCTTTAGTAAATGAAGTACTAATCTAAGTGCYGTTCTTTTACCAATTCCAGGTAATTGAGACACTTCATTTACTGCATTTTCTAAAAGTTTTGAAGAAAAATTCATTTAGCAAATGTACAATTAGGAAACGATATTCTCAATAATTTTAGTTTCTTTGTTAGCGTAAATAATAAATCCTATAAATGTCGCCATTCTACATTCTTTCCCTAATTGCTATTTACTTTTGTATACTTCTTTTAATAGCATACTTTACTGGTAAAAACGATAGTAACGAAACATTTTTTAGGGCCAATAAAAAATCACCATGGTATATTGTTGCATTTGGAATGATTGGTGCTTCACTCTCTGGAGTTACTTTTATATCGGTTCCTGGTTGGGTTCAAAGTTCTCAATTTAGCTATATGCAAATAGTAATTGGCTACTTATTTGGTTATTTTGTAATTGCATATGTACTAATTCCTATTTATTACAACTTAAAAGTCACTTCCATTTATGAATATTTAAAACATCGTTTTGGAACTACTTCTCATAAAACTGGGGCATTTTTCTTCTTTGTTTCAAGAGTCTTAGGAGCTTCTTTTCGGTTGTTTTTAGTCGCTTCCGTTTTACAATATTTTATTTTTGACGCTTGGAATGTTCCCTTTGAGATTACCGTAATACTTTCAATTTTATTGATCTGGATATACACTTTTAAAGGTGGAATTAAAACAATTGTTTGGACAGATACTCTCCAAACCATGTTTATGCTTATTGCCGTATTTACAACAATCTATATTATTCTTGCACAATTAAATTGGTCTATTGCTGATATTTTTGCTTCTGAAGAATACCAGAAGTACAGTAAATTTATATTCTCTGATGATTTTAATGATAAAAAACATGTGGTAAAATCATTCCTAGGAGGAATGTTTATAGCTATTGCAATGACTGGTTTGGATCAAGATATGATGCAAAAAAACCTAACTTGTAAAAACGTTAAAGAAGCGCAATGGAATGTAATTTCGTTAGGCTTCGTTTTAATAATTGTAAACTTTGTATTCTTAATTTTAGGAGCTTTGTTATTTATTTATGCTGAAAAATTTGGGATTGCAATCCCTCAAATTGATGGGAATATAAAAACAGATTTATTATTTCCAGAAATTGCATTAAATGGTGGTTTAGGGCTTCCTATTGGTATTATTTTTATATTAGGCTTAATAGCTGCAGCTTATTCAAGCGCTGACAGTGCTTTAACTTCATTAACAACTTCGTATTGCATCGATTTTCTAGATATTGAAAAGAAAGAAAAATCACGACAAAAACTGCTTCGAAAAAAAGCACATTTTGTAATTTCAATTTTATTAATCCTTGTAATAATACTATTTAAATACGTTTTAAAAGACAATGTAATAAGTAGTTTGTTACAAGTAGCCTCTTATACCTATGGTCCGCTATTAGGCTTATTTTTCTTTGGAATTTTCACAAAATATGCCATCAAAGACACCTATGTTTGGATTATTGCTATACTGTCTGTTATTCTTAGTTATTTTATAAATGCCTTTTCCATTCAAATTTTCAACGGCTATGTTTTTGGGTATGAACTTTTAATTGTTAATGGACTTTTAACTTTTATTGGCTTGTATTTAATTAGAAAACCAACTAAATAATATTTATTTTTGTCTTATGAATAAAGATTTGAGCAATTATAGAAAAGTCTACAAAAAAAGTGAGCTTTCAAAAAAGGGAGTTCCTGAAAACCCTATGGAACTTTTTCAAAAATGGTTTTATGAAGTTGAAGAATTAGGAGGTACTGATGAAGCGAACCCTATGACAATTTCTACAGTTGATAAATACGGAACTCCACAAAATAGAATTGTATTGTTAAAAAAATATACTTGGGAGGGCTTTATTTTTTATACAAATTACAACAGTGAAAAAAGCAAATCAATTGAACAAAATCCATCAGTTTGCTTATCTTTTTTCTGGCATAATATTGAACGTCAAATTATTATAAAAGGGAAAGCTGAAAAAATTCCAGAAAACTTATCCGATGGATATTTTGAATCAAGACCTGACGGAAGTAAATTAGGTGCATGGGCATCGAACCAAAGCGAAGTTGTGCCATCACGTAAATATTTAGACGACAGTTTAGCATCTTTTGAAAAGAAATTTGAAAATAAAGAAATACCGAGACCAAAACATTGGGGTGGTTATATTGTTAAACCAACAACTATCGAATTTTGGCAAGGGCGTCCAAATAGAATGCATGATAGAATTAGATACACATTACAAGAAAATTTTGATTGGAAAATTGAAAGATTAGCTCCATAATTTTTATATTTGAAGCTCAACTATATTAAATGAATCAGCATGTTAAAATGTTTATCACCCAAGAGAATGATTAATAGCGAACAGCATGTGACCGCTAAAAAACAATAAATATAAACACATGAAAACACTTTATATTGTAAGACATGCAAAATCTTCATGGCAACATGAAGGAATTAAAGATATTGATAGACCTTTAAAGAAAAGAGGGATTAATGATGCATATTTAATTTCGAATGTTCTAGAAAAAAAGATATCACGCCCTGATGTTTTTATAGCTAGTTGTGCAAACAGAGCTTTACATACCGCTACAATTTTTAGTTATGCTTTTAATTATCCACTTGCAAATCTAAAAATCAGTAAATCTCTTTACAGCTTCAGTGATGGCTACCTAATTAAAACAGTAAAAGCTCTAGATGATGGTTTTGATTCGGCCATTATTTTTAGTCACGATCACGGAATAAGCGATTTTGTAAATAAATTTGGAAATTTATTCTTAGATCACGTATCAACTTGTGGTGTAATAGGAATTAAGTTTGACACAAATCACTGGAAAAATATCAAATCTGGAGAAACATTTTTAACMGAATTTCCGAAAAATTATAAATAATCTTATTTTGAAAATTGAAAAGCTTGCAGGAATTGATATTGGTTCAAATGCAGTACGCCTTTTAGTAACAAACGTTATTACAGAAAAAAAAGGGGGAAATCCAATTTTTAAGAAGTCAGCTTTGGTTCGAGTACCTATTCGTTTAGGTGCAGATTCTTTTATTAAAGGAAAAATTTCAGAAGAAAATAAAATAAGAATGATTAAAGCCATGAAAGCTTTTAGATTACTTATGGAAATTCATGGCGTTAAAAAATATAAGGCCTGCGCTACTTCAGCAATGAGAGAAGCCTCTAATGGAATTGAAGTTGCCAATGAAATTTTCAATAAAACTTCCGTAAAAATTGATATTATTGATGGCAAAAAAGAAGCTGCCATTATTTTTTCAACCGATTTAAGCAATATAATTGAACGAGACAAATCCTATTTATATGTAGATGTCGGCGGTGGTAGTACAGAGTTCACCATATTTTCTAGTGGGAAAATTCTCAATTCAAAATCATTTAAAATTGGTACGGTAAGATTGTTGAATTTTAGCAAAAGTGAAACGAAAGAAATTTGGAATGAAATTGAAATTTGGATTAAAGCTAACACTCAAAACCTAACTAAATTATCACTCATTGGTTCTGGAGGAAATATTAATAAAATATTCAAACTCTCAGGGAAACAACTTGGCACACCACTTTCATTAATTTACATGAAAGCTCATTATCACTTTTTAAAAAAAATGACTTATGAGCAACGTATTTTAGAATTAAGTTTAAATCCTGATAGAGCAGATGTAATAGTTCCTGCAACAAAAATTTATTTATCTGCTATGGAATGGAGTGGGGCAACCAAAATATACGTTCCTAAAATTGGACTTGCTGACGGAATTATAAAAAGTATTTATTTCAATAAGCTATAACAAACCTTTTTTAATAAAAAAAGCCACTTTAAGCAGCTATTTTTGTTCGTAAATTTAAAATTATTTTTATGCTAAGATATTGTATGTTTTAATAAATTCTTCAACTAGTTTACCTACTGTTTTTTCAGCAACTTTGGCTACTTTTTGTACTTCTTCATGAGAAACTTCTTCTACCATTCCTTCGACTCCTAAATCGGTAATAACCGAAATTCCAAAACAAGTCATTCCCATATGCTTTGCTACAATCACTTCAGGAACTGTTGACATTCCAACAGCATCTGAACCTACTAATTTCACCATTCTATATTCAGCTGGCGTTTCAAAAGTTGGACCTTGTAATGCTAAGTAAATTCCTTTGTGGATTGGAATGTTCATTTCTAGTGCTATTTGCTCCATTTTTCGAATCATTCTTTTACTATATGGCTCGTGCATATCTACAAATCTTGGTCCAAATCGCTCATCATTTTTACCACGTAAAGGATGTTCAGGAATAAAATTAATATGGTCAGTGATTAACATGATATCACCCACTTTAAAAGCTGGATTTACACCACCAGAAGCATTGGAAACAATTAAATTTTCAACCCCTAAATATTTCATTACTCGCACTGGAAAAACTGTTTGCTCCATAGTCCATCCTTCATAATAATGAAAACGTCCACGCATTGCTAGCACTTTTTTTTCTCCAATAGTACCAAAAATCAATTCTCCAGAATGTCCAGCGACTGTTGAAACGGGAAAGTTTGGTATTTCTTCGTATGGAAGGGTGATTTCAATGGCTATTTTATCAACCATATTCCCTAAACCACTCCCTAATATAATACCGTAATCTGGCTTTGTGATTCCCTTCTCTTGAAGAAATTTAACTGTCTCTTGAACTTTACTCCACATATTTTTTTATTAAATTATCAAAATCTACTTTGTCGCTTACAAATTTTGTTTTTATTGAGATAAAATTCAATTTTTGAAAGTCTGCAAAGATACGAACATAATCTTTCTCCGTTGTTAAAACTATTTTATTTTTTGACTGCAATAAATTCAATGATGATTTTATTTTAGCAATATCCTTTTCTTTAAAATGATGATGATCTGGGAATTTTAAATGCTTGAATATAATTTTTTTACTTGTTAAATACTTCGCTAATGGTTTGGGGTTTGCAATTCCCGTTAAAAGTATTATTTCAGAATTTTCCAGGTCACATAAATTTATAGTTGAAAACCCTTTTAATTGATTGTCATATTCTATTGTGGTGAAAAATACTTTTTGGGTTAGAGAAGGGTTAAGCTTTTTAGTAATTTCAGCCCGCTCCTCTCCAGAAATAGTTGTCGGGCATTTGGTTACAATAATAACTTGAGCTCTTTTAGCACCTGCTATTTTTTCACGTAAGGTCCCTGTTGGTAACATCACATCATCTATATATAAATTTTGAAATGATGTTAATAAAATATTTAAMCCTCCTKTWACTTTTCTATGYTGAARAGCATCGTCCAACAAAATAATATCTGGTGCWTCTTCTAATGCTTCTAATTGTTGAATTCCGTTGGTCCTATCGGCGTCTACACTTACTATTATTGCAGGAAATTTTTGGTAATATTGAAACGGTTCGTCTCCAATAATAGCAGCAGTAACATTTTTACCTGCAATAAGAAACCCTTTGCTTAATCTTTTATAACCCCTACTTAAAACGGCAATTTTATAATCGTTTTGTAACAATCGAATCAAATATTCAATTTGAGGGGTTTTTCCTGTACCTCCAACACTTAAATTACCCACAACAATAGTGGGCGTTTTAAATTGAGTAGTCATTAAAATATTGTTGTTATACAAATAATTACGAATACTTGTTACTATGCCATATAGTAAAGAAACTGGGTACAATAATTGTCTTAAAAAATTCACTAAAAGCGAAAATACAAAACAAATCATAAAATTTATACATAAATACTTTAACTTTATTCTGTAAAATTTACCTTTGTTTAAACAATACCTTTTTTATGATAAAAATTAAAGACATTACAGCTTGTATTGAAGAATTTGCACCTTTAAATTATGCAGAAGATTTTGATAATGTTGGATTACTTGTTGGCAMCTACACTACAGAAGTCACGGGTGTTTTAGTCACGTTAGATACCCTTGAAAACGTAGTTGAAGAAGCTATAGAAAAAAAGTGTAATTTAATTGTCAGTTTTCATCCAATTATATTTTCAGGTTTAAAAAAGCTCAACGGGAATAACTATGTCGAAAGAGTTGTAATGAAAGCCATAAAAAATGACATCGCCATTTACGCTATGCACACTGCATTAGACAATTCATTTCAGGGTGTAAATGCAAAAATTTGTGAAATTTTAGAACTACAAAACAATAAAGTACTAATACCTCAAAAAAACACCCTAAAAAAACTAACTACTTATGCTCCACTGAAAAATGCTGAAGAAGTTAGACTAGCCCTTTTTAAAGCTGGTGCTGGTAAAATTGGAAACTATGATAATTGCAGTTATAATACAGAAGGATTTGGTACTTATAAAGGAAATGAAAATTCAAATCCAACAATAGGAGAAAAAGGAAAACTTCATACCGAAAATGAAATTCTAATTAGTGTGATTTTTGAAAAACACCTTGAAAAAAGTATACTTACTGCACTATTTAATACTCATCCATACGAAGAAGTTGCTTATGATATTGTTCCATTAGATAATTTACACCAAGAAATTGGGATAGGAATGGTAGGTGAATTAAACAATGAAAAAAGTGAATTAGAATTTCTAAACTTTCTAAAGAATAAAATGAATTCAAAAGGGATAAAGCATTCTAAATTATTAGGGAAACCAATAAAAAGAGTCGCTGTTTTAGGTGGATCTGGAAGTTTTGCCATAAAAAATGCAATACATGCAAAAGCTGATATTTATGTAACTTCAGATATCAAATATCACGAGTTTTACAAAGCTGAAAATAAGCTTATAATTGCAGATATTGGCCATTACGAAAGTGAACAATTCACAAAAAATCTTTTAGTTGATATACTTACAAAAAAATTCCTTAATTTTGCAATCATTTTGTCAAATAAAAACACAAATCCTATTTACTACCTATAATATGGCTAAAAAGAAAGAAGTTACTGTTGAGAAAAAGTTGAGAGCTCTTTACGATTTACAATTAATTGATTCAAGAGTTGATGAAATTAAAAATGTGAGAGGTGAACTGCCTCTAGAAATTGAAGACTTGGAAGATGAAATTTTTGGCTTAAACAAAAGACGTTCCAACTTAGATGACGATGTAACTAACTTAAAAGGTGAAATTTCGGCTAAAAAATCAGTTATTGAAGAAGCTAATGTACTGCTTAAAAAATATGCCGAACAACAAAAAAATGTTCGTAATAATAGAGAATTTAATTCAATTAGTAAGGAAACGGAATATCAAGAACTTGAAATTGAGTTAGCTGAAAAAAGAATTAAAGAATACAAAGTTAAAATTGAACAAAAAAATACTGTAATTGATTCTACGAAAGAAAATATTTCGAAACAACAAGACTTGTTAAAAC
Organism: Lutibacter sp.; assembly: GCA_002733285.1. Classification (GTDB taxonomy): domain Bacteria; phylum Bacteroidota; class Bacteroidia; order Flavobacteriales; family Flavobacteriaceae; genus Lutibacter. Next base: position 62,697 of record NVVE01000001.1, on the reverse strand, counting down.
ATAAATCGGATGAATTGAACGATATTATGGGTGATACAATGAAGGAAGAAGAATTATTACTTAAAAAATCTGAAGAGTATAGCGAATTAATTGATGATCATTTATTAAAAGCTTATAATCGAATAAGATCAACAGTAAAAAATGGATTAGCTGTTGTTTCTATTGAAAGAGGTGCTTCTGGTGGTTCTTTCTTTACAATTCCACCTCAAAGACAAGTTGAAATTGCAAGTCGTAAAAAAATTATTACTGATGAACACAGTGGCAGAATTTTGGTTGATGGTGCTTTAGCTGAAGAAGAAAAAGAAAAAATTAACAAATTATTAAGTTAACACTAACTTAAGTTATTCACTATAAAAAAAGGCTTCCATTTTGGAAGCCTTTTTTTATATTTTAGTTGCTCGTATTGAATAAAGTAAAGGAAACATTTTCTGATTTTCTTTAAGCACATACATCCCGTCATCCGTATTCACCATTTCAGGAAAGCTATTGTACGGTGATTTTTCAAATTCGTGTAAAAATTCAATGTGCAAACCGGCATCTGTTAAAGCTGAAACAACTTCACCCAAACCATGGTTCCAACCATATTCTTTACTAATAATATCAGCATCAATATTCGTGTAAGTTCCTTTATATTCCTCATAGATAACTTCTCCCTTTAAATAAGAGTAAGTTAATTTTGGCGGAGTTTGTATAAAATCAAACATCCAAACGATTGGATGAAACTCTATCAAATAAAAAATACCTCCCCTATTCAATTTACTTGCAATAATTTTTCCCCAAGTTTTTAAATCCGGTAACCAACCAATAACACCGTAAGATGTAAAAACTACATCAAATTTTCCATCAACATATTTTGGAACATCATATAAATTGCTTTCAATAAAAGTAGCGTCTAGCCCTAATTCATCATTTAGCAACTTTGCCTGTTTTATTCCTTCACTCGACAAATCAATACCAGTACATTTGGCACCAAGTCTACTCAAACTCAAAGTATCCTGACCAAAATGACATTGCAAATGCAATAACGACTTTCCATTAACATTCCCTAATTCTTTAAGCTCATACGAGTTTAACGAAGTTTTTCCTTTTTTAAAACCTTCAATATCATAAAATTCTGATTTCGTATGAATACTTACCTTTTTATTCCATGTCTCCTTATTTACTTTAAAATATGCATCGTATTTGTTATCCATTTTTTAAGTTATTTTTGTGAAAATACTACAATTAAAGTAAACCAAAGTATTGGAATTGCTTCAACCCAAAAACTTGTATAATACCGGTTTCTTTTGAGTGTTGAAAACGCTAAAAACAACATAGTTATTAAAGCAATAGCAATCAAAATATAGCTACTTGTCTTAAGGACATTAGACATATAAAACTCCAATAAAACAACCACTAAAAGCAGTAGGTAACCAATTATTTTTGAGATACCTACTCCCACTAACTGTGGCAATGTTTTTAACGATCTTGGGTCAACGGAAACATCTCTAATATCGAAAGGGATTGTAATAGAGATCAAAATTAAAAATCGTTGTATAAATTCAATATATACGCTAGAAGTAAATTCATAACCAGCATCAAACAAAGGGAAAAATACTGTAATTCCTGCCCATGCTAATGCAATGCTTATTATTTTTATTGAAGGGAAATTTCGAAATGAAACTTCTATATTTCCAATTTTAAATAACGGTAAAACATAAAAAAAGGTCATAAATGCAAATGGAAAAAGTATGACGAAAGAATTAAAATTAAATTTAGTGAAAAATATGATGTAGCCTAACCCTAATATTGATAAAATGGATAGTATCAACAATAAATATCGATATTCAAAAAACCATTTTTTAAACCAATTAAGCCTTTCTTTTTTAATCTCAAAAAAACGAATGAAATTATAGGAAATAATAATAGAAAACAGCACAAAAAATGGTGTTAAATTATCAACAATTCCAAATTTAAAGAGTGTAATTTTAGTCAAACAAAAACCAGCTATAGAAACATGAATATTGCTAAAAATATAAAAATYYARTATTTTTTTWAAAAAMGGCATTTTACAAATGTAAGTATTAGTTGAKATACTTAMATTTTAGGTTAACAAAATATTACWATTCAGTAATAAAGACAACATTCTAATTACYGAATTTTAAGTACTTTTGAGTGCRATAAAATTTTACAAACCAAMTACATAAATGAAAACAGATTCTTTCGTTTTAAGACACATAGGACCCMGTGAAAATGAAGTTAATGAAATGGTTAAAACTATTGGAGTTTCATCGGTAGATGAATTAATAGATAAAACTGTTCCTTCTGATATTAGATTGGCAAATAATTTAAATTTACCTAAAGCATTAAGTGAATTTGAATATMTRTCACATATCCAAGAACTTTCAAACAAAAATAAACTGTTTAAAAACTATATAGGGTTAGGGTATCACCCAACTATATTACCTGGAGTAATTCAACGTAATATATTGGAAAACCCAGGATGGTAYACAGCTTAYACRCCATATCAAGCAGAAATTGCTCAAGGTCGTTTAGAAGCATTATTGAATTTTCAAACAATGGTAACTGAACTTACCGGAATGGAATTATCAAAYGCTTCTTTRTTAGATGAAGGAACYGCTGCTGCMGAAGCTATGATYATGTTATTYAATACGCGATCAAGGRCTCAAAAAAAATYAAAYGCTTCCCRRTTTTTTATCTCAAAYGAAGTWTTACCWCAAACTRTWGATGTTWTAAAAACHCGTGCAATYCCAYTAAATATTGAWTTGGTTTTTGGAGATCATGAATCCTTCGAATTTAATGAKAAYGTTTATGGTGCTTTAGTTCAATATCCMGCCAAATYTGGTCAGRTTAATGATTATAAATTATTTGTTGAWAGAGCAAAAGAAGTTGAAGCTAGAGTTGCTGTATSTGCTGATTTATTRAGTTTARCMGTATTAACTCCTCCTGGWGAATGGGGAGCAGATGTTGTAGTWGGYACAACTCAACGKTTYGGTATTCCTATGGGATAYGGTGGRCCRCAYGCYGGSTATTATGCAACCAAAGAAWCMTACAAAAGAGCATTACCTGGRAGAATTATTGGAGTTTCACAAGATARAGATGGAAATCGYGCTTTACGTATGGCTTTRCAAACKCGYGAACARCACATWAAACGYGAAAAAGCAACWTCWAATATTTGTACWGCGCAAGTAYTAYTRGCWGTAATGGCTGGTATGTAYGGTGTTTACCACGGYYCAAAAGGATTGATTTATATYGCWACMAMTATTCRAAATTTAACSRCTACTTTAAATAAAGGGTTGAAATCDTTAAATTTAAATCAGTTAAACAGCTCATTTTTTGACACCTTAACTATTGAAGTWWCTGATGCRTCAAAGATCAAAGAAATTTCAGAGAATAAAGAAATTAACTTTTTCTATCCTACTCATAATTTAGTAACTATCTCTATCAATGAAACAACTAATTTAAATGATGTTAATGAAATTTTAGAAATTTTGGCTGAAGCTGAAGGGAAAGAAAAAATTTCACTCAATTCAATTGAAGAAAATGTAATTCCTTCAAATTTAAAACGTACCACTACATTTATGACTAATGAAGTTTTTGAAAATTACCATTCAGAAACTGAATTGATGCGTTATATTAAAAAATTAGAACGAAAAGATCTTTCTTTAAATCATTCAATGATTTCATTAGGTTCTTGCACCATGAAATTAAATGCTGCAACCGAAATGCTTCCACTAAGTTGGGCCAACTGGGGAAATATGCATCCTTTTGTCCCAATTGAACAAGCTAAAGGTTATCAAGACGTTTTTAAAAATTTAGAATCMGCTTTAAATGAAATYACTGGTTTCCATGCAACATCSYTACAACCRAATTCTGGTGCATCAGGYGAATATRCWGGTTTAWTAGTAATYAARGCATATCATGARTCTAAARRMAACRGTCACAWMAATATYTGYTTAATTCCTGCMTCTGCACAYGGTACRAATCCTGCATCMGCAGTYATGGCRGGWATGAAAGTAATTATTACTAAATCTACAAAAGCAGGAAATATTGATGTCGATGATTTAAGAGAAAAAGCTGAGTTATACAAAGACAATTTAGCAGCTTTGATGGTAACTTACCCTTCTACACATGGTGTTTTTGAAAGTACAATTAAAGAAATTACTGAAATCATTCACGAACGTGGCGGCCAAGTTTATATGGATGGTGCAAATATGAATGCCCAAGTTGGATTGACTAATCCAGCTACTATAGGAGCTGATGTTTGTCACTTAAATTTACATAAAACATTTGCTATTCCTCACGGTGGTGGTGGACCAGGTGTTGGGCCAATTTGCGTAGTAAAACATTTAGCTCCTTTTTTACCTTCAAACCCAATAATTCCTACTGGTGGTGAGTTAGCAATAAAAGCAGTTTCTTCTGCTCCTTGGGGATCAGCCTTAGTACTATTAATATCCTATAGCTATATTAAAATGCTTGGAACTGGAGGATTAAAACAAGCTACAATAAATGCCATTTTAAATGCAAATTATATAAAAGCCCGTTTAGAAAAACACTACAGTATTCTTTACACAGGTGAAAATGGTTTTGCTGCTCATGAAATGATTGTAGATTTTAGAGAATTCAAAGTTAAAGGTATTGAAGTAACTGATATTGCAAAACGATTAATGGATTATGGTTACCATGCACCTACAGTTTCTTTCCCTGTTGCTGGAACATTAATGATTGAACCAACTGAAAGTGAAAACAAAGCTGAATTAGACCGTTTTTGTGATGCTTTAATAAGTATAAAAGGTGAAATTGAGACATCAATAAGTGGAGATACTAATACCCCTCTGAAAAACGCCCCTCATACAGAAAGAATGCTTACTGCTGATGAATGGGTTTATCCCTATTCTAGACAACAAGCTGCCTTTCCATTACCCTATCTAAAAGAAAATAAATTTTGGCCTTCAGTTAGAAGAGTTGATGACGCCTTTGGAGACCGTAATTTAATATGCTCTTGTAATCCTATTGAGGACTATATGTAAAAATAAAATGACTACTATTTAATTGAAAAGTCTCGAGGAAACTCGAGACTTTTCTTTTCTAATTATGTACTTATAAAAATAACAATATTTTCGTCCCCACAACGGTAGTGTATTATTATTCATCTTATACAAGTACACCAATTAGAAAACTTGCAGTTATAATGAATTAAGAAAATTGCTATTTCACTAACAACAGTTCATCCTATATTATACTATTACTATAACTGAAAGATTTTCAAAAAATTACTTTAATTGTTATATAAATTAATAATCACAATCAATTGTAGTTTTATTTATTCAATTTTGAGACTGTTAACATCTAAATTTAATAAAAAAATTCAAAACTTAATTAATATAATTCTTTTTACGAAAACATTATAGTAAAAAAAATAGTTGTTTGCTAACGTACTTTCGTGCAAAATTGTATTTTTGCAATTCGACTTAATTTTAATAGTTTTTACCTAATGAAAAAAATAACTAAAGAAACCTATATCAATTGGTATAAAGACATGCTTTTTTGGAGAAAATTTGAAGACAAATTAGCAGCTCTTTATATTCAACAAAAAGTTAGAGGTTTTTTACACTTATATAATGGGCAAGAGGCGGTGTTAGCGGGTGCTTTACATGCCATGAAAAAAAACGACAAAATGATTACTGCATATCGTAATCATGTTCAACCAATTGGTTTAGGAGTAGATCCTAAAAGAATTATGGCTGAATTACTAGGTAAAGATACTGGTACTTCTCGTGGTATGGGTGGATCAATGCATATCTTTTCTCCTGAACATAACTTTTATGGCGGGCATGGTATTGTTGGTGGACAAATTCCTTTAGGAGCCGGTTTAGCATTTGCAGATAAGTATTTCAATAGAGATGGTGTAACAYTAACTTATTTYGGTGATGGTGCTGCACGTCAAGGATCGTTACACGAAACTTTTAATATGGCTATCAACTGGAAATTACCAGTTGTATTTATATGTGAAAATAATGGATATGCTATGGGAACTTCGGTTGAGCGTACTGCGAATCACGAAGATATTTGGAAACTTGGTTTAGGTTACGAAATGCCTTGTGGCCCTGTAGATGGAATGAACCCTATAAAGGTTGCTGAAGCAATGTACGAAGCTATAGAGCGTGCAAGAAGAGGTGATGGTCCAACATTGTTAGACATAAAAACATACCGTTATAGAGGACATTCAATGAGTGACGCTCAGAAATATAGAACTAAAGATGAAGTTGATGAGTACCGTAAAATTGATCCTATTACACAAGTCTTAAATGTGATTAAAGATAAAAAATACGCTACTGAAGATGAAATAAAAACATGGGACAATAACGTGAAAGAAAAAGTTGCTGAATGTCAAAAATTTGCTGAAGAATCTCCATTCCCAGACAAACAACTTATGTATGATATGGTCTACGAACAACAAGATTATCCCTTTTTAAAACATAAATAAATGGCAGAAATTATTACAATGCCACGTTTAAGTGATACAATGACTGAAGGAGTTGTAGCACAGTGGTTAAAAAAAGTAGGTGACAAAATTTCAGAAGGTGATATTTTAGCTGAAATTGAAACAGATAAAGCTACCATGGAATTCGAATCTTTTAATGAAGGTACACTTTTATACATTGGTTTAAAAGATGGCGAAAGTGCTCCTGTAGATTCTTTATTAGCTATTATTGGTGAAGAAGGTGAAGACATTGAGAGCATTGTTAAAAACTTCAATGCAACTACTCCTAATGAAGAAAGTACTTCAACAAAAGAAGCACCAAAAATGGAAATTGTTGAACCAACTAAAATAACTCCAGATCCAATTGAAACTTCGCAAACTCAAGTTATAACAAGTACTGGAAGAATTATTGCATCACCATTAGCAAAAAAAATGGCTAATGAAAAAGGCATTGATTTATCTACAGTAACTGGAAGCGGTGAAAATGGAAGAATTGTAAAATCTGATATTGAAAATTACATCCCAGTTGTAGCTTCTTCTGCTACTAGTTCTACATCTGTTGATTCAGGGGTTGAGAGTTTTGAAGAGACTTCAAATTCACAAATGCGCAAAACTATTGCAAGAAGATTAGCTGAATCTAAATTCACAGCTCCTCATTATTATTTAATGATAGAGATTGATATGGATAACGCAATAACTTCTCGTAAAGCTATAAATGAATTACCAGATACAAAAGTATCATTTAACGATATTGTGGTAAAAGCAAGTGCAATGGCTTTGAAAAAACACCCAAAAGTAAATTCTCAATGGTTTGATGATAGAACACGTATCAACCATCACGTTAATATTGGTGTTGCTGTTGCTGTTGAAGATGGCTTAGTTGTTCCTGTTGTCCGCTTTACAGATCAAAAAAGTATGACTCAAATTGGAGCTGAAGTAAAAGATATGGCTGTAAGAGCCAAATCAAAAAAATTAACTCCAGCTGAAATGGATGGAAGTACTTTTACGGTTTCTAACCTTGGAATGTTTGGAATTTCTGAATTTACTTCAATTATAAATCAACCTAATTCTGCTATTCTATCAGTAGGAGCAATTGTTCAAAAACCAGTTGTTAAACATGGAGAAATCGTAGTTGGAAATACCATGAAAGTAACTTTAGCCTGTGATCACAGAACTGTTGATGGAGCTACTGGATCAGCCTTTTTACAAACATTAAAACAATTTATTGAAAATCCAGTTACAATGCTAGCATAAAATTCAATAATACTTATAATTTAAAAACCCAATGTAGTCAACATTGGGTTTTTTGATTTTTAAATTAGCCATAAATTATTTTGCTGTCGATGGGTCTATAACAGTAGAGACTTTACTTACTGAGTTTGCTGGAAATCCACCTCTTTTTGCATGCTCACGAACCATTTCTTCATTTGGTGCAAGATATACACAATACATTTTATCATTAGTAACGTAACTGTGTAACCATTTAATTTCCGATCCCATTTCTTCTAATACCCCACAAGAAGTTTGAGAAGCCCCCTTTAATTGTTCAGCGGTAAAATCACCAAGATCAGGAATTTCCCTTTCAATCACATACATATTTTGCGAAGTATTTTTAGTTGCCATTTCTGCTCTTAAAGTTTCAGCAGTTGTTTTTGTATTATTGGTACAATTAGCAAAACCAATAACAATAATAAAACTCAATAAAATTTTTAAAAGATTCATAATTTGAAATTTTTAGTTAGTAGCTTTATAAAATACTGAATATTATTTAACTCTCCAATTAAGTATAAATATCAAATTAGTCTTTGAGTAAGTAAACATTGTACTAAAACAAAAAACCCTCAACKWWMGTTGAGGGTTTTTTAAATATTTTTTATTTAAATACTTACTTTTTAAATTTAGCATATTTAGTTTTGAACTTATCAATACGTCCTGCAGTATCAATTAACTTAGTTTTACCTGTGTAAAAAGGATGTGAAGTTCTTGAAATCTCTAATTTTACTAAAGGATATTCAACACCATCTACATCTAAAGTTTCTTTAGTATTTACTGTTGAACGAGTCAAAAATACATCTTCATTAGACATATCCTTAAATGCTACCATTCTATAATTTTCTGGATGTATACCTTTTCTCATCGTAACTCGTTTTAATTCTGTTTTTATTTTTAAGACTGCAAATTTAACTATATTTTTGAAACTTCAAACAAATAATTTAGTTTATTTACATTAAAATTCATAAAAAGTTATTTAAATTATGTCATATAAGTCATTTTCTAGTTTATTTATATTCATACTCCTATTATCTTGTAAAAGTGAGTATAAATTTATTTTAAATACCCCAAAAAAAATACAGTCAAATCAAGAGTTAACAATTTCAATTTCTGAAAAAAATAATAACCCAATAGATTCTATTCAATTCTCAATTGATTCAAAAAAGATAAAAGGCAATCATAATTCTATTTCATTAAATATTAGTGGTTATAAATTAGGAAAACATAGTATAACAGCCATCGTTTTTTACGAAAATAAAACAAAAAAGGTTACTAAACCTATATATTTTATGGCTGATTCTTCTCCTGAAATTTATACCTATAAAATTATAAACACATACCCTCATGACAAAGATGCATACACACAGGGATTAGAGTTTCACAATGGTTTTTTATATGAAGGAACGGGTGGAAATGGCCGTTCATCAATTAGAAAAGTAGATCTAAAAACTGGTAAAGTTTTACAACAACATGATTTAAGTGATGAATATTTTGGTGAAGGAATTACAATATTCAATAATAAAATACACCAATTAACTTGGAAAAATGGAATTGGTTTTGTTTACAATTTAGAAACTTTTGAAAAAGAAAAAGAATTTAAATACACTAAAAGTCGTGAAGGTTGGGGATTGACAAATGATGGTGAAAAACTTATTAAAACGGATGGCACAGAGCGTATTTGGTTTTTAAACCCTGAAACACTGGTTGAAGAAAGCTATATTGAAGCATACACCAACAAACAAAAAGTTGAAAAGTTAAATGAACTTGAATATATAAATGGTAAAATTTACGCGAACATTTGGCAAAAAAATTCAATATTAATTGTAAATCCAACTTCAGGCAAGGTTGAAGGCGTTGCCAATTTAAATAGTTTAAAAACTAAAATTCAACAAGAACAAACATTAGATGATAGTGATGAAGTATTAAATGGTATTGCCTTTGATAAAGAAAATAACCGCATTTTTGTAACAGGTAAACATTGGAGTAAATTGTACGAAATTGRGTTGATTAAAAAATAGCTTTCTCTAAATTATTTTTACATTTCCAAAAACAAGCTAAATGCGCTATTATTTAACTTTTTTAATTGCGGTAACTTTGATAATCTTTTCTTCATGTAGAAAAGATTTCTCAACTCAGATAAGTTTGGGTAATCTCACGTTTTCTAAAGACACTGTTTATTTAGATACAGTGTTTACAAATATCGGTTCAAGCACCTACAATTTAAAAGTTTACAATAAAAGTAACCGCGCAATTTCAATTCCTTCAGTACAATTAGGAAAAGGGGAAGATTCATTTTACCGCCTAAGTGTTGACGGAATTCCYGGAAAATTTTTTGAAAATGTCGAAATTTCGGCAAAAGATAGTATCTACATTTTTATTGAAACTACTATAGATTTTAGTCAAGTTACCAATCCTATTTATACCGATGAAATTGTTTTTGATACAGGTGAAAATTTTCAAGATGTAAAATTAATTACACTGGTTAAGGATGCCATTTTTTTATATCCATCAAAAAATGCAACAGGACTTATTGAAACTATTAATATTGGAATTGATGTAGAAGGTGATGAAATAAATGTCAATGGATTTTACCTGAATGATGATACTATTTTTACGAATGAAAAACCTTACGTGATATATGGTTATTGTGCTGTACCTAGTTACAAAACATTAACTATAGAAGCTGGTGCAAATATTCATTTTCACTCAAATTCAGGTCTAATCGTTGATAAAAATGCAACACTCAATATTGAAGGTGAACTTAACAATGAAGTTTTTATAGAAGGAGATAGATTAGAAACTCAATTTAGTGATATACCTGGGCAATGGGGTACAATTTGGTTGCGAGCGGGAAGTAAAAATAATGCTATTAATTATGCCATAATTAAAAATGCTTTCGCTGGAATTATTACGGATTCTATTGGAAGTACCTCCACCCCTACTTTAACCATTAAAAACACTCAAATTTACAATAGTTCTAGCTTTGGAATTTTAGCAAGAGGAACAAGTATTTTAGGAGAAAATTTAGTGATTAATAATAGCGGACAATCGTCTTTAGCCTGTATTATTGGAGGCAGATATAATTTTACACATTCAACTTTCGTAAATTTCTGGAATAAAAGTTTACGTCAATTCCCAAGTGTCTTGATTAATAATTTTTATACATATCCTGAAAATAACAATCAAATTATTGAAACAAGAGATTTATTAGCTGCAAATTTCACAAATTGTATTATTGATGGAAGCAGCAATTTAGAATTGGCTATTGATAAAATTGAAGGCTCTCAATTTAATTATGAATTTAAAAACAACTTAATTAAATTTAACGATTTTAATAATTCATATACTGAAATAGCAGAATACAACTTTRAAGACRARAACCATTATTCAMACAATATTTTAAATGGAAATMCCRATTTTARATCKCCRTTTACMAATGAGTTGATTATTGGARAAAAYYCCGAAGCTATTCAAAATGCGAATATCCAAGAATCGTTACTAATACCAAATGATATTTTGGGTGTTTTAAGAAGTTCTCCAGCCGACATTGGAGCATTCCAACACATAGTTTTTTAAAATTAATTGAGCAAAAAACTGAAATTTCTCTTAACCTAATTAAAAATGTTGCTTTCGATCCCAACTATATGGTTTACAAAAAATTGGTTATAGTAATGTTGGAAATGTTTTATAATGATTTGTTTCTTTTTAGAGATGGATTTAACCATTTACTTTATGTTTCATAACCATTACAAAGTTGATAAACATATTAGCAATAAATGCTGTTGATAGATCGAAAGCCAACAATTTATAATTAATTCATGGGCTAAACTACATAAAAAAAACATTAGAACCTAGTAAAATAATTATTTTATTGCATTTTATTTGGTTTATCGTGTATTTTATTTATATTTTCGTGTATTTTATTTTTTTGATTTTATCAGTTAAAATTATAAAAAACATAGCTAACACAAGAGTTTCAACATATTTAACTTAATTAAATTTAATGATTTTAATAATTCATATACTGGAATAATAGAATACAACTTTAAAGACGAAAACCATTATTCACACAATATTTTAAATGGAAATCCCAATTTTAGATCTCCGTTTACAAATGAGTTGATTATTGGAAAAAATCCCGAAGCTATTCAAAATGCGAATATCCAAGAATCATTACAAATACCAAATGATATTTTAGGTGTTTTGAGAAGTTCTTCAACCAACATTGGAGCATATTAGCATACAAATTTTTAAAAATAAAATTCAATTGATTAGTACTTGGTTTTATGCAACCTAAGAATACAGCTTATTATATTTTTCTTTACTAATTTGATACCAATTACATTTTTCATCACATCCTTCATAGCATTCAAATTTGTAAAAATCAAGACCTATTTTTTCAAGTACTCTTGAAGAAGCGTTATTTTCAGGCATGGCAATGCCTATTATTTTTTCTAGTTTTAAAATTTTAAACCCATACTCAATGATTTTTTTTGATACTTCTGTAGCAATTCCTTTCCCCCAGTATTCAGGTAAAAATCTAAATCCTATATCCGTTTCATTTATTTCAGGTAAATATTTAAGTCCTGCAAAACCTATTACTTTATTTTCTGGTTTATATACAACCGCCCATCTACTATACCCATATTTTTGATAGTCAGAAAACCATACATTAGATATAATATCTTTTGCTTGATTTATAGATGCTACAATAGCATCACCTGTATACTTTTGAACTGCTGCATTTGATGAAAAGTCAAATACCCTTCACAATCATCTTCTATAAATTTGCGTAAAATTATCCTTTCTGTTTCTATAAGTATATTCTCGTTCATTTATGCTAGGTTTATTTATTTCACCTCCTTAACAAAGTAATAAACAAAAAAAGAATTAAAAAAGTGATATACTTTTTCATATTATTAAAGATTAAAATGGTTTATTTTTACCAAATATATCAAAATATTAATTAGCTTGGCTTTTAAGTCAATTTTAGAATATGAAAAAAGTTATAATTACTGGAACAAGCCGAGGTATTGGATTTGAACTAGCTCAACTATTTGCAAAAAGGAGCTATCATGTATTGGCATTATCAAGGAATTCAGCCCCATTAAAAAGGCTAAATATCAAAAATATCACTACAATTTCTATCGATATCTCAAAAGAAAATGAGCTTAAAAAAGTTATAGACTTTGTATCAACTAATTGGAAAACTGTAGATATTTTAATTAACAATGCTGGCAAATTAATTAATAAACCTTTTGAGCAATTATCAACCAATGATTTTATGGARGTTTTTAAAGTRAAYGTATTTGGAGTAGCTGAAYTAACGCGTCAACTTATYCCATAYTTCATCAACGGAAGTCATGTTGTAAATATTAGCAGCATTGGTGGAATACAAGGAAGTTTAAAATTCCCTGGATTAGCAGCTTATAGTTCGTCAAAAGGAGCCTTATTAACCCTTACAGAATTATTAGCCGAAGAATACAAAGAACAAGGAATAGCTTTTAATGCATTGGCTTTAGGAGCTGTCCAAACTGAAATGTTAGAAGAGGCTTTCCCAGGATTCAAAGCATCAGTTTCTGCTGAGGAAATGGCTGATTATATTTACAAGTTTGCACTAAAAGGAAACAAATTTCAGAACGGAAAAATAGTACAAGTTTCTTCAACAACACCTTAATTAATATATGATAGAAATGCTTTCTAAATATATTCCTGAAAATGCGATTGAATTAGTGAGTGAAATTCTTTCCGATCATCCTATTGATATTAAAATTGTAAACAATAGRACTACTAAACTTGGCGATTTTAAAAGAACTAAAAACGGTTCACTTCAAATTACTATTAACAATAATCTGAATAAATATCATTTTTTACTAACACTCATTCATGAAATTGCACATTTAACCACCTACAAACAATATAAAAGAGTTAAACCACATGGTACGGAGTGGAAACTTAATTTTCAACATTTAATGTTGCCATTTTTACAACCAACAATTTATCCKCAAAGTTTACTGCCCTATTTAGCAAATTACATTAAAAATCCTAAAGCGAGCACAAGTGCAGACGTAAATTTAACATATGCCTTAAAACAGTATGATGAAATGTCAGGAAAGAATTTTATATTTGAACTAGCACATGGAAGCATTTTTACTTTTAATAATAAATCCTATAAAAAAGGAAATAAAAGAAGAACTAGATTTGAATGCGTAGAATTAACTAGCAACAAAAACTATTTATTCAATCAAAATGCTGAAGTAAAAATCTTTGATGATTTTATAACAAAAGATTCAAAATAAATTAAAGGTGAGCATCTTTAATTTTAAAATATTATCAAATGAATAAAAATTACTATGCCGTTATTATGGCTGGCGGAATTGGATCCCGATTTTGGCCTTTAAGTACAAAACAGTTTCCAAAGCAATTTCATGATATGTTAGGAACTGGAAGTACCTTAATTCAACAAACATTTAATCGTTTTGAACATTTAATTCCTTCTAAAAATATTTTAATTGCCACCAATAAAATATATGAAGATTTAGTTAAAAAACAACTACCAAAAGTTACACCAAAACAATTATTACTTGAACCAGCAATGCGAAATACTGCGCCCTGTATTTTGTATAGTGCTTTTAAAATTTACAATGAGAATCCAAATGGAATAATGATTATAGCACCTTCAGATCATTGGATTGATGATGAAGACACCTTCTTGAAAAACGTACAAACTTCTTTTGACTTTTGCACTAAAAATGATGCTTTAATGACTCTCGGCATTCAACCCTCAAATCTAAATACTGGCTACGGCTATATTCAATTTAATCATTCAGAAAACAACATAAAAAAAGTAGTTAATTTTACTGAAAAACCAAATTTAGAAACCGCAAAGCAATTCCTTGAAGAAGGAAATTATCTTTGGAATGCTGGAATATTTGTTTGGAGTGCAAAAAGTATCTTAAAAGCTTTTGAAAAAAATTTACCTGAAATGTATTCACTCTTTAAAAAAGGAAAAACTTGCTATAACACTATTTCAGAGAACAACTTTATTGAAGAGAACTATGCAAACTCACAAAATATTTCAATTGACTTTGGTATTATGGAAAAAGCAGAAAATGTTTATGTGCTACCCGTTGAATTTGGGTGGAATGACTTAGGTACTTGGGGATCCCTTTACAATAAATTAAATAAAGACAACAATCAAAATGCAACTGTTGGAGGAAGTGTTATTTACAGAAATTCCAAAAATAATTTGGTACAAACCCAGTCTAAAAAAAGAGTTGTTATACAAGGGTTAGAAAATTATATTGTCGTTGAAAAGGATGACGTGCTACTTATTTGCCCCAAAAATCAAGAGCAGAAAATAAAGGAAATTACATCTGCTATTAAAACTGAATTTGGAGAAGAATTTGTTTAACCTATAAATTCAACAAAAGAAAACATGTTGCTAGATTTGATTCATTTATTGATCTTTTAGTATATCAAGAGTTTATCTTAAAAAATTTCAGTATTTTGGTTTTATAATATTTTATCCTTTAACCTTGAATCCTAAAATGAAATACTGTATTGGAGTAATGAGCGGAACTTCATTAGATGGAATTGATATAGCATATGTAAAAATTAGTCATACTGCCAACTATTCTTTTCAAATAATTAAAGCTACAACGGTTTCATATACGAATGAATGGAAATTAGCTTTAAAAAATGGCTTTCATTTAGCTGGAGAAGATCTTACTAAATTAGATGCTAATTATGGATTACATTTAGGTGAAGTAATTCAAAATTTTATAATAGAAAATAACATTCCAACTATAGATTTTATTGCTTCTCATGGACATACAATTTATCACAATCCAGCTGAAAAATACACGCTTCAAATTGGAAACGGACCTTATATATCTTCAATAACAGGAATCAAAACAATTTGCAACTTCAGAGTTCAAGATATTGCCCTCGGAGGTCAAGGCGCTCCTTTAGTTCCTATTGGTGACCAATTATTTTTCTCAAATTACGATTATTGCTTAAATCTTGGTGGTTTTTCAAATATTTCTCTAACGAATAACAACCAGCGTATAGCCTTTGATATTTGTCCGGTAAATATAGTCTTAAACCATTATGTAACTCCTTTAAACCTTGAATATGATGACAAAGGAAGTATTGCTTCATCAGGAAGTATTGATACTAACTTATTGAAAGAATTAAATGCTTTACCCTTTTATGATAACGATAAACCAAAATCTTTAGGATATGAATTTATTGTAGAATGCATATTCCCAATTATTGACAAATACAACCTTAATCTAAAAGATATATTAAGAACTTTTGTTGAACATATTGCCATTCAAATTTCAAATAAAATAGATTCAAACGCTTATAAAACTATCCTTATTACTGGCGGAGGATCTTACAATTTATTTCTTATTGACAGGATACAATCGTTCACAAAAACAAAACTTATCATTCCTAATAATAGTATTATAAATTATAAAGAAGCTTTAGTATTTGCTCTCTTAGGATTTTTAAAAGAGGAAGGAAAAAATAATTGTTTAAAAAGTGTCACTGGCGCAAGTAAAGATCACAGCAGTGGTATTATCTTTACTCCTTAATAATATTTTAAATATATATTGAGACTATAAGAACAATCAACGTTAAATTCAGAAGAAGTCCACTTTGATGATTTGCAAAAAATATGTATGCTACTAATTCTACTTTAGAACCTACCCTAAATAAAAATTAACAAGAACTTTTACGCACTTCAATTTTACAATCAAAAAAATCCTAAAATTTACTGTGAAAATATATCTGGATTTTGTCGTACCCCAAATAAATCTAACAAAATTTAATACTAGATATGAATCTATGAGTAGTTCTGATTACAGCAATTTAAATACCTATACATAGATAAATTAAAAAATTAATTTAACACTATTTCTTATCGAAAAGAGCAGTATATCCCATTAAAAAATACAAGACACATGTAGAAAGTAAAATTAAAACTTTAATACATTTAATAATAAATGAAGCAATTACTGATTAAACATTGAAGAATATTTAAAAACATGTTATAATTATTGCAAAACTCATCTTTTATAAAAAATTAACAAAAAAAATATTTTTTTTATTTAAAAAGTTCTTATATTTGTACTGGTAAGTTTCATAGCTTACCATCTTTTTCATAGCAATTTTCCTCACTCATTTTATGAGTGAGGTTTCTTTTTTTATAGACTTTCCTTATTATTTTTATAAGTATATTTGTCAGCTTAAAATAATTAAACGTATGATCTTAGGAATTGCAATAACAGAATGGGTAGGCTATTTAGCCTCTGTTGCACTTATCATTTCATTTTTAATGAAAAATGTTAACACGCTTAGAATAATTAATTCTATAGGTGCAATATTATTTGTAATATATGGGGTTATGCTTGCTATTTCCTGGCCAATAATAATTACAAACGGGTTTATTTTAATGGCAAACATATATTACCTTACCATTAAAAGAAATAAAGTCTAGCAAGTAATAATTATAATTTATAGAACTAGTTTATTTAATACATTCAACTTAAATGTATAATTTAGTAAAGTTTTATTTTTTACACTGTGCTTTGCTGTTTCACAACCTCAAATAATTCTCCCCCTTCACATTTTATGGTTCTATAAGGGAATTTTAAAATTAGTGCATAATCATGTGTTGCCATTAATATAGTTTTTCCGCTGTTGTGAATTTCTTTTAAAACGTTCATCACATCAACTGAAGTTGCTGGGTCTAAATTCCCTGAAGGTTCATCAGCTAAAATTAAATCTGGGTTATTTAATAAGGCCCTTGCTATTGCAATGCGCTGTTGTTCACCACCCGATAATTGGAAAGGCATTTTAAAATCCTTTGTTTCCATACCAACTTTCGATAATACTTCGTTAATTTTTGCCTTTATTTTAATTGCATCTTTCCATCCTGTTGCTTTTAAAACAAATAATAAATTTTCAAAAACACTTCTATCATTCAATAATTTAAAATCTTGAAATACGATTCCAATTTTTCTGCGTAAATAAGGGATTTCTTTTTCTTTTAAGGTATTCAAATTAAAATCAACTATACTTCCTTTTCCTTTTTCTAAAGGTAAATCACCGTATAATGTTTTCATTAAACTACTTTTTCCACTACCCGTTTTTCCAATCAAATAAACAAATTCACCTTTGTTTATAGTTAAATTAACATCCGATAAAACCAAATTTTCTCGTTGAAATATTTGTGCATTCTGTAGGGAAAGTATGATCTCTGACATATAAAATAGATTTTTAACAAATCTAAATATTTTAATGTAAAGTTTCAACTTAATAATTAATTCATTTAATTCAATTTGTTATATTTGAAAACGACTTATAAACATCTATGGAGAAAAACATACTAAAAATCTACACACTTATATTATTTCTTATTTCAGTCGCTTGCACAACTGAAGTCAAAAAAACTACTTTAAATGCAGGAATGTGGAGAGGAGAAATTGCTATGCAACATAAAACACTTCCTTTTAATTTTGAAGTAATAAAGAATTACGAGAACTATCAAATTACCTTAATTAATGGAAATGAAAAATTAATTTTAGACAACGTAAAAGTTACTAAGGATTCCGTTTTTTTTACAATGCATATTTTTGACATTGATATTAAAGCCAAAATTAATGGAAACWTATTAGAAGGTRTTTATGTRAAAAATTATGTTGATGATTATACCTTGCCATTTAAAGCTRCTTTTGGAAAAAATAATCGTGTTGACAAGGCTCAAAGTAATTCAAAATTTGACGGAAAATGGGATATGACTTTTACAAATAAAAATGGTGAAACTAGTAAAGGAATTGGTATTTTTAAAAAAGAGAAGAACAACCTTGTAGGAACCATATTAACCCCTACGGGAGATTATAGATACTTAGAAGGGTTTAGCACAGGTCCTGACTTCACTTTGTACTCTTTTGATGGAAATCATGCATTTATTTTTGAAGCTTCGCTAGAAAATGAAACAACTTTACAAGGTGATTTTTGGTCAGGAAAATCATTTCATGAAAGTTTTACTGCTGTAAAAAATGAATATATTGAATTGCCTAATGCCAATGAACTTACTTATTTAAAAGAAGGATACGATAAAATTGAATTTTCTTTTCCTGATTTAAATGGAAATCTAGTTTCTCTATCAGATAAAAAGTATAATAACAAGGTTATAATACTTCAAATTTTTGGCACGTGGTGTCCAAATTGTATGGATGAAACTAAGTTTTTTTCAAAATGGTATAGCGAAAATAAACAACGAGGTGTTGAAATTATTGGCTTAGCCTTTGAAGCCAAAAACGATTTTAATTATGCCAAAAAACGAGTTCAAAAAATGAAAGATCGACTAAATATCGAATATGATTTTTTAATTGCTGGCACTTCAAACAARAATGAAGCTTCAAAAAAATTACCTATGCTCAACAAAATTATGTCCTTCCCAACTTCAATTTTTATTGATAAAAAAGGAAACGTTCGTAAYATTCATACTGGGTTCTCCGGTCCAGCTACAGGTGATTATTATTTAAAATTTATAGATGAATTCAATTTTTTAATGGATGAATTATTGAAAGAAGAATTCTAATTGTTAAAATTCTTTAATAAATTAATCTCTAGTAAATGCAATTTCAAAAAAAAAATGCGTTATTAGGTTATAGTTTAAATCTTTCAATTTTTATTAAAATGAATTATAAAAAAATTGTTTTACCCTTAGTTGTGTTTCTCATAACATCTTCAATTTTAGCACAAAAAACAGCAATTTATACCAACTCACTCTCAGAATACAACCACGCAATTGAATTGTACCAAAACAAAGCATATGTTGCCGCTCAACAAAGATTCAATGAAATTAAATCTCAGTTTGACAATTCGTCCGAATTAAAGGCAAATTGTGAATATTTTGCAGCA
This sequence comes from Lutibacter sp., assembly GCA_002733285.1. Lineage (GTDB taxonomy): Bacteria > Bacteroidota > Bacteroidia > Flavobacteriales > Flavobacteriaceae > Lutibacter. The sequence continues at coordinate 43,001 of NVVE01000001.1, read as the reverse complement.
AATTGTGCCATTAGATTAGCACAGCCAAATTCTGATGATTTAATGCAACAATTTGTAGACAAATATCCTACAAGTACTAAACGAAACAGCGCATTTATTAATGTTGCTAACTATTATTTTAAAATTGGAAAGTACTCTTATGCCGCTAAATGGTTTTCTAAAGTAACTACAACTAATCTATCAATACGGAAGGAAGAAGATTTTAACTTTAAATACGCTTATTCTTTATTTGCGGTAAAACAATACACAAAAGCAAAGGAATATTTTATAAATTTACTAGACTCCCAAGAATATGGTGCACAAGCTAAATATTACTATGGATTTATAGCATACAATCAAGACGATTATAGTACTGCTGACAAATACTTAGGTGAAGTTGCAAATGATGTTTCTTTCAAGAGTAAGGTATCCTACTATTTGGCTGATATGAATTTTAAGTTAGGGAAATTTGAAAAAGCTATTGATCACGGTTTACCACTTCTCAAAAAGGCAAAAAGAATTGAACATTCTGAAATTTCAAAAATTATTGGTGAAAGTTATTTCAACCTGCAAAAATATGACGAAGCAATTCCGCATTTAAAAAATTATAAGGGGAAGCGAGGAAAGTGGAATAATACTGATTATTATTTTTTGGGTTACGCCTATTACAAACAAAACAATTTTGAAAATGCCATTAATAATTTCAACAAAATTATTAATGGCAATAATGCTGTTGCACAAAATGCTTATTATCATTTAGCTGAATGTTATTTAAACCTTGAGAAAAAAACTGCCGCTTTAAATGCTTTTAGAAATGCAGCACACATGAAATTTAAACCCGAAATTAAGAAAGATGCGTGGTTAAATTATGCTAAGCTAAGTTACGAAATTGGAAACCCATACAAAAATGTTCCTGAAGTTTTACAAGAATATATAGACCTCTACCCAAATTCAAAACATAAAAATGAAATTAATAATTTAATTATAAGTGCATATATCACATCCAAAGATTTTACTGGTGCTTTAGAATATTTAAAAAATAAGAAAAGTATAAAAGAAAGAATGCTATTTCAAAAAGTCGCATTTTATATTGGCTCCGAACTTTTTACCGAAGGGAATTACGATTTAGCTAAAATAAATTTTGAAAGCTCACTTACCATTCCTTTGGATGCTAATTTTACTGCTCGGGCAACATTTTGGAAAGGAGAATCTAATTATAGATTAAATAATTTTATAGATGCATTAGCCGATTTTAAAACATTTATGTTAAACAACGAAGCTTCAAAAACTATAGAATTTGAACATCTAAATTACAATATTGCATATACTTATTTTAAGCAAAAAAAATACAAGAAAGCTAGTGAGGAATTCAAAAATTATATAAATAATAATACGGAAGACCTTATTAGGCGTAACGATAGTTATTTAAGAATTGGAGACGGTTATTTTGCGAATAGTGACTATTCAAATGCTATCACTTATTACAACAAAGCCATTGAAATAAATGGAATTGAAAGCGATTATGCGCAATTTCAAAAAGCAATTTGTTATGGGCTAATCAATAATGAAGATGCTAAAATAACCGCCTTAAATTCTTTCTTAAATACGTTTTCAAGATCAGGTTTTAAGGATGATGCTTATTATGTTTTAGGAAATTCTTATATAAAAAAGAATGAGAATGCATTGGCTTTAGAAAATTTCGACATCTTAATCTCAAAATTTAAAAGAAGTCCGTTAGTTTCAAAAGCGATGCTTAAAAAAGGATTAATTTATTACAATACAGATCAAAATGAGCAAGCTTTAAAAACTTATAAAAATATAGTTAAAAGATTTCCAAATACTACTGAAGCAAAACAAGCTGTAAAAAATACAAGACAAATTTATGTTGACCTTGGAAGAGTTGATGAATATGCTAGCTGGGTAAAAGGAGTTGCTTTTGTAAATGTTTCTGATGCTGAATTAGAAAATGATATGTATGAATCTTCTGAAAAACAATATCTACAAAATAAACATAAAAAATCTATTTCTAGTTTTAAAAATTATTTACAAAATTTTCCTAATGGATTACATACTTTAAATGCTAATTTTTATCTCGGTCAATCATTATTTTCAGAGAAAAAACATCTTGAATCCATCCCATATTATAGGTATGTAATTGACCAGTCTCAAAATGAATTTACTGAAAATGCTTTATCCAGATTATCACTGGTTTATTTGGAAAACAACAATTGGAAAAATGCCATTCCAATACTAGAACGATTAGAAAATGAAGCTGATTTACCTCAAAATATCACCTTTGCACAATCCAATTTAATGAAAGGATATTATGCCAACAAAAATTACGACAAAGCCGTAAGTTATGCGGAAATAGTATTAAAAAATGGGAAAATGGAAGACAGAATAAAATCTGATGCTCAAATTATCATTGCTCGATCTGCCATTCAAACAGACAATGAATTAAAAGCAAGAAACGCATATAAAGAAGTTGAAAAAATTGCTTCAGGAGAATTATTGGCAGAAGCTTTATATTATAGTGCTTATTATGAAAATAAAGATGGTAGCTATAGAGTATCCAATCAAATTGTTCAAAAAATTGCTGCTGATTATGCTGCTTATAAATACTGGGGTGCAAAAGGTTTAATCCTTATGGCAAACAATTATTACGAATTAAAAGATGCTTACCAAGCTACTTATATATTAGAAAGTGTAATTAAAAACTTTGCTCAATTTGATGATGTAGTTACAGAAGCAACTACTCAATTAAGCAGTATAAAAACTGAGCAAGCCAAAACCAATGAGTCGGTTAATCCCAATGGAAACTAATTTTCAAGAATTCAAAAAGCATCAACAAAATTTAAAACAACTAAAAATGCGAAAGCTACTTATAACTTCTTTATCAATTTTAATAGCAGGAATTTCTTTTTCTCAAGAAACAAAAAGAGACACCTTAAAAACTGAAGAAATATCTGTTGTAAAACCATACACACCAAAAATTTCAGCTGCATTTAAAGTAAAATCAAATCCTTCCTCAAATGAAACCCAAGAATTTCCTAAAGAAAAAGTAGTTTATTCTATTTTTTCAATCCCTGTAGCATCTACGTTTACACCATCAAAAGGAAAGGCAAAAGGTGTTGTTAGAGCAAAAAAAGAACGATTGTATGAGAATTATATTTCTGCCGGTTTTGGAAATTTCACAAGTCCTATATTTGAAGCTTATTTACATACTGGAGATCCAAGATATAACGATTTTGGCATTTTTATAAATCATCATTCTTCAGAAGGAGGTATTAAAAATTTATTATTAAATGATTACTTTTCAGACACCCGAATTGATGGATATTTCAAACAATTTGAAAGAGACTTCAATTGGCAAGTTAACATAGGTGTTCAACAAAAAATATACAATTATTACGGATTATCCACTGATATTACTTTTGAAAATGCTTTTTTAGATTCATTGGACGAAGAACAAATTTATAAAAATATATACGCAGGTGGAAAAATTGATTTTGAAGATTCATTTTTTCAAGGAGCATCAGCTGAATTTATAACGTTTTCAGATAATTACAATACTAATGAGTTAAGACTTTTAGTAAAACCATCATTAGAATTTCCTATTTCAACGGAATTGATAAATGCTGAATTTACTATTGATTTACTCACAGGTAAATTCAAACAAAATTATTTTTCTGATGAAGATTTAAAACACAGTTTCTTAAATTTAGGCTTTAACCCCAATTTTGAAGTATTACGTGAAAATTTAACCGTTAACCTAGGAGCTAAATTATATTACACAAACAACTTAGAAACTAAAGTAACTGAGTTTTATGCTTATCCAAATGTTACTGCTTCTTTTAAAATAGTCGATGAAGTTTTAATTATAGTTGCAGGTGTTACAGGAGATTTAATTCAAAATACCTATCAAGAATTTGCAAACGAAAATCCGTATATATCTCCAACATTAAATATCAAACAAACCGATAAACAATATAAAGCCTTTATAGGCACAAAAGGTAAATTAGCTTCAAATATTGGCTACAATTTTAATGTGAGACATACTTATGAAAAAAACAAACCCTTGTTTATTCAAAACCAAACTAAAACCGATGGAAATTTAAGTGTCTTATATGCATATGAAGCGGGAAATTCATTTGATGTTATTTATGATGATATTAAAACATTAAGTGTGTTTGCTGAAATTACAATTGACGCTTCAAAAGAATTTAATTTTAATGGTGCTATAAATTACAATAACTATACTACCAATAACCAACCAGAAGTTTGGAATTTACCAGAAATTACAGCTACAATAACTACAGATTACCAGAATAACAATTGGTTTGCAGGTGCTAAATTATTTTATACTGGAGAAACAAAAGATGTTGTAACGCCCTTAGGTATTTTAACTGAAAACGGAACAATTATTATAAATGAATCTTATATAGATTTAAACTTAAATGGAGGTTATATATTTTCTGATAGACTCACTGCCTTTGCAAAAATTAACAATGCACTTGGTAAAAAATATCAACCTTTTGTAAATTATCACGTTCAAACTTTACAAATTCTTGGTGGAATTACTTATAAATTTGATTTGTAATGGTATTACTTTCATAGTTAGCTTTTTTATGTAGATTTAACAATCGAAAAACTACATAAAATGAAAGCCCTTTTTTTGGCAATAAGTTTCCTTATTGCTTTATCTTCTTGCAAACAACTTGATCAACAAAAAAAAGAAATAGTAGCTGTAAATAAAACAGATTCTATTACTATTAAAAAGCTCTTTAATACAGCCTTATCTAACGGACAAAGCTATCAATGGCTCGATTTTTTATCGAATAATATTGGCGGTAGATTATCAGGTTCTCCAGAAGCTCAACAAGCTGTGGAATGGGGCAAAAAATTAATGACAGAATTAAATTTTGATAAAGTTTGGTTACAACCTGTTATGGTACCACACTGGGTTAGAGGCGAAAAAGAAGAAGCTTATTTTACAACTAGAGATACAAAATTTAAAATTGCAATTTGTGCCCTAGGAGGTTCTATTGCTACTTCCAACAATGGCGTTAGTGGCAAAGTAATTGAAGTACATGGTTTAAAGGAAGCTGAACAATTGGGTGARAAATTAAGAGGTAAAATTGTATTTTTCAATAGACCTTTTGATGACACTTTATTACAAACTTTTAGAGCCTATGGAGGTTGTGTAGATCAACGGTTAAGTGGTGCAAAAGTTTTAGGTAAATTTGGAGTTTTGGGTGTAATTGTTCGGTCAATGACACATAGTATTGATGATGTTCCACATACAGGAGCAATGAGTTATGGGGATTTATCTGAAAATGAAAAAGTTCCTACAGCAGCAATAAGTACCATAGCAGCCAACTTATTAAGCCAAAAACTAAAAGAAAACAACGATTTAAAATTCTATTTTAAACAACGTTGTAAGACCCTCCTAGATGCCCCTTCATTCAACGTTATTGGAGAAATTACCGGAAGCAAATACCCAAACAAATTTATTACAGTTGGTGGTCATTTAGATTCGTGGGATTTAGGTGACGGTGCGCATGATGATGGAGCTGGAATTGTGCAATCTATTGAAGTATTACGCTTATTTAAATTAAACAACATAAATCCAAAACACACCATTAGAGCTGTTTTATTTATGAATGAAGAAAATGGATTACGTGGTGGTAGAAAATACGCCGAAGAGGCAAGGAATAACGGAGAAGTACATATAGCAGCTTTAGAATCAGATTCAGGGGGGCATACTCCTAGAGGTTTTAATTTTGATGCAAGTGATGAAAACTATGAGTTATTTATGAGTTGGAAACCGCTACTAGCACCCTACGGACTTCACGATATTAAAAAGGGAGGCAGTGGCTCAGATATTGGTCCATTGAAATCCGAAACAATTTCTTTATTTGGATACAAACCAGATTCACAACGTTATTTTGATTATCATCATTCGGCGAATGACACCTTTGACAAAGTAAACAAAAGAGAGCTTGAACTTGGTGCTGCTTCAATGAGTGCTTTAGTTTATTTATTAGACAATTATTTAGAATAAAATACCATGAAAAAAATCATACTTTTATTGTTGGCAGTTATAGGAATTTCCTGCACTAAAAAAGAAAWTGTAGATACAATTATCATTAATGCAAACATCTATACTGTTAACAACAACTTTGACAGAGCTCAAGCTTTTGCTATAAAAGATGGTAAAATACTTGATATTGGATCTACGTTAGAAATTCAAGCTAAGTACTCCCCTTTTTTCATCAATGATGTTAAAGGAAAAACAATCTTACCAGGATTGATTGATGCTCACTGCCACTTTTATGGTTTAGGATTACAACAACAAAAAGTTGATTTGTCTGGAACAAAAAGTTTTGATGAGGTAGTGCAGCGCATTGTTAATTTTCAGAAAGAAAAAAATGTAAGCTTTATAACAGGTCGAGGGTGGGATCAAAATGATTGGGAGGTAAAAGAATTTCCTACCAATGATAAATTAGATGAGCTATTTCCAGACACACCAATAGCTGTAAGAAGAATTGATGGTCATGCCTTGTTAGCAAACCAAGCAGCTATTGATTTGGCTAAAGTTACAATTGAAACTCCTTTCTCTGGAGGTGAAATACTTCAAGAAAATGGAAAGTTAACAGGTATTTTCATTGACAATCCAATGGGTTTAATAGAAGCTGAAATTCCTGAGCCTTCAAAAAAAGAACAAATTCAAGCTTTAAAAGATGCCGAAAAAATCTGTTTTAATTATGGTTTAACAACCGTTGATGACGCGGGGTTATCTCGAGAAGTAATTGAATTAATTGATAGTTTGCAACGAGCAGAAATCTTAAAAATAAGAGTTTATGCTATGGCTTCGAATACTCCTGAGAATTTAGATTACTTTTTAACCAAAGGAATTATTAAAACGGATAAACTTCATGTGCGTTCTATAAAAGTATATGGTGATGGGGCTTTAGGATCAAGAGGTGCTGCAATGAAAGAGCCATATAGCGACCAAAACAATCATTACGGAGCAATTCTAGCAAGTCCCGAAGAGTATTTAACTATTGCAAAAAGAATAGCTGCTTCAGATTACCAAATGAATACACATGCTATCGGTGATTCTACCAATTATTTGATGTTAAAAACATATAAAGATGTTCTAAAAGATCAAAAAGATAGACGTTGGAGAATTGAGCATGCTCAAATTATTGCTCCTGAAGATTTTGATTATTTTGACAATATTTTGCCTTCTGTACAACCAACTCACGCAACTTCTGATATGTACTGGGCTAAAGATAGAGTTGGATCTGAAAGAATTTTAGGCGCATATGCATACAAAGATTTACTAAATAAATATGGTAAAATTGCATTAGGTACAGATTTTCCAGTTGAAAAAGTAAGTCCGTTTTTGACCTTTTATGCTTCGGTAGCAAGAAAAGATTTAAAAAATTATCCTGAAAATGGATTTCAAATGGAAAATGCATTATCAAGAGAAGAGACTTTGAAAGGGATGACCATTTGGGCGGCATTTTCAAACTTTGAAGAACGTGAAAAAGGAAGTATTGAAATTGGAAAGATGGCAGATTTCATAATTCTAAACAAACATATTATGGAAGTTGATGTGGAAGAAATTCCTTATATACGTGTTRAAGAAACTTATATTGGAGGTGAAAGAGTTAAATAAAAAATCAATCTATTTATCCTTATTTTTAGTAGCCTTTTTTGCTTTTAAAAGTAATGCACAACAATTACCAAAAGGATTCGTTTATGCCAAAGAATTCATTCCTTCTATTGAAGAAGAATTACGATATTTTAGTAACCATAATTTTATTGGTAAACGGATAGATGGATATCTTAAACCAAAAACCATCATTTCAAAAAAAGCTGCAAGGGCTTTAAAAAGAATTCAACGTAAACTAAATAAACAAAATTTAGGTTTAAAAATTTATGATGCTTATCGTCCTCAAAAAGCAGTGAATCACTTTATCCGTTGGGCAAAAAAATTGAACGATACACTAAAAAAACAAGATTTCTACCCTTACGTAAAAAAAGAACATTTATTTAAAGAAGAATACATTGCCTACCGATCTGGTCACAGTAGAGGAAGTACCGTTGATATTACCATCATTGATTTATCAACACCACAAAAAAAAGAATTAGATATGGGTAGCAGTTATGATTTTTTCGGAAAACAATCTTGGGTTTCATACACTGACTTAACAGTTAAACAACTAGATAATCGGAAATTACTACAAAATCTAATGACCAAAAACAAATTTAAAAACTACTCAAAAGAATGGTGGCATTTTACATTAAAAAAAGAGCCATTCCCAAATACATATTTTGATTTTAATGTTGAATAAATAAAATGTTTTTTCACGAGCACCCTTACAAACCATTCATCCCTAAAAATGCTACCAAATTAATTGTTGGCACTTTACCTCCTCCCCGATTTACTATAGGGAATTTAAAAAAAGGAGATGTTGATTTCTGTTACGGAAGTATTAATGGCCAGCTTTGGAAAATTTTGGATCGTATTTTCAAGCTGAAGTTACATTTTCAAACTACTAAACTTGCAATTCAACAACGTAAAGAATTCTTAATTAAACACAACATTGGCATTTGTGATATTGTTGCGTCTTGCGAACGCAGTAAAATTGATGCTTCAGATTTAGGGATGTCAGCCATTAAATTACGTAATATGCTTTATTATCTAAAAAATAACACTTTAGTTGATACCTTATTATTAACTGGTGGAAATAGTAAAAACGGACCAGAATATCATTTAAGAAGGCAATTAAAAGAACAAAATATTATACTAAAACCCATCTCATTAGAAACTCCTAGAATACATCAATTTACACTTGAAAATTCAAGAATTATAAAAGTAGTTTCACTAACAGCACCTTCGGGAGCAGCAAATAGAGCTGTTGGAAGTAATTTGCAATACAAACTCTTAAAAAAAGAAAATCCAAAATTCAACACATTAGATTTTAGAGTAATGCAGTATCAAAAATTCCTTTAATTATTTATGTGATCCATCGCAAAATGGACTTTTTTTAGTTTGTTTACAGCAACACAAATACTTTGTTTCATTTTTATCAGCAGTGAAAATGTGTGGTTTAATTCCTTTTCCTTTATGAGACCCATCACAAAGTGGTTGTTTTTCAGATAAACCACAGGCGCACCAAGCATAAATTTTCCCTTCTTCAAGATCGATTGCAGTTGGTTCATCTCCAGCTCTTTTAGGTAATTTCATGATTCTTGKTTTTTAAAGTTCTATTTTTAAAGATATTAATCTAATATGTTAATCACAAGTTTATTTTTTTTGAGCAATTCTCATAATCYTTCACAAATAAAGAAACGTCTTAAGTGCCAAAATCAATTTTTGAATTCACAATAATTCATTTATCTTCGCAGCTTGAAATTATTAAAACCCATAAAATGAAATCCTATATTTATCTTCTTTTTTTAGTTTTTATTATCTCTTGTAATAAAGATGATTCGGACAAAAACAACAATCAAACTGAAGCCGATATTATTCAATATATCGAAGAACATAATTTAAATGCAACAAGAAGTGATAGTGGWTTGTATTATGTAATTKAMRAASAAGGWRAWGGAGWTAAACCARRTAGYRATTCWAATGTTACAGTWAGTTAYAAAGGYTAYTTYTTRGAYGGATCRGTWTTTGACCAAAGTAATTCTCAAGGAATTTCCTTTGGATTAAACAGAGTTATTCCTGGTTGGACAGAAGGAATTACTTATTTTAATGAAGGTGGTGAAGGAATTCTTTTGATCCCTTCACATTTAGGATATGGTAGTCAATCTCGCAGTGGTATTCCTGGAGGCTCTGTATTGCTATTTGATATTAAGTTGTTAAAAGTAAATTAAGTTTAGCGAATTTTAGTTACAAACTCATTAATGGAGTTTATACCCTTTTCAGCTAGATATTTTACGAAAGCTGAACCAATAATTGCTCCTTTTGCATATTTCGTTGCTTGTTTAAATGTTTCTGAATTTGAAATTCCAAAACCAACAATTTGAGGCGCTTTTAATTTCATAGTGTCTATACGTTTGAAATATTCATTTTGAACATTTCCAAAAGTAGTTTTTGACCCTGTTACACTTGCTGAACTAACCATATAAATAAATCCGCTTGAAATTTTATCAATAAAACAAATGCGCTCATTTGAAGTTTGTGGTGTAATTAAAAACACATTAATTACGTTGTATTTTTCAAAAATAGCTTTGTAATTCTTATGGTATTCCTTTACTGGTAAATCTGGAATAATTAAGCCGTCAATTCCTATTTCAGCACATTTCCTGCAAAATTCTTCTACTCCGTATTGCATCATTGGGTTAAAATACCCCATAATAATTAGAGGTATTGAAATCGACTTTCTWACATNCTTTNARYTGTYYRAAWARWAWYTCAGWMGTCATTCCATTWTTTAAWGCTGCTGTWGAACTWGCTTGAATWGTTGGWCCRTCAGCTAATGGGTCACTGAAAGGCAAACCAATCTCAATAAAATCAACACCACTTGCTTCTAATTCCTTTAAAATGGGAACAGTATCATTAATTGTTGGAAACCCCGCTGTAAAATAAATGGATAACAGTTTTTTATTTTCTTGTAATTTTTGATTTATTCTATTCATCCTTTTACAACTTAAAATATTTAATATAGGTATCTAAATCTTTATCACCTCTACCCGATAAATTCAGCACTACAACATCATTTTTTTTAAACTTTTTTGTTCTAAAAACAGCTAACGCATGTGAACTTTCAATCGCTGGAATTATCCCCTCAAGCTCACATAATTCCAGCCCTGATTTCATTGCTTCATCATCAGTTACAGCCATAAATTCAGCTCTTTTAGATTTACATAAATATGCGTGTAAAGGACCTATCCCTGGGTAATCTAACCCCGCTGAAATTGAATAAGGTTCAGTAATTTGTCCATCTTTACTTTGCATTAATAGCGTTTTACTTCCATGTATAATCCCCTCATTACCTAAAACACTTGTGGCAGCACTTTCCCCTGAGTGAACTCCTAATCCTGCAGCTTCAACAGCAATTAATTTTACATCTTCCTCATCCAAATAATGATAAAAGGCTCCAGCTGCATTACTTCCTCCTCCAACACAAGCAATCACATAATCTGGACTTTCAATTCCCTCCTTTTCAAGTAATTGTTTTTTTATCTCTTTTGAAATCACCGATTGAAACCGTGCCACCATATCAGGATACGGATGTGGCCCAACTACAGATCCAATAATATAATAGGTATCTACCGGATTATTAATCCAGTCTCTAATTGCTTCGTTGGTAGCATCTTTTAATGTCCTACTGCCAGATAATGCAGGAACTACTGWGGCCCCAAGCATTTTCATTCTTGCSACATTAGGAGCCTGWCGTGCWATGTCTATTTCKCCCATATAYACAATACAYTCCATTCCCATTAAMGCACAWACAGTGGCTGTTGCAACTCCATGTTGACCCGCTCCTGTTTCGGCAATRATTCTCTTTTTWCCTAAGCGYTTAGCCATCAAAATTTGTCCWATWGTATTGTTTACTTTATGAGCTCCTGTATGACAAAGATCTTCTCTTTTCAAGTAAATTTTGGTATTGTATTTCTCTGATAAACGTTTTGCAAAATACAAAGGAGTTGGACGACCAACATATTCTTTTAACAATGCATTAAACTCTTTTTGAAAAGATTTTTCCTGCATTATTTTTAAATAATTTTTACGCAATTCTTCCACATTAGGGTACAACATTTCTGGAATATAAGCTCCTCCAAATTGTCCATAATATCCATTTTCATCAACAAAGTAGCTCATCATAATTTATATTTAAATTCTTTAATATCATCAATATTTTTTAACCCTGGCTCAAACTCAAAACCACTATTTACATCTATACCTTCAAAAGCATAATGCTTTATATTCTTAATTTTTATAACATCTTCTTTAGTAATACCACCACTTAACAAGAACGGTATGTCTCCCTTATATTCTTGAAGTATTTCCCAATTAAATTTTATACCATTCCCACCATAATCCTTTCCTTTTGTATCAAATAAGAAGTAATCAACAACTTTTTCATAAGKCTTRGTAACATCAAAATTGAAATTTTCATCAACCGAAAATGCTTTGATTATTTCAAAATCTTCTGAAACAAGTTCAGAATTACGTAATTCTTTACAATACTGATAAGATTCATTTCCGTGCAACTGGATACAATCCAACTGATATAGTTTTCTTTTTTTTAAAATCTCTTTAATAGATTCATTTACAAAAACCCCTACTTTTTTAATATTTTTAGGGAATTTAATTTGGGGAAAATCAACAATATACCGTTTAGATTTTTTGTAGAAAATAAATCCTACAAAATCTGGTTTTAATTTTATCAATTCAAATATATTATTGGAATCTCGCATTCCACAAACTTTAATTTTCATGTATTTATATTTATTGTTTTTTAATGGTCACATGCTGTTCGCTATTAATCATTCTCCTTTGGTGAGATAAATTTTAACATGCTCGTTTCATGTGTTTATATTTATTGTTTTTAATAGTCACATACTGTTCGCTATTAATCATTCTCCTTTGGTGAGATAAATTTCAACATGCTCGTTTCATAATTTATCCTATTTGAGAAATAAATTCCTGACATGCAAATCCAGGGTCTTCAGATTTCATAAAATTTTCACCAATTAAAAAACCTTGAAATCCATATTCCTTTAATCCAGTAATAATTCGTGGATTACTAATTCCACTTTCAGAAACTTTAATACAACTATCAGGAATTTGACTTGCCAATTCAATAGATTTTTCCAAGTCGACTTCAAAGGTTTTTAAATTTCTATTATTAATHCCAATTATHTTATTWBTAAGATCAATTTTGTCAAGATCTGATTGATTVTGCACCTCATATAATACCTCCAACCCTAAATCTTCAGCCAATCTCCCATAATTTATCAATTCCTGCTTGGATAAACAAGCAGCAATCAGCAAAATAGCATCAGCTCCTATAGATTTAGCTTCAACAATTTGAAACCCATCTACAATAAAATCTTTTCTTAATATTGGAGTCGTATCATTTACAGAACGGGCTTGCATCACATCTAAAATAGTACCTCCAAAATATTTAGCATCAGTTAAAATTGATTGAGCGGCAACTTTTGCCTGTAAAAAACCTTGAGTAACCTCAAGCACAGAGGCCTTTTTATTAATAGTTCCTTTTGATGGAGACTGCCTTTTAAATTCAGCTATAATTCCATTTGACCCAATCTCGATTAAACGCTGTTTCAATGAAATAGGAGTACGCTGAAAACTTGGACTCTTTACCAACTTCTCAATCATTACTTCTTTTTTTAATTGAATGACTTCTTCTTTTTTATGGGCTATTATTTTATCTAAAATATTCATCTTTTATCCTACTAATTTTGTTAAACTCTTTTTTGCTTTTAGGCTTAATAAAGAGACTTTAGCTTCTTCAAAAGCATCCTCAAATGACTTGTTTGTATCCATTATCTTCAATGCAAATGCTGCATTAGCCAATACAGCATTATTTTGTGCTTCTGTTCCTTTTCCGTCTAAAATTGAAATAAATATTTTCGCCGCTTCTTCAACCGAATTTCCACCAAATATTTCTGATTGCTTTAATCTGCTCAATCCCAATTCTTCTGGGCTAATTATTTGTTCGTTTTCTTTTGTAAATAACTTAAATGAACTTGTTAATGAAATTTCATCATATCCATCTAAACTATAAACTATTCCATAATTCTGTACATTTTCTTGTAATAAATAATTGTAAATTCTGGCGACTTCTAAATTGAATACTCCAACTAGTTGATTTTGTGGTTGACTAGGGTTTACCAACGGTCCCAACATATTAAAAAATGTTCTCAAGGCTAATTCTTTTCTAACAGGACCAACTGCTTTCATAGCTGGATGGAACAATGGCGCATGTAAAAAACAAATATTAGCTTCTGAAATTTGTCTTTTCAAAGTAGCTTCATTATTGGTGAATCTATATCCTAAATACTCCAACATATTTGAAGATCCACTTACTGATGACACACCATAATTACCATGTTTTGCAACTTTATTTCCTGTTCCAGCAACAATAAAAGATGTAAGTGTTGAAATGTTAAAGGTATTTTTACCATCTCCGCCCGTACCGCATAAATCTATTGTATTAAATTCTGATAAATCTATTTTTACTGCTAATTCTAATAAAGCTTCTCTAAAACCACTTAATTCATTGACCGTAATTGGGCGCATCATAAAAACTGTTAAAAACGAAGCCAATTGAGAAGAATTATACTTTTCCACCGCAATTTTCAACAGCACTTCTTTAGCTTCAGATTTTGACAATTTTTGTTGTTCAAATAATTTATTTAAAATATTTTTCATTTTTGATTCGCTTCAATAAAATTTCTAACAATAGTTTCTCCTAGAGGTGTTAAAATAGATTCAGGGTGAAATTGTACTGCACTAATATTATACTCTTTATGTTGTAATGACATGATACTCCCAAACTCATCAACAGAAGTTACTTCCAATTCTTTCGGAAAACCTTTTGTTGATGCAATCCAAGAATGATAACGGGCTGCTTCAAATTCAGCAGGAACCCCTTTATAAATCAACGCTTTACCGTTTGTAACTTTCATGGTAGTTGCCACACCGTGAAAAACTACATCCAAATTTTCAATTGTACCTCCAAATACTTCAGTAATCGCCTGTAGTCCTAAACAAACTCCAAAAATTGGTTTTTTCGATGCATAGGTTTTAATTACTTCCTTTAAAATTCCAGCTTCATCAGGTATTCCAGGTCCTGGAGATAGCATTATTAAATCATATTCGTTTATAGCGGCAACCTCAATTTCATCATTTCTAACAACTGTAGGATATTTTCCTGTGAWATCTTCAACCATATGAACAAGGTTGTAAGTAAATGAATCGTAATTATCAATTATTATTATATTCATTGCTTATATTTTTTCAGCTAAGATTAACGCTTTTTTTAAAGCGGCTAATTTGTTATTTACTTCTTGTAATTCACCTTCTTCGCTTGAATTAATTACGATTCCCGCACCAGCCTGATAAAACAAGGTATTATTTTTACTTACAAACGACCTAATTGCAATGGCTAAATTTACATTATTATCTAACCCAATAAAACCAACAGCTCCGCCATAAAATCCTCTGGTTTGATTTTCATAACTATCAATTAATTCCATTGCTTTATATTTTGGAGCTCCACTTAAAGTTCCTGCGGGAAAAGTATCTCCAACAATTTCTATTGCTTTGCCATTTGGTTTTCCTTCAACTGTTGATACTAAATGAATTACATGGCTAAAATATTGTACTTCTTTGAATACCTCAACCTTCACCTCACTTGCATGTTTACTTAAATCGTTTCTTGCCAAATCAACTAACATTACATGTTCTGCATTTTCCTTTTTATCTTTTGAAAGTTTATCACCTAATAATAGATCTTTAGTCTTATCTCCAGTTCTTCTAAATGTTCCAGCTATAGGATTAATAATGGCTTTTTTCTCATCTATTTTAATTTGAGCTTCAGGAGATGAGCCCATCAACTTAAAATTCCCGTAATCAAAATAAAATAAATACGGTGATGGGTTAATTGATCGAAGCGCTCTATAAACATTAAATTCGTCTCCTTTAAAAGATTGTTGAAATTGACGTGACAATACCAATTGAAAAACATCACCTCTTTTACAGTGTTCTTTTGCTTTTGTTACGTTATCTTTAAATTCACGATCTGTACAATTAGATGTTTCTTTTCCCACTGAACTATACGAATACAACGCATAATTATGTGAATTAATTARATTCTCAAGCTCACTTATTCTTGATTTTTCATTTTCACCAATGTTTTCAATAAGTGTTAATTCATCATTAAAATGATTGATGGCTATTAAAAATTTGAAAAAGCTAAATTGTACGTCTGGTATTTCAGAAGGTGATTTTTTGGCATTCAATTTTATAGTTTCAAAATATTGAATTGAATCATAGGAGATATAACCATAAAATCCATTAAATGCTTTTAKTTCCTTATYACAATCAACATCAATAGTTTTTGAATAATTATCAAATAATTCATARAAATYTCCATTGATCGATTTTGCATCTATCACTTCATTTTTAAACTCATAAGAAAATATATCATTATCAGCTTTCAACGTTATTATTGGTTCAATACAAATAAACGTGTAGCTTTCTTCTTTGCTATGATAATCTGAACTTTCTAACAACAAACTATTTGCATATTTATCTCTAATTTTTGAATACAAACCCACAGGGGTAATTGTATCAGCTAATTGTTTTTTTGCTATGGTTTTAAATTTTATTTTTTTCATTTTGTTGTAATAAAAAAGGACTTATCTCGCGATAAGTCCTTTTTGTTATATGTTTTAATATTTATATAATAGTACCTGCTCGCTTATCGTTTAAGAGAGTTCCACCACCAATTCATATTTGTTTTATTCATTTTCATTTGATAGGACAAATTTAAAATAGATTTTTTAATAAGCAAGGATTTTGCCTAACTTTTTATTTCGCCTCATTAAGCAACTCTAATTTAGTAACTAATACCATTAAATTAAACTTAATATTTGGACAACAATAATAAGTAATACCATTGCTATTGGATACACAGTTGCATAGGCAACAGCAGGAGCGTCAGCATCTACCATATTATCAACTGTAGCCAACCCTGGTGTACTAGTCATGCTTCCTGTCAAAGTACCCAGTAAAGTAAGTAAATTCATTTTTAAAAAGTATCGTGCAATTATTGTTGTTATTATCATAGGAACTAGCGTAATTACAATTCCGTAAATAAATAAATCAACCCCAAAATTCTTAAATGTTTCAAGTAAACTATATCCTGCACTTGTGCCTACTGCAGCCAAGAAAAAAAGTAATCCAAATTGTCTTAATAGCTGATTAGCAGCGCTAGTCATTGTCCACATAATTGGCCCTGTTTTACCAGTTCTACCCAATATTAGAGCCACTAGTAAAATACCTCCTGTTAGCCCAAGACTAAAAGAGAAAGAACCTAAATTAACACTTAGCTTTCCTACTAAAATTCCCAATATAATTCCTGTTGCTATAGGTAAAAAATCTGTATTTGAAAGCTCTCTGTCATCATCACCAAAAACACGAATTACATGTTTTAAATTATCTTTATGGCAAACAACAACTAACTTATCTCCAAATTGTAATTTTGAAGAAGGACTCGGGGAGATATTTATCCCTGAGCGTCGAATACGCGTAATTGTAGCACTATAAGTGTTCAAAATATTGAGTTGCCCCAATGTTTTATTTACAACTTCCTTATTTGTCACTAACAATGAACGAACATCATAATTATTATCAAGCGGAATTTCTTTAGTTGTTTCAGAGCCAATCAATAATTTAACACGTTCCAAAGCGTCACTCGTTCCAACAGCTTTTATAATATCTCCTTTAGTCAAAATGATTTCTGGAGTTGGTACAATAACCGTATTTTCATGCATAATTCTGGAAATAACAGCTTTAGTCATAAAACGAATATTCAAATCCTTAAAGCTTTTCCCAATTACATTATCATTCTCAACCACAAAATATTTCCGCTGAATTTCGGGGTAATTTKCAGCTTTAGTTGCATTATATTTATTTTCTTCATCTAGAAGGTTAATCCTTAAAATTTTAGGTAAAAARTTTACAAATAAGATAACACCAATTACTCCAAAAGGATACCCAATACCATAACCAATAGAAGCTAGTGGAGAACCTGTGGCATCAATAGCAGCAGCCAATCCAGGAGTGCTTGTTAATGCTCCATTTAGCAATCCAATCACTAAATTTTTATCAATATCGAAAAAGTAATAAATTAGAAATGCAATCAAACTTGAGCTCGTAATAAGTATACTTGCTAAYATCGCCAATTCACGTCCATTTTTTTTAAATGATTCAAAAAAACTTGGTCCTGCCTGAATACCTATAGTGAAAATGAATAATACCAATCCAAGGTATTGGAAATCCTTTGGAATAACTACTCCGTAATGTCCAAAAACTAAGGCTACAAAAATAATTGCTGATACATCAAGTGAAATTCCTTTTATTTTAATTCGACCTATAATAAACCCAATTAAAATAATTAAAAACAATGCAAAATAGCTATTTGAAAGTAAATCCATTATATTAATTTAACTGAACAAAATTACGTACTAATTTCATGTCTCTTATTTGTTTTTTAATTAAATTACGAAAACGATTGCACATATTTTAAACAAAAAATCTCAAGAGCCAACTTGAGATTTTTTGTTTTGTATTTTTATATTTTATTTTAGAGCACCTAAATATCGTTCAGAATCCAATGCTGCCATACACCCTGTACCAGCAGCTGTAACTGCTTGCCTGTATTCTTTATCTTGAACATCTCCAGAAGCAAAAACACCTGGAAAATTTGTTTTTGTAGATTTACCTTCGGTGATTAAATAACCTGTTTCATCCATGTCTAAAACACCTTTAAATATTTCGGTATTTGGTTTATGTCCAATTGCTATAAATACTCCAGTTACATCGATTACTTCCTTTTCTTTTGTAATATTATTAATTGCTCTAACACCTTCAACAACATTATTTCCTATAACTTCATCAAGTTCAGTGTTAAATTTGACTTCAATATTCGAAGTTTTTTCAACTCTATGTTGCATCGCTTTTGAGGCTCTCATATAATCCTTTCTAACAAGCAATGTTACTTTTCTACAAATATTTGCTAAGTAAGTTGCTTCCTCTGCAGCTGTATCTCCAGCACCAATTACCACAACATCTTGACCTTTATAAAAGAAACCATCACATGTAGCACAAGCTGAAACACCTCCTCCAATTAATCGTTGCTCACTTTCCAATCCTAAATATTTAGCAGTTGCCCCAGTTGAAATAATTAGTGTTTCTGCTTCAATAATAGTTGTTTCATCAATTGTAACTTTATGAATTCCTCCAACTTCTTTGCTTAAATCAACTTTAGTCGCTAATCCAAATCTAACTTCTGTTCCAAAACGCTCCGCCTGATTTTTAAAATCTTCCATCATGGCAGTTCCATCTGTACCATTTGGATAACCCGGATAATTATCAACTTCTGTTGTAGTTGTTAATTGACCACCCATTTGCATACCTGTATACATTACAGGTTTTAAATCAGCTCTTGCCGCGTATATTGCAGCTGTATATCCAGCAGGACCAGAACCTATAATCAAACATTTAATTCTTTCAATTGTATCAGACATAACTTACTTTATTATTTTTTTATCGTGAACAAATTTATATGAATTTATTATAATTTCACATCTTTGATTATAATTTTTTACAATACAATTATAAACACATGTAATGAGCTACAATGATTTATAATAAATTAGGTACATTTTAGATTTTATTATTTTAAAATAGCATGATGAAACTACTACATGAGTTGTTTTAATAATTATTTTTCAAGTAAATGTCTTTTTAAAGCTCTTCCAATAAATCGTACTTTTTCTTTCAAACTAAATCTAGCTAAATTAACTTTTACAACACCCTTGGTCATATATGTTTTTTTGGAATAATCTATGGCAACATCAACAATTACTGGAATATCATTTTTAGCTTCATCAAAAGCTTTTTGCATAACTTGGGCTATATTGAAGTCGTTTTCCATTTGCAAATAAACCGCACCACATGCGTCTGCCATTCCTTTTATATTTACATCTCCAATAATTGAAGCAACTTTACGTTTGAGCGGTATTTTTTGAAATTGGGAAATTTGCCCTAACTCGCCATCGTGAAAAACAAAATATACGACCCCCTTTTTATAACTTGTTGCTGTCAAAATTTCCATACCAGTCATTAAAAAACCTCCATCTCCAACAATGCCCACCACTTTACTTTTTGGATTCATAAATTTTGTTCCAATAGCAGCTGGTACACAAAAACCCATACAATTGAAATCAGTTGGGGATACAAAATGTCGAGATTGATTTACAGGCAGTAATTCCGCCGCTAAATAGGTATGTTTACCATCATCTACTACAAAATAAGTATCATCATCTGTAAATTTGGTTAACGCTCCAAAAAAGAAACCAGGAGAAACTTTATCTGTAAGTTTTTTTTCTGTCCACTCGCTAAAATACTTTCTCTTTTCTTCTTTAATTAGCCGTGTCAAAACACTTCGATTTTTTTCCTTTATTGTTGCAAGTTTCATCAATTCTTCAGTCAATAATTGTAACGCTTCTTCAGCATCTCCTTCAATACTTACTTTAGTTGGGTAATTTTTATCAAAAACTTCAGAATTTATATCAATATGAATTAAATTTTCTGGAACTGTTACTCCGTAACTTCCTGTTCCTATCTCCGAAAATCGAACACCTACAGCTAACATTGCATCACAATTTTTAAATGCTTTTTGCGAAGCTGGTATTGAATTTGGTCCAAATCCAAATCCGGTATGAAACTGATTAGAAGCTGGAAATGATGCCTTTCCCTGTAAGGTTGTTGCTACTGGCGCTCCAATTATTTCGGCTATTTTTTTGGTGTATTCAGAAGCATTAGCAGCTCCCCAACCAACATAAATTCCTGGTTTTGAGGCTTGAGAAAGAAGTTGAGCAGCTTCCTTAATTTTTTGAATATTTATCGTTGGATTTTGGTAACTTTTAGCATATGTTAAAAGTTTATCTACTTCACCTTTAAACATTTGAATCTCCATAGGGATTTCAATAAAAACTGGTCCTGGCTCACCAGAAATAGCAATATCATACGCCTTATAAATAGTAGAAATTATCTCGTTATGCGATTCAATTTTAAAATAAGCTTTCGTAATTTCTTTTACTAAATTTTCTTGATTTAATTGATGAAGTTGATAATGTCTTCCGCTATCTTGTCTAGTTCCTCCAGAAAAAATTAGCATTGGAATACCATCCAAAAATGCTTCACCAATACCACTCATGGCATTTGTTGTTCCTGCCGCAGGAACAATCATTAGAGTACCAATACTACTTGAAGTACAAGAAACTCCAAGAGCCATAAATGAAGCACCTCCTTCGTGCGTAACTAAAATAGGTTCAATCTGTTTTGAATTATTTAATTCATCATACAACTCAATATTATGAACTCCTGGTATTCCAAAAGTATATTTAACTCCTATTTGTTCTAATGCGTAAACTGCTAAATTCGCTCCTGTTTTATTCATTTTGATATTTATCTGTTATATGTTTTGCTGCTTTTTGTGCTGTAAAAATACATGTAGCTAAAAATGTTCCTTCTAACGCTCGCTTGCCATGAGAACCCCCACCTCCAAAACCAGCGGCTTCACCTACAGCATATAAGTTCTCAAAAACATGATCTTCTTTATTATTATTTGAAGCTTTTAGAACCTGAGAATGTAAATTTGTTTGAATTCCTCCTAAACTCTTACGCGATAAAATAAATTCTCTAATAGCAATTAAAGGATATGCTTTTTTTTGATTTAACTTTTGTGGTTTTAAGGTCCTTTTTCGATCTCCCTTGTATGCACGAGTATGCATTATCCGCCTTATTTGTTCATCGTTCCAAATATTCTTACCTCTTTCAAAGTTAGCGTCATAGCTTTCAATAGATTCTCGTAAAGTTGAACTATCAATATCATTTGTTCCTGTTAATTTATTCATTTTTTGTGACAATTCTTCTATACTATTGGCAGTTATATAATTAGGCGAGTCTTTTTCTAAAGTTTTTATTAAATGTTTATTTCCTTTTATCACTGAATATAAAAATGAAATTATTTTTTTATTTTTAATACCTTCATTAAATTCGGAACCCGAAACACCTAACTCTTTATACGCTATTTTTTCATTTAAAATTTGCCAAGAATATTGTTTTTCTTGCTCACAAATTTTCGTCACTAAATAACGAGTATCAAATGAGGTTACTAATGGTATTGGTCCCATTCGTTCTCCTTTATAATTTAACCATAAAGCCGATTTTGGAGGCACTAAACTAAGTCCATGATTTTCTCTTTTCGGATAGGGATGGGGTATTCCTGCAGCATAATTCCACATTAAATTTAAGTTGGTGATGTTCCCTCCTATTTCACTTACTTTATCATGAATTAAACCATCTGCGTATTGATGTGACCCATTAAGAATAACTTTAGGGGGCGTATTCCATTCTTTATGCCAATATTTTCTAACTTTTTTCATATTCCCATTGATTCCTCCTGTGGCAATTACAAAATTAGTTGCTTTACAAACAAAAGGTATGTTACTTTTTTCATCAACGCCAATAACTGAAATCATATTTCCATTTTCAAATTCGAAGTCTTCTGCTTTATGCTGAAAATAAACCGTTAAATTTTGATAATTTGAATGAGATTTTAAATGATCTAACAAGGCTCCGATTAGTCCATGTCCAGTACCCCAAACCATATGAAAACGAGGAACTGAATTTCCCGTTTGAAATAACCCTCTTTCAACCCAATGAACTATTGGAAAAAACTTAACTTTTTTGGAACGAACCCATTCGTAAACTTTGTGAGTAGATTCTAAAAATTCGTTCGCCCATTTTTCACCCCAAACTTCATTTTTATCAAATTCAGCAAATGAAAACCAATCTTTTTTAGCTTGCTCAACCGAATCTTTAATCTTTGAAAAACGTTGTTGTGATGAATTTATAAAAAACATACCTCCAAAAGACTCCTTTGCTAATCCACCAAAGTTCTTTTTAATATCACGATCAATTATAATCACTCTTTTATTGGCATTTAACAATTCTATTGCGGTGGTAATTCCAGCAATTCCTCCTCCAATTATTACGGTATGCGCCTGATACTTTTTTGGGGTCATAATTAACAGACTTTCTATTTTTTATTAGTAATTGAGCTAAATGGTTTAAGATTCAAATTTTTTAATTGTAATTACATCCAAATGAATTAACTAAGGTTATATAAATAACTTACATTTACAAAAAAAATTAAAATTATTATCAGTACAGCATGAAAAATGAAATATGTTCTCTTGAAAATTTTAATGATACCCTAAAAGAAAATATCGCTGTATTGATTTATTTTTCTACAAATTCATGCAGTGTTGGTGAAGCTTTAGAGCCAAAAGTTAAAAACCTCATTAAAACTTATTTCCCAAAAATTAAATTTCATACTGTTGATATTCATAAATCTAAAGAATTAGCCGCAAATTATAATGCCTTTGTTGAGCCAACAATTTTAGTCTTTTTTGAAGGTAAAGAAACCCTAAGAAAGAGTAGAAATATTGGTGTCGGCGAACTGCATAAAGCAATTTTAAGACCGTACAAACTAATTTTTACATAATAGCTTGTATTATGTATTAATAGTTTTATATTTGCAGACCGAAATTATTCGGGGTGTAGCGTAGCCCGGTCATCGCGCCTCGTTTGGGACGAGGAGGTCGCAGGTTCGAATCCTGCCACCCCGACAAAAAGGTCAAAAAAACCATTGCAAATTTGTTGAAATCTTAATTAATTTGCAACCGATTAAAAGCCGATGTAGCTCAGCTGGCTAGAGCAGCTGATTTGTAATCAGCAGGTCGTGGGTTCGAGTCCCTCCATCGGCTCAAAAAATCCTCTTCAATGAAGAGGATTTTTAATTTTGAGAATTCTATCCGAAATAGCTCTCAATTCTATCATCCATTTTATTTTTCCAAACATCCCAGACCTTTAGCTATAACTAATTCTTTTCAGTAAAAACATCCAATAATTAGTAAACTTCAAATTTTCAACATATTAAATACACTCCAAGCGTTCTATCAGTTACTAAATACCAACTATTTTTTTGTACCTTTCAAAATAACAAATTATAAATCTACCTTTAAAATGAAAGCACTCAATACATTTACAACTTCATTGGATAATAAAACAACTATTGCATATGCTTTGATTAGACAATTTTTAGGAATTGTTTTATCCATTAGGGGGTGGTTGATTTTGGCTAACCCAGACTCTGTTATTGAATTGGGGGTTAGTAGAGAATACTTTATATATGTATCGTTAATCGGTATAGTTCATCTGGTTGGTGGAGCTTTGTTATTTCTTGGTTTTTTTTCACGCATTGGTGCTTTAGTTCAACTACCTATATTATTTAGTGCCGTTTTTTTTGTCCATGAACACACCCAATTAATGATGGGAGGACAATCGTTAGAATTAGCAATTTTAGTCTTATTTTTACTTTGTATTTATGCTATTTTTGGAGCAGGATCTTTGACAATTAGAGATTTTAAATCGAAAAGAAAACTTGCRATATAATTCATTATTRTTGGTGYTTTTYAATAATATTTGACTKGAATYTTTCTTSAAATTAKCTAWTRWCYKWAGSTAWWRYAGMTGGATTTCMWARGAGCCWATTTTAATGTTAKAAAAAACTACAAATATCTRTTCWMCRCTATWTAATAATYCTTAAATTTGTATTGAYTTTTAAACTTAAATTTAATATATGCTTATAATAGGAATTGCTGGTGGAACAGGTAGTGGGAAAACTACTGTTGTCAATCAAATTTTAAATGAATTGCCAGCTGGTGAAGTTTGTGTAATTTCGCAGGATTCGTACTATAATCTGACTAAAAATTTATCATACGAAGAGCGTACAAAAATTAATTTTGACCATCCAAACGCGATTGATTTTAATTTACTTGTTGAGCATCTAAAACAATTAAAAAGCAATAAAATAATTGAACAACCTGTGTACTCTTTTGTAACTCATAACCGCGTAAAAGACACCTTAATTACACACCCTAGAAAAGTAGTTATTGTTGAAGGTATATTAATATTCAACAGTAAACGTTTACGTGATCTATTTGACATAAAAATATTTGTGCATGCTGATGCTGATGAGCGTTTAATTAGACGTGTAAGAAGAGATCTTGAAGAAAGAGGAAGAGATATAAATGAAGTTTTATCCCGGTATCAAAATACGTTAAAACCAATGCACCAGCAATTTATTGAACCAACAAAAAATTATGCTGATATTATTATTCCAAATGATCGATACAATACTGTTGCCGTAGATATTGTAAGAACTGTTATCAGTAATAAACTATAATATGACTTTTAAGCAATTCAAAAATAAACCTTCAGTAAAATTTATTACTAATAGATATGTAATTATATTTTCGATATTTGTTGTTTGGATGGTGTTTTTTGATGAAAATTCTTTTATAAATCATTTAGAATTTAACAAAGAAGTTAACAAATTAAATAGCGAAAAAGAGTATTATAAATCTGAAATTAAACAAGATAAGGAGCTAATAAACAAGCTTGAAAATAAAGAAGAATTAGAAAAGTTCGCAAGAGAAGAATACCATATGAAAAAAGAAAACGAAGAAATTTATCTCATAGAATACGATACTTTGGTAAAAGATTAATAATTGATATTCTTATTGTTTCTAAGTTTCATTTAACAAACTAACACTATGAGCAACTTTATTACTGAAGACTTTGAACCTAGTTCTGCAGCTGCTTGGAAACAAAAAATTCAATTCGATTTAAAAGGAGCCGATTATAACGAAACCCTTCTAACAAAAACCAACGAAGGTATTACAATTAAGCCTTTTTATCATTTAGATGATTTTGAAAAATTAAAAATTCCTATTTCCGAAAAAGGCTTTAAAATTTGTCAAAAAGTAGCTGTAACATCTGAAGATGAAGCGAATACAATAGCAATTGATGTTATTGATAGAGGTGCTACTGCACTGAAGGTTATTGCTAAAAAGCCTTTCGATGCAAACAAACTTTTTACAAACCTTTTAAATAAAGATATAGATTTCCATTTTCAATTAGAATTTTTATCAGAAGATTTTTTAAATGAACTTACTGAACATCTTNAAGGCGAAACTGTTTTTTATAATATAGATATTATAGGAAATTTAGCTAAAAGTGGAAATTGGTATCATTCATTAAATGAAGACTTTAAACATTTAGAAAACATCCTTCAAAAAAACCCTTCACAATTTATGATAGGTGTTCAAGTTGATTTGTATCAAAATGCAGGTGCCAATACTGTTCAACAAGTTGCATATGCACTTGCACACACAAATGAATATTTAACAAAATTTGGAGGTGAAATAGCAAATAAAATTCAATTTAATTTTGCCATTGGAACTAATTATTTCTTTGAAATAGCAAAAATAAGAGCTTTTAAATATGCCTACAATTTAATGTTGTCAGTGTATAACAAAACGGCCAATGCTGTAATTTTTGCTGAACCCAGTTTAAGAAATAAAACATTGTATGATTACAATATTAATATGTTACGCACTACTACAGAAAACATGAGTTCCATATTAAGTGGGGCGAATACAATTTCCAACTGTGCTTACGATACAATTTTTCATGATTCAAATGAATTTGGTAATAGAATTGCTAGAAATCAACTCATCATTTTAAAAGAAGAAAGTTATTTTGTAAATGCTCAGCATTTTGCAACAGATTCTTATTACATCGAATCTATTACCAAACAAATTGCAGAAAAAGCAATACATCTATTTAAAGAAATTGAACAAAGTGGTGGTTTTTTACAGCAACTAAAAGAAGGCACCATTCAACGTAAAATTGTTGAAAATGCTCAAAAAGAACAAACACAATTTAACAATGGTGAATTGGTATTATTGGGAACCAATAAATATCCAAATGAAGGAGATAAAATGAAACACGATTTACAAGTGAATCCTTTTGTAAAATACAACCCAAAAAAAACACTTATAATTCCTATTATACCAAAGCGTTTAGCAGAAGAATTAGAACAGAAAAGACTGAAAAATGAAGCGTAAAGATTTTTCACAACTATCAATAGAAAGTCAAAATGAGAAAGATACTTATTTTGAGCACGAAAATTACATTGCAGGAGCTACCCCAAATTTAAGAGGCCCGTACTCAACTATGTATGTTCGCCGCCCATGGACTATACGCCAATATGCAGGTTTTTCAACTGCTGAAGAAAGCAATGCTTTTTATCGTAGAAATTTAGCAGCGGGGCAAAAAGGACTATCTGTTGCTTTTGATTTAGCAACACACCGCGGTTATGATTCTGACCATGAAAGAGTACAAGGCGATGTCGGAAAGGCAGGTGTTGCCATTGATTCAGTGGAAGACATGAAAGTACTTTTTGACCAAATACCACTAGATAAAATGTCAGTTTCCATGACAATGAATGGAGCTGTTTTACCAATTTTAGCGTTTTATATTGTTGCTGCAAAAGAGGAAGGAATAGACAAAAGGTTATTGGTAGGAACCATCCAAAATGATATTTTGAAAGAATTCATGGTCCGTAATACTTACATTTATCCACCTGCTCCATCCATGAAAATTATTGCTGATATTTTCAAATATACTAGTATTAATATGCCTAAATTTAATTCTATTTCCATTTCAGGTTATCACATGCAAGAAGCTGGCGCTACTCCTGAAATTGAATTAGCCTATACGTTGGCAGATGGTTTAGAGTATTTAAGAATTGGTATTGAAAACGGTATGGATATTGACTCTTTTGCACCACGTTTATCATTTTTCTGGGCAATTGGAATGGATCACTTTAGTGAAATAGCCAAAATGCGTGCCGCTCGCATGTTATGGGCAAAAATAGTGAAGAAATTCAACCCAAAAAATCAAAAATCACTCGCATTACGCACACATTGTCAAACAAGTGGATGGAGTTTAACAGAACAAGACCCTTTTAACAATATTGCACGTACAACTATTGAAGCAATGGCTGCAGTACTTGGGGGTACTCAAAGTTTGCACACAAATGCATTAGATGAGGCCATTGCCTTACCTACAGATTTTTCAGCTCGAATTGCAAGAAATACTCAAATTTATATTCAAGAAGAAACTAACATCACCAAAACAGTTGACCCATGGGCTGGCGCTACTTTTGTCGAAAAAAGAACTGAAGAAATAGCAAGTAAAGCTTGGGAATTGATACAAGAAGTGTCAGCATTAGGAGGAATGACCAAAGCAATTAATCTAGGAATCCCTAAAATGCGAATTGAAGAAGCTGCTGCAAAAAAACAGGCAAGAATTGATAGCAATCAAGATACAATTGTTGGGGTTAACAAATATAAATTAGATCWAGAAGATYCTTTACAAATWTTAGAAGTTGACAATGCAGCYGTTAGAGAYGCWCAAATTKCACGYCTAAAAGTATTAAAARCGAACAGAAATACTRCTGAAGTTAAAATKGCWTTATCAAAATTAACGGAATGTGCTAAAAATARTACAGGAAATTTATTAAATTTGGCTATTATTGCCGCTGAAAAAAGAGCTACTTTAGGAGAAATTTCAGCTGCTTTAGAATTAATATTTGGAAGATACAAAGCAACTATTAAATCCATTTCAGGCGTGTATAGCAAGGAAATTAAAAAAGATGAGGAATTTATAAAAGCAACGAAATTAGCTGATAAATTTGCCAAATTGGAAGGTAGACGACCTAGAATTATGATTGCCAAATTAGGACAAGATGGTCATGATCGAGGTGCGAAAGTAGTTTCAACTGGATATGCTGATTTGGGTTTTGATGTTGATATCGGACCTTTGTTTCAAACACCAAAAGAAGCTGTAAAACAAGCAGTTGAAAATGACGTCCATGTATTGGGTATATCATCTTTGGCAGCTGGGCATAAAACATTAGTACCACAGGTTATTGAAGAATTAAAAGCTTATGGACGCGAAGATATTATGGTCATTGCTGGAGGTGTAATTCCAGCACAAGATTATCAGTTTTTGTTTGATACTGGAGTTGTTGGAGTTTTTGGTCCTGGAACAAAGATATCAAAAGCAGCTATAGACATTTTAAATGTATTGATTGATAGTGTTATATCATAAAATAAAATAATTTTTAATTACTACTAAAATGAAAAAATTAATATCCTTAATTATCGTAATCGGAAGTACGATCTCAAGTTTTGCTCAAAACTCAAACGAATTAAATATCGGGGATGTAGTCTCTGAATTTACTGGACTCAATTCCCAAGGAATTCTTTGGAATTCAAATCAGGTGAAAACCAATTTCTTGGTGGTTTATTTTTATCCAGCTGCTATGACTAGTGGTTGTACCAAACAAGCTTGTGCCTATCGTGATAACAAAGCTACATTTGATAAAATGGGAATAACTGTTATTGGGATTAGTGGAGACGAAGTGAAAAATTTAAAGCATTTTAAAAAATCTTACCAGTTAAATTTCCCTTTATTATCTGATACCAAAGGAAATATCTCAAAAATATTTGGTGTACCAACAAAAAAAGGAGGGTCTATTACACGTGAAATTAGAGGTGAAAACTTCCTTTTAACCAGAGGAATTACTACTCCACGCTGGACTTTCGTTTTAGATAAATCTAGAAGAATAATTTATAAAAATTCTGAAGTAAATGCTATTGAAGACAGTCRAAATGTGCAAGAAATAATTTCTAATTATTCTAAAAATTAATCACATTTTGATAGCATTAAATCTTTATTCTCGTGCTGCATAATAAATTTTAATATGCTAACTACCTTAGTATTAACACGTCTTTAAAATTTATTTTTAAAACTATCCGTTTTTTTGTCATAATTATAGGGACAATTTATACAACCATTTTTACAACAATATCCTCTTTTTAAGTGATACTGCTTAGTAAATACCCTAAATCCTAATTCGTTTAAATAGTAATCTCCATCTTCTAAAGGTATTGGCTTATTAAAATCCATATTATTCTCTTCCTGGAGGATATTTTGACATAATTTCGGCAACAAACTCCTTAATTCTTTCTTCTTTCTTAGTCACATTTCCAGAAGTTATTAAACCTCCACTTCCAATTCCTTGCCAAGCTAATTCTTTTTTCTCGGCATCAATTAAATCAATAAATAGCGTACCTACTGTATATTTTGAAATATGCATTCCGAAATTAGGTCCGTAATACCAAGGATACCAACCTCTATAGCTATAAAAATCACTATAAACATTAATTTTCTCTTTTGATTTAGTAAATATATTCACTAACACGTCAGGTTTTTCAGATTTTGAAAAACCTAAAGCTAATAATTCTCTTTCAACAGCTTTTAAAATTCTTCGCTTATCTAAATCTGATATATCAACTTTATCAATTCCTTTTTTATAAAAAGCAAATGTTTTGTACTTTGTAAAATCAGCATTCGTATCATAATCAGTTGTCACTCTAACTGAACTACAAGATGCCAATAAGAAAAGTAGTATTAACGGAAATAATTTGATGGCTTTCATTTTGAATAATTTTAAATATTAAAATAAATCTTGCAATAATGAATCATCAACCAAATTTGGTAAAGTAACTGTTAACTTAGGTTCTACTTTCATCGCTCTTTTAATCGCAAAAGTTGCTCCTTCATTTCTAGCCCAATTTCGTCGAGCAATTCCATTATTTACATCCCAAAAAAGCATACTTTTCAATCGCTTTTCTGCCTCTATACTACCATCAAGAACCATACCAAATCCCCCATTTATAACTTCTCCCCAACCTACTCCACCTCCATTGTGAATTGAAACCCATGTAGCACCTCTAAAACTATCTCCAATCACATTTTGAATTGCCATATCAGCTGTAAACCTTGAACCATCATAAATATTTGAAGTTTCTCTATAAGGAGAATCAGTACCTGAAACATCATGATGATCTCTTCCTAAAACAATAGGTTCCTTAATGTCTCCATTCTTAACAGCATTATTAAACGCTTCTGCAATTTTCATCCTTCCTTCAGCATCAGCATATAAAATTCTAGCTTGTGATCCAACGACTAATTTATTTTCTTGAGCTCCTTTAATCCACTTTATATTATCAGCCATTTGTTGCTGAATTTCAATTGGTGAATTTTTCATTATTTCTTCTAATACGTTACAAGCAATCGTATCGGTCTTCTCCAAATCTGACGGGTTTGCGCTTGTACATACCCATCGGAAAGGTCCAAATCCATAATCAAAACACATAGGCCCCATAATATCTTGCACGTAAGAAGGATATTTAAAATCAATACCATTTTGTTCCATAATATCGGCTCCTGCTCTACTTGCCTCCAATAAAAATGCATTTCCATAATCGAAAAAGTAAGTTCCTTTTGCAGTATGTTTATTAATTGCAGTTGTCTGCCTTCTTAAACTTTCTTGAACTTTTTCTTTAAATAATTTAGGATTAATTGCCATCATATCATTGGCTTCTTCAAAAGAAATTCCTACAGGATAATAGCCACCAGCCCAAGGATTATGGAGAGACGTTTGATCAGAGCCTAAATCAATATATAAACCAACTTTATCAAACTTTTCCCAAACCTCAACAATATTTCCTAAATAAGCAATCGATATAACCTCTTTATTTTCTTTAGCTTTGAGAACTCGCTGCACCAATTCATCTAAGTTGGTGATTTTTTCATCTATCCATCCTTGAGACAAACGAATTTCAGTTATTTTAGAATTTACCTCAGCGCAAACAGTAATACAACCTGCAATATTACCAGCTTTTGGTTGTGCTCCACTCATTCCCCCAAGCCCCGAAGTTAAAAATAACTTTCCACCAAGCCCTTCTCCATCTTTGGAAATTTTTCGTCCAGCATTTAAGAGGGTAATTGTGGTTCCATGTACAATTCCCTGTGGACCAATGTACATATAACTACCAGCAGTCATTTGTCCATATTGAGTAACTCCTAACGCATTGTATTTTTCCCAATCATCAGGCTTACTATAATTTGGGATCATCATTCCATTAGTCACAACAACCCTTGGTGCATTTTTATGTGAAGGAAATAATCCCATTGGGTGTCCAGAATAAATAGCTAATGTTTGTTCGTTATCCATTTCAGAAAGGTATTTCATCACTAATAAATACTGTGCCCAATTTTGAAAAATTGCTCCATTACCACCATAAGTAATTAATTCATGTGGATGCTGTGCTACGGCATAATCCAAATTATTTTGAATCATATGCATAATTGCTTTTACCTGTTCTGATTTTCCAGGATACTCGTTTATAGGACGTGCATATATTTTATAATCAGGTCTAAAACGATACATATATATTCGACCATATTCATTTAATTCTTCAACAAATTCTTTTACTAAAATCGGATGGTGCTTTTTGTCAAAATATCTCAGCGCATTTTTAATGGCTAGTTCTTTTTCAACTTTAGTCAATATCTCTTTCCTTTTTGGCGCATGATTAATTGCGTTATCGTATGCTTTTATTACAGGTAATTCAGTTGGAATTCCTTGTTTAATTTGATCTTGAAATGTCATAATAATTGATAATTGAGTTCATTTTTAATTTTTAGTAAATAAAAATTAAAACTATGGATAACGAATATCAACTCTAAAATGAGTTAATGCAATGCATCTT
This sequence comes from Lutibacter sp., assembly GCA_002733285.1. Taxonomy (GTDB): domain Bacteria; phylum Bacteroidota; class Bacteroidia; order Flavobacteriales; family Flavobacteriaceae; genus Lutibacter. The sequence continues at coordinate 10,631 of NVVE01000001.1, read as the reverse complement.
TTATAGGTGAAGTGAAAAATATCCAAGGTATCTTAGGTTTCTGTCTTAAAATACAAATATAAAGCAATTTGATTGAAGTTTTGACCAAAATATTTTCATTGTCTTATTTTCATTTAAACCTTATTTCTAAATTCTCTCCATTAAATCCGTTACCTTTTTTTATATATTCTTACCTTTTTATGTGTTTTCTTGCGGTTTACACTACAACCCTAATATTCTAACTCTTTTTTCTTAAAATTAACTATATTCTATTAAACACTTAATAATAAATAGTTAAATTACACTTATTAATTTTAGTTAAATTGCAGGCAATGAATCCATTAATATATGAAGAGAACAGCACCTTATAAACCAAAAAATAAAGTACGAATTGTAACTGCAGCCTCACTTTTTGACGGTCATGATGCAGCTATAAATATTATGCGTAGAATTATTCAAGCTACAGGAGTGGAAGTAATTCATTTAGGGCATGATAGAAGCGTTGAAGAAGTTGTGAACTGTGCCATTCAAGAGGACGCTAATGCAATTGCCTTAACTTCATACCAAGGAGGACATACAGAATACTTTAAATACATGTATGATTTATTACAAGAAAAAGGGGCTTCTCAAATTAAAATATTTGGTGGTGGAGGTGGTGTAATACTTCCAAGTGAAATTGAAGAACTAATGGATTATGGAATTACACGTATATACTCTCCTGATGATGGTCGCTCTTTAGGTTTGCAAGGAATGATTAATGATATGATTGAAAGAGCTGATTTTCCAACTGGAGAAATTATAGATTTTAAAGCCTCTGAATTAGTTAAAAAAAATCCAATACAACTTGCTAAAGTGATTTCTGCTGCTGAAAATTTCTCAGAAAAACACCGTACTTTCATCTCACAAATAAGAACAAAAGCTAAGAACTCAAAAATTCCAGTATTAGGTATTACCGGAACTGGAGGTTCAGGTAAATCATCAATTGTAGATGAATTAGTACGAAGATTTTTAGTTGATTTCCCTAATAAAACAATTGCCATAGTTTCTGTTGACCCTTCAAAACGAAAAACTGGYGGAGCKCTATTAGGTGATAGAATTMGAATGAAYTCYATCAAWAACGATCGAGTTTATATGCGATCKTTAGCAACTCGCCAATCAAATTTAGCYTTATCTAARCATGTGAGCGACGCTATCAGCACMTTAAAATTAGCTGAATTTGATTTGGTAATTCTTGAAACTTCAGGTATTGGCCAAAGTGATACAGAAATTTTAGATCATTCTGATGTATCTTTATATGTAATGACTCCTGAATACGGTGCTGCAACGCAATTAGAAAAAATTGATATGATTGATTTTGCAGATGTTATTGCGTTAAATAAATTTGACAAACGTGGTGCGTTAGATGCTTTACGAGATGTAAAAAAGCAATATCAACGCAACCAAAACTTATGGGAGAGTGATGTAAATTCAATGCCTGTATTTGGAACGATAGCTTCTCAATTTAATGATCCTGGAACCAATGAACTGTACAGTATTCTAATAAAAATATTGAATGATAAAACCGAAGCAAACTTTATAAGTTCATTTAAAGCCGCTCAACAAATGAGTGAAAAACAATTTATTATCCCTCCAAATAGAACTCGATATCTTTCAGAAATTACTGAAGTTAACAGAGCGTACAATAAAAATAGTATAGAACAAAAAGAAATTGCTCAAAAATTATTCGGAATATTTAAAACTATTTGTGCTGTTTGCAACACCAATTCAAAAGAACTTGAAATTTCCTTTATTGGCACAAATGGATTGAATGAAAATGAGATCCTAAACCAAGCTAAAAGTGATGCTAACAAAGAATTCCTTTCTTTATTACTAAAGGAGTTTACACGTATAAAAATGGATTTAAATCCACATAACTGGATAACTGTTGCTACTTGGGAACATAAAAAACAACGCTATAAAAACGAAGTTTATACTTTTAAAGTTCGTGATAAAGAAATACATATAGAAACACATAGTGAGTCATTATCTCATACAAAAATCCCTAAAATATCCCTACCAAAATATGAAGCCTGGGGAGACATTTTAGATTGGTGCTTACAAGAAAATGTTCCGGGAGAATTTCCATATACTTCAGGATTGTATCCGTTTAAAAGAACTGGAGAAGACCCAACTAGAATGTTTGCTGGTGAAGGTGGCCCAGAGCGTACGAACAGAAGATTTCATTACGTGAGTTTAGGAATGCCCGCAAAAAGATTATCAACAGCCTTTGACTCAGTAACATTGTACGGAAATGACCCTGCAATAAGACCAGATATTTATGGTAAAATAGGAAATGCTGGAGTTTCGATATGTTGTTTAGATGATGCTAAAAAATTGTTTTCAGGTTTTGARTTAACACACCCAACAACTTCCGTTTCGTTAACTATCAATGGACCTGCACCCATGCTTTTAGGTTTTTTTATGAATGCAGCTATTGATCAAGAATGTGAAAAATATATTTGCAAAAATGATTTAACTGCTTCTGTTGAAGAAAAAATAAAAGAAATTTATACAAATAAAGGTATTGACCGCCCAAAATACCAAGGTGATTTACCTGAAGGAAATAACGGATTAGGGCTGATGCTTTTAGGAGTTTCAGGTGATGAAATATTACCAAAGGATCTTTACCTNGAAANTTAAAACTGAAACCATTRCTAAAGTTCGTGGWACAGTTCAAGCTGATATACTAAAAGAAGATCAAGCTCAAAATACSTGTATTTTCTCTACTGAATTYGCKYTGAGATTGATGGGRGATGTACAAGAATACTTYATCTMTAATAATGTTAGAAAYTTCTATTCYGTTTCCATTTCWGGATATCATATTGCAGAAGCAGGTGCAAATCCTATTTCACAATTAGCATTTACATTGGCTAACGGATTCACTTATGTAGAATACTAYYTMWSWMGWGGAATGGAYATYAATAAATTTGGWCCTAACYTATCATTYTTCTTYTCYAATGGAATTGACCCAGAATAYGCKGTAATTGGWAGRGTWGCCCGTAAAATTTGGGCAAAAGCATTAAAATTAAAATATGGAGCTAGTGCAAGAGCACAAATGTTAAAATACCATATACAAACATCAGGACGTTCGCTACACGCTCAAGAAATTGATTTTAATGATATCCGCACCACCTTACAAGCTTTGTATGCCATTTACGATAATTGCAATAGTTTACACACCAATGCCTATGATGAAGCAATTACAACTCCTACTGAAGAAAGTGTACGAAGAGCAATGGCAATTCAGCTAATTATTAATAAAGAATTAGGATTAACTAAAAATGAAAACCCAATTCAGGGAGCTTTTATCATTGAAGAATTAACCGATTTAGTTGAAGAAGCTATTTATGCTGAGTTTGATAGAATTACAGAACGTGGTGGTGTTTTAGGCGCCATGGAAACCATGTACCAACGCAGTAAAATTCAAGAAGAAAGCTTGTACTACGAGACGTTGAAACATTCTGGTGAATTTCCTATTATTGGAGTAAATACTTTTTTGAGTAGTAAAGGTTCGCCTACCGTTTTACCCCAAGAAGTTATTAGAGCTACTGAAAGAGAAAAAGAATATCAAATTGAAATCGTTAAAAATTTAAATAAAGGTAATGTTGATAAAGTTAAAGAACAACTATCCTTATTAAAACAAAAAGCCATAAATAATGAAAATATATTTGAACAACTCATGGAGGCTTGCAAGGTGTGTTCTATTGGTCAAATGACAGAAACTTTATTTGAAGTTGGCGGACAATATAGACGAAATATGTAATTTTTTTTACTAAAAAAAGCCCTAACAAATTGTAATTCGTTAGGGCTTTTTTTATTACTTGAAATCACGTCATTCTAATTTCGTGCTTTAGGAACATTAATTCGATTTCCTAAAAACAACGCATTTAAAAACAATCGATTTGTACCATACCATGAACCTCTGAAATTTGGATTATCAGCAAACATAACTACCCGCCCTTTTCCTATACTACTTACAATTAAGGATGCAGAAGGCTTTAAGAATACTTCAAGGTTTTTAGCAGAAATGAAACCATCAATATGAGGATCATTCGTGTATTTTGCAACTGTTGAATAGGCATTCTTACTTGGAGATAAAAACACTTTATTATTCTTATAAACAGGTAGTGAAGATGAATGATATCCAAAACCAAGTGGATGCGAAATATCTAAATCTACTTCAAATATAGCTCCTCCCAAACCTTCTCTTCCTATTTCTTCTGATGCATTCACAAAAGAACTTCTGCTTACATTTTTATCTTCAATACTATCTTTAGCTTTTTTTGTCAGCTTTTCTTTAACTAATTTTTTATCAATCACCCATTTTGAAGCATTCGCAATGGTAATTAGAGTATTACCCTTAATGATCCACTGCTTCAATTTAAGTAGTTGAATTGAATCTAATTGGTAATAACTTCCTGAGACCATTACCAACGTATTGTATTTATCTAAACTAGCTCTTTTAAAATTCCGTAGCTGTAATTTTGTTATAGGCATTTGCACTCTTGTATCCAAAAGATGCCACACTTCACCTGCTTCAAGAGAATTTATACCATCTCCAATTAATAATGCTGCCTTTGGCTTTTTCAAAGTTTTCATATTTCCACTTCCTAAATCAATACCATTTATGCTAAATCCTGAGTTTGCAGCATACAATGGAACATTGAATTGTTCTTGCGCATATTTAATAACATCATAAATCTCGTTACTTGACTTATTCTGTTTGCTCACAGGAATCATGATACTCCCATAATTAAAATTTTTATTTCCTTCAGTTGTATTAATTGTAAATGGCTTAAAAGCTGAGGCTACTTTAATCCCTTTAGATTGAATATAATATAATGCCGCTGGTGCATTATAATCGTCCCAATCTAGTATGTATGAATAATTTGTTTGCTTTACCTTCTTTACATTCACCAAACTATTTATTGAAGTAACTTCGTCTCCCAACCGTACAGTTTTCAAACCTTTATACTTCAAATTATAAAAATTAGCAACACTCCAAGCAGACGCATCATAAAAAACACTGTCTCTATATTTATTGTAGGTTTCAAACATGGTCTGGACCATCCTTTTTTGAGGTTGCTTTACTGGAACAATGAATTTAGTTCCTTTCTTATACACTTTTATTTTATGAAGAAGAAGCTTATCAATAAATGCTTTAGTTCTATTCTTATCAAAAGAGTCGCCAAATTCATAAGCTTTTATGCTATTTTTTGACAATGGTTTTATAGCAGATTTAAAAAAATCTTGTTGATATTTTCTCAAGGTTGCACTATTCTCAACAGCAGCTTTTAATGTAGCAATACTTGATAAGTACTGATTTCTAATGGTAAATGGAAAAGTTATAGTACCATATTCAGTATTTTGAAGATGTCCTCTTGAACTTGCTTGTTCAAATAATAGTGCTAAACCACCTTGTAAATCTGGATATGACGATCCATATCCTGGATAAGTACCATCAAAGGCTTCTTTTGTAAAATAAAGAGAGCCTATATTATCTAGTGCTTTTGTAAAATAAGGTGCAAATAAATCATTTAATTCTTCATAATTCTCTTTTGGCATAATTGGATCTTTAGAACCAATTGCTTTCATAGGTTCAAAAAAGTAAGTGCTATTTGTACCCATTTCATGAAAATCCGTTACCACATTTGGATACCATTCATGATACCATTTTAACTTATTTCTACTTTCAGGATTAATTGCCAAAAGCCAATCTCGATTTAGATCGAACCAATAATGATTTGTTCTTCCTCTTGGCCAAGATTCATTGTGTTCTGCATCGAAAGAATCAGAAACTAGTGGGCTTGCTTGAAACTGATTAACCCATTGTGTATGACGGTCACGACCATCAGGATTAATAGCAGGGTCAATAAAAATAACTGCTTTATTAAGGTAATTTGAAACTTCTAAACTAGTTGAAGCTACTAATGTATACGCAACTAACATTGCTGCTTCTGAGCTTGAAGGTTCATTCCCATGAACACCATACCCTAACTGAACAAAAACAGGCACTTCACTATAATTTGTAGGAGTTATATTAGGTTTTGTAAAAGCTAAATGCTGAGCTTTTATTTCCTCTAAGTTATCTAAATTTTCTTTAGTTGATATTGTTAACATAATCAATTTCCTATGTTCATGAGTTTCTCCGTAAGTAACAATTGAAGCCTTGTCTGATAATTCAGAAAGTTTAGTTAAATATGCAACAATTTGATCATGCCTAGTATGTCTTTCACCTATTGGATAACCTAAAAAGGTTTCTGGCGATGGAATAGTAGCATTAAATGGTTTTTTGTTTTTAAAAAAATAGTCTTGAGCTGAGGCTGATACTACCATAATTATACTCATAATTGCAGTAATACATAATTGTTTTAGTTGTTTCATATAGCTAATTTGAAAAATATTCAGCTAAAAATAGTAATTTAATCACTACATCCTGAAGAAATTTTTCTTTCTGTAACAAAAAGTGCAGAATTGCTGGTTTCTTTTTTAGCTAATTTTAGTTGAAAAACAGGAACAAGAAATTGTTAGAGTAAATGTTTAAAATAGTACAAGTAGTAATTTTCAAACATGTACAAATTACACTAAAGAATTAACATAGCTCATGTGAATTTTTTGAAGATTTTTCAATTCTTTTCTAAGCAATCGAACATAATCTTTTCCCTTAATCTTAATACTTTCTAACTTCAAACAATCCAGGTAAATTCTTTCAATAAAATATTGAAGTGACTTTGCATATTTTAGTTTAGAACTTGGACTATTCTGAGTTTCTACTTCAACTATTTTAGGAACTAACCTGTACGCATTCATCACCAAATTATCGGCATAATTATCGGATAAACTACCAGACTTATACATCGATATTAGATTCTTATCATCGGTAATATAAGCAGCTACACGTCGAGCTAATTTAAAAATATCTAATGATTTTTTATAAATAATTAATTGATTAATATTTGGTTCTTGTGTACTAAACATTTCTTAAACTGAATTACACAAAATTAATACGGATATAGCAATTTTATATGTAATTATTAAAGTTAAATCGTTATTTAATTTAATTTATACTATTTTTATGTTTAAATTCTTAAAAAWNTGAAATTAGAYAGTATTAATTGGAAAATTTTGGATTGCTTACAACAAAATGCCAGACAATCAAATACAGCTATTGCTCGAAAAGTTGGCATCACCTCTCCAGCCGTTGCAGAACGGATTCATAAAATGGAAGATCTAGGAATTATTGAAGGGTACTATGCAAAAGTTTCTTATTCCGAGACAGACCATCAACTAAAAGCAATTATAACTTTAAAAGCTTTTATGGGTCGCTTAAAACCCTTTATTGAAAAAGTAAAAGAATTTAATGAAGTTATAAATTGTTATAGAATTACCGGTAACGAAAACATTGTAATGGAAGTAGTTTTAAATAATCAAAAACATTTAGAAAAATTTATTGACCAGCTAATCACTTATGGAGAAGCCAAAACACATATCATATTAACCAATGTTATTGAAAACAACCCAATAGTTCCACGAATAAATATTTAATTTTCAACTCTTTTATCTTCTTTAAAAAATTAATTTATTACTTGAAAAATAGCAGCTCCATAAATTGCAAAWCGYGCAAAACGCAATAGCCCAAACAATAAGACTCCTTTAAGTGGATATTTAATCATACCACTAGCCATACAAGTTATTGAAAATGGCACAGGTAGTAAAGCACCTACTACAATTAAAAAACCKCCCCATTTACTCGAGCTTTTTAATTGTTTTKCCATCTTATTTTCTAAATAATCTTTAACAATCCTAAATTTTAAAGCTGCTTTACCTATAAAAAAAGAGATGATTCCTCCAATATAAGAAAGCGTAGCCATAAGTGTTAAATTTAAAATAGGCTCATTGGTTTTTTTGGACCATGCAATAAATATTTCTGGAGGAATCAACCCCAAAAAAGATTCGGAAGCAAAAAATACAACTAACACCCCAACAACWGAAAACACCTCAGTAATACTTTCTAAGCCATCATTAATATTAAATACATATTTATTAAACAAGAACAAACYTCCAAGAATAACAATCAATGGAAGTATCGTTTTTTGCAAACTGTTTCCTATATACGAGTAAAAACCAGTATARRAATAGTATTGATGCAATAATTTAAGTTTTGATTTTTTTTTWGYAYTTAAWTTTTTTTTCATANCCMAAAAAAAAKATTTTTAATTTTTAAAAATGYAAAKATAATTRTTTTYYACATYTTARGTTAATTCARAACAWTGATTGRGMTCTTTTTTTGAAAAATTTAACAAAYAAYTATAAATTGCTAKASYAAAAAAGTGTACTNNCTYWARWTTTAAANAWAGAAAAYCCKGTRTAMACCRGAATTTTCTTTGTTTAANYTATAATTAGTAGTWTTTCTAATAKGCATCATCATGTACATTTGCTACGGCTCTWCCAGAYGGRTCRTTCATATTTTTAAAACTTTCRTCCCAYTCMARTGCWATTTTYGTRCTRCAAGCTACTGAAGCTTCTTGAGGYACACTTAAAGCMGCAGTATCWGATGGRAAATGWKYMGCAAAAATKGAWCKATAATAAAAYTCTTCTTTAGARRDYGGAGTTTGAATTGGRAATTTRTACTTMGCATTTKCCAATTGTTCATCACTTACTTTTTCRTTAACYACTTCCTTTAAAGTATCAATCCAACTATATCCTACACCATCTGAAAATTGCTCTTTTTGTCTCCAAACAACACTTTCTGGTAAATAACTTTCAAATGCTTCGCGTACCACCCATTTTTCCATACGTTCGCCATTAATTATTTTATCTTGTGGATTTATGCGCATTGCAACATTTATAAATTCTTTATCTAAAGATGGAACACGGCTTTCAATTCTACAAGCTGCTAAAGATTTGTTTGTACGTAAACAATCATATATATGTAATTTACTTTTATGTAAATAAAAAATCGCTTGAAAATTAAATTTTCAAGCGATTTCTTTATAGTTAAAATTAAGTTATAATAGGTAATCTTAATTATAAGCTATTAGATCAGGATCCCCATCAGGGTCTCCATTTACTGTACCATCAGAATTTACATTTCCTAATAATAACAACCCACAAACATGTGGAGCTGCCATTGATGTACCGCTTATGGTATTATAACCTCCATCTTTCCATGTAGATTTGACTGAAACACCAGGTGCACAAAATTCAATTGGTGGGTTTCCATAATTTGAAAAAGAAGCGAAATTATCACTAATATCCATAGCTGAAATAGTATAAATATTTGCATGATTTGCTCTTGCAGGAGAATGGTTATTAGCATCATCACTTTCATTACCTGCAGCTAAAGCAAATTTAACTCCAGTTGCCGCTGCATTAATTACTGCATCATCTAAAGAAGTTGAAACACCCCCACCTAAACTCATATTTGCAACATCTCCACTTTGCCCATTAGCTGCAACATAATCTACACCTGCAATAACACCAGATAATGAACCACTACCTCTTCTATCTAAAACTCTAACAGCTACTACTGTTGCACCCGGTGCAACACCAACAACTCCAATTGTATTGTCTTTTGCTGCAACTGTACCTGCGACGTGAGTACCATGCCCATTTTGATCTTCAGGVTCATCTTTTCTAACAAAACTTGCACTTCTTGCAACATCAACATTTAGCTCTGGGTGATCTAAATCAATACCTGTGTCAATAATCCAAGCAGTTGCGCTTCCAGTATAAGCAGCTCCTCCTCCAACTCTAGTAATACCCCAAGGTGTTTCCTGTGCAGGGTCATCAGACCCTCCACCACTTCCAGAAGGCTTACCTTTATACACTTTAATTGGCGATAAAGTAATCATTTGATCTTGTTCAATACTTTTAATACGCGTATCTTTTTTTAATAAGCCTAATTGACTGTCAGTTAATTTAGCTGAAAATCCGTTTAGAGCAAAACCAAAAGTWCTTATTATATTTTCATTTGTAATTTTAGCTACTGCAAATTTATTAGGTATCTCAGATCTTAGCATAGCTGTCTTTTCTCTATAATTTAAATTTGTTGATTCTGTTGATTTTCCAGAATAATTATTATTTAAAAYWAWMWWAWMWWKYMMKTSWWTRKKWRKTSARKWATMNNCTGAGNNNCTAAAGRKKKWGMWKYWWGARKRMTWYKRWYATSKWYATTMWMRMWGMWRMAWYTWMTWWYRATTATAAGTAGAGTTGCTAAAAATAAAGTTAAAAAGGATAACCTTTTAGTTGAAAATAATTCTCTCATCATCTAAATTGTTTATGGTTACACGTTGTCCTATTTACAAAATATATATATATAATCCAAATAAAATACCTAATATTTAAATTTTCAGTTAATTTTTTAGATTTTTAGTAGTTTTCTTATCATAAAAATTAATAGGCATCATCATGTACATTTGCTACGGCTCTWCCWRATGRATCGTTCATATTTTTAAARSYTTCATCCCAYTCWARYGCWATTTTWSTGMKGSMWCTTAAGTAAGTCTGTAATTGAAGTAGTTTTAAATAATCAAAAACATTTAGAAAAATTTATTGACCAGTTAATCACCTATGGAGAAACTAAAACTTATATAATTTTATCAAACATTGTT
>NVVE01000025.1 GCA_002733285.1 Lutibacter sp. | reverse complement strand
TTCTGTTGGTACCGTTGGAAGTAGTGGATTTCGCTCATCACTTATTCCAGCACATCATCCAGCTTGATGGAATACAAAGGCAGTTCTTCAGCATCAACTACGAACCGCCTTTCTATCATAATATCCACTAAGAGTTCGCCATTGATTATGGCTATAGGAGCTCCACCTTTTATCTGCGCTACTTTCTTGCCGTGTTATACTACAGTATTTTTTCGTGTTCCACAATTTGTTCCTGAACTTAGTTAATCTAGTAAAAATCAGATAGTTATACCGACACAGTATCAACTATCTTTGATTTTTCTAACTCCTGCCCATTACTTTTATCTTCATTCTTCCCGTTAAGCTTCACAATGGGTGTTTTCGGTTTGCTATAATCCGTTTCGTACTCGTAGGTTGTGGTCAAATCCATAAAGGGGTCGTCCTTCAGCAGCTTTTCATACTTGGCTTTCAGCTTATTCAAATACTTGTCGTCCGACTTCACATCATCCCGTGTTATCAGGTAGTGTTGGAGCAGGTATCGAATCTTTGAGTTCTTCAGATAAAGCGCTGTAATTTAAAATATTACGGGTCAAAGCGTCTTCTAAAAAAGGTTGTGAAACTAGAATTTCTTCAACACAATTAGCTATTGTTTTCATGTGTTTATATTYATTGTTTTTTAATGGTCACAAGGTATATCCTTGCCTCTTCGCCAGCTGGCTCGTTTACTAAATATGTGCACAGGACAAATTTTTTACGCTCCGCCCTCCTTTGGTGATCAACATTATAACATGCTCGTTTTATATTGTTAAATATTTAACAGTTTGTACAAAATTAGTATATAATTATTAAGTAATCACAAAAACTTGAAAATCATTCTACATTTGTACGTATAAAAGTGTAAAAATGAAAGTTTTAAAATTTGGAGGAACATCTGTTGGTTCTGTTGAGAATATAAGACGAGTTAAAGAAATTATAACTGACGGAGATCAAAAAATTGTGGTCCTCTCTGCAATGTCTGGTACTACAAATRCATTGGTTGAAATATCAAATCGGATAAAAATCGGCGATATTGAAGGCGCATTGCATGCTATTGAAAATTTGCTTAAAAAATACAATCATGTTTTAGAAGAATTAATTGAAGAGTCTAGTTTAAAACAAGATGTTTTAAATTATATAGCTGTGGTTTTTGATTTTTTAAAAGCGCGCACATCTGAAAAGCATTCTGAATTGTTATACAATAAAATTGTCTCACAGGGAGAGTTATTATCAACGTATATATTTACAAAGTATTTACAACAGGAAGGAGTAAATGTAAGGTTATTACCTGCTCTTGAGTTCATGAGAATTGATAAAATGTATGATCCAGATGATTTTTACATTCAACAAAATTTAGAACGTATAATTAAGGAGGCACCGCCATCAGAGATTTATATCACTCAAGGATTTGTTTGTTTAGATGCCTTTGGGAATATTGCTAATTTACAGAGAGGAGGTAGCGATTATACGGCTACAATAATCGGAGCGATAGTTAAGGTGGAGGAAGTTCAAATATGGACAGATATTGATGGAATGCATAACAATGATCCTCGATTTGTAGAAAATACACACGCAATTTCTAATTTGTCATTTGATGAGGCTGCTGAACTGGCTTATTTTGGAGCGAAAATTTTGCATCCACAAACCGTGATGCCAGCACGCGAAGCTAATATTCCTGTACGACTAAAAAACACGATGGACCCTGAATCGTTTGGAACCTTAATTTCGAAGGAATTTAAGAGTGAAGGGATTAAAGCTATCGCAGCAAAAGATGCCATTACCGCTATCAAAATTAAATCTGCTCGAATGCTATTAGCATATGGTTTTTTGAAGAAAGTGTTTGAAATATTTGAAAAATATGAAACATCAATAGATATGATTACTACTTCAGAAATAGCGGTTTCATTAACTATAGATGATGATAAAAATTTAGTTTCAATTATTGAAGAATTAGATAAATTTTCTATCGTTGAAGTTGATAGGYTGCARAGTATTATTTGTTTGGTTGGACATTCGGTTGTTAGACATCACGAAACACATCGKCTKTTTAAARTATTACAAGATATTTCTGTGCGAATGATTTCCTATGGGGGAAGTAATAATAATATCTCATTAYTGGTAAATACRSARGATAAAATTARAGCACTRCAACTTTTGAATGCTTATATTTTCGATTTTGAACTAGCTTAAATTGTTATGAWTGGAGTAWTTATTGATTAATTRAAAAGCTCGCWTAWGCGAGCTTTTTTCATGTATTCTTYTTTAAAATTAAGAATTCATTAGATCTTCAATTTCTTCAATCTCAATAGGGATATTTCTCATTAAGTTAAACGGCTCTCCTTTTTCTTGYACAAYHACATCATCTTCAAGTCTAATTCCCATGTTCTCTTCAGGAATGTAAATTCCAGGTTCAACGGTAAATACCATGTTTGCTTTCATAGGAGTTTTTAACGAACCATAATCATGCGTATCTAATCCCATATGGTGAGAAGTCCCATGCATGAAGTATTTTTTATAAGCAGGCCAATTAGGGTCTTCATTTTGTATAGCTTCCTTGTCAATTAATCCTAATCCTAACAATTCAGAAGACATAAATTTACCGACTTCTTTTTGATATTCAGCCCATAAAATTCCTGGAGACAACATTTTTGTCGCTTCATTTTTAACTCTTAAAACTGCATTGTAAACAGCTTTTTGTCGATCTGTAAAACGACCATTTACTGGAATTGTACGTGTCATATCACTTGAGTAGTTTGCGTATTCAGCTCCTACATCTAACAATAACATGTCGCCATTTTTACACTCTTTATTATTTTCAATATAATGCAATACACAAGCGCTGTAGCCTGAAGCAATAATTGGTGTATAAGCAAAACCATTAGAGCGATTTCTTAAAAATTCATGCATAAATTCAGCTTCAATTTCATATTCCATGATTCCAGGTTTTACAAAAGGTAAAATCCTTCTGAAACCATTGTTGGTAATGTTGCAAGCATTTTGCATAATTTCAATTTCTTCAGGCTCTTTTACACCGCGTAAATGTTGTAGTATTTGATTACTTTTTTCCCATTTATGCGCTGGGAAATCAGCTTTGCATTTTTTTATAAATCGATCTTCTCGTGATTCTAATTCTTCGGCTTTACGGTAATGTTCGTTCGTGTTAAAATAGATCGTTTCCGCTTCGGTCATTAAATCATAAAAAACCTTATCAAATTCTGAAAGCCAGTAAACAGTTTTWATACCTGAGACTTTWGADCCTTCTTCTTTAGAATATTTTGCACCATACCAAACAGCAATATGATCATTTGTTTCAGTTAAAAATAAWATCTCTCTATGTTTTTCRTCAATGGCATCWGGAAAAAGCAATAAAATACTTTCTTCTTGGTCTGCDCCGCTTAAATATAAAATATCDCTATGTTGCTCAAAAGGVAGCRTACTGTCAGCACCBGTDGTAAAGGTATCATTTGAATTAAATATAGCAATTGATTTTGATTTCATTTGAGCAGTAAACTTTGCTCTATTWTTAATAAAAAGGTGATTATTAATTGGATGGTATTTCATCTGTTTAAATTTTTAAGTTATCAAGTTCTTACTATTAAAAAACTTAAATCGARGTGTRTAAATCGAWTTTAAGGTGTAAATTTCATTATTAAGATTTTATAGTATACTTTAACAGCAAAGTTATAAATTTGTTGAAAACCAACCCTTAATAATCCGATATTATTTATGCAAAAATTAATAGTATTTCTACTCTTTGTGTCTTTTTCAATATTTATGTTCTCACAAAACAAACCCGCGTATAAATTGTACAATGCAAAAGGAACTAAAGTTTCCTATAAAAGCATGATAAAAAAAATGGCTAAAGCCGATGTGGTTTTGTTTGGTGAACATCATAGCAACCCTATTGTACATTGGTTACAATACGAAGCGACAGTTGAGTTAAAGAATTTAAGAGAATTGGTGCTTGGTGCTGAAATGATAGAAGCCGATAACCAATCACAATTGAATGATTATTTGGCTGATAAAATTGATCAAAAAACGTTTGATTCACAAGCTAGATTATGGAAAAATTATTCAACTGATTACAAACCATTGGTTGATTTTGCTAAAAACAACAACCTGAAATTTATTGCAACAAATGTTCCTAGGAGATATGCTAGTGAAGTATTTAAAGAGGGGTTTGAAGTTTTAAATAAATTGTCAGATGAAGAAAAATCTTGGATGGCTCCATTACCAATAAATTATGATGCCACCTTAGCTGGATATGTAAAAATGAAAGCAATGATGGGAGGTCATGGAGGAGATAATTTGCCAAAAGCCCAAGCAATAAAAGACGCTACAATGGCTTATTTTATTCTTAAAAATAGCCAAAAAAACAACTTATTTATTCATTACAATGGCTCTTTTCATTCTGATAATTATGAAGGAATAAATTGGTATTTAAAACAAGCAAATAATAAATTAAACATTGTTACAATTAGTATAGTAGAACAAGACAATGTTAAAAAATTTGAAAAAGAAAATAAATCAAAAGCAGATTTCATTATTGTAGTTTCACCTACCATGACAAAAACATATTAATTCAAGTTCCCATTCATGAAAAAACGAATCTTTCTATGTAGCATTTTATTTTTATCAATAGGAATTTATGCTCAAAATACACTAATTAAAAATGTTCCTTTTACTAATATTGGCCCTACAATTATGAGTGGTCGAATTGTAGATGTTGACGTAAATCCAAACAATCCAATTGAATTTTATGCTGCTTATGCTTCAGGAGGATTATGGTATACAAATAATAATGGAACATCATTTACTTCGATTACTGAAAATGCCCCAACTCAGAATATGGGAGATATCGCAGTTGATTGGTCCAATGGGACTATCTGGATAGGTACTGGAGAAAGTAATTCTTCACGATCATCATATGCCGGAATTGGAGTTTTAAAAAGTACTGATAAAGGCAAAACTTGGGAAAACGTTGGCCTGTTCGATTCACACCATATAGGGAGAATTGTCATTAATAAAAATAACCCAAATGTGGTTCTTGTAGGTGTTATAGGACATTTATATACTGCAAATGCAGAACGTGGGATCTTTAAAACTACGGATGGAGGGAAAACTTGGAATAAGGTGTTGTTTATAAATGAAAACACGGGTATTATTGATATAAGTGTTTCACCAACAAACACAAATATAGTGTATGCTTCTTCTTGGGAACGTAATAGAAAAGCTTGGAATTTTGATGGAGATGGTGAAAATTCGGCTATCTATAAAAGTATAGACGCAGGTTCTACATGGACTAAAATTATTACTGAAGGAAATGGATTTCCAACGGGTGATSGAATAGGAAGAATTGGTTTGGCTTCTTTTAATGATGAAATAATTTACGCTTTGTTAGATAATCAATTTAGAAGACCAGAAGAAAAAAAGGAAGATAAACAAGGTCTTAGTAAGGATGATTTTAGAACTATAAATACAGCTGATTTTTTAAAATTGAATGATGAAGAATTGAACTTATTTTTGAAAGATAATGATTTTAACAAAAAACATACTGCAGAAAGTATAAAAAAAGAGGTTCAAAATGGTAACATTCAACCGAGCGATTTAGTAACCTATTTAGAAGATGCAAACTTTGTACTCTTAAATTCTGAAGTAATTGGAGCTGAAGTTTATAAATCTATTGATGGAGGAAAAACGTGGGAGAAAACACATGAAAATTATTTAGATGGAGTTTATAGTTCTTATGGATATTACTTTGGTATAATAGGGGTCAACTCATCAAACGAACATAAAATTTATATAGGTGGTGTTCCATTATTAAAATCTGACGATGGTGGAATAACGTTTACATCAATGGGTAAAGAAAATGTACATTCTGATCATCAGGCATTATGGATAAACCCTAAATTAGAAGGTCATGTTATAAATGGGAATGATGGAGGAATTAATATTACATTTGACGATGGTGAAAACTGGATTAAAAATAATGCTCCTGCAGTTGGACAATTTTATGCTGTAAATACAGATAATCATGAACCCTATAATGTTTATGGTGGTTTACAAGATAATGGTGTTTGGTACGGGCCGAGTAATTATAAGGCTTCAAAACGATGGAATAGTAGCGGAAGTTATCCTTATAAAGGTATTGGAGGTGGTGATGGGATGCAAGTTCAAATTGATAATAGAGATAACAATATTGTATATGCTGGTTCCCAGTTTGGATATTATTACAGAGTTAATTTAAAAACAAAGGAAAGAAAAAGTATTCATCCTAAGCATAAATTAGGGGATTCTCCATATCGTTATAATTGGCAAACACCAATTTTATTATCTCCACACAATCAAGATATATTATATATGGGAGCTAATAAATTGCTCCGCTCCATGGATAAAGGAGAAACTTTTGAAGTGATCTCTGAAGATTTAACAACAGGAGGGAAAAAAGGAAATGTACCATTTGGGACTTTGACATCAATATCAGAAAGTCCTTTTCAATTTGGTCTTATATATGTTGGAAGTGATGATGGTTATGTAAATCTTACTGAAGATAGTGGTGCAAGTTGGTCTAGAATTTCAAATAGCTTGCCTCAGAACTTATGGGTGTCAAGAGTTGTGGCATCACAACACCAAAAAGAAAGGGTGTATGTAAGTTTGAATGGTTATAGAAGTGATGACTTTAAGCCATATTTATACGTAAGTGAAGATAAAGGAAAGACTTGGAAAAGTATTAATAATAAGTTATCAAATTCACCAATAAATGTTGTAAAAGAGGATCCAGAGGATGAAAACATATTGTATGTTGGAACAGATGAAGGGGTATATATTTCATTTGATAAAGGTGAGAACTGGCAAGAATTTTCAAACGGATTACCGAAAGTAGCAGTTCATGATTTAGTGATTCAAGAAGAAGCTAAAGATTTAGTAATTGGTACACATGGTCGTTCAATATATAAAACTAATGTTGCGTTTTTACAACAATACAATACGATTAAAAATAAAGCTATTGCGGTTTTTGAAATTCCGTCAATTCGTTTTTCTAAACGTTGGGGWAGTTCATGGAACAAGTGGGTAAAACCATATAAACCAAGTATTTCAATACCATATTATGTATTGAATTCAGGAGAATATACGATTGAAATTTTAGCTGAAGATGGAACTAAACTAATCAGTTTTAATGTTGAAGCAGTCAAAGGATTTAATTATTTTGAATATGATGTTTCGGTCTTAGAAAAAACTGTAAAAAAGTATTTTTCTAAAAAAGATATTTCAGTTAAAATAGCAAAAAATGACACCTATTATTTACCTAAGGGGGCTTATTTAATAAAAGTTTCTAGTGGTAAAAATAGTGCAGAAAAAAAGTTCATTATCAAATAAATTAGTAACCCTATCTGAAGTTGAGATTCTTCATAGCATTTTGAATGCCATGAAGAATTTCAATTTTCAATTTTTAATATGTTAATTCTTTAATTGCTTTAAAAGGTGATAAATTCAATTTTTCAACATCCTTTCGGTACTCAATCCAATCTTTTTTATAAAACTCATTAATTGTTGAAATTACAGCACTTACTTTTTCATTTGCATTTTTAATGAGTGTAGTTTCAGTTTCTCCAGGTTTTTGAAGTAATGAATTAACGTAATACCTTGCCTTATAAAGATAGGAAACCGCGCTTGGAAATTCAGTATCAGTGATYCCTTGTCTTTTATCTTCTTTACCTAGCATGTCATCCAATAGACCGTTTATTTTTTTAAGAATTTCAGTATGAGTTTTTAGAACGTCTTTATATTTTTCTTTGTTGTTTTGAGCATTAATACGCTTTTTATAATCTTCAATAATTTCTTTAGACTCAAGTAAATGTTGTATTGCCTCTCCGGCAATCCCAGTTTTAGTTTCAAGCTGTTTCAACAAATTGTATTTACTTTTTAAAACTTCAAAAGGCATGTCCACTCTTGGGTCATAAGCAATATTAATTTTTTCTGTATCGGTTTCATTTCCAAAATGAAGTTTGATGGTATAAGTTCCAGGTAAAACGGTTATGCCTCTTGGTTCACGAGCATCCTTTTTAACTTTTTTTCTAGAAGGACCTCTTTTCCCCTTTTCTCCTAATCTCCAATACATTCTGTGAACTCCATTTTCTTTGGGTGCTTTCTTTTTAATACTTCTAATCAACTCATTTTTACTATTGTAAACTTCAAAGAAAATAGAATCAAATTTTACRRCWGGTTTTTCAGRTTTWACTTCNNNTATYTTCTYTTYWKTYTTTKMTTTYTYYTTYKTWGAGGATTCATTGTTGGTTTTACTTTCAGGTTTGTTAATGCTATATGTTATCATAGCTCCCCGGTCTCTGTTTTCACCATTAAAAATAGCATTTGCTCCAAATCTTGTTCCCGATGGCTGTTGGTTTTGTGTAATATATGCTGCTGGAGGGCTAAACAAATGCAACGTTTTATCCAATATTTGTTTACCTTCTTTTGCCAAAGCTCTAAGCGGTCTAATATCATCTAAAACATAAGCCGCTCTTCCAAAAGTACCAATAATTAAATCGTGTTCTCTTGGGTGAATGGCTAAATCCATAGTAGAAACCGTTGGGTAATTATTGGTCCATTTTGTCCAAGTTTTACCTTGGTCGATACTTATGTGTAAACCAAATTCAGTTCCTAAAAATAATAGATTTTGTTCTTCCAAATCTTGTATTACTGAAAGTGTATAACCGAATGTTTCATCTTTATCTTCTACTAAATTTTCCCAAGTTTTCCCATAATCACGGGTTCTAAATAAATAAGGTTTAAAATCAAATTGTCGATAATTGTTAACTACAACTAGGGCTTCACCCATATTAAATTTGGAAGCTCTTATTTGCGCTACCCAAGCTTCTTTTGGAAACCCTTTTATATGTTGAGAAACATTTGTCCAAGTTGTTCCACCATTTAAGGTCAATTGAATATTTCCATCATCAGTTCCAACCCAAAGCATATCCTCATTTAAAGTACTAGGCTCTATTGCTAAGATAGTACAGTGGTTTTCAGCTCCAGTAGCATCCATAGTAATACCGCCACTTTCGTGTTGTTTTTGTTTTTCTTTATTATTTGTGGTTAAATCTGGTGAAATCAGCTCCCAACTATAACCTTTGTTTGTTGATTTGTGCACGAACTGACTTCCAAAGTATATTGTTTCATTGTCATGAGGATTCATAGCAATTGCTGAATTCCAGTTGAAACGAAGTTTTACATCAGCATTTGGATGCGTAGGTTTAATATTTTTAGCATAACCTGTTTTTCTATCGTATCTTCCAACAGATCCTTGTTGAGACATACTGTAACCATACCTGGAATTTTGAGGGTCTGGAATTACATCAAATCCATCGCCAAACATGAGTTCTTGCCAATAGGAGTTTCTAATTCCCTGAGCTTTTAATACGTAGGCCGGACCAGCCCATGATCCATTATCTTGCATCCCTCCATAAACATTGTATGGAAATTCCATATSAACATTTATATGATAAAATTGTGCAACAGGTAAATTCTCTACAAACCGCCATGTATTGCCACGATCTCTTGTAATATACAAACCGCCATCATTTCCATCGATCATAAAATTTGGATCTGTAGGGTGAATCCACCAAGCATGATGATCAGGGTGAATTCCTTTAGATGTTCCATAAGCAGGCATTAATTGTTTGAAAGATTTACCTCCATCTTCACTAACATTTATATAAGTAAAGACTGAGTATATTCTATTTTCATTTATGGGATCTACATAAATATCAGAATAATAAAACGGTCTATTCCCAATTCCACCAGAACCTCTCCCGCTTGATTTATTATTGACCATTTTCCAAGTTAAACCACCATCTTCCGATTTGTATAAAGCGTTTTTCTTTGCTTCTATTAAGGCATATACAAATTTTGGATTGCTAGGAGCAATAGCCAACCCAATTCTACCTAGATTTCCTTTAGGAAGACCATCTTTGTCTGTCAATTTTTTCCAGTTTTCACCGCCATCGTATGTAATGTATAATCCAGAACCCTCACCACCAGAGTTAAAAGTCCAAGGTTTACGTCTATGTTCCCACATTGCAGCAATTAATTTATTGGGGTTTGATGGATCAACTACCAAATCTGCTGCACCTGTTTTGTTATTTATAAATAATGATTTCCTCCATGTTTTTCCTCCATCCGTAGTTTTAAAAACACCACGTTCTGGGTGTTCTCCCCAAGGTGAGCCGATTGCACCGACATAAACGGTATTCGGATTGTCTTTATCAATAATAATTTTATGAATGTTTCGTGTTTTTTCTAAACCAACAAGTTTCCATGTTTTTCCAGCATCTAAACTTTTATACAAACCATAACCACCAGTTAAACTATTTCTTGGGTTTCCTTCACCAGTTCCTGCCCAAATAACATCAGGATTACTTTGTTGAATAGCRACWGCTCCAATRGAAGCAACTGCTTGGTCATCAAAAATTGGTTTCCAATCAACACCAGCACTTTCAGATTTCCATAATCCACCAGACGCCGTTCCAACATAAATGATGTCGGGCTGATTTATAACTACATCAACAGCTGTAACTCTACCACTCATTCCAGCTGGGCCGATAGATCGAGTTTTAAKGTTTTTTAATTTTTCTAAATCAAGTTGTTGAGAAAATGTAATAAATGAAATAAAAAGCGTAAGTAAGGTTAGTTTTTTCATTATAATAAGTGGTTTGTTGAGTTTTTATCAAAAAAAACTAAGGTATTATATTGAATAGTAAGAAGTGTTAAAATTTTCCTAAAAACTATTTATTTAAAACAATTCTAAATATTACAAAATAAATTTAATTCAATTTAAATTGCGTTCACATAATCCTTATATTTACACCCTTAAAAATCATTAAAAAATGAGCGGAATTTTATCTTCATCAATTGCAAGGAAAGTAGCTATGGCGTTGTCAGCTTTCTTCCTTATTATCTTCTTAATTATTCATTTAGCAGTAAATATTACTTCTTTATTTAGTGAAAGTGTGTTTAATGAGTTGTCCCATTTTATGGGAACCAACCCATTGATTCAATTTGCTATGCAACCTGTATTAATTTTTGGGGTTGTTTTTCACTTTGTATTGGGTTTTGTTTTAGAGCTGAAAAATAAAAGAGCAAGAAATGTTAAATATGTAAAGTTTAATGGTGCRGCARGTGCTACTTGGATGTCAAGAAATATGGCAATCAGTGGTGGTGTTATTTTAGCCTTTATTGTATTGCACTTCATTGATTTCTGGATTCCAGAAATTAATCACAAGTATATTGAAATTTTACCGGAGAACCCAACAAGGTATTTTTATGAATTGCAAGAAAAATTTGTAAATCCAATGAGAGTAGGAGCTTATGTGATTTCTTTCGTGTTATTATCACTACACTTAATGCACGGTTTTCAATCGGCATTTCAATCTATTGGGTTCAATAACAAATATTCAAAATTTGTAAAATCACTTGGGAAGTTTTATGCGGTAGTTATTCCTTTAGGGTTTATAATTATTGCATTGTATCATCATTTTAATCATAACCATTAATCTTATAGCATATGACGACTTTAAATTCAAAAGTACCTAAAGGTCCAATTAAAGATAAATGGACAATATATAAAGACAAAATTAATTTAGTTAATCCTGCGAACAAGCGTAACATCGATATTATTATTGTAGGAACAGGTTTAGCAGGAGGTTCAGCTGCGGCTACACTGGCTGAACAAGGTTATAATGTAAAAGCATTTGCCTATCAAGATTCTCCTCGAAGAGCACATTCAATTGCAGCACAAGGAGGTATCAATGCGGCAAAAAATTATATGGGTGATGGTGATTCAAATTACCGTTTATTTTATGATACTGTTAAAGGAGGAGATTATCGTTCAAGAGAAGCRAACGTTCATCGTTTRGCWGAGGTTTCMGGAAATATWATTGATCAATGTGTKGCWCAAGGRGTWCCKTTTGCAMGWGAKTATGGRGGMYTWYTAGAYAATCGATCRTTTGGRGGRGTKCTKGTTTCAMGWACMTTYTATGCWAAAGGWCAAACMGGGCAACAATTAYTWTTRGGWKSWTATTCRGCMATGAAYCGTCARATWGGWMRAGGTAARATYGAKATGTWCAATCGRCATGARATGTTRGAWKTWGTMRTKRTTGATGGTAAAGCSAGAGGWATYATTGCCCGTAATTTGGTAACTGGTGAAATTGAACGCCATTCAGCACATGCAGTGGTTATTGCAACAGGAGGTTATGGAAACGTTTATTTCTTATCTACCAATGCAATGGGATCTAATGCTACTGCTGCGTGGAAAATTCATAAAAAAGGAGCATACTTTGCGAATCCTTGCTTTACACAAATTCATCCAACTTGTATTCCTCGTTCAGGAGACTATCAATCTAAATTAACGTTAATGTCAGAATCATTACGTAATGATGGTAGAATTTGGGTTCCAGCAAAAATTGAAGACGCAAAAGCAATTCAACAAGGAAAATTAAAACCTACTGAAATTGCCGAAGAAGATAGAGATTATTATTTAGAAAGAAGATATCCTGCATTTGGTAACTTGGTACCTCGTGACGTTGCTTCGAGAGCTGCTAAAGAGCGTTGTGATGCTGGTTATGGTGTAAATGCAACTGGAGAAGCTGTGTACTTAGATTTTGCTTCAGCATTTGAACGATACGGGAAAGAACAAGCTAAAATTAAAGGAATTAAAAATCCTTCAGAAGATGAAATCATTAAATTAGGACAAGGGATTATAGAAGCTAAATATGGAAACTTATTCCAAATGTATGAGAAAATCATAGATGAAAATCCATATAAAACTCCGATGATGATTTATCCAGCAACWCATTATACAATGGGTGGTGTATGGGTAGATTATAATTTAATGACTACGGTTCCTGGTTTATATTGTCTTGGGGAAGCTAACTTCTCTGATCATGGAGCAAACAGACTTGGAGCATCTGCTTTAATGCAGGGATTGGCTGATGGTTATTTTGTGTTGCCTTATACCATTGGAGAATATTTGGCTGATGATATTAGAACAGGTACGATACCAACGGATTCTCCAGAATTTGATGCAGTTGAAAAAGAAATCAAAGATAAATTAGCGTTTTTTATTCATAACAAAGGAACACATTCAGTTGATTATTTCCATAAGAAATTAGGAAAAATTATGTGGGATAAAGTTGGAATGGCTCGAAATGAAAAACATTTAAAAGAGGCCATTCAAGAAATTATAGAAGTGCGTGAAGATTTCTGGAAAAATGTAAAAGTTCCAGGTGAATTAAACGAATTAAACCCCGAATTAGAAAAAGCAGGTAGAGTAGCAGATTTCTTGGAATTAGGAGAATTATTTGCATTAGATGCTTTGGAAAGAAAAGAATCTTGTGGAGGACATTTCCGGGAAGAATATGTGACCGAAGATGGTGAAGCAAAACGTGACGATAAAAACTTTGCGTTTGTGTCTGCTTGGGAATATACAGGGAAACCAAGTGAATCAATTTTACATAAAGAACAATTAGAATTTAAAGATATCGAATTAAAAACTCGTTCATATAAATAAGATAGATATGATGAATTTAACGTTAAAAATTTGGAGACAAAAAAACGCTCAAGAWAAAGGGCGAATGGTCGAATATAAAGTAACTGATATTTCAGAACACATGTCATTCTTAGAAATGTTGGATGTGTTGAATGAAGATTTAGTAGCYAAGGATGRCGAGCCTGTAGCYTTTGAYCATGATTGTAGAGAAGGTATTTGTGGTATGTGTTCWTTRCATATTAATGGAGAAGCYCATGGKCCAGATARAGGAATTACCACTTGTCAGTTACACATGAGAATGTTTAAAGATGGTGATACTATTTATATTGAACCATGGAGAGCAAAAGCATTTCCTGTAATTAAAGATTTAATTGTTGATCGGATGTCTTTTGAACGTATTCAACAAGCGGGAGGTTTTATTTCTGTGAATACTTCTGGAAACACACAAGATGCAAATGCGATTCCTATTTCAAAGCACAATGCTGACTTGTCTATGGATGCTGCTGCTTGTATTGGTTGTGGAGCTTGTGTAGCAAGTTGTAAAAACTCAAGTGCTATGTTATTTGTTGCAGCAAAAGTATCTCAATTTGCGTTGTTACCTCAAGGAAAAGTAGAAGCCGCTGATCGTGTTAAAAACATGGTTGCTCAAATGGATTTAGAAGGTTTTGGTAACTGTACCAATACTGGAGCTTGTGAAGTGGAATGTCCGAAAGGAATTTCATTAGAAAATATTGCACGTATGAATCGTGAATATTTGAAAGCGAGTATCATCTAAATTTAATTAAACAATTTAAATTATAGAACCTGTTTCAAAATTGAAACAGGTTTTTTTATTTGTAAAAGGATTTTCAAAGAATTCTTATTGTTTTCCATATATTGCGTTATGGGTTTTCAAATTATTAATAGTCCTTCAAAACCATGCCTTGTCTATGAAAATCAATAAAAACTGTGAGTGTTGAGTTATATCGAACTCAGGTHWRKWWKAWKYWKWWAATTTAANTTNWRWWWWAAATMWWAWWMWWWATGSCSWCWTYYRMRWATSMRYTTCAATCAAAATTACCAWCAGTACCAACTTCAATATTTACAGTTATGGGCAAGTTGGCAACGGAACAAAATGCACTTAATTTATCGCAAGGATTTCCAGATTTTGAAAGTGATTCCAAACTTATTGAATTGGTAAATGAAGCCATGAAAAATGGAAAGAACCAATATGCYCCAATGCCAGGRATTTTTAGTTTGAGAAAAGCTATWACTGAAAAAATGGARTTGTTATATGGGGTTTCATATAACCCTGAAACTGAAGTAACGATTACTGCAGGAGCAACTCAAGCAATTTTTACAATTATTGCAGCAATGATTAAAAAAGATGATGAAGTTATAATTTTTAAACCTGCTTATGATTGCTATGAACCAACCATTGAGCTTTTTGGAGGGAAAATAGTTGCTGTTCAGTTAAATCCAGAAGAGTTTTCTATTAATTGGGATGAAGTGAAACAATTAATTACTGATAAGACGAGAATGATGATCATTAATACGCCTCACAATCCATCAGGAAGAGTGCTGTCAAAAGAAGATATGTTACAATTAGAATCTTTACTGAAAGATACCAATATATTTTTGTTAAGTGATGAGGTGTATGAACACATTATTTTTGATGGAGAAAAGCATCAAACTGCAGCGTTGTTTCCTGCACTTGCAGAAAGAACTTTTATTACTGCGTCATTTGGTAAAACATTTCACAATACTGGTTGGAAAGTAGGTTATTGTATTGCTCCAAGTGAATTGACCAAAGAGTTCAGAAAAGTACATCAGTTTAATGTGTTCAGTGTAAATCACCCAACCCAAGTGGCATTGGCAACTTATATAAATACACCTAAAAATTATTTAGAATTGAGTAGTTTTTATCAAGGGAAAAGAGATTTGTTTTTAAATCTAATAAAAGATTCGAGATTTGAGTTTGAACCATCTGTAGGAACGTATTTTCAATTATTAAATTTCAAAAAAATTACTGATGAAAGCGACTATGATTTTGCAGTTAGATTAACCAAAGAACAAAAAATAGCTTCCATTCCAATTTCTGTGTTTAATCAAAATAAGCATGATTCTAAAGTGCTTCGTTTTTGTTTTGCAAAAAAAGATGAAACCTTAAAAAAAGCAGCTGAAATACTAAACCAAATTTAGTGTAAAGCGGTATTGATTTTTTGCATAAACTCCTTAATTTTTGATGGTTGAAGCCATCTTGTTACCACTACAAGATCATTTTCACGGTCAATTACAATAAAATTACCACCAAAACCAGCTGCGTAAAAAATATTCTCAGAAAGCCCTTCCCAATGTCGATTTCCTTTTTTATTAAGCCACCATAAATATCCGTAATTTATGTTTGGCTGTGAAGGAGTAATTGCTTTTGAAATCCATTCACTACTAATAAGCCGCTTACCATTCCAAACACCATCATTTAAAAATAACAATCCAAATCTTGCCATATCTTCTGTGGATATAAAAAGGCCAGCTCCGGAATGACCACCACCTGTAACGGATTTTACATTAATACCATCTATTTCAGTCCAAGCATTGTGATAACCAAACCATCTCCAAGTTGTTGATGCTCCAATCTTATCCATTATATTTTCCTTTAAAACTTGTGGAATAGGTTTACGCCAAACATGGGCTAAAGCATAAGCAAGTACATTTATACGAACATCATTATACTCCATGACAGTACCTGGTTTTTGAAGTTTTCTGTGCTTCCAGTCATCTAATCCCCCTTTATTTGGAGGTCTATCTGCCCAATCTTTTCCTCCCCAAATTTCACCAGACCAATCAGAATTTTGTTGTAATAAATGTTCCCADGTAATTTTACTATTGTGATTACCGTCAAACGTACCATCCCAAATATAATTGCCAACTTTATCATGTTCACTTACAATCAGTTTTTTGTCATAGGCCAATCCWGCAACAGTAGATAAGAAGCTTTTTGTAACGCTAAATGTCATATCTACACGATTGGTATTTCCCCATTTAGAAATTACATACCCATTTTTTAAAATCATTCCAGCAGGGCCACCTCGTTTTTTAGTTGGTCCTAACACCTCATGAAAAGGCTCTTTCTCAAATCCTTTCAATATGGCTATTCTCAAATCCTTAGAACCACTATATTCATTAGATTGAGCAAATACAACCGCTTCAATTAATTTATCTTTATCAATTTTATAGACTGAGGGTTTTTTCTCTTTCCAYTCTTCATTAGGCGCTGGAAAATAAGTTATTTTTTGAGCGTTTATTGCTACTGTGAAAACAAAAAGAAATAACGGAAYTACACTATAAATGTTTTTCATTTAGGGAGATTATTTGAGTAAATTAAAATACGAATTTAGTAAAAATAACATTCATTAAAAAAATGTAAATTTAGGTCATGGAATCACAACTAAAAATAGCACTTATACAGGCTGATTTAAGATGGCAAAATGCGGAACAAAATAGAATTCAATTTTCACAAAAAATTAATGAGATAAAAGAACCTATTGACTTGATTGTATTACCTGAAATGTTTACAACAGGTTTTACAATGAATCCGATAGAAGTTGCCGAAACAATGCAAGGTGAAACGATAAAATGGATGCAAACTATTGCTTCAAAAAAAAATACAGCAATTGCAGGAAGTGTTGTTATTTTAGAAAATGAAAAGTATTATAATCGCTTTTTATTTGTGCATCCATCAGGAGAAATTGACCTGTATGATAAGCGTCATTTATTTACATTGGCAGGAGAGCATGAACTGTATACTTCTGGAGATAACAAATTGATTATTGACTATAAAGGTTGGAAAATTTGTCCGTTAATTTGTTACGATTTGCGTTTTCCTGTTTGGTCAAGAAATATTGAAGGGTATGATTTGCTAATTTATGTTGCGAATTGGCCATCCCCAAGAATTTCGGCATGGGATGCTTTATTAAAAGCACGGGCAATTGAAAATATGAGTTWTACYATTGGTGTTAATAGAGTAGGAATTGATGCCAATAAYTTGRAATATACAGGCCATTCAAAAATAATARATCCTTYTGGRGATRTTTTAGAGGAAATATCACAAAATAMGGAAGCAMYYATAACTGTTAGTTTAWCTAAAAAYWTRTTGAAYYTAACRCGTCAAAAATTTCAATTTTTGAATGATAGAGATTCTTTTGAAATGAAAAGTTRTTAATTTTAKCTTACNRGRACCATCCACTTAAATTCATAGTTGGTTTTAGGAATAACAATACGTTCTGTGATACGYGCCATTCGATCAGGTAATTTCATTAAGTAATCTCTSGCTTTTTCAGCTTCAGCCGTTAAACCAGWTATTTTATCAATACTCCAAACAGTATTTAATTTTTTAAGGATATCAACATAGTCAAAACCAGTATAAACACCAGCTCTTTGCGCTATAATTGAGAATTGATCAAAAAGAGTACCTTTTTGCTCATAAGAATGTCTTAAATTTAAAGCGGGCATTATAATTTTATGTTTCATCATATATTGATAAGCCAACATCATTTCACTTGGGTCACAGGCGAAAATTTGATTTACAAATTCTGTATAAGCTAGATGATGGCGCATTTCATCACCAGCAATAATTTTAGATATTTTACCTAATAATTTATGACCATTTTTTCGTGCAATTTTAGCAACGTTGTTATGTGATATGTAAGTAGCTAGTTCTTGAAAACTTGTGTAAATAAAGTTTTTATATGGATCGCGTGCCGTCCCAATATCAAATCCGTCAGCTATTAAATATTGCGTTGTAATTTCAACTTCACGCATATTTACTCTTCCAGATAAATACAAGTATTTATTCAATAAATCTCCATGTCTATTTTCTTCGCTAGTCCAAGCACGTATCCATTTTGCCCAGCCATTATCTCCGCCTTCTTTGCTGTGTTGGGTTATGCCTTCAACATCAAGCAACCARGATTCRTAGGTTGGWARTGCTTCTTCTGTAATGGTATCACCAATTAAAACTATCCAAAAGTCATCATCTAATTCTTTAGAGATTTCTCTAATTTCATGAACTTCTTCAATAAAATTTTCGGATTGAGAATTAGGAAGAAAATCTGTTGGTTGCCAGATTTTTTCAGGTTTAATAAGAAATTTTTCGACAAAGCTATCTATGCTTTTTTCAAGCGTAAGCATTACCTCTAATCTGGTATTGCGTGTTGACATGTTTTTTAATTTAGTAGTTACTACTAAATTACGGAATTTTTAATGGTTGCTTCTACTTTTTGAAATAAGTCCTCAAATTTCATAGATTTGGCTTCAATAGCCTCGTGAAATTCAAAAGTGATTTTTACGCCTATCTCAAAAGGGAACATCCCAGATTTATTAAGTTTCCAACAATTGTTAATTGATATTGGAATAACATATGCAGAAGGCACAAATTTGGTGAGCATTTTCAAACCATTTGGCGCAAATCGTTTAGGAACACCATCTTTACTTCTTGTTCCTTCTGGAAAAATAACTGCAGCGTAATTGTTTTTTTCAATGTATGTGCCAAATTCTTTTATGGCAGTTAATGATTGTCTAGGATCTTTCCTGTTGATTAAAACAGACCCACCGTGTCTTAAGTTATACGATACGCTAGGGATTCCTTTTCCCAATTCAATTTTAGAAACAAATTTAGGATGGTACTTTCTTAAAAAGCACGATAAAGGACAGATATCATGCATGCTTTGATGATTTGAAACAAAAATTAGCGGTACATTTTTTGGAATTGAATACTTGCTTATAAATTTTATGTGAGTCCCTAAAATATAAAGGAGATATGCTAAGGTGCAATTCATTAAATCAACTGCCATCTTATGACCTTTATAGCCGCCAAGATTAAATCCAAGCCATTGTAAACCGTGAAAAAAGATTAGGCAGCTACCATAAAAAATGTAGAAAATAGAAGAAAGAATGTAAGCTATCATTTTTTTTATCATCTGAATAATGTCAAACTGAGCGCAGTTGAAACGTATTATCTCTTTTAAAAGTTAATTTTTTAACTGCGCTCAAAACGACTAAATAGTTAATTAGAAAACCATAAATTCCAAGGAATCATTCCAAGAATTATAAGTAACGCAATACCGTAAAAAATGGTAATTGTTTTAAACTTTGCACTATCTGAAGCTTTCTTTTTGTGTTTTGAAAATCCAATGGTAATTAATGCAATGGCAATTAAAATCATTACAGGATGCTCAATTAGAGGTTTTCGTAATTCGCTGTTTTTCATTACTTCTCCCATTCCAACACTTTGCATAGTTGTAAAAAAATTAGAGGTGTAAAAAGCAATAAATCCAATAATTAGCTGAATGTGAGAGGCAATTAATGCAAACAATGAAATTCGCAGGTCTTTAGCTTTAAATTCTTTTTTTGAGCTTAAACCGATAATAGCATTTACTACAGCAATAATTAAAATTAGTAATACAAGGTAAGCCCAATAAGAATGAATCATTTTTGTCATAATAGTTAGTATTTAGTAAAGAGCAAATGTAGTAAAATAATTGTTCACAAGTTTATTATTTATTTATGTAAATAACAGCTAAATTTGTTTTTTGTCTGAATTATTTTAAATCTTAAAATTTGTGAAAAAACGACTTAGTTTTATTATTTTATTTTTATTTTCAATCTCTTTTTATGGTCAAAATCAATCTTACTATAATGGATTGGATTTAACTAAAACGGGTAACGATTTATTTTTAGAATTGTCGGGTAGATTAGAATCTACTCATTCAGGAATTCCTTATACCGGCTCACCTATTGATGTTTGGGAAGCTTGTAGGCAAGCTGATGAAGATCCCGGTATAAGTACAAATGTGTTGCTAATTTATGGTTATAATGATTCAGATGGTCTCTTTTCAACAGATAGAACAAGACTTAAAACTGAAAAAGCGGGCTCAACCTATATTGATGGCAAGTGGAATAGAGAACATGTATTCCCAAAATCATTAGCAAATCCTAAATTAGGTACTGATGAACCAGGACCTGGAACAGATGTACATAATTTACGGCCATCTGATCAGGAAAGAAACGCTGAAAGAAGTAATAATAAATTTACAGATGGGAGTGGTAATTCAGGTATCATATCAACAAATGGTGGATGGTATCCAGGTGACGAATGGAAAGGTGATGTTGCTCGTATTATAATGTATATGTATGTACGTTACCATGGAACTGGTGTGCAAATAGCGGAAACCAATTGTTTACCTATAAATGTTGGTTTCGGAGTCAYTTCAACCATTGATTCCAATATGATAGATTTATTTTTAAAGTGGAATGTTGAAGATCCAGTTTCATCTTTTGAAGCCAAGAGAAATGAAGTTCTTTTTGGAATTCAAGGAAATAGGAATCCATTTATTGATAATCCGTATCTAGCAACTGTGATATGGGGCGGTTTAACTGCCGAAGAWAAATGGTGGTCTAATAATTCTTCTGATACAGAGGTTCCTGCTGCTCCAACTAACATAGTTGTATCTGATATAACTGATGAATCATTTAGTATTGGTTGGGATGCTTCTTCAGACAATGTTGGCGTGTATGATTATTTAGTGTATTTAAATGATACTTATTTACAATCTACTACTTCAACTTCAACAACAATACTAAATCTAGATCCAAACACAAGCTATACTGTAACAATAAAAGCTAGAGATGCAGCATCAAATTTATCGGTTGCAAGTACCATTCTTACTATTTCGACATTGGTTGGACC
This sequence comes from Lutibacter sp., assembly GCA_002733285.1. Classification (GTDB taxonomy): domain Bacteria; phylum Bacteroidota; class Bacteroidia; order Flavobacteriales; family Flavobacteriaceae; genus Lutibacter. The sequence continues at coordinate 1,836 of NVVE01000025.1, read as the reverse complement.
AAAAATTTTATTGAAAGAAGAATTTGAAGATTGTGGAAGTTTAAATTTCTTTGCATACAATGAAGAAAGTAACAAAGATTGGGTATGTGAAGTGCAATTTGGTGAAAATAATTCAGGTTCTATGGGTATTAATGGGTATCAGCAAGACGTTTTAAGTAAAGACTGGTTAATTACTAAGAACCCTATTGATTTTGATACAGAAACTGGTGAGAAAATTAGTTTTTATACAGATGCAGCTTATGGAACTACACCGTTAATTTTAGTATATTCATCTGATTATGACGGTTCAAGTAACCCAAGCAATTTCACATGGTCGCCTGTACCAAATATACCGATACCTACTCATTCAAATGGTGGTAGTACAGAAGAAGTATATTCTTTTAACGACGTAGATATTAGTTCCATTACAGGTTCGGTTTATATTGCTTTTAAGTATTATTCGGATCAAAATCCTACGCGTTGGACTGTTGATAGTTTTGAAATTATAGCAGATAATGACGATAATCCAGATACTGATGGAGATGGTGTTTTAAATGCAAATGATGTATGCCCAAACACTCCAGCTGGAGAAGGAGTAAATGCAAACGGTTGTTCCAATGGACAATTAGATGATGATGCTGATGGCATTCAAAATAGTCTTGATTTATGCAATGATACGCCTCTAGGAGAGGTAGCAAATTCTAATGGATGTTCAGATAGTCAACTAGATGATGATATTGATGGTATTATGAACAATATTGATTTATGTCTAAACACCCCAGTAGGTGAAACTGTTAACGAGGTGGGATGTTGGCAAGGAGAATTGGATGATGATCATGATGGCGTTATGAATAATATTGATCAATGTCCAGCGACAACCGAAGGAGCGATGGTAACACTCCTGGGCTGCTTTACGTTGCCTACTAATAATTTCACTATTCAAGTAATAGGAGAAGCTTGCCCTAATAAAAAAAATGGACAAATTTCAATTACAACCAATGCTATCCAAAGCTATGATGTTACCATTAATGGAGTAGCCTATACTTTTAGTACTAGTTTATTAGTTGATGGTCTTTCACCAAGTATCTATGATTTTTGTATTGGAGTTGAAGGAGAAACCTATGAACAATGCTATGCTATAGTTGTAGAATCAGGCACAGAAGTAGGTGGAAAAATCAGTTTAACATCAAATAGGGCTTCTATAGCAATAGCAGAAGGAACCGCACCTTTTAGTGTGTCTGTCAACAAAACAGCACTGTTTACAACAATGTCCCGTGAATTTTCAGTAGCTGTAAAACATGGAGATTTAGTAGAGGTTAAAACAGCTAAAAGTTGTGAAGGAGTTTATTCAAAAACAATCGCATTGTTAGAAGGTATAGTGGCCTATCCAAATCCAAGCAATGGTATTTTTGAAATAGCCTTACCCGTTTCACAGCAAGAAGTGATTATTGAATTGTATACGGTACATTCACAGTTAATTTCTAAAAAAACCTATCCAATTAGATATGGTAAGGTTCAGTTACAAATTGAAGATCAACCTGCGGGCTTGTATCTTGCAAAAATTAAATTAGACCAACCAGTAACCCTTAAAATAATAAAACAATGAAAAAGTTAGGATATATACTAATATTGAGTACGCTATTCTGGTCATGCGGAGGCAGCGGTGGAGACACTCCTCCACCTCCACCACCTGTAAATAAAGCACCAACTACACCTACATTGGTATATCCAACCAATAATTTGTTGTGTATAGAGAATCCAGTGCTATGTGAATGGAATGCATCAACAGATCCAGATGGAAATGTGATAAGGTATCAAATAGAAGTAGCAAAAGACAATTCGTTTACACAAGAAAAA
>NVVE01000024.1 GCA_002733285.1 Lutibacter sp. | reverse complement strand
GAATCCAGTTTAGGTCTTAGGAAATCAGTTTCCTCATTTAAATACAACCACATTAAACGGTGACGTTCTAAAGAAAGTGTGCTTGGCGATAAAACATTGGGTCTTTGTACTCCATAACCATAGGGTAAAAATTTGCGAAAGCTTTTTCCATCAATGGGATCTGTATATTTGTTTCCTTTTAGATAAAAAGCAATAAAAGGCCGTGCTACATAGCTTAACTTAATAAGCAGTGGGCGTGGAATGGTGTTTAATATGGTTTTGAATAGGGGCAAATTTTTTCGATTTGTCATTCTCGCAAACTAGCCTTCGGCAAGCAGGAGCGGAATCTATTTTTTATTATGGATCCCTATTTTCATAGGAATGATACTATTAAACAACTAAAGGAACTTGACGAAATTCATTTTCTTCGTCGCTTTCAATTCCTAAAGCTTCGTATATATATTGGAAGGTAGAAAGTAACTCTGGTTTTCCATTTATAATGGCCACATCATGTTCAAAGTGTGCACTTGGTTTTCCATCTTTTGTTAAAATGGTCCAACCGTCATTTAGTTGGTTGATTTTATGTGTTCCCAAATTTATCATGGGTTCAATAGCAACGACCATTCCTTCAATAAATTTTTTACCTCTTCCTCTTTTACCGTAGTTCGGCATTTCAGGATCTTCATGCATCTCACTTCCAAGACCGTGACCTACTAATTCTCGAACAATCCCATATCCATGTTTTTCACAAAAATTTTGAATGGCGAAACCAACATCACCAACTCTATTCCCAACCTTTAATTCACGAATACCGAGATATAAACTTTCTTTAGTTATTTGCAATAATTTTTTAGTTTCCTCAGCTACTTTACCAACTTGAAATGTGTATGCGTGATCTCCATAAAACCCATTTTTTAAGGCACCACAATCTATTGATATAATATCTCCATCTTCCATTGGTTTATTACTGGGAATACCATGTACTACTTGAGCATTAGGGCTCATGCACAATGTATTTGGAAAATCATACAAACCTAAAAAACCAGGAATTGCACCTTGATCTCTTATAAATTCTTCGGCCAGTTTATCTAAGTGTAATGTTGAAACTCCAGGTTTTACTTCTTTGGCAAGCAATCCCAAAGTTTTAGATACTATCAAAGCACTTTCGCGCATTAATTCAATTTCTTCACGAGTTTTAAGCTGTATCATTCAATACTAAATTTTAATGTGCAAAGGTACTTTAAAAAAAAGAAATTTTGAAGTGCACTCTTGGATTATGCTAGATTAAAAAATTCGTAAAATAAGTGATAAAAATCAAGTAATATTACGAATATCATAGTAAATTTGCAATACCATAAATTATTATCAAAAATAATTAACTATTATGTATAAAGCAGTAACTGCGGAAGAAGCAGTAACAATAATAAAGTCAAACGATAGAGTTTATATTCAGGCAGCAGCTGCAGTACCTCAGGAGCTAATAAACGCAATGACAGATAGACATGAGGAACTTAGAAATGTTGAAGTTTGTCATTTGCATATTGAAGGGGATGCACCTTATGCAGACCCAAAGTATAAAGATAGTTTTCATGTAAATTCATTATTTATAGGTCACAATGTACGCCATACCTTAAAAGCTGGAAATGGGTCTTATACACCAGTATTTTTGAGTGAGGTTCCTTTATTGTTTAAACGAAATATTCTTCCAGTTGATGTTGCATTTATTCAGGTTTCTCCACCCGATAGACATGGATATTGTTCTTTAGGAGTCTCAGTTGAAGCTATGCTAGCCGCAATTGATAATGCTAAACATGTAATTGCATTAATTAATGTACAAATGCCAAGAGTACATGGTGAAGGAATTATACATATTTCTGAATTGGACACTTTTGTTGAAATAAATAGACCACTTCCAGAATTTATTTTACCAACTCCAAATGAGATTGAAAATAAAATTGGAGACCATATTGCAGAACTTATTGATGATAGAAGTACCCTTCAAATGGGAATTGGTTCTATACCTAATGCTGTTTTATCAAGGTTATATAACCACAAAGATCTTGGATTACATACTGAAATGTTTTCAGATGGAGTTATAGATTTAATTTTGAAAGATATAATTAATTGTAATTATAAAGGAATTAATTCAGGAAGGGCTTTAACCACTTTTTTAATGGGATCCAAAAAATTATATGATTATGTTGACGATAACCCTTTTATTGAAATGCGTTCTTGTGATTATGTAAACGATGTAGTAAATATTAGAAAAAATCCAAAAATGGTAGCCATAAATTCTGCCATTCAAGTAGATTTATCTGGTCAGGTTTGTGCCGATTCAATTGGTACTCGTATGTATTCAGGAGTTGGTGGTCAAATGGATTTTATCAGAGGAGCATCATTGAGTGAAGGAGGAAAAGCAATCATAGCCATGCCTTCAATAACAAGTAAAGGGATTAGTAGAATTGTGCCATTTTTAAATCCTGGAGCAGGAGTTGTTACCACAAGAGCTCACGTACAATATATTGTAACAGAATATGGTGTGGCAAATTTATATGGAAAAACCATTAAGCAACGTGTTGCAGAATTAGTTAATATAGCACATCCAGATCATAGAGAACGTATTGATAAAGAATATTTTGAAGCAATGAGTTAATTGTAAAAAGACTTAAATTAATAAAATTAGTCTTCGTACGAATGTTTATAAGGCTCACCACCTACTATTTTTAATATATCAGCTTCAACGGTTTCTCTTGGATATTCAACAAAGCGACCTATTTCTTCACTATTTTTATAAAAGATAAAAGTAGGAACATACTCAATGGAAAAACCTTCTTGTAAATTATCAGGAGTCGTTTTTTCTCTGTTAACAGTTATTAATTCTAAGTTTTTATATTCAAAACCAGCTTGGTCTAAAATTTTGTAAAATACGGGTGTTTGTTGTTGACTGTCTTCACACCAAGTTCCAATAAATGCTTTTATGGTAACTTTTTTTAAAAGAGGTTTAAGATTATTTATAATTTCGATATCGATTTTGTACGCGTCATAATTACTAGAAAACCAGCTTAAATACGGTTCTTGATCAAAATCCTTTTGATGAGCAATACCAATTAAATTTCCTTCTTCATCAATGATAGCAGGAGCTTCTTTTTTTTGAGCAGTGCAACTTATCATCGATAGTATTAAGAAGCCAAGAAATAGTTGTTTCATTTTTTTGTAAATTTTAAATTGAAGTAAATTTATAAATTAAATTAATGAATGTTGCGTCATTTCAGTGGGTTTTTCAATCCCCATTAATTTTAAAATTGTTGGTGCCATATCTCCAAGAACCCCATCGTTTATAGATTTTAATTCTTTATCAACCAAAATTAATGGAACCGGATTTGTTGTGTGTGCTGTATGAGGTGATCCGTCAGGATTTATCATTGTTTCACAATTTCCGTGATCGGCAATAATTAGGGTTGTATAATTGTTTTCCAATGCTGAAGAAACCACGTCATTTACACATTTGTCAACAGTTTCGCAAGCTTTAATGGCGGCTTCCATAACTCCAGTATGTCCAACCATATCCCCATTTGCAAAATTTAAACAAACAAAGTCAACTTCTTTTTTATTTAATTCAGGAATAATAGCATCTCGAATTTCGAAAGCACTCATTTCTGGTTTTAAATCGTAGGTAGCAACTTTAGGAGAAGGGCATAATAATCTTTTTTCACCTTCAAACTCTTGTTCTCTTCCTCCTGAAAAGAAAAATGTAACATGTGGGTATTTTTCAGTCTCAGCAATTCTAATTTGCTTTTTATCAGCGTTTTCCAGTACTTCACCAAGTGTATTTTCTAAATTATCTGTAGTGTAGATTACATGAATATTTTTGAAAGTTTCATCATAATTGGTCATTGTATTATAATGTAATTTTAAGGCTTTCATATTAAATTCAGGAAAATCTTGCTGAGTTAATACCTCMGTGAGTTCCCTTCCTCTATCSGTTCTGTAATTGAAGAAAATAACAACATCATCAGTTTTAATTTGTGCTTTYGGAGTCYCATTTTCATCAGTCAWTATAATTGGATTGATAAACTCATCAGTCACRTTGTTAGCATAACTTTYTTCAATACTTTGAATTGCGTTTATAGATTTTTCRCCRGTTGCATTTACAAGTGCATCATAAGCTATTTTTACGCGATYCCAACGYTTATCACGRTCCATTGCATARTAACGSCCARTAATTGAAGCCAATTCWCCAGTAGTTTTAGCCATRTRTTCCTGAATRGCATTTATGAAGTATTTTCCTGATTTTGGGTCACAATCTCTRCCATCAGTAAACGCATGTAAAAAAACGTTTTGTGCTTTATTTTCAGCTGCTACATCYAATAATCCTTTTAAATGGTTAATGTGCGAGTGAATTCCACCGYCAGATACTARTCCTAATAAGTGAATATTTTTATTATTTTCTTTAGCGTAAGTAAATGCCTCTAATAATATTTTTTCAGTTCCTAATGTTTTATTTTTTACAGCCATGTTAATGCGAACCAAGTTTTGATATACAATTCTCCCAGCACCTAAATTCATATGACCTACTTCACTGTTGCCCATTTGTCCTATAGGTAAACCAACATGTTCACCATCAGTGCGTAAGCTTGCATTGGCATACTTGTTATATAAATTATCTATATAGGAGGTTTTTGCATTAAAAATTGCTGAAACTTTTGGGTCTTGAGTGATACCCCAACCATCTAAAATCATTAAAATCACTTTCTTGTTCATATGAATAYCTATTTGGATTTTTGAGTGTCAAATATACGAAGTATTAACTGTAAAAGTTTTAAAATTTACTAAAACGGTTTCGAAAATATTAAGATRTATAACTTCAAATTATTTTTCACATCAATATATAGATCTTATACATCAAAGTAGCGTTAAAGACATGTTAATTAAGCTTATTTGCTATAACATTTTTATTGTTTTGAAGTCTATATATAAAACAATAGAAACTTTAAACTATTAACTATTATGAAAAAAATAATTTTATCGGTTGCTCTATTAGCAACCGTATTGGTCTCAGCAGAAAATAAAAATTCTACAGATTTTGAAAACTTGTATTCTTTTGAATATTCAATGAGTGTTAATGCTTTTTGCAAGCTAATTCAAATGGGAAATTACGATGCCGTAAAAGCATTGATTGAAGGAGGTATTGATGTAAATCAAAAATCGATGGGGTTAACGCCTTTAATGTTCGCAGCTCGACATAATAAAGTGAACATAACAAAATTGTTAATTAAAAATGGGGCGAAATTAAAAGTTAGATCTGATAGAAAAAATATTACAGCTTTAAAATGGGCAGAATTATCCAATGCTAAAGATACTTATAAGGTCATTAAAGAAGCATTAGAAGATCAGAAAGGTAAAAAAAGAAAACGCTAATTATTGTGAAATTGAAAGGGCTGAATTTAAATTCAGCTCTTTTTATTTTTAAGAAATATAAATTAGATTTTTTTAAAAATTGTAACTTCCCAACATAAAATTTGTTAGATGATCACAACTATTGAATTTAATGAAGTAACAAAAAGACTCCCAAAACACTTGCATAAGTTTATTGTTAAACAGCCGTATAAAGAGTATACTGCTCAAAATCAGTCTGTATGGCGTTATGTAATGCGAATAAATATAGATTATTTGAGTAAAGTAGCCCATGAATCTTATGTTGAAGGATTAGAAAAAACAGGTATTTCGGTTGATTCAATTCCAAGAAYGGAAGGAATGAATAGAATTTTACAAGATATTGGTTGGGCTGCAGWTTCGGTAGATGGTTTTATTCCGCCAAATGCATTTATGGAATTCCAAGCCTATAATGTGTTAGTAATAGCTTCCGATATAAGAACAATAGATCATTTAACATATACTCCCGCTCCAGATATTATACATGAAGCCGCTGGTCACGCACCAATTATTGCGAATCCTGAATATGCCGAATATCTAAGAAGATTTGGAGAAATTGGGTGTAAGGCAATTTCTTCAGCAAAAGATTATGAAATGTATGAAGCAATTAGATTGTTATCTATTTTAAAAGAAGACCCAAATTCTAATCCTAAAGAAGTTGAAAACGCACAACTAATAGTTGAAGATTTACAAAACAATATGGGAGAACTGTCTGAGATGGCTCAAATAAGAAACTTGCATTGGTGGACTGTTGAATATGGTTTAATAGGAGATTTAAATAAGCATAAAATTTATGGTGCAGGATTACTTTCATCAATTGGAGAAAGTAAATTGTGTTTAACTAATGAAGTTAAAAAACTACCATATTCCATCAAAGCAGCTACTCAAAATTTTGACATTACAAAACCGCAACCACAGCTGTTTGTGACATCAGATTTTGCTCATTTGAGTTATGTTTTAGAAGAATTTGCTAATAAAATGGCGTTAAGAAAAGGAGGTATCAAAGGAGTTCAAAAATTAATTGCATCAAAAAATTTAGGAACCATTGAGCTTAGTACGGGCATTCAAATATCAGGTGTATTTACCAATGTAATTAAGGACGATACTGGCAGGCCAGTTTATATTCAAACAACAGGGCCAACAGCCTTAGCAAGTAGAGATAAGGAMATAATAGGTCATGGTGTTCAATATCATTCTGAAGGATTTGGAAGTCCTATAGGCAAGCTAAAAGATATTAATTTGGCAATTGAAGATATGTTTCCAAAAGACTTAGAAGTTTATGGTATTTATGAAGGAAAGAAAACAACGTTACATTTTGAAGGCAATATCAAAATAGAGGGAGAAGTTATTACAGGTAAAAGAGATTTACAAGGGAAAATAATGTTAATTTCTTTTAAGAATTGTACGGTTACTCATAATGAATTGGAATTGTTTAACCCAGCATGGGGAATTTACGATATGGCAGTAGGAAAAGAGATTATTTCGGCATTTTCCGGACCAGCATCGGTTAAATCATTTAAAAAAATAGGGCAAGTATCAGCTAATAAAACACATAGAATTGAATATACGGAGGCTGAAGATAAACTTCATAAATTGTACGCTAAAGTTGCAGAAGTAAGAACTAGTACTAAAGTTAACATTGGAAAATTAACTTATATTTTTAACGATTTAAAGCATTCATTTCAGTTAGATTGGTTATTGTTATTAGAAATTTATGAATTGGTGTATAAATCAAATACAGATTTAGAAAAAGAGGTGTTAATTCGGTTAATAAAACTTAAGGAAATAAAGAAGTTTACACAGCTAATTGATAATGGGTTGGAACTAATTTGCACAAATAATTAGTGACTAGTGTTACTATACTTCGCATTTATTCACTTATATTTGCGCAAAAATTAAAATTAATAGAAATGAGTTTTTTTGGATTATTTGGAGGAGGTAATGATGGTGAATCGATTGAATCCTATTTAAAAGAAGGTGCAGTAGTTATAGATGTTAGAACTGTTGAGGAGTATAATAGCGGAAATGTAAATGGATCAAAAAATATTGTTTTAAATTCTCTTCCAAGTAAGGTAGCTGAAATTAAAGCTTTAAATAAAAAGGTAATTGCAGTATGCAGAAGCGGTGCAAGAAGCGGTCAGGCAACGTCTTTTTTAAAGCAACAAGGTATAGATATAATTAATGGAGGTCCTTGGCAAAATGTTGCAAAGTTTGTAAACTAAAGAACAGAGACATAATATTTAAAAAGAGAAGTTTATACTTCTCTTTTTTATTGTTAAAAGGTTAGAGATTTCACCAAAGAACACCTCATTTTTAGTAAGCTGAACGATTTTAAGCTAGTGATAAAAGCAGGAGTAAAATAGTTAAATAATAATCTCAAAGAAAAAGGAAATAGGTTCAGAAAAAAATGTTGTAGCGCTTTTTTAAAGCGGCTATTTTTTCCTGTAAATCAACTAAGAAATTTTGGTATTGTTCTGACTTTGAATTAAACGGTTTATGCAATAATCCCTTTTGAATAGTATTAACTTCTTTCATAATTGAAACTGATTTTTCACTCACCCAAACTTCTTTGAAGTTTCCCCAAATGTAATCTACTGCAGTTTCATTAGGGTGAAGCATGTCATTGTTATAAAAACGATAATCGCGTAAATCATCCATCATTATTTCGTAAGAAGGAAAATAATATGTTTGTTCTCTTTTATCTACTAGTTGATGAATCGCAGAAAGAAGATGTGCTTTACTTTGAGAATTTTCAATAAAACCATCTTTTAAATGTCTTACCGGACTCACAGTARAAATGATATTTACAGATGGGTTGACTTCTTTGGTGAGTACACAAATATTTTCTAAAGAAGCAATAATTTCTTCCGCTGAAAGCAATTCCTTTAAAAACTTTTTTTGAGGAACTTTGTGGCAGTTTCCTACATATTTATCAGTTTCTATGAAACGATATACCCATGCAGTACCTAGGGTAATTATGATATGTGTTGATTTGTTGATTTGTTGATTTGTTGATTCAATTTTATCGTTTAAGTTTTGAATCAATTCAATTTTATTAACAGCGCTTAAATCGGAGTGTGCATCAAAACAATGCCAGCGTTCATTTAAAAGGAAAATATCTTTTTCGGTATATTTTTTTAAATTAATGGCATTGGTAATTAATTTTTCAATTGCTTTTGGGTTGAATAAAATACCGAATGGATTACTGGAAGTTTGAAACTTAAAATAAGCTAATTTTTTATAAATATTTTCAGAAAAGCAAGAACCAACTAACATTAATTTAGAATTGTAATCTATTAGATTACGTTCTTTTTTTAACTTTATATTGGTTCTGAAATTCATTCTTTTTTTATTAAAAGTATAATTTTGATATGCTGAACGATTGAAATAGCGTGAAGAATCTCTTTGACAAGCTTAGAATGACATGTCCGTTCTAAAATTCACTTCTTTTATGTTAAACTGTTGATTCGTTGAGTTGTTTTTTAATCAAAATAACGATTAAACACTTAAAACAAATCTACACCTATATAATATAGTCCTTCCCTCTAATTAATGCTTCTTCAATACCTTTGGGGTTTTTTCCACCCGCTGTAGCAAAAAATGGTTGGCCTCCTCCGCCACCTTGAATTAACTTCCCAAGTTCACGAACCACTTGTCCGGCATTTAATTGTTTTTCTGCTACTAATTTTTTAGAAATAAAGCATGTTAAAAATGCTTTTCCGTTAGCTTCAGTACCAACCAATAAAAATAAGTTGTTAATCTGGTTTCCTAAATCAAAAGCTAGATCTTTAATGCTATTTTGATCTAAATCTAGTTTTTTAGCTAAGAAGTTAACTCCGTTAATGGCTTCAACCTCATTTATTAAATCACCTTTTAAATTTTTAGCCTTGTCTTTAAGTAATAGTTCTAGTTGCTTTTTTAAAGCAGTATTTTCTTCTTGTAAATTAATAATTGCTTTTTGAGGGTTTTTAGGGTTTTTTAAAAGATCCTTTATTTCATAAAAAGCCCTATTATTTTCAAAATAGAAATCTTTAGTAGCGTCATTGGTAATAGCTTCAATACGTCTTATTCCAGACGCAATTGCACTTTCAGATGTAATTTTAAAATGCCATATATCGCCAGTATTTTCAACATGAGTACCACCACATAGTTCAATAGAATTTCCATACTTAATGGCTCTTACGGTATCACCATATTTTTCTCCAAATAAAGCCACAGCACCTTTTTTAAGGGCTGTTTCCATAGGTATATTTCTAAATTCTTCTAAAGGAATTTTAGAGTCAATACGCGCATTTACAAAATCTTCAACTGCACGTAATTCATCAACAGTTAACTTTGAATAATGAGAAAAATCGAAACGTAAATTTTTTGAGTGTACTGCTGATCCTTTTTGCTCAACATGAGTCCCCAAAACTTCTCTTAAGGCCTGATGTAATAAATGTGTAGCTGTGTGATTACATGCAGTTCTATTACGTTGTTTTTCGTCAACAACTACTTTAAAAATTTGTGTTGGATCTTTAGGTAAATGTTTGGCAAAGTGAATAATTAAATTATTTTCCTTTTTTGTATCAACTATATAAATAACATTTCCATTGCTAACTTCAATGTACCCTTTGTCCCCAACTTGTCCACCTCCTTCAGGATAAAAAGGAGTCATATTAAATACTATCTGAAATAAATTTCCATCTTTTTTCGAGCTTACTTTTCTATAACGCGCAATTTTAACTTTTGCTTCAAGGGTGTCAAACCCAATAAATTCTTCATCGTTATCTTCTTTTAAAATTACCCAATCATCTGTTTCAACAACAGCTGCTGCTCTTGATCTAGTTTTTTGTTTTTCTAATTCAGCATTAAAATCTTCTTCATTAAGTGTCATTCCTTTTTCAGAAAGAATTAAAGCTGTTAAATCAATTGGGAAGCCATAAGTATCAAATAATTCAAATGCTTTTTTACCGGAAACCTCATTTCCTTGTGTATTTTTTATAATTCCATCAAGTAAAACTAATCCTTGATCTAATGTTTTTAAGAAAGAATTTTCTTCTTCTTTTATAACATTCGTAATTAATTGTATTTGAGCTTTTAATTCAGGGAAATATGCTCCCATTTGATTGCTTAAAGTACGTACTAACTTGTAAATAAAAGGCTCTTTTGTATTTAAAAAAGTAAATCCATAACGAACAGCTCTTCTTAAAATTCTTCTTATGACATAACCAGCACCTGTATTGGATGGTAATTGACCGTCAGCAATCGCAAATGCTACAGCTCTTACATGATCAGAAATGACACGAATAGCAATATCAGTTTCTTCATTTTTACCATAATCGTTGGTGGTGATCGCTTCAACTTCTCTAATTAAAGGAGTAAAAACATCAGTATCATAATTAGATTGTTTGTTTTGTAAAACCATACACAAACGTTCAAATCCCATTCCTGTGTCTACATGTTTAGCGGGTAGTTTTTCTAATAATCCATCAGCCTTTCGGTTGAATTCCATAAAAACTAAATTCCATATTTCCACTACTTGTGGATGGTCCATATTCACTAAGCTTTTTCCAGAAACAAGCGCTTTTTCTTCAACCGATCTAATATCTACATGGATTTCGGAACAAGGACCACAAGGTCCTTGAGCACCCATTTCCCAAAAATTATCTTTTTTATTTCCGTTAATAATTCGGTCTTCGCTAATATATTGTTTCCAATAATCATATGCTTCTTGATCGTAAGATAAGCCCTCTTTTTTTTCACCTTCAAAAACAGTTACATACAAACATTCCTTATCAATCTTTAAAACATCTACAAGTAATTCCCATGCCCAAGCAATAGCTTCTTTTTTAAAATAGTCGCCAAAACTCCAGTTTCCCAGCATTTCAAACATGGTATGGTGGTAAGTATCTTTTCCAACTTCTTCTAAATCGTTATGTTTTCCAGAAACTCTTAAACATTTTTGCGTATCAGCTACTCTTCTATCAGAGGCGTCTTTTTGACCTAAAAAATATTCTTTAAAGGGTACCATTCCAGCATTAATAAACATTAATGTTGGATCGTTTTTTAGCACCATTGGTGATGAGGATACAATAGCATGTTTTTTTGAAGCAAAAAAATCTAAAAATTCTTTACGGACTTGTTGTGATTTCATTTGTTAATTATATACTAAAACAGAAGTGTTTTAACGCTATTCTAAAACATTTCGTAATTTTGTTATTTAGATATAGCAATATTAGTTAATAAAATTGCGTTTTAAAGTGCAAAAATAAGATAATTTTAGACAATGGCGAAAGTAAAATATTATTACGATTCAGATACACTTTCATATCAAAAGATACGCGTAAAAAAAAGAGATACATTTAAAAAGTTTTTGTTAACTGTTGTTGCGGCTTTTATCTTTATGATTATGGGTTTTGTAGTCTTTACACCTGTTTTTGAGTCTCCTAAAGAAAAAGAATTAAAGCGAGAGTTAGAATTTGTAAAATTAAGTGAAGAGTTGCATACAAAAAAACTTGAGCAGCTTGGACAAATTTTAGAGGATATTCAAGATAGAGATAATAATATTTATCGGTTATATTTTGAAGTAAATCCTATTCCAGAAGAACAGCGTAAAGCAGGTTTTGGTGGGGTAAATAGATACAAAGCATTGGAAGGCTTTGATAATTCAGAAATGGTGATTGATATTACTAAAAACATGGATATTTTATCAAAGCAATTATATATCCAATCAAAATCGTTAGATGAGATTGTAAAATTGGCTGAAAATAAAGAAGAATTGTTAGCTGCAATTCCTGCTATCCAACCTGTTAAAAAGGAAGATTTAACTCGAATGGCCTCTGGTTTTGGGTGGAGATCAGATCCTTTTACAAAAGCGAGAAAAAAACATTACGGAATGGATTTTACAGCACCAAGAGGTACGCCTATTTATGCTTCAGGAGATGGGGTWATTGTTAGAGCAGATCAGCGTTCATCGGGTTATGGGAAGCATATTAGAATAGATCATGGCTTTGGTTATGTTTCATTGTATGCGCATTTAAGCAACTACAATGTAAGAAGAAGGCAAAAAGTAAAGAGAGGTGATTTAATAGGTTTTGTAGGGAATACTGGACGTTCACAGGCGCCTCATTTACATTATGAAATAAGTAAAAATGGAAGAAAGATAAATCCTATTAATTTTTATTACGGGAATTTATCTCCTGAAGAATTTGAAGCAATGCWAAWAGCAGCTCAAATTGAAGGACAATCACTTGACTAATGTATATAGATTTACCAGAAAAAAGATATTATAAAATTGGTGAAGTAGCGAAAGCTTTTGGCTTGAATACATCACACATAAGATTTTGGGAAAAAGAATTTGATGTTTTAAAACCAAAAAAAAATAAAAAAGGAAATCGTTTATTTACTTCAAACGATCTCAAAAACTTAAAGCTTATCTATCATTTAGTTAAAGAAAAAGGATTTACGTTAGAAGGTGCTAAAAGCAAAATGAAAGAAAGCCCAAAAAGTATTAAAAACAACTATGATATTATTGCTAGGTTAGAAGCAATAAAAGAAGAACTTATTAAAATTAAAAGTCAAATTGATGCCTAAAACTTTTGTTGTTACTTGTAACAAAATTCCAAAAAGAACAACTAATACATTAGAATTATAAATAACTTAAATCAATACAAATGAAAAAGTGGTTAATACCCTTAATAATAATTGCAGTAATTTCATTCGCAGGATATAGAATGGCTGTTGGATTTTATAATACAGCGGTACAATTAGAGGAAGATTCCAAAACATCTTGGTCTAATGTTGAAAGTGCTTATCAGCGTAGAGCAGATTTAATTCCAAATTTGGTTTCCACTGTTAAAGGATATGCAGCGCATGAAAAAGAAACCTTAGAAGGCGTGATTAAAGCAAGGGCGGAAGCTACCAAAACTACCATTGACCCAACAAATTTAACTCCCGAAAGTATGGCTGCTTTTCAAAAAGCACAACAGGGTTTAAGTGGGGCACTATCAAGATTATTGGTAACGGTAGAGAAATATCCTGAGTTAAAAGCGAATCAGAATTTTTTAGAATTGCAAAGCCAACTGGAAGGGACAGAAAATAGAATTAATGTTGAGCGAAACCGTTTCAATAAAGATGTCAACGTATTTAGTAAGCACATTAAAAAATTCCCAAATAATGTCATAAATGGTTTTATAGGTAATTTTAAAGAAATGTCTCGTTTTGAGGCCGCTGGAGGAAGTGATGTAGCCCCTAAAGTTGAATTTTAGAATAACATATGAAAAAAATGAATGATTTTTTAACGCCATCTCAAGAACAACAAATAATAGAGGCTATTAAATCAGCTGAAAAGAATACTTCAGGTGAAATAAGAGTTCATATAGAAAATAATACAGAAAAGCCTCCAATGGAAAGGGCATTGGAAGTTTTTTATTTATTAAAAATGGACGCAACCGATTTAAAAAATGGGGTGTTGTTATATGTAGCAACTGAAAGTAAAAAATTAGCCATTCTAGGTGATGAGGGTATCAACACTAAAGTTCCAGATAATTTTTGGGATACAGAAAAAGAATTAATGCTTTCAAATTTTGCTCAAGGTGAATTTGCAAAAGGAATGGAACTAGCCATATTAGAAGTTGGAAAAAAACTAAAAGAATTTTTCCCATATCAATCGAATGACACAAACGAATTATCGGATGAAATTTCAAAAGGATAATATAAAATTAGTAGGATTTTTTGTAGTGCTATTTTTGATAGTAACTAGTGTTTTTTCACAAAACATACCAGCTAAACCAACTTTTATTCCAGCACTAATAGATAGTACAAAAACCTTAAACCCTTCAGAAAAAGCTGCATTAGCTAGGAAATTAGAACGTTATAGCGACTCTACTTCTACTGAACTGTTTTTATTAATTATGCCTACCACTTTTGGTGAGAATATTAATTTTTATGCAGCCCAATTAGGTCAAAAATGGGAAATTGGACAAAAAGGGAAAGACAATGGAGTTGTTATTTTACTGGCTAAAGAAGACAAGAAAATAGCAATTCAAACGGGGTATGGTGTTGAGCATTTATTAACGGATGCATTATCAAGACGAATTATTGAAAATATTATTATTCCAGAATTTAAAAGAGGAAATTATTACGAAGGTTTAGATAAAGGAACTGATGTAATAATTGATGTTTTAAAAGGAGAATACAAGGGGGAGCCAACAAAGCAACCTAAAAAAGGCGCACCAAGTTCGTTGATTATTGTAATTATATTCATTATTATACTTATTGTTTTCTCCAAAAAAAATAAAGGTGGTGGAGGCGGAAGAGGTTTTAGACGAAGATCTGCTGCAGCTAATATTTTAACGGCTATTCTTTTAAGTGGTGCTGGACGGAGTTCAGGTGGTTTTGGAGGCGGAAGTTTTGGAGGTGGATCAAGTGGAGGTTTTGGAGGTGGAGGAGGCTTCGGTGGTGGAGGTGCAAGCGGTGGATGGTAGAAAAATAATTAATCATGAGAAACTTACTTATACTAATTTTATTGTTAAGTATATTAACTTCTTGTATTGAAAAACAAGTAGCAAAAATTGAAATATCAACAAACCCATATATTTTAGTTTTAGGAAATGCACAGGATGCAGGTTATCCACAAGCGGGTTGTGAAAAAGAATGTTGTCAACTCGTATACAGAGATAGCGAAAATGCACGATTTGTTTCTTCCATCGCTTTAATTGACCCTATAAGTAAAGAAAATTGGATTTTTGATGCCACGCCTGATTTTTCGAAGCAACTTAAATTACTTTCAACTCACTTAGGAAAACCAAGGAATTTACCAAATGGAATATTTTTAACCCACGCCCATATTGGCCATTATACGGGTTTAATGAATTTAGGAAGAGAAGCAATGGGAGCTAAGGGTATTTCCGTTTTTGCGATGCCTAAAATGAAATCTTTTCTTGAAGTAAATGGGCCTTGGAGTCAGTTAGTGGAATTAAATAATATTGCACTTAAATCTTTAAAAAAAGATTCGGTTGTAGTGCTAAACAAAAGAATTTCAATAACTCCAATTCAAGTGCCACATCGAGATGAATATTCTGAAACAGTAGGATATTTAATAAATGCTAATTCTAAAAAGACCCTTTTTATTCCAGACATCAATAAATGGGCTAAATGGAAACGAAATATTACAGCTTATATAAAAGAGGTAGATGTAGCTTTATTGGATGCCACTTTTTTTAAGGATGGCGAAATTAAAGGTCGACCAATGAATGAAATTCCACACCCTTTTGCTGAAGAAAGTATGGCGTTATTTAAAGAGTTGTCAGATGAAGATAAGAAAAAAGTACATTTCATTCATTTTAACCATACCAATCCTTTATTAATTGAGGGAAGTAACGCTCAAAAAACAGTCATGAAAAATGGTTTTAATATTGCTGAGCAAGGAATGGTAATTGATTTTAATTGACCATTCTAAATCAACCTCTTTTTTGTGAAAGTTATTGCCTGTAATCAAGTGCTGGAAATAACTATAATATAAATATTGATAAAAATTATATTTTACCTCTATATTAAGAGGTCGTTTCTTTATTTATCAGTCGATTTTTAAACTATTAAAAATACGTTTAAATTCAATAATAAGACACTTTGATAGTACCATTTAGTTCTTAACTTTGTAAACTAGTTAGAACAGTAATTTTAATAAAGAAAGAATGAACTCATATGTAGAGTTAGTAAAAGCATATCCCATTTATAGTGCGATGATACAATTTGCGATATTGGGAACATTAGGCGATATTATTTCAAAATGGATGCAACAAGGCACCTTTTTTTTACCCTATAAATTACCAATAGTTCTTTTAAAAATGTTGGAATGGGCACTTATAGCTATTACTATTAAATATGCATTTGTTGGTTATCAAGGGTTTGTAGATAGTTTGGTCGCACATCATTTACTACCAGAACTTGGTTTATTTGGACGAGCATTTTCGGTATCAGTTACTATGAATTTACAATATGGACTTTTCTTGGTGATTTTTCACCGTTTTCTCGATAATTTGATAGCCAAACAAAATAACTGGAAGTATATTGATAAAGGAATGTTTTCTTTAATTTGGTTCTGGATTCCAGCCCATATAATTACCTTTATGTTAGATAAACCATACCAAATAGGATTGGCTGCAGTTTGGTCAGTTGTATTAGGAATAATTTTAGGCTATTATAATAGAGAAAGTATAACAGTTTTAAGAAAACAGCATTCAAGCTAGAGAATTCTATTTTTAATATTATATAATATTCAATGGGTTRTTTCTTTCTAAAATAAATTACAATTGGAACTCCATTAAAATTGAATATTTCTCGAAGCTTGTTTTCAACAAAGCGTTTGTAAGGCTCTCTAATGTATTGCGGTAAATTTGCAAAAAACACAAATTGAGGAGTTTGCGTTGGTAATTGCATGCAATATTTTATTTTAACAAATTTCCCTTTGTAAGCTGGTGGAGAATTATGTTTTAAAATATCAAGCATAACTTCATTTAACTTGCTAGTAGCAATTCTGTTTTTTCTACTTTCAAAAACTTCAACAGCAGTTTCAATAGCTTTAAAAATACGTTGCTTAGTTAAAGCGCTTATAAATAAAATTGGTACATCAGTAAACGGTGCAATTTCTTTTCTAATTTGAGCTTCAAAATCACGCATGGTATTTGTCTCTTTTTCAATTAAATCCCATTTGTTCACTAAAATAACGACTCCCTTTTTGTTCTTTTCGGCTAGCCAGAAAATGTTCTCATCTTGTCCTTCAAAGCCACGAGTTGCATCAATTACAACTATTGCAAYATCACAATTCTCAATTGCTCTAACAGCTCTCATCACTGTGTAAAATTCTAAGTCTTCCTTTACTTTAGATTTTTTTCGAATTCCGGCGGTATCAACTAAATTAAAGTCAAAACCAAAACGGTTGTATTTTGTATCAATAGAATCTCTAGTTGTTCCTGCAATGTCAGTTACTACAAATCTTTCTTCACCAATTAAGGAGTTTATAAAAGAAGATTTCCCAGCGTTTGGACGTCCAACTACCGCAAAACGAGGCAACACGCTCACTTCTTCAACCTCAGCTTCTAATTTTTCAGCCAAAGCATCTAGTAATTCCCCGGTTCCGCTTCCGTTTATGGAAGAAATAGTAAAAAACTCACCTAAACCAAGATTGTAAAATTCTAGGGCATCAGTTTCACGCATAGCATTGTCAACTTTATTGACCGCCATTAATATTGGTTTTTTTACTTTTCGTAAAATATTGGCAACTTCAATATCCATAGGATTAATTCCGTTTTCAACATCAACAACAAATATGATAAAATCAGCTTCATCAATGGCTAATTGTACTTGTTTTCTAATTTCTTCTTCAAAAATGTCATCAGACCCAACAGCATATCCGCCAGTATCAATCAAYGAAAATTCTTTTCCGTTCCAATCACTTTTYCCGTAATGTCTATCACGWGTAACRCCGCTYACAGAATCAACAATAGCTTCCCTACGTTGTATTAAGCGATTAAACAACGTCGATTTTCCAACATTTGGTCTTCCTACAATGGCTACAATATTACTCATAGATGTTTTCTTGAAATTTTTTGCAAAACTACGTAATTTAAATTTGAAAATTAGGGTATTAAGACTTCTAAATTAGCCATTTATTAATAATTGGTATATTGCAATTCTAAAAAAATCAATCAATGAGTGTGCAAAAAAATAATACTATTTTTTTACGTCCACGTTTTAAAATAGATTTTGATGTAAGTCAGCAAAAAATTATTTCAAAATTTAAGGATAATCTAAAAGATGCAAATTGTAACTATTGTAGTAAAATAATTGATGGACATATAATTATTGATGTTCCAATTGATGAAAGTCACTTTTGGTCACCTCAATTAACTATTGAAATTGAAAAAGTTGAAGAAAATAAAGCCGTTGTTAGTGGGTTGTATGGGCCGAAACCACAAGTTTGGACATTATTTATGTTTTTTCATTTTGCAATGGCAGTTGCTTTTATTGGATTTTCAATTATGACTTATGTCAAATGGACACTCAAAACAGATTATACGTTCTCATTAATAGGAGTTATTACTTTGCCAATTTTATGGTTTGTCATGTATTTTTTAGGAAGAATGGGAAAAAAAACAGGGTATAACCAAATGAAGGAACTTCATGAGTTTATGATGAAAACATTGGAAAAATAATAATAGATTACGCGTTAGTCGTTGTAACCGAATCGCTTCAATTGACGCTTATTACTTCTCCAGTTCTTATTCACTTTAACGTACAATTCTAAATGAATTTTTTTACTGAAGAATTTTTGCAAATCTTTTCGGGCCTCTGTTCCTACTCGTTTTAGGGCAGCACCTTTATGACCAATGATAATACCTTTCTGAGTTTCGCGTTCAACCATAATTACTGAACGTATTTTAATAATTTTATCACTTTCAAAAAACTCTTCGGTATCTACTTCAACCGCATAAGGAATTTCCTTTTTATAGTGCATTAATATTTTTTCACGAATGGCTTCATTCACAAAAAAGCGTTCAGGCTTATCAGTCAGTTGATCTTTTGGATAAAATGCAGGAGATTCTGGTAAAACTTCTAAAATTCTRTTRAAAACRCCTTCKACATTAAAATTTTCTAAWGCTGATATTAAGAAAACTTCAGCATTTGGTACTTTYTCTTTCCARTASTTTAATTTTTCTTCKACTTCYTCTTGYGAAGAYTTRTCAATTTTATTGATYAATAAAAGTACRGGRATTTTAAAGTTTTTAATTTTGTTRAAAAAGKWTTCATCTTTTAGKTCTTTYTCMCCAATTTCAACCATATAAATAAGTACATCRGCATCTTCAAARGCAGACTTTACAAAGYCCATCATWGARGCTTGTAATTCGTAAGCYGGTTTTATRATWCCYGGMGTATCAGAAAATAAGATTTGAAAATCATCACCATTCACAATTCCTAAAATTCGATGACGAGTTGTTTGTGCTTTCGAGGTAATAATRGATARWCGTTCACCTACAAAAGCRTTCATAAGTGTTGATTTTCCAACGTTTGGATTTCCAATAATATTAACAAAACCTGCYTTRTGCTTCATTTTCAATGTTTAAGGCGGCAAAGATACTCTTTTAATATTTTTATTTTAATAAAACGGATTGGTTTTTTAAAAAAAGGTGTATCTTTGCCATCCAAATCGCGGGGTAGAGCAGTAGGTAGCTCGTTGGGCTCATAACCCAAAGGTCGCTGGTTCGAGTCCAGTCCCCGCTACTAGCAAAACCAGTTTCGAAAGAAACTGGTTTTTTTGTTAGAGAAAATCGTTATGCTTACCTTAGATGCGAAAGAACTGATATCAATTTATATGAAATATATATTTTTCAAAGGAATCATATTAATAGTAGCCATCACTGTCATTTTATCATGTTCAGGTAATGACGATACGAGCGGTATAACTGAAACTTTAATTTCATGTTCAGATGGTGTGCAAAATGGCGATGAAACAGGTGTCGATTGTGGAGGCTCTTGTAGTATTCCATGTCCTGTTGAAAACGGATTAGAAGGAGTTATAGTTGGCAGGCTTGTATTGAGCTCGTCCATTGAATACAAACTAACAGGGCCGTTAATAATCCGTGATGGAGGGCAACTAGAAATTCATGCCGGAACGGTAATCAAAGCCTTTAGTGGAAAAAATGCATCTATTCTTGTCGCTCAGGGAGGAAAGATCTATGTATGGGGACAACCAGACAATCCAGTAATTATAACATCTGATTCCGAAAATCCGGCACCGGGTGATTGGGGAGGTTTGGTGATATGCGGTAWGGCACCAACCAATAGTGGTGACAATGCCAGATCAGAAGTTGCTGATATATTTTATGGAGGTAATGATATTATAGACGGTTCAGGTCAAATAAAGTATTTAAGAGTTGAATATACAGGTGAGTTGTTCAATAATTCAAAAACGTTTAATGGAGTATCTCTTTATGGTGTTGGTTCTCATACCATAATTGAATATGTGCAGTCTTACAAAGGAATGGGCAATGCTTTTGGGTTCATTGGTGGAACCGTAAATCCTAAATGGCTGGTGTCAAGCCATAGCGGTGAAAATGCAATATACATAACTGAAGGGTGGAATGGCACAGGTGATAGCTGGTATTTGTCAGGTAGTTCAAAAGCCGGGATACAGTTAGCTAATAACCAAAATGATGCGACTGCCATTCCTGTAACAACAGGGACTATTAACAACGTGTCTGTTGTTGGTCCTGTTTCAGAAGGTGCAGTAAACTTTACATATGGAGGAGGAATAATATCTATGAATAATCTGTATACTTCAAATATCAATCTAGGCATAAAGGTAACGGATGGAATTGAATCTTCTAGGATAGAAACTGGTGATTTTACGATTGATAATGTACAATTTGATAATCCTGATACTGGTTTTATTCCCACAAATTATTCAGGCTCAAATATTTCTTTCTACGTTGAAGGAAATACTACCGGAGCTGGAAATGGATTGTCACAGCCAAACTGGGCGAAAGGCTGGACTATAGGTTTTTAAATAGTAAAATTGAAATATATCTTCAAATGTCATTCAACATAAAATGAGTGCTGCATTGAAACTGGAATCCCAGTTTTAGAGAATCCTTCAATATTAATTTGAAATGTTCCCGCAACATCAGATGTAAAAAAAGTGATGGTAGTTTCCATTTCAATTAGATTCAAGTTTGGGAACCAAAGTAATTGAAGCCTATCGTCAGGTATGTGAGTACGTATTTCTTTATAAATAGGCTCATCATATCGTTGGGTATAATAATTTTTGTTTGTTTGAGGTTTGAAAATTGTTGTAACCAACACATTAGTTTCATTTTGTAGCTGATCATAAAATCCATTTTTTGTCTTGAATTGTATAACGCCTTGAAAAGTTTCCGATCCGAAAACGAACTGATCCCGTATGACTGAAATTTCTTCAATATTCCGTGCATCGTAATCCAAAATAAGTGAGTGATTTTGAATGACTATACCATCAACAAATACCAAGGGCAAAATACCGGTATTTGTATCGAAATTATATCCTTGAATTTTAATAATGGCTATTTCCTTATCAATTTTATTGATATAAACATTTTTAATAATCTCTAAAATAGTTTCTCTGACAGTTGTAAATCGTGTAAAATCATCTAGATTATAGTTTAGCACTTTCTTATTGTCAAATAATTGTACTGGAATTTCGGGTGCGATAGAATCAGGTTTAAATTCGAAGTAGGCACTTTCTATTTGATTGTGGATGCTTCGTTGTAAGATTTCATCTCTCATAGATGGAAAAAGGTTGAAATTCTTAAATTTCAGATTAGAATAATCTAGCGTACTATGTGCATTCAATTCCACATTATATGTCTGTCTATTATTTCCTAAAACTTCTACCACTGCTTTGTCTCCAGAATAGTAGTTGTCTATGTTAATATAAAATTCTCCCAGCTCATTAGTATGTGCAATTTCAAAAAAATAATAGTCTCCTGGAATTGAAAAAGCAACGGGAATATTTTTAATTGCAACACTATCATTTAGCGCTATCACGCGTCCTGAAAGCAATTCTCCTCGTAGTTCAGGTAAAAATATATTAGATCCATTATAATGTGTATACCCAGCTTCATTTAACTTTGGCTTTTCAACAAAATTAAGAGTAGCTAACTTTATTGGTTCAGGGATACCACTTTTTTTTCTTACAGATACAGAATAATTACCGGTAGGGATATCATTTAAATCAGATCCTTTTAAGTTAATTGATACTTTAGATCTTTTGGTATATTTTTCTACTTCTAAAGTAAGATTCAACAAGGTTTTGTTCGTTTGAATTTTGTTGATGTTTGTTTCAACCAGCGCTTTATCAATTTTAGCTTTTATACCTATGCTTTCAATGTGGTTAAATTTCTTATCTTGAACAGGTAATTGATGCTTTTGATATGGATTGATTATGCTAATATCGTTTTGGAAAAAAATATTCTCTGTCCTGTTCCGCATCCAATTGGTGTATGCAATAATTTTGTAGTTACCTGAAGGAACTGTAACCGGAATAAAAAAATCGCCATTACCCATACCATTTCTAAGTATTATCTTTTGTTTAAAAATTGGTTTCTTTTCTTTTCCAACTAATTCCACATAAGCAATTTTACTAAAATCACTCAAACGAGTGGTTTTAGTATTTAAACAATATACTTTGTAATATAAATATTCTCCCGCAAGAAGAAAGGACGAATTGAAATGAACAAAAACTGATTCCTGTGGCATGTTTTCCATTCCTTTAATCTGGTTTTTGTTTTTGATAATGGCCTGACCACTCACCAGGTTACCAGTCATTATCAGCAAAAGTAAAAATGTTATATATCCTTTCATTCCCTCTAAGTTTATTCTATCCAAAAATCTGGTGACCTGTTACTTCCCAAAGTGGTACAGTCACCACATTCTGAACGTACCATCAAATATGGACCTTCGTTAGGACCTGGATTCCTATTATAATCATAGAAACTAACCATGCCTTCATAAAAAATAGCATTAAGTAGTGACCTGCTGCCTACTGTACCTTCTAATGAGGGAGCTATTAAATCACATTCTTTTAAAAACGGAGGTAGTTCTTCTCCCGGGAAAAAATCCTCATAATTAAAAAATATTCTTTTTTCAGTCACGGTTGCAATTTCAAAAAATCCCGCTACGTTTTCTTTTGAATCATTTAAAGAAAAGATGTTTCCAGCTAAAAAGCCTGGTTGGTCTTCAGAGAATATATTTTCTGAAGACTGTGACAATCCCTTTAATGTTTCATAATATGAAAAAGCTTCAGGTGTTTGTACATATTGCTTTACTAATATACTGTATCTATATGACAAGATATAATTGTCTCTGTCAATAAATCGAACATTATAACGACTTAATCTGTCCTCAGTGAGTTCCTTGGTGCTGTGAAGAATAATAGTATTTGAAAGATCTGTTCCGTAGCATAATTTCTCTTCCCGCTCCCTTAAAATAACACGCATGCCAAAAATTAGGAACCCTTCACTAACAACAACCAAATCAAAAGGAGTCCAAAAGGGTGCTATAATTATATAAGTTTCCTCATATTCATGTCTGTAATAAAAGGATTTTCCCAAAGGATCAAAACTGTCTACAAAAATCCCCATACCCTCAATACCATCATTGTTGGTGATACGTTCTGCATAAAGGTCACCTATGGTAGTTGAACTCACAGGCAATTGCATTGTATTTGAGGCATATGAATTACCGTTTACTGTAGTTATCGATAAACTGTAGTTCATACCGATCTCTACCGCAAATGGGTTCACAGACAGGTATTTGCCAGGTTCAGTTTCTTCAAAATTAAATGTACCACCTTCACCATCAAGAACGATTACTGTTGCATTTTTTTCTGCAGTCGGGCCGTTATCCTCGAAACGATAGGAACGTGTTAACAATACTTCTTGTCTCTTGTATTCATTGGTAATAATTGCATTAACCACTAAAACATCATCAAAATCTTTAACAGTACCTTCATAAGGTTCTACACATCCATATAGTATGAACATAAGTAGTATGCTCCAAAAGCATGTAGCTTCATTTTTTATGAATTGCATTATTATTTTAAACAAGATTCCCATTTTTAGTTCATATTTTCAACATGTTTAATTCAAAATCATTTATTTTATTAAAATTTAATATTATACGTTATTGAGGGTATTGGTATTGCAAAAATTGAACTTTGAAAAGCCTTAATTTCTCCATTTCTATTAACAAAAAAAACAGAATATGGATTATTTCGCCCCAATATATTATAAACAGAAAAGCTCCAAAAACTATGAGCAAACTTCTTTCTTTTATGATTGCCTTCTAAATTAATTCCAATATCTAAGCGGTAATAATTAGGTATCCTAAACTGATTTCTATCGCTGTACAAAACATACTCAGAATTATTAAAAACATAATTTCCAATAGGAAAAGTAACAGGCCGTCCTGTTTGATACACGAAATTACTTGATAAACTGATGCGTCTTGTAAATTTATAGTTAAGAACTAGACTAAAATCATGTGGTTTATCAAAATTGGAAGGAAAATACTGCCCATCATTTACACGCTCTTGATCAAACTCGCTATCCAGTTTAAATAAAGATCTAGAATATGTATAACCCATCCATCCATTGAGTTTACCGTTATTTTTTTTAACTAAAAATTCTAAACCATATGCTTTTCCTTCACCCTGTAATATTTCAGTTTCAATATTTTTATTTAATAGAAGATTGGCACCTGATTTAAAATCAAGGGTATGTTGCTGTTTTTTATAAAACCCTTCTAAACTAAATTCATATTCGTTGACATCAATATTTTTATACAAACCCAAGGAGAATTGGTTTGCTTGTTGTGGCTTTATGTGGCTGTCTGAAAGTTTCCAGGTATCAATTGGTGATACGGTAGTATTGTTTGACAGTGTATGGATAAATTGATAAGCATTATTAAAACTGGCCTTTATTGAAAAATCATCTGCCAATAAATATCTTGCAGATATACGCACTTCAGGGCCGCCATAAGTTTCAATAACTTCATTTTTATCATAAGATAAGGTGTCAATTACAGTTCCTGTTGTTTTAGGTAAGTTATCCTGGTAAACCCTTTGGGAAGAAGGACCAAGAGCGGCATAGAACGAATATCTGAATCCTAGATCGAATGTTAGTTTTTCGTTGACTTTAAAATCGTCAGATACAAAAATTGCTGCTTCCAACCCCTTTTCTTTTGGAATGGATAAGGGCTGTATTAAATCATCCGTTCCTTTTGGTTCTATTTTTCCAGGAAGCACTGAATACAACTTTCCTGAAATACCATAATTAGTTTTATGAGCTTCATTAAACATGTGGCTTAATTGAATTTTTAATTCTGTTTCCTCAATTTGAAAACGCTGTAAAAAATTTTGATTTATACTACCATCAAAATCAATATTAAATTGGTATTGACTATTCACCAATAGCACACTTCCACTGCTTTTTTCATTGAACCTACGATTCCAGTTTAATGAAAATAACCGATTAGTATAACTGAATAATGAATCTGAAGTCATACTGAATGCATCCCTGCTGTAATAACCTGATGCTCTGATTTCATTATTATCATCTATTTGATGATTATACTTAGCAATAAAGTCGTAAAATGATGCTTGACTGTTTTTTAAATTCGATTCATCTAGAGATTTCAATATCCAGTCAGAATATGCACCCCTTCCGCCTAGTAACAACCCGCCTTTTCCCTTACTAATTGGCAGCTCTACAACTGCATTAGCAGTTACGGGTCCGATTGATACTTCACCTTTGAATTCTTGATTATTAGCATCTTTTGTTCTTATGTCAAAGACGGATGATAATCGACCACCATATTCGGCAGGAATACTTCCCTTATAAATGGTAACATCCCTAATAGCAAATGGGTTGAAGGCCTGAAAAACACCAAAAAAGTGGGAGGGGTTATATACAACAGCATCATCCAAAAGAATTAGGTTTTGATCTGTCTTTCCTCCCCTAACATTAAATCCGGCCGCTCCTTCACCAGCAGTTGTTACTCCTGGTAAAGTGGTTGCAACTTTCAGTACATCACGCTCCCCAAGAACCAATGGAATATTTTTTGACTCTTCTGAGCCTATTCTTACATTTCCTGTTGAAGTATCTTCAACGTTTTTGGTTGCCCCTGCCCGTATTACAACCTCCTTTAATTGTTCATAGTTTTCATTTAATTTTAAATCAAGCTTCCCACTATTATAAATGATCACATTTCTTTTTATGTTCTCAATACCAAGGGAGCTTGTTTCAATTAAATTTAGTCCGGAAGTTAGTTCCAGTTCATAATATCCTGCCTCATCGGTAATTGTTCCAATATTGGTTTCTTTTACAACAATTGCCAGGTTAGAAATTGGCTTTCCGGTTTTTGCATTGGTTATAAAACCTGTTAGTTTAAAACGTTTTTGACTCAGGTCTTTTTTTTCCTTGCCAATTCTTATGGTTTCAATATTGAGATTTGATTCATTTCGTTGCTCTTTTAAAAAAACAGGATTTGCGAATGTTTCATTTTCAATAAGGGCTTCACTTTTATCATCAATGGTTATTCCGAAAAAATCTTTCGGTAATTCGCCATAAATTATATTATTACGCGTCAAAATGATTCGCTTATCCCAGGAAATAAAAAAATTGATTGGAGTATTTTTAAGAATATCATCGAGAATAAATTCAACCGAAACATTTTTATAAGTTTTGCTTATCGTTTTATTATCCAACCATTCTTCAGCAAAATAAAAATGAAAATCCGTTTTTTGTTCAAATTCAGATAAAATCTCTTTGATAGATTTATTTTGTATTTCTAAGGATATATTCGTCGCATTTTCCTGACCTACAACAGATTTAAAGAACAACAACAGTAAAATGGTTGGTACAATTCTCATATTCTCAATGAATTAGTATTGCTAAACATAACATTATATAAGTCCAATAAAATGGATTTTATATATGTATCAGGATAGGTTTTCCGAATACTTTTATACCGAGCATAAATATTCTTTAACGGGGTCTTATAATTTGGAAAAATTGCATTTAAATCATTGATTTTCTTTAACCTAAAATAATTGTCATTATAATAAACATAATAGGAATTATTATCCTTGAATTCATAGTAACGGATCTTCTTATTCTCTTTTCTAATGATTTTCTTACTATGTTTTTTGTAATAGATTATTGAATCAGTTTTAACCAGAATTTCAAAGAAACCGGATAAACTATTATTTTTATTATCGGTAAATTGAATTTTTTGAAATTGATAATCTACAATTATAAATTCTGTTACCTTATCCTTATCAAGTTGTATTACGGATGAGCCATTGAGTTCTGGGTTTTTGACCAATAGTTCATCTTTAAACAAATTAT
>NVVE01000023.1 GCA_002733285.1 Lutibacter sp. | reverse complement strand
TGACCATGACACAAAAGTTTCAGGTCGTTAAAGAGGTTACTAAAGGGAAGCATATCATTGTAGCTAATATTGTGTATCAAACCTGCAATGATTATATATGCTATCCACCTGTTAGGGAAAAAGAAGATATTGTGATTACTGTTACATTATAATGATTATAATGATTTGTCATTCTGTAGCCTGTGCCCAACGTGATTGGGTATAGACAGACAAACCTTTAGGTTCAGCGCAGCTAATCCACTATAAGTTGAATATAAAAATCAAGGCTAGTAAAACTGATACAATGAAAAATAGGTCCTATATAAATCTTTCAACAAGTAAAACAGTATGGCTTATCAGTCTAGCGTTATTGGTATTGGGATGCTCTAACACCAATAAAGAGTTGCAACAAACACAAACTAAAGTTGTTGTTAATACGCCAGAAGCAGATAAAGATTGGGAGGCATTAAAAAAATCTTCACCTATGTTTCCAACTAAAGAAGCCTATGAGGCCTATAAAACATTACCTCGTCTAGAACTTAAACGTTTTGAAGATAATCATTCACAACAAAAAGTGAAGTTAGCCGAGCTGTTTTGGGACAGGTATCCAGAAGATACCCGTCGAGATACGGCTCGTAGTATATTTATTGCCACTAACCCTTATTTTATTCCTGGTAAACTACAGGATAGTGTGCAACACGTTTTAGCAGCCATTCCACGAAAAAATTGGTTACGTTTTATGCGAGTACTACCTGTAGAGAATAAGGCTATGGAACAGTGGCTACAAAAAGGTGATGCTATGGTTGCTGAAGCCCTGGCGTCTGACAGACCTATAAAAGATAAAGAGTCTGCTGAATGGCAATTATTCGGACGTGATTTTGTTAGAAGTGCCCGCTATTTTGGTTTACTACCAAAAGAAACAAAAGATCAGGAAGCTGATTATTGGAAGCTGGTGGACACACAGTATTGGGAGTCCTTGCGATTGCGATTGGATGCGCATATTACAAAATATGCAGATTTGCCAGTTCTTGCAGATCGGGCCAAAGATTTTTTATCAGGCTTAAAAGCATATGCGCCATCTGTAGCCGAAACCTATTGGCAGGAAATATTTCAAAAGTATGGTGATAATGATAAAGTTGGTGTAAAAGCCTTACATGAAACAGCCAAGGAACAATTGGATGCCTTAATAGTTGAAAGAGGCAATGTTCCTGTTAATATAAAATTCACTGCTTTAGACGGTCGAAAAGTTGATATCGCAGAAATGCGTGGAAAAGTGGTGTTAGTGGATTTTTGGGCAAGCTGGTGTGCACCTTGTATAGCCGAARTKCCACAYYTAAAARMAATGTANMRAWASYWWYAMRAWSMAKGRTTYWRMRWTAWTKGGAWTYGCCWTGRWKAWGSARSARSWRMARMSMRSRYWAWWRGMAWTAYWWMMRMWAAAGAAANYYMYATGGCCTCAACGTTTTGAAGGCAAAGGYTTTGGTGGAGATACTTATAGACAATTATATGGCATTGGTTCTCTACCAACTGTGTGGTTGGTCGATAAAGATGGTAAGATTGTAGATAGGAATGCACGAGGCGAAAGGCTAGAACCTTTAATACGAAAGTATCTGGGTCTAGATAAATTATAAATATAATGGATAGAACAATRTCATAAGGGGGGACCGAGTGTTAAGAAATGATCCAGTGGATCATTTTAACGAAGGAGCCAGCCGGCGTGAGGGCTATTAAATTGATGGAAGTATGGTCATTTTAATAAACGGGTCAGCTGGCGCGTTGGCATTTAGCTGTATGTTTCTATTTCTCTTTTAGACGTAATAATAATTAAACGTCAGTTCGAGCCTGCCTACTATAAGTAGGTGATCCCGATAGCATCGGGATTGTATCGAGAACAAGTAATTAAAATAGTAAATCAAAATAAGCATGTAAATGGAAAGATAGGACTGAACGAAATAAGAACATTCCAGTGGGCTGTTTTAGAGAAAGGGCCAGTTGGCATTTTCAACTAATTTTTTTYATTGTTATTTTTATTTGAATTAATCATTTACAATGTTATTTTGAGTAAGCGCACGGGTGTGATCTTTGTCATGGATTGGTTGGCCCGTGCTTTTTGACGAAGTCATCCTGAACTCTTGTACTGAGCATTATCGAGAAGCAAAATATATTTTGTTTTGAAGATAGTAAGCGAAGCTTAACGAAGTATGATTCACAATCTCATCATGTCATTCCACATGCTTGTGCTGAATTTCCTGAACTAAATTCAGGATAAATGTTTCAGTATAGCTACGGTTAAAAATTTTAACCTACCTGCTGGATACAGGCAGATGCAGGAAAAGAGAAAAAGAAAGAGTGGAAAATCCGAAATTTTATGTGTGTTGAATATATACTCCGTTAGACGGCAGTCGTACACGAACCTACCCCTAAAGCGGCTGTATAATCGGGATTAAAAGTGGTTTTAGCTCCGTATGTAATGAGCTCCCACTTACCCTGAGTATGGTGTTTAGTATGAGAGCTTGCGACGAGGTCTGTCTAAATATCACCAAAGTTCGGTCGAAAAGCTAAAGCTTGTTTAAGCAATGAGGATAAAGAAAGCGTTTTATAATGCCATTTACAATTTGAACTTACCCAATTAAAATTGTAAATGATAGCACCATAAGGAGGGTAGCTAAGGGAGAAGAAGTTAAATAAAAAAAGGCACCAAAAAAAGTACCTTTTCTTTAATCACTAAAAACTACTATTTAAAGTACAACTGTTGGTTACAAGAAGTGTTAGTCTTTTTAAACACTAGGGGATTACCTAGTGTCACTGAAGTACAAGCTGTACCAACTGCAGCAACACAATCCTTACGATCCTCTATACAATCGGTTTCGCCACCAGGACCCTGGATATATCCTGGTACACCTTGCACAGCAGACCTACTCTCTAAACCATTTTCGGTAGAGGTAAATGCAAAAGAAGCTACAATGGCCAGCATAAATGCAAAAGCCGGTAATACGATTTTAAAATTTTTTGTTTTCATAATATAAATATTTAAAAATTAATGACCTACTCTTTTCTACAGGTTTTCGGTCTTACCCCTGCTACTGCAGTATTGTTTACCGGGAATTCACGGTATTTTCTATTTTTGGGGAATCCATGGCCGTTGTATGATGATCGTACATATCCTTAAAACGATCCCTACTTAGTTGGTAGGTAACAATATGATTCCCGATCAATCCTATAAATTTATCATCAAGGACTTTAAATTCATTTAGTTTCTCCTTTCCTATGTCATAGACATAAAAACTGAATTCATAGGTGTTCTCTACCAAGTTGTACACATCTATAATGGATGCTTGTTCCCACACTTCAAGAGATTCGTAGCGTCCTGGTAGTTGGGAGTTTACAAAAAGATAGTTTCCGTAAGTAGCGCTGGATTTGTTTACCATTAGGGCAGGTGCAGCCAATTGTCTTTGGTTTTTAGAAGCTATGGTGGCCACTTTCACTTGGGCACGGCTTATCGTATCTATGGTCTTTCCAAGAAGGTTCAAGCTTAGGTCGTTATTGGCAACAATATATTGGTTGCGATAGAAGTAGGTATATACTAATTTCTGTAATTGATGATTGTAATGGAGTAAACCATCGGTATCAAAAACACCGTCTACTTGTTTTTGTAACAATTCGTGGGATAAGGCCATTTTGGCTGTGTCCGCTAGGCTTATTTTGCCCAATACATGTTCTTTGGTCTTACTACTCATTGCCTTTATAGCTAAAGTAAGGGAGTCCATGGGTTGAGCTCTGGAAAAATATAAGGGCTCCTCTAGTATAGAACGAGCCTTCCAATTCGTGGTATTTCCCCTAAAGATATAAGGAACGGGAATGGTGCCGTCCATCAAAAAGAAATGAGGCGGAATAACCCGTAATTGTGGAGCCCGATTTGGAATGCTATCCCGGTCCAAACGTAACCGGATGGTCTGTTTTTTTTGAAGGGCTGTATCCAATACCCATAGGTTCAAAGGCACTGAGGCATTACCCAGATAGATTTGACCATCAGCAGCTCCGGCAATATAATAAGAATCGTAGGTAAGATCCAGTTCATGGGTTTTTATTGCAGGATGGCCTGGAAATCGTCGTATAAAACTATTGTCACGGTGTAGGCCTTTTTCTGAAAGGGCAAACAAGAGGGTAACAAACCCCATACTGCCTATAGCACAGATCAAAAGGGTGATATAGATCTTTTTATTTTTCATACAGTTACATATTTTTGGATCTTGTAATTTTTTTCTTCGCTCAATATCAGGATGCCAATAAAGGCAAGGGCGATAAAGGCACTATTAAAGATCAAATGCTCCGTCCAGCCCAATTTTTCTAAAACACCCCCACAGGAGCAGGGAACATGATCACTAAAATTCAAAATGATGACGATATAGGCCGTGAACATGACCATAAGGCTAAAGGAAGCATACAAGCCCTGTAGCCTATATTGTGGGATGACCAGCATTAAAGAGATTATGATTTCGATACATGGGACAATCCAGACTAACCAACCTGCATAAGCGGTCAGGACGGGAGATTGTCCTATCTGAATTTTAAATTCGTCAAAAACCAAAAATTTACTGATTGCCGCATATACAAATAATAGTATAAACAGGAAACAAATAAATTCCAATAGAATATTTTTATGTTTACTATAGATTTTCATAATCATTTATAAGTAATTGTTTVTTAACAATACAAAGATGCGTGATAAAACTTATTCTTAATGGATAAATACTTGTCTGAGAGGGATTTATTGAAGTCTATTGGTAAATAATGGTTTAAAAAGCGGGTAGTTCCAATCCTAAAAGAAATAGTTTTATAACAAATGATATTTAAAATGTTATACGATGAGTTACTATTTTTTATAGCTTAGAATGAAAAATGCCGAAGCTCACTCGTTTTTGAAAAAGAATTCTAAAAACTTAAAAGGTATTAAGGGTATTGTTCACTGTAAATCCTTAAAACACCTCCCACGAATGACCATAAGGTTCTAATGTAATATAAGGTAGGCAGCCTAATTTGGATCCACCCGATTTTATTTGTTTAACGACTTCCACCCTATCTATACCAAAGACGTTGGACATATAATACAGACGTCCTTCTTTTTTGCCTAGCCGAGTTTCTTCTCCCCTTAAACTATTAAACGCTGTAAAAAAGCAATGCCAGTGCTTTCCGCAATCCATAATTTTGGCATTTGGCATTTTAATTGTGTTCAAATCTTTTTGGGAAAATTCAGCGCTATATTGACTTAGTGTATATCCAAATTCATGATACGCAGTAAAAATAAAGGATGTTAGAATTTCTGGAGTGAGTATAAATCCATCAAGTAACTTTTCTTGATCCCTTTTTCTATTGGTTTTTAAAAGTTGAATTAAATTTTTCGGGACTTTTATTTTTTGAAATTCCCCTTTTAGTTTTAACCAATGATCCAGGGCATTTCTAAATATTTCACGGTTCATAGCAGTAAGCTCCTTGTCACCATTAATCTCTTCTTTGGAAATTCCATTTAAAATCATTTGCTTTACGATGGTTTGATTTCCATAATGTTCAATTGGATTTTTCATTTCAAAATCCCTGTCTTCAAACAACATGAGTCTCTTGTTGGTCTTTTTATGTATAAGTACGTGTTGTTTCATTATTTTTTTAGCTTGTGGATAACCTATTATATAGAAAGAAACTAAGTTCTGGGATAAAACTTATCTTTAACGGATAATAACTTATCTGAGAGGGATTAATTGTGTGAAGATGACCTAGTACAATTCCAGATTCTCTAATTCTTTTTGAGTTTTTCTCAATTAGTGCTATAAACCTGAGTTCGATATAAGTCAATCTCCACAGAATCCTTATAAATAGTGAGATTTGACTACAAAAAACGAAGACTAACTGGTTAATTTAAGGCTTTTTGGAGTTAAAGATTGCTGTTTATAAGGATTTTAAAAGAATTCTTATTGTTTTCCGTATATTGCGTTATGGGTTTTCAAACTATTAATAGTCCTTCAAAACCATGCCTTATCTACGAAAAACAATAAAAACTGTGAGTGTTGAGTTATATCGAACTCAGGTTATAAATTTGTCATTCTGTACTTGAAATTCTATCCTTTTAATTTCGGCTACGCGCAATCTCAAGAGTACCAATAAAATGGTGACTGGGCGCAACCGAAGTCAAAAGACAATAACTACTAACCGAAAACAAAGGTCGGTGATAAGAATTATCTTAAATGGATTAAAATTTGTCTGAGAAGGATTTAAGAAAGGATTTAATAATACTGCTTGGAATTAAAGAAGAGGAAATTACAATAAGGAAGAAATATACAAAATCTCTTCTAATCATATTGGATCCTGATAGGATTGTTTCCTCAAATCTCTAGGAGTGTATGCATATTTTTCCTTGAAAGCTTTCGAAAAATGAGGGAAACTTATAAAACCTGTTACATGTGCCACTTCTTTTATTGGAATATCTGTATGTTGAATTAATATACTTGCTTTTCTTAATCGCTCATTTATTAAAAAGCGAAAAACTGTTTGTCCATATAATTGTTTGAACCCATACTTTAGTTTGTATTCATTGGTTCCAACGGAATGTGCTAATTCTATTAATGATGAAAGCGGTTTATCTAAGTTGTTTATGATATGGTCATGTATTTCTCTGATTTTTCTAATATCCGTAGAGCTTAGGCTTAACCGTTTATTTTGGTTATTGGTATTGAGCGTATGCTTACCCGTTTTATTTTTGCCCTTTTCGGAACTTACAGTTTTCCGTAATTCTATTTCCCTTTCCTTACTGTTCTTAACAATTTCTATAGACGTAACGATGATTCTTTCCGATTGATTGATCCCATCGATAAATTTGCTTACCAGACAATTTGTTGTTAAAATTAAATCTTGTTTGGTTTTAAAGGATAGTTCAATAAATTCCTCATGAGAACTTAGGTCTTTGAGAGTTAACTTMGACTTTAAACGATTCCAAGCTAATTTTGAATCTTGGGTTAGGAACGAAGAAAAATCCTTTTCTTGTAATTCATGATCATCAAAAAGCAACATTTGTTTTATTCGAGAATTAAAAGCTATAATAGTGCCCTCCAAATCTAATACAAAGAACATTTGTACAAAGTGTTTATAAGTTTCATTTAGGTTTACATAGCCCTGATGGAGAAAAGAATCCTTTATTTCTTGAAAGGTCATATTAACCAGAGCGGTAAGTGCTTCAATATCGTCATCCAAGTCGGTTCTTTCGAGCTTGTAAGCAAAATTCCCACTTGCAAACTCCATAAGCATGGTATGAATTTGTTTTATTCTTTCCTTATTAACTTCTTGGTGCATGAGTACTACATTTAGGTGTATTCAATAATCGAGGGATTCAATACTAAGTTTACGGTTTTAAACTAGAAAAATTAAAGGTTATTTATTTGAAAAAGCAAGGGTATACAAAAGCTTCAAAAGTTCATGACTACGTTGAATTATAGGTGTTTAGAAACGCCAAAGCAGCCTCCTCTTCGGTAAACACCTGAGTCATAATAGGGGGCTTGCTGGTTTTAATGTAAAATCCTGATAGTACAATGGTCAATGGATCATTAACTAGTAAAGCAACAGCATTGATTAATACAGAGCCCTCTTTTGCCAAATAGTTTCTTGCGGCCTTATCAATACTTTTGACTCCCGTCATATCACAAAAAATTAAAAATGCTTTACCTTGTTGTAATAAGAGTCGGTCTTCTACAACTTTCATGGCCACAGACTGATCTATTACTACCCCATTTTTGTAAATAAAAAAAAGAATATCATTCTCAATCCATAATTCAGCATACTCATTTTTTATTCTATAGTTCATATTTATATTAAAGTAAAATCTTACTAAAATTTAAACTTTTAAAATTTCATATTATGAAATCATAACACAGTATTTTAATTATTTTTTGTGCTAGTCTTAACATTAATCTTAGAAGGGAAATGTATCTTTATAAGCTGTACTCAATAACTTAACGCAACAAATCTAATTATAATAATTTTAACACAACTACGGTAAAACCGTACTTTTCAACTATATAGGGCCAACTTTAATGTTTTATAATAAATCAGTTATGATTTTTCGACTAAAAATACATCACTTTTGGCTTAAGAAAACACTAACCATTTATCAGCCAAGGAGTTGAGTTAAATAGTTATATTTTTAWAGCACTCGAGGGTATAATATTGGGTGATAATATTTAGCTGAAAAGGATTAAAACTTACCCGAAAAGGATTTTTTCTATAATCCTAAAAATTACAGCAAAATTTAATGATTATTTTTTATAGTTTAACAAATTTACTAGTATACAGATTAACCTAACCACTTAAAAATTTTCAATACATGGCAAAAATTAAACACAACAATTTTTTGGACACCGTAAATGAAGTATTTACAGATGCCA
The DNA here is from genome assembly GCA_002733285.1 of Lutibacter sp. Taxonomy (GTDB): domain Bacteria; phylum Bacteroidota; class Bacteroidia; order Flavobacteriales; family Flavobacteriaceae; genus Lutibacter. The sequence continues at coordinate 19,976 of NVVE01000023.1, read as the reverse complement.
AACAAGAAGGCGTTCTGCATTTATATGCTGAAGGAGAAGAATTTTCAGGAAGAACAATTGGTATTAAAAACAGAAAATTATTTCATTTTGGTACCACTGGATATTTAGGTTTAGAACAGGACTCCAGATTAAAGGCAGCAGCCATAGATGCTATTAAAAACTACGGAACTCAATTTCCTTTATCTAAATCCTACATATCCAATCAGCTTTATAGACAATTGGAAGAAAAGGTTACTCAGATGTATCAATACCCAGTTATAATTACTAAAAATAGTACGCTGGGGCATTTAGGTGTTATCCCAAGTGCAGTGAAGGATCAGGATGCTATTATATTGGATCATCAGGTGCATTGGAGCGTACAAAGTGCTGCCAAAGTGTTAAAAAATAGAAGTGTTCCCATTGATATGATTCGGCATAATGATTTGAATATGTTAGAGGATAAAATAAAGTCACTTTCCAATAAGAGAAAAAAAATCTGGTATATGGCAGATGGTATCTATTCCATGTATGGCGATTACGCTCCTATTAAGGAATTAAAAGCCCTAAGTATAAAATATCCACAGTTACATCTTTATATTGATGATGTGCATGGTATGAGTTGGATAGGGAAAAATGGTACGGGGTATGCCTTAAGTGAACTCAATGAACTTTCGGAAAACATATTGCTGTTTGGAACTTTGAGTAAGACTTTTGGTGCTAGTGGAGCTGTATTAGTTTGTTCCAATAAAAAAATGTACCATGAAATAAAAACCTTCGGTGGTCCTTTGACATTTTCGGCCCAATTAGAGCCTGCTTCGGTTGCCGCAGCAACAGCATCAGCTAAAATTCACTTAACCCCTGAAATCTATGAGCTTCAAAATGATTTGAGGGAACGTGTAGAATACTTCAACGACTTATTACAAGATACGGACCTACCACTGATTGATAAAAATAATTCTCCAGTTTTCTATATAGGTACCGGAATGCCCAAAACCGGATATAATTTTGTTAATCGCTTAATGAATGAAGGGTTTTATGTAAATCTTGGAATATTTCCTGCTGTACCTGTAAAGAATACTGGGGTGCGTATTACTATATCCAGACATAATCAAAAGCAGGAAATCAAAGATTTGGTAGAGGCAATGGTCTATCATTTACCAAAAGCTTTAGAAGATACTCATACTAACATACGTCGTGTTTGTCAAGCATTTAAATTAGATGCTAAATTAGCTATAGAAAATAAATCACAGGATAATCTTATCGTACAGCTTGAAGATTCAATTTCAAAAATTGACCAGATTCTTTGGAATGAACTGATTGGTAAGCAAGGGATCTATGACTGGGATGGTCTTAAGTTCCTCGAACAAGCATTTAGAGGTAATGATTTAAAAGAGCACAATTGGAAGTTTATGTATTTGATTATTTATGACCAAGATAGATACCCCATTTTAGCTACGTTCTTAACCTTAGGGTTATGGAAAGACGATATGCTGGCTAACGTAAGTGCTTCTAAAACTATTGAAGATGAACGAAAATCAAATCCTTATTATTTGACTTCCAAAGTCCTGAGTCTGGGCTCTCTTTTTACTGAAGGAGATCATCTATACATTGACGATAAACACCCATTGAAGCAGCAAGCTTTAAATACGCTAATGCGATCATTGGAGACCTTAGAACAACGTTTTAAGGCGAAGATGGTCGTTCTTCGAGATTTTCCTGAAAATGAAAGTTTGCATCCCTATTTTCAGGGTCAGGGGTTTGTAAGAGTTCAAATGCCAAACTCGTGTAAAATTGACCTGAAGGATAATGAAACTATTGAGGCATTTGCAGCAAAACTTTCATCAAGAAACAAGCGACATTTAAGAAAGGAAATACTAGAATTTGAACCTTTGTTGAAGATTGAAGTTTTTAAAAATTGCAACAAAAACCAATTAAATCAAGTTCAAGAATTGTATGGGAATGTGCACCAAAATAATTTGGGATTGAATACTTTTTCTTTTCCAGAAAAACTATTTGAAAATATGTCGGAGCACCCGAGTTGGGAATTTATTACTATTAGCCTGTTAGATAATCCTGAAAAGATGATCGGTGTGATGCTTTGTTACAATAATAGAAATCAAACGTATGTCCCTTCATTTGTAGGATTGGATTATCAATACCTCATGGAGCTTCATACCTATCGACAATTGTTGTATCAAACTATAAAACGAGCTATTGATTTGAAAATTTTACATATTGATCTAGGAATGACCGCCTCTTTTGAGAAAAGAAAATTGGGTGCTACTGTTGAGGAAAAATATGCATATATTCAAACTTCTGACAATTACACCTTAGAGCTTATGGGGATATTAGAATGACATTCGTTATAGGACAACTGAGGTTTGTATAGTGGTGAAATACCAAGAGTTAATATCCGAATTTGAAGCGAAGTTAGAAACTTTGGAATCTGGAGTTGTTACATTTACTGGGACATAAAATTTAAGACCGTTTGTTACAAAACAAATATCTTAGAATTATGAAAAAACGTATTTACAGTAAAGAATTTAAAGAACAAACAGTTCGCTTAAGTTATCAGCGAGAGAACATTAAAGAATTAGCAGATGAGTTAGGTCTGGATCCTCAACGGATTTATAAATGGCGAAAAGGAGCTAAAGAAACTCAGACTCCAAAACAACAACAAACACTAAAAGATGACTCTTTAGAAGTTAAACGCTTACGCAAAGTTCTTAAAGAAAAAGAGTTAGAGTTTGAGATATTAAAAAAAGCCGTTCACATTTTCTCCAAGAAAGATGGGAAGGCTATCAATTTATAGCTATGGAGTTGTTGCATTTATATCCCATTGAGAGAATGTGTAAAGTATTAAAAGTAAGTCGAAGTAGTTATTATAGGTGGTTTAGTCAAGACCCATCCAAACGGGCAATAGAGTATAGTTTGTTTACGGATTTAATAAAAAAAGAATTTGATAAGAGTAAGCAACGCTATGGTTCTACTAGAATTGCAGAACAATTAAAACGAAATAACTATTGTATTTCAAGGAGAAGAGTAGCTAAAATTATGCGAGAAAATAACTGGATTAGTAAACATAAAAAGRAGTTTAAAATTACAACTGATTCCAATCATAGTTATCCAGTTTGTAGAAATTTATTAGATAGAAACTTTAACCCTAGCCGATTAAATAAAGTTTGGGTATCCGATATAACCTATATCAAGATTCAAAAAGGGTGGGTGTATTTAACTAGAATTATCGATTTGTACAATAGGCAAGTTATTGGTTGGTCATTCAGTACGAGATTATATACAAGTCAAACCATAATTCCTGCCTGGAAAATGGCAGTATCAAAAAGAGAACTAACCCAACCTTTACTTTTCCATTCTGATAGAGGTATACAATATGCTTCTATAGAATTTAGAAAAATGATTAAATCAAATTCTTTGGTAACTCAATCTATGCGTAGGAAAGGGAATTGCTGGGATAATGCTGTGGCAGAATCCTTTTTTAAGAAGCTAAAAGTTGAACTAATTTATGGAAATGAATTTAAATCTATAGAACAAGCTAAATCTAGTATTTTTGAGTATATAGAAATATGGTATAATAAAAAACGATTACACGCTTCATTAGGTTATAAAACTCCTTTTGAAGTGGAACAAGAATCTTATCAATTTAAACATGTAGCATAAAGGTCTTTAAAAATTTGTTCGACTTTTTGTTGCAAGTCCACTCTCCGCCCGTACAAAAAAAGCTTCTCATATGAGAAGCTTTTATATTTTGTATTCAATTGATAAAAATTTAATAACGTCTTCGGTTCGTTCCACGCCCATAACCACGCCTTTGATTTTGAGGGAGATATTGTGTTTTGGGTCTTTGAGGAGTCTTTGGTTTCAATTTTTGAATTTGACTTTTTCGATATTTAGTCCAGTTTTTATATTCTTTAGGCGTTAATTCTTTTTCAAGATTTTCATTTAAAATGCTATCCTGTACTTTTATTTTTGAACGAATAGGATCTAACATTTCCTGAACTTTTAATTGAGCATCACGCATAGACCTATAATCGCCCGTTAGCTTAGCTTCATTAATTTTTTTCGAAATAAATGTTTTAACATTGTTAAACGTAAGGTAATTGAATATTTTAATCTCATTTATTTTATTGTTATAAACTGAAATAGATTTTAAAACATTGGTTCTTTTTGGTTCTTTTTTAACTTTAATTTTTTTAATAACCTCATCGGAATCATACATCATAATTCCTACCATATTTTCAGGATTTACCTTAGGTTCTTGTTGTGAAAAAATAGCGGTATTAATAGTGAATCCAACTACTATTAAAATTGAATATTTTATTTGTTTCATATAATTTAGGTTTAATCTTAAAGAGTAATAATTATTAAACGAAATATTTTAATTCTTTAAAAGAATTTCGTTGAAATTAATCGACTTTGGGAGATGCTCAAAAATACTTTCAAATTTTGATGGTGGAGCAGTTAATTTTCGTTTTATTAGATCTATCCACGCACCATAAACTTTTATTTCTGCTGCTAATTTTCCTTGTTCGTTAAATATTTGATGCTTAAAACGCCAACGCTCAATACCTCTTGAAACTCCTTCTAATTCCATATTAACCGTAATATTTTCACCAATATGAATTTCTTTTAAAAATGACGTTTCTTCTTTAAATAAAATGGGGCCAATATTTAATTTAGCAAATTCGTTAATTGAGAGCCCGTGTTCTTGAAAATAGCGAACTCTTACTTCAGCAGCATAATCATTATAAGCCGTGTGACGCATATGTCTGTTTGGATCAAAATCTGACCATTTTGTATTGAACGTAATTTTGAATTTCATGTCGTAAATTTAATTGGCTAATTTAAATTAAAAGTTTTAATTTTTTAAGATAATCTTTTTACAAAAAAAGAGTCGAAATTAATTCGACTCCTTTGGTATAAGATAATATTCCCGGTCCTTTTACTTAGTGGTAGATTTATAAACCATTGCAATTATAACACCTGCAATCCCAACAAATATCGTATTTAATATTCCTGAAGCTAAAACTCCTGTAAAATCTGACAAATTTGTAGTACCATACCATATTAGTCCTTCTCCAAATCCAAAGAACGCCCCAATTAATGCACCAAATATAAATCCTTCTTTTGCGCTATGATTACCGCTTGCCCATTTCCCATAGATAGTTGAAAGAAAAAAAGCTTCTATTAAACAACCAATAGCAACAAAGAGTAAATCAGGTTCTTTTTGAACACCCGTAGCAGAGCCCGCATGTTGTGCAAAAAAATCAACAGTCAATACTCCCCAAATTAAATAACCTCCAAGAAATAAAAAGATACTTCCTACTAAAGTTGCTAGTAAATTAGATTTTGAAAACATAATAATAAAGTTTTGGTTAATAAGTGTACAAGTTAATATTTTTTTAATTAAAGATGAAATAGTGTAATCATCAATAAATTAATGACATAAGTTTTGAGGATTTYAAAAGGGTAAAAAGAAGAAAAGAGCCGAGAATTTTCTCGACTCTTTTTAATAAAATATTTCAAAATTTTGACTAGTTTTTAATACAACGTACTGAAAAACCAGATGCACGTCTTGAAGATTGAGATGTGAATGAATTACCAGTATTTATGGTTAAATGTAAAGAATTATACCATCCATTTGGATTACTGCTCCAATATTGGCCTATACTTCCAGCTTGATAAATGATTCCACTAGTTTGATTGTAAAACCTAAAACCGGCTATAGTCCATTTTAAAGGTGAAGCAAATGCACCAGCGGCATCATTACTAACCCAACTTAATCGCTCTGCATCTAACTCAGCATTTGTTGGAATTCTGTATCCATTTGGGCAAGGATTGTTTGTTCCAGTCACACCTTGCCATAAATTATTATTATTTGGAGAACGCCAATCACCCCAATTTAAGGTGTTAATTATAAAATCTCCATGCCCTGGCATATCATTACTACTTATTGCTGTAGTAGTACTACTCGTTCTTTTTTCATGACCATCAGTAAGTCGCCCCCATTGGTATAAATCGCCATATGCTGCTGTATCGGTACTACTTGTTGCAACCTGTGTTGCGCCTAAGTTTTTATCCATCCACGTTTTCCCCGTTTTAGGGTTGGTAACATCTCCTAAATTTAAATCACCTGTTGGTTCATTAGGAAATGGGTTAAGAATAGGCTTTTCAACAGTTACATAAATAGTACATGGTTCACACCGTTTTCCTCCACAAATTGGAGTAAAAATTACTTGGTAGTTACCATACACATTAAAATTATAATTGAACGTTTTACCTACTCCAGCTTGTATCACATTGTTATTAGTATCCACAACTTCCCATTTGTAGGTTACATCACAATTTTCAGGATTGCAAASATAATTTGGAGCTGTAAATGAATAGTAGGTTTTAGGTTTTAAGTCAATTCCTTTGCCACAACTAATCTTTTTTGTAAATGCGGATTGGAAATTAATTTTTAATTGCGGGTTTTGTGGTATTTCCTTTAAATATTTTTTAATAGTAACAAAATTAGTTTCCCACTCTCCACATCCGCAGTCGGTTTGGTGACAGCATTCAATAGTAAATGTTGCACTCCTAGCTGTACAATGCTTTTCTGAATCTTCCACAATTAACGACCAAGTTCTTGGAGGATCACAAGGTATACTTGCAGGAATTGTATAGGTATAAGAACCCGTATTAGGAATGTTAGTTGCCAATACTTGGTACACTGTACTATTGGTATTATCAAACAGCATTACATTTACCAATCCTGAAGGTGTTGTTCCACTCCAATTTAAAGTAACACTATCTCCTGGGCAGTATTTTTGACCTTGCCCAAAGTCAATAATTTCTAAGCCACAAGGTTCAGGTTCTTGGGCAGAAGAATAGCAAATTATCTTTTCACAAACATTACAATTCACGTCTGTAACTCTTACTTTAAGGCAGAAATAAATTTCCACATCACAGCAATCTAAATTTAATACTAACGGATTAATAATATCCAAATTAACAGTATTATTTATAACCGATGGCGAACCTAAAAGCCAACTTAAACTACTGGTATTATTATCTCCAGCATTTAAAAGTAAACTTGCCAATGTTGTAGCAGTAGTAGACAACGTTCCAAAATTACCCATATCATCAGGTTTACAATCTTCATTTGAATAGATAACATGATAATCTACCATAGAGATTTCTACTTCTTGAATAGGAATACTTCCACCGTTAATTGTTACATTAAAGCTTCCGTTGTTTTCCTGAATGGAAGCTTCAAAATCATCAATATCACAACATTCCGTTCCAGTTACACAAGCTGCAGGAGCTTCTTCGCTTCCGTAGTTAGCATCTAATTCGACACTCAATGTTATCATTTCAGCAGTTACTGACACACTTTCGTTACAGCAATTTCCACCACCAGATTTAACTACAGGAATGGTAATTGTAAAACTATCTCCAGGTTGTATTTGACTTGAAGGATTTGCCGTAATAATTATACTGCCAGAAGTAGTGCTTGTTATTGGAGTTCCTACTCCATCTTCAATGCTTACTTGGTCATTTACAGAAACGCAATCGGGTAGCATATCTGTAATTACAACGTTATCTAAAGGTACACTTCCATTATTAGAAACAGTGATGATATAGTTAAATGATTGTCCGTTTTCAACAATTTCAGCATCGGCTTCTTTATGAATGGCCAATACACCTACTTGATCTACACTATAATTTACGGAACTGCTTAAAGTACCTGTACCAGCTCCGTTAGGAATTACAGCAGTATTTGTTTTTGTACCGTGTAATTGTGGTAAAATTTCGGCTTGAAAAGTAATAATTAGAAAATTAGATTTGTAATAATCACAAATTCCAGGCATATTGGTAACAGTCCAAAAAGGATTTTGTAAATCAGAAGTATCTGCAACTACGGAAAAAGGTGGAGGCACTGGTGAAGCACCAGAAAAATACGGATTACAACTATATTTATAACCTGTATTTTGATTCGTATAGTAATTGTACGTGATGGATCCTGGTATAATCTCTAAATTTTGAGGTATTCCAAAAGCATCACTAACAACAGTTGATAAATCTCCTGCACCAGAATTCCCTATCATAACACTATAGGTAATAATATCTCCTATTTGATATATTGGCGGCATCAATGAATTAGGTGGATTTAGAATACATTTTTTAATGGATGGAATAGACTTTGGATTTTCCACTACAAAATTTGCAACAGCAGAAGTATTTTGAATTGCGGTATCAATAGTTGGGCAACTAATTCCAGGGCAAGGAGAAGCACCACCACCTGCGCCACCACCACCAGTTCCAGCAGCGGTATAACTTAAATTAGCTGTATTTGATATGGTACTACCAATGGTAGCTCCACCATCTATGGTGAAATATATGTATATGGTTTTGCAATCGCCAGGATTCAATATATAACCTGGCGGAGCCGTAAATGTATATAATCCAGCTACATTTGTATAAGACCAACTAGAAGAAACACTGGTTATTGTAATTCCAGGAATGTTTAAATTATCGATAATTTCTAAATCTGTCCAAGGTACATTTCCATTATTACATACTCTAATCCAGTACATAGCATCACATCCAGGTGTTAAGTTTGTATAATACTGACTGGATACCGATTTAGTAAAAGATATAGAAGCGTTTGGACTTGCTAAAGGTGGAGATGTAGCACTAACCGTACCAATCATAGTATCACAAGTACCATCGCCTAAGGTAAAATTATAATTAGCAATATTGGTAATGGTGCTTCCCTCAGGAGAACAGTTTTGAAGCGATACATACTTTGTAATTGTAGTGTTATATGGTAACGAATAATTAACGGTATGTGATGCACCACTAATAATTGGTACTGAAGGGCTTTCAGTAATTGTTCCTGTAATTTTATAGGTTCCTAAACCTGCTCCATTTGGGTTGTTATGATTTAATTTAATTTTCCAAACTGAAACTCCACAGGTTAAATCTCCAGTATAAAATTCTTTGGTAATGGTCCAATAATTATCAGCTCTTGCAATTACATTTACTGAAGTTGTACACGTTGTAATAACACCAGCACAATCTAATTCTACAGTAACATCAAAAGTACCTACAGTTCCGTCACAAGTTGTATAGTTTGGAAATTTAAAAAATACATTGAAATTTTGACCATCATTCCCTGCTAAAATTGGCGGAGTTGTATTTTGGTATGAGCCACTACCAATTGAAGTAAAAGGAATTGCTCCTGAACTTTGAAAAGCTAGATTGGAAGATTTTGTAATGGTGACTGTTTTAACACAGCCAGCATCATAACTTCCAGGTAAAGTAATGTTTACAGCAATATTATCACCTGTTAACGCTTCTGTTGGTACAGACACAGTTACAGTATCTCCATTTAAATTACAAGTAGCAGTATTTGGAGTATTATTTACGGCTATTTGTGAATACCCTACTGAAGTTGCCATTAAAATTACTAGCAACATATATGTTTTGAATGTATATATTTTATTTTTCATGATAGTAATTTTTATTGGTTATTAAATTCAAAGCAATGGGTAAATACACACGATTTACAATTACCTTCTTCATAAAATATTTTTACTTTGATACAAACTGTATAATCAATAACACAGCAACTCGGGTCAAGACCAGATATTGGACCTGGTAAACCAATGGTTAAGTTTATAGGAATTGGCCCTGTTAGTGGCGTATTACTTGTATACTTTATATCCTTTGTTGCATTGTCATTTGAACTAGCACTCCCTGAAACAGTTTCATTAAACAATTGTAATGAAGTTGAACCATTTATAGTTGTTCCAGGCATTAATATCATACCCGATTCTTCAATACTACTCACACCTTCTGTACAAGCTGAAGGACTTGCAGAATAAGTGTATGATTGTATTTGAAACTCAATTCCGTATATTGGAACATTCACATTAATATTTCCATTAAAATTGAATTGATTCCCTGTTCCACCGTTAGGGGTGATATTGAAATCGTCAAAAGACAATTCAACTTCTTCGCATTCGTCACAAATACAACTTGGTAGCTCATCAAATAGCATACTAACACCTGGTTGACACACAATAGGACTTGGATCTAAATCATCACCTTGTAATCCAAAACCAATTGAAGTTACACTACTAGGCACGGTTACTTCAAAACAATAACTTACAGTTGAAACTGTTGCTCCAATTTGTGTAATAAGWGTTGGATTCGGGCTTACCAATGTATATGCTAAAGTAGCATAGGTCTGGTCAAATACTGTCAATCCGTTTGGAGAGGTAAAAGTTAAATCACCTGAAGTACTTGAATACGTAGCGTCAAAACAAATTTTAAACTTTCTATCTTCACCTTCATATCCCAAACATTCAATCTCTTCGTTAGAAGTAGTAAAATCTACGACACATCCAGAGATTTTAAAAAAACTATAATTAGAAGAAATTCCCGTGGATGTTTCCGTAACTTTCCACTTGTATTGTCCTTCTTCTTCAAGGTTGTCAGCATTTTTTCTGATTTTAAATTTTATTGCCTTTTTCGCTGTTATTTTTAAATTAGAAGTTTTTGCAATAAAAGTGCGTTGCGCTTTCCGGAACTGGTTAATTTTAACAATTTCAATTAGATATTGCGGGTTTGCAATTTTATCACCAATCAATTGCCAATTGAAAGTGTTGAGTTCATCAAAACTTTTAAATGTCCTGTTGTTTTTTGGAAGTATAGTAACTAACTTTCGTTGTTTTTCTTTTTTATCTGCTTTTTCTTTTGCTGGGTTAGTTAATACAATAGTTTGTTTAATTTTCATACCTCTTTTTAAGGTAATGTTTCCGTATTTTACTCTTCCTGGACGTTTTTTTCTTCCAGTATCATTGGCAGTACTAGCATTAATGTTCCAAGTTATTCCAATACCAAAATTTGTAGTTTGTGGTTTTATGTTTTTGGAAGTTGTTTCAAAAGCAATAGGATGGCGATCTGCTCCAAAAAAATCTTCAGCATCAATAATTCCATTTTTGTTAATATCACGAATCTCTTTTGTGCTCTCTGATACTGAAATTCCATCTGAGAAAGAGGATAAATAACGGATATTCATAAAAGCACTTAAACTTGAATTAATCTTGAAGCCAAATTGAACTCCAGTTGAAAAGTATGCTAACTGTGAAGTTTCTTCTGTGCTAAAATTATAGACAGGGATTGGAGTGTCAGTATCACTACCACTATAACTGCTTTGTATTGTAGTTGGTTTTACAGACATTGAACCAATTCTAGCTTTTAAGGTGGTTTCAAATTTTCCAGTTGCAATTTTATATTCCGGACCAACACCGTAATATATAATTTTCCAATCTTCAGAATTATTTACRGTTGAAAAATCAAATGAATTTGTCAGGTCATCAAAATTACTATCGGTTGRATTCGTAAGCTGTCCAAGAGACAAACCMAYWCCAAATTTTGAAAAGTAATAGGATGATGATAYTTCAAAAAAACTMCCATTAGTAGCAAAGGATTTATCACTAAAACTGGATGATGGTGTTGAAATTCCAGARGATATACTGAYATTAATTGRTWTANGATTTYCYAGNTGTTGGGTCAATTAATTTTTTTTGTGAGTAACTAATWATAGTTAATGCAGAAAAAACAAAGAATAGTATTTTTTTCATCGTTTTTATTTTTGGTTAGWASWAATNTGCAAYAAAAWATWTGWKWTAAWMAKAGGTRTTTWAMMASYMNNTTTTTWTGTWRKAWYTKANTACAATATACAMTAWTWTTTTAAATCAAAYKATAATRYRCTRYYWRWTAGGGMGTTAWWRATYWRWRMTYMRRATGMWTTYWAAYCAARRRAWMAWAMAWTAAAAAWWRTAWAAYTGNTATGTAKAAAGAAATTGAAAATTTCTAACTTTTAACATCCAATGCATCTCGTAACGCATTTCCAATAAGCATAAATGCCATGACCAAACTCATAATAGCCAACCCAGGAATAACTGCTAAATACGCCTTTCCTAAAATAATATAACTGTAGTGGTCTTTAATCATAGCTCCCCAAGAAGGTGTTGGCGGTTGTGCACCAATTCCTAAAAAGCTTAAACCACTTTCAATTAAAATTGCAGCAGCAAAATTTGCAGCTGAAATTACAATGACAGGGGCCATAATATTGGGTAATATGTGCTTAAAAATTATCCTAAAATCAGAAAAACCTAAAGCTTTTGCAGCCTCAACATATTGCATTTCTTTTGCACTCATTATTTGCCCACGCACAACTCGAGCAACTTCAACCCACATTGTTAAGCCAACAGCAATGAATACTTGCCAAAATCCTTTTCCTAAAGCTAATGTAATAGCTATAACTAATAGTAGTGTTGGGATAGACCATGTAATATTTATGAGCCACATGATGAAGGCGTCTATTTTCCCTCCAAAATAACCAGCTGTAGCTCCAATTGAAATCCCAAGAACTAAAGAAATAAAGACTGCAATAAACCCAATAAAAAATGAAATCCGTGTACCAATAAGCATTCTACTCAATAGATCTCTACCATATTTATCAGTTCCTAAGTAGAATTTTCTAGTTTTAATAAAATTGGAAACATCCATTCCTTTAAATTTTGAAAGCTGATATGTTTTACTTAAACTTTCTGAATTATTTTCAGTATAGGTTTTAATTGTCAAGGAATTTTCTGAAATGTTATAATCTGAAATTGGAATTTCAGTTTCCTGATTTTTTTCTCCAAAAAAAAGTGAATTAAAAAAGGATTGTTTTATGTCAATTCCTGAAGGAATAGTAAGCATCAAAACCTCAAAACCAGGTTTTTTTGAGTGAATCTCTAAATGCATTTGATTTGCATTAGTACTGTTGTCAGGCGCTARAAGGTATGCGAAAATAGCAACAAATCCGCATAAAACTATAAACCAAAAACTAAACACTCCAGTCGAATTTTTTTTAAACTTCTGAAGTGCAAGTGTTGTTAATGAGTTGGTCTTAGTTTTCAATAGTTACATTTTGTACATGTAAAGTTACAATTTTAAACCTTATTTTTTAACCAAGTGATATTGTGGTTTTAGTTTTAGTTCGCTTAGTACATTCAAAGCTTCTTCAATATAAATATCTTTTTTTAAGCTTTTATGCCAAGYATCACGTTTATCAGCTAAATCTCCATCTTTTTTTAATAAAGGTTGTTCATAAAGYGGTGAYGTGTATGTTAAATTAGTTGTATAATCTCTTATAVCTTCGTATTTTAATGATTCACTTTTATGGTATTCTAAGTCTTTTTTATACGMTTYAAAACTCAAATAAATAAGTGTATCATCCTGAGATTTYTTTAACCATTTCGCATTTTTATCAATTAATTGAAAGTATTTATTTGWGGCWAYTCTTTTTTTACTGTTGTYAATTACTTCATTAAAGTTGTCATAATTATTCCAAAGGTTATAAGTTGCTTGTGGAACTTTATCAAATTTCAATGGATTTTCTAAATCACGCTCACCAATATTCATATAGCTATACCTGTCTGGCAATATAATATCTGAGTGTACACCTTCTAACTGTGTTGAACCTCCATTGATTCTATAAAATTTTTGAATCGTCATTTTCAATGCGCCTATATCTTCTTTTAAATTATGGTACCTGTTTAAATCTAAAACACTTTGAACAGTTCCTTTACCGTACGTTTGTTTACCACCAATAATTATTGCTCTTCCATAATCTTGCATTGCTGCTGCAAAAATTTCAGAGGCGGAAGCTGATAATTCATTTACCAATACCACAAATGGTCCATCCCACTGAATTTTAGCATCTTTATCTTTTTTTACCTGAGCATCTTTATCTCTGTATTTAACTTGTACAACTGGTCCCTTTTCAATAAACAATCCCGAAATTTCTATAGCAGTTTTTAACGATCCTCCTCCATTATACCTTAAATCTAATACCAATCCTTCAATATTTTCTTTTTTTAATCGCTCAATTTCCAGTGCCATATCAGATGCAGAATTTCGATAGTTTTTCTCGTCAAAATCAATATAAAATTTCGGTAAGTTTATAACTCCAAACGTTCTCCCATCCTTTTTTACAACGCTCGATTTTACAAAAGTTTCTTCTATTTCAACCACATCTCTAATAATTGAAATTACTTTAATGGTCCCATCAACTTTTTTAAGTGTAAGCCTAACTTCAGTCCCTTTTTTACCTTTAATATATTCTATAGCATTATCTAAACGCATGCCAACTATATCAACAGGATCCTCATTCCCTTGAGCCACTTTTAAAATAATATCTCCTATCTCTAATTCTCCTTGTTTCCAAGCCGGTCCACCTGAAATCAACTCACTTACTTTCGTATAATCATTTTTCTTTTGAAGTCGTGCCCCGATCCCTTCCAATTTACCGGTCATTGAAATATCAAAGCGTTTTTTGGTTGAGGGATCAAAGTAGGTGGTATGTGGGTCAAATTCTTCTGAAATACTATTAATAAAAGTTGAAAACCAATCAGAATAGGTTAGCTCTTCTATTCGCTGAAATGATTCATTCATATTTGTTAATGTCGCTTCACGAGCTTCTTTTTCAAGTTCATTAAATGTTTTTACAACATATGTATTATCTTCTTTTTTCTTGTCTTCCTCAATAGTTATTTTGTCATAAAGTTGAGAAAGCGTACTGAATTTCAATTGCTTATGCATCCCCATTAGCAGTTCATTTTCGTTTTTCGCGTATGATTTCTTCTCATAATCTACATCAAAGTTATCCTCTTTGTTAAAATCAAATTTATGAGCTAAAATGTCTTCATAATTTGGTTTAGCCTCTTTGATTCGTTGCGTCAATCGTTCATAAACTAAAAAGAAAAATGAGAGGTCTTCACTTTTGATTTGATCATCTATTTGAGTTCTGAATTCAGAAAATTCACTGATATCTGAAGCCATAAAATAACGTTTTGATGGATCTAACCGCTGTATAAATCGATCATAAACCTTTTCTGAAAAGGCGTCATCAATCTTCTTAGGTTGGTAATGTCCTTGCGTTAAAACGTATTTCAGAATTGTAATTAATAATTTGTCTTTTGGATCTGTATTCTGAATAGTATTGAAACTTGTAAATAAGCTAAAAACAAAAAGAATTGGCAATATTAATTTGAATTTTCTTGTCATCATCGGTCTAATCAATTTTATAGTTATGTAGTTTGTTGCTCACTAAAATAGTGCCATTATTTTAGTTTGGTTTCTAATTTAACTTTTTTTTATAGTTTATACAATAAACTATAAAAAATATTTCATACTAAATTTTAGATCTAATATGAAATTGTTGCTACAATGATATAAAAATTTAAAGATTATTTCTCTTTACGAAATGTTAAAATTTTATTTCTAAAACCAATTAAAATAGAGTAGCTTTGTTGTTCAATTTGATAAATAATGGTTACAAAACCTTTAATTTTAGTAATAAATGACGATGGGATAACTGCTCCCGGAATAAGATCGTTAATTTCGGTGATGAATGAAATTGGCGACGTAGTTGTTGTTGCTCCGGATGGACCCCAAAGTGGCATGGGACATGCTGTTACAATAGACGAAACTTTGTATTGTAATGAAATAAAAATTGATGAGGGACCACAACGTGAGTTCAAATCTTCTGGAACACCGGCAGACTGCGTTAAGTTTGCAGTGAGTGAAATTTTAGATAGAAAGCCAGATTTATGTGTTTCGGGTATTAACCATGGTTCAAATTCATCTATTAATGTAATTTATTCTGGGACTATGAGTGCCGCAGTTGAAGCTGGTGTAGAAGGAATTCCTGCTATTGGATTTTCACTACTAGATTATGCATGGAATGCCGATTTTGAACCATTAAAAAAGCACATAAAAAAAATTGCAATTAATGTGTTGGAAAATGGATTACCCGATGGTGTTGTTTTAAATGTAAACTTTCCAAAGAGTAAGTCTTTCAAAGGATTTAAAGTATGCAGACAGGCTCGCGCTAATTGGGTTGAAGAATTTGATAAACGTATTAATCCGCAAGGAAGAGTCTATTATTGGCTTACAGGAAAATTCGTAAATATGGATAAAGGTGAAGATACTGATGAATGGGCATTAGCGAACAACTACATATCTGTTGTACCTGTTCAATTCGATTTAACAGCACATCATTTTATTCAAAAGTTGAATAATTGGAATTTATAATTTAAAAGAATTTTATCATTTGAAAAAAGAAATGCTCATAGGATTTATAGTCGCACTAATTGCAACCTCTTTTGGGTGCTATATTTTTATTGAATACTTTTCTAAGTACGATTTTTATAAAAGTTTAGCATTAATTAAAGAAGGAAACTTAGAAGGAAGAGTACTTATTTTGGGTGCAATAGCTAACTTTTTTGTTTTTTTTGTTTTTCTAAAAAAGAAACAAATTTATAGAGCTAGAGGTGTTTTGTTTGAAACTTTTTTAATAGCACTAATAGTACTATTTTTAACATTATTTTCTACCTAAATATATAAAATGAAGTACTATATTATTTCAGGCGAAGCTTCTGGTGATTTGCATGGTTCTAATTTAATGAAAGCCCTATTAGAAAAAGATCAAAAGGCTGACATCAGATTTTGGGGAGGTGATTTAATGCAAGAGGTAGGTGGCACCATGGTAATACATTACCGTGAATTGGCTTTTATGGGATTTGCTGAGGTTTTAATGAATATCAGCACCATCTTTAAAAATATAAATTACTGTAAAAAAGATATCTTAAACTTTAAACCAACTATTTTAATTCTAATAGATTATCCCGGTTTTAATATGCGAATTGCGGAATTTGCTAAAAAACGTGGAATTCAAGTTCATTACTATATATCACCACAAATATGGGCTTGGAAAGAAAATCGCATTCATAAAATTAAACGTGATGTAGATGAAATGTATGTGATATTACCTTTTGAAAAAGATTTTTATGAACATAAGCATAATTTTCCCGTTCATTTTGTGGGTCATCCTTTAATTGATGCTATTTCAGATAAGGTACAAGTTGATGAAACTATTTTTAAAAATGAACATCAACTATCTGAGAAACCAATTATCGCCTTGCTTCCAGGAAGCAGAAAGCAAGAAATAAAAAAAATGCTTTCTATCATGCTAAAAATGGCTGATAAGTTTAAAGATTATCAATTTGTAATAGCAGGCGCTCCAAGTCAAGATTTTGAATTTTATAAACAGTTTATACAACAAGAAAATGTAACGTTTATAAGTAACAGAACCCACGATTTATTGTCTATCTCATATGCAGCTATAGTTACTTCAGGAACTGCAACTCTGGAAACAGCATTGTTTAAAGTTCCAGAAATAGTTTGTTACAAAACAAGCTGGTTATCATACCAAATAGGAAAACGTTTGGTTGATTTAAAATTTATTTCATTGGTTAATTTAATTATGGATAAGGAAGTAGTTAAAGAACTGATTCAGCATGATTTTAATGAAAAAAAATTAGAACAAGAGCTTCATAAAATATTAGATGAGAACCTGCGCCGATTGATGTTCTTGAATTACTTTGATTTAGAAAAAAAATTAGGAGGAAATGGCGCTTCAAAAAGGGTAGCAGCACTAATCGTAAAATAAAACTCTGAAACAAACAAATGCTTCAGAGTTCTAATCTTTTTAATTGCAAAGCTCCTCAAGTGTCTCTTCAATATCCCCAGGAGTGCTCATAATTTTCATAAAAGTTCCCATTGTTAATTCAGGCCAATGTAATGCTATTCTATATTTTCCGTGAAGCATGGTAGCTTTGTTACCTTGTAAAATTATCTCATAAGGCAGTGCCGCGACATGAGCTTCACCAATTTTCGGTAAAAAACTGGATTCACCATCTTCTTTACTTTGTAAACCAATACCAAACACAGCAACATGAGCTTCTTTATAAATTATTTTATAAACTTCAATGGTCTGTCCTTTTTTTGCTTTTAAATTATTTTCTATTGCTTTTAATCCTTCTTCAAATGATGAAAATTCTTTTAATGTAATTGGGTCACTAAAATAAGGCATCATTATTTTGTAATGATATTTCTTCAACTTATTAGCTTTGATTGTTCCTCCAAAGGGCACAAAATCATTCCCTATAGTAGAAAAAGAAGCTTTTAAATCCTCACTAAACTTTTCAAAAGTACCTTTAAAGGTATTGTAATTATCTCCTAAATATGCCCTTAAAATATACTCAGGGTTTGTATATGATATAATTACTTTCCCTCCTTTTTGCTCTAGACCAACTTTAAAAATTGCTGCAAGCGCACCTCGATCAGTTACTTTAATAACGGTATTTTTTAAATCCTCTCTTGTAAAGGCAATCACTTTTAGTGTGTTTTTCTCTGAAGGATTATACGAGCCTAGCACTGAAAAGGAATTATCTATCAACGCCTTCATAACGTTATCGGATATTTGTTGAATTGTCTTGCTACTTTCTCCAATTTTAATATAAGGTGCAAGGTCTTGAGCAATTGAATTAAATACTACAGTAAAAATTGTTATGCTACTAAAAATTAGTTTTTTCATAATTTAAAATTTAATAATTAGTCAAAATTATCTTATATTGAATAGTTCATTTATGACATTAGTCATTCTGTAACAGTTGTTACATTTTAAAAAATAGATTTAAACATGAAAAAAGATGCTATTTTAAAAATTCTTGAAGACCATAAAAATAAACGAGGAATAGATAACTGGAACAAATTAGGGTATGCTAATTTGACTAGTTATGGTATTGGCTTAACTCAGCTAAAAAAAATAGCGAAGCAATTTGGGAAAGATCATGTGCTGGCTCAAAAACTATGGATTGTGCCAAATTACGATGTTAAAATAATCGCAATTTTAATCGAAGAACCTAAAAAAATTGACTCACTTCAAATTAATACAATGGTAAATGAAATTCATATGGGAATGCTCACCCATGTGTGGGTTCAAATTTTATTTTCAAAGGTCTCATTTGCAAAAGAAAAAGCTGAACAGTGGAGAGCAGACGAAAACAACATTAAAAGACGTTGTGGATTTGAAGTACTTTATTATTTGGCGAGAGATACCAACATTAGTGATTCTTATTTTTATCCAATTTTAGGAAGTATTAAAACTCAAATTCAACAGGAAGAAAACTATGTTAAAGATGCAATGAACAATGCTCTTTTTGGAATTGGACAACGTTCAAAAGAGTTGAATTTAACATGTATTATTATAGCCCGTGAAATTGGAAAAATTGAAGTGGATTATGGCGATAATTCTTGTGAAGCAATTGACGTTATAAAACATTTAACTTCAAACAGAATAAAGCAAAAATTTAATTAACTATTTTTTGTAGCTTTATCAAGCTATGAAACAATTTTTAAAGTTTGTACCTGTACAACTTACTTTTTTTTTAATAATTGGTATACTTTCTGGAAAGTATATCGATTTTCAACCGACTCACCTTCTATTAATTTTTATTTTTCTAACGCTTGTATTATTACTATTGTTTGTTCGTGAAAACAGCCAATTTAATCCTTCATTTTCAGTACTGGTTTTTTTGATTTCCTTTTTTCTAGGAATAAGTAGTATAATATATAAGAATCAATTAAACAGACAACAGCATTATTCAAACTACTCAGAATTTACAACAAACAAAACAATCTCTGGATTCATTGAAATACAAAAAATACTAAAACCAACAGCATATTACACTAAATATGAAGCAGTCGTAACACAGTTAAATAACAAAAAAACAGTTGGAAAAATACTCGTTAACATTCAAAAAGATAGTATAGAAACACCCCTACAAGTAGGTGATAATTTAGTGGTTAAAACACCCTTTCTTACTTTTAAGGGACCCTTAAATCCTTATGGTTTTAATTACAAAAAATATTTGAAAAATGTATTCGTGTCTTAAAAAATGACTCGTATATGGTGATAGTTGTAAGTGATTTTAGGGACAAATCAAAATACATAATGTTCCATGCAGACCTTGCGTATAAACTTCAAGATTTGGGTTATGAGATTAAAGGAATGAAGGTTTTGTACCAAA
>NVVE01000022.1 GCA_002733285.1 Lutibacter sp. | reverse complement strand
TGTATAGGTCCGTATGTGTATGTGCTTGTGCCGTATGTATGCATGCGTGTGGGTTGCTAAAAATAAAGTTAAAAAGGATAATCTTTTAAATAAATCTTTTTTTTTCATAATAAATATTTTTTTAATGTTAATTTGGTTAAACAAGTGCGAATATGAGAAATATTTTAATTAATTCAAAATTAAATTAATAATAATTAATTTTTTAAGACTTTTCTTAAGAAAACACTAATTCTTTAACACAATTTTAACAAAGCGATTGTTTAAATTTTACCTGTATTTATAATAGCTATTATATTAAGTGTCATTAATTATTTGTCTAGATTTTTTCTATTTTCTTTAACCATAAAAAATATTTAATAGGCATCATCATGTACATTTGCTACGGCTCTACCAGACGGATCATTCATATTTTTAAAACTTTCATCCCATTCCAATGCAATTTTCGTACTGCAAGCTACTGAAGCTTCTTGAGGCACACTTAAAGCTGCAGTATCAGATGGAAAATGTTTAGCAAAAATGGAACGATAATAAAACTCTTCTTTGGAGGTTGGTGTTTGAATTGGGAATTTATACTTAGCATTTGCCAATTGTTCATCGCTAACTTTTTCGTTAACTACTTYCTTTAAAGTATCAATCCAACTATATCCTACACCATCTGAAAATTGCTCTTTTTGTCTCCAAACAACACTTTCTGGTAAATAACTTTCAAATGCTTTACGTAATACCCATTTCTCCATACGCTCCCCATTGATCATTTTATCCTGTGGGTTAATTCCCATGGCCACATCCATAAATTCTTTATCTAAAAATGGTACACGCCCTTCTATTCCCCAAGAAGCTAAACTTTTGTTCGCTCTTAAACAATCATACATATGTAATTTATTTAATTTACGCACAGTTTCTTCGTGAAATTCTTCTGGATTTGGTGCTTTATGAAAATACAAATAACCTCCAAATAATTCATCGGCTCCTTCACCTGAAAGAACCATTTTAACTCCCATTGACTTAATAACTCTCGCCATTAAATACATTGGTGTGGAGGCTCTAATTGTTGTAACATCATATGTTTCAAGATTGTAGATAACATCTTTTATGGCGTCTAATCCTTCTTGAATTGTAAATTTGATCTCGTGATGTACCGTTCCAATATGATCTGCTACTAACTGTGCAGCTGCTAAATCTGGAGAACCTTCTAATCCTACTGAAAATGAATGTAATTGAGGCCACCAAGCTGCTTCTGTATCATTCGACTCAATTCTTTTTTCGGCATATTTTTTTGCAATCGCAGAAGTTACAGAAGAATCTAACCCTCCTGAAAGTAGCACTCCATAAGGCACATCAGACATTAATTGACGATGTACAGCTGCTTCTAACGCATCATGTATTTCATCAATACTTGTTTGGTTTTCTTTTACAGCTTCGTACTCCATCCATTCTCTTGAATACCATTTTGTCAATTCTCCATCTTTGCTYGACAAAAAGTGTCCTGGAGGAAATAACTCWATTTTAGYACAAACRCCTTCTAARGCTTTTAATTCTGAAGCCACATAAAAAGTRCCGTTTTCATCCCAWCCAATATATAAWGGRATAATTCCCATATGRTCACGYGCAATAAAGTATTCATCCTTYTCRACGTCATAAATTGCAAARCCAAAAATACCATTCATTTCATCAATRAAACTCGTGCCTTTTTCTTTATACAAGGCTAAWATAACTTCGCAATCAGATTCTGTTTGAAARTTATATTTCCCWTCAAATTGCTTRCGTAACTCTCTATGATTATARATTTCACCATTTGCWGCTAAAACTAATTTTYTGTCTTCRCTAAATAGYGGYTGTTTTCCTGAAGCTGGATCAACAATWGCCAATCTTTCRTGAGYCAAWATTGCTTTCTCATCTGCATARATACCACTCCAATCYGGACCACGATGTCTTATTTTTTTAGACATCTCTAATAATTGAGGTCTTAAWACCTCTGCCTTTTCTTTTAAATCAAATGCACAAACTATTCCACACATGTTTCTTCTATTAATTGTTAAATTCAATGCAAATGTGAYATAATAGTTTCWWTTTATAAATRGTWTTTAACTTTTTAGTTATMATYTRWAACTTWTWTAATRWTTTTAATGATGATTTATAAGTACAAAATTGAATATTAGAATGGATTGTGAAAAATTATAATTATTAAACACTACTTCATAAATTATCAGAAACTGAACTAAGAAATACTACAACATTATTAAAATTCTTTTCTCGTAATTTTACACGTTTCCAAACCAATCTTCACATGAAAAATTATGCTTTAAAATATAATCTTGCTATTGCTGGCTTTATCAATAGTAAGTTGTTCAAAACCACTACAACCAAACAAGAAGATCATAAATATGTTGAAAATAACTACCTCAAATTGTTCCAAATAAAAAAACAGCAGTTACCCTTAAATTACAAGATGTATTTCACACATTTAAAAAAGGGCATAAACTACAAATTCAAGTACAAAGCACCTAGTTTCCGTTAATTGATTTAAACCCACAAACCTATGCTGAAAATATCTTTAAAGCAAGTAAAGAAGATTTTAAAACACAAACTCATACAGTTTTTACATCATCTAACATCGAGTTTTCAGTTTTAAAATAATATTTTGTATAATTATCTGTTTATAATTTTAAAAGTAGGTTCATAAATCCAAATAAAATGAAAAATATTAACTTCATATTACTCCTTATCACATTATTTTTCATATCGTTTAAAGAAAAATCTTCTGATAAAATTGTAAAAAATATTAGTAATAACAAATTTTCTGGTTTCAAAATTGAAACTGTTGTTGATAGTTTAAATGTACCTTGGAGCATGGCATTTTYACCWGACAACTCTATGCTAATTACTGAACAAAAAGGAGAATTAATTCATTTTAAAAATGGTGTAAAAACAACTATTAAAGAGGTTCCTCAAGTGTATTTTAATGGACAGGGTGGATTATTAGATATCGAATTGCATCCTGATTATGCTCAAAATGGCTGGATCTATTTTTCATATTCTTCCAATTTAGAAAATGATGGCAAGGGTGGAAATACTACCATAATGAGGGCAAAACTTAAAAATTTTAAATTGRTTAATCAGGAAATTTTATATAAAGCGACACCAAATACAACTAGAGGTGTACATTTTGGATCTCGCTTGGAATTTGACAGTGAAGGATTCTTATATTTCTCCATTGGTGATAGAGGTAATCGAGATGTAAATCCACAGAATATCACCAAAGACGGTGGTAAAATTTATAGAATTAATGCTGATGGAAGTATTCCTGAAGACAATCCATTTTTCAATACTGATGGAGCTAAAAAAGCTATTTACTCGTACGGACATAGAAACCCCCAAGGCATGGTGATTCATCCTGAAACGGGAAAAATTTGGATTCACGAACACGGTCCACAAGGAGGTGATGAAATTAATATTGTTAAAGCCGGAAAAAACTACGGTTGGCCAAAAACCACCTATGGAATCAATTATGATAACACTATAATTACCGATGACACCTCTCTACCCGGAGTAGAAGAGCCTTTACATTACTGGGTTCCGTCTATTGCACCAAGTGGAATGGTATTTGTTACGAGTAATAAATACCCTAAATGGAAAGGAAACATTTTGGTAGGCTCATTAAAATTTCAATACCTAAACCGTTGTGTTATAGAAAACAACAAAGTAATAAAAGAGGAAAAATTATTAGAAGGTTTGGGTAGAGTACGTTGTGTAAGAGAAGCTCCAGATGGTTATATCTATGTGGCAATTGAACATAAAGGTATTGTAAGAATTACACCTAACTAATATAATAAAAAATTCCCAAAAACTAATGGTTAAAAGCTTCATTAGACACAACTTTGTAAAAAGTTGTGAAAAAATTAATATCAGCTCGAAATTGTTCGCTTTAAAATGTTTATTCTTCTTTATATCTTTACAATTGTCAGCCCAAAACATTACTAGAAAAGTTATTGATGTCCACCCTCCTGATACAGAAGAACAAGAAAACATTTAAAAATGAGGAATTATCATTTACTTGTTAGAAGTGAGGTAATGCGAGGGAAATTCAGAAATAGTTTTACGTATCCTGATCCTTTTATTCAACTAAAAAAACAGCTGTTACTCTTAAATTACAAGATGTATTTCACACATTCAAAAAAGGGCATAAACTATAAATTCAAGTACAAAGCACCTGTTTTCCTTTAATTGATTTAAACCCACAAACCTATGTTGATAATATCTTTAAAGCAAGTAAAGAAGATTTTAAAACACAAACGCATGCAGTGTTTACTTCTTCAAGTATTGAATTTTCTGTATTGAACTAAATAAGCCGTAAAAGACTAAATTATGTATTTCTTTATTAATTAAATTATTGCCCATATTAATATTGAAAATAACGTTAAAAAAAACAATAACGATGATTTCCAAAAAATATGAGCTTTTTTTAATTCCATAAACTGAAAAGCAACGCCAATAAATTTTAAAGATGCTACTCCTAAAATCGCCATTTTAACACTACTTGAAGAACTGTTTGAAATAACGCTTGCAGTAATGGTAAGTACTAACAAAATAATCAACGTAAAACTATTTGCCTTATTCATTATTAAAAAAGTAAATAAATTATTGGAAACAACAGCAACCATATTAAATCACACATATGCCAAAAAGCAGCACTTGCTTCAACATCTTCAATCGTGGTGTTTGATTTTTCTTTTTTCAATCCAAGATAAATCGATCCTAAAATTATCAACCCTACAATTACATGAATTACATGAAATAAAGTTAGCATCCAATAGAACGTAAAAAAGGTATTAAATCCAATACCTATTCCTATAGTTAATTTAGCATTGTATTCAATAGTTTTAAGTATTAAAAACAAAAAACCAAATAGCATAGTTAGTAAAAGATAGTTCTGGGACTTTTTCTTATTATTAGTTTTCAACTCCTGTACTGAAACGACCATGAAAAAACCGCTTGTTAACAATAATATCGTATTTATAGTACCATAGGTTGAATTTAATAACATCCGTGAATCATGAAAAACTGACGCCTCCTGTTTACCATAATATACCATAGCAATTAGTGCCATTCCAAAAGTAAACAACTCTAAAAATATGATGATCCACATTAAGATTCCCCCAGGCGGATAATAGATGTTTTTTATATCAATTGCCTTTGTATTCATTTTTAACTCAAATTAATCCCAATCTAATAACCTTTTTTGACCTTCTAATTTTTGAATCTCAGTAATATCTTGAGACATTTCAATAACTCCTTTATATTTCTTTTCATTATCACGAATAGCGAAATATCTAATGTGAATTATTCTTCCCTTAAAGTTAAACCAAAATTCTGCAACATCTTTAGTACCTGCTTTAAATTCTTCAACAATTCGCAATACCATATCCACACTTTTTGGTGGGTGACAAAAGCGAACTTCACGACCAATAATTCCTTTACTTCTTGGGAAAACTCTGTCATCTCCTCTATTGTAAAAAATTACTTTATCATTTTCATCAACATAAGTAATATCTACTGGTAAAAAACGTAGTAATAAATTTACTTGCTCAGGAGTCATATATCCTTCATCGTAATGAAAAGTATTATCCAATGAAAATGACAAATCTCGTTTAGAAAAATCTTTGCTTGGATGTACATACTCATCCTTAACAATTGCTGGATATGGTTTTGGTTTTTCAGCTAACATCCATCCCATTTCTTCATCGCCTTCATAAAACTCTTTCCAATCATCTTCAGTTAACAAATCCATTGCATTTGGAAATAATCGTGAATCCTCAATACCCATCAAACGCTTTATTCCTTCAATCAAATAAGGTAAATTTTCAATAATCTTAGAGGTATTTTTTTCAGTATTATGCTCATTAATCAAACGTATTTGATCTCTTAAAGTATCATGAAACGACCACATACCTTGACTTGGACCGTTCCAACCATGTTTTTCTAAATATGGAAATAATTGATTCTCTTTACGAGCAAATCTTTTTTCAATAGTCGTTAATTGATTAAATATGTTAAAATATTTCTGAAAATCTTCAACTGGATCAGCTTCATATAATTCTAATAATATATCTTGAATTAAAGCACCTTCCTCGTAATATACTTTTAAAGGATGCCCTTCTGGCAATTTTTCAACTGTAGGTAAAAATGAGTTCATTTTTATAATTTTTTTAGTTATTAGTTTTTTAATTTAGTTTTTAACCCTGAAATCACATGCTATCCAACACTCTAGGAAACAATACATTTATTTCAAAATGGATATATTTATGTAATTCTAACTCAAAGGTTTGCAAACTTTCATAGAGCAATTTATAAGTATTGCAAACACCTTCAGGACTTTTATAATTGTCTGCTACCTTTTCTATATTTTTAAACGTTTCTGCTTCTATATTTTGAGCATTTTTAATATTTTGAATAGCTCTGTTCAATGTTTCTAATTCAGTTAGATTCAACTTTCCTTTTGCATTCTCGTGCAAATTAAATCTCTTGACAAAAGGAAAAAGAMTATTTTCTTCAATGGCTATTTGTTCAATTAATTCAGTCACAACTTTATTAAACAAATTATTTATTACAACAACTTCACTATGATCTTGCCAATGAACTTCAGAAACCTTAACGGCTAGTTGTAACACGAAAGGAATCGTATCTTTAAAGTATTTGTGATGCACACTTTGTACATGATCTATTAATGAAACCACATTCATTTCACTAAATCTATAATCACTTGTAATTAGCGTAGTTATTTCCTCTATTTCCTTTTTTAAATTCTTAAATTCAATTCCACTCTCCTTACAAGCTGATTCAAGTGTTATATGTCCTCCGCAACAAAAGTCAATCTTATATTTACTAAAAACGTGGTCAGCTCCCATATTCTCGGTTACCACTTCAGCTACTGTTTTTTCTTTAGTTATGCTCATAATATCATTTTCTCTCTTAATACATTGCAAATATAATATTAAAATACCTTTTTATCCTTTATTATGTAAGTTTTTTTTGGAATTTAACAAAACTTAAATGTAATCATCTTGTTTATTTGTAATTAAGAAGTAATTAACTAAGATTGATGTTTTATTTTTTCGTATAACAGCACCAATGATTTCAGCATCTCAACGGGTGTTGTTAATATTTGATAGTGATTTTGACCAAACATTTGAGGTAAATAATATTTTGCTTTTGCTTCAATTGCCAAAGCGTAAGAATTAATTTGACGTTCATTTAACTCTCTAAGTGCTTGTTTTACGTCGTTTATTCCATATTTCCCTTCGTATTTATCATAATCATTCGGTTTTCCGTCAGAAATAAGAATGACCCATTTATTCTTTGTATCTCGCTTATCTAACAAAGCCCCTGAATGACGTAAGGCTGCTCCTATTCTGGTATAACCACTTGGTTCCACTGCTCCTATTTTAAATTTAGCCCTATTCCAGTCTTCATCAAATCCTTTTACAGTCAAATACGTTGAATGATTTCTAGTTTTAGAATAAAAACAATCAATCGAAAAATCAATATTAAATTCATTCAGAATTTCACCAAATAAAATTGAAACTTGTTTTTCAACATCAATAACTCTATTTCCTGCTGCATATCCATCACTTGACAAACTTATATCCAACAAAATAAGAATAGATAAATCTTTTTCTTTTTTCCTTTTAGATAAATATATTTTTTCTGAAGGCGTATGYCCWGARTTTACATCAACAAACAAATCTGTTATAGCATCAATATCAAATTCTTCTCCTTGYGTTTGTCTCCGTTGTTGCTGGTATTTATTATTGATAGAACTCAGCATTTTACGTAACCCTATAAGTGTAGAATTATTTTTTATCAATGTTTTTTTATAATAAGGAGCGTCTGTTTTTAGAACTGTTTTTGGATATACCTTACAGAAGTTTTCTTTGTAGGCTCGTTTTGAATAATCCCACTCATCGTACAAAATATGATATCCCTTACTATCRACTTCAGCACTTTCTGAAATAGTTGTATTTTCAATAAAATCGGCTTGATACACCGAGTGGGCAGTATCATCAACACGAACGGTATATTTCATATTTAATTCTTCCAATGCGTTCGAATGATCTTCTAATTCATCATCTCCATCCATATCTCTAAAATTCCCATTGAACTCATCGGCTGTTTCAACTTTTTCAAATTGATGCTGCAAAACGGCATCTTCTTGTTGTTTTTGATCTATTTGAACAGAAATAATTTCTTCAACTGCCTTAGACTTTATAGTAGTTTTGGGTTTGTCTTCTTCCGCTTTTTTTACTTTATCAGTGAAATTTTTAAGTTTTTCATCCGAATCATCTTCTGGATTATTACGCATCCATTTTCCATATATAAAAGTATAATCTACAGACGCTATATTTTTGACTTTATCTTTATAAAACTGAATTAATTTTTGATGGGATTTTTTAGTAATAGGAAATTGTTCAAACAAATCTGACAATACTTTTTGAGAAGTATCCTGTGCTTTTTTTTGAGATTCCTCTAAGCTATGTTCTACGTTATCATTCCAATTTAGATCATTATTCTTTTGAATGGACAAATACAACACTCTGAATAAATAAAAGGAAATATTTTCATCGGTTGTAGAAAAATCTGAAAATTTGGAGGGTAGAAAAAAATTATTATTTTTAAATCCACCTTCTCTTTCGGCCTCATAAATTTCGATAGATTTTCCTGTAATTGCCCTTGCAAAAATAGTTAACCGAGGTTTAATATCGTCCAGATTTACAGCATGTGTTATACTTTCTTGCTTTTTCCTTTTACGGCGTTTAAAGTAATAAGCAAGTTTAGTAAAAAGATATTCATCAGGTTCGAACATTATTCTTGTATTGAATATTGAGTTTAGAGAATCTGAAACAAGTTCAGGAAGTAGCTATGAACAACTACCGTATTAAATCATTAAATCACACAAATCTTTTAGCGCTTCAACAACTTCTAAATCATCAGATAAAGGTTCAACAACAGCAACTTGTACAGATAATCGTTTTGGTAAACCACTATGAATTAATTTAGCAGCATCAACAAGCAATCGAGTTGATACAGTTTCAGTTAATCCAAGTTCTGTAAGATTTCTTATTTTAGTCGCAATATTAACTAATTTCTTCGCAATACTTATAGCTATTTCTGTTTCATTAACTAAAATTTCAGCTTCAATTTCAGCTATCGGATAGGCAAAAGATGTTGCAACAAATCGTTGACGTGTTGATGGTTTCAATTCTTTAAAACCACGTTGATATCCAGGATTAAAAGAGGCAACCAACATAAAATCTTTATGTGCTTTTACAATTTCCCCTAATTTATCAATAAATAATTCTCTTCTATGATCTGTTAATGAGTGGATTGCTACAATTACATCAGGTCTAGCTTCGGCAATTTCATCTAAATAAATAATTGCACCCTCTTTAACTGCCGTAGTTAAAGGTCCATCTAACCAAATTGTTTCGGCTCCTTTAATTATATATCTACCTATCAGATCGGTAGAAGACGTTTCTTCGTGACAAGAAATAGTAATTAATTTTTTCTCTAATTTATGAGCCATAAACTCAATAAACCTTGATTTACCAGTTCCAGTTGGGCCTTTTAATAAAAAAGGAAGCTTGTTCTTATAAGAATGTTCAAAAACTTCTATTTCTTTTCCAATTGGATGATAATATGGGGCTTGATTATTCATTGTTAACTGTTTTAATAATTTTAGCGATGGTTTCCTTATTATCAACACCTAATCCCTCTTGTTGGTGTACTAATTCACCCTTAGGATTAAAGACACTAATTATATTTGAATGCGAAAAATCCATTGGAGAAATCTGCTTATATTTGACGGCAAGTACATTTGCAAACTCCCTTACATTTGGCACGGTTCCTTGCAAAAATGTCCATTGCTCTCCATCCATGAAGTTTTCTATTGCAAATTCTTTAAGTCGTTGTGGAGTATCGGTTTCTGGATCAATACTTATCATTACAAAGCTAACTTCATTTACGATATTATTTGGTAATTTCTTTTCAATATTACGCATATCTGCAACCAATCTTGGACAAGCTGCTTTACATGTTGTATAAATCATTACCATTACTAATGTTTTTCCTTTTAAGTCTTCCAGTAGAATTGTTTCTGCTTCTTCTGTTTTCCATTCTGAAGTCAAATTGAAAATCGACGATTCTGAAATTTCATTAGATTCTATGACGCTTGTATCTTTCGACGAAATTAGTTTCAAATCCATATTGCAAACACTACAACTTCCTTTTGAATTGAATGTTTTTTCCCCTTCGCATTTCATTGGACATTGATACGCTATTTCATCTTTTTGTTTTTGCTTGTTTGAATCACACGAAGTAAACGATAATAACCCTAGACACAAGATTATTACAAATTTTATGTTTTTCATATTTTTAAATTTTCATTTTTAACACACCTAAATCCAAGGTTTTTCATGCTGTATTTTGCCTTCAAGCTACCACGTATTGCGTAGCGCATAAAAGCAGCATAATTCATCAAATCAGTAGCACCAACAGCAGCACTTCCACAAAATAAATTACTATCGTTATCAACATCTTTTCTTGATTCTCCTGAAATCAGCACTGAATTAAAATCTGATGTCCATTCCCATACTAGTCCATGTAAATCATATACTCCCCAGTAGTTTTTAAAAGTGTTACCAATTTCATTATTATTTGTTTTTGGTTTTTCATACCATGACAATATGAATTCGTTATAATTCTTTAAACTACGTGCATCTGCTAATTTTTCATTTGCCATTGCAACATATTCCCATTCATCAACTGATGGCAATCTTTTACCTTKACAATTACAATAAGCTTTTGCAGCAAACCAAGAAATGTTTGTAGCAGGCGCATTTGGCTTTTGATTGTCATTTAAAACTAGATCTGATTTCCAATTTGAAAGATAATTTCCATCTGCAAAAAGTTTAATTACATTGGATCTCTTCCATGTTGGATTCTTCTTTACAAACTCCAAAAATTCTATGTTAGTAACTGGAAATACATCTATCTTGAAATCCATAATAGAAACCATCAATGAGTCTCGCCCATAAAGTGGTATATATGTACCGCCTTTTATAGAAACCATTTCAGATTGACTAATTGCATTGGATCCCCAAAGCAGCAATAAGCAACAAATTATCAATCTGAAAATAGTTTTCATTTTTTATTTCAATTTTATTAGTGACCGCTTTTTACTTCATCTACCATATTAGTAGTCACATTTGTTTTATTATTTCCCCATGAATTGTACACATATGTTAATACATCTGCAACTTCATCACTAGTCAAAGTTTGCTTGGTCATAATACTGTTGTATTTTTCACCATTTACAATTATTTCACCTGTTTTACCATTCAACACAATCGAAATAGCTCTTTTTACATCAGCATTTAAATAATCTGATTTTGCTATAGGAGGGAATACTTTGGCTATTCCTTCTCCATTTGCCTGGTGACATGCAAAACAAGTTTTTGTATAGATATTTTTACCCAATTCAATTTTTTGAGCCAATGTTTTCTTCGATTTTACAACTGGTTTTTTATCATCACTTGGCATTTCTTGAATGGTTCCTCCTTCAGGATTATAAATTCCTTCTTGCTTCACTCCTGAATAAAGATTTACATGATTTTCTCCTTTAACTTTCAACATTCCTAAAGCACCTTTATTGAATGCTCTAAAAATTGAGTGATCAACTATAATAAAAGTTCCAGGAACATCTACTTTAAACTCAACTATTGAAGCTCCACCAGCAGGTATTAATGTTGTTTGTACGTTCTCATTTATTGTAGAACCACCTTCAACATTTACTTTGTCAAAAATTTCACCAATTACATGGAAAGARGAAACCAAGTTTGGBCCACCATTACCCACGTATAAGCGAACCGTTTCTCCAACATTTGCAGTAATGGCATTATCTCCAGTTAAGGCTCCTACTTTACCATTGAACACAACATAATCAGCATCTTCCTCAACTGCTTTTTTCATATCAAAAGACTGTAATCCTGGGGCDCCATAWTCTCCTTTTGTGTAAAAATCTCCTTGCATTATGTAGTATTCTTTATCTACTTTAGGTAGCCCTCCTTCAGGTTCAACCAAAATCAAACCGTACATACCGTTCGCAATGTGCATTCCAACAGGTGCTGTTGCACAATGGTATACATATAAGCCAGGATTTAAGGTTTTAAAAGAAAATGTTTTTTCATGACCTGGAGCAACAAATGAAGAAGTTGCTCCTCCACCTGGACCAGTAACGGCATGTAAATCAATATTGTGAGGTAATTTATTGTCAGGGTGATTTGATAATGTAAATTCTACTTCATCACCTACTCTTGTACGAATGAAACTTCCTGGTACTGAACCACCAAAAGTCCAATAAATATATGTTGTACCATCAGTCATAGTTCCTTCTTGTTCAAGAATTTCCATATTAACAATTACCTTTTTTGCAGGTCTATCTCCTACAGGTGCAGGTACAAATGGAGGAGATGTTAACTCTGCATCCATCGTTCCWGAAATTACAATTTTAGCTGGGTCAACAACCTTTTTCKTTYTARCATTGTCACAACTTAAAATGGACAATGCWATTACTAAACTACAAACAAGACTTACTTGTTTTTTTAAATTTTTCATTATTTCAAATAGTTTGATATTATTAATTAAGATGTAATTATTGATGATAATATGCTCAAAAAAAGCATAAGAAAACCAGAGTATTAAATTATATGGCTACAATTCTATGGAAAATAACTAATAGTCCTCTACTCTGGAAATCAATCTAAATATTAAAATTATATAATGTTTAACTCTTAAACACTAGTTGTTTATTTAATTTATTCTTTAATTTCTAGAGCTTCATCGGTTGGTGTACCATGTTTATAGAAATCAATAATGTAAAGAACAATTCCTGTTGCAAATAATGATGCACAAAGTAGCAAGACAACAAAATGAATACTAATTTCGTTTTGAACTTGCATAAAGTCCATTTTAAACTTTCTTTCTAAATATACTTGAGCAACACCWGCAACTCCAAAAGCAACGGTCATTCCTACCATACCAATATTAGACAACCAAAATGCCATTCGACCTCGTGAACCATCGTATAATTTTCTACCTGTCATGTTTGGTAAGCTATAACTTATAATTGCAAAAACAATCATTGCATATGCGCCCCAAAAAGCTAAATGTGCATGCATCGCAGTCACTAAAGTTCCGTGTGTATATAAATTAGTTTGAGGTAATGTATGAGCAAATCCTAATAAACCTGCTCCAACGAAAGAAAGGATTGCTGCACCTAAAGTCCAATACAGTGCTAATTTATTTGGATGTTTTTTCTCCCCTTTACGATACATATTAACTGCAAATAATGCCATTGCTAAGAATGCTAAAGGCTCTAAAGCTGAAAATATTCCACCTACAATCATCCAAATTTTATTCACACCAATATAATAGTAATGGTGCCCTGTACCTAATACTCCTGAAAGGAATGTTAAACCAACAATTACATACAACCATTTTTCAATAACTTCTCTATCTACACCTGTTAGCTTAATTAATAAGAAAGATAAAATACCTCCCATAATTAATTCCCAAACACCTTCTACCCATAAGTGAACAACCCACCAACGGAAAAAAGAATCTAATACTTGACTATCAAAAGGAATCATACCTGGTAAGTACAATAACGCAGCAAATAAAAGTCCCATGGTTAACACCAATGCTGTTGTGGTTTGTTGTTTCCCTTTAAATAAAGTAACCATAATAATTCCCATAAATAAAAGGACGTTTACTACTACTAAATAATCTAATGGTCTTGGAATTTCTAAAAATTTACGTCCTTCCCAGTAATTAAAGTGAAACCCTACAACTGCTGCAACTCCAACTAAAGCTAAACTAATTAATTGAACATACGCTAATTYTACACTTACCAATTCACGTTGTGCTTCTTCAGGAATAATGTAATAAGCTGCTCCCATAAAACCAGATAGCAACCAAACTACTAATAAATTAGTATGAACTGCTCGAGCAGTATTAAAAGGAATAAAATCATGTAAGCCATCCATTCCAATGCGGGCAAATCCCATTACAAATCCATATACTATCTGTAATACTAATAATAGCATTGATAATGCAAAAAACCAATATGCTACTTTTTGTGATTTATATTTCATAATACTTTAGTTTAGTTGTTAATTTTATCTTTTGCTAATGGAGATATTTTTCTATCTACACCAACTACTTCCCCAAATCCATTTAAGTCAATTTCTCCGATCCACTCAAAAAAAGCGACAACATCATTTGCTTCACCTTCGGTCATCGCATAAGCCACCATTTTTCTACCGTTCGGTTGCCATGAAACGGGAGACATTAAAACCGCTTTTATGTAGCCGGCTCCCCTACGATCAATTACTTTTGTCAATTCTGGAGCATAATACGCTCCTTCTCCTAATAAAGTATGACACCCCATACAATTATTGGATTCCCAAATTTCTTTTCCTCTTACTACTTCTGCAGAAAGGTTTTCTTCGTTTGTTTGATCATTTCCTGGAGATAAAGAATAAATTGTAAGGCCTATAAATATTATAAACGTTACAAATGTCCCCCCCAGAAAGAATGCTCTCGCTTGTTTTTTTGATAACATACTTATTGATTTTGAATGGTTAATTAATCATATTAAGACCTTTTTGTCTTTTATAATTTAAGCAAAAATATAATTTTAAAGTCGGCAAATATATGATATTTATCATTAAATGAAAGTTATTTTAACTTATATCAGGACTGATATCTTTCAGGGTTAGAACTCTCCCCTTTTGTGAAATTTCTTGAGCAAATTCAGAAATAGTTTTATCTCTAAATTTACCCATAATACTATTCTTAAAAGGTTCAACAATGAAATGAACCGGACAAGGATTGGATGAATCACAGTCATTTAATCCTAAAAAACATTCATTCAGCCTGTTTAAACCATCTATATTCTCAATAATATCACAAACATTTTTTTGGCCATCCTTAATTGTTAAATAAAAACCTCCATTGGGACCTTTTGTTGAAGAAATAATTTTACCACGTACTAGTTGTTGCAGCAACTTTGCTAAAAATGGACTTGGAACATCTATACTTTCGGCAATTACTTTAACACTTATTTTTTTATCCTCATTAGAATGAGAAGCTAAAAAAAGTGTTGATAGAATAGCATATTTACTAGCACGTGATAACATCATGATTTATTTTAAATAATTTTGGTAAATTTAATAAAAAAGGATTAAAAGATATTATATTTTTTTAAATTTAACGGTGAAGTGTCTCATAATGGGTGCTTCATCAACAATTATAAAACCAGATTTTGCTTCTTCTCTAGTATCAAAAATATTTTTTAAAGTAGCAGATACGTAATCCATGTGATTATTTGTATAAGTTCTTCTTGGGATTGCCAAACGAACTAATTCTAAATCTGGATATCGATTTTTACGAGTAAACGGATCTCTATCAGCCAATACCGTTCCTATTTCCACACCTCTTATACCACCAATAATATATAATTCAATAGCTAATGCTTGTGCTCTATATTCTTCTCTTGGAATACTTGGCACAAATTTATTAGCGTCTAAAAATATTGCATGTCCTCCAAAAGGCTGTTGAACGGGCACATCGTATTCAACTAATTTCTTTCCTAAATACGCTACTTGTTCAACTCTGCTTTCTAAATAATCGAACTCTGTAGCTTCATCTAAACCAACTGCTAGCGCTCCCATATCTCTTCCGTTCATTCCTCCATAGGTAATAAAACCTTCATACATGATATTAAAAACAGTAGCTTGTTTAAAAACTTCTTCATTGTTTAATGCAATAAAACCACCCATATTCACCAAACCATCCTTTTTAGCACTAATAGTCATTCCATCGCCATAAGAAAATACTTCTTTTACAATTTCCTTAATAGTTTTGTTTTCATAACCTGATTCTCTCTTTTTTATGAAATAAGCATTTTCAGCATAACGAGCTGCATCAAAATACAACGGAATTTCATATTGCCTACACAATTCAGATACTTCTCTTGTATTTTTTACAGAAACTGGTTGACCTCCTGCACTATTACAAGTTATGGTAAGAATAACAAACGGGATTTTTTCTTTAGGATAACTTTTAAATACTTTTTCCAATTTATTCAAATCAACGTTTCCTTTGAAAGGATGAACAATTGAAGTATCAAAAGCTTCATCAATGGTACAATCTACTGCCGTTGCTTTTCTAAATTCTATATGCCCTTTAGTGGTATCAAAATGTGAATTTCCAGGAACTACATCCCCTTCTTTAACCATTGCAGAGAACAATACATTTTCAGCAGCTCTTCCTTGATGAGTTGGTAAAAAATAATTGAATCCTGTAATTTCTTTAACCGTTTTTTTCAATTTCAAAAATGAAGATGATCCGGCATAACTTTCATCTCCTATCATCATTTCAGCCCATTGTTTATCACTCATTGCGCCTGTACCTGAATCAGTTAATAAATCAATAAATACTTTATCTGAAGACAAATTAAACAAATTGTAATCGGCTTCTTTAATCCATTTTAAGCGTTGCTCTTTTGTGGATCGTTTTATTGATTCAACCATTTTWATTTTAWARGGTTCTGCATAGGGTAATTCCATAATAATATAWWGTTAKTAKTTCTATTAAGTTTTAAAAAAGTGTGCTATTAGTAACGCGAAAAGAATAGAACCTATTTAGCAAAGCATTCAGGACGCTTTACATTTAAATAAGAGTTGAAATGTATTTTATAAAAACTTAAATTTTTCATTCAAAAATTTCTTGTTACAAAATTACAAAAAAAAAGTATTTTTAACTTTATTTTAAGATAAATCCCCTTTTTTTAATGATAATAATCATTTCATGTTACAAATGTTACACGTACATTTGTCACTGCAATTTTCGAAGATTTAGTTCACTTAAAATTATGATCAACAAACTGTAATATGATAATTATCATTATCTTCGCAAAAAAAAAATATTTTTTATAAAAACACCTCTAATGAACAAACTTCTTTCTCTTATTTATTCTACCCGTTTAATGGCCATTTTATTTTTAGTTTTTGCTGTGTCAATGGGAGTTGCAACATTTATTGAAAATGATTTCGGAACTGAAACCGCAAAAGCTGTCGTTTATAACGCTTGGTGGTTTGAAGGAATTATGATTTTATTAGCCATTAACTTTTTTGGAAATATATTCAAGTACAAACTATACAAAAAAGAAAAACTTGTAGTGCTAGTTTTTCACTTATCCTTCTTTTTAATCCTTGTTGGAGCAGGAATTACTCGTTATATTAGTTATGAAGGGATTATGCCTATTAAAGAAGGAGCCGTTAGTAATACCTTTCTTTCTGAAAAAAACTATATCAGTATTGTTGTAAACGACGGAAAAGAACAAAAAACACCTGCTCATCACAATATGCTATTTTCAGCTATTAGTAATAACAATTATACTTATAAAACAGATTTTAAAGGGGCTGACGTTCGTGTAAACTTAACAGAWTATATTCCACATGCCCAAGACATATTTGAAGAAAGCGATTCTGGTAGTGATTATTTACTTTTTGTTGAATCTAGTAGTGGAGGAAGACATGATCATTACATTAAAAAAGGAACTACAGAACTTGTACACGGAGTTTCGGTTGGATATGAAGCCCCTACTAAAAATACAATTAATTTTAAAACGGTTGATGGAAATTTAAAAATAGAAGCTATTGTTGACGGTACATTCTTTAGAATGGCAGATAGTTTTGAAGGAACTATTGTCAAAGATTCACTTCAAGATTTTTCTCTTTTAGCAGTTTATTCGGTTGCAGATTTAAAATTTGTAATTCCTAAAAATACAGTTAAAGGAAGCTATAAAACAATTGCTGGAGATAAAGACAGTAAAGCCTTAGCCCAACTAGAATTTGATGTAACAGTAGGAGATGAAACAACTCACGTTAAATTAAGAGGTGGAAAGTTTGCCATACAGCAACCAACAAAATTTTCTGTTGGAAATTTAAATTTTAGAATGAGCTATGGTGCTATGCAAATGCAATTGCCTTTTAGCATTAAATTAAATGATTTTCAACTTGACAACTATCCTGGTTCTCAAAGTGCTATGTCTTTCGCCAGTGAAGTTACAGTTATATCTCCTGAAGAAACTTTTGATTTTAGAATTTTTATGAATAATATTTTAAATTACAAAGGCTATAAATTCTTTCAGTCCAGTTACAATATAACTTCTCAATACGAAGAAACCCACTTATCTGTCAACCATGATTATTGGGGCTCAACAATTACATACATTGGTTATTTTTTATTATATGCAGGTCTAATTTTAATCATGTTTATGAAACATACCCGTTTTGATTTCCTGAGAAAAAGTTTACAAGAAATTAGAACTAAAAAAACAACGCTAACTTCTATTGTATTGCTACTAATAGTTTCTGTTGCCTTTTCACAAGATCACAGACACGTGATGAGCAAAGCACAAATAGATTCTGCTTTAGTGGCGAATCATATTGGGCTTTCTCATACAGAAAAATTTAGCAAACTAATTATTCAGGATACTGGAGGGCGAATGAAACCAGTTCACACTTATGCCTCTCAATTGTTACGAAAAGTAAGTAAACATGACACTTATAAAGACATGAATGCTACACAAGTGTTCTTATCTATTCAGCAAAACCCAAGAATTTGGTTCCAAATTCCTGTAATTTATATTGAAAAAGGAAATACAAAATTACGAGACCTTATTGGCATTCCGCATGAAAATAAATATGCTTCATTGTCTAATTTCTTTGATGAAAAAGGTGGCTATAAAATTGCTCAGATTCAACAAGAAGCACAAAAAAGTAATATTAAAAGTAAATTCGAAAAAGATGTCATAAATGTCGATAGAAGAGTTAACCTTTTATATTCAGCAATTACTGGTGTTATTTTAAAAATATTCCCTGTTCCTAATGATGCTAACAATACTTGGGTAGCACATAACGACATTAATACGGCAAATTTTAAAGGTCAAGACTCTGTATTTGTAAGACAAATTTTACCAGTTTATTTACAAACTTTAGCAAGCTCGAACGCATCTAATGATTATTCTACTTCCGATGAAATTCTTGAAGGTATTATCAAATTCCAACAAAAATATGGTAGTGCTGTATACCCATCAGATAAAAATATAAACTTAGAAATTGCTTATAACAAATACGATGTATTTAAAAAACTATTTAGTTATTACATGTATATTGGAACTTTAATGTTCTTTTTTGTAATATTTCAAATTTTTAACAATAATAAAACAATTAACTTCTTAATAAAAGCAAGCACTGCCATTATTATTGGATTATTTTTAATCCATACAGGGGGATTAATTGCCCGTTGGATTATAAGTGGTCATGCTCCTTGGAGTAATGCTTATGAATCTATGATATATGTTGGTTGGGCAACCATGTTATTTGGATTGTATTTTGGAAGAAAATCGTCTATGACAATTGCTGCAACTGCATTTTTAACTGCATTTATYTTAATGGTAGCACACTGGAATTGGATGGATCCAGAAATCGCAAATTTGCAACCTGTACTAAATTCATATTGGTTAATGATTCACGTAGCAATAATTGTAGCTAGTTATGGACCATTTGCCTTGGGGATGATCTTAGGTTTAATCTCATTATTATTGATGATTTTAACAACTAAAAAGAACAAAGAGAAAATTGGATTGATGATTAAAGAGTTAACCATCATCAATGAAATGTCATTAACAGTAGGATTGGTTCTTTTAGTAATTGGTAACTTTTTRGGTGGGCAATGGGCTAATGAAAGTTGGGGGCGCTATTGGGGATGGGACCCTAAAGAAACTTGGGCATTAATTAGTATTATGATCTATGCTTTCGTACTTCATATACGATTAATCCCTGGAGGGTTTAGAAGTAGATTTACATTTAATTTATTTTCAATTGCTGCTTTTGCATCTATTTTAATGACCTATTTTGGAGTTAACTTTTATTTATCTGGATTGCATTCTTATGCCAGCGGTGATAAAGTGATAACACCAACTTTTGTATACTATGCTGTAGCCATTGTTGCGGTTATTTCAATTTTCGCATATTTACAACATAAAAAACATTATAAAAAATAATTAAAACCGTTGCAATAATGTAACTTTGCACTCCATAAAATTAGATTATAATGTTTAACAAATACATAAAGTTAGTAATTGCAGCAGGAATTTTGGTATGGTCAGTATTTCAATTTATTGACGAAAATATTATGAACGGTATTTCACTCATACTTTTCGCAAGTATATTTATACTGTTGTACTTTAAAAATGAATTTATATTACTCGCATTCTTACAATTAAGAAAACAGAATTTTGCTGGTGCAAGTAAATGGCTTACCTATATAAAAAACCCAAGTAGTGCATTAATTCAAAAACAAGAAGGATATTACAATTTTTTACAAGGAATTTTAATTTCTCAAACCAATCTGACACAGGCAGAAAAGTTTTTCAAAAAAGCATTAAAATTAGGCTTAAGTATGAAGCATGATATTGCCATGGCAAAACTTCAATTAGCTGGTATTTCAATGTCAAAAAGACGAAAACGTGAAGCTACTATGTTAATTAATGAAGCTAAAAAATTAGATACTCAAAATGTCTTAGCTGAGCAGATTAAGATGCTAAAACAGCAATTAAAGAAAATATAATTAAAAAAAAGCGCAATTTTAAAATTGCGCTTTTTTTTAATTATAAATTTTACTTAAGAATAATGGCATTTAATTCTTTAGTGTACTGAATTAAAATTATTTTTTCATTTTCAAAACCTCCAAACAACTTTTTATCATAATAAAAAAACGAAGAGATTCTTGACGATTGTCCAGCTTGCAATCCTTCTTCAACATTAGTAGTACTTGCAATTCTTATCAGGGTATCATATGTAACGTCAAACCCTCTAATTGCATATTTTGTAGGAAGCATATAATTTTTAGCGTTGTACTTATCATAAAACTGCTGCACTTTAATGTCTTCTATGTCCATAAATTCTGAAGTAGGGAATACAAAATTTAATTTCCCTAAAAAACTATTATCAATTTTATCAAAATTCTTACCTTTATTTAAAGCAAATAACCGTATATCAACGTCTTCAACAAAAGTCTTTAAATTATTTACAGCTGCAGAAGTAGTTACCTTCTCATCACTAATAATAATTACCCAATTTTTACCTAATGTGTCTAGCTTTTCTTTAAAAAGTTCACTATCAATAAAACCATTCTCCGTTTTAACAACGGCTATATTTTGAATTGAATCAAAAGCTTTTAACTTATTCACGATTCGCCATAATTTTTGTTGATTCGCAGGACCTTCATCGTTAACTACAAGAATATTTTCACCATGATATGTTTCTTCCAAATGCTCCAATAACTTATTTTCATACACCCTTAAATTTGGAGCACTTTTTACTAAATTATTAGCTGAAGGATCGGCTTGTTTTTTTGAAAATAAGGGTGCAACAACAGGTACATCAATATGTTTCGATACCCAATGTGCTTTATCAAAAAACAAGGGTCCTATAACTACATCAAAATCGTTAAAATTAATTGTATTTACTAAGTATTGTAGTTTGAAATTCGAATTTTCAGTATCAAAATAACTAACATTAATTCTTACTCCTTTTTGTCGTAACGAATCAATTGCCATGACTGCTCCTAAATGAAAATCTGTAGTAATATTTAACAAAGAATTTCTTTTTTCGAAACTTTCAATTGTCAGTGAATCAGYTAATTTATTTAGTTGATATGGAAGCATTAGGGCAACATTCAATTCTTTTTTGAAATCTATATTTTCTATAAAAACATTGGTCTCTTCCTCTGTAGTTTCAATTGGTTTAATTTTTAACAACATTCCTAATCTTAACCCTTCACTTAATGCTGGATTTAACATAAACATTGCTTCTTCTTCAACTTCATATCGCTTTGATAAATTGTAAAGTGTATCGTCAATAACTACTGAATGAAGCACAAAATTTACAGAATCTTTTAATTGAGTTATGCTTGGTTTAGGRATTACYAATTTCATTCCAATTTTYACTCCATYAATCARCTCAGGRTTTAYAGYTTTYAATTCTTCAATAGTAATTCCAAACTTTTTTGAAATMCCGAATAATGTTTCTTTMGGCTTAACYRAATARAATCTATCATYCCTTTTTTTWRTTTCAACWWCCKWTTTTCCAWAATTCARGTTKGGYACNNTNATAATMRYWKTWKNNGCTTTNGGTTTTCTACYAAYCCCWGGATTTAAWCGAMGTAAATCCCTTTTAGAYAACTTATATACTTTCGCAATACTTTTAATTGTTTCACCTTTTTTAACAGTATATGCAACATACTTTTTTTGTTGGGCAATCAAGACAGTCGTACTTAAAAAAAGAAATAATATTAATAAGGGTATTTTTTTCATGTGTTTATATTTATTGTTTTTTAACGGTCACATGCTGTTCGCTATTAATCATTCCCTTGGGTGATAAACATTTTAACATGCTCGTTTCATAAATGAAATTTTATTTTTAACGTTCAGATTTTATTCCCATTCAATAGTTGCTGGTGGTTTGGAACTGATATCATACACTACTCTATTAACGCCTTTAACACCATTTATTATTTTATTTGATGTTTTTTGTAAAAATTCATACGGTAAATTTACCCAATCAGCGGTCATCCCATCAGTTGATTCTACGGCGCGCAACACAACTGCTTTTTCATAGGTTCTTTCATCTCCCATAACTCCTACTGAATTTACAGGCAGCAACATCGCTCCTGCTTGCCAAACTTTATCATATAGCCCTGCATCTTTCAGTCCTTGAATAAAAATAGCATCAACTTCTTGTAACATTCTAACTTTATCGGCAGTAATATCTCCTAAAATTCTAATTCCCAAGCCTGGCCCAGGAAATGGATGTCTTCCTAATAATTCAGCATCAATTCCAAGTGAAGCACCAACTCTTCGAACCTCATCTTTAAATAACATTTTTAAAGGTTCTACAATTTTTAATTTCATAAAATCTGGTAATCCTCCAACATTATGGTGTGATTTAATAGTTGCTGAAGGTCCACCTGATACTGACACAGATTCAATCACATCTGGATAAATAGTTCCTTGTGCTAACCATTTTACATCTTCCAATAAATGTGCTTCATCGTCAAAAACTTCAATAAAAACTTTACCTATAATTTTGCGTTTTCCTTCAGGATCAGACGCTCCTTTAAGCTCTTTCAAGAAACGTGCCGAAGCATCAACACCCTTCACATTTAGTCCCATACCATTGTATTGTTCCAATACATTTTTAAATTCATTCTTACGTAATAAACCATTATTCACAAAAATGCAATACAACTTATTTCCAATAGCTTTACTCAACAATACAGCGGCTACCGTTGAATCTACACCCCCGGAAAGCCCTAAAACTACCTTATCATTTCCAAGCTGTTTTTTTAATCGTTCAACCGTTGACTCAACAAAAGAATCTGGAGTCCAAGTTTGATCAACTCCACTAATGCTCACCAAAAAATTTTCTAAAATTTTCAATCCATCTTTTGTATGATATACCTCTGGATGAAACTGAATTCCATATGTTTTTTCACTCTTAATCTTAAATGCAGCATTTTTAACATCGTGTGTACTTGCTATCAACTCACAATTTTCAGGTAATTCAATGATGGTATCACTATGACTCATCCAAACTTGGCTACCTTCATTAACTCCGTCAAAAAATAGCTCGTTTTCTTTTACAAATGAAAGATTTGCTCTTCCATATTCACGCGTATTTGAAGACCCTACTTTACCTCCAAAATTATGTGCCATAAATTGTGCTCCAAAACAAACACCTAACAAAGGTATTCCCCCTTTAATTTTTGATAAATCAGGATGAGGAGCATCTTTAGCTCTAACTGAAAATGGACTTCCAGAAAGAATAATTGCCTTGTAATTTTTAATAGTAAAGTTGTTGCTATTGTAAGGGAAGATCTCACAAAAAATATTGAGCTCCCTTACTCTTCTCGCAATTAATTGTGTGTATTGCGAACCGAAATCTAAAATAAGTACTTTGTGTTGCATCCGCAAAAATAATATTATTATAAATAGTACGTGTACTTTATTATTATTTTTCTCAATAATAAATTTATAAGTGCCATTGAATATATTTATTAAAACTTGCTTTAAAATCTTATTTATAATCCATCAAATTACATTTGTAACAATAATTACTACTTTTTTAGGCTTAAAATAAAGCCCTATAAGATATTTTATAAAGTTGAAGAATACAAGTGCCGAAAATAAATGGCAATATCAACAATAAGCTTATTTAAATTGATTTTAAGCGCCTTTCAAGTAATTTACAATTGTTAATAACTTCAGTCATTAGCGTCGTCAAAAGCCCTTAAAATTACTAATTCAATAATTATATTTGGTAATCAATAAACTATAAAATACATAGACCTTTAAATATGA
Source organism: Lutibacter sp. (assembly GCA_002733285.1). Lineage (GTDB taxonomy): Bacteria > Bacteroidota > Bacteroidia > Flavobacteriales > Flavobacteriaceae > Lutibacter. The sequence continues at coordinate 4,318 of NVVE01000022.1, read as the reverse complement.
GCGAAGAAATTAAAAAAAACGATTATTCTGCCGATAGTATTCAGGCATTAGAAGGAATGGAACATGTACGTAAACGTCCATCAATGTATATTGGAGATGTTGGAACAAGAGGATTACACCATTTAGTATATGAAGTAGTTGATAATTCAATTGATGAAGCAATGGCTGGCCATTGTGATAAAATAGAAGTAGTTATCCATGAAAATAATTCCATTTCAGTAAAAGATAATGGTCGTGGTATTCCTGTAGATATTCACAAAAAAGAAGGTGTTTCAGCTCTAGAAGTTGTAATGACAAAAATTGGTGCTGGAGGTAAATTTGACAAAGATTCTTATAAAGTTTCTGGTGGGTTACACGGTGTTGGTGTATCAGTAGTGAATGCATTATCAGCCCATTTGAAAGCAACTGTATTTAGAGAAGGCAAAATTTGGGAACAAGAATATGAACTTGGAAAAGCTTTATACCCTGCAAAACCAGTTGGCGATAGTAATGAAAATGGCACGCTCGTTACCTTTATTCCTGATAATTCTATATTCAACATAACAACCGAATATAATTACGATACTTTAGCTACAAGATTACGAGAACTTTCTTATTTAAATAAAGGTATTACTATAACGCTAGAAGATAAAAGAAACATCGATGATGAAGGAAACTTCATTTTCGAAAAATTTTATAGTGAAATAGGATTGCCTGAGTTTATTCAATATTTAGATGCTACTCGGGAACAATTAACAGGTAAAATTATTTCAATGGAAGGTGAAAAAAATGGAGTTCCTGTTGAAGTTGCTATGGTCTACAACACTTCTTATACTGAAAACTTACATTCATATGTAAACAATATTAATACACATGAAGGCGGTACACATTTATCTGGTTTCAGACGTGGATTAACAAATACGTTAAAAAAATACGCTGAAGCTTCTGGATTGTTAGACAAACTTAAATTTGATATTGCCGGTGACGATTTCCGCGAAGGGTTAACCGCTATTATTTCCGTTAAAGTTCAAGAACCTCAGTTTGAAGGACAGACCAAAACAAAATTAGGAAATCGTGAAGTTACCTCTGCAGTTAGTCAATCGGTATCTGAAATGTTAAATGATTATTTGGAAGAAAATCCGAATGATGCCAAAATAATTGTTCAAAAAGTAATTTTAGCAGCAACTGCTCGTCACGCTGCTCGGAAAGCACGAGAAATGGTGCAACGAAAAACAGTCATGTCTATTGGTGGTTTGCCAGGTAAATTAAGTGATTGTTCAGAAACTGATCCTGAAAAATGTGAAATTTTCTTAGTTGAGGGAGATTCCGCAGGTGGAACAGCAAAACAGGGACGTGATAGAGCTTTCCAAGCAATTCTGCCTCTTAGAGGTAAAATTTTAAATGTTGAAAAAGCCATGCAACACAAAGTTTTTGAAAATGAAGAGATTAAAAATATGTATACAGCTCTTGGTGTTTCTATAGGTACAGAAGAAGATCCAAGAGAGTTGAATCTAACTAAACTTCGTTATCATAAAATAGTTATTATGTGTGATGCCGATGTGGATGGTAGCCATATTTCAACATTAATTCTTACTTTTTTCTTTAGATATATGAAAGAATTAATAGAAAACGGTCATATTTTTATTGCCACTCCACCATTATACTTAGTTAAAAAAGGGCAGAAAAGGGAATATGCATGGAATGATGATCAACGTGATTTAATTGCCCATAACTTTGGTGGTTCTGTAAACATTCAACGTTATAAAGGTCTAGGAGAAATGAATGCCACACAACTTTGGGATACTACAATGAATCCTGAATTTAGAACGTTACGCCAAATTACTATTGATAATTTGACTGAAGCCGATAGAGTTTTCTCAATGTTAATGGGTGATGAGGTACCTCCTCGTAGAGAGTTTATTGAAAAAAATGCAAAATATGCTAATATTGATGCATAATTATTATATCATCTAAATACATAAAAAAGACTGCTTAAAAGCAGTCTTTTTTATGCTGATTATTTTTTATTTCTATTGAACATCTAATCTTGAATTAGAAACTGGACTTCTAGCTACAAATCAAATAGTGCAAATAGAATTAACCGATTCTTCAAGTTTAGATTTTATGGCTTATGGTTTAGAACAACTTCAGGGAGTAGACTAGGTTTAAATTATTTAAAATATTTGTTGATTATACATTTCAAGAATACACAACATATCTGCTGGGATAGCTTTTAGTATTAGATAATTACCCTTTACTATGAGGTATAAAATAAGACCTTGAAAAAACTAAAATCGTTTTCGTACTTTAGAATAAATGTTACTTACTTTTCATATAAAATTCTTAATTTTACAATCAAATTAATATTTTTAAATAAACACACAACGATATGAAAGTAACAGTAGTAGGAGCAGGTGCTGTAGGTGCAAGTTGCGCTGAGTACATCGCTATTAAAAACTTCGCTTCAGAAGTAACATTAATTGACATTAAAGAAGGTTTTGCYGAAGGWAAAGCTATGGATYTWATGCAAACCGCYTCNTTWAATGRWNTTTGATACYAAAATWACAGGTACAACGAACGATTATTCGAAAACAGCAGGTAGTGATGTAGCAGTTATTACAAGTGGTATTCCAAGAAAACCAGGAATGACACGTGAAGAACTAATTGGTATTAATGCCGGAATTGTAAAATCTGTTGCAACTAGTTTAATTGAATATTCACCAAAAGTAATTATTATTGTTGTAAGTAATCCAATGGATACTATGGCTTACTTAGCTCATAAAGCTACAGGATTACCAAAAAACAGAATTATTGGAATGGGTGGCGCTTTAGATAGTGCTCGTTTTAAATTTCGTTTAGCGGAAGCATTGGGTTGTCCTCAATCTGATGTAGATGGAATGGTAATTGGAGGTCATAGTGATACTGGAATGGTTCCATTAATTGGGAAAGCAGCTCGTAATAGCGTATTAGTTTCTGAGTTTTTATCTGAAGATAGAATGCAACTAGTCGTGGAAGATACAAAAGTTGGTGGAGCTACGTTAACTAAATTATTAGGAACGAGTGCTTGGTATGCTCCAGGTGCCGCAGTTTCTTCTATGGTGCAAGCAATTGCTTGCGATTCGCAAAAAATGTTCCCTTGTTCAGCTTTATTAGAAGGTGAATATGGATTAAATGATCTTTCCATTGGAGTGCCATGTATAATTGGTAAAAACGGGATTGAAAAAATTGTTGAGATTGAATTATCTGAAGCTGAAAAAATAAAATTACACGAAAGTGCTGAGGGTGTTAAAAAAACAAATACCTTATTAAATTAACAACTTTAAATGTCTCGTCTAAATAACCAAGGTAAATTATTTAGACGAGATAATTTTTTTATAAAATCAACATAGGACTAGTTTTCTACTAGCCTCATCTTAAATATTTACTTTTTATCTTTCTGTTAAGTTTTGAAGATCCTAATTGTTTATAGATTTTATTTGGTATTGGCTGAAGTAGTTGCTCTTAAATTTTCAACCATATTCACATAGTGTCTCAAAACTACTTTATAATTTGAAATAGATTTTTCGTTTTTCAGCCCTCGCAATTTCTTCGAAATAATTTCAATACAATTATCATTGAAAAGGTTTTTTTCAGAAAGGTCTTCACCAATAAGTATTGAAATACTTTTTAAAGATTTTATTGCTGATGCCATTTCATGCTTAGAAATACCCTCATTTTTCTCAATCCATTCTACGTATTTTCTTTCATTTTTAATCATAACTTTGTTTTTTTGAGCTTTTTTTGAATTTATAAATTCATCTACTGATAATAGTTTTCACTATTTTTAAGTCATTATATGATTTTATAAAGCTCCTTATTTCACCATTCCTTCCGTTCGTTTTTATCGATATTGGATGCCTATTTATATAAATTTTCTATTGGTAACAAACTAACCAAAAGTACAGGAAAATAATTTTTAAAAATTACGGTTAAACCGTAATTATAAAATAAAAATATTAATTAGTTTTACTTCGACAAATGCAACGTGATCCAGTCCCAATTTGATTGGGTCAAGCATGGCGCGGTATCCGGTGATGTACCCGTCAGATTCCAGGCGTTTGACACGTACTTGGCAGGGCGTTTTTGACAAACCAATATTGCGCGACAACTCGGTTATAGTAATTCGCCCGTTGGTGGATAGCTGATCCAGTATTGCTTTGTCAAACGAGTCTATTGGCTCTGTTGTCATTGATATCTTCCCTGTTGGCCTGACAATGTGGGTAATTTAAGGTAGTGTACCTTCTGAACGCAAGACAAAAGAGAATATCACTCTTTCACGCGCGGTAGGGTCGGCGAAACA
>NVVE01000021.1 GCA_002733285.1 Lutibacter sp. | reverse complement strand
ATGGGTGAATAGGAAAGAATTAAATGACCACAATATAAAGAACCCAGTGCATAAAAAACGAATAGGTAAAAGAACCTATTCAAAATTAACTGAAGGAAGAGTTCGTTTAATTAAACGAAAGATAAACGACCCAAACAGAAAAACACGCATGCGGTTAATTGCCAAACAGTTTGGAATTTCTGAAATGCAATTGTACCGAATTAAATCTGGCGAAAATTGGGGAAATGTTACCATTGACAATGAAGAAGGGGCAATTGAAAGTAAATAGTTATTGAAGTTATAGTTAAATATTAATTGAAAAAGGAAAAAATTGCTATGAAAAATAATTGCTTAGAGTGTGGTGAGCCATTTCAGGGTAGAATTGATAAAAAGTTTTGTGCTGATTATTGCCGAAATTCATTTAACAATAAAGTAAATAAGGAAAGTAAAAATCTACTGCGAAATATCAATAACCGACTGCGTAAAAATCACCGCTTATTATCAGCATTAAACACTACGGGAAAAACCAAAGTTACCAGAACAAAACTGTTAGATGGAAATTTTGATTTTAATTTTTTCACGTCCATTTATACAACCAAAACAGGCAACACCTATTATATCTATGATCAAGGTTATTTAGCGTTGGAAAACGATTATTATTTATTGATTAAAAAAGATTGATAGATTGTTGAATCTTCGATTTCCTGTGAAGGCAGGTAAATATGTTTAATTGTTGATTTGTTGAATTGTTGAATTGTTGAATTGTTTAGTTGTTGAATTGTTTAGTTGTTATTCTGAATAGGGCAGAGCGTAAAAAAATTGTACTGGGTACATTTTTAGCGATTGAGCCAGATGGCGTGCGGGGAAAGCGACGTGGCAGTCTCAATCTTTGCAGTTCTAATCATGAGATTGCCACGCTACGCTCGCAATAGCAGGGAAATATGTTTAATTGTTGATTTGTTGAATTGTTGAATTGTTGAATTGTTTAGTTGTTGAATTGTTTATTTGTTATTCTGAACAAAATGCAATGATTATGTCATTCTGAATGGGGCAGAGCGTAAATAAAATGTACGGGGTACATTTTTAGCGATTGAGCCGGGTGGCGTGCGGGCGGAAAGGTATGTATGAGATCCTTCGCTTTGCTCATAATAACTGATGCATAACACTAGTATATTTCATTCATTTTTTACTTGTCTAAAAAACGAATCAAAAAAGGACACTTTTTAGCAGGAATTTCTGCCCTGCAGAACCCTCCTTAAAACGTCGCGGAACGTTGTTTCTGAATCTCAAAGTTTTAAAGAGTTATTCTTTCTAAAAAGAGGGGTTTTTACTTTTGTTGCTTACAACTAATTACAAACGGCCTATCGAAGATTTAGCGTATTTAATGACAGGTGAGATTCGCAATGACAGTATTGAACTTAATGACAGTTCTAAACTACTGAACCGAAACTCAGCTAAAACTTATTTTCTACTTCAGCAGCGGTTAACATTAAATAATGTAAGTCGGTGTTTTTGATAAATGGAGTTAATAACTCACTTCCAGGACCAAACATGGCCAGTTCTACATAATCTGCAGAGTGTACCATACTATGCCAGCCTACTGAATTATGCTGTTGTTGAATATCAGCGAGTACTTTATAAGGTAAATGTTTATAGTTGTATACTCCTTCTTCAGCTTTTAGGTTTCTATAATAACTTAAAATTAAATCAGCTTCCTCATTGGTAGCCCCAAAATTATTGGCATAGGCTAAGCGTTCTTTTATTTGAGCGATCGTATTTTCTTTGCTAATTCCATTTAAAATCCACTCATTGGTATGTTTGTAGTCTTGGATTTTATCAAAATTTTCATTTGTTTTTTTCCCATACAAAATACCAGGATTTGAATTTCCGTGATCGGTAGTGATAATAACTAAGGTATCATGATTTTTTTCAGCAAAATCAATCGCTACTTTAATAGCTTCATCATGCGAGGTTTGATCGTAAATTAAACCAGCAATGTCATTTGCATGCGCTGCCCAATCTACTTTTCCTGCTTCAACTTGCAATACAAATCCATCCGGGTTATTTTTCATACGGTCAATGGCTGTTTGTGTCATTTCAGCCAAAGTGGGTATTTTTTCAGTAAGTGCTGTACTGTTAGTTCTATCAATGGTATAAGGAAGAGCGTCAAGGGAAAATACTCCTAAAATAGGGTTGTTGGTATTGACACCCAGCATTTCATTTCTAGTTTTTACAATTTGATATCCTTTAGCCTCAAATTCCTGATACATGTCTCTTTTATCTTCGCGGTATTCAGCAGAAAAATATTTGTCACCACCACCCATCATTACGTCAAATTCTTGTGCTAAATAACTTTCTGCAATGGTTGCTTGCGTATTACGAGATTTGCTGTTGATACAAAAACCAGCTGGAGTAGCATGTGTGATGGGTACTGTGGTAACACAGCCCGCCATTTTACCTGCTTTTTTAAATTTTTGCCATATAGGAAGATGGTTTTCACCATTTGGACCCATATTTAATGCGCCATTGTTTATTCTAACTCCACCACCCCAAGACGAACTTGCAGCAGCCGAATCAGTTACAATAGAGTTGGCAGAAGCCATATCCATTAAACCTCGTGTTATTTTATTGTCTTTATATAATTGAAGCCAATTACTTCCGGTTCCTGTTTTTCTTGAAAGATATAAGTCCGCCATATTTAGCGTACCAATACTCATACCATCACTAACCACAACAATAATATTCTTTGCTACTTTAGAACTTTTTAGCCTGTCTAAATCTATTGGATTCGCTCCAAGATCAAAAGGGTTTAATAAGGAAGTTCCTACTGCAAAAAGAGAGCCGTTTTTAAAAAATTTTCTTCTATCCATGGTGAAGTTTTAAAAAAAATATTTTTCAAATATAAATGAATTATAAAAATAAAAGGCACGATGGATGGCTTAATAAATTAAATTTTATAAAACCTACCATTTTTTTTAAAAAAGATTAAAAAAATAAGTTAATTTTAAACCTGAGTTATATCGAACTCAGGTTTTAAGCAATTCAATAAGTTAAAATATGCTTTCAAAAAAATACGCCCAAGTAATTTCTATACTTGTAATTATCGCTACTGTTTACTATAGTTTTTATTCGTTAACTCCTACTGAAAAAGAGGAAGATGTTATTGAAAAAACTGAATTTTCAACCGCAAATGCATTGGTTCATTTAAAGGAAATTACGAAAAAACCTCATTTTACAGGCTCACCTGAACATGTTGTAGTACGAAATTACATCGTTTCAGCMTTAGAAAAATTAGGRTTGCAGGTCGARATTCAAGAACAAATTGCGGTGAATGGAAAATGGAGAGCCGCCACCAACACTAAAAATATTTTAGCTAGAATTAAAGGAAGCGAACCCGGAAAAGCGTTGTTGTTACTTTCTCATTACGATTCTAGTCAGCATTCATCCTTGGGAGCAAGTGATGCAGGAAGTGGAGTTGTGGTGATTTTAGAAGGTGTTAGAGCATTTTTAGCAGAACACAAACAACCTAAAAACGACATAATAATATGTATTACGGATGCTGAAGAATTAGGATTGTTAGGGGCAAATGCTTTTGTAAATCACCATAGATGGGCAAAAGATGTAGGCTTAGTCTTAAATTTTGAGGCACGTGGAAGTGGAGGACCAAGTTATTTGTTGTTAGAAACAAATGGAGGGAATAAAAAATTAATTGAGGCTTTTCAACATGCAAATACGCCGTATCCAGTTGGAAGTTCATTAATGTACAGCATTTATAAAATGCTACCGAACGATACTGACTTAACAGTTTTTAGAGAAGACGGAAATATTGAAGGCTATAATTTCGCATTTATTGGAGATCATTTTGATTACCATACTGCTCAAGATTCGTATGAGCGAATGGATATGAAATCCCTCAATCATCAGGCATCCTATTTAGTAGCTATGTTGGATTATTTTTCTATGAATGATTTAAATAATTTAAAGGCCGAAGGAGATTATGTGTATTTCAATTTTCCATACATTGGGTTGGTATTTTATCCGTTTTCATGGGTAATTCCAATGTTTATTGTTTGTGCGGTACTATTTTTTGTGTTGCTATTTGTTGGGATTTCAAAAAAGAAACTAACCATTCAAGGAATCGTAAAAGGGTTTGTTCCGTTTCTTTTAGCATTGGTAAGTACTTCGTTAATTGCTATTTTCGGATGGAAATTAGTGCTGAAAATCCACCCTCAATACGATGATATTTTGCATGGATTTACCTACAACGGGTATTATTATATTGCTGCTTTTACAGCATTAACACTGGCCGTTTGTTGTTGGTTTTATAACGGATTTTTCAACAAAAGAACCCATCAGGATCTACTAATTGCACCCCTATTTTTCTGGTTGTTAATAAGTGGAGGAACTGCTTTTTATTTACAGGGAGCCGCTTTTTTTATACTCCCTGTTATGATATTATTAATGGTACTTACAGTACTGCTATTTTCAAGTAGTTCACATAAAACCATCCTGTTATTTACAGTGTTGTCAGTTCCTGTATTGTTAATTTTTGCACCTTTAATAAAAATGTTCCCCGTAGGTTTAGGATTAAAAATGTTGGTTATTAGTACTGTTTTCACCGTGTTATTATTCGGTTTTTTAGWGMYKRWAWTKYWWYWAKWWWWMWTKYRRWWAMTRWTKKSWAMTKTWKWTNTTGAWWGYTKKAAWWRKWMWRGTGGTAACGGCAACTGTTTTCTCGGGATATTCCGAAACTAGAAAAAAACCAAACAGTATTTTATATGTGTTTGACGCGACTAAAAATGAAGCTTATTGGGCAAGTTACAATGCAGAAATTGATGATTTCACCAAACAATTTTTAGGTGAAAACCCTACCAAAGGAAGTTATGATTCAACTACAACTGCCAGTAAATACAAAACAGGGATTAAATTGTATACAACCGCTGAAATTGTAAATTTTGAGAAGCCCATAATTCAAGTGATGTTAGATACAATTATTAATAACCAACGAACGATAAACTTACACGTAGTATCTGTGCGGAATGCCCATAAAATTGAATTACTTTCAAAAGGACCAATAAATTTTAAATCTATGAAAGTGAATGGCGAGCTTGTTAAAAATAATTCAAACAACGCTTATGTTCTTAGCATAAGTCATGGTACCATCTTGAGTTATTATTTAACAGCAAATAATGAGCTGTTAGATATAGAATTTATTGTTGATGTAGCTCAACAATTTGACATTGATATTCTGGAAGCGAAATACGATTTATTTACAAATCCGCAATTCAATATTACCCCTCGATCTGACATGATGATACCCATGCCTTTTGTATTGAATGATGCAACCATCATAAAAACCTCTCTAAAATTTAAACGAGATGAACCGAGCATGTAAAAATGTTGATCACTAATGGAGAATGATTAATAGCGAACAGCATGTGACCATTAAAAAACAATAAATATAACCACATGAACCGAGCATGTAAAAATGTTGATCATAAAAGGAGAATGATTAATAGCGAACAGCATGTGACCATTAAAAAACAATAAATATAACCACATGAAAAAAGCTGTTTTAATACTTATTACTATAAGTTTTCTGTTTGCGTGTAAACAAGACAACAAACCAATACCACCTAAAAATACCATAGAAAATTTCGCTAAACCTCAATTGAATACTAAAAGTGCTACCTTTTTATACCACTTTGCGTTTGATTGCATTGATCAAGAATATCCCAATAAACTGAACCAGGTTTTAGGAGATCGCAGTTATTTAAAAGAACCTTCTGAATTGCATCCTGCATTTTATGGTTGTTTCGACTGGCATTCATCGGTTCACGGACATTGGGCGTTGCTAAATATCTTAAAAGAGTTGCCAAATTTTGAATACAAAGAAGCTATTTTTCTAAAACTTCAAAAAACCATCACCAAAGAAAATATTTTAAAAGAAGTACAGTATTTTGACGATACTCATAATAAGAATTTTGAACGAACTTACGGTTGGGCTTGGTTATTAAAAGTAGCTGAGACCTTACGAGATTGGGATACTGCAGAAGCAAAAGAATTGTATGAAAATTTAAAACCGCTGGTTCAATTAGTTGAAAAAAAATACATGGAGTTTTTACCAAAATTAAATTACCCAATTAGAGTTGGAGAACATCCTAATACCGCTTTCGGAATGTCTTTTGCCTTAGATTATGCAAAAAAATATGCGCCAGAATTAGAAAAAGTACTTGTTGAAAAAGCAAGAACCTATTATTTAAATGATAAAAATTGCCCTATAAATTGGGAGCCAGGAGGGTTTGATTTTTTATCGCCTTGCTTACAAGAGGCTTCATTAATGATGAAAGTTTTACCAAACGAAGAATTTATACCTTGGTTAGACGCTTTTTTACCTGAATTTAGAAACAACCCTTCAGCCTATTTAAAAGTGACAGAAGTTACCGATCGTTCCGATGGAAAATTAGCGCATTTGGATGGATTAAATTTTAGCAGAGCTTGGTGTTTGTATGAAATAGGAACTGCCTTAAATAATGAAAAAATGATTCATCTTGCGAACAAACATTTTGAGTATAGCTACAAAAAAATGGACTCAGGTGAATATGCCGGAGCCCATTGGTTAGCTTCATTTGCGTTGTATGCTGTTTTAAAAAGCGATTAACTTTCTTTGTATTCAGTAATTCGTAAGGTATTTGCCATACCTCTTAATTTAACAGGCATTGATGTGACATTAATGGCATAATCGCCCTCGTTTAAAAAACCTCTCTCATGGGCTAAATTATTAATGTCTTCAATAGTTTGATCAGTACTTACAAAGCGGTCATAATAAATACCTTTTACACCCCACAATAAATTTAACATGGCTAAAATTCTTCGGTTTGAAGAAAAAACTAAAATATTTGATGCAGGTCTCCAAGATGAAATTTGAAAAGCAGTATACCCAGATGCGGTTAGGGTAGTTATTACTTCGGCATTTATTGTAGTAGCCATTAAAGCTGCTTGATGACAAATGGTTTTTGAAATATAGCGTTCATTTACACATTGAATCTGTTCTTCAGGGACAGATATTAAAGGAGAATTTTCAACACTTTCAATAATTCTGCGCATTTGTTTAATTACTTCAATTGGGAATTCACCAATCGATGTTTCTCCCGAAAGCATTACCGCATCAGCACCATCCATAATAGAGTTTGCAACATCATTTACTTCAGCTCTAGTGGGTACCTGACTTGTAATCATGGTTTCCATCATTTGAGTTGCTATAATTATTGGAATGTGCGCTTTTTTAGCTTTTTGAACCAGTCTTTTTTGAATCAGAGGAACTTCTTCCATAGGAATTTCAACACCCAAATCACCACGAGCGCACATTAGTGCATCACAATAAGGGGTTAATCGATCAATATTTTCAACGGCTTCTGGTTTTTCAATTTTCGCAACAATTGGTATTTTATAAGGAGAGTTTTCTTTAATCAAATCTTTCAGTTTAATCAAATCTTCAGGTGTTCTTACAAAAGATAACGCCATCCAATCTACTTCCATTTTAATAGCAAATAAAGCATCTTCAATGTCCTTTTCAGTAAGTGCAGGAAGCGAGATATTTGTGTTCGGAAGATTTACGCCCTTTTTCGATTTTAATTTTCCGCCGCGTAGTACTTTAGTTATTACMTTRGTTTTAYWATCTGTAGCYGTAACTTCAAATAATAATTTACCATCATCAACTAAAATATGTTCACCAACTTTTACATCTTTYGGGAAATTTTGATARGTCATAAAGGCTTTCTCATTMGWTCCCTCACAYTTTTCAGTTGTAAAAGTAAAAGTATCACCYAYYRTTAGTTTTACTTTTTTAGCCATCACKCCAACRCGTAGTTTWGGMCCTTGYAAATCGGCTAATATKGCTACATGRTAATTATGTTCTTTATTAATTTCTCTAATTATTTTAATTTTTTCYKCTACRTCTTSGTAKTCAGCATGKGAGAAATTAACTCTAAATACATTWACACCMGMYGCCATCATGTYCTTAATAATWKCTCTKGTATTACATGCGGGWCCRAGCGTTGCAACAATTTTAGTGCGTTTTCTATWATTTCCCATAGTTAAAAAATTAGATTGTTTTTTGATTTTAATGAGTTTGTATCAATAGCATAAGAAGTTATTACTTGGTTAATTATATTTAATTTGTTAACCAACGTTATCATTAAATTTTGTTGGTTACACCCTTCTATTTTCAAAAAGAAATCAACGTTCTTTTTTTCAGGTATTAAATTTAAAACTGTAATGTAATTCTCTTCAAATAGGCCTTTGTTCTTAGTATTGTTTACAAGTTTTGAATACTTGTTGTTGATTAAATAATAATTTATAAAATTGCGTTCATCTTTGTATTCAAATAAAGGAAATTCAGCAGTTGAATTTTTAAAATCTAAATGTTGTTTAAAACGAACTAATTTAGTTTTTAAATGTTTATTTAAAAGATAAGCCAACCTATAATCTTCTTCAGTTGAATGAATTCCAATTAATAAATAATCATCTTCTAATTCTAACGTTAATAGTTGCATATAAAGAATGAAAATTGGTTCAGCAAAAATACTATTGTTTCGTTACAGTAACTAATAATTTCACGAAATCGTATTCGAATTGTGTATTATAACCTGAGTTCGATATAAGTCAATCTCCACAGAAGCCTTATAAATAGTTATATCGAACTCAGGTTTATACGTTTGAAATTTCATTTTGAAAGGCATAATAAGCCCTTTTTGATGCAGTTTCTTCCGCTTTTTTCTTTGAAGTAGCCCTTCCCTTAGCGATAATTTTACCGTCTAAAAAAAGTTTAACGCTAAAATGTTTAACAGGATCTTTGCCAGTATCTTCATAAACTTCATACAGAAACGTCTTTTTTTGTTTTTGACACCATTCAATAATTAAACTTTTATAACTGGTGATCTTACCTTCTAATTTTGGGACATCAACATAGGGTACAATAACTCTTTTATAAATAAATTTCTCGCAATATTTATAACCTCTGTCTAAATATATAGCGCCAATTAAAGATTCAAARATATTTCCATGGATGTCATCTCCAAATTTAGATCTTGAAACGCTGCTTTTAACAAAAAGCAACAAATTAAAATCCCTTCCAAGTTCATTTAAGTGCTCTCTACTTACAATTTTAGACCGCATTTGTGTTAAATACCCCTCATCACCTGATGGTACTACTTTAAATAAATGCGAGGCTATCACAGCACTTAGCATAGCATCTCCAAGAAATTCTAAGCGTTCATAATTAATTCGAAGACCTGTATTTTCATCTATTTCTTTAATAGATCGATGAATAAATGCTTTTTTATAATAGTACAAATTTTTAGGAGTAAACCCTAATAATCTTTTTAGTGAAACTGCAAAAAAAACGTCTTTCCTTGAGCTAGTTTTTATGATTTTACGAATGAATTTCATTCATTTTAATGTTGTTAATCAAGTTTCTTAAGAAGTACACAAGCATTGTGACCTCCAAAKCCAAATGTRTTRCTCATTGCAACTTTTACATCGCGTTTTTGAGCTTTGTTAAATGTGAAGTTTAAGTTACTATCAATTTGATCATCATCAGTAAAATGATTGATTGTAGGAGGGACTATTCCATGCTTCATTGCTAAGATTGAAGCAATTGCTTCAACTGCTCCGGCAGCACCTAATAAATGACCAGTCATTGACTTGGTTGAATTTATGTTAAGCGAATAAGCATGTTCACCAAATACTTCTACAATTGCTTTAGATTCAGCAATATCACCTAACGGTGTTGAAGTACCATGCATATTTATTGCATCAACATCTTCTGGTTTTAAACCAGCATCTTTTAAACAGTTTATCATAACATTTATTGCGCCTAATCCTTCAGGATGTGGTGCTGTAATGTGATAAGCATCGGCTGATAAGCCTCCACCAGCTACTTCAGCATAAATTTTTGCACCTCTTGCTTTGGCATGCTCATATTCTTCTAGAATAAGCGTTCCAGCTCCTTCACCAGAAACAAAACCATCTCTATCTTTGTCAAACGGTCTTGATGCAGTTGCTGGATCATCATTTCTTGTAGAAAGGGCTTGTAAAGCGTTAAAACCACCAATTCCAGCGATTGTAACTGTTGCTTCAGAACCACCAGATACCATTACATCTGCATATCCTAAGCGAATGTAATTTAATGCGTCAATGATAGCGTTTGAGGAAGATGCGCAAGCTGATACAGTTGCAAAATTAGGTCCTCTAAATCCATACTTAATAGAAATTTGACCTGGTGCAATATCAGCAATCATTTTGGGAATAAAGAAAGGGTTAAATCTTGGAGTACCGTCACCAGCAGAAAAGTTTAAAACTTCATTTTGAAAAGTTTCTAAACCGCCAATTCCTGCGCCCCAAATAACACCAACTCTATCTTTGTTAATTTTTTCTAAATCTAATTGCGAATCGTTAATGGCTTCATCAGTAGCAACCATTGCATACTGTGTAAACCGATCCATTTTACGTGCGTCTTTTCTGTTAATATAATCTGTAACATCAAAGTTCTTCAGTTCACAAGCAAAACGAGTCTTGAACTTGGTAGCATCAAAATATGTTATTGGAGCCGCCCCGCTAACACCGTTAACAAGGCCATTCCAATATTGATCAACAGTATTACCTATTGGTGTTAATGCACCAAGTCCAGTTACTACAACTCGTTTAATTTCCATATTAAAAGATTACTTTTTAGCCTCTTCTATATAGCTAATTGCTTGACCAACAGTACTAATGTTTTCGGCTTGATCATCTGGAATTTGAATATCAAATTCTTTTTCGAATTCCATGATTAATTCAACAGTGTCAAGTGAATCTGCTCCTAAATCGTTAGTAAAGCTAGCTTCGATTGTTACTTCATTTTCGTCAACGCCTAATTTATCTACGATAATGGCTTTTACTCTTGATGCAATGTCTGACATAATTCTTTTATTTTAAATTTAATTACTGGGCAAAAATATAAAACTTTATTGAAATGAAAATTTTTTATTTCAAAAAGATATTTAAGGGTTCTTAAAATTATGAAAGTTTTCTTAGTTAAGCAGTAAAAGTTGTTAATTATTTATTTTATTTGTTGAATAACTGCAATCAATAAGGAGAATATGAAACGTGTTGTAATATTAGCTTCGGGTACTGGTACGAATGCTGAAAATATTATAAAGTATTTTAGAAATAATGATTTAATAGTTGTTGTTCATGTGCTTTCAAATAAGAAAGAGGCTAAGGTGTTAGACAAGGCAACACAGTTAAAAGTAAACAGTTTTAGTTTTAATAGAGAATTTTATAAGTCTAACGAACTCTTAAATTGGTTGAAATTAAATACGGATTATATAATTTTGGCTGGGTTCTTATGGAAAATTCCTACTGGTATTATTGAATCATTCCCAGCTAAAATAATTAATATTCACCCTGCATTATTGCCTAAATATGGAGGTAAGGGTATGTACGGAATGCATGTACACAATGCAGTTGTTAACAATAAAGAAAAAACTTCGGGTATTACCATTCATTACGTCAATGAAAATTATGACGAAGGAGCAATTATTTTTCAAAAAAGTTTTGAAGTATTAGTAGGTGATACCGCGGAAGATGTGGCTAAAAAAATTCATACATTAGAGCAGGAGAACTTCCCTAAAATTATTGAAAAAGTTATTTTAGAAAATGGCTAAAAAAAAGTTTTATGTTATTTGGAAAGGACATAAAGAAGGTATTTTTACTTCTTGGAATGTCTGTAAAAAGCATATTGAGAATTTTAAAGGGGCTCAGTATAAAGCCTTTGTTTCAAAGGTAGAAGCTGAAAAAGCCTTTAAAGGAAACTATATGGATTATTCAGGGAAAGATACTAAACGTGTACCCCTTTCCTCTGAAGAACTGAAACGCATTGGGAAACCACTAATGTTATCACTTTCTGTTGATGCTGCCTGCAGTGGAAACCCAGGTAAAATGGAGTATAGAGGAGTTGATACTAAAACTCAAAAACAACTATTTATTCAAGGACCTTTTGAGAAAGGGACTAATAACATTGGTGAATTTTTAGCATTGGTGCATGGATTGGGATATTTGAAACAAAAAAATAGTACTATTCCTATTTATTCAGACTCAAAAATTGCCATGAGCTGGGTTAAAAAAGGACAATGTAGCACCAATTTACAAATTACTTCAGAAAATAAAGAGTTATTTGATATTGTAAAGCGAGCTGAGAAATGGCTGAAAAATAATAAGTTTACKACACCAATTTTAAAATGGGAAACCAAAGCTTGGGGTGAAATTCCTGCCGATTTTGGAAGAAAATAAATTGATTATAAAAAATTATATGTCAGATTCAAAAGTAAAGGTGTCCCATATTTTTCCTGCGGTATCGATCATTTCGAACGTTATTTTTTTACCAGTTATTTTAACCGAAATCACAAAATAAACGGGTTTATTAAAAAAGACTTCTTCATTTGAAGATCCGTGAAATTTAAATTCATCACTACCTTCTTTCAGTCGGCCATAGTAGACATCACCTGAAATGGTGTCCTTTTCTCTATCTAAACTATAAATTGAAGCGCCAGCACCAGCTGATATGATATAATTTACACCATCTCTTACGGTTCTGTAATACAAATGATCATGACCAGAGAAAACAGCTGAAACTTTATAGTTGGAAAATAATTCGGTAACAGCAGTTGTTTTACCTTCAACATCTTGATAACTTTTTATTCCAACCGTATAATAAGGTCTGTGTTTGAAAATAAAAATGTGTTTTCCTTGAGCTTTTTTTAATTCCTGCTCTAGCCATGCGAGCTTTTTTGGACTTTTTGAAACTTTACCCCAATCGAGCGCAATAAATGTTGCGTTTCCATAAGTGAAACTATAGAGAGGCTCTTTTAATCCGAAGAAATCAGCAAAGTTTTTTTTCCCTGATTTAACATCATTTTTTTTGTCAATTGCCAATCCCGAAACTTCATGATTGCCTAAAGTAGGCCAAGTGGGGTATTTTCTAAAAAACCATCCTGCATCCTCGTCTAGTTTTTTATAATCTCTAACGCCGATATTTCCAGCCCCTTTATTTACAAGATCTGCAGTTGTTAAACAAAATTGTGGGTTCAAGAGATCTGCTCTTTTCAATACATCTTTTAAATAAATACTTCCCTTGGAATCCCCAAAAACTAAAAAATGCATGGGCTTTTTTAATTTCACCTTATCGTCTGATAGCATTATCTCATTTTCGAGCCTGAGTTTCTCCATTCCCGGTTTAGGATTATAGGGAGATTTATTAGTTATAGCACTAATCTMAAGATGGTTTTTTTGACGAGCATCTTGTTTGTCAGTTTTACAAGAGTTGATGGTTAAAAGTAAGACGACAGCAATACATAGTTTTAGTTTCATTTTAGATAAGAAAAAAGTTAGCATAACATGTTTTTAGCTCGTTTAATAGCTGCTATAAAGATATCAATTTCTTCAAATGTATTGTAAAAAGAAAACGAAGCYCKAACRGTKCCAGGGATWTCRTARAAATCCATWATWGGTTGWGCRCAATGATGWCCWGTTCTTACWGCAATYCCTAATTTATCTAYAATRSTTCCAATATCGTAWGGATGAATACYTYCRATRTTAAAWGARATAACAGMKGTTTTATKKTKYGAAGTWCCATAAATTTTTAGGTCTTCAACTTCAAGCAATTTTTTTGTTGCATACGCTAGTAATTTAGCTTCGTATCCAGCAATCGTATCAAATCCTAAATTATTTAAATAATCTATGGCAACTCCAAAAGCAATTACACCTGATATATTTGGTGTTCCCGCTTCGAATTTATGAGGTAAATCGGCATAAGTAGTTTTTTCAAAAGTAACTTTTTTAATCATTTCACCTCCACCTTGATACGGAGGTAATTTGTTAAGTAATTCCTCTTTTCCATATAAAATTCCAACACCAGTAGGACCACATAATTTATGAGCTGAAGCTACATAAAAATCAACATCTAAATCTTGTACATCGGGTTTTATATGAGGACATGCTTGAGCACCATCTATTAACACAACTGCTCCAAATTGATGTGCTTTATCAATAATTTCTTTGATAGGATTTATAGTTCCTAAGGCATTAGAAACATGATTTACAAAAACCAATTTAGTTGTTGAAGAAAGTAATTTTTCATAGTCAGCCATTAAAAGTTCTCCTTCTTGGCTCATTGGAATTACTTTTAGAATAGCACCTGTGCGTTCACATAACATTTGCCATGGGACAATATTTGAATGATGTTCCATTTCAGATACAATAATTTCATCTCCCTTTTTTAATATGGAAGAAAAGCCAGTAGCTACAATATTTATACTGTGAGTTGTACCTGTTGTAAAAATAATTTCGTAATTTTTATGCGCATTAAAATGCTGTTGTAATTTGATTCGAGCCTTTTCGTAGGCGTCAGTTGCAATCTGACTTAAAGTATGAACACCTCTGTGAATGTTAGAATTATAGTTAGAATAATAATCAACAATGCTATCAATTACAACTTGTGGTTTTTGGTTRGTTGCTGCATTGTCTAAATATACCAACTGTTTTCCATTAATTTTTTGCTTTAAAATTGGAAAATCAGCTCTTATTTGTTCAATATCTATCATGTTATTTTCTTAGAATCATTCTAAATGCAAAATTACACAAACAAAATAAACTTTGAGTTAAATAATTATATTTGTTAACTTAAAACGCCTACTCAATGAAAAAAATTAAAATTTCACTACTGCTATTAATTGCTATATTAATAGCATTTGTCACGTTTAATTATCCACGATTAAATATTATATCAGGTTATTCAGCTAAAAATATGAGTTCTTCAGTTTTTTTGGCAGGTAGATCATTGGAAATAACGGATACTCAGGACAATAATTTTTCTCCAATAGATCTTGCAAAAGATGAGGTTGATCATAAAAGTAAATCAGTCACAGCTTCGGTGTATGGTTTTATGAAAAGAAAGGCTATTTACAGGGAAGGATTAGGAAGTATTTTAATGAATGATGATTTTGAAGGGAGTACACAGTTTTTAGTTCCTCATAGAACAAAATCAACGARCAATTTACCCTATCCATATGGYAATGGAGCGATAAATGATACTGTTTTTGCGAACGTAAATTATGATCAATTATTGATGGCTATTAATAACGCATTTGATAGCGAAGGTGTTATAGCAAAAAAAACGAGAGCTGTTTTGGTACTTTATAAAGATCAATTAATAGCAGAAAAGTATACTGAGGGTTTTGATGAAAACTCTAAAATATTAGGATGGTCAATGACCAAAAGTGTGACCAGTGCCATCATTGGAATTCTGGAAAAACAAGGAAAAGTAACTATAAATCAAACCAATTTATTTCCTGAATGGGAGATTGATGATCGATCAAAAATTACGTTAAATAATTTGTTACAAATGAATAGCGGTTTGGAATGGTTGGAAGATTACAATACCATGTCTGATGTTTCCAAGATGTTATTTTTAGATTCAGATATGACCAAAAGGCAACTAGAAAAACCGTTGACAGGTACACCAAATAGTAGCTGGAACTATTCTTCAGGAACTACCAATTTATTATCGGGCTTTATAAGAAATCAATTCAAAACACATCAAGAATATTTAGATTTTTGGTATACTGAATTAATAGATAAAATAGGAATGAGCTCTATGCTAATTGAAACCGATTTATCAGGTAATTACGTAAGCTCTTCATACGGGTGATCTACACCAAGAGATTGGGCAAAATTTGGATTATTGTATTTACATAAGGGGTTCTGGAATGGAGAACAACTTCTAAATGAATCGTGGATTGAATATGCAAAAACACCAACCAATGATGCTAATACCGGCTATGGTGCACATTTTTGGTTGAATCCTGGGATGCTTATCCTAGCGCACCAAAAGGCTTGTACTCCTGTACTACTTATCAGGGAAAGCGAGTTATTATCATTCCTTCAAAAAATGTTGTTATTGTGAAAATGGGTTTAATAGAAAATTCTGAATTTGATTTTGATCTATTTTTAAAATAAATTTTAACAGCAAGACACAATAAATAATTATAAATACCTCCATATTAATGTTTTAATTTGTTGATAACTTGTTTATATTTTATAGGTTAAAGCTGTTTAGGATTAAACCTTAATAAGTATTTTTAATTTCCCATTTTATAGTGTAAATAACATTGAATTACCCCCTTTTGTTCAAAGTTAAATGCATATTAATAAATTATTTAAACTATTGCTGGACAATTGAATTTAAACGAGAACACAACATTAAATCTCTATGGCTTTTTTAATTCTATTGGCATAGTAAATTCTAATAGTAATAAGTATACTATTACAGTAAATTTCAAGTTGATTTCAAACCTACTTGTATTTGAAGCGATTACTGCAATTGCAATCTTGAAAGTTCAACAAATTTATGCCCAAATCATTACATGAATCACATAAACCCTTTTCAAAAAAATACAAGAACATATTTAAAACAAGCGAAATTAGTAATCATTTTGTTAGTAGTTAGTTATGTTGGAGTTCATAATTTACATGCGCAAATACCAATTGCAAAAGATGATAGTTTCTCAATTCCTCCAAACACAATATTAAATGGCTACTTGTTTGTAGATAATGGAAGTGGTGTAGATGAGTTTGGAATACCACCAACAACTATAACATTTTTCACTGGGACAACTATAAATGGAGGAACAACAGTTGTGAATTCAGGAACAGGAAGTTTCAGCTATACCCCCGATCCAAATTTTATGGGTGTTGATACATTCACCTATACGATTACCGATAATAATGGAGTTACGAGTACAGCAACTGTAACAATTACAGTTAATCTGGATTGGGATGCGGATGGAGTTATAGATTTAATAGATTTGGATGATGATAATGATGGTATTTTAGATACTCTTGAATCTGAGGGAGTTGATCCTTCTGCGGATATAGATTCTGATGGCATTCCAAATTATAAAGATGAAGATTTTTGTGAGCTTAACGACCAAGGAATTTGTACAAATTTAGATCTTGATAATGATGGAGTTCCAAATCATTTTGATTTTGACTCAGACGGCGATGGGTGTTTTGATGTGAATGAAGCATACGGATCATCAACTACAGATTCAAATGGTGACGGTACGTTTGGAGAAGTTGTAGGTGCAGCGGAGGTAAATTCTGATGGGACCGTAATATTAGCAGGATATACTACTCCAGTAAATTTGGATAGTTCAAATGGAAATATTGTTTTAGACTACTTACAAAAAAGTGTGGCGTTAACAGGTATAACAACTCAACCTATAGATGTTACACTTACCTCATCAAATAATGCAATATTTAATGTTGAACTTGCTACATCAAGTACAGATATAGTGATTAATTATCAATGGCAAGAAAATTCAGGTTCAGGATTTATAGACATATCAAATGGAGGGATTTACAGCGGAGCAACCACTGAAACATTAACGGTATTTGCAGGGGACGCGTCTTTAAACGGTAATTTATATTGTGTTATTATATCAACACCCTCATTTGTTTGTAATTCTAATATAGTATCCAATCCAGCGCTATTAACTGTAGATATAAGAATAATTGAGGCTGTTGCAGATAATTTTAATACAATACCTGTAATTGGGAATGTAGGAGGTATTGCAGGAGATGTGACTGAAAATGATACATTAAACGGGGTAACGGTGACCGATGAAGATACGATCATTACATTAGATAGCAATGGAGGAATTATTGGGTTAATCATTGATGAAAATGGCAATGTGATAGTACCTGTTGCAACATTAGTAGGTACATATACCATTCAATATACCATTTGTGAAAAATCAGACTTAGGAAATTGTGACTCAGCAACCGCTGTTATATTAATAACGTCTGAAAAATCAGACTTAGCACTCATCAAAACGGTAGATAATGAAATTCCTAATGTGGGAGATTATGTTGTATTTACCATAAAATTAACTAACAATGGACCAATTAGAGCTACTGGAGTAACCGTAATAGATGAATTACAATCGGGTTATACCTATATAAGTCATGCCACTTCAGCTGGATTTTATGAAAATACAACTGGATTGTGGAATGTAGGAAGTGTTGAAAACGACTCCGATGAAACTTTAACAATTACCACTTTGGTAAATGCTTCTGGAAATTATACAAATATGGCGGAAGTATATTTAGCAGACCAGGAAGATCCAAATTCAACACCCAATAATAAAAATGCTGCTGAGAATGACCAGGATGAAGTTGTAACAATGCCAATTACCTTATTGGTATTTCCAGAAGAATTTACGCCTMWYSRARAHGGDATAAATGAAAAATTTGAAATAANGAAACNTAGMAWYATTTTACCCAAATTTYAGSATGGARATTGTAAATAGATATGGGARYAAAGTRTWTGAATATAAACATAATGGMAAYCCWWAYRCARTACCAACATGGTGGGAYGGRTATTCWGWKGGWAGWTKGAATTTTGGARATTCAAMMTTGCCYACAGGAACTTATTTCTATACAGTTTATTTTAATAAAGACGGGAGGAAACCATATACAAGTTGGATTTATTTAAGGAGATGATAACAATAATATTTATAGGGAGTAAAAACAATTACTTCCTTTAATCAATTTTTTTTGTATGGTATTTATGAAAAATAGGAAGTTATTTTTGAGAGTTAGCGCATTACTGTTTACGGTAGTTCTTTTTGGGCAACAAGACACTCAATATACACAGTACATGTATAACATGAATATTCTAAATCCAGCTTATGCAGGATCAAAAGGTGTAACTAGTATTGGGTTATTGGGAAGAACACAATGGGTAGGTGTTGAAGGAGCACCTCAAACACTAACATTATCATTACATTCACCAATAGCAAATCAAGTTGGATTAGGCTTTTCAATAATACATGACGAGATAGGACCTGTAAAAGAAGATAATGTATATGCTGATTTTTCTTATACAGTAAATACTTCAACGGAAGGGCGTTTAGCATTTGGTTTAAAAGCAGGAGTTACTTTTTTAGGCGTAAGAGAATTAACTACAGTAGATCCAGACCCTTTAAACGATCCAATTAACATAGCTACACCGAATTTTGGAACAGGTATTTTTTATTATACAGATACGTTTTATTTAGGATTATCAGTTCCTAATTTTTTAGAGACGCGTCATTTAGAAAATGATAATGGACAATCAAGTTCAGCTTCCGAAAAAATGCATTTCTTTTTAACATCGGGTTATGTGTTTGAAATCAATGACAACTTAAAATTTAAACCCTCCACAATGGTTAAGGCTATTTCTGGAGCACCAGTGTCAGTTGATTTATCTGGAAATATATTGATACAAGGTAAATTTGAATTCGGATTATCGTATAGGTTAGATGACTCAATAAGTGCGATAGTTGGTGTTAACGTAAGTGAAAATTTTAGAATTGGTTATGCATATGATCAAACGGTATCTAACTTTGAGCAGTTAAACACAGGTTCACATGAGATATTATTATTGTTTGATTTTAATCGAAGAAATATAAAGAGCCCAAGATTCTTTTAAATTTAAATAAGGAAAGATGAAAAAAATTACCTTCATAGTACTATTGTTTTTTGTGTTAGTTCTTAATGCACAAGAAGAAAGTAATAGTATTAAAAATGTTTCTTCCAATACGATATATCAAGATTTTGGCGTAAGTTATTTTGGTAAAAATAAGGCCGTATTTGCTTCTTCTAGAAAGGGGACATTAATTAGAAAAAGAGTTTGGACGGTTAACAAACAACCTTTTTTAGAATTGTATATAGGAGATTTAGATGAAGATGGAGATATTACCAATGTGAAGAAATTTTCTAAAGTGCTAAACACTAAATTTCATGAATCTAATGTAACCTTTACCAAAGATTTAAGAACGGTATATTTTACAAGAGATAACTTTATTAATAATAAATTAAAAAGAGATGTTAATGGCGCTGTTTTAAATCAGCTATATAAAGCTGAATTAGGACCAGATGGAGAATGGACTAATATTCAGTCAATGCCATTTAATAACGATAATTACCAAACAGGCCATCCTGTTTTAAATGCAGCTGAAGATAAATTATATTTTATTTCAGATATGCCGGGCTCTCATGGTTTGACGGATGTATATGTAGTAGCTATCAATGAAGATGGAACTTATGGAAATCCAAAAAATTTAGGAACTGAAGTGAATACCCCAAAAAGAGAAATGTTTCCATTTATCGATGAAAATGAAATTCTATACTATTCATCAGATGGGTTTAATGATTGTAAGGGAGGGTTGGATGTATATGCTACTACCTTAGGGAATAATGGTATTTATCACAAGCCAAAGAATTTAGGTTTCCCAATTAATAGCAATAAAGATGATTTTAGCTTTGTAAAACATATAGCATCAAATAAAGGTCATTTTTCATCGAATAGAGATGGCGGAAAAGGAGATGATGACATTTATTCATTTAGTCAAAATATCCCTGTTAAATTCGATTGCAATCAACTTGTAAAAGGTCAAATTATTGATAAGGTTTCTGGTAAGCCGCTGTCAGGAGCATTTGTTATTTTGTATGATGAAAAAGGAGTCGAATTAAACAGCAGTACAGTGGGTGATGATGCAAGATTTAATTTTGAAGTAGATTGTAACAACACATATAAAATTGTTGGGAATAAAGAGGGGTACTCAAGAGAAACTAATGAATTTTATGCTGAAGAAGATCAGGAAGTAGAAATTACGATATCGATAGTTTCAAATGAATTTATTGTGAATGAAGAAAATTGTATCGTAAAAATAGTACCAATTTATTTTGATTTGAACTCATCATATCTGAGACCCGACACGAAGCCTGAATTGGATAAAGTAGTACAAATTATGCAAAAATACCCTTCCATAATTATTGAGTGCGAATCTCATACTGATTCTCGAGAAAGTAATAAATATAATGGTTGGTTATCAAGTAGGAGGGCAAAAAGAAGTATGGAATATATAGTATCAAAAGGGATTAATTCCAAAAGAATTTCTGCTAAAGGCTATGGTGAAACACGATTAGTAAATAAATGTTCTAACGGTAAAATTTGTAGTGAAACTGAGCATCAATCAAACAGAAGAACAGTATTTAAAATTGTTAATTTCAATGATATAAAAGAACAGCACCCAGAAATATGTCCTCCAAAAATAGGTGTTCTAAAAAAAGAATTAGACATAAAGTTAACAACTAAAAAAGAAATTACAGGTGAGAAAAAGACAGGTATAACTACATTTAAAATAAACTCAATTTATTTTGATTTGAACTCGTCATACCTCACATATAATGCTACCCAAGAACTGGATAAGTTAGTTCATATTATGAAAAAATTTCCAATGCTAATTGTTAAATGCAAGTCACATACAGACGCGAGAGAAAGTAATAAATATAACCATTGGTTATCAGACAGGAGAGCGAAAAGAAGTATGGAATATCTGTTGTCAAAGGGGATTAACCTTAATAGAATTTCGACAGAAAGTTATGGGGAAACACAACTAGTGAATAATTGCACTAACAATAGCTCATGTACTGAAGTAGAACACCAATTGAACAGAAGAACAGATTTTATTATTGTGAATCCAAAAAGTGTAAAACAATAAAATTTAGGAGTTTAAAAAAGCTGCATTTAGCAGCTTTTTTTTACAAGATTTTACAATTCAAATCCTAATTCTACACCTAAGTTTTGAGCAATTAATTTGGTAATTCTTGATTTTAATTGTGGTATTTTAATTTTTTCAACAACATCGTTTCCAAAAGCAAATAGTAATAAGGCTTTTGCCTCTTTTTTAGGAATWCCTCGHGATTGCATATAAAATAAAGCRTCTGCATCTAACTGGCCAATAGTACAACCATGTGAACATTTTACATCATCWGCRAAAATTTCTAATTGTGGTTTTGCATTAATTGAAGCGCCRGTATCAATTAAAAYATTGTTGTTTTGTTGGAAAGCATTTGTTTTTTGAGCTTCTTGYTGCACAATTACCTTCCCATTAAATACKCCAGTAGAYYTATCAGCATAAATACCTTTATACAACTCATGRCTTTCACAATTTGGRTATTTRTGATTAACTAATGTATGATTRTCAACATGTTGTTTYYCATYTAAKATWGARATACYATTAAGATTAGAGGTAATATGCTCTCCTTCATGATGRAATTCTAAATTATTTCGAGTTATTTTCCCACCAAAAGAATAGGTGTTAACAGTTGCAACACTTTGCATTTTTTGAGAAACAAAAGTACTRTCAATTATCGATGAATCTTTGGTGTCGTTTTGAATTTTATAATAATCAACAATGGCTCTTTTATGAACAAAAATTTCAGTAACTGAATTTGTCAGKGTTGTATTTTGTGAYAAATTTTGATGGCGTTCAATAATTTGAACATGTGAATTTTCACCTACAACAATTAAATTTCTTGGTTGAAGAATGACTTCTTTTTCACTTCCTGTAGAAAAATTGACGATCTGTATTGGTTTTGGAACAATCGTGTTTTTAGGAATATTTATAAATGCCCCTTCTTTCGCAAAAGCAGTATTTAATTCAGAGAAACTATTATTTTTTTTGGCAATGGTGTTGAAATAATTATCAACCACCATTTTGTATTTTGGCCTTGTTAATGCAGAAGAAAGCACACAAATATCACATTCATCATGAGTAGTAGTAGATAAAAAAGAGCTGAAAACACCGTCAATAAAAATTAATTTATACGATTCAATTTCGTTAATTAAATATTTTTCTACATTTTTAAATTCAACAGATGTTTCTGCTGAAGGAAAAACACTAAAATCGTGTTTCAGTAAAGGTTTTAGATTGGTATATTTCCATTCTTCATTTTTTTTCGTTGGAAATCCTTCACTTTCAAAATTYTGAATMGCCTTTTGTCGAATCRAATGYACGTTTGAATCTAAATCTAAACCTCCTTTATTTTCAAAGGCTAAAAATGAAGAAACTAATTTTTCTTTTAAYTCCATAGTMTATTATTTCAGCCAGTCGTATCCTTTTTCTTCTAATTCAAAAGCCAATTCTTTACCTCCAGACTTTACTATTTTTCCATTGTGTATTACATGAACAAAATCAGGGATAATATATTCCAGCAATCGTTGATAGTGTGTAATAACAATAACCGCATTGTCTTTATTTCGTAGTTTATTAACTCCGTTTGCAACAATTTTAAGGGCGTCAATATCTAAACCTGAATCTGTTTCATCTAAAATAGCCAATTTTGGTTCTAGCATTGCCATTTGAAAAATCTCATTTCGTTTTTTTTCTCCACCTGAAAAACCTTCATTTAAGGAGCGAGATAAAAATTTACGGTCCATTTCTAAAAGTTCCGATTTTTCACGAATTCGTTTCAACATATCCTTTGCAGGGAGATCATCTAATCCGTTTGCTTTTCTTTTTTCGTTAATCGCTGTTTTTATAAAATTTGTGGTGGTAACACCAGGGATCTCAACAGGATATTGAAAAGATAAAAAGATGCCTTTATGAGCTCTTTCTTCAGGAGCTAGATCCAATAAACTTTCGTTGTCTAATAGTACATCACCCTCAGTAACTTCATAAGTAGCGTTACCAGCAATAACAGAAGATAGTGTGCTTTTTCCAGAGCCATTAGGCCCCATAATTGCATGAACTTCACCCGCTTTAACAGTTAGGTTGATACCTTTTAAAATATCGCTCCCTTCTATTCCTGCACTTAAATTTTTAATTTCTAACATTTTTAATATATGTTGATTTGTGTATTTGTTTAATTGTAGAATCGATTTAACAATGAAACGTATAAACGATTCAATGGTTAAAATTTTTAATTTTAACCAACGGATCCTTCTAAACTAATTTCTAATAATTTTTGAGCTTCAACAGCAAATTCCATTGGCAATTTATTCAATACGTCTTTACTAAATCCGTTCACGATCAAGGCGATAGCCTTTTCAGTATCAATACCTCGTTGGTTGCAATAAAATAACTGATCTTCTCCGATTTTACTCGTAGTTGCTTCGTGTTCAATTTGTGCTGTATTGTTTTTGCATTCGATGTATGGAAACGTATGTGCACCACATTGATCTCCCATTAATAAAGAATCACATTGAGAGAAATTTCTGGCATTTTCAGCTCTGGCACTAATTTGTACCAATCCTCGATATGAATTTTGCGATTTACCAGCAGAAACTCCTTTGGAAATTATAGTGCTTTTTGTGTTTTTTCCCAAGTGAATCATTTTTGTACCTGTATCAGCTTGTTGAAAATTATTGGTAACTGCGATKGAATAAAATTCACCAACAGAATTATCTCCTTTTAATATACAGCTAGGATATTTCCAAGTGATTGCRCTACCAGTTTCAACTTGTGTCCAAGATATTTTTGCATTGGTCTCGCACAATCCCCGTTTGGTTACAAAATTAAAAACGCCACCTTTTCCTTCTGCATTACCAGGATACCAGTTTTGTACGGTTGAATATTTTATTTCTGAATCGTCTAATGCAATTAACTCAACAACTGCTGCATGTAATTGATTTTCATCACGAGCAGGAGCTGTACAACCTTCTAAATAACTCACAAAACTTCCCTTATCTGCAATAACTAATGTGCGTTCAAACTGTCCTGTTCCACCTTCGTTAATTCTAAAATAGGTTGATAATTCCATTGGGCATTTAACACCTTTTGGAATGTAACAAAATGACCCGTCAGAAAATACKGCTGAGTTCAATGCGGCATAAAAATTATCAGTTCKAGGAACAATAGTTCCTAAATATTTYTKCACCAATTCAGGATGTTCTTGAATGGCTTCTGAAATAGGCATAAATATAATACCCTTTTCTTCTAAGGTTTTTTTAAATGTAGTRGCWACRGATACWGAATCWAYAACAATATCAATGGCAACATTAGACAAACGTTTTTGTTCGCCAATGGAAATACCAAGCTTCTCAAAGGTTTTCAATAATTCTGGATCAACTTGGTCTAAACTATCTAATTTTGGTTTTTGTATAGGTGCTGAATAGTAACTTATATCTTGAAAAGAAGGTTTTTCATAATGGATGTTGGCCCATTCAGGTTCTTCCATTTCTTTCCATATTCGAAAAGCTTCTAATCGCCACTCAGTCATCCATTTTGGTTCATTTTTCTTCTTAGAAATTGCAATAACAACTTCTTCATTTAAACCTACAGGAAACTTATCAGCTTCAATATCTGTGTAAAACCCGTATTCGTACTCTTTAGTTTCGAGTTCTTTTTTTAAATCGTCTTCAGTAAATTTGTTCATTTTGAAAAATTTATCATTTTATAAAGAAAATGATTCTCCACACCCACAAGTTCTTTGAGCATTAGGATTGTTAAAAACAAAACCAGTTCCGTTTAATCCACCTGAATACTCTAAAGTGGTTCCAATTAAGTATAAAAAACTCTTTTTGTCTACAATAATTTTTATTCCATTATCCTCAAAAACCTTATCAAGTTCTTGCTTTTCTTTGTCAAATGTTAATTCATATGAAAGCCCAGAACAACCACCACTCTTAACTCCAACTCGAACAAAATCCAATGTTGGGTTAAAGCCATCATCATTCATAAGCCCCAATATTCTCTTTTTTGCTATGTCTGAAACTTTTATCATATCGCTTAAATAGATTAATTCTAAATAAGTGCAAATATAAGAACAAATAATGGTTTTAGAAACCTTTTTAAGATGATAAAATTAATAGTGTTATAGTTGTAATCTATGAACTCTTATTGGAGTATTGACGTTGGATTAAATACTGTTTTTTCGTATTATAAAAAGACCACCTTCAAGATCACTTATAATTATATTTCCACTTTTAAAATATGGATAAACATTCCAAGCTCCATTAAAAGTAGTATTGTTATGTTGTGGATAAGTATCGAAATAACCCACTTCAACTAAATTTCCATTTTCAATTCCAGAAATATCTATCATTCGAACTCCCGCGCTGTAATTTGCTAAGTAAAATATATCTCCAAGGATATAGCCGTTATGGTCAATTGCTTTTGTGGGTCCTGTATAGGTTGTATGTAATATAGGATTATCCAAATCCGTAAAATCAAATACAATTGTACGCGTATTTAAGTCAAAGTTAATTTCGTCTAACTCATCTCCAGCAATAAAATAGTTCAAATCATCTGTAAACCAGCCTTGATGCGTATAACCAGTATTGCTGTAGTTAATTGAAGAGATTACAAAAGGAGTTGCTTTATTGGTAACATCAATAATAACTAGTTTATCTTCATGGCTACCAACATAGATTTCATGTCCTGTATAATCGGTATCTGGTCCATTGTAGGTAACTACCTGTGCGTCATGCGCATAACCACTACCCGAAAAACCTCCTTCTCTAATAGGATTGATTGGATTTTGGATATTCACGAAGTTTGGGCCACCACTAAAAGTATCAGCACCAACTACATAGGCATAACCTGAATCTTCGTTAATTACAACGTTGTGTGAACTTCCAAAATCTGTATAATGTGCATCTTCGGTATATGATATAGGAATATTTTGAGTGGTGCGTAATCTTGTCAAATCAAACACTTGCATACCATAATTTGAAGCACGTTCACTCACAATAAAAGCATGATTTTTATAMACTTTTATATCTCTCCAAGAACTATTAACTGTAGCAGTTGGGAGTACCCCAATAATGCTTAAATTTTGAGTGTCAGAGATATCTACAAAAGTTGTTCCTGTGGAGGTTCCCACGATAGCATATTCTTTACTTGTTGTGGGATCTGTCCATCCCCAAGAATCAGTTCCCTGTGCGCCAGTGCCACCTAATTCTTCAATTGAGATATGTCCCATTAAATCATAACCACTACAGGGGTATATACCTGCCATCCCATTTTCGCACTTGCTTAAGGCGGTAGTATTTTCTGTGGCGTCATCACAATCATCCCCAATACCATTATTATTGAGATCCTCTTGACTAGGATTTGCAATAAGAGGGCAGTTATCTTCATGATCTAAAATACCATCATTATCTGAATCCAACTCAACAGAATTAGTTGAGCAGTTTAAAGTAAAAATTAAAATAAGTAGTAATTGTAAAATGTAACTAATTTTATTTTTCATTGAGATAAATGTAAGTTATTTCTAATAATATGACAAAAAGAGTGCTAATTTCTAAAAATTTATGGAATTTTGTACGATCATAAAATAGTTCTATATGCAAGAAGATAAAAGTCAATCTGGTACCAATTTAGCTGAATTAGGAGAATTCGGATTGATAAACCATTTGACTAAAAATTTTAAGATTCAACACAAATGTACCATAAAAGGAGTTGGAGATGATGCTGCGGTTTTAGAGATTACTGATAAACAAATTTTAGTGACAACAGATTTATTAATTGAAGGAGTACATTTTGATTTGAGTTATATGCCATTAAAACATTTAGGATATAAAGCTGTAAYGGTTAATTTATCAGATGTGTACGCCATGAATGGAGATGCAAAACAACTAACGGTTTCAATTGCCGTTTCAAATCGTTTTACCTTGGAAGCCGTCGAAGAACTATATGCAGGAATTCATTTAGCTTGTAAAGGATATAATATTGATTTAGTTGGTGGTGATACCACTTCTTCTACAACTGGAATGTTGATTAGTATTACTGCAATTGGGGTAGTTAAAAAAGAAAATGTTGTTTATAGAAATACGGCGAAACCTAACGATTTACTGGTAGTTACAGGTGATTTAGGAGCTGCATATTTAGGATTACAGGTGTTAGAGCGTGAAAAACAGGTTTTTGAAGTGAATCCTCAATCTCAACCAGATTTAACTAATTATAGCTATTTAATTGAACGACAATTAAAACCAGAAGCCCGAAAAGATATTGTAAAATTATTTAAGGATTTAGGAGTGAAACCAACATCTATGATTGATATTTCTGATGGGCTTTCTTCCGAGATATTGCATATTTGTACACAATCTAAAGTTGGGTGCGATTTGTATGAAGATAAAATTCCTTTAGATCAACAAGTGATAGCGACTTCTGAGGAGTTTGATTTAAATAGTACCACTGTTGCTTTAAGTGGAGGTGAAGATTATGAGTTGTTATTTACTATTTCTCAAGATGATTTTCCTAAAATTAAAGCCAACCCTCATTTCACAGTGATTGGGCATATGGTTGAAGAAAGTGTTGGAGTGAATTTAGTTACACGAGCAAATCAAAAAATAAAATTAACCGCACAAGGGTGGAATTCCTTGGATAAGGTTTGATTTTAGATTTACTGACATTGTTTTATAAAAGAAGTTAAGGTCTTTAAAAGGCTGTTCTTGTTTTCAATATGACTCATATGACCATCAGGAAATTCAGTTATTTGTACTCTAGTATTTTTTGTCTGTTCAACTAAACTTGAATATTCTAGAGTGGGATCTTGTTTTCCAATAATTAGTTGGATTGGAAAGTTCGTATTTTTATAGATAGAAGTCAAGTCTTCCCTTATTTTCATTCCTTCTAACGATGCAGTTATTCCTTGAGGTGAAATTTGTAAAGCTGCTGAGGTAATTTGGTTAATTTCTTTAGTAAAGACAGCCCTATTTTCTTCTGAAAAAAGCATTGGAATAGCAATACGAACAAAGGTTTTGTGGTTTTGTTTTACAGCTTTAATTGCTCTATCTCTATTTATTTTTTTTTCTTCTGAATCTGGCAATGCAGTAGAGTTCATTAAACACAATCCTTTTACCGATGAGGCAAATAATTTTGAGAATGCCAATCCAACATAGCCGCCCATACTGTGTCCAATTATCACGTATTTTCGAAGGCGTAAACTATTTAAAACGGACTTAACCATGTTAGCTTGATTTTTCATGGTATGGATGTAACCATGGTTATCTGTTTTTCCATGACCCAATAAATCGATACAAATAACCCAGTATTTTTTTGAAAGAACTTCAGTAATTTCTGTCCACATCGAACTATTTTCTAAAAAACCGTGCAATAAAACAACCACGCTTCCTTTACCTGAAGACGTATAATGTACGTTGGAATTTTTATGTAGAAMATTCATACAAAAAAGTTGATAGCTAGATCTTTGATTAATTTTTCAATCCTTTGATGGCTGAAAAAGCTTTATTTACATTTTCATCTTCAACTAAAATAGTGAACTCGTTTGTTGTAGAAACTATTTCATACAATGAAATTCCTTCCCATGCTAATCGTTTAAAAAACTGATAATAGAGTCCTGCAATTTTTGTATTTTCTTTTGGTAAGCCTATTGTTATTGCTGACAAATGATCTTGAACCGTAGTACAAGTTTCATTTTTATAGCACGCTTCTATTTGATTTTTTAAAGAGGTTGTAATTAGCACATTACTTTCGTGAACACCACGCGTAAAAGTATAGAAAATATGTGGATCTTCATTAAGGGCTTCTAACATTTTCAAATGACCTTGAATTAAGCTTCCTGAATTTTTAAAGGTATAATCAGAAAGATCAGAACGAACAGTGATATCTCCTAAATTTTGTAATACCCTATTTAATTTAATTTTGTTTGCCATTTCCTTTGGAGGACTATACCTGCGAAGCGCCATCATAATAGCACCTGATTTTACAGGTTTACGCAACATTTTAGAGATCGAATCTTTGAGTTCTTCAGATAAAGCGCTGTAATTTAAAATATTACGGGTCAAAGCGTCTTCTAAAAAAGGTTGTGAAACTAGAATTTCTTCAACACAATTAGCTATTGTTTTCATGTGTTTATATTTATTGTTTTTTAATGGTCACAAGGTATATCCTTGCCTCTTCGCCAGCTGGCTCGTTTACTAAATATGTGCACAGGACAAATTTTTTACGCTCCGCCCTCCTTTGGTGATCAACATTATAACATGCTCGTTTTATATTGTTAAATATTTAACAGTTTGTACAAAATTAGTATATAATTATTAAGTAATCACAAAAACTTGAAAATCATTCTACATTTGTACGTATAAAAGTGTAAAAATGAAAGTTTTAAAATTTGGAGGAACATCTGTTGGTTCTGTTGAGAATATAAGACGAGTTAAAGAAATTATAACTGACGGAGATCAAAAAATTGTGGTCCTCTCTGCAATGTCTGGTACTACAAATGCATTGGTTGAAATATCAAATCGGATAAAAATCGGCGATATTGAAGGCGCATTGCATGCTATTGAAAATTTGCTTAAAAAATACAATCATGTTTTAGAAGAATTAATTGAAGAGTCTA
>NVVE01000009.1 GCA_002733285.1 Lutibacter sp. | reverse complement strand
ATTACGTAAAATTTGATCACCACATTCCATATATTTAGGATGATCTTCTTTTCTGAAAAATGCACCAAGTTCACTTTTTGTAACTTTGAAGTCGACTAAACTACAGATTTTCACAATATCATCATCACGTAATTTAAGTGCAACACGTAATTTTTTAAATATGTCATTATTTGTTAATCCCATGCTGCAAATGTAGTTGATTTTTAGAAAATTTCATATATAAAAATTAACATGTGGAACCACTCAAAAGAACACAATAAATATTAATTTGAAGATTTATAAATTAACCCGATTCAAGTTATAATAATTAAGGAATTAGCAGATAAACAACCTGAAAATTTAGAAGGCAATTCCAAAACCAAAGTTGAACAAAGCGTAACCGCTTTCGTCTATTCCCGGAACATCAGGTATTTC
Organism: Lutibacter sp.; assembly: GCA_002733285.1. Lineage (GTDB taxonomy): Bacteria > Bacteroidota > Bacteroidia > Flavobacteriales > Flavobacteriaceae > Lutibacter. The sequence goes on along the minus strand of NVVE01000009.1, from coordinate 149,638 downwards.
TTCGGTACCTATTGCTGGTTGTCCGTTTGCAGTTCCAATTACGGTAATTTCTTGTGGAATATCACCAAAACCATAGCCGGCTTCAATTCTGAAATAGAATTTTTTTCCTAATTTTGCTCCTAATTTTACATTCAAGGTATTCACATCTAATTTTCCAGTAGCTTCACCAATAATCGCTACACCATTTAGCATCAAAWCTGCATCAAAATASGTGCCTTCCACTGAAAAACTTCCATAAGATAGGGTACCATAAAATCCACGGCCATTATCACTTAAGTAAATATTTGTTCCAATTTCAAAATAGCTAAGGCTGGATTCCACTTCATCTAGTTTTAAAGAGAAACCAGATAGATCAGCAAACAGCGCTATATGATTATTCAGTACAGGGAGTACATATTCAATATTTCCACCTATAATATTAGGTGTTCCAATTTTTAATCCAATTCTAAACGGATTGATATTGTTTTGATCATTGTTTTTTTCTTGAGAGACAACAATACTACTACTAATTAATAGGCAAATAATGAGAATTTTTTTCATCTTTTATTGTTTTATATTTATAAAAGTATAAATAAAAAWGAATTATTCACAATTATTTTGTAAAAATTAACTTAATCGAAACAATTAGCATCATAACCCCAAATATTTTTTTGAGCATTCGTTGGTCAATTTGAAGTGCAATTTTAGAACCAAGAAACCCTCCAATAATAAACAAGAMAGAGACTATTAAGGCAACTTTCCAATCTATATTTCCGCCGTTATCAGCAGTATGATAATTGTAAACAGCTAAAAATGTAACAGGAGGAAGCATTACAGCTAAACTTAATCCTTGCGCATTGTGTTGAGTTAATCCTAAAAAGATAATGAATAGGGGAACCATAATTATTCCACCACCAACACCTACTAAACCACTCAATATTCCAGCTAATAAGCCAATTATAATTAAGGCAAAAATTGTTGATATTGTCATTTTCATTAGATTTCGGTTGGAATTTTTAATCGATATAATTTTCTTGAATTGTTGTTTAGTTTATTTTCGCGTAGCCACGGATTGTGTAATTTTAAAACTTTATAATTGATTCCTAAATTTTTAGAAAACTGAGCAATATCAGAAATAATAGTATCAACTTCAATAAGTTTTGTTGGTGCTAACTTGTATAAATCATTCGTTTCAAAGATGAAACCATATTTTAGAGGGTTTGTTAATATTTCTTTAAGTGCAACCATTCTAGGAACATAACGCTGTGTTTCATCAGCTAATAACAGGTCATAATAATCAGCAACCTTTTGGGTTTTAATTTTTCTAGCTATTCCCGCATTTCCAGCATTGTATGCTGCGGCTGCCATTGTCCAACTTCCAAAACGCTCTTTAGCAATTTTTAAATAATTACAAGCAGCTTGAGTTGCTTTTTCTAAATGATAGCGTTCATCAACATTGTTATTTACCTCCAAACCATTTTCTTTAGCCGTAGGTTTCATTAATTGCCAAAATCCTTTTGCACCTGCCGGAGAAGTAACATTTTGCAAACCACTTTCAATCACAGCCAAGTATTTAAAATCGTTGGGGATTCCATTTTTTTCTAAAATAGGTTCAATGATAGGGAAATATTTAGATGTTCTTTTAAATAAAAGTAATCCATTGGATTGCCAATACGTATTCACCAACAATTCTCGGTCTATTCGTTCTTTAATATCTTCTTTTTCAATTGGGACATGTTCTCCTGCAAATCTAAGTTCAGGGGGGATTTTTAGTGCTCTAATTTGGTATGTTTCGCTGGTATTATTATCATTTTCATTTGGGTTATTTTGAATTTTTGAATCATTCGTTTTAGTGGCGAAAATTAATAATGAACTTATCATTATTATAGCAATTAGACCTAGAATTTTAATTGATTTATCCATAATAAGTGGTATTTGTTGATGGTTAAAGTACAAATTATTTTGAATTTAGTAGACTTAGAATGCGATTTTAACAATTAAATTGAGTCTGTAATAATTTTGCTTATTGATTTGGCTTTGTATAAAATCATGACATGTGTTCCCTTGTCAATTGCAACACAATTTTTTATGTATTTAATGGGGAAAACACCATCATCAACTCCATGAATGTGAAGGGTGTTTTTTATTGGATTGGTTTGTTGCCAATTTAAGACATTGTAAATCGCCCAAGCTAAATATTTTTCATCTCTAACAGACAAATATTCCTTATAAAGTTTTACTCTTTTTTTTGCAAAATCACCAAATGTATATTCTGTAAACTGTTCGATATTTGAAATGGCCTTCGTCGGAAATAATTTGTAAGCTTTCGTAAGCTGAATAGCTTTTAATCGTTTTGGTAGCTCATGTTTACTTTTAACACTTGAAATTATAATAATCTTTTTTGGGTTTAAATGATTACTCATTTCCTGAACCATGATTCCTCCAAATGAGACACCCACTAAAACAGGATTTTCTTCTAGTACCAAATTAGCCATTCTTTTGGCATAATCTTCAATGGTTTCTTTATCAGAAAGAGGGAGTAACCATTCTAAAAAATGAAGTTCATATTTATCTTTGGGAAACTGTAAGTACTCAAATATTTTTGGACTTGCAGCCAACCCTGGAACAAAATAGATATGAAGTTTAGGCGTTTTCATTAATTATTAATCATGTCTAAGATGATTGGTTTTAATCCACTAAAGAAAAATTCAACCGCAATTACCATAACAATTAATCCCATTAAACGCATCATTACTTTATTACCTGTTTCACCAAGTTTATCTGTAATTTTACTTGCACCTACTAATATTAAATATGTTAAGAGAAGCACAAAAGCTATCACAGAAATTAGGAGTACTTTTTGTGAAATTTCAGGAGCATCTTCCATTAAAATAATAGCATTGGTAATTGCACCTGGTCCACAAATCATAGGAATTGCTAATGGAGTAATTGAGATATCTTCCACATAAGCATCAATTTTATCTTCGTCGTCGGTATGTTTTAGAGAAACTAGTCTAGCTTGAAGCATGTCCCAACCCATTGTGAAGAAAATAACTCCACCAACAATTCGAAAACTATTGACCGAAATACCAAAAAAATCAAATAAAATTTGTCCTGAAAAGGCAAAAGCTAAAATGGTAATAAATGCGACTAGAGTTGCTTTCTTTGCTGTTTGTTTACGCCGCTTTTTACTTAAAGAAGCGGTCATTGACATAAATATAGGCATTGTACCTAATGGATTTATCAATGTAAAAAATGACGTAAAAATTAAGAGAGCAGCAGTGTAAATTTCAAGCACAGTTTTTAATTTATTTGGTTAAACAAAAGTAGGAACTTTTATCCAATCAAAACGAACAATTCCATCTTCGTCAATTTTCGTCAATTTAATGTGTTGAAGTGTATTTACCAATTCAGGATTCCATGGAGTTTTAACTTTTACATAATTTTCTGTAAAACCATGAATAAATCCTTCTTTATTTTCACCTTCAAAAAGTACAGTTAATTCATTTCCTAGCTGACTTTCATAAAAAACTCTTCGTTTTTTAACAGATAAACCCCTCAGCATTTTACTGCGTTTAGTGCGTGTTATTTGTGGGACAACACCTTTCATATCATCAGCTTCAGTATTAGGTCTTTCAGAATATGTAAACACATGTAGATAAGAAATATCTAGTTGGTTTAAATAATTGTAAGTCTCTAAAAACAACTCATCAGTTTCACCAGGGAAACCAATTATTACATCAACACCAATACACGCATTTGGCATCATTTTTTTAATAGCCATGACTCGTTTGGTATACGTATCACTTAAATAACGACGTTTCATTAATTTTAATAATTCATCATTACCACTTTGTAAAGGAATATGAAAATGTGGTACAAAACAGTTTGATTGAGCAACAAACTCAATAGTTTCATTTGTTAATAAATTTGGTTCAATTGATGAAATTCGTAAGCGATGTATTCCATCAACGGTGTCTAATGCTTGTACTAATTCAAAAAAAGTATGTTCATGGTTTTTATTGCCAAATTCACCTTTACCATAATCTCCAATATTTACACCAGTAAGTACAATTTCTTTGATTCCTTTTTCTGAAATTTCTTTAGCATTTTTAAGTACATTTTCTAATGTATCACTACGTGAGATACCTCTGGCCAATGGAATTGTACAGTAAGTACATTTATAATCGCAACCATCTTGAACTTTCAAAAAGGCACGTGTTCTATCTCCAATTGAATAGGACCCTACATAAAAATTGGCTTCTTCAATTTCACAGGAGTGAACTTCTCCCATTTCATTTTTAGTAAGATCGTTTATATAATCTGTTACTTTAAATTTTTCTGTAGCCCCCAACACCATATCAACACCATCAACGGCAGCTAATTCTTCAGGTTTTAATTGTGCATAGCATCCTATAGCAATTAAAAAAGCATTTTCATTATTTTTTAGAGCAGATTTTACAATTGTTTTAAATCGTTTATCGGCATTATCAGTTACTGAACAGGTATTAATTACATATATATCAGCTTTTTCTTCAAATTCAACTCGGTCAAAACCTTCGTTTTGAAAATTTCTAGCAATAGTTGAAGTTTCTGAAAAATTTAGTTTACATCCCAGCGTGTAAAATGCGACTTTTTTTTGTGCGCTCATTCTTGTACATTTATCGGATGCAAAAGTACAGAAATTTATTTTTATAAGATGATTGCAACTACACCAAAACCACCTTACTATGCTGTGATTTTCACATCCATACTAGTTGAAGGAGAAATGGGATACGAAGAAATGTCTAATAAAATGGTAGCATTAGCAAAAAAGCAGGAAGGATTTTTGGGAATTGAATCTGCTAGGAATGAACTAGGAATCACCGTTAGTTATTGGGATAGTTTACTTGCAATTAAAAATTGGAAAATGGATGTAGATCATACTTATGCAAGGGAAAAGGGCAGAAGTAGTTGGTATAAAAAATTTATGGTAAGAATTAGTAAAGTTGAGCGAGATTATGGGTTTGAGAAATAGTTTTGAGGTTAAAAAGTATACGTTATTTGTTGTAATTATTTTTGTGGGAGTTTCTTGTTCAACAAAGTCAACAAAATATGATTCTAATTTGGTATTTCGATATAATGAACATTCTAATATTTCATCATTAGACCCCGCTTTTGCCAAAAATCAAGCGAATATTTGGGCTGTTAATCAGTTGTTTAGTGGTTTAGTTCAATTAGATGATGCATTGAATGTGCAGCCAGATATTGCAAAAAGTTGGGATATTTCTGAGGATGGGAAAACGTATACTTTTAGGTTGCGAAATGATGTAAAATTTCATAAGCATTTACTTTTTGGAAAAGAAAGTACTCGTGTTGTAAAAGCAAGTGATTTTGAATATAGTTTTAATCGATTGCTTGATGCAAATGTAGCTTCTCCAGGACGATGGGTATTACAGAATGTAGACAACTTTAAGGGAGAGAATGATTCTACATTTGTTGTGAATTTACTAAAGCCTTTTCCACCTTTCTTAGGCTTGTTAAGTATGAAATATTGTTCAGTTGTGCCAAAAGAAATAATTGAATTTTATGGTACGGAATTTCGTTCAAATCCGATAGGTACAGGACCCTTTCAATTTAAAATATGGATTGAAAATACGAAGTTAGTACTTCGGAAAAACTATGAATATTATGAAAAAGAAAACGCCAATAAATTACCCTATTTAGAAGCTATTGCAATTACTTTTTTGCCAGATAAACAGAGTGAATTTTTACAATTTGTACAAGGAAATTTAGATTTTTTATCGGGTATTGATCCTTCCTATAAAGATGATATTTTAACAACTACTGGGGCACTTCATAATCGCTATTCTGATGTATTTGAAATGCAAACAGGAGCCTATCTAAATACTGAATATTTGGGAGTTTTAATGGATGGAGAGGTTTCTGAAATCAGTTCAGTCTTAATACGAAAAGCCATTAATTATGGTTTTGATCGAAGTAAAATGATTCAGTATTTAAGAAATGGAATTGGTACACCTGCAGTACATGGTTTTATACCAAAAGGATTGCCTTCATTTAATGAGCTAGCAGGGTATTCATATCAACCTGAAAAAGCTAAGAATTTAATTGATGAATACAAATTACATACTGGAAATAATCAGCCAAAAATTACAATTACTACGAATGGTCAATATGTAGATTTGTGCGAATACATACAGCGTGAATTGCAAAATATAGGATTAGAAGTTACTATTGATGTTGTACCACCTTCAACGTTGCGGCAAAGTAAGGCAAATGGAAAATTATCAGTTTTTAGAGCTAGCTGGATTGCTGATTATCCCGATGCAGAAAATTATTTATCCTTATTTTATAGTAAAAACTTTGCACCTAATGGCCCAAATTATATGCACTTTAGTAACCCTCAATTCGATACTTGGTTTGAAAAATCTATTACGTTAACAACTAATTCAGAACGATATAAACTGTATCAAAAAATGGATAGTTTAGTGATGGATCATGCCCCAGTTATTCCTTTGTATTACGACCAAGTAGTTAGATTTTCACAGAAAAATGTAAAAGGTTTAGGCATTAATCCTATTAATTTATTGAATTTAAAAAGGGTTAGGAAAGAAAAGCAAATTGATTAAACTTTTTCCTTTAAGAATTTAATTTCATCTCGAAGTTTAGCCGCAACGATAAAATCTAGTGCTTTAGCAGCAGCTTCCATTTGTTTTCGTTTATTACGAATTCTTTTTTCAATTTCAGGTTTAGATAAATACGCTAATTCTTCTTCAGCAGCCATGTTTGAAGTTGCATCGTATTGGTATGACGCACCCGTATTTTTAGCTAATGTATTCTCAATACTTTTTATAATTTGAGTTGGMGTAATATTGTTTTCAGTATTGTAAGAAATTTGTTTTTCTCTTCTTCGATTCGTTTCATCGATAGTTAATTGCATACTCCGTGTGATTTTATCAGCATACATGATGGCTTTTCCTTTTACATTTCTTGCGGCTCTTCCAATAGTTTGAGTAAGTGAGCGATGTGAACGTAAAAATCCTTCTTTGTCAGCATCTAATATAGCTACCAATGAAACTTCTGGTAAATCCAAACCTTCGCGCAAGAGGTTTACACCTATTAGTACATCAAATAGTCCTTTACGTAAATCTGCCATAATTTCAACTCTTTCTAACGTATCAACATCAGAATGAATGTAGCGACATCGTATCTGAATTCTACTCAAATATTTAGTCAATTCTTCAGCCATTCTTTTAGTTAGTGTAGTTACCAAAGTCCGCTCATCTTTTTCAACTCTAATTTGAATTTCTTCAATTAAATCATCTATTTGATTGATACTTGGACGTACTTCAATTTCGGGATCCAATAAACCAGTAGGCCTAATTACTTGTTCTACAAAAACACCTTCAGTTTTTTGTAACTCATAATCGGCTGGAGTCGCACTTACAAAGATTACTTGATTTTGAATTTCTTCAAATTCATTAAATTTTAAAGGTCTGTTATCCATGGCTGCTGGAAGCCTAAAACCAAATTCAACCAAATTTTCTTTACGAGATCTATCCCCTCCATACATTGCATGAACTTGTGGAATTGTTACATGACTTTCATCAACAACCATTAAGTAATCATCAGGAAAATAATCTAGTAAGCAAAAAGGTCTAGTTCCAGGTTCACGACCATCTAAATAACGAGAATAATTTTCAATTCCACTACAATAACCAAGTTCTCGAATCATTTCTAAATCAAATTCTGTACGTTCTTTTAGTCGTTTTGCTTCTAAATGTTTGCCTATTTCTTTGTAGTAATCATATTGTTTCATTAGGTCTTCCTGAATGGCGTGAATTGCATTTTGCAATACGTCAGGTGACGTAACAAATAGGTTTGCAGGATATATTTTTAAGGTCTCAAATTTTTCAACTACTAAATTATTAGACACGTCAAAACTTTCTATTTCCTCAATTTCATCACCAAAAAAATGAATTCGATATGCGTGTTCACCATATGAAGGAAAAACTGTGATGGTATCTCCTTTTACTTTAAACGTACCACTACTTAATTCGGTTTCAGTTCGGGAATACAAACTGGCTACTAGGAGATGTAAAAATTTTGTACGAGAAATTTCTTCATTTACGTCAATAGAAATTATATTTTTTTTGAATTCAACCGGATTTCCAATTCCATAAATACAAGAAACAGAAGAAACAATTATAACATCTCTTCTTCCTGAGAGTAGAGCCGATGAAGCACTAATTCGTAATTTTTCAATATCCTCATTTATAGATAAATCTTTTTCAATATAAGTTCCAGTTGTAGGTAAATAGGCCTCTGGTTGATAATAGTCGTAGTATGAAACAAAATATTCAACAGAGTTATTAGGAAAGAATTGTTTGAATTCAGAATACAATTGTGCAGCTAATGTTTTGTTATGAGCTAAAACCAAGGTTGGCTTTTGAACCTTTTCAATTAAATTAGCAATGGTAAACGTTTTACCAGAGCCTGTTACACCTAATAAAGTTTGATATTTTTCATTGCTGACAATCCCATTTACAAGTTGTTCAATGGCTTCTGGTTGATCTCCTGTAGGTTTGAATTTTGATTCTAATTTGAATTGCATAATGCAAAAATAAACTAATTTCTTATCAAAATAACATCACAATTTATTTATTGAAGAAGATATTTCATAAGTAAAATCATAATAATTGAATGCTTAGAATGAGCTATTTTGAAATAAAATAATTACCTTCTAATTAAGCTAAAATGTCCTTTTCGAACTCTGACATTTCCATTATTGTCAATTAATTCGACAGAAAACCAATAGTCGGAAGCAGGTAAATTTTCTCCATTAAACATTCCATTCCAACCTTCACCTCTAGGATTAATTTGAGTTATTAATTTACCATATCTGTTAAAAATATAGATATTGGAACTTGCATAGAAATTTTCGTTTACACCTAATATGCTCCAAGTATCGTTATAACCATCATTATTAGGAGTGAAAAATTTAGGAAATCCAATAATAGAAATATCAATTTGTATTGTTCCACACTGTTTTTTATCATGGATGTAAATTGTATGAATACCAGCTTTAACATTCTCAAAATAGGGTTCATCTTGATAGATGCTATAAATTTCATCAAGAGCAAATTCGTAATCTCCAATGCCTAAATTAGTGGTATTAATGCTAATCGAATTATTTAAAGAATCGTCAATTATACGTATATCATTATCAGTAATAAATGCAAAGTTAGATTCAATAACTTTAAAAGTATTAAATCCAACGCACATGGTATCATCAAACGTATTCGTTGAACTGTTATAATTTATTCTTGATGCTTCAACTTTATAAATACCTTCATTTGTTGCTGCTAATGTAGAATTTGTTGCTAATGGAATAATTGAATTATTGAAATACCATTGATAAGTATCTGTTGTGATATCAGATTCTCCATTTAAGATAACGAAAAGTTCTTGTGGTATATCAATTGGATTATTTACACATAAAAGTTGTTCTTCTTCCTCACTATTTGGTTGTGGTAAAGGATTGATTTTTAAATTAAAAGTTCCACCTCCTAAACAAGTTTTTGTTGCTTCATTTTCAATTCTCGCGAATATCTCTTGAGGTTGAAAATTTTGGATTCCAATTATTTCATTTAACTGTGTTAAAGCATGGTCACTATTATTGTAAAATTCAACAACAACAGGTAGTGGGAAAATACTTTTTATAGTAGCACTAATTTCATCAAAATTAAACGTACCATATCCATTCCCTTCGCTTTTTAAAGCATTAGGATCGGTTTCATATACATCATTTTCACAAATATAAACATCATTGTAAGTTTCTAAACTTGTAGGAAGAACCAACAAACCTAAAGTTCCTAAGCTACTACAACCTGTAAGTGTATTTTCAATTTTAACAACTAATGAATGAGTAGGTCCAAAGGTGTTAATGTATGCTAATTTGTTTACAGGATTGCTAAATGAAGTATCTGTTTGTTCGTAAAAAGTAACTTCAAGGTTAGTATTTCCGTTGGTTAATTCTGCTTCTTTGGTAGCTAGATTAAATGTGGTTCGACCATCAACAGAATTTGAATCAAAATCGCACTGTTCATATATAATAGTTGAAATTACTTTTGGATTTTCATTCACAATAATAGTAACCATCCCTTCATAAATTTTTAATACATTGGAACAGTTGTCTTGAGTTTCAACATTTAATTTATAGCTACCTGCATCTGATAATGAGATATTTGTGAGTGGGAGTGATTGACCATTAAAAGTTGTTGTTGAACCATCATTAGCAGTATGTTCCCAAGTATAGGTGGGACTACCGTCAATAGATTCGGCTTTCATTTCAAAATTGGAACCTACGCAAAGGCTTACGGTTGTATTAGTAATTAAAGTATTTGTTTGTATATCGGTTATTTCAATAGGTAATAAGAAAGAAGAAATAAAAGGCGGTAATCCTTGAGTAGAAAGATTTGTGCCTAAATCAATTTCATTATGATTATAATCACAATTAACTCCAAGCTCTTCAGGAGAATTTATAACTCCTAATTTGTTAATTCCAATATTGTAAGTTGAAGATAATGCTCTGTAAATTTTACCATTAGGTGCTAACTGCAAAGCTCCTCTATATAATTGTCTTTGATCTATTATTTTCCGTGCATTTGGACTGGTAATATCTGGGTTCTCTAAATTAAATTGATATAAGGTTGAAGTGTGGTTAGTAGGATTGTTGGAAATAACATAGTTGTTATGCCAAAAGTCATTTGAAGCAGTACAGTACAATTTTTTCCCACTTGGAGAAAATTCAATACCATAAGGTTTATTATTAGGTAAAAGAAGAGGAATTTCTACTTCACTAGAGATTGTTCCATTTGTATCGTTAAAATTATACACAAATAATTTTTGATCTCCTTGATGAGCAATAGCTATTTTTTTTCCATCAGGGGAAACTTTAAGATAGCCTCTACCATCTCGATTAATGTAAAACCCATTATTACCAACGACAGGTGAATTGTTTACACCGTTTGAATCTATTTTATACACATAAAACCTACCCAATTTATAGGTAATGACCCAATAANTACAATCGCTACTTTTGACTGCCGTGATTTTTTCAGAGGTTTCACGGACTAAAGAATTGTTTTTTGAAACAATATCATTTATAGATATGTCAACAGTTGAATATTGCAAGCCATTTCCATCACCATTTTGATCTTCAACAGTAAAAATATAATAGATATTATTATCTCCAGGTTTAGGAATTATAATTGCAGATTGTGAACTTGAAGGATTTCCGTTTAGTCCAAAACCATTGGGCATTTGAATGTGTGTATTATTAAATACCTTCGTACCATCAGTATAAAAAAGAAGCTTTCCATCTTTACCTGAAATAGAAGCACATCCTTCAATGGTATTTAAACTTCCTGTAATTGCTATAGGATTATTTCTATTAAAATCTAATCCAGCATTTTCTCCAAAATACCAAAAATTAGCTTCACCTTGAGCATAACTGTGCAAGGCAACTAATAAAGAAATGATGAAAAATAATTTTTTCATTTGAAGAATTATGTATTAATCCAACAAATGTAAGGATATCCACTAAAATTCAACAATTAATTACAAATCTCTTTTTTTAAGTAATATGTAGGACAAATAAATAAAAATAGCAGTCCAAATATAAACAATCATAAGATCTAGGGGCTGAACTGAAAAATCTTTGGATAAATCTTCACCTACTTGTTTAGCCACAGTTTGTACAGCACTTAAGCGTGTAAAAGGTTCTTTAATTAAGTTAGCCATTGCTTCCAAAGGGAAAAATTGCATAATTTGATCTATATAGTCTTCTAATTTCCAATAAGACATTACTTTTACAAATCCTTCAAACATTAACCAAACTAGCATGGCGCCAACAGCAAAGGCTGAACGTTTAACTAAGATTCCTAAAAATAACCCAAATGAAAAGAAGCCTACAAGCTTTGTGAAAAATGCAAATAGATATTCCAAATCTGTTGTAACAATTGAAAATTCATTAAAATCTGAATAAATATAACCGAGAATAACCGATATAATAAATACAAATACGGTAGAAATTAATGCCAGTAAAATAACGGTATAAAATTTTGACAGCACAAATTCTTTTTTGCTTAAACCATCAATTAAATTTTGCTTTAAAGTCTTATTACTATATTCATTAGCCATCATAGAAACGATAACTAGCAGCAAGAAGAATTTAAATATTGATGACATATAGGTGTTGAAATGCCAGATATATGGAAAATTAAAAATTCCTTGTTCAGCTAAGTGAAACTGAATAGGACCAATATCAAATTTTATTGCAGCAATTAATGCAATTGAAGTTAATAAAATAAAATAAATTAATATTAAAACTCTACTTGCTCTATTGTGTTKTRATTYAWRKWWYTCWWWAKWAMGWWRWYGYAGMAKWAKKARWTGTTGTTAGTTAGTGTTAAGAATTGTTGCTCTAAACTTGGTTTACGTTTAACCAAATGTGTTAAAACCAACCCTTTTTTAAATAAATATGTATTTATTTCAGAAGCTTCAATCGGTTTATTTAAAGTTGCAATTATGATATCTTCATCTTTTTTTACAGTTGCTATTCCTTCAAAATTTGAAAGTACTTCTAAAAGTTTTGAATTATCAGTTTCAACTTTCAATTCAAATAATCCATGAGAAGCAGTCATTTCATCAACCCTGCCAGAATATAATTTTACTCCTTCTCTTATAATAACTACATGAGAACAAACTTTTTCTACTTCATCTAATAAATGTGAAGCTAGTAAAATAGTTGTTCCTTTACTTGAAACATCTCTAATAATATGACGAATTTCATGTATTCCTTGCGGATCCAATCCATTGGTAGGTTCATCTAAAATTAAAATTTCGGGATCATTTAATAGAGCAGAAGCAATTGCTAATCGCTGTTTCATACCTAACGAGTATGTTTTAAATTTACTGTTTCTTCGGTTGTATAAATTAACGGTTTTTAATTTTTCTTCAATTTTAGTAGTTGGTATTTCTTTTATTTTACAGACTAATTCTAGGTTTTGAATGGCCGTCATATAAGGATAAAAATTAGGGCGTTCGATAATAGCTCCTACTTTTTTTAATGCTTGATGAGTAGATAAACTTCCTCCAAACCAACTAAAACTCCCCGAAGTTTCGTTAACAACATTTAAAATAATTCCAAGTGTGGTTGATTTTCCGCTTCCATTTGGTCCAAGGATACCATAAACATTTCCTTTTTTAATGTCAAAGGATAAGTTATTTACAGCATGAATTTTTCCAAATTTTTTATTAAGTTCGTGTAGTGATAAGATTGTTTCCAATATTTTTTTGTTTAGTATAAAATTAAGACGATATTTATCGAAAATTGTTACAGCAAGATACTAAATTTGAGAGCAACAAGAGATTTTTGAGCATGGAAGAAAAATTAATTTCAAAGAAAAAACCAGCATATCCAATTAACGAACAGCTTTATAATTATTTAACGAAATACAATAGAAATATTATGATACCTGTTTTTTACGAAGATTTGCTTCGTTTTACAGGTGGAGTTGAAGTATATGATAAAAATGACGAAGATACCTTGTGGATTAGAGTATATTATGCAGAGCACGAGCGTGATGAAATTGATTTGAGTTTAATGCGAATGTATATGATTTTGCATGGTGATGGTACTGAAGACTCATTACCATTTTTAACTATTGACGCAATTGACTATTGTACTTTTGGAAATTCAAAACCGTTTCGTGTGAAAATTAGAAATATATTAAATGATAACCATACGTATCTCTATGTAAAAAAGGCWGATGCTTCAMGAGTKTATGGTYTWGARTTAGARCATATATTGTCTCCCAATAACATTAATTTTTTAGTTTATAAGGATACATTAATTGAGGAGCACGTATTAGGTGTACCAGGTGATCAATTTTTAATTGAAAACATGAATGATGTTTCTATAAGAGGTAAAAAAAGATTATCTAAAGAGTTTGTGAAATTTAATGAACGTTGTATGATTCGTTTGTTAGGAGATATGCGATCTTATAATTATGTAGTTGTGGCCTCTTATGATTTTGACCAAGTAGAATACCGTATTAGAGCAATGGATTTTGACCAACAGAGCTTTGAAGGTAATTTAAAAGTTTATTATCCTCAGTTTTTTAAAGAAAATTATCCTTTTGTTAAAATGGTTTCTGATAATTTACAGGAAGAATCTATAGAGCAATATAAAAAAGAAGAGCGATCAGCAATTGCACGAAGACTTAAAGGTTCTTTGAATAGGGTAAATGCATTGATCGAATGTATGATTAATGACAACATTTCAACACCAGAAAAAATCCACCAGCTCAAAATGGATTTACATAATTATACAAAGGATAAAAATTTTAAAGATTGTAAGTCTATGGGTGAGATTTTAAAAGTAGCTTTTACTTTTGTAACTAGAAATTATGAAACCGTAAATACATATATCATTCGTTAATAGTTATTAAAGTCGAAATCATCAATATTTTCTAGTTCATTTTCGTCATCAAAAGCATTAATATCATCTAATGGCTTGTCCGATTTGAATTCTTTTTCAGGAGCCTCATCAGGCGCATCTCCAAAAGAAAGGGCTATTTTAGGTAACCCATCTTCCTTGGAATCTGAAATTTCAGCTAATTCAACAAAAAAGGTCCACATAGCCATAAAATCATAAACGTAAATAAGTTTCTCTCCAACATTAGTTAGAATATCTGTGATTAAAAATGTACCCATAGTTTGTGAACTACCATCTTCAGAGATATCAAATAAAGGAATTTCTTCTCCCTCTTCCCAACTATTATTTGTTCGATAAAAGGAAGCCATTTCTTTTCCTTTAAAGCCATATGATTTTGCTATGGTGAAATGCAATTCTTCCAAACTGATAGATTCAGCTACAATTAGGTCTCTAATTACATCATCCTTTACATCTAAAATAATTCTAATTCTGTAAGCCATATTAATTAATAGTATTAGTGCACAAAGGTACTATTTAATGTTATAAATTCTTATTTTTACTGCCTAACAATTTTTTTTATGAGTGAAAAAGCAGCAAAACTAGAAGCATTAAATAAGATATGTGAAAACACCTTAATGGAAACATTAAATATTAAATATATAGATTTTGGAGATGATTTTTTAACAGCTACAATGCCAGTTACTTCAAAAGTTCATCAGCCTGATGGAATTTTAAATGGTGGTGCAACAATGGCATTGGCTGAAAGTGTTGGGAGTCCAGCTTCTATGTTAGTCGTTGATCATAAAAAATACATTGTAAGAGGAATTTCTTTTTCAGCAAATCATTTACGTAGTGTAAAAAGTGGTATTATTACTGCTACAGCAAAATTTATACATAAAGGGAGAACCACGCATTTACTGGAAATCAGGATTGAAGATGAACAAGGTAAATTAGTATCTCTTTGTAAGCTCACCAATATAATTTTGCCTAAAAAATAGCGTATGTGGAGAAAAACGAAGAAAATATTTAAGATAATTGGAATCATCTTTTTTGTGATTTTCACCTTATTAATTATTCAATTTTATCGTTTTTCTATTCCTAAATCTGATGAAAAAATAAAAAGGACTTTTACCGATAATGGAAGCCCAGTTTATATAAATCACCAAAAGTTTAAAAATTTTGAATATCGGGTTTTGGAAACTCAAAAAGAAATTGATACAATAGTACCAACCATTGTTTTTATTCATGGTTCAATAGGGTCGGCATTAGATTTTAAACAGTATTTATTTGATGTTGATTTGAATAAAAAGGCAAATTTAATCTCTTATGATAGAATTGGTTATGGCACAAGTCAAACTGGAAATGTACAAGAATCTATCGCTTTTGAAGCTGAATTGTTAGAAAATTTAACGAGAGATTTGGTCTTAAAAAATACTGTTTTGGTGGGGTATTCCTATGGTGGTCCAATTGCTTTAGCTTCACATAATGAGTATAAAAAAATAGTTTTGTTGGCTCCTGCAGTATTCGCTGAGGTTGAGCCTATGCCTTGGGCATTAAATTTGTATAAATGGAAAACCACGAGATGGTTATTGCCAATGACTTGGAAAGCTGCTTCAAAAGAAAAGTTAAGTCATAAAACAGATTTACAAGCTTTTGAAAATTCTTGGCATAAAAATCCTTCTAAAATTATTAGTATTCATGGAACTGAGGATTGGATTGTTCCAATTGAAAACTCTCTATTTTTAAAAGAAAAGTTAGTACCACAACAATTTGATTTGGTAACTTTGGAAAAGGCTGGACATGGATTGGTCTGGTCGCATTTCAATGAAATAAAAAACATATTGCTTCAACAATTAAATTAATACCATTGCAAAACGAAATAACAGATTTTTTTAATGAAATTTCAAGCTTTTATGACTCAAATCTTCCATTTGTAGTTTATAGAAAACCTAATGAGGCATCTATTAAGGCTTATGCACAGAAAAATAAAGAGCTTAACCATCTACATTCTTTTAAGGAAATGGGTTTTGTATTTGCTCCTTTTAATACGAATGATAGTAAAATTATATTTCCCAGTTATAAATGCAATATGTTAACTATTGAAATTTCTGAAAAGTATCCTTTGGAAATAAAGGGGAATAAATCAAGTTTTAACGTTAATTCTAGTGAGAAAACAAAGGAAGATTATATTGAACTTGTTCAAAGGGGAATTGATTTTATAAAAAATAAGAATGCTAAAAAGGTAGTTTTATCAAGAAAAGAAATATTAGAATGTGACAATATTGATGTGATTAATACATTTAAAGATATACTAAATAACTACAAAAATGCTTTTGTTTATTTGTGGTTCCACCCAAGTGTTGGATTGTGGATGGGGGCAACACCTGAAAGACTGATAAATGTGTATCAAAGTAAATTTAAAACAATGGCTTTGGCAGGGACTCAATTGTATAAAAATTCAACAGATGTCATTTGGAACGGTAAAGAAAGGAAAGAGCAACAATTTGTCACAGATTTTATTTTAGAAAATATTAGAGATACCGTAGATAATATTAAGGTTTCAAATGCATATACTATAAAAGCAGGAAATTTATTACATATTAGAACAGATATTTCGGGGGTCTTAAAAGCTGCAGATATGTTAGAAAGTTTAATAGGTTCATTACATCCTACACCAGCTGTTTTAGGCCTTCCAAAAATTAGTGCAACTAAATTTATTTTAGAAAATGAAGGATATGATAGAGCATATTATGCTGGTTATTTAGGCGAACTTAATATTGAAAGTAGTACTAATTTATTTGTGAACTTACGTTGTATGCAATTGAATAAAAACACAGCTTCAATTTATATTGGAGGTGGTATAACTAAAGATAGTAATTCAAATAAAGAGTGGGAAGAAACAGTTTCTAAGGCTGAAGTAATGAAAAAAGTTTTATAATTTCTAGCATAACTTTCCGTAACTTCGCAACTTTAATTTTAACCTGTAAATGCACCAATTTCCAAAAAACAAGTTAGCACAATTAGTGGTAAGAAACTGTGAAGAATTTAATATAAATACAGTTGTAATATCTCCAGGTTCACGCAATGCACCTTTAATTATTGGTTTTATTGCTTCGAAAGAAATTAGAACCTTATCTATTGTTGATGAGCGTTGTGCAGCTTTTTTTGCACTTGGAATCGCTCAACAAACAAGAAGACCAGTGGCCTTATTGTGTACTTCTGGTTCAGCATTATTAAATTACTATCCMGCAATTGCYGAAGCATTTTACAGTAATATTCCCTTAATTGTTTTTTCGGCAGATAGACCTTCTCATTTAATTGATGTTGGTGATNGACAAACAATTAGGCAGGAAAATGTATTTGACAACCATATTTTGTACAATGCTAACTTGGGTGCTGATAATGATGAAGAAAACATTAAAAAAGCAATTGAAAAAGCACTCTATAAAAAAGGGCCAGTCCATGTAAATGTTCCTTTTGATGAGCCTTTGTATGAATTAGAAGAAGTTGCATCTAACAAAGTTAATAGTATTAAAAATGTTGAAACCGAGATGCTAAGCGAAACTCCTTTGGACGTTGATGAACTTCAAAAGTTTGCTGATATTTGGAATGGTACAACAAAAAAAATGGTGTTAGTTGGGGAACATTTTCCAAATGAATTGTTGCAAACACAATTAGAACATTTGGTGAAGGATCCATCTGTTTTGGTGCTCATTGAAAACACTGCGAATGTTTCACATCTAAAATTTATAAATAGTATTGATAAGTTAATTTTCCCTTTAGATGAAGTTGAATTGAGAGATTTTCAACCTGAAATATTAATTAGTTTAGGTGGTTTAATTGTTTCAAAAAAAATAAAACAGCATCTTAGAAAATTTCAGCCAACCCATCATTGGCATGTGGATGCTAAAAGAGCATTCAATACATTTCAATGTTTGAAACATCATTTCAGAATATCACCTCAATTATTTTTTAGTCAGTTTTTCTTTTTAACAAAACCAACTGAAAGTAATTATCAGAAATATTGGTTAAATATAAAAGAGTTAAGATTAGCTAAACATAGTGAGTTTATCGAAAATTGTGTATTTTCAGATTTAAAGGTATTTAGTAAGTTATTACCTTCAATTCCGAAGAATTCACAATTACAGCTTGGCAATAGTTCAATAATTCGTTATTCACAATTGTTTGATATTCATAAATCATTACGTGTATTTTGTAATAGGGGTACAAGTGGTATTGATGGGAGTACCAGTACAGCTATTGGTGCAGCATTTTTAGTGAAAGAAAATACCGTATTTATTACTGGGGATGTTAGTTTTTTTTATGATAGTAACGCACTTTGGAATAATTATATTCCAAGTAATTTTAGAATTATTGTGATTAATAATGGAGGAGGAGGTATTTTTAGGTTTATACCAGGACCTAAAGATTCAAATGGGCCAGATTATTTTGAAACGCCTCATAATTTAACAGCAGAATATTTATGTAAAATGTATGGTTTTGATTATTTTATGGCTAATGATGAAGTCGAAATGAGTAATCAACTTTCAAATTTTTATGAAGATTCAAGCCTTCCGAGAGTTTTAGAAATTTTTACACCTAGAGAAGAAAATGATAAAATATTAAAAGCATATTTCAACAATTTAAAAGATTAAAGAATGGATTTAAAAGTAGGAGAGAAAGTAGATTTGATAGTTGTAAGAAATACAGGTATGGGTTTTACAGTTTTAGTAAATGAAGAATTTGAAGGATTATTATATAAAAGTGAACTGTACCAAAAAATAGAGGAAGGTCAAAAATTGGTTGGATATATTAAAAAAATTCGTGAAGATGAAAAACTTGATGTGAGTTTACAGGCAGTAGGTTTTAAACATACAATTGTTAAAAATGAAATAATGATATTAAATGCTTTAAAACAGCATAATGGCTTTATAAACTTACATGATAAAAGTGCTCCAGACGAAATAAAATTTCAATTAGGAATGAGTAAAAAAGCATTTAAAAGCGCTATWGGAGGTTTATATAGACAAAAATTAATTGAGATTTCAGAAGAAGGAATTAACTTAGTTAAATTAGACTGAGTTCAACTAAAAAGGACGATCTAAAATAAAAATCGTCCTTTTTAATAGTATTAATATTCGGAGGTTATATTTTAAATTCGTTTTTTATAACATCGCTTAATCCATCTTTATGTACCATTATTGAGATGGTTTTTAATTTAAAGAAGGATTTACTCATATACACATATCCACCATTTCCAATCCGATCTCCAGTGCTTCCCCAAGAATTTTTTACTTTGTAATATTCATTACCATTCTGATCTTTTACCAACCCTACAATATGCATTAAATGATCGTCAGTTGTATTGTAGTTTTCAAATTCTTGTTGTCTAAATGCTGGGGTAATATCATTTTCTTCAACAATATAKGTTAATGATTTTYTAGTATTWTYAATATTTTTTGGAATGATGGCAATACCGTATTTTGCTGAAAAAGTTTTCTCAGAAACATCACAATCTAATGCTAAAGTATAGCCTTTTTTAAGGGCATTATCAACTTCATTCACTAGCTGTTCAAGTTGAATATTGTAAAAAATTCCATTTGAAAAATTATCAGGGATGTTTAAAATAAATTTCGAATTAAATGGGCGATGTGTAAATGATGTTAGTGTAACGTAATTAGAAGGATTAATTTTTGTCAATTTTAAAAATGATATTGGATTGTAGAAATTTCCATTGTACATAAAATTAGCAGTTATTTTACCTAAATGGGAATCTAAAATTGAATCTACTTCAACTTGCCAGTTGGAATTCGTTGATTTTTTATCGTTTTTTATATAAGCGTCTAAAACTTTTTTTAGTTCGGGAATAATTTTTGAGTGATTGTGCTTTGTTGCATCATTTAACAATCCTGAATAAGCACTTTCTGGAACCAATCCTTTTGAAGCTATTGAATTCATTACATCATGTGCTAATCCGCCTTCACTAAATTGAATTTCACCTTGTCGCATCACATAATTCCAAGCTTTAACAGGGTAAGTTTGACGAACGTTATACATTTCAGAAATATCAATCAATTTACCCGTAGTTCTATAGATTTCTGACTCAATAAATGAGGATGCGGAAAAACTCCAGCAAGTACCAGTATTTCCTTGACTTTTAACTGCGGAAGCTTCAATGTCAATTATTGGTGTAAAACTATAGGTTTGATCTTTWGGGATGTTTACCTTAAAAGTATCTTCTTGWGCGTAAAAARAGGTTGNAAATTGCTAAAAAAGCAATTGATAAAAGGRTRTTTTTCATTTGTTTATTTTTTTTAAATTGTWGCTGTTTCATTGTTSAATAATTAATTTTTAGTTGTKGATTCAATATARGTWCCATCTCKTTTTTTAAGAACTCTTTCAATATTTTCATAATAHCCRTCGGWATTTGGGTCGTCATCHGGWAGTTTCATATAGCCACTTTTATAATATTTTAAAGCCAGTYTAARTTTATTTYCTGTTTCAWAATAACGYCCAATATAGTAATCTCCAATTGGAGATGTTTTATATARTTTATTWATCATTTCACCAAAACTTTTCARGTAATCTCCATTTTCTTTGTCTAAAATTATTGCTTCAACTGCAAATATATCACGCTCTCTAATTTTTAAATTACTHCCGAATAAATATTCAATTTCAACATATTTATTTTCTAAATAAGCAATGGCATCTGGTGGAGATAAATGCTTAATATTTTTCTCAAATTCTTCTTTCGAAATAGCTGAATATAGTTCAAAAATAAATGCTAAAGCACTTGGAATTGCTTGYCCGATAGATGCWGTTTTTGAGCTATTTTCAAAKGAGTCGAATTTATATTTAAATKTTGGATTTACAGWACTATTTAACAATGAATTYGTARTTTYAATTGARYTTTTYCTTTTTTCAGAAATRYTTTTAKTWGTAYTTAAATARTAATAAATATTTTCAYCGTTTARWRATTTAATTTTGTTTTGAAGMAKTRTWGGCATGTCWAWWGCATAATATGGATTKATGTTTATGAATGCATTAAAACTTGGRTAATCTTCAATTAAAAAGTAATTTATAAAGTTTGCMGTTARKGTATTKCCAAYAATTGTTTTAAACGGTGATATTCGATAATTGAGTTCAAGGTATTCAAATAATTCGCTTCGTATAAATTTGTAAAAAGCATCGCTTTGTTCAGTAGGTAAACTATTTTCTTTTGAATATGAGCAATCTTCATAACGCTCATCATATTGATTTTGGTTGATACCAACAATTATTTGTTCTGGAGCTTTTTCCTTTTTTGCAAATAGAATGGCATTACCAACATATACATCAAATAAATATTCTGCATCCAAAACAATAGTTAGGGGATACATTTTGGTAGAATCTAAATAATAACTTGGCGGAATATAAATTTTTAAATAGCGGTCATTTTCTAATTCTATTGAATTAAATTTTTTAAGCTTAGTGTTTTGTGAAAAATTACTAGTTGAAATTAATATTGTGAGTAGCAATAAAAGTAGTTTTTTCATAATAAAATATTTTAATATTTTTTTTAGAAGCCAAATCCCAATCCGAATTTAACATAAGGACCATCCTTAGAATTGAAAATAGACACATTTAAATTTATCATTTCCGCACCAACTAACCAAAAACCAGCGCCATATGATGTTTTCCAATCACTAGAATTTTCATTGTTCAGCCAAACTCTTCCATAATCAAAACCTCCAAATAGCCCTATTTGAAGCGGGAATAATTCTGTTTTAACTTTTCTTAAATTAAAACGGACATCAGTATTTTGATAAAATGAGCTATTACCAGTAAAACGTTGATTTCTATATCCACGTAGCCCGTCAATTCCTCCGATACTTGCTCCATCATAAAACTCAAAATTATCGCCAATTATTATAGTTCCTTTAAATTTTGTCGCTAAAACAATTTTTCCGCTTGAGATAATTTTGTGATTAAGGCTTATTGAAGGCGTAATAAATGCATGATTTTCCTTAGCTTCTTCAATATTTGTTTTCCAACCGGTTTCCAGGGATATATGCATTCCAAGAGCTGGGAATGCTTTATTATCATAGTTTTCGTAGAAATAGGAGGCTTTAACACCCGTGTATGTTTTTCTTTTATCTAATACATAAGGAATAGTATTTATATACCTATTTTTAGTTCTTTCAACTTCAATACTTTCAACKAAACCACCAATTTTGAATTCAGCACCCATGCGTCCTTGCCATTTTATAGATGGTGAAGCAGCATAAGTGCTCAATCGAACTCTATGATAATCTTCTCCAAATTCATCTTCATGGTTCATAGTTTCATTACCTAATCCATAAAAATTGATACTATAGTTTGGACTGGTGTATTTCGTTTCCAATAAGAAATTCCATTTGTTGAAAATATTAGCAAATTCTGCATGGTATCTAATATCAAAACCTTTGTTTGAAAAAAAGTAATCAGCATCTAAGGTATGCTGTTGTGTAAACGGATTTCTTTCAAAACCATACACCGTATAGATATTTTTAACACCTATCTTGAGACCGTCGTCAGGATTTGAACCAATGGAAGGAATCAATTTATTTTGACTGTATTTTAGTTTTTTATAATTGTATGAATTAGCTTCATAATTATTAAATAATTTGTAGTTCCCTTTAGTGGTTTTAAATGTATTTTTTTTTGTTTTAAAGTCATATACGGTTACTTTCTTTCCGTTATTAATTATATATTCATCATTGTTTTGGCCTCCAATAATGCGTAAAGGAATAACATTGTTTTTTTTGCCTGTAACCTTAAAAACGTCTTTATCGTCTAAACCATAAACCCAAATTTCATAGGTTTCATTTTTTGAATAGACCTTTTCAAAAGTTAAGTTTCCTTTTATGTTGTTTTTAATATTATAAATTTTTATTGAAGTTTTTCCATTTTCTAATCGTTCAATATCAAACCAGTTATCTTTATCAGTTCCTTTTATTACTGCATATTTAGAGAAATGTTTATAATATATTTTAGCAATCTTAAGTAAGTTTTTAAGACGACCTTTTAACTTTATTTTAAGATCATCTATAGTTTCATCTTTTACTTCATTAGGTAGTCGATTAAATGCATTCTCGATAACTTCGTCTGTAATTTTTTGTTGAAGATATTGTGCTTGTTCTTTCCAATTATAAAAAGTCGATTTGTTAAGAATCGCCTTGTCCAATGGGTATGGTTCTAAGTTAAACCACTTTACATTTCTTATATCCTCATCATATACTTGCATTAATTTTAAMGYRGGAATWGYWCGYGTTATRAARCCSARWATTARYCCATCSYAYTTWGAAAAWGCYTGATCTCKATCYCTTGGAACMGGTTTGTAWATTTTYTTWTTMCCTTCTTTAAATTGTGCCCAACGCCATTGATCTTCATGCCGGTCCCAATCACCAATAAGCATATCAAATAAGCGGGCTCTGATATAGGTATCTTCATCGACAAAATTATTGTCCGTTTTCCGTAGCTCTTTTAATAAATCGTCAGTACTGATTATTTTATTTGAAAAACCGAAACTTTCAGTTTCTCCATGACCTGAAGCTGCTCGTTCTTCAATCATATATAGTTCATTCCCAAAGTTAGCATTGAAATGTTTTAATGAATTTTGTTTTGGAATATAGTATAAGATCGGATTTGTGTGGTAAATATTAGCAGCATCTGCTAATTTCCCAATAGCAAAAGGAGCATAAGGATGTGATGTTGTATATATATCTAGTAATAAGCTTTCGGTATATGTATTGTCAAACTGACCTTCAATGTATTGATCTTTAAAAGCAACAGCTTGCAAATATTGAGTCGCACTTTTACGTAAAGCTCGCATTACATATTCTTTTCCGTTTTTGTCAATCAAACGTAGGGATCGCGATTGATTACCTCCGCCTTTTCTGGTTGGTGTTAAACCGCCAAAAAGAGTATCTAAAAGTACAGTTTGCGCTGAAATTTTAGTACCATAGTATTTTCGGTAATGTTCTCCCCAAAAAAATGCAAATGATTTTCCTTTAGAAATTTCATTTTGAGAGTAAATTGAAGCAGTAATAGTTTTAGGAAAATTATTAGAGAAATTAAATTCTTTTTCAATTGCAGTTGGTTTATGAATTTCAGTTTTAAATAATAATTTTTGCTCACCATCTGTTTCTGTGTAATAATAAACCCAAGAAGCGCCATTTTTATAGACTACTAATTTAGCATAACCTAAACCACCATAAGAAAATTGACCACCATTAATAGCTCTTGCTGGAGAAGATTTTGAACCAGAACCACTTATAATTTGAGGTTTGTTATCTTTTAAAATGTATTGTAAAGTATGCTCATGACCCGAAACAAAAATAGCTCTTTCAGATTTTTGAGAAATGGTTACCAATCTTTTTTTAAGTTCTAAATAAAAAGGATTCAACAAGTCTTGAGTTGAAATTCCRCTTGTTTTGCGCAGTAAATTGGCTACCGTACCCAATAAAGGCAATGGAATTTTATTGTTTACTGGATAAAATTGTTGTTTAAAAGAATACTGTCCTCCATGTGGTCCATTGCTAAAAAGTGGATGATGAATTGCAATTACAATGGTTTTTGATTCATTTTTTTTGATGAGGCTTTCATACTCGCTAAAAAATTGTTGTCTTGTTTTAATTTCACATTCGTCGTTCATTGTTGGGTTGTCATCCCAATTTTCTAGATACCACTGTGAATCAATAATTATTAAAACAATTTCATCWGAGATTKTAACTTTTTTAAGTGGACATCCATTTTTTGGTAAAAAWGCATTTTTATYTTTTAGTTTWTCYTTAATATAWTTWGCTTCTCTTTCTAAACCTTTWATTCCATTACTATAATAATCATGATTGCCTGGGATAAAAATTGGCTGACCTTTAAAATTATCAACTAAATCAATTTGARCATYCAAKCGRTGTTCTGCCARTTTTCTAKTMGRATGATTTTTTTTWGGCATTCCYTTTTCATAAATATTATCACCTAAAAATAANAAGKKTRSMWTTTTTTTGNGATGAAGARAGYTCWKTYTTTAGWAWRTYRAAGTGMGTTAAAAGTTYRCCYTTATTCGCRTTTCCAGCATCCCCWATTAAATARAATGTRTGTTCAACTTCAAAGTYTKKMTCATTATTTTGWRRMTCCCAATTTTCAAMCTTTTTAYTATAATTYRCATCRTAGGWTGCRCAGCTTGAAAAAAGTATACTAATTAATAAAAATGAAAGTTTAAAACTTGAATATCGACTCATATAGAGTTATTAAATTTAAAATCTAAAAGTACATAAAATTATGTACTTTTGATATTATACTTAAATTTTTGAAATGTTAGAAAATGATTTTTTTAAGGATGTAAATAACTTTGTTTTTAATTTATTAAAAAAAGAGCTGTCATCTAAAGTTGTATATCATAATTACAGCCATACGCTTTCAGTTGTTGAAGCAACAAATGAAATTGCATTGGCTGAAAATATTTCAAAAGGAGAATTAGAAATCGTGTTGCTTGCTGCATGGTTTCATGATACGGGATTTACGAAAGATGCAAGTACCCATGAAACAGATAGTTTGGAAATTGCTGAAAAATATTTATCTAATAAAGGATTTGAAGCAGCTAAAATTAAAGAAGTTCTGTTATGTATTGAAGCTACTAAGATGCCACAAAAACCAATTTCAAAACTTGGAGAAATAATTTGTGATGCTGATTTATTTCATTTGGGTTCTGAAAATTTTAACGAAAAAACAAATTTGTTGCGCTCAGAATGGGAGTTGTTGTGTGATAAGCATTTAACAGATATTGATTGGTTAAAAGAGAATATTAAATTTATTGGAGAACATAAATATTTTACAAGTTACGCTTTCAATAAATTAAGTGCCCAGAAAACAACAAATTGGTTAAAAGTTCAGAAGGAATTAAAAAAAGTAACAATTAAAACTAAGGAGCAAGAGCTTAAAGCTAAAACTAAAAAAGAAGAAGTTAAGCGAAAAAAAGCAAAAAGTGAAAGACCAGAACGCGGTATAGAAACCATGTATAGAGTTACGCTTAAGAACCATATAAAATTAAGTGATATTGCGGATACTAAGGCTAATATTTTGCTATCGGTTAGTGCCATTATAATGTCTATAGCGTTGTCTACGTTATTTCCAAAGTTAGATAAGGCAGATAATTATTACTTGATTTATCCTACCATGTTATTTTTATTTGTTACAGTTGTAACAATGATATTTTCAATATTGTCAACACGTCCAAAAGTAACTTCAGGAACTTTTACAAAAGAGGATGTTAAAAACAGAAAAGTGAACTTATTATTTTTTGGAAATTTTTATAAAATGCCTTTAGAAGATTTTCAGGAAGGCATGACTGAATTAATGAACGATCGTGATTATTTATATAGATCATTAACGAAGGATTTGTATTTTTTAGGGATTGTTTTAAATAAAAAATACAAACTATTGCGCATTGCCTACACTATTTTTATGATAGGTATTATAGCATCTGTTTTTGCTTTTGTTATTGCATTTCAATTAATGAAAAATGCAGGAGTTGATACTATTTTAGGTTAATTTGAATTTTCATCTTTTATAACATCCATTAGATCATTTAAGGTTATTTTAGTTTCAGAAGCCTTGTTATAATTAACACCAACACGTAAAGCTTTTAAACCAAATATACCTTGTAAATCTTCTAATTCAACATCTTCTATAGGGCTCAGTAACAATTTTTTTGATTGAAGATGTTTAATGTATTTTAAATATTCTTGCGCATCACTGTTTTGACTGTATACAATTGCAATTTTACCAGGTTGAGTTAGTCGTTCGTTTGTATTTTTGATGAGCGCTTTATCAATTCTTTTTTTAATAATTTCATATCTGATATTATATGCACCATCAACATCAAAACGTTTTTCATCCATTCTAAATCTAATGGCTAAAGGAGTACTGTGCACTAGTATTAATGATGCTATCTCTAAAGGATGTTCTAATGTGTTTTTTAATTCATGAGCAATATTCTCTACTTCACACATAAGTTGTAATTGCCACAGTCTAAGGTTGTTTAAGTACATTTCATTATAGGTGAAATTTTGCACTAAAGATTGTCCGATGTACATATTGTAATCTATACCATCTGTTTTGTAACGTTCAAAATAATGAGGGAACATTTTTTGCGCTTCTACTTGTTTGGTATCAATATATTTGGCAAGTTCTTCATTTAGAATATTGACACTTACCTCGTATTTTTTTCGTTTGTCATATATTACATGTAATTGAGGATC
The DNA here is from genome assembly GCA_002733285.1 of Lutibacter sp. Taxonomy (GTDB): domain Bacteria; phylum Bacteroidota; class Bacteroidia; order Flavobacteriales; family Flavobacteriaceae; genus Lutibacter. The sequence goes on along the minus strand of NVVE01000009.1, from coordinate 121,876 downwards.
AATTTGTTGCATGTAATTAGTGACCTCATTTTTCAAACTTTCATCAAGCGTTTTTAAATGATTAAATACAGGATAGATTTCTTTTTTTAAGAAATTTGTTAATGAAATTTCATCACCTGAATTTAATCCTTTTTCAATGTTCTCAACGCATTCATTAAGTCTAAATAATAAATCGCTGTATATAGGAAGATTATATAATGTTTCAGCTTTTTCAATTACTTTGGAAGCTAGGTTTAACTGTTTGATTAAATCTGCTTGTATTGCATTGTTACGTGCTATTGAAGATCCTTTTATATCACTTTGACCATATAGTGGTATTACATTTTCAAAAACGATACTTTTTAAATTTGAGGGCTCTACATTTCCAGATTCAGCTTTTAAAAGATAATTCTCGGCTTCTTCGTAAAATTTCCATTTAACTGTCGGGTGTAATGAAGTATAATTTTCTTGTATTACAGACTCAAGCTTGTTTTCAAATTCTTCCATATATCTTTTAATTGCAACTTTAAATACAGGAATAACATCTTTAAGTTTGTTGGCATTGATAGAATTTAGTTCATATTTTTTTGTAGAAACTAATTCTAATACACCTAATAACCCTTCTTTCAATTGTAAAGGCACCAAAATAATACTTTTAATATTTTGGCTTTTTAAAACTTTATAAAATCCATTATAATTCGAGTTTTTCCCATATGCTTCAAGGTCAGAGATTGCAAGCAATTCATGGTTCATAAAAACATTGTCAATGATTCCTCCACAGAAAAAATCTTGACATTCTTTTGTAGAACAATCATCTAATTGAATAAAACTCTTTTCGTCTTTATAATTTCTAAATCGTAATCCTTCTTTCGTTGAATTGTATTTAGAAAATCCCATTTTAATAGTAGTTGAATCATATAAATTTGAAATACTTTTTTCTAATTCATTAAATCCATTTTCATCTTTTCTAAGTAAGTTTTCTTTAAGTTTTGATAATGATTCATCTTGGGTGACATCAAATAAGTTCATAATTCCAAACCCTTTGAACTCATAACTATTTGGTGGAAATTTTTCTCTCCATAAATCTATATTGTTAAAATTATCTAATAATAATTTAACATCCTCATCTGTTATGAGCTTAGTATCTTTTAGTGGTTTTACCTTGAAAAAATCACCATTAAATAGTGTTTTATAGTGTTTGGTAATTCCCGTTTTTTTGTTGGGAATATCAAAAATGAAAGGCCTTTTAAAATCTGTTGATATTTTGTAATAGTAGCTTAATATAAATGTACAAGTAAGAATATAAATATTGGATTCATCAAAATTGCGTAGTTTTAACTCATAGTCCTCTCCAGCATCATCAAATATTTGCTGAAACCTTTTTGATAGCTTAAACGTCGTAAATTCAAAAGGAATACTTGCCGCCTTTATTTCATTGCTTTGTAATAGATCAGGAAATAAAATGTCTAATAATTTATCTATTTCTTTTTGGTACTTTTCTAAATTGCTAAAATCTTCAAATCCATCTCTTAAAATTGAGTAATCTTTGTATTCTTCCAATAGTTGTATTGCAGATGATTGTAAATAATTAGTATCATCTTTTGCTACTCTTTCAAGATACTCAAAAATAGCTTCAAAGCTTATGTTAAGTTTTAAAGGTAAATCTGTACTTTTAGTATAATTTGAAGGAATTATTTTCATTACTTATTATTTAAATCTAGATAGAATAAAATTGGTCGTTAATAACTATGCAAAATTACTACTTTATTTAAGAATGCAATTTTTTTATGTTACAAACATAACATTACATCTTTTAAACTATTAGTTTTTTAAACCATTAAAATAATTTAATTTTACACATAAATTTGTTTACAATGAAAGAAATAAATTGGGTTACTGTCAAAGAATTTGAAGATATAACCTATAAAAAGTATAACGGAGTAGCACGTATTGCATTTAATAGACCAAATGTAAGAAATGCTTTTAGACCTAAAACTACAAAAGAATTATACGAAGCTTTTTATGATGCTCAAGAGGATGTAAGTATTGGGGTTGTATTGCTTTCAGCTGAAGGTCCTTCAACTAAAGATGGCGTATATTCTTTTTGCAGTGGGGGTGATCAAAAAGCGCGTGGACATCAAGGTTATGTAGGAGAAGATGGTATGCACCGTTTGAATATATTAGAAGTTCAAAGGTTGATTCGTTTTATGCCAAAGGTAGTAATAGCAGTTGTTCCAGGTTGGGCCGTTGGAGGCGGACATAGTTTACATGTGGTTTGTGATTTAACGTTGGCAAGTAAAGAGCATGCAATTTTTAAACAAACGGATGCAGATGTTACAAGTTTTGATGGAGGATAWGGCTCAGCATATTTGGCGAAAATGGTAGGTCAAAAAAAAGCACGGGAAATATTTTTCTTAGGAAGAAATTATTCTGCTCAGGAGGCTTTAGAAATGGGAATGGTAAATGCTGTAATTCCGCATAATGAATTGGAAGATACGGCTTTTGAATGGGCACAGGAAATATTGGCAAAATCACCAACTTCCATAAAAATGCTAAAATTTGCAATGAATTTGACTGATGATGGCATGGTAGGGCAACAAGTTTTTGCTGGTGAAGCAACACGTTTAGCATATATGACCGATGAAGCAAAAGAAGGAAGAAATGCATTTTTGGAAAAACGTAAACCTAATTTTGAAAAAAAATGGATTCCTTAATCTATAATTTATTTTATAATAGTTTCTAATAAAGTATGAAAATAATTTGTATTGGTCGCAATTACGCAAAACACATTGAGGAATTAGCAAATGAAAAACCTGAAAATCCAGTTGTATTTTTAAAACCAGATTCAGCAATATTACCTAAGAAAATGCCATTTTTTATTCCTTCGTTCTCTGATGAGATTCATTATGAAGTTGAAATATTGGTAAAAATAAATAGGGTTGGGAAACACATAAATGAAAAATTTGCATATAAATATTACGATGAGATTGGTTTGGGTATCGATTTTACAGCTCGTGACGTTCAAGATAAATGTAAAGAAAAAGGATTGCCCTGGGAAAAAGCAAAAGCTTTTGATGGGAGTGCAGTTATAAGTGATTTTTTTCCTAAAGGRAATTTTGGRGATTTAAATAATTTAAAATTTTCATTGCATAAAAATGRAGAGTTAGTTCAAGATGGTAATACMAATGCCATGTTATGGAAAATWGATGAGYTAATTGCCTATGTGTCTCAGTTTTTTACMCTRAAAAAAGGAGATRTTATTTTTACAGGCACTCCTGCAGGTGTTGRGAAAGTACATGAAAATGATAAACTAGTTGGTAAAATTAAAGATCAAGAATTATTTTCAATAAAAATTAAATAATTATTANNNGAAAGTAAATAAAATAGTTTCTAAAGGATTAATTTTTTCATTGCGGYGCTCTTTTARAATATCGTACCCATAATGAGTTTTTACCAAATTTTTAAAATTATATTTTAAACGTGGAAATTCTCTGAGTAGCTTATCAAAATTTTTTGTAGATGATTTTTTCATAAAATAGTACAAAATTTCTGTATAAGCTTTTGTTAGAGGAAGATTAAATTTAGCGTTGTTTAAAACATTTATATAAAACTGTTCTTTTATTTTACAGTTTTTRAGWGTRGCAACWTCTAATCCATATTTATTAAYTAAAATCCATGATAATCTTAACTGCGCTTCATGAYYRAATAATTYTGRRTCTAAAGAGCAGTTTTCTACTTGATTGAGAAAATCATTATCGTCTAATTTTAATGATGTAACCATAGCTGTATACTTTTGGGGTTTCTAATATATTAAATAGATGTAAATTCAAGTAAAAGGTTGCGTTGTTATTAGTACATTTAGCATAAAATAATAGCAGATAAATGAATGCAGAAATAATTACGATTGGTGATGAAATATTAATTGGTCAAATACTAGACTCGAATTCAAAATGGATTGCTCTAGCATTGAATAAAATTGGAATTTCAGTTTATCAAATTACATCTATTCAGGATGATAAGTTTCATATTCTAAAAGCTGTAAAAGAAGCACAATTGAATGCTGATATTGTAATTATTACAGGAGGATTAGGACCTACWAAWGATGATWTAACMAWRYYARCGCTRAATRAATATTTTGRTGRYGWATTRRTWWWARATGAWRAARTRKWTSRRCATATWRAAAWAWTGKTKRCRARWAKKRRMTWTSMRWTKWMWRWARWYAAYMAARACCAAGCNATTGKWYCMMWYNAATTGTAYYSYAMTAAAAAACGAATTAGGTACAGCACCCGGAATGTGGTTTGAAAATAACGAAAAAATTGTGATAGCCCTTCCAGGAGTCCCAAATGAAATGAAAGGATTGATTGAAAATAGTGTATTGCCTAAATTAACAGCTGTTTTTGAGTTACCCTATATATGTCATAAAACGATACTAACATATGGCATGGGAGAGAGTATGGTTGCTGAGCGTATTGAAGATTGGGAAGATAACTTGCCGGCTTCTATTAAATTGGCTTATCTGCCAGCTTATGGAAAACTTAGATTGAGATTAACAGCAAAAGGTACTAATGAGAAGCAACTATTAGATGCAATTAATAAGGAAGTTGAAAAATTAATTAAAATAATACCTGAAATTATTGTTGGGTTTGATGATGAGGAAACAATTGAAGTAGTTATTGGAAAATTATTATCTGATAAAAATCAGAATTTAGCGACTGCTGAGAGCTGTACTGGAGGTAATATTGCAAAAATGATAACATCTGTTGCAGGTTCATCAAATTATTTTATAGGCTCAATAGTAGCATATCAAAAATCAATAAAAATTAATGAGTTGTTTGTTGATGAGAAAATAATTGATAAATATTCAGTAGTGAGTTCACAAGTAGCTGAAGCAATGGCAAAAGGGATTCAACAAAAATACAATGCTAATTATGCTATTGCAACAACCGGAAATGCTGGGCCTACAGCGGATAATACTCATAAAAAAGTAGGTACTGTTTTCATTGCAATTGCAACTCCCACAACTATTTTTTCAGAAGAATTTTTCTTTGGAAAACCACGTGAAAAAGTAATTGAGAGGACTTCAAATAAAGCATTAGAATTATTGAGAAAAGAAATATTGAAAAACTAGTAAAATAAGTTTGTGTATTTAGTTTTAAAGAATTAATTTTGCATCTCGTTTTGAGAATACACTAAAAAGGAACAGAGATATGTCAAGAGTTTGTGAACTTACTGGAAAAAAAGCAATGGTTGGAAACAATGTTTCTCACGCATTAAACAGAACTAAAAGAAAATTTGACGTTAATTTAATTAAAAAACGTTTTTATATTCCTGAAGAAGATAAATGGTTAACTTTAAAAGTAGCTGCGTCAGCTTTAAAGAATATTAATAAATTAGGAATCTCAGCTGTTGTTAAAGAAGCAAGAGAAAAAGGATTTTTAAAAAAATAATTATAGTAGGAAATGGCAAAGACTAAAGGAAATAGAATCCAGGTAATTTTAGAATGTACAGAGCATAAAGCTTCAGGGAAACCTGGTACTTCTAGATATATTACTACAAAGAATAAAAAGAATACTCCTGATAGAATGGAAATTAAAAAATTCAATCCTATCTTGAAGAAAATGACAGTTCAYAAAGAAATTAAATAATACAGGACCATGGCAAAGAAAGCAGTAGCATCGTTACAGACAGGATCAAAAAGATTAACTAAAGCTATCAAAATGGTAAAATCTCCAAAAACAGGAGCTTATACTTTTTCAGAAGCAATCATGGATCCAAAAAAAGTAAAAGACTTTTTGAGCAAATAATAGTTGTTCTTAAAATAAGATACTTAAGCTACTTTCAATTTTTGAGGGTAGCTTTTTCTTTTTTATATTTATAAGGCTAATTAGTATAAAATGAGTTTATTTAAAAAAATATTTTCGAAAGAAAAAAAAGAAACTTTAAATAAGGGTTTGGAAAAAAGTAGTTCCACTTTTTTTTCTAAATTGTCTAAAGCAGTTGCTGGAAAATCAAAAGTTGATGATGATGTGCTAGATAACTTAGAAGAAGTTTTAGTTTCATCAGATGTAGGTGTTGAAACCACATTAAAAGTTATTGATAGAATTGAACAACGTGTTGCCAAAGATAAATATCTAGGAACTTCTGAGTTAAATGTGATTTTAAGGGAAGAAATAGCGGGGTTATTAGCTGAAACCAATGTTGGGAATGAAACTGAATTTACTATTCTTGAAGTAAAAAAACCTTATGTAATAATGGTGGTTGGAGTAAATGGCGTTGGAAAAACAACAACGATAGGGAAATTAGCATCACAATTTAAAAAGTCAGGTAAAAAAGTAGTATTGGGTGCAGCCGATACTTTTAGAGCGGCAGCAATTGATCAACTACAAATTTGGGCAGATAGAGTAGGAGTCCCAATTGTTCGGCAAGAGATGGGAAGTGATCCTGCTTCGGTAGCGTTTGATACATTAAAATCGGCAGTGGCTCAAGAGGCTGATGTTGTTATTATTGATACCGCCGGTAGATTGCATAATAAAGTTAACTTAATGAATGAGTTGACAAAAATAAAGCGTGTGATGCAAAAAGTGGTTGAGTCGGCACCTCATGAGGTTTTATTAGTGCTAGACGGTTCAACTGGTCAAAATGCTTTTGAACAAGCGAAACAATTTACATTAGCAACAGAAGTTACATCGTTAGCTGTTACCAAATTAGATGGTACAGCAAAAGGAGGAGTAGTAATAGGGATATCAGATCAATTTCAAATTCCGGTTAAATACATAGGTGTTGGAGAAGGAATAGACGATTTGCAAGTATTTAATAAAATTGAATTTGTAGATTCTTTTTTTAAATAGAAATAATAAATTAAACTTTAGAAATGTCACACTAAGCTAGTCGAAGTGTGATTTTTTATCTTTAAAAATATGAGAACTAAATCCAAAAAATCAACTAAAATTAATGTAGTTACATTAGGTTGTTCTAAGAACGTTTACGATAGTGAAATATTAATGGGGCAACTAATAGCAAGTGATAAACTGGTTGTGCATGAAGATGAAAATGAAGATGGAAACATTGTAGTAATTAACACATGTGGTTTTATTGGTGATGCAAAGGAAGAATCTATAAATACGATTCTACATTACGTTAATAAAAAAGAAGCTGGAGAAGTAGATAAGGTATATGTAACTGGTTGTTTAAGTGAACGATATAAGCCAGATTTACAAAAAGAAATTCCAAATGTAGATGAATTTTTTGGTACCCATGATTTACCAAATTTATTAAAAGTTTTAGAGGCAGATTATAAGCACGAACTAATTGGTGAGCGGTTAACAACTACACCAATACATTATGCATATTTAAAAATTGCTGAAGGTTGTGACAGGCCTTGTTCGTTTTGTGCAATACCATTAATGCGAGGGAAACATGTTTCAACTTCAATTGAAAATTTAGTTATTGAAGCTACTAAATTGGCAAAAAAAGGAATTAAAGAACTTATTTTAATTGCACAAGATTTAACGTACTACGGATTAGATATATACAAAAAAAGAGCATTGGCTGATTTGTTAAATGAACTTGTTAAAATAGATGGAATTGAGTGGATTCGATTACATTATGCGTTCCCAACAGGATTCCCATTAGATGTTTTAGCTGTAATTAAAAATGAATCCAAGGTTTGTAATTACTTAGATATTCCTTTACAGCACATTAATGATGCTATTTTAAAATCAATGCGTAGAGGAACTTCTCATAAGAGAACAACAAATTTGATTAAAGAGTTCAGAAAGTCAGTACCAAATATAGCGATAAGAACTACATTAATTGTTGGTTATCCCGGTGAAACTGAAGAAATATTTCAAGAATTAAAAAAATGGGTAAAAGAAATGCGTTTTGAGCGTTTAGGTGTATTCGCATATTCTCACGAAGAAAACACTTCTGCAGCAAATTTAGATGATGATGTATTAGAAGAAGTGAAACAACAACGAGTTACTGAAATAATGGATATCCAAAGTCAAATTTCATATGAACTAAATCAAGAGAAAGTAGGAAAAAGTTTTAAAGTGCTGATTGATAGAAAAGATGGTAATTATTTTGTGGGAAGAACAGAATATGATTCACCTGATGTTGATAATGAAGTTCTAATAGATGCTACTAAATTTTATGTACAAGTAAGCAAGTTTGCTACTATTAAAATAACTTCTGCTACCGAATTTGATTTGTACGGAGAACCCGAAAATTAATTAACAATTAGTATTTTTCGAATAAGATACAATTGAATATTAACTTTTACATACGGACTAAAAAAGCGAGCATTAGCTCGTTTTTTTTGATTTATATAAATTTTAGCTTCCAAATGTAAATAAATAATCTGAATTTATTATTTGTTGGAKAACTATGGAATAGTTAGATTTACAATAAGACTAGAAAAGTTGAAAAAACCTGATTTGTCTGATGATTGGGGTAGCCGTTTTTGTTGCTTTAATTTGAGATTCTCACAAATAAGAATAGTTAAAAATTTGTTAGATATCTAGTTCTGTTTCGACAAACAGCCTAAATTGCTTACTTTTAGCAAAATTAATTTACATATAAATGGAAAAGAAATTGTCACAGGAATATGATTTTGAAAAGCATTGGAATAATGCTTATCAAAAAACAACTGCTGAAAATTTAGGTTGGTATGAAGAAGACCCAATTCCTTCAATGGATTTGATTACCGCATGTAATTTACCAAAAGATGCTTTAATTTTCAATGCTGGAGTAGGAGCAGCAACCTTAATTGAACTTTTATTAAATAAAGGTTATACTAAAATTGTAGTCAATGATATTGCTGAAACAGCATTAGATGAACTAAAAAATAACTTACCTATTTCTAAGAAATCTCAAGTTCAATTTATTGTAGATGATTTGACAAATCCTACAGAATTATTAAAACTAAATAATATCGATTTATGGCATGATAGAGCTGTTTTACATTTTTTTACAACTCAACAACAACAACAAACATATTTTGATTTAATTAAAAAAAATATAAGTCCGGAAGGATATGTAATTTTAGCTGAATTTAACATAGAAGGAGCAAAAAAATGTAGTGGTTTGGATGTTTTTAATTATAATGAGGAAATGCTTCAAGAAAGATTAGGAAGTGATTTTAAGTTGTTAAAATCGTTCAATTATACTTATACTCAGCCTTCAGGAAACAAAAGAGAGTATGTTTACACATTATTTCAAAAGAAAGCTTAACAAGTAATGAAAGTACATCATATTCCTTTTCAAAACACGGGTTATTTTTCAAAGCTAATTTGTGATTATTTAGAAAACAAACCTGAATTATCGAAATTTTATGGTAATTACCCAGATCTTGATGGTTTTAAAAATCAGATTGATTTAAAAAAAACGGCATTTAATATTCAGTCTAGAAATTTATTAGTTAAAGTTCTTAAACAGCAGTTTCAAAATAGTAGTATTTCTAATAAAACCATTCAAAATATTGAATTGTTATCTAACAATAATACGTTTACAATTACTACGGGGCATCAATTAAATATTTTTACAGGACCTTTATATTTCTTGTATAAAATTTGTACTACAATAAATTTAACAAAGACCTTAAATGAAGAATTTCCAAATTATAATTTTGTTCCTGTGTATTGGATGGCTACAGAAGATCATGATTTTGATGAAATAAATTTCTTTAATTTTAAAGGAAAAAAAATTACTTGGAATAAAGAGAGTAGTGGTGCAGTTGGAAGATTGAAAACAACTAATTTTGATGCTGTTTTTGATGAATTTTCAACGCTAATCGGTCATTCTAAAGATGCTAATTATTTAAAAAAATTATTTCAAAATTCATATTTAGAACATGATAATTTGACAGATGCAACTCGTTATTTAGTTAATGAACTTTTTAAAGAATACGGGTTGGTTATTGTTAATGGTGACAATACACAATTAAAGAAGCAATTTGCACCACAAATTAAAGATGAATTACTGAATAATACTTCATTTAATGAGGTGTCAAAAACAAATAAAAAATTAAAAGAAAACTATACGATACAAGTAAATCCAAGAAAAATCAACTTATTTTATTTGAAGGATGATTTAAGAGAGCGGATTATTTTTGATAACAATCGATACTTGATTAATAATACCAACTTAATTTTTTCTAAAGACGAACTATTGAATGAGCTTTCAACATATCCTGAACGCTTCAGCCCTAATGTAATTATGAGACCGTTATTTCAAGAAACAGTTTTACCTAATCTATGCTATATTGGAGGTGGAGGTGAATTGGCTTATTGGTTTCAATTAAAGCATTATTTCAAAAATGTTAATATACCTTTCCCAATTTTATTGTTGAGGAATTCAGTTTTATTAGCTTCCGAAAAAGAGCTTGCTAAGAGTTGTAAATTAAACATTTCTTTAAATGAATTATTTTTAAAGCAAGAGCGTTTAATTGCAAAAAAAATAAAAGAAATATCTGAAATTGAAATTGATTTTTCTAAGCAGAAAAAACACTTACAACAACAATTTATTGATTTAAAGAAACTCGCCAAACAAACAGATATATCTTTTTTAGGGGCAGTTCTTGCACAAGAAAAAAAACAACTTAATGGACTTAATAATCTAGAAAAAAGGCTGTTAAAAGCACAAAAACGAAAGCTTTCTGATCTTGTAGAAAGAATTAAAGKGTTACAAAATGAGCTTTTTCCGAATCAAAGTTTAGAAGAACGAACACGAAATTTTTCTGAAATTTATTTAAAATTAGGAAGTGATTTTATACCGATGTTAATTAAAATGATACAACCTTTACAGTTAGAGTTTAGTGTTATTGAATATTCAAATGTTGAGGTACATTATTAAAATTCGTTTGTAGGGCATAGTTATTAAAGGAGTCTATTTTCTATTTCATTTTTAATTCAAATTGTCGATAATGTTAAAAAATGTTTCRGGTTCTGGYCTTACACGGTAATTATCGGTTTCATCAATATAAATAATTTTCTGGTTTTTATCAGTAATAATTACTGTTGGCATGACTGTATCAGTATCATAGCCTAAAATTTGAAACCCAGCAGGGGTTCCTGCTTTATGAAATAGTCCTAATTTTTTTGCAACTGTATTATTTTTATCAGTTAAAAATTGAAAAGGAATCTTATTTTTTCTAGCTAAAGCTTCTGAAAAAGCATGAGGTTGGGGGCTTATTAAAATCATATGAATACCYCGTTTTTCAATTTCTTTATATTGTGCTACAATTTCTTTTATTTGAGCCATACATAATGGACACCAATTACCTCTATAAAATAAAAATATGGAAAAATTGCCAATAAATGAGTCAGATGAAATTTGAAGTTTATTTGAATTTTCAAATTCAAATTCGGGGAGTTTGTTACCAACTTTTAGTATAGAATTAGCTAGTCTATTTTCAAAAACAGAATACCACTTTAAATAGGATATCCAACTAATTATAAGTAAAAAAAATACAGTTAAATCGAAATACAAAGAAATGTTATATTTAATAAACCCAAATAGGCCAACAAAAAATCCAGTAAAAATAAATAGAGAATATCCGTTTAAATTAGCTGAAGTTCTAGCCTGAGGTTTTAAAAATAAACCTGCAAAAAATACAATGATGCTGAGAGACGATAAGGTTTTCCCTATTTGATACATTGAAAATGACTCCTTAAGAAATATACTAATACTTGTAAAAAAAAGATAAATTGCAATTAGAGGAAAGACTGAAATAAAAACTGATTTTAAGATATTTTTCATTTTGTAATAAAAAATGCTTTAATGAATAAAAATGTTATTGATATTACATCATTTTTACATCAGTAGTAAAACTCGAAAAAAACTTACACAGTTCATGAATTATTTTTTAATTAAACTCACTTGTAAAGTGAAGTTTAACCGTTGGATATTTACTTTGAGTCATTTGAATTGTAAATGCTGAATCAGCTAAAAACACCAATTGCCCTTGTTTATCTTTTGCTAAAAAGCGTTGTTTCACACGTTTAAACTCCTTAAATTCATCACTTTTTTCATCATCAGGTTCTACCCAACAAGCTTTATGTACAGGTAAATTTTCATAACTGCATTTTGCACCATATTCGTGTTCTAAACGGTACTGAATAACTTCATATTGCAAGGCTCCAACAGTTCCAATAATTTTTCGACCATTTAAATCTAGCGTAAACAATTGGGCTACACCTTCGTCCATTAATTGATCTAAACCTTTATTCAGTTGTTTAGATTTTAACGGTTCCGCATTGTTTACGTAGCGGAAATGCTCTGGAGAAAAACTTGGAACACCTTTAAAGTTTAAAATTTCACCTTCAGTAAGTGTATCTCCAATTTTAAAGTTTCCTGTGTCCTGAATTCCAACAATATCACCTGGGAAAGATTCATCAACAATTTCTTTCTTTTCAGCAAAAAATGCATTTGGACTGGAAAACTTCATCTTTTTGTTCAACCTAACATGTAAATAAGGCGTGTTTCTTTTAAAAGTACCAGAAACAATTTTTATAAATGCTAACCTATTTCTATGATTAGGATCCATATTGGCATGTATCTTAAATACAAATCCAGTGAGTTTCTCTTCTTTAGAATCTATCAAACGTTCTTCAGACATTTTTGGTTGTGGCGTAGGAGCAATTTCAACAAAACATTCTAATAATTCCTTTACACCAAAATTGTTTAATGCCGATCCAAAAAATACAGGTTGTAAATCACCATTTAAGTATTCCTTTTTGTTGAATTTTGGATAAACCTCTGTAACTAATTCAAGTTCTTCACGTAAAGTTTCAGCCGAAGATTTTCCAATAATTTTATCTAATTCAGGAACTGTTATATCATCAAATTCAACACCTTCAGATATTGTTTGTTTATTGTCTGCAGAAAATATATTTATTTTTTTTTCGTAAATATTATAGATACCCTTAAAATCATACCCCATACCAATTGGAAAGCTTAAAGGTGTAACTCTCAATCCAAGTTTTTGTTCCACTTCATCTAAAAGGTCAAAAGCATCTTTACCTTCACGATCTAATTTGTTTATAAAAACAATCATTGGAATTTTTCGCATTCTACAAACTTCTACTAATTTTTCAGTTTGTACCTCCACACCTTTTGCAACATCAATTACCACTATTACACTATCAACGGCAGTTAATGTTCTAAAAGTATCTTCAGCGAAATCCTTGTGTCCAGGTGTATCTAAAATATTTATTTTTTTATCCTTATAAATGAAAGCCAATACAGATGTAGCAACAGAAATACCACGTTGTCTTTCAATTTCCATAAAATCGGAGGTAGCTCCCTTTTTTATTTTGTTGTTTTTTACAGCACCGGCTTCTTGAATAGCACCACCAAATAATAATAGTTTTTCGGTTAAGGTTGTTTTACCGGCATCGGGGTGAGATATTATTCCAAATGTTCGTCTACGTTGTATTTCTTCTAGGAATGACATATTTTTCAAAATAACTTCTCAACAGTGCTTAAGAAGACTTAGTTAACCAAATATTTAATCAAGCACAGTCGAATTATGTTCAATATTTAGAATAAAAAAATTCGATTGCAAAGTTACGTTTTATTCTTTGATTTAATGAATAAAATTATCTTAGAATATAGACATAAAGCGCTGTTTCCAGTTCTAAGGATTTTGAGTTGAACAGGCATTTGTTTTAAACAGAAATTCAATTAGGTACCAGTTAAAATATTTTATATATTGTTCGAGAAATTATTAAAAATGAAAAAAATATATTACTGCTGTTTTTTAGTTTTATTGTTGGGGTGCCAGAGAACTTTAAAAAAAGAATCCAATAAAAAGGAAGAAATCATTAAAAAGGAAATTAGTTTTATAAATTTAAATGGAGTTGAAGTTCAATTATCAGATTTTAWAGGRAAGAAACTTTTAGTAAATTATTGGGCTACTTGGTGTGGACCTTGCAAAAAAGAAATGCCAGCATTGTTGCATGCTCAAGAATTATTGAAAGACAGTAATTATGTTTTTTTGCTCATTTCGGATGAGTCTGTCGATAAAATATCAGAATTTAAAGCTAAAACAAATTATGATTTTAACTTTCTTAAATTGAAAGGTTCAATAGAAATGTTGGGGATATATTCATTGCCAACAACTTATATTTATAATGATAAAGGCAAGAAGGTTAAAGAAATAGTGGGTGCTGTAATTTGGGATTCAAAGGAAACGATTAATACATTAAAAAATATTTAGAATGAAAAAAACAGTTTTGTTATTGAGTTTAATAGTTGTTATGTCTTGTGACAAAAAAGAAGTTATAATTCAAGATATACCTTTTGAATTTGGGGTGAACAATGCTGAGCCAAATTTAGTATCTCACGATGGAAAACTGACACTTTCATGGGTAACATCAGAAAAAGGAAAAGAAGCACATTTGCTTTATACTCAACTTGATAATGAAAAATGGAAGTTACCTAAAAAAGTAGTATCTGGATTAGATTGGTTTGTAAATTGGGCAGATTTTCCTGCAAATGCAATTGGCAAAGATTTGATTTTAACTAGTTATTTAAAAAAATCGGACAATGGAACKTATACCTATGATATTGTTTTAAACCTTCAAAAATTAACTGGAGAATCTGTAAAAAGCAATTTTTTGTTAAATACAGATGGAATAAAAGCCGAACACGGATTTGTAAGTATGATTCCGAATATTAAGGGTGGATTTTTTGTGACTTGGTTGGATGGTAGAAATACGGTTGGTGATAGTGATAAAATGCATGCTGAAGATGGACTTCATGGAATGATGACAATTAGAACTGCTGAGATAGCTGAAAATGGGACAATATTTAACGAACATGTAATTGATAGCAGTACKTGTGATTGTTGTCAAACCTCTATAACGATGACCCAACAGGGACTTGCAGTGGYTTATAGAGATAGAAGTAAGGRAGAAATTAGAGATATTTATATTGCCAGAAGAATTAATGGAATTTGGGAAGAACCAAARCCAGTTTTTAATGATGGTTGGGAGATTGCTGGTTGCCCAGTAAATGGACCAAAAATTGTTTCAAATGATAAAAATGTTGCTGTAGCATGGTTTACTGCHGCAAATAATGAACCAATAGTTAAACTTTCTTTTTCTTTAGATGGAGGAKCTAAATTTGAAACACCAATAAAAATAAGCGATGCAATAGCGATTGGTAGGGTAGATGTTGTATTTCTTAACTCAAAAGAAGTATTGGTAAGTTATATGGAGAATGACGAGAATGGCACCTTTTTGAAAGGTAAAAAAGTTACTTTAGATGGTAAAATGTCAGAAACTTTTATTATTTCTAAAATAGATTCAGGTAGAAGTACTGGAGTTCCTCAATTAGAAATGTTGAATGAAAATGTGTATGTAGTCTGGACAATTTCTGCAAATGATAAAAATCAATTAAAATCTGTAAAATTTAATCCTACTGGAATTTAAGGAGGAGTGAAGAATATATTTTAAATTCACAATTATGTGCTTATTAATTTAATATTTCTACTTTCTAATTTTATCAAGAAGATTGTTTAGTTGTACTACTTCATCATTTGTTAAATGACGCATTTTATCATCAAATTCTTTCTCTTGTTTATCAATTTTTGATAAATAATCTAAGCCAAGTTCAGAGATTTGAATGTCTTTTTGTCTTCTATCTAATTTGCATTCGCTTCGATTTACTATTTTTTTGGCAAACATGCGGTCAATTACTCTGCTGATATCAGAGTTTTTATCTAACATGCGCTCTTTTATCAATCCAATATTGGAAGTGTTAGGATACTGACCTCTTAAAATTCGAAGTACATTGAACTGTGTTGGTGAGAGTTTAAAAGGTTTTAAAATGTCAATTAACTGACCATTTAAGTAGTTATGTGTATAGTGAATGTTTACGCGTGCTTTTAAATATTCATTTTTGAATTGGCTCTTTATTTCATCTTGAATATTCATCGTTGTAAAAGTTTATGTAAAGGTAAAAAAAAAGACTGTATAAAATTTACATGAGTAAAGGTTACACAGTCAATTTTAATAATAAAATAATAAAAGAATATTAAATTTTCATTAATTCCATTTTACAAGTAATTGCAATTTCTTCACCAATCAATAAACCTCCAGTTTTCATAACTGAATTGTACTTTAATCCGAAGTCCGTTCTATCAATTATTCCTGTAACTTTAATTCCGGCTTTTGTGTTTCCCCATGGATCTTGRACTGTGCCTCCGTAACTCAAGTTCAAAACAACTTCTTTCGTAACTCCAAGTAATGTAAAATCACCTTTTAAAGCATACTGACCTTCCTTAATTTTTTCGATAGAAGTACTTTGAAATGTCATATTAGGATGTTGTTCAGTATTAAAGAAATCGGCATTTTTTAAATGACCATCTCTTTTTACATCATCAGTATCAATGCTATTTACATCGATACTGAATTTAATTTTCGCATCAGAAAAGTCATCTTGTGAAGTTTCAACAGACCCTTCATAAGATGTAAATTTACCTTCAACTTCTGAAATAACCATGTGATCTACAGCGAATCTTACCGTTGAATGAGACGAGTCAAAAGTCCAGTTTGTTTGAGCATTTATAAATGCTATGCTAAAAAGAGCAATAAATAAGTTTAATTTTTTCATTTTATTGTTTTTAAATGTATTAATTCAATTACAAATGTATGTTAAAACAAAAGATGTTGCAACATATAAAATGTTAAAATATACAAAATCTCACATGAAAGAACATAAGTATCAGTAATACAGGTATATATAATGAATAAATTTTATTTCATTTACCAAGTGAATTATTGTAAATTTGTCAATATTAAATAAAATGAAGGAAGAACAAGTAATATTAGTAAACGAAAAAGATGAAAAAATAGGTTTGATGGCTAAAATGGAAGCTCATGAAAAAGCCTTATTGCATAGAGCCTTTTCAGTATTCATATTTAATGATAAAAATGAACTAATGTTACAGCAGCGTGCTGCTCATAAATATCACTCACCATTATTATGGACAAATACTTGTTGTAGTCATCAACGTGACGGGGAAACTAATATTGAAGCTGGGAAAAGACGTTTACAAGAAGAAATGGGCTTTGTTTGTGATATTAAAGAAGTTACATCATTTATTTATAAAGCACCATTTGATAACGGTTTAACAGAACATGAATTAGACCATGTAATGGTGGGAAATTATGATGGCAGTCCAATAATCAATGATGAAGAAGTTGAAAGTTTTAAATGGATGACTTTGGAGGCTGTTAAAATTGATATGATTAAACGACCTGAAATTTATACAGAATGGTTTAAAATTATATTTGATAACTCCTATAGTTCATTACAATCTTGATATTTTAATAAAGTTATAAAAATTATTAAAAAAATAAATGAAAGTTACAGTTAGTAGAAAGGCGCATTTTAATGCAGCACATAGATTGTATAATGCAGATTGGTCTGACGCTCGTAATGCTATTGTATTTGGTAAATGCGCAAATCCTAATTATCACGGTCATAATTATGAATTAATAGTCTCGGTTAATGGAGAAATACATCCTGAAACGGGATTTGTAATGGATATGAAAGTTTTAAAAAAACTTATTGAAAATGAAATTGAAGAAAAATTTGACCATAAAAATTTAAATGAAGAATTAAAAGAATTTAGAACATTAAACCCTACTGCTGAAAATATAGTTGTTGTTATCTGGAATATATTAAGACCTAAAATTGATGATAAATTAGCGCTTTCAATTACACTTTATGAGACCCCTAGAAACTTTGTTGAATATAGCGGTGAGTAAATAATCTTAGGATTCTATTTAAACCTGAGATTTTAAAACTTACAAAGTTTATGAGATACTTCCTATTTTTCTTTCACTTTGCAAGTACTCATTCCAATAACTAAGTAACCTGGACAAAAACCAGCTAAACTTGTTAGTAAGAAGATTGAACCTACAAGTAATAATACAGTAGCTAAAGTACCCGTTATCATTCCTTGCCAGTATAAAACAGCAATTACAATTGCAATTAWTACTCTGATAATTTTATCAGYAGAACCCATATTTYTTTTCATAAAAATAAAMTTTAGTTAAATAWTTAAMTAAAGTTACTCTTTTTTTTGTTTATTYAGTTCATCYTGWAGYTTTCTCATTACTTTTTGTTCKCKTTCYAWWGCCTTTTTTCTRTGTGCATCAAATTCTYCTTCAAYTTCTTTTAAGGTTGCAATTGTTTSTRWMGTAATRMTRTTACTTYGTTTAAATTTWGAAATAAACAGTACTAGTAAAAAAGTTAATACACCAATTATAGAAAATAAAATAGTTTTGAATAGTCCCTTATTGAATTGAATTCCTCCAAAAGAAATGGATTTCTTTTCGATATTTAAATTATTTATAGTGTTTTCTGAATCTTTAATTTTGGATGTTAAACTAATTATGCTGTCTTTTTGAGCGTTTATTGTAACATAATTAATTAAAATTTCTTTTTTTGAGACCGCTAATGAATCTGAGACATTAGATTTTATTTGGTTTAACCAGTTAATTCTTACAACTTTATAATTTGAATATTTATTTGATTTATTAATCAAATAATCAAATTGATTTTTTACTGAGCCAGTATCTATAAACTTTTTATAAGTTTGGCTAAATAAACTTGAAGTAATAAAAAAAAACCCAATGATTATTTTTAGTTTCATAGTATAATTTGTTATTTAATTCACAAAGTTAAAAATTACTTTTTATAATTGTAATAAGTTTCTAACTCATTTAAATACTGTTGTTTTTTAGATTCATTTAAAAATGAGTATTTAAAGGAGTTTTTAGCAAGTGTATAAAGTTCCTTTTTAGTTAAATCAAGTGATTTTTGAATTTCTAAATAGTTTTTATTTACTTGTCCGCCAAAATAAGCTGGATCGTCTGAATTGATGGTGACTTTTAATCCTAAATCCATCATTTTTTTAAGAGGATGATCTTTTAAATTATCAACTACTTGTAGGGCAGTATTAGAAAGTGGACAAACAGTTAAGGCCATATCACGTTTAATAATTTCTTTCACCAATTTTTCATCTTGAAGTGAATTATTTCCATGGTCAATACGTTTAATACCTAATATATCAATTGCTTCCCACACATAATCAGCCGATCCTTCTTCTCCAGCATGAGCCACTGGAATATAACCTTCTTTAACAGATGCTTCAAACACTCTTTTAAATTTTGAAGGTGGATTTCCTTTTTCTGAAGAGTCTAATCCAACAGCCGTAATTTTATTTTTAAAAGGAAGTGATTGATTTAACGTTTTAAATGCATCGTCTTCGCTTAAATGACGAAGATAACTCATAATTAATAATGAAGAAACATTTAACTTTTCTTGAGCATCATCACAAGCTTTTGAAATACCTTTTATAACTGTTTCAAATGCTATTCCACGCTCAGTATGTGTTTGTGGGTCAAACATAATTTCAGTGTGACGAACATTTTGATTTGCACATTTTTGCAAATAATTATAAGTTAAATCATAAAAATCTTGTTCAGTAGTTAACACACTAGCACCTTGATAATAAATATTTAAAAAGTCTTGTAAGCAATCAAATTTATAAGCTTCTTCTATTTCTTCGACTGAATTGTAGGGTATTTTAATTGTATTTCTTTTAGCAATTTCAAACATCAATGCTGGTTCAAAAGAACCTTCTATATGTAAATGCAATTCTGCTTTTGGTAAGTTTTCTATAAATGCCTTCATAATGCAAAATTAACAATTTAATTATTTTAATTGATATTTGTTGAAAACTTAAATATGAAAAAGTATGTTATTTTAATTATATTGATAGTTGGAATACTATTTCTAAATTATAAAACGRAYAATACYAATATGAAAAAAATTMAARTTGGAGATMAMGTRCCWTCCTTTTCATTAAATGACCAAAATGGAAAATTGTTTAAAATAGATAGCTCTATGGAAAAATCTATGGTTATTTATTTTTATCCAAAAGATGATACACCAGGCTGTATAAAAGAAGCATGTAAATTTAGAGATGATTTTGATAGTTTTGTAAAATTAGGCGTTATGGTTGTAGGTATTAGTGCAGATAGTGTAGCATCTCATAAAAAATTTGAAGAAAAGTATAATTTGCCTTTTACGCTCTTAGCTGATACGAAAAACGAAGTTCGTAAATTATTTGGAGTTCCTAAAAGTATGATTCTTTTACCAGGACGAGTTACATATGTAATTGATAAAAAAGGAATTGTTCAATATATTTTTAATAGTCAGTTTAATGCAGAAAAGCATATAGAAAAYTCATTAGAAAAGTTAAAAGAACTGAATATTTTGGAATAATAATCTTCATTATAGAAGTTTGAATAGTTTTATATCAAATTGTAATTTAATTTTTAGTCTTTATATTGAGTTATAAATCAAATTCTTGTAAATTTGCACCCATAAATTAAAAAACATTATGGCAAGCATTAAAAATTTAAAAAGGGATATTAATTACGTTTTAGGGGATATTATAGAAGAGTGTTACACTTGGGAATTATTAAACCCTAAAGCAGATACAAAAGGAACTGAAGCTATTATTGATGAAGCAATTTTAGCGTTTGATGGTTTAATAGATAAAGTTCATATAAAGAATGTTGAAAATAAGAAGGCACACTTTAAAAATATAACTTTAGAATTAGAGAAAATCGCAACTGGTTTACTTGGCAAAGTAAATAAGTTGTAAATTTTAACAATTTAGTGACGGTTAATATTTTTTTAGATTGATTTATTTTGTATATTTATTACAATAATAAAATAGATGTTACGTTCTTAAATTACCAACTAAAATCTTTTAAAAANTATGGCAAGAGCAATGTTTGAGTAYACKAAAGCAGTACTCGAAAAAGTCAGTTTCAATAAAGAATTATTTAAAAAAGAATTAGAAAAAGCAGTGAATAGGTTATTACCYTACGAAATTAAAGAATTATACTTTTGGTTAAGGGAGTTTACGATAAATAAACCAGATCTTCATCCCTGTTTATCTTTAGTGAAAACTTAATATAAAGGAGCATTTATGCTCCTTTTTTTTGTTGAATAGGACTGATTATTTTCACATCGTTAAAGGCAATAACGCCTCTAACAATCCCATCAATAACATTTTTTAAAGCTTCAATTAGTTGAATTTTTAATTGAGATTTATGATAAATGATACTTACTTCTCTAGCAGGTACAGGTTCATTAAATTCACGCAAGTATACTTTATCTTCGTCGTTTAAATCTAGCGTTTGCAAATAGGGTAGTAAAGTCATACCTAAACCTTCTTTTGAAAGTTTAATTAATGTATCAAAACTCCCACTGTACAACTGAAAATGTTGACTTTTAGTKCTGACGGTATTACACAAATTAATGATATTCTCTTTAAAGCAATGACCATCTTCCAGCAGTAAAATATCTTCAATGTTTAAATTTTCTACGTCAATTGAAGAGGTACTAAAAAGACGATGTTCAGTTGGTACGAATCCTACAAAAGGTTCGTAAAAGAGTACTCGTTCTTTAATAATTTCATTTTCTAAAGGAGTAGCTGCTATGGCAACATCTATATGACCGTCAGATAATTTTTTTATAATTTCTTCTGTAGTTAATTCTTCAATTTTTAAATTTACTTTCGGATATCTTTTGATAAAGGTCTTCAAGAATAATGGWAGYAAAGTTGGCATTACAGTTGGTATTATTCCTAATTTAAAATCACCACCAATAAACCCTTTTTGTTGATCTACAATATCTGTTATACGATTGCTTTCGTCGACAATAATTTTAGCTTGTTCAATAATTTTGCCGCCAATTTCAGTAAGTTGAATTGGTTTTTTATTTCTGTTAAAAATTTTAGTATCAAGCTCATCTTCTAATTTTTGTATTTGCATACTTAAAGTTGGTTGAGTAACGAAACAATGCTCTGAAGCTATTGTAAAATTTCTATATTCTGCTACTGCTAAAACGTATTTTAATTGTGTAATAGTCATTGTTATAAAATTTTCTGATAAAGATATTAAAACTATCAATAATAATTATATGACATTCGATTTATTTTTGAGGAAATTTGTAGTAGAAAAATAGAACTTAATATTATAAAAACATGAAGACAACAATTTTAGGATTAGANATCMAAWWAWMAKWWAMYTKARWAKTYANYTTARACAGTTWMTYATCAAATTTTCAAGTTTATTATCAAAATTTAAGAGGATTACATTGGAATATTAAAGGAAAATCATTTTTTGAATTACATATTAAATTTGAAGAGTT
The DNA here is from genome assembly GCA_002733285.1 of Lutibacter sp. GTDB lineage: Bacteria > Bacteroidota > Bacteroidia > Flavobacteriales > Flavobacteriaceae > Lutibacter. Next base: position 99,652 of record NVVE01000009.1, on the reverse strand, counting down.
TTATACAGATTCTCAAGAGAAGATTGATTTAATTGCTGAACGTATTTTAACCTTGGAAGGTGCACCTTTACATACATTCGAAGACTATTTAGCACTATCAAAAGTTACTATTGCTAAAAATATAAGCAATGATGTGGATGCAGTTAGATTAGTTGTTAATTCTTTAGCAGAATTATTAAAAATTGAACGAGTAATACTTCATGAATCAGCTATTGCAAATGATGAAGGCACAAATTCTATGATGAGCGATTTTATTGCAGAACAAGAGAAAACAATTTGGATGCTCAATGCTTGGTTAAGTTAAGAAAGAATAATATCACAAAAAAAGATCATTTTTTAAATTTATAAAATGATCTTTTTTTTAGTTAACTCCAAAACTTCCGCTTTTCATTGAGTTCATCTTCCTGTTGTTTATATTCTTCAGGAGAAATGACCTTTAAAAATGAAGGGTGTTGTTCAATTCCGAATTGTATTTTTTCAAKAATTTCTTYAACCGAGTTATTATCATAGTCAATATCAAGAGGTTCTTTAATAACCATTGATTGTAAAACATTCCTTTTTTTAATCATTAACCCCTTTTTGTCATAGGCTCTTCTAAATCCATCGATAACAATTGGAACTACCATAGGTTTATATGTTTTAATAAGGTGAGCAGTACCACGTCTAATTGGCTTAAATGGAGTTGTAGTCCCTTGTGGGAAAGTAATTACCCATCCATCATCTAATGCTTTTTTAATATTACTGATGTCAGACATTTTTACTTGBCGTTTTATATCTTTACCACBACTTCTCCATGTTCTTTCTATAGAAATTGAACCTACATAAGCRAATATTTTAGGTAATAAACCAGCTTTCATAGTTTCGGAAGCTGCAATATAATAGATGTTTAATTTGGGCTTCCAGATATACCCAATATTTTTTAGTGAATCATCCCTTCCTTTTAAAGAGGCGTTGAACACATGAAACATAGCTGCAACATCTGCAAAGTAAGTTTGGTGATTAGACACAAAAAGCACATTAGTTTCGGGTAAATCCCTGATAATTTCAGAGCCCTCAATTTGAAGACTATTGAATCGGCGGTAGCGTCCATGAGATACTACACCAAAAATACGAATGAGCCATCTTTTCAAAAATAAAATATGTCCAAAAGGATTTCTTTTTAAAACAGGCATTATGGTTGGTTTGGTTTTGAATGAAGGACAAATTTAAGAAAAAATACGTTATATATTTTTTAATAATTGTCTGATTTCATTAAGAATCATTGCAGTTGCTCCCCAAACTATGTAATTGTTTAATACAAAGCATGGTACTTCTATTTTATTAGCATAAGAAGTAGATACGTTTGTAGTTGAAATTGATGAATCACTCAGTAGATCTTCAACTGAAATGGAAATTAATTCTTCTACTTCATGATTTTTTTTAAAAGAAGGTGGGTTTTTTAAATACCCTAAAAAAGGTGTWACTAAGAAATTGCTTGGCGGAATAAAAACCTCWGTCATTTGCTTRAAAATTGAAATGTCACTRATKGGAGTTCCAACTTCTTCAAAAGTTTCACGTACAGCAGTATTTTTTAGAGATCTATCTTTAGTRTCATATTTMCCACCTGGAAAACTGATTTGAGATGAATGTGTTCCATTATAATTAGCCCGTAAYGTKAGCAGAAWACAGGTKTTACCWTGTTCGTTTGGAWAAAATAATGCAATAACGGCWGCCTTKTTAGGATTGAGCATTTTAATTTTGTTTTGWGARTACTTCAATCTTAATTTTGGAGCYAGRATAAATTGAGAATCAAGGCCTCCAATAGGRCTGTTTTTTATCGTTGAAACATTATTTTTRAAATAATTAAAATCCATTATTTTTTTGCGTAAAAAGTCGGTAAAGCCAGATGAAGTCTGACAGCAATTAATCGTACAATAATGACAATTAATGTAGTTGAGACATAAATTACCGTTGCATCCATATTTAATTTATTTAAAATTATAAATGTTATAGCGCCAAGTATGCAAGCAGTGGCATATATCTCTTTTCTAAATATAACAGGAATTTCATTACATAAAATATCTCTAATAACCCCTCCAAAAGAAGCAGACATAGTTCCTAAAGCTATTGAAATTATGGRATGAAAATTTGCGTTTATACCAATTTCGGTTCCTATAATAGTAAAAACACCTAACCCTATAGTATCAAAAAGGAATAATGATTTATTGAGGAATTTTAAATTTTGCCTAAAGACAACAGCAATAATAACGGCAATNAAAATCGCATAAATATAATTGTGGTCATTCATCCAAATTACAGGTTGTCTTCCAATTAAAACATCCCGTAATGTACCTCCACCAACGGCCGTAACAAAAGCAATAATAAATACACCAAATGGATCAAGCTTTTTATTCATTGCAACTAGGGCTCCTGATATTGCAAAAGCAGTTGTCCCTAACATATCTAGTACTTGCAAAACCTCCATTACATTTATTGAGTTTAAAAGTTAAAATCTTTAGTTGAAATATCTACAAAATCAAAAGGGTTTATACCTGTTTTAATCACTGCTAATTTTATAATTTTTGAATGAATTTTCAAGATAGTATAATGATTTCCATTTCTTTTAACATTATAAAAATTTACTAGTTGAATTTATTGTAAAAGAATTTATTTAATTTGGTCTTTTGCAGCCATTGCAGCTCCTATAATTCCTGCTTCATTTTCTGCTTCGGCTGCAACAATATCTACGTTTATATCAATCTCACTTTCAATTTTATAAAACTTTTTACTAGCACCACCGCCAACAATAATTAAATCAGGCGAAACTAATAAATTGATATGCTTAAAATATTTATGCAATCTTTTCCCCCATTCTTTGCGACTTAAATTATCTCTTTTTCGAGCCGAGTCTGAAGCGTATTTTTCAAATATTTCGCCATTTTTATAAAGCACATGTCCAAATTCAGTATTTGGCAACAGTTTTCCATCTAAAAATAATCCAGAGCCTATTCCTGTACCTAAAGTAATCATTAGTACGACTCCTTTTTTATTTTTACCAGCACCAAAATTAATTTCGGCAAGCCCTGCTGCATCTGCATCGTTTACGATAAAAAAATCATTTCCAGTAGTATTCGAAAAAAGTTGGTCAACTTTAACTCCTTTCCAATCTTTATGCAAATTTCCTCCGGTTAAACATTTACCATGTTGAAGTGGAGTAGGGAAGCCACACCCAACTAAACCTTTCCAATTAAAGAGATTTACAAGTTGTTTAATGGTATTAGCTACATCTAATGGTGTTGCTGGATTTGGAGTTGCTATTCTGTGTTTTTCAGTAGTTAATTTACCTGTTGTAATATCAACTAAAGCACCTTTAATTCCAGTACCTCCAACATCAATTCCTAATATTTCCATAATTTTTTAATTAACTTTTAAGTTTATTTAACAATGATATTGAAAATAAATCAAATAAAAAATGATACTAATAATTTTATAGTCGCTCTTCGATCCATTTTTTAAAATCGTAAAAATTTTGAGGCGCTACCCCATGCCCAACGGAGTATTCCTTATATGAATTTAGGATACTTAACTCATTTAAAAATAGGGGTGCTTTTTTAGCCCATTCTGCTGGTATTACCTGATCTACACTTCCATGTGAAATATAGATGTCCAGAGCTGAATAATTAGTAGTTTTTAGGTCTTTTGGCAATAAATCAGGATTGACATATCCACTTAACGCAATAATTTTTYGTACTATTTGAGGATAGTTCAATGCAATGGAATACGCTAATACTGTTCCTTGGCTAAAGCCTAATAAAAAGGTTTTGTTTGGTAAAATATGATATCTTTCTTGTATTTCCCCAATAAAAGTGGCTATTTTTTCTCTTGCTTCAATAGCTTCAGGGATATCAGAAAATTTACCTTGAGTATTGTTAAAATGTATAGTGTACCAAGCATAACTTCCAAATCCTAAATTCTGTGGAGCTCTTGCACTTATTATAATTAAATCATCAGGTAATTCAGTAGCAAAAGAAAATAAATCTTCTTCATTRCTYCCATATCCRTGTAATAAAATTAGYAATGATGTKTTTTTAGTTTGAGTAGTAGGTTCTCTAACAATATATTGTAATGATAATTGTTCCATATGTGTAAAATAAAAGTCGTGCGATAACACGACTTTGAATTAGGTTCTTATGATAATTTTAAGCAATTCCTTTAAACCAATTTTGAAATAAATCAGCTATAAAAGGGATCTTTCTTTCTTCGTTTTTCAAGGCTCCCATTATTCCGATGATTCTAAATATAAAAAGAACCATACCTATTGATCCAACAATCCATAAGTCAATATAATTAAGTAAAATAAAACTATTAATTAGTGAGAAAGCAGATATTCCAATAGCTTGACGAATATGAAAAGATGCAAACAAATTTCTTTGACTGTTATTTATTAAAAAGGCAATTAAGGTTCCAATCCAGGTAATATAACTTATAACTGCAATTGTTTTTCCATTAATAAGTTGTTGATTTTGCATGCTTTTATATTTTAAGTTGTTAGTGTTCTAAAGAGAGGGTTATAGAATTATTTTATTATTTGAAATAATACCATATACTTGACCATTCATTTTTTTATTTAAAAATACTGAGTTTTTAGAATTGGATAAGATGTTGGCATTAGTGAATTCATATTCAAAATCAGGATTGAAAAGTGTTAAATCAACCTTTTCACCTTCATTAATTGACAAATTTTGTATCTTAAATCTACTTCTTGGTTTTGTAGTTAAACAGCTAATTAATGTTTCAGTTCCTACTACTTTATTTAATGCTCCAAATAAACTTTCTAAGCCAATTGTTCCAAATATTGCATTTTCATATTCAACTTTTTTATGTTCAATATCAATTGGATTATGATCGCTCGTAATTATATCTATGACACCTTCAGTTACTCCATTAATTAACGCTCTGGTATCTTTTAATGTTCTTAAAGGCGGTAAAACTTTAGTGTTTGAATCAAATTTTGTTAATTCATCATCTGTCAAAATTAAATGATGTGCTGCTACACTGCACGATACATTTAAACCTTTCTTTTTTGCTTCTTTAATTAACTTTACAGATTTTACCGTGGAAATTGTTGGAATGTGTAATTTTCCACCAGTATATTCTAAAATGAACAAATCACGARCAATTTGCATTTCTTCTGCTAGAGCCGGTATGCCGTTAATTCCAAGTTTTGTACTATTTATCTCTTCATTTACCAATCCTTTACCAGCGATAGAATTGTCTTGAGGAAAACTTATGATCAGCCCATCAAAATTTTGCGCATATTGTAAACTAATTTTTAATAAATTAGCATTAGAGAGCGGTTTGTTATAATCTCCAAAAGCAATAGCTCCAGAGTTTTGCATATCAAATAACTCAGCAATATCGTTACTTTCAGCTCCTTTAGTTAGATTTCCTATTGGGTAGATTGCTGTTGCAGCATTTTGAACTTTATTTTTTATGAACTCAATGGCAGATTTATTATCAGCTACAGGGTATGTATTTGGGTTTACGGCAACTGCTGTAAAACCACTTTTGGAAGCTGTATATAAACCATTTTCAATGGTCTCGCGTTCTTCAAATCCTGGTTCTCCAAAGCAAACACTACTATCAAACCAACCTTGTGAAATATGAAGATTAGTTAATTTGATTTCTTTAACAGCACCGTTATTTTTTATTGAATTGGCAATTTTTTTGATCTTGCTATTTTCTATTAAAATATCCTTTTTCTGAAGGTGAAACGGACTTGAACTGTCAATAATTGTAGCGGATTTTAGAAGTACTTTCATGTATTGAAATATTTTAGTATAAGCATTTCAATTAGCAAAAATAGAACAGAAAATGCTAAAAACCATTTAAAAAGCCAATTGATTTTTTGCTGATTGCTAATTTTATTAAAAATAGTATCTACAGATGATGATATTGTTACATTATTATGATTGGCTATAAGAGAGTCTAAATGGATGGAATTTAAATCACTTTCTTCTCTATTATAATTGTATGCAATAGTTTTAATTGGGATGTTTCCATTTGAAATTGTATAAAACCCACTTTTTGAAATATGTTCTTGCAATTTGAGAGTTACTTTATTTTGTGAAATAGTTTGAAGAGGAATAAACCCCAAAGACATTGCGTTATTTGATATTTTCAATACATTATCTTTTCCAATTGAAGCTTTTATTTCAATGTTGTTTTCAGAAGAAATGGTATAATATAATTGGGATATAGCAGAACTATTTTTAGCGAAATTATAAAAAATAGGCACTACTAAAGGGGATTGTGTGAAATCTGACACTTCTTTGTTTAGAGGTGAAGCAATCCAATAAATAGTTCTATTTTCTTTTTTTACTGAAGAAATAAAAGGCAAGTTGTTGTCCAATTTGAGAATAGAAGAACTACCTTTTAAGTCAGTTTTATAATAGATTCTTGTTTTTGGGTATTGAAAATTCTCAATTTTTTTTTCAAAAACATGCTTTAATATTGGATGTTCATAATTGATTGAAGTTATTTTATGTTCATTTTCAATTTTAGCTGTTATTTTTCCAAGCTTAAATTTATTAAAAAAAGTAGTGTAAGAATCAATAGTACTTTTTTGCGAGGGTATTAAAGCTAAACTTCCGCCGTTAGTTGAAAAAGTGTATAAATTATTTATTAATTCAGTTGGTATTYCCTTAATTTCATTAAGAATAATTAAATGTTGATTTTGAAGTTCATTGTAGTTTAAATTTTGCAGTTGTACAGTTGTGAAATTGAATTCATCACCAGTATAAATTCTAGTTAAAAATTCAGCATAATTTCCAATGCTCAACACATTAATTTTGTCAGGTTTTGAAATTGAAAAATAGAAGTCATTGTCAAATTCTAATGCATCATCAATCAATGAAATTTTCCCATTAAAATTTCGAGAATTCGGAATGGCGAAGCTAACAGTTGAACTATTTGAATTCGTAAACTTTGAAGTTGTTTTGCCAATTAATATTTCATTACTATGCAGCGAAACAGGAATATTGGCGGTGCTTTTTTTTGTACTTTTTAACAGAGCTTTTATCACCGTTTCTGTTGAGGATTTTTCTTCAATAAAAACACTATCAAGGTAAAAGTTATTTCCTTTTTTAGGGATTAGTTTTATAAGGTCTATGGATGAATTAATAGTTGAAAAATCAATTTCTTTATTTAAGTTAATGTTCTGAAAGTCTGATATTAAAATTATTTTATTTAAGGTATTGACCTTATTTATTTCTAAACTCTGTGCTTTTAAAAAAACCGAATTTAAGTCGAGTTTRYYKKKATRATAKTKAWWRWTKWRWWSTKMAKTWKTWRMWKRTWTWRWRKYTWYAWTKWMMMWAYTTTTANMWKKSSTWAYMRYTKWWRTASYAKRYSKTKAAWYTRYMYWKTYTYYWRTTATCNKSWWRKRCWWYMYTTTTTAGTAATTCTCCTTGTTCACCTTTAGCTTGCATACTAAAAGAATTATCTAGGTAAACTACAGTATTAAAATTTTGTTGTACCGAATAATCTGAAAAATAGGGTTGGGAAAAAGCAAAAATTAATGTTGTAAATATCGAAATGCGAGTTAATAAAACGATCCATTTTTTTAATCGTGCACTTTTTCGTGTTTGCTTYTGAATAGCCTTCAAAATTTTTACATTTGTAAATGGAACTTTGATAAAGCGTTGTAACTGAAATAAATGAACTAGTATCGGGATGATAATTAGCAGAAGTACATATAAAATTTCAGGATGCTTAAATTGCATTGTTTAAAAAAAGATTTATCAAAGATATAAAAATCAGAATAACTTAACGAAAATAATTTTTTAAAATTCCAAAGGCATAATTACTTGCAATTGTACCTGCAAATTTCGGAAAATCTATGGTTGCATTGTCATTGGCATTATCTGAGATAATTCGAATTATAGAAAACGGAATTTGATATTCATAGCAAATTTGTGCAACAGCTGCACCCTCCATTTCAGCACAAATTGCCGTTGGTAAATCCTTATTTAATTGTTTGATTTTTTGAGTGCTTGAAATAAATTGATCTCCACTTGCGATATCTCCATAACTAACTTTTGGACTTGTAATATTGAAGTTTTGGGCTGAAATTGGATTGATATAAGTAGAATAACTGTCTAAAAATAATTTAGTGGCCTCAATTAATTTGGTTGATTCTTTAGTCTCGATAAATTTCTTTTTAAGAATAGGGATTTCAAATTTCTCAAAGAGCGGACTAGCGTCCATATCGTGTTGATAGAGATTTTTTCCAATAACTACATCACCAATAGCTAGATTATCGCTAATGGCACCTGCAACTCCTGTAAAGATAATTTCATCAATCGAATAATCATTGATCAATTGTGTTGTAGTTGCTGCTGAAGCTACTTTTCCCCAACGAGAAAAAACAAGGACTACTTTTTTATTAAATAAAGTTCCAGTGTAATAAGTTCGCATTCCTTTTACAACTAATGAGACATTTTGAAGTTGGTTAATCAAGACTTGGATTTCCTCTTTCATGGCACTAATAATACCTATCATTTTGCTATAATTTAGTTGATAATTTTGCCATCTTTCATTTCCAATTTTCTATCGGCCATATTAGCTAACTCTTGGTTGTGTGTTACAATTATAAATGTTTGGTTAAATTTATCTCGAAGTGTAAAAAATAACTCATGTAATTTTTTTGCTGAACTTGAATCTAAATTTCCACTTGGCTCATCAGCAAAAATCACATCAGGATTATTAATCAATGCTCTTGCTACTGCGACACGTTGCTGTTCTCCACCTGAAAGTTCATTTGGCTTGTGATTTATTCGGTCTGAAAGTCCTAAAAAATCAAGTAATTCTTTTGCTTTTGTTTCTGCTTCTCTTTTTGATGTATTTCCAATAAGAGCAGGAATGCAAACATTTTCTAACGCTGTAAATTCCGGTAATAATTGATGAAATTGAAAAATAAAACCTATATGCTGATTTCTAAATTTAGACAAGGATTTGTCTTTTAATTCCAATAAATTATGATTGTTGATTAAAAGTTCTTCAATGGTATTATCAGTAGGTTTATCTAAAGTACCAAGAATTTGCAAAAGTGTTGTTTTACCTGCTCCAGAGGGACCTACAATTGCTACTATTTCACCTTTATTAATTGTTAAATTAACTCCTTTTAAAACTTCTAAATCACCGTAAAATTTATGTATATTTTTTGCTACTATCATTGTGTAAAATAATAGCGTGAAAATACATAATTAAATTAGAATTACAACCACGTTTTAACATTGTTATAATCTAAGTAGTAAATAAATTTTAATGAAATTGTATTGCTAACAGGTTGCTTAAATAGGTTATCTAAATTATCTTTAAAATTGATGTGAGATAAATCATCTTCATTAAAAATAGAGTTTCTATATAAGGCAATTAGTTGACTTCCAGGAGCAAATTCCCATGAATAACTTAAATCTAGATTCCAAATATTAAAGTTAATATTGTGATTATTGGTGTAAGAATGTGGTGAAAGCTCACCATGATTTTCTAATTTATAAAATTGAGAATCATATTTAACAGGAGACCAATAATGTCTAAAAGATAGTGAAACCCCAGATTTAACATTGAAGTTGTATTTCCCAGAAATTGAATTTGTTATTCTTTTTGAATCTCGGTTACCAAAAATAATAGTTCCATTATCTAATTCATTTACCCACCCCTTTTGATTTTTTCCTTTTCCATAATTAAAAGAATAGTTTATAGAAAATTTATCATTAAATCTGTATTTTGGTGATAATCTAAATTCATGATACGTTCTATTTTCATTTAGCCTTATACTACGAAAAAAACGCATATTAATTGCAAATTTCTTACTATAATCTGTAGAGATCCAAGTGTTAAAATTTAATCTTGGAGYATCGGTATAATATCTATCATCAATTCTTGGCTCATAATAATCATATTGTTTGCCAATATTGGCATTCATATTCGCTCCAAATGAAAATAGTTTAATAGTGGTAGCATTAAAATTGATACCCACACGATTACCGGTGTATGCACCATCGCTATAGCGATAACTTAGATTTGTCCACATAAAAAAACTATATCTATTGAATGTTTTTGTAGGCTCAAAAATCCGATACGAAATATTTCCATAGATTCGTTGATAATCGTTTCTCCTTTGAAATCCTAAATCGTTTATATCGTAATTTTTATCGGTCATATTATAACCAAGTTCGTACTGAACTTTACCTGCCGATTTACCAAAACTGGTATCGAAATAGTAACCATTTGTATTTTGTCCATTTTCATTAATACGACTCATTTTTATGGATCCATCAATATTATGTGTGTTTTTTTTATTAACCAACGTGTAAAGTAATCCTGAGGCATTTGCATCTCTTGCACTACCATTTCTCAATACATTTGTATTTACAAATGTTACTGACGAATTTTTATTAAATTGTTGATCTAAAATGAGTACGTTATAATTAGCAAATGGTTCAGTTACTACTTTTCGAATTTCATCAGTTGTTAKATTTCTAATTTTAGCTTCAGTTTTTTCAGTAATAGCGTTAAAAATCCCAATTCCAAGTCCTCCTTTTGTTCGCCCAGATATTTTAATGGCGTTTAGCATATTTACWTTAWCAGGATTYTCTATRACYTCTTCATTATCATCTAATGTCCCTGCATCAAAATAATTTACCGGAGTATTGCCAATTCTTCGTGAATAAAATAAGTTACCTTTGTTAAAAAGCTCTGTTCCTTCGGTAAAAAAGGGTCTTTGCTCTTGGTATTGTTCTTCAAAAGGACCTAAATTTAATATGATATCATCAAAAGCTGTTTGTCCAAAATCAGGAATTAATGTTGCATCTAATGTAAAACTTTCACTTATTCCATATTTAACATCTAAACCAAAACTTTTATCAAATGTATTTTCTCCATCAAAAGAATTGTTAGAGATTTGGGAGTAAGGAGAAAAGCTTAAACGGATAGGCGGCTTAATGTTTTTTATGCCAGATAGCGTTCCTGCATATTGTTGAATTACGCCTTTAGTACGATCAATAAARTTCCAAGWATATTGATCWCKKGTTTYATTAAAATGTCTATGRAAATTAAGTCCCCATGTTTGAACTTCTTGATTTGAAAATCGCAATGCAGAATAAGGAATTTTTATTTCAACAATCCATCCATCTTCAACAATTTTGACTTCACTATCCCAAACAGCGCTCCAGCTAAAATCTTCGTTGTATGCATTGGACTTTGCATCACCTTGATTTCCTGTGGATTGAACGAAAAATTCAGTATCGTTCTGAGAATCATTGTTTGGGTTTATCATAACACCAAACCAATCTACAGACGCAAAATTATCACGGTTCGCAAATTGTTTGGGGATTTTATTTGGATTGTCATCATATAGATAAGCTCCAAAATAAATTGCTTCGTCATCATACACTACACGAACTTCAGTTCTATTTTTATGTTCTTCAGGTGTTCCTGATGAAGGACGGAACATAACAAAATCTTTTGCAACATCAGTACCCTTCCAAGCTTCATCGTCAAGTACACCATCAATGATAGGAGCCTTGGTTACTCTTTTYGAAACTAAATTTTTTTKAGTTTCCTGMGCTRTTGAGAYAGTTGAATAACAGAAAATTAGTAGTARAAATAGRTTWTTTATCYTCATAAAAGAAATTTAAAKAATATGCTAAAATATTTAAGTTGAAATATTATTACAGAATAATGATTCATAAAATATTGTTAAATAATTTTAAAGACTTCTAAAACATGAATGTGTTACATATTTTTAAATTTTTTTCAAATCAATTAATTTTTCAATAAAGGATTATTACATTTGTAAACATTTTATAAAACCGTTATTTCTAATGAATTTACACGAATATCAAGGAAAAGAATTGTTGAACAGTTTTGGCGTTAGAATACAACGTGGAATTGTTGCTGACAATCATAAAAAAGCAGTDGAGGCTGCAAARCAGTTAGCTACTGAAACHGGAACAGGHTGGTGGRTWGTWAAAGCTCAAATHCACGCAGGTGGACGTGGWAAAGGTGGAGGHGTAAAACTAGCGAAAAATTTGTCTGAAGTTGAAACAATCTCTGAAAACATTATTGGGATGATGTTAAAAACACCTCAAACTTCAGCACAAGGTAAAAAAGTGCACCAAGTTTTAGTTGCAGAAGATGTTTACTATCCTGGAGAYAATGAACCGGAAGAATATTATATGTCTGTATTATTAAATAGAGCHACTGGTAGAAATATGATTATGTATTCTACAGAAGGAGGTATGGATATTGAGGCTGTTGCTGAGAAAACGCCACATTTAATTTTTACTGAAGAAATTGACCCTTTAATTGGGTTGCAACCATTTCAAGCAAGAAAAGTTGCTTTTAATTTAGGATTGTCAGGAGGGGCTTTAAAAGAAATGATAAAGTTTGTAACTTCACTTTATACGGCATTTGTGAAATCAGATGCATCATTATTTGAAATTAATCCTGTATTAAAAACGTCTGACGACAAAATATTAGCGGTTGATTCTAAAGTAACTATAGATGATAGTGCATTATATCRTCATAGAGATTTAGCTGAATTACGCGATTTAAGAGARGAAAATGMAATTGAAGTTGAAGCMAATGAAGCTGGYTTAAATTATGTTGATTTAGAKGGRAATGTTGGRTGTATGGTAAATGGTGCTGGTTTGGCAATGAGTACAATGGATTTAATTAARCAATCTGGAGGTGAACCTGCTAACTTTTTAGATGTTGGAGGTACAGCTGATGCTAAACGWGTTGARACRGCTTTTAGAATWATTTTAAAAGAYKCWAATGTAAARGCWATTTTAGTAAATATWTTTGGAGGWATTGTWCGTTGCGATAGAGTAGCTCAAGGTATTATTGATGCTTTTATCAATATGGGTGATGCAATTAAAGTTCCTATTATTGTACGGTTACAAGGTACAAACGCTAAGGAAGCAAAGCAATTAATTGATGCAAGTGGATTAGATGTAATCTCTGCCACAGAATTTCAAGAAGCTGCAGATAAAGTAAAAGAGGTTTTAGGTTAAAAATTTCTATATATAAACTAAAAAAACACTTCATATGAAGTGTTTTTTTAGTTTATATTTACCTTAAGGTTTAAATATCTTCAAAATTAATATCAGTAAAACTTTCAGTATTTGTTGTTTCTTCAGATACTTCAGAAGGTCTTTTAAAATCTTTTTGATGACGTTCAGAGATTACTTCTTCACCTTTCTYTTTTAAAATATAATCAGTTGCGGCCTTTAGCATCTCATTAAATTCATTAAAATCTTCTTTGTATAAATAAATTTTGTGTTTTTTGTAATGGAATGATCCATCATCATGTGTAAATTTTTTACTTTCAGTAACTGTTAAATAATAATCTTCTGCTTTTGTAGCTCTTACATCAAAAAAGTAAGTTCTTCTTCCTGCTCTCAGAACCTGTGAGAATATCTCCTCTTGTTCTAAATGTTCTTTTTCCATAATTAACTCTCTATTTTTAATTTATCCTATAATTATATTTATACACAAATCTATAAAATTATTTGACTTATATCACTTTTTTTAAATTTCTTTTTCTAAAAGTTGTTGTTCATAAAGTTCTTTATAATACCCACTTATATTAACTAGTTCGTTGTGTGATCCTTGCTGAATTATGTTACCATTTTCAAGCACTATGATGGCATCTGCATTTTTTATTGATGAAATTCTATGACTTACAATAATGGTAGTTTTATTTTTGCTTATTTTGTATAAATTATTCAATATTATTTCCTCTGTTTCAGTGTCTACGGCCGATAAACAATCGTCAAAAATTAAAATTTCAGGTTCTTTAATAATTGCTCGGGCAATAGATATCCGTTGTTTTTGCCCACCAGATAATGTTACACCTCTTTCTCCAACAGAAGTATTATACCCTTTATTAAAGTCACTAATATTATGATGTATATACGCATCCTTAGCTGCTTGTTCAATCTTACTATCTGAAGCAGTTTCATCGCCAAATTTAATGTTGTTTTTTATAGTGTCAGAAAAAAGGAAAGCTTCTTGAGGCACAAAACCAATGCTTTTACGCAAAATGTCTAAATTAAGTTGTTGAATATTAATGTCATCTATTAAAATTTCACCTGATTTAACATCATATAGGCGAGCAATTAAATTAATAATGGTAGATTTTCCAGAACCTGTGTTYCCTAAWATAGCGATTGTTTTTCCTTTTKGRAGTTTAAAACTTATATTWTTTAAAGCTGTAATATTTGTATCRTCATARGTGAATGAAACATTTTTAAATTCAATATTTCCTGAAATTTTAGTGAGCTCAGTAGAGCTGTTTACTATTTCAGGTTGATGCTCTAAAAATTCATTGATACGTTTTTGAGAAGCTTCAGCTTCTTGCACAATAGAAGTAACCCAGCCAACAACAGCTACAGGCCATGTTAACATATTTACATATATAATAAATTCAGCAATTACACCTAGTGGAATGGATCCTTGAATGTAACGTAGACCACCTACATAGATAACAAGAATATTACTTAACCCAATTAATAAGATCATTAATGGAAAGAACAAGGCTTGTGCTTTAAATAAATCAATATTTTTCTCTTTTGTAGTATTGGCTAAATTTTCAAATTCAATCGTAGTTTTATACTCAATTCCGTACGATTTTAAGATACTAATTCCAGAAAAAGTTTCTTGTGCACTGCTCGTTAATGATGATAAATATTGCTGTACTATTGTACTGCGTTTGTTTATGACTCTACTTAAAACATATATTGAGGCAGACAAAATTGGTAATGGCAATAACGTGTAATTTGTTAAAAGAGGATCTATATTGTACATTTTTATGATTGCAACAACAAACAACACCAACATATTAATGGTATACATAATTGCTGGACCAAAATACATACGCACTTTACTTACATCTTCACTTATACGATTCATTAAATCACCTGTTCTATTCTTTTTATAAAAGTTTAGAGATAAGCGTTGGTACTGTTGATAAATTTCATTTTTTAAGTCAAATTCTATTAATCGAGAGGTGACAATAATTGTTTGTCTCATTAAAAAAGTAAAAACCCCAGAAAGTAATGCGGCTCCAACAATTAGAAGAATATTATTTAATAGATCAGATTTCACAAAAATTAGGTCCGTCACAAGTCCTTTTTTGTAATCGTCAGCTATATTTACAGATTCTCCAATAAGTTGCGGTACTTGTAAAGCTAAAACTTTAGAAAAGACGGTAAAAACGACTCCTAATAACAGGCGATATTTATATTTTAAGAAGTATTTATTTAAGTATTTTAAAGCTTTCATAAAGAATTTAATGTCACTCCAATTTTAAAAGGACGAATATACACCAATAAAATTTTAATTTAATTATTTTAAGATAGATTTAACTTTGCTTAAAAAAAAGAAAAGTGTGACAAATTTCTAAAAAATAATAGTATTTTTGCGCAGTTATAAATATTGAAAATTTCAAAGTTCTTTAAATGATAAATAGAAGACATATTAGAGTTAAAGTAATGCAATCCATTTATGCATTGCTACAGTCTAAAAGTGATAACCTTACTAAAGAGGAAAAATTCTTATATGCAAGCATAGATAAAATGTATGACTTATATGCATTAATGCTTCGTTTGATTGTTGAAGTTAGCAATTTAGAAAAAAATCATATTGAAATTTCTCAAAAAAAGTTTTTAGCAACTCCAGAAGAATTAAATCCTAATGTCAAATTTGTGAATAATAAACTTTTTCAATTACTTGGAGAAAGTATATCATTGAACAATTATTTAGAAACTAATAAATTAAATTATTGGAGTTTAGATAATGAGTATATTCATGAAATATTGAAACTGACTAAAARAAGTAAATTATACGACTCTTATATGAATTCTTCAGCGTCTTCATTTCAAGAGGATAAAGAGTTTATTGTAGCATTATTTAAAGAAGTTATTGCGCCAAATGAAAAATTAGCTGATTATTTTGAAGACAAAAATATTAGTTGGGTTGATGATATACCTTTTGTAAATACTTGGATTGTAAAATCATTAAATCAACTTAAACCTGAACAAGCTTTTCATTTAGGGAATTTGTATAAAGATATAGATGATAAGAAGTTTGTTGTGGATTTATTTAGAAAAGTAGTGCTAAATCATACCGATTTTGAAAAGGAAGTGATGGATAAAACACCTAATTGGGATATTGAACGAATTGCTGAAATAGATATGATTTTAATTAAAATGGCTATTTGTGAATTTTTAAAATTCCCTTCAATTCCTACTCGAGTTACCATTAACGAATATATTGAAATTTCAAAAGATTATTCTACCGAAAAAAGCAGCTTTTTTATTAATGGAGTTTTAGATAAAATTTTAAAGGATTTTACAGCTTCAAAAAGAATAAGTAAAATAGGCCGAGGATTATTATAATTTTATATTTTTACAAAAAAGAAACTTTTAATAAAATGAAACGAGCATKTTAAAAATTTTCTCACCAAAGGAGGATGATTAATAGCGAACAGCATGTGAACATTAAAAAAAATAAATATATACCCATGAAAAAAATAACCATTATTGGTATTGCATTGTTGAGTTTAGGGATTATTTCTTGTAAAGAAAACGCAACATCAAAAGTAAAATCATCAAATTTGGAAAATGCCAAAGAAAGAGATGAAAAAATTAATTTAGGTTCAGCTGTTATTGAATTTGACAAAACAGAATTTAATTTTGGAACTATAAATGAAGGAGAAATTATTGATGGCATTTTTAAAATAACAAATGCTGGTAAAGTGGATTTAATTATTACAAATGCAAAGGCTTCTTGTGGTTGCACAGTTCCATCTTGGCCTAAAAACCCTATTAAACCAGGTGAATCTGCTGAATTGAAGTTTTCATTCAATTCAAGAGGCAAACCAGGTAAGAATAATAAATCTATTACACTTCAGACAAACACAGAAAATGTAGTAGAAACTTTACGTATTAAAGGAACAGTTATACCTAAAGATAAATCAAAAAATCAAATTTAAAAATACAACAAATGTTTACAACTATTTTTTTACAACTAGAAGGGAGTACATTGACAAGTATGTTACCTTTTTTATTGATGTTTGTGGTTATTTATCTATTCATGATACGACCGCAAATGAAACGTCAGAAGAATGAGAAAAAATTTCAAGCTTCTATAGCAAAAGGGAATAAAATAATAACAACGAGTGGTATTCATGGAAAAATATTAGATATTGTTGATAGTGACAATACTGTAATTATTGAAACAGGAGCTGGGAAAATGAAATTTGAGCGTTCAGCTATTTCAATGGAACTGAGTAAAAAGCTTCAGGCTCCAAAAGAAAAAAAATAAGAAATATTACATACTTTAAAAAAGTGAGCTATTAAGCTCACTTTTTTGTATATTTAATTCTTACTTTTAAAAAATGATGACTGCTGTAAAAAAATCAAATCTATCCATAACAAATAAAAGAAAGGTAAAAGTATTTTTATTTATTTTAGTATTATCCTCAATAATATGGTTATTAATTGAGCTTTCAAAAAGTTATACAAGTTCAGCTATATTTACAGTTGAGTACAAAAATATTCCCTCAGGAAAATTATTGCAAAGTAAACCGGTTTCTGAACTTAATATTACTTTAAAAGCCCCTGGATTTTCATTATTAAAGTATAAATTAAAAAAGCATAGTATATCATTAAATTTAAGAAATGTGGTTAAAAGGGGAAGTAGTTATTATTTGTTGCCAAACCAACAAATTTCGTATTTCAATGCTCAATTAGCTGGAGAAACTGAAGCAATGAGTGTATTAAATGATACTATTTTTGTTGAATTAGGCAATAATAAATCAAAAAAAGTTCCTGTATACCTTTCGTCAAATATAAAATTTAAATTAGGCTATAATTTAATTAGAGATATAAAGATTATTCCTGATTCTATTTTAATAACCGGCTCTGAAAAATTTGTAGATTCTATTAAAGAGATATCCACTGAAGCATTGCAATTAAGCGATGTTTATGAAGATATAAATAAGGAGCTGAAATTGGTGCTGCCTTTTAAAAATATCAATGTCATTGTTTCTACAAATAAGGTGAAAATTAGTGGTGTGGTAGATAAATTTACAGAGGGTTCTTTTATAATACCTGTAGTACTAATTAACGAGCCTGAGGGAGTTAAAATAAATACATTTCCTAAAGAAATTAAAGTTGTTTATCAAGCAGGACTTTCAAATTTTAGTAAAATAACTAAAAATAGCTTTTTGGTTGTTTATGACTATGAACAGTATAAAAATGACACATTATTAAAATATTTAACTCCTATAATTAAACAAAAAAGTGAATTTATTTCTTCAATTAAAATTAATCCAAGCCAACTTGAATTTTTAATTCAAAAATAAAAATTGGTTTAAATGTTTTAAATATTATTTACGGATGAAAATAATAGGCTTAACTGGCGGAATTGGAAGCGGTAAAAGTACCGTTTTACAGTTGTTTCAAGAACTTGGAGCAACTATTTATATTGCGGATATTGAAGCAAAAAAGTTAATGAATAACAGCAAAGAGCTCGTTAAAGAAATAAAATTATTATTTGGTGAGCAGGTATATAAAAATGATGAATTGAACACAAGTTTGATATCTTCAATTGTTTTTAGTAATAACGTAAAATTAAAAGCCTTAAATAAGATAGTTCACCCTAAGGTTAAAGCGCATTTTAAAGAATTTATTGAAAATACGAAGGCTGAAATTGTGATTTACGAGGCCGCTATTTTGTTTGAAAGTGGAAGTAATAAAATGTGTGATTTTATTATTACCGTAACTGCAAATTTTGAAGAAAAAGTAAAAAGAATTAGGACAAGAGATGGAGCATCTAAACAGCAAATATTAGAGAGAATGAAACATCAGCTTGAAGATGATTATAAAATTAAAAATGCCAATTTCGTAATTAGAAACAATACAATTAAGGATACAAAACTACAAGTTTCTACTATTAATAACTTAATTCTTAAACTGGATAATTATTAGAAGATATCTTAATATTTTGTTAAAATATTATACTTTTTGTTAACTTTCGTTAAAAATTAACATAATTACTATTAAAAGTTTAATTTTGAATAATGGGGAAGAGGATATTTGTACTCATCATTTTTTTAATGAGTGTTGCATTAATAGGAATTATTTCAGTTCAGGTATTTTGGATTAAAAACACCATACAAATTACGGAGAAACAATTTACGTCTAATGTTAGATTTGCATTGGCAAAAGTTTCAGAAGAAATAAAAGAACGAGAATTTGAAGATTATTATCAGAAATTTTCTAGCGTTTATAAAAATGGTAAGAAATATAAAGATTCTGATATTCGAAATTTTATCTATGAAAAAATTGATACAACTAATAATGAAAGGTTTACCTATTCTCAAAGTATTATAGAGCAAAATTATAAAGTTCCAACGGAGTTCTTTGAAAATGATTCTATTAACTTTAAAGAAATTTTCAGTAAAGAAGAATTTGTAATAATAAAAGATCAAATTTTAGATAATGTTGGGAGTTTTGTGGATCCACCAAAAGAAAAATTTACTAAANGWTRGAAKANNWGAAKRWRYANGWAWWAWCATATTTAGAGCGGCAGTTTGATGTTTATACGAGTAGATTGCCTATTCATAAAAGAGTAAGTAATGAAGAAATTACGTTCAGATTAACAAATGAACTTGAAAGGAGAGGAATTGTTACAGATTTTAAATATGGTATTTATAGTAATGGTTTAGCAACTCAAGTAAAATCGGGTTATTTTAGAAAAGAAGCTGGTAAAAGTTACAAAGTTCCAATGTTTGCTGATGCTGATGGGAATAGTAATTTTCAGTTGTTTGTGACATTTCCAGAGGAGAGAAGTTTTATTTTGGCTTCAATATTTAAAATGTTACTATTGTCAGCTTTCTTTGTATTGATTATAATTTTATCTTTTGTAAGTGCATTATATCAATTAGTTAAGCAAAAGCAGATTTCAGAAATTAAAACAGATTTTATTAATAATATGACGCATGAATTTAAAACGCCAATTGCCACTATAAACTTAGCGTTGGATGCTATTAAAAATCCAAGGATAATTAATGATAATGATAAAGTGTTGCGTTATGTTAAAATGATTAGAGAWGAAAATAAAAGAATGCATACRCARGTTGAAAATGTATTGAGAATTTCTAAATTAGAAAAAAATCAATTRGATGTTAGTAAAGAAAAAGTTGATGTYCATGAATTGATAGAWGARGCTATAACACATGTTGATTTATTGGTGAAAGATAGCGGAGGTTATATCAAAATTAAATTTAATGCTGCTTTGAATGAAATTTCAGCAAGTGAATTTCATTTTACAAATGTGATTGTTAATATGTTAGATAATGCAATTAAGTATTCTGAAGAAGCTCCAAAAATTGATATTTTAACTGAAAATTTAGATAAACATATTATTATTAAAGTGAAAGATCAAGGTATAGGAATGAACAAAAATGTTCAAAAAAATGTCTTTAAAAAGTTTTATAGAGAAGAAAGAGGGAATATACACAATGTGAAAGGTCATGGTTTAGGGCTTTCATATGTGAAAAAAATAATACAAATTCATCAAGGGGAAATTTATGTAGAAAGTGAAAAAGGAATTGGAAGTACTTTCACTATAAAATTACCATTGATATAAATAAATAAAAATATGGAAAATAAAAGAATTTTATTGGTAGAGGATGATCCTAATTTTGGAACAGTTTTAAAAGATTATTTATCGTTGAATGATTATAAAGTGACACTTGCAAAAGATGGATTAGAAGGACTTATTATGTTTAAAAACGACGATTACGACTTGTGTATTTTAGATGTAATGATGCCTCGTAAAGATGGTTTTTCATTGGCAAAGGATATAAGAGGTACCAATTTAGACGTGCCAATTATTTTTTTAACAGCTAAAACAATGAAGGAGGATGTTTTAAAAGGTTATCAGGCTGGAGCTGATGATTACCTAAACAAACCATTCGATTCTGAAGTCCTATTGTATAAAATTAAAGCAATATTACAACGTAAAGAAGGTGAACAAAATGTTGAGGAGGAAACATTTGAATTTAATATTGGAAAATTTAATTTCAACTCGAAACTTCGTCATTTGGCTTTTGAAAATGAAGAACCTCAGAAATTATCACCCAAAGAAAGTAAATTATTAAAAATGTTGGCAATCTATAAAAATGATTTAATGCCTCGTGAATTAGCATTGACTAAAATTTGGAGAGATGACAATTATTTTACTTCAAGAAGTATGGATGTTTATATTGCGAAACTCAGAAAATATTTAAAATTAGATGTAAACGTAGAAATATTAAATATTCATGGAGAAGGGTTTAGACTCATAGAAAAATTATAAGTATATTAAAAAAACCTGCGTTAAGCAGGTTTTTTTAATATACAAATAAACTATATTTGTTTAAACAGAGTTATATGGCAAAATTAGTACGAATATATGAGGAAAATCCTAACGAGCGCGAAATTGAAGAAGTTGTCGCTGTCTTAAAAAAAGGAGGCTTAATTATTTATCCTACTGATACAGTTTACGGTATAGGTTGTGACATAACAAACACAAAAGCAATTGGAAAAATAGCAAAAATTAAAAAAGTAAAGTTGGGTAAAGCTAATTTCTCATTTATTTGTTACGATTTAAGTAATCTATCTGATTATGTAAAACAAATTGATACTCCAACTTATAAAATATTAAAAAAAGCATTACCTGGACCTTATACTTTCATTTTACCGGGAAATAACAACTTACCTAAAGCTTTTAAAAATAAAAAAACAGTAGGTATACGAATTCCTGAAAATAACATTATTAGGGAGTTAGTTAAAGGGTTGGGAAATCCGATTGTTTCAACGTCTATTTACGATGAAGACGATTTAATTGAATATACGACAGATCCTGAATTGATTTTTGAAAAGTGGGAAAGTAAGGTTGACCTTGTGATAAATGGAGGTTTTGGAGGAAACATACCTTCAACAATTGTTGATTTGTCTGGTGACGAGATCACTGTGTTGCGTGAAGGAA
The DNA here is from genome assembly GCA_002733285.1 of Lutibacter sp. Taxonomy (GTDB): domain Bacteria; phylum Bacteroidota; class Bacteroidia; order Flavobacteriales; family Flavobacteriaceae; genus Lutibacter. The sequence continues at coordinate 77,563 of NVVE01000009.1, read as the reverse complement.
AAGGGATTATAGATTTTTTATAGTAGGTGTTTCTTAGATAGNTTTTTGAATGTTTTCTTATTCAAAACAAAATATTCCCAAACAATACTTTTAATAGTATAGTAATTGTTCTTTTGTTGAATATCCTTTCTTTTTTTTAATAGCGTCGATAAATAATAATAAAAACTAAAATGAGCTTTTATAATTGCAAAAGTATGAACGGGGCGTAACTCAATAAAAAATTTTATTCCAGCCAAACCATCTAGCACAAGTCGAGTAAAAATTATTGGTATCAACTTATCTTTCGGTAAGTTTTTAGACAAGGAAAATAAACTATTTCTAAAATTTAARAATGTTTTCTTTGGGCTKRCTTCATTCAATGTTGCMCCACCAACATGATAAACKGTTGAWGYTCCCACATATTYAATWRCATRCKYTAAGTTTTTSGCTCKCCARCATAAATCGATTTCTTCCTGGTGTGCAAAATAATTTTCATCAAAACCTTTGATTTTATGATACACAGATGAACGAATAAAAAAACAAGCGCCTGAAGCCCAAAATATTTCAGCAACATCATCATATTGTTTCCGATCAATTTCTAAATTAGAAAAAATACGTCCTCGGCAGTATGGATATCCATATTTATCAWTAAAACCACCACCTGCACCAGCGTATTCGAACTTGTTTTTAGATTTATAATCTAAAATTTTTGGTTGAATTATAGCCGTCTTAGGTTCGTTTTTAAAAGTTGAAAGAATCGGGTTTAGCCATTCTTTAGTAACTTCGATATCTGAATTTACCAAAGCATAAATATCGGCGTTAATACTTTGTAAGGCGTCATTGTATCCTTTTGCATAACCACCATTACTTAAATTTTTAACGATGCTAATTGTTGGGTAATGCTGTTGAATAAATAAAACTGAATCATCTGTTGATGCATTGTCAGCAATTACTATTTCTACCTCAGGAAGTTTACTAAATTTAACAATTGAAGGAATAAATTTTTCAAGTAATTTTTTACCGTTCCAGTTTAATATGACTATGGCTAATTTCACTTGTGCAAACTTACTCTAAAAAATGTAGAATTAAAATTAATATTTTCTTAATCATGGATTGTAATTTGGGATATCATTTAAAAAAACAAATTGTTCATTTTTAAGATCCATTTTGCAGTAATAGTGATTAAATCCATTTGAAACCATTAAATAGTTGGCATTTAGGTTCAAATTATAACGTGAAATTTGGTCAAACGAATTCTGAGAAATCTTTATTGAAGGTGCTTTACATTCAACAATAATATGCGGTAACCCTTCGGTATTAAAAACTAAAATATCGGTACGTTTAGTTAAATTATTGATTGTTATTTTTTTTTCAATAGCGATTAGCGAAATGGGATAGTTTTTTTCTTCAACTAGATAATGGATAATATGTTGACGAACCCATTCCTCAGGAGTTAGACTCACATATTTTTTTCTAATAATATCAAAAATAGCATACTTTTTTTTGGTATTTTTGATTTTGAATTTATAGGTTGGAAAATTCAATGATTGCATGCAACAAAAGTGATAAATATTTTTAATAAATGAGTGATGTAGCTAAAATAGTTTCTGATATTAAAAACGGTCATATTAAACCTGTTTATTTTTTAATGGGTGAAGAACCATATTATATTGATAAAATCTCTGAATTTATTGAAAATAATGTGCTTTCTGAAGAAGAAAAAGGCTTCAATCAAATGGTATTGTATGGAAGAGATGTTGCTATTGAAGAAATCTCGGATAATGCGAAACGATTTCCAATGATGGCCGAACGGCAAGTAGTTATCGTTAAAGAGGCACAAGATTTATCTAGAACTATTGAAAAATTAGTTTCATACGTAGAAAACCCACAACTTTCTACAATTTTAGTTATTTGTTACAAATATAAAACGATAGATAAGCGTAAAAAATTATACAAAGCCATTCAAAAAAAAGGCTTAATTTATGATAGTAAAAAGTTGTATGAGAACCAAGTAGCAGATTGGATAAGAAGAGTATTATCAGGTAAGAATTATAAAATTGATACGAAAGCAGCTTTAATGTTGGTTGAGTTTTTAGGAAATGATTTGAGTAAAATAAGTAATGAACTCGAAAAATTAATGATTGTGTTACCTCTTAGTTCAACCATTACCCCAAAAGATATAGAAGAAAATATTGGTATTAGTAAGGATTATAACAATTTTGAACTTCGAAAAGCAATAGGCGAACGTAATGTTGTTAGTTCTAATAAAATTATAAATTACTTTTCTCAAAATCAAAAAGCAAATCCAATTGTTGTCACAATTTCATTGTTAAATAGTTTTTTCACACAAATTCTAATCTATCATAGTTTAAAGGATAAGTCCAAAAATAGCGTAGCAAGGGCTTTAWRMGYKRMKYSATRKWTKGWTTMRRMTTMWSCWKKYKMARYRAARMRYYMYSYRMKGMGMMRMRTRYMRSRWGTWGTRGMWKYWKKRRGAGAAGCTGATGTTAAAAGTAAAGGTGTTGGAGCTAATTTGCATAGTGGAGAAATTTTAAAAGAATTGCTATTTAAAATTATTCATTGATTTATATGTCTGAATTCTATTCGTGGTATTAAACGCTAAATGCTACTGATCTACTTTAATTCTTTGTCTTCTATTGGCTATTTCCCATGCAGTAAAAAATATAAGCTGCGTACGTTTTGTTAATAGTTCATAATTAATTTTATCAGGAGTATCTGAAGTTTTATGATAATCTTCATGTGTACCGTTAAAATAGAAAATTATGGGAATGTTATTTTTAGCAAAATTATAATGATCTGAGCGGTAATAAAAACGGTTTGGGTCATCATCTTCATTATAAATATAATCTAAATCTAGTTGTGTAAATCGTGCGTTTATTTCTTCTGATAAATCATGTAGTTCAGAACTAAGTTTATCTGATCCTATTAGATACACAAAATTCGGATTATTTGTATGTGCTTCATCTACACGACCAATCATATCAATATTTAGGTTTGTTACTGTATTTTTTAAGGGGAAAATTGGGAAGTTCGTATAATATTTTGAACCTAATAATCCTTTTTCTTCACCTGTAACATGCAAAAATAAAATAGATCTCTTTGGCCCATTTCCTTTTGAAACTGCTTGTTTAAAAGCCTCAGCAATTTCTAAAATAGCAACCGTTCCAGAACCATCATCGTCAGCTCCATAATAAATACCTCCACTATTCATTCCTAGATGGTCGTAATGTGCTGAGATTACAATTATTTCATTTGGATTTTTACTTCCTTCAATAAACGCTACTACATTTTCAGAAGGATTTATACTTTCTCTTAAATGTTCAGTAGGTATTGATTGGAAATAGTCACTTCCACCGTAAGGTGAAGCTATTCCACTTTCAATATAAAAGCTTTTTAAATAGTCAGCAGCTCTTTTTTGTCCAATTTCTCCAGTTTCTCTTCCTTCAAATTCATCTGAAGCAATACGATACAAATGATCTTTTAAATCGTTTGCAGTTATTGTATTTGCAAAAGTAGTAGCTATTTCACCAGTTACAATTGAAGAATCATTATGCCGAGTTATATGATTACTTCCACAGCTTATTATTGCTATTGAACCAAGGATTAAAAGAAAATATTTCATTTAGAGGATTTTAAAAATCTCCCAAATATATTAAAAATTATTAGGAGTTAGAGATTGTAAATTGCTTTAATGTTTTGTTAAAACTGATCAGATCAGATTCGAACAGTTGATTTACATTATTATTTGAGATAAGTGTTTGGGTTTTGCCTGAAACGAATTTTGATGGAGTCATTAACCACAATTCGTCAGCTAGTTGTAGTGCTATGTTAATTTCATGCGTAGAAATTATAATGGTTTTATTAAATTCTTTTGCTAATTTTTTGAGTAAAATGAACGTTTCAATAGTATGATGAATGTCTAAATGTGCAGTTGGTTCGTCTAAAATGATAATACCTGTATTTTGTGCTAAAGCTCTGGCAATTAATACTTTTTGAAGTTGTCCATCACTTAATTCATAATATTTAGAATGCATCAAATGTTTAGTATTGGTTTGTTCAAATGCAGCATTCATAAATTTTAAATCTTTATCAGATAATTTCCCAACCCAATTTGTATATGGCTGACGACCAAGAGCAACCAATTCAAAAACAGATAAATTACTTTCTGGCAATCGTTCAGTAAGTACTAAACTAAGAGATTTAGATAAGTCTAGATTATTTAAATCTTTTAGATTTGAATTGTTGATGTAAATCTCTCCGTTTAATGCAGGTTGAACTTTGGTCAAAGTTCTAAGTAAAGTTGATTTTCCAATACCATTTTTACCTAGTAAACAAACCAAATTTCCTTTGCCTATCTCAATATTCAAATTCGAAGCAATGGTATTAACATTAGCTTTTGACGCATATCCAATACTTAGATTGGAAGTTTTAATGATATGTTTATTTTCTATTTTCAATTAATAATTTATTTTTCGTTTTCTAACAAGTAACCAAATAATAATAGGTGCGCCAAATAGTGAAGTGATCGCATTAATAGGTAATGTGTATTCACTATTTGGTAATTGCGCAATGCTATCACAAATTAACATAATAATTGCCCCACTTATGGCAACAGCCGGTAATAATATTTTATGGTTTGAAGTACTGAAAAGTAATTTTGTTAAATGTGGTACTGCTAACCCAATAAATGCTATAGGACCTGAAAATGCCGTAATGACACCTGTTAATAAACTGGTTGAAATTAGCGTAAGGTTTCGAGTTCGTTTTACATTAACACCCATACTTTTAGCGTAATTTTCGCCTAGCAATAAACTATTTAACGGTTTAATGATAAATATAACCAATGATATTCCAATTGAGAAGGTAATTGTAAGCGCCAATATTTCTTTCCAACTTAAATTTCCTAAACTTCCAAAACTCCAAAATAAGTATTGTTGCAATTGATTAGCACTGCTAAAGTAAGCCAATACACTAATTACAGCAGCTGTTAMRSTKYYWMWYWTKWRTCCTATAATTAAGATAGACATGGTGTTCCTGACCTTTACAGCAGCTAACATAACGGCCGAAAGCACTAAAAATGCTCCAACACTTGCGGCTGCGGCTTGTCCCCAATTTGTGAAAGCATACGCAGCAATATTGGTACCCAAAAATGAAGCCCCTAAAATTAAAATAGCAACCCCTAAACTTGCTCCTGAACTAATTCCTAATACAAAAGGACCTGCTAACGGATTTCTAAAAAGGGTTTGCATTAACAATCCACTAATGGATAATCCAGAACCTACAATAATAGCTGTAATTGCTTTGGGCAACCTATAATTAATTACAATAGATTTCCAAGATTCTTTTTCTACTTGTCCATCAAAAAGTGAAATAAAAATTTGCTTTAATGGTATGAATACTGAGCCTAAACTAATATTAAGAATACTAATTAATAGAAGTGTAAGGATTAATAGTATAAAAGTATTTCTATATGATTTTAATGGATTTACCAAGTGTAATTATTTAGAAATGTAACTAATTTTTCAATGGCTTTTCCTCTATGGCTGATCGTACTTTTTTCACTCATATTCATTTCTGCAAATGATTTGTTAAACCCAGCTGGCATAAAAATAGGGTCGTAACCAAACCCTTTATCACCTTGTTTTTTTTTCAAAATTGAGCCTTTACAAATTCCTTCAAATATAAACTGTTTTCCTTGAATATTTAATGCTATGGCAGTTCTAAATTGTGCCTTTCTGTTAAAATTATTACTAAGATTTTTCAATAACTTTTTCATATTTTCTTCAGCACTGTTAGTTCCCCCTGCATAGCGAGCAGAAAAAACTCCAGGTTCATTGTTTAAAGCTTCAACTTCTAAACCTGTATCATCAGCGAAACAATTTAATCCGTATTTTTCAGTAATAAAATTCGCTTTTATGATGGCATTCCCTTCCAATGTTTCAGCTATTTCAGGAATGTCATCAAAACAATTTAGATCAGCTAAACTAATAATTTCAAAATTAGTAAGCATTGCCTGAACCTCTTTTAATTTATTTTGATTGTTAGTAGCAAAGACTAGTTTTAATTTATTCATGATGATATGGTTCGTTTTTTAAAATGGTAAATGCTCTATAGATTTGCTCAACAACAAATAATCGGATCATTTGATGAGAAAATGTCATTTTTGATAAAGAAATTTTATCTACAGACTTTTTATAAACGGCTTCTGAAAATCCATATGGACCACCTATAACAACGACTAATTGTTTAATGCCCGAATTCATTTTTTTTTGAAGGTATTTAGAAAAATCGATAGAGCTAAATTCTTTTCCTTTTTCGTCAAGAAGAATTAAAGCATCGGTAGAAGTTATTTTTTTTAAAATTAGTTCACCTTCTTTTTCTTTTTGTTGTGATTCACGTATTTTTTTTACATTTTTAAGATCAGGAATAATCTCAAGTTCAAAATTGATATAGTGCTTCAACCTATTTTGATAGGTTTCAATTAAAGTTTGTAAATTTTTATCATCGGTTTTACCAATGGCCAATAATTTAATTTTCATTCGGTAAATATAAAAAGAAATAAAGATGAATTTTTTGAAAATAAAAAAGTTATTTTTGTCAATAAATATRGTAGAAAAATGATTACTAAAAAGCAATTTGAAAAAGAACTCGATATTATTATCTCAAATGCTGTTAGAGAAGATGTTGGAGGAGGTGATTACAGTTCTTTAGCTTGCATTCCTGAAAGTACCCAAGGAAAAGCAAAACTTTTAGTTAAAGAAGACGGTGTGATTGCAGGTGTTGAGTTTGCTAAGAAAATTTTCAACTATGTTGACGTAAATTTAAAGGTTGAAACTTTCATAAATGATGGTGAAGTTGTTAAATATGGCGATATTGTATTTCATGTTTCAGGAAGTTCATGGTCCATCTTAAAAGCAGAACGTCTTGTTTTAAACGCAATGCAACGCATGAGCGCCATAGCCACCAAAACAAAGGAATTTGCAGTGTTGTTAGAAGAGACACAAACAAAAATTTTAGATACAAGAAAAACCACACCAGGAATTAGAGCCATTGAGAAATGGGCTGTAAAGATTGGAGGAGGTGAAAATCATAGATTTGCATTGTATGATATGATCATGTTAAAAGACAATCATATTGATTTTGCAGGTGGAGTTACAGCAGCAATAAAGCAAACGAAAAATTATTTAAAAGAAAATAATCTTGATTTAAAAATTATTGTCGAAGCAAGAAGTTTTAAAGAAATTGAAGAAATTATTCAACATAAAGGTATTTATCGTATTTTAATTGATAATTTTAATTTTGATGATACTCGTAAAGCAGTTAAAATGATAGGCGATTTTTGTGAAACAGAATCTTCAGGAGGTATCACTTTAGAGACTGCCAGACAATATGCTGACTGTGGTGTAGATTATATTTCCTCGGGAGCTTTAACACATTCAGTTTATAATTTGGATCTTAGTTTAAAGGCTGTAGCGTAAAGAAAACAGTAAAAAGTAATTTCGTATAGTGTGACTAGAAAAATAAATGACAAAAAGAATTGAAGAAAATATAGATAAGATTCCTATTGTAAACTGGCTGATACGCTTAGTTAAAAAAATTAAGATTCCTGGCTTATTTGGAATGTCTTTGTATGATGTCATTGAAATGTACGTCATTGGTATTGTAAAAGGAGCATTGACTTCACGTGCTGGAGGGATTGCCTTTAGTTTCTTTATGGCGCTATTTCCATTTTTACTTTTTATCCTTACCTTAATTCCTTATGTCCCAATTGATGGTTTTCAAGCAGATTTTTTGTTTATGATAAAGGAATTACTACCACCAAATACAGCTGAATCTGTTGATGGAGTTATTAAAGATATCATCAACAATCCCTATGGAGAATTACTTTCATTTGGATTTATAGCTTCAATTTTTTTAATGGCGAATGGTGTAAATGCCATTTTGGGTGGATTTGAATATTCTTACCACGTAAAAGAGATGAGAAGTGTTTTAAAGCAGTATTTTATTTCAATGGGAATGGCAATTATTCTATCTCTTATTTTAGTTTTAACAGTGGCAATAATTGTATATTTCCAAATAGGAATTCAAAATTTAATGGCAAAAGGTTGGTTAGAAGATGATGTTTTTTGGATTGAAAAAGGGAGGTTCTTGTTTTTTGTAATATTAATATTTGTATCTGTTTCTTTTTTATATAAATATGGAACAAAACAAGTTAAACATCATTCTTTTTTTACGCCAGGCTCCATTTTAACAACGATTCTGACATTGTTATTGTTTAAACTATTTGCCATTTATGTTTTAAAATTTGCCACTTATAACGAGTTGTATGGGTCAATAGGTACCTTGCTGGTTTTAATGCTGTTTGTTTGGTTAAATTCTATAATACTTTTGTTAGGCTTTGAATTAAATGCAAGTATCAGTCGTATAAAAAGATCACATTTTAAATAATTAGTTGATGAAAATAATTGCAATGATTCCTGCACGTTTTGAAGCAAGCCGATTTCCAGGGAAATTAATGAAAGATTTAGCAGGTAAATCAGTGATTCTTAGAACCTATGAAGCAACCAAAAAATCAAACTTATTTGATGAGGTATATGTAGTAACAGATAGCAATCTGATTTTTGATGAAATTATTTCAAAAGGAGGTAATGCAATAAAAAGTAAAAGAGTACATGATTCTGGAAGCGATAGAATTGCAGAAGCTGCTGAAAATATAGAAGTAGATATAATTGTAAACGTTCAAGGAGATGAACCTTTTACGCAAACTGAACCATTAAAAAAGTTACTTAAAGTTTTTAAAGATGATACCCATAAAAAAATAGACATCGCTTCTTTAATGTTGAAAATGAATGATAAAGATGAGATCAACAATCCAAACAATGTAAAAGTAGTGACCGATGAAAACGATTTTGCAATGTATTTTTCGCGTTCACCAATACCATATCCAAGAGAAAAATCTAATGCATTCTATTTTAAACATATTGGGATTTATGCATTTAGAAAAGAAGCGTTATTAAAGTTCACGAACTTGCCAATGAATAAGCTGGAAGCTACAGAGAAATTAGAAAATCTTCGTTTTTTAGCACATGGAATGCGGGTAAAAATGATAGAAACTAATCAAGTTGCTATTGGAATTGATACACCTGAGGATTTGGATAAAGCAAGGTCTATTTATAAAGATTTAACGAAAAGAGAGATGTAATAAGACTTAGCAACTGAATAAACTTAAGAACAAACAATTAAAAAAAGCTTTAATTAGTTTTTAAAATTTCGGATATTTGCAAACTAATTTTTTAAAATGGCACAAAAACCAAGCATACCAAAAGGAACTCGTGATTTTTCACCTACTGAAGTAGCAAAACGGAACTATATATTTTCARCWATAAARCAAGTTTTTGAAGTGTATGGTTTTCAGCCTATTGAAACTCCTTCATTTGAAAATTCTTCAACCCTAATGGGTAAATATGGGGAAGAAGGGGATCGCTTGATTTTTAAAATATTGAATTCTGGAGATTATTTAAACAAAGTTGATGAAACCTTATTGTCATCTAAAGATAGTTCAAAAGTAATTTCAAAAATCTCAGAAAAAGCTTTACGATATGATTTAACAGTACCATTTGCACGCTATGTGGTACAACACCAAAATGACATTGTTTTTCCGTTTAAACGGTATCAAATGCAACCTGTTTGGAGAGCAGATAGACCCCAAAAAGGACGCTTTAGAGAATTTTACCAATGTGATGCTGATGTTGTTGGAAGCAAAGGATTATGGCAGGAAGTAGAATTTGTTCAGTTATACGATGCAGTTTTCAGTAAGTTAAAGTTACTTGGTACTACGATCAAACTCAATAATCGTAAAATTTTAGCCGGTATTGCCGAAATTATTGGAGCAAAAGATAAATTAATTGATTTTACTGTGGCATTAGATAAGCTTGATAAAATAGGTGAAGAAGGTGTAACTAAAGAAATGTTATCAAAAGGAATTTCGGATCAAGCCATAGAAAAAGTACAGCCTTTGTTTAGTTTTAACGGAACAAATCAAGAAAAATTAAATCAGTTACAAGAGATGTTAGCCRAATCACCAGAAGGATTAAAAGGTGTTGAAGATTTACGTTTTGTTGTAAATAATATTGAAGAATTAGGGTTGCAATCAGCTAATTTAGAATTGGATGTAACTTTAGCACGTGGACTAAATTATTATACAGGTGCAATTTATGAAGTTTCAGCACCTAAAACCGTAAAAATGGGTGCTATTGGTGGTGGAGGAAGATATGACGATTTAACTGGGATATTTGGGTTGCCAGATGTGAGTGGTGTTGGTATTTCATTTGGTTTAGATCGTATTTATTTGGTATTGGAAGAGCTAAATTTATTTGATGAAGTTGAATTGCCTAAACCAAAAGTTTTGTTTCTAAACCTAGGTGAAAATGAAGCTGGTTATTGTACAAAAGCATTGATAAAGCTACGAAACAACAATATAAAGTCAGAATTGTATCCTGATAGTGCTAAAATGAAAAAACAATTAAATTATGCAAATCGACGAAAAATTCCTTTTGTTGTAATTGTTGGTTCAAATGAAATAGAAAATAATAAGTATACATTAAAAAATATGCAAACAGGTGATCAACAAGTATGTAGTTTGAAAGAATTGCTAGAAATCACAGCATAACTTTAAAACAAAGTTGTAAATTTGCAGGCTAAATAGATCAAAATGTTTGAAGGTAAAAACGCAATGACAAATAAAACTGATGAAATAGGAGACGACCATATAGGGTCCTCTGCGAAAACACCATTAAGAGCTGATGCTTTTGAAATTTCTGATAAAGAAAAAAGAAAGCGGATAGAAGCGAGTGTAAGAGATATTTTGGAAACTTTAGGTATGGACTTGGAAGATGATAGTTTAAAAGGGACACCACGAAGAGTTGCCAAAGCCTACGTAAATGAAATATTTGGKGGGTTAAACCCTGAGAATAAACCAAAATTATCAACCTTTGATAACAATTATAAATATGGTGAAATGTTAGTTGAAAAAAACATAACTGTTTATTCAACTTGTGAACATCAYTTATTGCCAATTGTWGGWAAAGCACATGTAGCTTATATTTCAAATGGKCACGTTATTGGWTTGTCTAAAATGAACCGTATTGTTGATTATTATGCAAAACGTCCACAAGTACAAGAGCGTTTAACYATGCAAATAGTACAAGCBTTGCAAGAAGCAYTAGGAACCGAAGATGTTGCTTGTGTAATTGATGCBAAACATYTATGTGTRAATTCTCGKGGAGTACGYGATATTGTGAGTAGTACAGTAACTTCAGAATTTGGTGGTCAATTTAAAGAAACTAGTAAAAAACAAGAATTTTTAGATTACATAAAAATAGATACAGATTTTGAATAAGCTGAAGGAAATTTAAAAAAAAGCCGCAAAATGCACTGAACCCTAAAAGTTGGACGGTTAAAAAAAATTAATTTATTCGTACGCCATTTTTTAGCGTTTGTTTAGAGGCTTTTAATAATACGATTTTCTGTTGTTTGTTTTCAATCCCTAATACCAAACATTCACTAAAAAAATTTGTAATTTGCTTTTTTTTAAAGTTTATAATGGCTAATATTTGCTTGTTCAGGAGCTCCYTTTTTGTATACAAATCAACAATTTGGGCACTTGTTTTTTTGATGCCTAAATCGCCAAAATCAATCGTAAGTTGATAAGCAGGTTTGCGTGCTTTTGGAAAATCATTAATTTCAATTATAGTTCCTACTCTGATATCTAATTTATTAAAATCTTCGAATACTATTTCTTGTTTCATTTTTAAATATACTTGCTTAATAGGTGTTATTAGTTTTATTCGGTTTTATTTTCCATTTTTTYAATATTTCTTTTAGCTCTTCTATTTCCTGAATCKARYRSTAAAGATTTTTTRTAGTTTTCAATWGCTTTAAKAGTATCYCCACTTTTCATAAARGCTTCWSCTAAACTATCRTAWACRTTGGRACTATTTGGGTATAAAGCAACATTTATCTCGAAAAGATGWATYGCTKTYKTATAGTTTTTTTTGCGTAATTCGCTATACCCMGATGAATTRAAATTACTTTCATTTAAAGCAGTATCCAARGAATCCTTTTTYTGYAAAKMCAAGTAGRCTTCAAGCGCTTTATCAAATTCATTRTTTTTTAAATAGTCACTTGGRATTTTYTCMGAATCRGYTARTTTTTTAAARTTATACWGRAYYTTTTCAYTCTTGYTTTTTGGAACTAAAACAAGRTAATYRAAATTATCARCMGGATTTWTTRAAAATTGAATTTTTTCATTCATTTCYTTTACAAAAAAAGTTTCATTTCCTATAWTTAATGGCTTTATGGCATTTGCTCCTCTCCATTTTAAATATAAAGTTCTTTCTTTAAAGTAGACTTCAACTGTTTCATCGGAATTGTATAGGTATCTACCTTTTACTTTTATTATAAATTCATCACTGTTCTCAGTGCTATTACAACTTAGAAATAAAGATGTAAATATAATTGGAAACATGTATTTTAACCTCATAATAGTTAGTCTGGATTTGTAAAATTAAAAAAAAGTATAAATTATATGTAGTTAGACGACGATTAATTTGTTTTGTAACAAAATTTATCTGCTAATAATTTTCTAGTATTAAAAAAAGCATTGATTCTAGAATCAATGCTTTTTTTAATTTAATTATGTTAAATATCCCTATTTCACATCTATTAGTTCTACATCAAAAATAAGTGTAGCGTCAGGAGGAATAGCCCCACCAGCACCCTGACTTCCATAAGCTAAATTAGATGGGATTACAAARCGTGCTTTATCACCAACTTTCAATAATTGAATTCCTTCATCCCAACCTGAAATAACTTGACCAATTCCTAAAGTAAAATCGATTGGTTGTTTACGTGGATAAGACGAATCAAAAACAGTTCCATCTAATAATTGTCCTTTGTAATGTACAGAAACCATTTTCCCTTTTTCGGCTTTAGCTCCGTTACCTTCTTGTAAAATTGTATAACGTAAACCGCTTGGTGTTTCATCATACCCAGCAGCAATTTTATCCATTTGCTCTTTTAAAGTTTTTTTATCCTCAGCCTCCCTTTTTTCTCTAGAACCTTCAAAAACTCTAAATGCTTCTACAGCATTAAATTTTTCAGCGTCTTCACCAACTCTAATAATTTCAATAGAATCTAATAAATCATCTTGTGCAACTGCATCAACAACGTCTTGACCTTTAATAACATTTCCGAAAACTGTATGTTTGTTATCCAACCATGGAGTTGCAACATGTGTTATGAAAAACTGGCTTCCGTTTGATGCAGGACCAGAGTTTGCCATTGATAAAACTCCAGGAACACTATGAGTTAATTCTGGGTGGAATTCATCATCAAAGCTATATCCAGGAGATCCTGTGCCAGTTCCTTGAGGACAACCACCTTGAACCATAAAATCAGCAATTACTCTATGAAATTTTAAACCATCATAATAAGGAGTWCCTTGTGGTTTTGAGTTGTTTTCTAAATTACCTTCAGYTARTGCAACAAAGTTACCWACTGTACCAGGTGTTTTTTTAAATTCTAAGTTTAYTAAAATTKYACCTTTTGAGGTGTTAAATTTTGCGTATAWTCCGTTATTCATTTTCTTAATTTTNAAACAGTTGCAAAGATACAAGCTTTCATTTGAAATATAAGCGTAAAARKWATTTATTCAAYTYRKYKRRRKWTWYWRAAANGAAAAATCCGCTWTAKAGCGGATTTAAACKTTTWWAATTCTAWYTAATAAWTTTAAACTTCTGCTAAATCWGTWGTTTTAGTWAAAGTTGTTTGTTCMATTTTTTSAGCATCACTCGTTAAACCACATCCTTTTCTCGCTGATCCACAAGAAGTAAATGATAGTAGGGTTATAGTGATTAGTAAGATACTTAAAATTAATTTTTTCATATTATTTAGGGGGTTTAATTAATTTATAATACCGTAAATATAATATTTATTTTATAAAGCTAATTTATCTAATGTATAAACTATCAATTCTTCAACAGGTTTATAAGGGTTTTTACTAAAGGTTCCATTTGCTCTATTGGCAATAATTGCATTCATAGAACAAGCATTATGACCTAATAATTTTGCTAATCCATAAATGGCAGAAGTTTCCATTTCAAGATTTGTAATTTTAATACCATTGAATTCAAAATTATCAATTTTACTATTTAATTGAGGATCTTGAATAGGTAATCGTAGAACACGTCCTTGAGGTCCATAAAAACCAACGGCTGTAGCTGTACAGCCTAAGAAAACTTTGTCACTAGTAAGTCTGTTTTCCAGTTCTTGACTATTTTTTACAATGTATGGTCTTGCTTTTCTTTCATTCCAGTTAGTGTGTTTTATAAAAGCATCTTCAAACTCAGGATTTAAAATGTGCTCACAATCATACGATTGAAGAACACCATCAAAACCTAATCCGTATTTTGCTAAAACGAAACTATCTACAGGGATATCACTTTGTAATGAACCTGAAGTACCAATTCTTACAATATTTAATTGAGTGTGTTTCTTTTTTATAGTACTAGTTTCTAGATCAATATTTACTAAAGCATCTAACTCATTTACAACAATATCAATATTATCGGGGCCAATACCTGTTGATATTACAGTTATTCGAGTCCCTTTATAAGTTCCTGTGATTGTTCTAAATTCTCTTTTTTGAACATCAAACTCGATAGAATCAAAATGTTTAGTAACAATAGGAACTCTATTTTGATCGCCTACAAATATTATAGTTGTTGCAATATGTTCTGGCTTTAAATTTAAGTGGTAAATACTACCATCTGGGTTCAGAATTAATTCTGAAGCTGCTATTTTTGTCATATTTTTATCCTCCTACACGTTTTATATTATATCCTTCTTTTTTAAGGATTTCCATTATTTTATCTCTGTATTTTCCTTGAATAATAATTTCATTGTCTTTAACACCTCCGCCGACACCACATTTAGTCTTCAACATTTTACCAAGTAACTTTAAATCTTCGTGACTTCCAATAAAGCCTGAAATAACAGTTACGGTTTTTCCACCTCTTCCTTTGTTTGAAAACAAAGCTTCTAAATGCTGTTGATTTGGTACTAAAGTTTCTTGATTTTCTTCTTTATCAAACTCAAAACTATCATTTGTTGAAAAAACAAAACCTCCTAAATCATCTAAACTATTTAATTTTTTTTTACTCATTTTGTTGAAAAAGGATTACAAAATTACTTTATTTTTTTAATTTATTCCAAATAAAAACTAATACTGCTAAAATTTCAAAAACAAGCCCAATTGCAATTACTACGTTTGATTGTGGCCAATTAAACAGTTTAGATATTGCTCCCACTAAAATGAGAAGGATACCAAAGGTGAAAAGCGAAATTACTTTTTTAGAAATCATTTTAAATAATTAAATCATTTTTTTTTAATAATCGGAATAAGGTAACTTAAGGTGTAGTTAAAACCAATGCCGGCATTATTTAAAAATACACGGTTAAAACCAGGAATATATAGAGTTTTAAAATTTWCAGGATCGGTTGTATTTATTAAATTATTGAAACTTACACCAACACCTAAATATAAATTTTTATAAGTTTCTACCTTTATTCCAAAAACAAATTCAATCCATTGAGCGGTTAAATCATTAAATTCTGTAGCGGGTTCTAAAGTAGTTGGAATAATATAAGTTCCTCTTACGTTTGGGGTATAACTGTTTAAAGTTTGGTTAAAAAAACTTAAACCATATCTTAAACCTATATAAATTTCATTATTCATGCCTTTCCAGTTTTTGTACGCATTATAATTAAATCCAGCTTTTATATAAGAGCCTTTTGTTGTGAAATTTATATAATCTTCAGTGGTTGTTTTGTCTAAGAAGCCAATTTCAAACGCTGCGTAATAGTTTTTTAATACTCGAATATCACCAACTAGTTCCAATCCCTTAGTTTCACTTTGAAGAAAGGAATTTAAAGGCCTGTTTAAATCAATTCCAACTCTAATTCCGTAACTCTCAGTCTCTTTTATTGTATCTTGCTTTTGTTGAGAATTTACAGATAGTGTAAATAAAATACTAGTGAAAAATAGAAAGATGTGCCGATGTTTCATTGTCAATTGTTGAATTATTTATACTAATATTTTTTATCCAATTTGTTGTATAACTATCTATTTGTAAGTTGTCAAAAATAGTTTTGTATCCGCAAGAACGTGAAACAAAAACATCATTTTTGGTGTAGCTAAATTTTAGGGTGTCTTTAACAGCGTTATTTTCTATAATGTAAGTTGTATTATTTTCATTGAGATCTATTGGAATTGCAATTGAGTCTAATGAAACATTTACATACGCTTGAATCTTAATTTTACCTTCAACCCAAACAGAATCTAACTTAATTTGTTTTAAATCAGTTTGGCTATCATTATCATAAAAGCGAAAAATGAGACTTGGAGTTGTTGCATCAATACAAATATCATCTTTTTCACAACTTAAAATTGTAAAAACAACTAGTATTAGGAGGGTAATATACTTTTTCATTTATGAGTTATTTTAATTCTAAAAGTACCACATTTTCTACGTGGAAGGTTTGCGGAAACATATCTACAGCCTGTGTTTTTACAATGTTATATTGTTCCTTCATTAATGATAAATCTCTTGCTTGAGTTGCAGAATTGCAACTTACATAAACAATTCGCTTTGGCAAAATCTCTACTATTTTTGTCACAACATTTTTATGCATTCCATCTCGTGGAGGGTCAGTGATTATCACATCTGGTAGTCCATGGGTTTTTATAAAATTAGTATTGAAAACATCTTTCATATCACCTGCAAAGAACTCAACGTTATTTATGTTGTTTAATTGTGCATTGAGTTTAGCATCTTCAATAGCTTCAGGTACAGATTCAACACCTATAACTTTTTTAGCTTTTTTTGCAACAAATTGGGCAATAGTTCCTGTACCGGTATAAAAATCATATACAGTTTCATTACCAGTCAAATTGGCAAAATCACGTGTTATTTTATACAATTCATAGGCTTGTGCAGAATTTGTTTGATAAAATGATTTAGGTCCAATTTTAAATTTTAAGCCTTCCATTTCTTCAAAAATATGATCTCTCCCTTTAAATAAAATGATATTTTGATCGTATAATGTATCGTTTCCTTTACTATTAATTACATATTGAAGTGATGTAATTTGTGGAAATTTCTGATCCAATGCATTTAGTAAGCCTTCTCGCTTTTCTTTGTCATCTTTAAAAAATTGAATGACAACCATTATTTCACCTGTTGAAGCAATACGAAGCATGATTGTTCGTAATAGACCATCTTGATCTCTTGGATTGTAAAATTCCAATCCGTTTTTAATTCCGTAGTTTTTAATAAAATTTCTAATTTCGTTTGAAGGTTCCTCTTGTAAATGACATTTATTTATGTCTAATATTTTATCCCACATTCCAGCAATATGAAAACCACAAGCATTCCTATTATCAATTTCTTCTTCAGAATTTATTTCTTCTAAGGTTAACCAGCGATTATTTGAAAAAGAAAATTCCATTTTATTTCTATAGAAATAAGTTTTTTTACAACCTAAAATAGGAGTAACTTCTGGTAATTCTAAATGACCAATTCGAACAAGGTTATTTGTAACCTCTTTTTCTTTATAGGCTAGTTGATGCTCATACCCCATAAATTGCCATTTGCATCCACCACAATGTTCAAAGTGTTCACAGACAGGCTCTGTGCGTTTATCAGAATATTTGTGAAACTTAATTGCAGTGCCTTCAAAATAGGCCTTTCTTTTTTTACTAGTTTGAATATCTACTACATCGCCAGGTACTGTATTTGTTAAAAAAATAACTCGCCCATCAGGTGCTTTTGCTACCGTTTTTCCACGTGCGCCAGCATCAATTACCTCTATGTTCTCAAAAATAACTCTCGTCTTCTTTTTTCTACTCATGCTGCAAAAATAATAATCATTACACATTTTAACCTAAATATTTGAATTATCTTTAGGTGAACTTCAAATTAAAATGAACCTTTTTATTTTGTCGGCGTCTATGGTACGTAATCAATGATTAAAAGTAAAGAAAATAAAGCGGATGCAGATTTAGTAATAGCCTATCAATCAGGTAATCTTAMAAMKTWWSCTGNMYYGRTGAAAAGATGGCATTTGCAATTCTGTAATTTTGCATACTGGTATGTAAAAGATGCCGATGTTGCTAAAGATATTGCACAGGAAAGCTGGATGATTATTTATAAAAAATTGGATACGTTGCAACAGCCGGATAAGTTTAAAAGTTGGGCAATTAGTATTGTAAATAGAAAAGCGATTGATTGGATTAGAGCTTCAAATCGTGAAAATAAAAAGCGAAATTCTTTTTATGATGAAAATTCTGAAAAAGAAATTTTTATGGAGGAAAGTAATGATAGGAACAACATAAAAGTATTCTTAAAAAAAGAAATAGAGAAGTTACCTTCAAATCAAAAAATAGTCATCAGTTTATTTTATACGGAAGGTTATTCGCTAAAACAAATAAGTGAATTGTTAAATGTCTCAATTGGAACAGCTAAATCAAGATTGTTTCATGCAAGAGAAAAACTAAAATCAACATTAAAACATAGAAATTATGGATAAGTATACAGAAGAAATCGACAAATTAATTAAAGAGACGTTAACGCAAGAAGAAGCAAAGTTTTATGATCAACTGGAGGAACAAAATGTTTTTCAAATGCTTGGAGGGCTTTTTCAGGGTAAAAATAAATGGATCATGTATTTAATGAATGTGGTGATGTTAATTTTCTTCGGGTTATTTGTATATTGTATCATTCGGTTTTTTGATGCAGCATCAACCAATGATTTAATTAAATGGGGAAGTGGTTCATTTGCCTTAGGAATTGGAATAAGTATGTTGAAACTCTTTACCTGGATGCAAATGGATAAAAATACAATTTTAAGAGAACTAAAAAGATTGGAATTACAAGTGTCTTCTTTAGCAGGAAAAGTTTCTGAGTAAGGTTTCAATATAAAAAAGCACTCCAATATTGGAGTGCTTTTTTATATATAATTTTTGTATTTATTTTATACTTTTGATATAAGAAGCTAAAGCTACTAATTCCTCATCAGACATGTTTTTAACAAATCCGTCTAAGTTTGCTTTCATGATAGCTACCTGACCAGGATCAGTGTCAACAATTGGTTCTGCTTCACCTTTTAAGAATTTTACGATATCTCCGTTTTGTTCAGCATATATTTTATTGATATCTTTTATTGAAGGTCCAATAACTTTCATATCTGGTTGATGGCAAGCAACACAGGTTTTCTCTGCAAACAATTTTTTTCCAAGTTCAAGGTTATCAGCAACCACCACTTTTACCTCTTCTTTAACAGTTTCAACCTCTTTTTTCACTTCTTCTTTTTTCTTCTCACCGCAACTGGTTAAAAATAATGCAGCTAACCCTAAAACTAATACAGATTTTTTCATTTTTTAAATATTTATTTAAGTATACCGACAAATTTATTCATTTAATTTTAATGTTAATGTAATTTTTTAACAAAGTTTAAAAGAAATAAGTTGGGCGTTATTTTATAAGCCAATTTTGAGTATTAAAATAAACATTCCTTAGGTATATTGTATTTAAAATATTTTGTAATTTGCGAACCAAGTTAGGATGATTTCTCTCCAAAAGAAGGAATTGGAAAATTTCAATTTTTAAACTTTTTATTAYGATGGTTTCAGAAAAAATCTCATCACAACAAGCAATTAATTTAGAAGAMAAATACGGAGCACATAATTAYCAYCCACTTCCAGTTGTATTAAATAAAGGAGAAGGTGTTTAYGTTTGGGATGTTGAAGGGAAGCGHTATTACGACTTCTTATCWGCWTATTCAGCDGTTAATCAAGGRCATTGCCACCCTAAAATTATTAAGGCAYTAYTRGATCAAGCRRCAACTTTAACATTAACTTCTAGAGCATTTTATAATGATGTGCTTGGTAAATATGAAGAATTTGTTACTAAATATTTTGGATTTGATAAAGTATTRCCAATGAATACRGGTGCTGAAGCTGTAGAAACTGCHATTAAATTGTGTAGGAAATATGCTTATGAGAAAAAAGGAATAGCTGAAAAYAARGCHGAAATWATAGTTTGTAAAAATAATTTTCATGGTMGAACAACVACTATAATTTCHTTTTCGAATGATGAAGATGCTCGTAAAAACTTTGGHCCATTTACAGCAGGWTTTATTAAAATTGAATACGATAATTTAGAAGCTTTAGARAAAGMACTAAAATCGAGTAMWACTATTGCTGGATTTTTAGTGGAACCTATTCAAGGTGAAGCAGGGGTTTATGTDCCAAGTGAAGGTTATTTAACAARAGCTAAAGCAYTATGTGAAAAATAYAATGTDTTRTTTATTGCAGATGAAGTACAAACAGGTATTGCDCGAACTGGGAAATTATTAGCTGTGGATCATGAAAATGTGAARCCTGATATATTAATWCTTGGAAAAGCRATGAGTGGAGGTGTATATCCWGTTTCAGCWGTTTTTGCAAATGATGAAATTATGAATGTGATAAAACCAGGTCAACACGGATCTACATTTGGGGGTAATCCTTTAGCTTGTGCTGTTGCTATTGCTGCTCTTGAAGTTGTAGAAGAGGAAAGTTTGGCTAAAAATTCTAAGCTCTTAGGAAATCTTTTTAGAAGTGAATTGCAACAATTTATTGATACGAATGATTTAATAAAATTAGTACGTGGAAAAGGACTATTAAATGCAATTGTAATTAATGATAGTGAAGATAGTTCAACTGCTTGGGATATATGTATGAAATTACGTGATAACGGATTGCTTGCAAAACCGACACATGGAAATATCATTCGTTTTGCACCACCTTTGGTCATGAATGAAGAACAGTTACTGAACTGTGTAGCAATTATTAAAAAAACGATTATAGAATTTCAATCATAAAAAAAGCGGCTTAAAAGCCGTTTTTTTTTTAAAGTATCAACCATTTTTTGGAAGACTTACAATTTAAGAATTATTCTTTATCAATTAATTTTTTAGTAAGTAYAAAACCTATAWATAAGGCAATACCAGCTACTAAAAAKATTGAACCTGGRTAGGCTACTTCTTCRTCTAATCCTAATGAMATGTGYAAGAAWGAAGCTAAAAAWACWCCSGTTCCAATACCCATCATTAATACAGCTACGTTTAAAATTAAKATTTTCCATATAGGRGCAGCTTTACGTTCMGGTTTTTTRCTAAAAAAGATACTAGCATCAGCGCCTTTTTCAATTAGAGCCATWCGTTCTTTATTTCTTGTTGAATAGTGTAAGTAAAAAATTCCAAAAACTACTGCGCAAAATGCGATAAATGTTAAAAAGTCTTCCATTATAATAAATTTTAAGTATTTAATTTGTTTCATTAGGTATGACGAACATTATTTTACCTCGGTTACATAAAATCAAAAAAAATTTAAAAATGAAATGTTGATTCCTATATTTAGTAAGGAAATATTAGAAACAAATGGAAGAAGTGCAAATCAAGTTTCTATGTTGAATATTATTTATTGCCCATTCTAGTACACAAACCATTCATATTTATTTTTTTTAGTATAACTTGTAACCACACTAGTTATAAAATCGTCATATATAAAAATGAATACCAAACCAGACGAGTATTATATAAAACAAACGTTAAGTGGGAACGTAAATGCGTATGCTTTCTTAGTTGAAAAGTATAAACATATGGTGTTTACCCTTACGATCAGAATTGTTAAAAATAGAGAAGAAGCAGAGGAGATATCACAAGATGTTTTTGTGAAAGCTTTTAAGAAATTAGAAAGCTTTAAAGGGGAATCAAAATTTTCAACATGGGWTTATAAAATTGCTTATTATGCAAGTTTAGATGTTGTTAAGAGAAATAAAAGGTTTGTTCATTCTGAAAATATTGATGATTTAAGAGATGGAGATTTAGAGAATGTAAAGGATGCCTTGGAGTATTTACATGAAAAAGAACGAAAAAAAGTGATTAATGAAGCCCTTTTAAAATTAAATGAAGACGAACGTACTATTTTAACATTGTATTATTTTGAAGATTATCCAGTAAAAGAGATCTCAAAAGTTGTAAATTTGTCAGTTGATAATATTAAGACTAAACTATTTAGATCTAGAAAAAAATTAGCGACTATTTTAAAACATGTTATTGAACCAAGAACTGTAGATTTAATATGAAAGCAGATAAGAACATAGAAGATTTTACAAAATTTATGATGAAAGAGGCAACTGTTGAAATGCCTTCTGAGAATTTTGTAACGAAGGTTATGAATACAATTCAGGTTGAAAGTATACCTGCTTTAAAAGAAAATAAACCACTTATAACGGTAGCTGGTTGGGTAATTATTTCATTATTTTTTGTTACTATATGCACATTGGTATTATTTGGGACTTATGAAAGCCCATCGTTAATATCAAATTTAGATTGGTCATTTATGAATGAATTACCTTCTTTGAGTATAATTGATAGAATCCACTTCTCAAGTACGTTTAATTTTAGTTTTATTTTATTTTCTATTTTAGTAATTCTGCAATTGGTTGTTATTAAGAATTACGTGAATAAAGAAAACAGAACACTATAGGCAAATTTTTAAAAGTTTTATTAATTTTGCATCTTTTGAAACTATGTATAAATTAATTTTTTTCTTGGTTGTTTTGTTGCTATGAATAACTTAGTTGCTCAAGAGGTTACAATTGATAAAGAGACCACTTGGGAGGTTTTTAAAAAAGATGGAAATACTATTTTTGGAGGTATAAAATATGCTTTTACTCAACCTTTGAAATGGAAAAAGAATGATTGGTTAACTTTTGGAGGAATTGCAGCAGGAACTACGTTGCTATACCTTTATGACGAGGAAACAAGTGATTATTTTATAAATCAAAGTGCTGGAGCACCTCAAATGCTTAAAGAAATTGGTTGGTATTATGGAAGTCCTCAAAACTTTTTTATGATTTCTGCTGGAATATATGGCTACGGATTATTTGCAAAAAATAAAAAATTTAGACATACAGGAGTTTTAATTATTTCTTCGGCAGTTGCTACAGGGTTGATTCAATCAATAACTAAGAATGCGTTTGGGAGAGCGCGGCCAACTGAAGGGATAGGAAGTAGAGTTTATAAACCTTTTAGTAAAGAAGGAGCGTATCACTCATTTCCTTCTGGTCATGCAATTCTATCTTTTACAGCTTCACATGCTATTGCAAAACAGTTTGATAATATTTGGGCTAAAGGCTAAAGGAGGTATTTATACTGTTGGATTAATTACACCAGTTTCTAGATTATGGAAAGGAGCTCATTGGTTGACCGATGTTACTTTTGGAATAGTTCTAAGTGTGATTGTTGTTGATGGAATTGATAATTTCTTAGCTAATAAAAAGTCTGAAAAGAAAAAGAAAAATATTTTGTGGAATGTTAAAGCAGGGGTAGGAACAATTGGTGTAGTTGGTACGTTTTAATTCGGAGCTAAGCAATTAAAAGGATAAAAGGGTAAATTTCTAGCGATCCAAAATAATAGAATTACAATTAAAATAATTAAAGGTGTTTTAGGATGATACACATAATTGTAAATATTCTTTTTTAGAAAAAAGTTTAAACTTGTTATTGTTAAGTAATATCCTATAAATAATAGTCCAAAAAAGTACAGTACATTTTGTTGAAGAACTTCTTCAAAATTGAAATGTAAAAGGTGATGTGTTGCACGTTGGCTTCCGCAGCCCGGACAGTAAATACCTGTAGTAACATATAAAGGACATTTAGGTAAGATATCTAATTCACTTGGGTTTACAAAAAAATATAGCAATACCAAAGCCATTCCAAGTACAGATAATCCTATGTATTTCAATTTCATTAAAAAGAATTGCTAGAAATTAGTGTAGCTAACATTGAGCCATATAAAATCAAAATCCCTACTATAGATACAATAGCTGCAATGATTCCCCAATTCATCCATTTTCTTGCATTTTTTGAAGCAATTTTAGCGCCTTCATAATCTCCTAAAGCATATTTTGAATTTACTTGACTGGCATATACAATGCTAACAATTCCAAATGGTTGGCAACAAAAAATAGTAACTAATATTGATTCAATAAGGTAGTTTTTGGGTTGAACTTGATCCATTTTGAGAGTTTTTTGGCTAGTGACATTATTCTGTTATTACGAATGTACAAAAATATTATATCGATTTTTAAATGAAATTAAAATAAAAGAAGATTTCATATTCATTTTTTGTGAAAAAATATTGTTTTAAATTTGTTCATTGATTTCTGTAAAATTAAAAAAAGTTAAAAATGGACTTTAAGGTAGGAGATAGTGTAGCGGTAATTGATGATATAATTAAGGGAATAGTTGTTGAAATTCATTCAGATAAAATTGTAATTGAAACTTCAGATGGGTTCTCTTTTGATTTTTTACCAAAGGAACTCGTAGTTATTAGAGAAAATCAACATGAACTTTCAAAATTTAGTGATATTTCTAATGAAAATTTATTGGAAAAAATAAATCATACATCCACAAAAAGACACGCTCCTAAATTTAAAACAGCTACTAAAAAGGATAAGCAACCTCCTATGGAAGTAGATTTGCACATTCAGCATTTAACAGCTTCAGTGAAAGGAATGGATAATTATGATATGTTAAATTTACAGTTGAATGAAGCAAAACATAAATTAGAATTTGCTATTAAAAATAGAATTCCAAAAATTGTTTTTATTCATGGTGTTGGTGAAGGAGTATTAAAAACAGAACTAGAGTTTTTATTTAAAAACTACCAAGTCAATTGGTATGAGGCATCTTTTCAAAAATACGGATTAGGAGCAATTGAAGTTTATATTTACCAGAACACTAAAGCGTAATGGTAAAAATACCGAAATCTAAAGTTTCAAATAAAATACGTTCATCATTATTATTAAATAACAAATCGGAAATAGTTATAGTATACGTATAACCATTTGAAGTTTCGGTTGTTGTTATATTAATAGTACCACTTTCAGCACTTAGTTCTTTTAAGACTATTGGAGCTGTTGGAGGTATAGATTGGCAAAAATAATCAGTTCCAATCCCGTCTTCAAAAATTCTATATGTAACTTCCAATGCAGAAGAAATTGAATAGGTTGCTTCCCCTAATTCATTGTTAATGTGAGTAGTATTTAAGGATAAAACTAAAACTTCAGTATCATCGCTATTTGCCACATACAAAATATATTCCCCGCAACTATTCACTGTATCAGTAAATTCAAATACTGGTACATCAAAATCTCCATCATTACAAGAAAATAACGAGAGTGCTAAAAAAAATGTAATTAATTTTTTCATGAGTTTATATTTATTGTTTTTTAACGGTCACATGCTGTTCGCTATTAATCATTCCCTTGGGTGATAAACATTTTAACATGCTCGTTTCATGTGTTTATATTTATTATTTTTTAATGGTCACATGCTGTTCGCTATTAATCATTCTCCTTTGGTGAGGAACATTTTAACATGCTCGTTTCATTTAAATAAAATTTTTGTGACAAAAATAAGTGTTTTAAGTAATTCAACGTTAATTGAAACCAACTATTTTAATTACTTTTGCTTTTAATGAAAAATATATATTTAGATAACGCAGCAACAACACCAATTTTACCTGAAGTAATTGATGTAATTAGTAGTACAATGCATGATTCTTATGGTAATCCATCTTCATCTCATCAAATTGGAAGAAAGGCAAAGACTTTAGTTGAAACAGCTCGTAAAAATATAGCAAAACAATTTAATGCTAATTCAAATGAAATTATTTTTACAGCGGGTGGAAGTGAAGCTGATAATTTAATTTTAAGAAATGCTGTAACTAATTTAGAAGTAACTACCATTATCTCATCTAAAATTGAGCATCATGCCGTATTACACACTATTGAACAGTTAAAAAAAGAATTTAATATCACTGTCTTATGGGTAGAAATTGATGAATGTGGTACGGTTAATTATGCTCACCTAGAGGAATTACTGCAACAAACTAACGAGAAGAAATTGGTGAGTTTAATGTATATTAATAATGAAATTGGAAATTTATTAGATTTAAAAAAAGTTTCTGATTTGTGTATTGAAAATAATGCACTATTTCATTCTGATTCAGTCC
Organism: Lutibacter sp.; assembly: GCA_002733285.1. Lineage (GTDB taxonomy): Bacteria > Bacteroidota > Bacteroidia > Flavobacteriales > Flavobacteriaceae > Lutibacter. The sequence continues at coordinate 51,378 of NVVE01000009.1, read as the reverse complement.
AAGGAATTGGTCATTTTAACATGGATATTCAAAAAACACCAATAGATTTTTTTGTAGCTAGTGCACATAAATTTCATGGGCCAAAAGGTGTTGGATTTGCTTATGTTAAAAAAGGATTTGGAATTTACCCTATATTACATGGAGGTGAGCAGGAGCGTGGAGCTAGAGCAGGGACTGAAAATACGCATAGTATTTTAGGAATGGAAAAAGCATTAGAAATAGCATGTACTAATTTGGAAGAGGAGTCTGTATATATTCAACAAATTAAAAGTTATTTTATCAAAGAACTAAAAAATAACTTTGATGAAATAGAATTTAATGGATTATCTGAAAGTGAAACAAAAAGTAGTTATATTATTTTAAATGTACGTTTCCAAAAAGAGTATTCAATGTTGCTTTTTAATTTAGATTTAAAAGGGATTGCTGTATCAGGAGGAAGTGCTTGTCAAAGTGGGAGCAATAAAGGTTCACATGTGTTGAATGCTATGCTATCAGAGAAGGAAGCTCTTAAAACTTCAGTACGGTTTTCATTCAGTAAATTAAATACCACTGGCGAAATTGACTATGTAATCAAGGAATTAAAAAAAATAATTAAATAATATTTACTTCAATATCTAATTTAATTTTAAAGGTTTCTTTAACTTTTTGTTGAATATTTTTTGCTAAGTTGTAAATTTCAGTTCCTGTTGCATTGTTGTAATTAACTAAAACAAGTGCTTGTTTACTATGTACACCAGCATCGCCCAAACGTTTACCTTTAAAACCACATTGTTCTATTAACCAACCAGCAGGTATTTTTATTTCAGTTTCTGAAACTATGTATTGGGGGATTTTAGGATAATTATTCTGTAATAATCTAAAAGACTTGTTAGTTATTATAGGATTTTTAAAAAAGCTACCTCCATTACCAATTTCTTCAGGGTTAGGTAATTTACTGTTTCTAATCTCAATTACGGCATTTGAGATGTCTTTAATTGTGGGTGTTTTTTTGTCTTTTAAAAATTCCCTAATTGCACCATATGAAGTATTTGTGTTATGGTTGTTCTTGGTAAGTTTAAAAGTCACATTTACAATAATGTATTTTCCTTTTAACTCGTTTTTGAAAATTGAATTTCGATAGCCAAAATTACAGTCTTCATTTTTAAAGATTTTAATCTTACCTGTTTCAATTTCTAGTGCTTCTAATTGAATAAAAGTATGTTGAATTTCGACTCCATAAGCACCAATATTTTGGATAGGAGAAGTGCCTACATTACCTGGAATTAGAGATAAATTTTCTAATCCTCCATAGTTTTGTGAGATACACCATAAAACAAATTCATGCCAATTTTCACCGGTTTCAGCAGTTACATAAACTACATTTTTTTTTGTGTCATTTACAATTATACCTTTTAAATTTAGGTGAATAACTAATTTATCAATATCTGTTGTCAAAAGTATATTGCTTCCACCACTAAGTAGAAAAATATCTTTTTCTGCTGCAATTATAGCTGTTAATTCTTTTAAAGAATTAACAGCTATAARACGTTTAGCATTTACATTTATGCCAAATGTATTGTAAGGTTTTAAAGATATGTTTTTTTGAATATTCAATTAGTTTTTATTGTATTGATCTAAAGCTGCTTTTAAAATTTCAACAGATTTAATTAAATCTTCTTTTTTTAAAACGTATGCAATTCTTATTTGTTTGGTACCGATGCCTTGAGTTGAATAAAATCCTGCAGCAGGAGCAACCATAACTGTTTGATTATTTAAGTTGAAATCCTCTAAAATCCATTGAGCAAATGTATCGGCATCATCAACAGGAAGTTCAACAACACAGTAAAAAGCACCCTTAGGAGTTGCTACTTTTACACCATCAATTTTACTTAATTCCGAAATTAAAATGTCTCTTCGATCTTTGTATTCAGTAATTACTTCATCAAAATAAGTTTGTGGTGTTTCTAAAGCTGCTTCACTTGCTATTTGAGCAAATGTAGGGGGACTTAATCGTGCTTGAGCAAATTTTAGTGCAGTTGCAATAAGTTGTTTATTTTTTGAAACCAAACATCCAATTCTTGCTCCACACATACTATAACGTTTAGAAACAGAATCAATAATAATTGCATGATCTTCCAATCCAAATCCACTTAATACAGAATGAAATTGCGCTCCATCATAAACRAATTCTCGGTAAACYTCATCGGCAATTAAAAATAAGTCGTGTTTTTTAACAATAGCAGCAAGCTGTTGAATTTCTTCTTTTGAATATAAGTAACCCGTAGGATTTCCAGGATTACAAATTAATATTGCTTTGGTTTTTGGTGAAATTAATTTTTCAAACTCTTCAATGGCTGGTAATGCAAAGTTTTCTTCAATTTTAGATATTACAGGAACAATTTTCACACCAGAAGCAGTTGAAAAACCATTATAATTTGCGTAAAAGGGTTCTGGGATAATTATTTCATCTCCTGGGTCAGTAATACTACCCATTGCAAAGAGTAACGCTTCAGAACCTCCTGTGGTAACAATAATTTCATCGGCTGTTACATTGATATTATTAGCAATATAATAATTAGCTAACTTATTTCGATATTCATCAGAACCTTCAGAACGACTGTAKGCTARTGTATTTATKGTRTTWTTTTTAATTGCWTCTAAAGCTACATCTGGAGTTTTTATATCWGGTTGACCAATATTTAARTGAAAAACTTTAATTCCAKTCTTTTTAGCATTTTCAGCAWAWGGAACCAAYTTTCTAATTGGAGACTCAGGCATATTTTTTCCTTTARTTGATATRGTAGGCATKGTTATTTTTATTAAAAAATATTAGAAGACAAAATTGCGAAATTAATTTTAATAATTTGTATTTTTAATTGATTTGTTAATGGTTAGAATTCTCATAAATATTGTGTTATATGTGCTTGTTTTTGTAGTTTACAATAAAAATTAATACTTATTAAATGTTGAAACGTATATTCAGCAATATAATTATTTCAATACTTATACTATTTTGGGCTACAGGTATCGATGCTCAGAGTAATTTTAAGTTAATTAATAATGCTAAAAAACAATCCATTTCTTTTAAATTAATTAATAATTTAATTGTTATTCCTATGGAAGTAAATGGGAAAGAATTAAATTTTATTCTTGATTCAGGAGTTGGAATAACAATTTTGTTTAATATTCAGAATAAAGATTCTTTAAAGCTTAATAATGCTAAAAAAATTAAGTTAAAAGGATTGGGGAGTAATGATGCAATTGATGCAATTTTATCTAAGGGAAACAACTTCAAATTTAGGAACATAATTGGTGCAAACCAAAATTTATACATAATTTTTGATGAGAGTTTTGATTTGTCGGCTAAACTTGGGATTACAATTCATGGTATTATTGGTTATGAGATTTTAAAAGATTTTATTGTTAAAATTAATTATGGAACAAAAAGAATAACTTTTTATAATTCTGATAGTTATGAGTATAAACTATGTAAAAGATGTGAAACATTTAACTTAGAATTTAATAGGTTAAAACCTTATATTAATGTTGGTGTGAGGATAAATGAAAGCTCAGATAAAATAACACCTGTTAAATTATTAATTGATTCAGGAGGAAGTGATGCCATGTGGTTGTTTGAAAATAGCAAACCCGAAATAATAGTGCCTAAACAGTTTTTTTATGATTTTCTAGGAGAGGGTTTAAGTGGAGCAATTCATGGTAAAAGATCAATTATTAAAGGATTAGTCATTGGAAAATTCGAATTAAAAAACCTTACAGTTTCATTTCCAGATTCTTCATCTATTGCAAATGCGCTTAAATTTAAAGAACGAAATGGAAGTATAGGAGCTACTATTTTAAAAAGATTTACAGTTACTTTTGACTATAAAGGAAGTAAAATAACACTTAAAAAAGGTAGTTCATTTAAAGATCCTTTTAAGTATAATATGAGTGGTATTGAATTGGTGTACAATGGTAAGTTATTTGTGTTAGAACAAGATTTTTCAAGTGGTAACTTTAATAATAATCAAGAAAATACTTTACAAAATAGAATTATTTTAGATTATAATTATAGTTTTAAGCCTACCTATAAAATATTTAAAATTAGAAAAGGGTCACCGGCATATCATGCAGGCTTAGAAGTAAATGATATTGTAATAAAGATAAATGGACAATATACTTACAATTTAAAACTTGGAGAGATAGTTGAAAAGTTTTATCAAAAAGAAAATAAGAGAATAAGTTTAGTAATTGAAAGAAATGGTAAAAATTATGAATACCATTTTAAATTAAAAAACTTACTGTTACCTCCCAAATAAAAGATGAGATTAATCTCTTAAAGTTCTACTTGCTGTTTATGGTGTTAGGATTATTTATATCGTTTAAAACAAGCAATAATAAAAAAAGCACTTAACAGTGCTTTTTTATTTATTAATTCAAAATCGATACAATGAAAACAAAGTCTGCAAGTACTTTGTTTCGAGCAATAACAATACAATATCTATGCCAATTAATAGTTGCATTGTTAATTGAAAATTAATTTAGAATTATAATAAATTGTATTTATACTAAATGTCGCTGTGCTTTATAGGAAGATCGAACTAAAGCCCCACTCTCAACATATTTAAACCCCATTTTTAAGCCAATTTCTTTGTATTTTTCAAATTGTTTAGGAATAATATATTCAATAACAGGTAAGTGCTTTTTACTTGGCTGTAAGTATTGACCGATTGTTAAAATATCAACCTTAGCATTTGCTAAATCTTGCATAGTTTCAATTACTTCATCTTCAGTTTCTCCTAACCCTAACATAATACCAGATTTTGTTCTGCGTTGACCTTGTTCCTTCATGTATTTTAAAACTTCAAGACTACGATCATACCTTGCTTGAATTCGTACTTCGCGAGTTAAGCGTCTCACAGTTTCTAAGTTGTGTGAAATTATTTCAGGAGCAACCGCTAAAATTCTATCAATATTTGTTTTGTTTCCTTGAAAATCAGGGATTAATGTTTCAAGCGTTGTGGTAGGGTTTGCTCTTCTAATGGCATTAATAGTTTCTGCCCAAATTATTGACCCTCCATCTTTTATATCATCTCTGTCTACTGATGTGATTACCGCGTGTTTTATTTTCATTAGCTTAATGGAGCGGGCTACTTTCTCAGGTTCTTCCCAATCTATGGTTTCAGGTCTTCCAGTTTTCACACCACAAAATCCGCATGAGCGGGTGCAAATATTTCCTAAAATCATGAATGTGGCAGTGCCTTCTGTCCAACATTCACCCATGTTAGGACAACTTCCACTTGTACAAATTGTATTTAATTTATACTTTTCAACTACCTCTCTTAATTCAGTGTATTTTTTACCAACAGGTAGCTTTACTCGTAACCATTTAGGTTTTTGTATTTTAGTTGTAAGTACTTCTTCAGACATTTTAATGAAAAATTGACTGCAAAAGTACGAAGAAATTATAAATTAAATAGATACCAGATGTTAAAACCAATTAAAAATAGGATTCCAAACCAGCTTAGAATTTTTAATGGTAATGATGGTCTCCATTCTTTAGGGGTTTGTTTTCCAGAAATTAAGATGTAATTTATGATTGCAAAAAATGGTGCAGTTAAAAAGGATAGAATTGTTGCAATTTTTATTAATACACCCATGTTAGACATGAAGAAAATGAGAAGGATTATAGTTCCAATGGCTAGAAAACTAATCCAAAACCAATACAAGTTTTTATAGGATTTGTTGGTTAGTAATTCGAAAGTTTTTGTCATAGCTCTAGGAGATGCATCTAAAGTAGTAATTGTTGTACTAAACATTGTAGTGAATGCAGCCGCCGCGATAAAAATATACATCTCTGAACCTAAATTTTTTGTGTAAAGAAATATTAGTTGTTGGGAAAACTGTACAGCACTTCCGCTAAATGTTTCACCTGAATTGAACATAACAAGAGTTCCTAAGGCAACAAAGAAAATTCCCAAAATTAAAGTTGTAACAAAACCAATGTTAAAATCGAAAATTGCTTGTTTCGTATTAAAAACGGTTGTTTTATCTTTTTGCTTCTCAATTGTCCAAAGAGATTGCCAAATAGAAACATCTATGGGTGCAGGCATCCAACCCAAAAAAGCAATTAAAAATCCAATTTCAATACTTCCTTTTGGTAAAATTTGGATTAAACTATATGTTGTATTCGTATTATAAACTGCTATTGTTAAGGCAATAATTGTACTTAGAGTTAATGTTATGATGATAGTTTTCATTAAATTATCAAGGAGCTTATATTTTCCAATAATTAATAGAAAAACACAAATTAAGGTGATAATGACACTCCAAATAACAGGATTTGTAGTAATGCCAAATAAGTTAGCTGCTAAACCAGCAGTTACGATTGTTACTGCAGCTTGAATTGTAAACATTGTAGCTAAGTTTAATATAAAATAGGTGAGAAGAACTCCTTTACCTAGTTTTTTATAGCCATCAAGCAGACTTTCACCTGTAGCTGTAGCGTAGCGTGGTCCAAATTGAAAGAAGGGATATTTGATAAAATGAATTAAAACTAAAGCCCAAACCAAACCAAATCCATAATCTGCTCCAGCTCGTGTAGATTGAACCAAATGTGACACCCCAATTGCGGCTCCGGCAAAAAGTAAACCAGGCCCCAGTTTTTTAAACCAGTTAAATCTTTGGAAAATCAATTTTATGAAGATTTTTTTATGATGTCAGCTAATAAATTTTTAGCCCTTAAGAGCTTTACTTTTATTGTGTTTATTGGTTCATTCAGCATATCAGCTATTTCTTTATAGCTCATTTCTCTAAAATAACGCAGATTTATGATCTCCTGATGATGAAGTTTTAACTGTTGAATGTAATTACGAAGTTGTACTAAATTTTGTTCTATAATTAACTGATCTTCAACAGAAGGAGTTTCATCAGAAATTTTATAGGCTTCAGATGCTGTTCTGTTAATTGAAATAGTTTCGGTACGCTGTTTTCTTAAATGATCTAAAAAAATATTTTTTGAAATAGAAATTAACCAAGTTTTAAAATTATAACGTTCGTTGTATAAGTTAATTTTATCAAAGGCTTTAGAGAAAGTTTTTATAGTAATGTCTTCGGCTTCGTCTTCATCTTCGGTTTTTAAAAATTGAAACCTGTAAACATCGCTCCAATAAGTGTTTAGTAATGTGTTAAAAGCTTTCTGATCTTTTTTTTTAGCTTTTTCAATTAAGTCAGCAATATTAATATTTTTTTTTACCAATGTGTGGGCTTTGGAATAAGATTTTGATAAAGATAAACAATTGTGTGAAAATTAAAAATATTTCAATGGAGGCAAATAATATTAAATCTTTTGGGATTGTAATTTACATGTGGATGATTATTTTAAAATTATCACTTTCTGAATAATTTTTAAGTGACAAAAAAATAATTATATTAAAAAAGTTAATTTAAATGGAGTTATTTATTTTCACAATTTTCAGGTAATTTTCCGCAATAGCCGCAAGCTTCACCATCTTTATTTAAATGTGGGTTTTGACTGGCACAAGTACCTGCAAATTCACCATCTTTTTTAGCCCATAGTTTAATTGCTATCCCCGCAATACCTAAAGCTAATAATCCGATTGTAATTAATAAAATTTTCATGAGTATTGTATTATTGGGCAAATGTAATGAATTCTAAAAGATGAATAAAGAATATTTTAATATGAATATCCCGTTAAATTAAACGCAATAAATACTTTAAATAATTACATAGTATGTATGTAAACAGCTATTTGTTAATAAGTCTGCTTGATTTTTAAGAAAAAAATTGTTAAATTTGCAATCAATTAATATTTAACATTTTAAAAATTCTTATTGTTGTTTTATGACCATCTAAAACTTTAAGTATTATAAAATTGATTGAATTAATAAATATTAATTGATTTTTTAATAAATAAGACTCGCCTATTTCGCTAAATAAGGCGAGTCTTTATTTTGATAGAAGTTTGTTTTAAAATTCTTGTTTTATTAATTCTTCTTGTACATTATTAGGAACTAATTCAAATGAGTTAAATTTTGTGCTAAAACTACCTCTTCCTTGGGTTATAGATCTTAAAGTAGTTGAGTACTTATACATTTCAGCTAAAGGTGTTTTAGCTTTAATGGTTTGATATTTGCCATCGCTATCCATTCCTAAAATAATAGATCTACGTGATTGTAAATCAGTCATAACATTCCCCATTAATTCTTCAGGAACTTTTACAGTAAGTTCATGAATTGGTTCTAATAATTTTGGTTTTGCATTTAAAAAGGCTTCTTTAAATGCATGTGCGGCAGCAATTTTGAATGAAATATCGTTGGAATCCACAGCATGCATTTTTCCATCAAATAACATTACTCTAATATCTCTTGCATATGATTTTGTTAGTGGTCCTTCTTCCATAACTTCTAAAAATCCTTTTAGAACTGAAGGTAAATAACGAGTGTCAATTACACCTCCCACAATACAGTTGTAAAATACTAATTTCCCACCCCAAGTTAGCTCTACTTCTTCTTTTTTCCGAATGTTAAATCCTTCAGGTTCTGGCATTCCTTCATACCAAGGTTCAATTTTTATATGAACTTCTCCAAATTGACCTGAACCACCAGATTGTTTTTTATGCTTGTAACTTGTTGTAGCCGAGCGTTGAATAGTTTCTCTATAGGTGATTCTTGGTTGTTCAAAACTAGCTTTTATACCATATATTTTTTGTAATGTCCAATCTATTGTCGCTAAATGTAATTCACCTTGACAAGAAAGAATTTGTTGTTTTAATTCGGTTGAATACTTTATGATCACAGTTGGATCTTGAATATGAATTTTTTTAAGAGCATCATTTAGTTTTTCCTCATCATTTTTATCAATTGCACTTACAGATTTATTAATACGGGAGGATGGATAAAGAATTGGTTTTATGGTAATACCAGATCCTTTAACTCTTAGGGTGTCATTCGTCCCTGTATATTTTAATTTTAAAGTAGCTCCTATATCACCAGCACTTAATTTTTCAACTTGTTCACGATTTTTTCCATCCATAATAAATAGTTGATTTAAAATTTCAACTTCTTCATTTCTAGAGTTTTCTAACTTGTCATTTTGTTTAATTTCTCCAGATTTTACTTTAAAGAAACTAATTAAACCTAAGTTTGGTTCATATAAAGTTTTGAAAATAAATAATGATGTTGGAGCATCTACTTTGCATTCAATAGTTTCGTCTTCCACACTTTGTTCAGGTTTTAAATCTGCAGCTGAAGGAGCAACGTTATCAATAAAGCCCATCAATCTACCACTACCCATATCTTTTAATGCAGAAATACAAAAAACAGGAAACAATTCATGATTCAACATTCCTTTTTTAATTCCTTCACGCATTTCATCTTCATTTAAAGAGCCTTTATCAAAATAAAGTTCCATTAAATCTTCATCATTTTCTGCTGCTTTTTCTACCAATTCGTTGTGAAGTTCATTTGCAAGGTCTATTTGATCAGCAGGAATTTCTAATTTTCCAGGTTTTCCACCTTCAGGACCAAATTTGTACATTTTCATTTTAAGTACGTCAATAATACATTGGGCGCCATCAACAATTAACGGGTATTGAATTTTAACTGTTTTGTTACCAACCAAGTCAACTATACTTTTATAGCTTTCATCAAAATCTGCATTAGGGTGATCAATTTGATTAATAACAAATAATGTAGGGCGAGAAAAACGATCTACATAATTCCAAATAATTTCTGTTCCTACTTCAACCCCATGTTGTGCATTTACCAAGGTAACAACTGAATCTGCAACACGCATAGTAGAAGCAATTTCACCTATGAAATCATCTAAACCAGGAGTGTCAATAATGTTTATTTTGTAATTGCGCCATTCAGTGTGAAGGGGAGTGGCAAAAATGGAAGTTTCTCTTTCTTGCTCAATTTCGTGATAGTCTGAAACAGTATTCTTGTTTTCTACACTACCACGGCGTTTGACTAAGCCAGCTTCAAAGAGCATTGTCTCTGCTAAGGTAGTTTTCCCACTTTTATGAGCTCCAACAAAGGCAACATTTTTAATGTGTTTATCATCGTATATTTTCATAATTTAACTGTTTTTGTGRAAAGTTTTATAAAGTTACAAACTTTTTAATATAAAAAGATGACGAATGTTAGTGTTTTTTTAAAACTGTTTTACTATTTAGATTGAAAGTATATGCGGATATAATATTAATGCTAAAGAAATTACAATTCATCCTTAATTAATTACAATTCGGTTCATTTAAATTTTAGGTTACTCCTTGTTAGAATACTTTTGAAGTGTAAAAAAATAATATTAATTAAAACAACTAGTATGCAACATTTTATTTTAACAGTTATCTTATTGTTTTCATYAGCTGTCCTTGTACAAGCACAAGAAAATAAAGAAAAAGTTACAATTACAGTAACCGTTATAAATGCTTTAAATGATAACGGAAATGTAAACTTTGCTTTTTTTGATGAAGAAGGTTTTAGAAGACAATCTTTATTTGCAAAATCAGCAACTATTGAAAATGGAAAAAGTACAATAACTTTTATGAATGTGCCAAAAGGTGAATATGCTATTTTATGTTTTCATGATGAAAATAAGAATGGAAGAATGGACTTTCACGAAAATGGGATGCCTAAAGAAAGTTATGGTTCGTCAAATAATGTGATGAACATGGGGCCGCCAGAATTTTATAGTGCTAAATTTCAAGTAGCAAGTGAAGACATTAATCTAGAAATTAAGTTTTAAATTGCGGTACTAAATAAGTAAATTAATTATATGAAAACCAACGTAAAATATATTCTTAAAATCTCAATAATTTTAGCTTTTGCAATATTTATTATTGAGCGTTTATTTTCTAATAAGGGATTTGATTTAACGATGAATGAATTATTAATAGTTTTAAGTATCCATTTTATGTATGCCGTAGTGTTAACAGCTGTGAATACATATTTTTATGACTATTTAGAAAATAAATATTCTTGGATAGAGCATTCAAAAAACCGATTGATAATTGGAGCAGTAGGGTCAATTGCTTTGACGATGGTTGGTATTGTAATATTACGATTTATAACGCTARTTATTATTTTAGGAAAACCATTTGAAAGTTTTATATATGATCCAAGTGCCAAAGCTTACTATACTTTTAGTTTGGTAATTACTTTAATAGTTAGTTTAATATTTCATGCCATATTTTTTTATAAAGCATTAACAGATAAAAAAGTAAGTGAACAACAAATTGTTGCTAAAACTGAAACTGCGAAATACGAATCATTAAAAAGTCAGATAGATCCGCATTTTTTATTTAATAGTTTAAATGTATTAACCTCATTAATTGGGGAGAATCCGAAACAAGCAGAAAAATTTACTACCAAGCTTTCAAAAGTATATAGATATGTTTTAGAACAAAAAAATAAAGATTTAATTGAGTTGGATGAGGAATTAAATTTTGCAAAAACTTATATGGAATTGTTGAAAATGCGTTTTGAAAATTCAGTTACATTTGAAATCCCAGAAAAAGCAAGTAATCCTGAACTTAAAATTTTACCATTATCATTACAATTATTGTTAGAAAATACCATAAAACACAATGTTGTTTCAGAAAAAAATCCCTTAAAAGTAATAATAAGTGAAGAAGATGGTTACCTGGTAGTTTCAAATAACTATAATCCAAAAACAGTATTAGAGAAAGGGACTAAAGTGGGTTTAAAAAATATTGTAGATAGATACAATTTAATAACATTAAAAAAGGTAGTGTTTGAAAAATTAAATAAACAATTTATAGTGAAGCTACCTTTATTATCTCAAAAAATTAAGACAATGAAAACATCAAATACACAACAAAATAATAAATATTTAAGAGCAGTAGAACGCGTGGAGGAAATAAAAGGATTTTATGCAAGTTTAATTGCATACTGTGTTGTAATTCCATTTTTAATATTTATAAATTTAAGATATTCTCCTGGATTTTATTGGTTCTGGTTTCCTATAATGGGTTGGGGGATAGGATTATTATTTCAAGGATTTAAAGCCTTTAACTATAATCCAATACTTGGCAGTGATTGGGAAGATCGGAAAATTCAAGAATTTATGAATGAAGATGAAAAACAATACTGGGAGTAAATCAAATTTTAAAATTTGAATAAATAACAAGGCTAAAATAAGAACTAAATAATTTCAAAATTTTAAAACAATGAAAACATATTATACAGAAGAAAATAAATATATTAAGGCAAAGAAAAAAGTTGATAATCTAAAAGGGTTTTATTCTAACTTATTATCCTATTGTTTGGTAATACCATTTTTAATTTTTATAAACCTAATGACTAGTCCAAATCATTTATGGTTTTGGTGGCCAATGTTTGGATGGGGAATAGGGATTTGTTTTCATGCTTTTAGTGTATTTAACTATGAAATTGGGTTAGGTCAAGATTGGGAGGAACGTAAAATAAAAGAGTTTATGGATAAGGATTCGAATACTAAATTTTAATAAGATGAAAGATAATTATACAGAAGAACAAAAATATATTAGAGCAAAGAAAAAGGTAAAATCTATCAAAGGATTTTACGTACATTTAATGGTTTACTTGTTAGTAAATGGATTTATTTTGGTGGCAAAAGTGATTTCAGACGGCGGATGGGAGATTTTTTGGGAATGGCAATCGTTCAATACAGCGTTATTTTGGGGAATTGGATTAGTATTTCATGCCTTTGGAGTATTTGGAATGGATATTATCTTAGGAAGAAATTGGGAAGATCGTAAAATAAAAGAAATGATGAACAATGATAAACAGGATACTTGGGAATAGTAAAATGTTAAGAATTGAAAAAGTTAAACGATAATTGCATAATTAACAATTTAATTACAAATGAAAGTAGTAATAATTGAAGATGAAAAGCCAGCTGCCCGTAGACTAAGCAGAATGTTAAACGAAATTGGTTTAGAACCCTTAATAATGTTGCATTCAGTTGAAGAAGCTATCAATTGGTTTTATAAAAATGAACATCCTGATTTGCTGTTTTTAGATATTCAACTTTCCGATGGTTTGTCTTTTGAGATTTTTGAAGAGATTGAAGTTAAAAGTGCAATTATATTTACTACAGCGTATGATGAATATGCACTCAAAGCTTTTAAATTAAACAGCGTAGATTATTTACTAAAACCGATTGATGCTGATGAATTAGAAAACGCGGTTAAGAAATATAAAAAAACACATTCAAAAACAGTTAACTTAGGATTAAATATTGATCAAATTAAGAAATTAATAATTCCGTTACAGAAGAATTATAAAAAACGTTTTACAATAAAAATAGGGCAACATTTAAAAATGATATCAACGGAATCGATTGAATGTTTTTATAGTGAAAATAAAGCCACTAATATTTATACAGATGAGAACAGAAGTTATATCATAGAAGATACTTTAGAACAGTTAGAAGAAAAACTTGAACCAGAAACTTTTTATAGAGTAAGCCGTAAGTATTTTGTGAATATTCATGCCATAAAGGATATTATTTCTTATTCAAACAGCCGATTAAAAATAATACTTCAGACTTATAGTGAATCTGAAATTATTGTAAGTAGAGAACGGGTGAAAGATTTTAAAAATTGGATAGACTAAATTCAACGCATAAAAGCTTCATTTTCTTTTTGTTATACTGAAATAAAATCACTAAATTTGCACTCCTTTTAACGAGAGCAGATTTTAAAAGGAATTAAAGAGAACTATATATAAATCAACTCTTTGCGTTAGTATCGTGTAAAAATCTGAATAACAATAAGATACAAATAATTATCATCAGCAAGTATGTCTGAAGAAACAAAAAAAACTGAAGAGCAAGTAGAAGCTACTGAAGTTAAAAAAACAACAGCAAAAGCRAAAACTACWAAAGCTAAAGCTGAARMAGYAACTAAAAAAACYAAARAAAYYGTTAAAGAGGAAGNNNCTCCTGTRGCAGTTRAAGAGGTNAAAANGSANNARCTAAAGAAGAARTATCTGAKGTRGTTGAAGCTCCTRWAGCNNTNAAAGNNSTGAAAAAGSAANCTAAAAAAACTAAAGAAACTGTTAGAGAGGAAGAAACTCCTGTGGCAGTTGAAGAGGTAAAAGCAGCAACTAAAGAAGAAGTATCTGATGTGGTTACTCCTAAAGCTAAAGCGAAAAAAGCAACTAAGAAAACAACTAAGAAAGTTATTAAAGAAGAAGTTAAAGAGGAAGTTGTTGAAGAAGTTGAAGAAGTAGTTGAAGTTGTAAATCCGGAAGAGTTTTTAGCAAATTTTGATTGGCACAAATACGAAGAAGGAATTGAGGCAGTTGACGAAGAGAATTTAAAAGCTTTTGAAGCTGCACTAGAAGGTACATTAGGCTTAGTAAACGAGCGTGAAGTAATTGAAGGTACCGTTGTTAGAAAAACTGATCGTGAAGCAATTATTGACATTAATTCAAAATCAGAAGGAGTTATATCCTTAAATGAATTTCGTTACAACCCTAGCTTAGCTGTAGGTGATACAGTAGAAGTTTTAGTAGATAAAAGAGAAGACAGTACAGGGCAATTAGTATTATCTCATAAAAAAGCAAGAGTCATTAAAGCTTGGGAAAGAGTAAACAATGCTCATGAAACAGGTGAAGTAGTTAACGGTTTCGTTAAATGCAGAACTCGTGGAGGTATGATTGTTGATGTTTTTGGAATTGAAGCATTCCTACCAGGTTCACAAATTGATGTGAAACCAATTAGAGATTACGATCAATACGTAGAGAAAACAATGGAATTCAAAGTTGTAAAAATCAACCATGAATTTAAAAATGTTGTTGTTTCTCATAAAGCACTTATTGAAGCTGATATTGAAATTCAGAAAAAAGAAATTATTGGTAAATTAGAAAAAGGACAAGTATTAGAGGGTGTTGTTAAAAATATCACTTCTTACGGTGTATTTGTTGATTTAGGTGGTGTAGATGGATTGGTTCACATTACTGATTTATCTTGGTCTAGAATTAATCACCCAAGTGAAGTGGTTGAATTAGATCAAACATTAAATGTTGTAATTCTTGATTTTGATGATGAGAAAACAAGAATTCAATTAGGATTGAAACAACTAAGCGCTCACCCWTGGGAAGCATTAGACRAAACTATTAAAGTAGGTGAYAMAATAAAAGGTAAAGTAGTTGTACTTGCTGATTACGGTGCATTTATTGAARTAGCACAAGGTGTTGAAGGWTTAATTCACGTATCTGAAATGTCTTGGTCAACRCAYTTACGTTCYGCWCAAGATTTTGTRAAAGTTGGKGATGAARTTGARGCWCAAGTKTTAACTTTAGATAGAGAAGAYAGAAAAATGTCWTTAGGWATTAAACAATTACATCCAGATCCTTGGACAGCAATTGAGAAAAAATACCCAATTGGTTCAACWCATACAGGTACAGTTCGTAACTATACTAACTTTGGTGTATTTGTAGAATTAGAAGAAGGAATT
The DNA here is from genome assembly GCA_002733285.1 of Lutibacter sp. Classification (GTDB taxonomy): domain Bacteria; phylum Bacteroidota; class Bacteroidia; order Flavobacteriales; family Flavobacteriaceae; genus Lutibacter. The sequence continues at coordinate 35,911 of NVVE01000009.1, read as the reverse complement.
GATGGWTTAGTWTAYATWTCKGATCTTTCTTGGACTAARAAAATTAAGCACCCATCAGATTTYACWTCTGTAGGTGATAAATTAGAAGTTCAAGTWTTAGAATTAGATGTTGAAGGMCGTAAGTTGAAYTTAGGTCAYAAACARACTACTGAAAATCCTTGGGATTCTCATGAAGARAAATTYACTATAAATTCAATTCATGAAGGTACKGTTAAAGATAAAAGTGATAAAGGACTWATTGTAACATTTGAAGATGGTGTTGAAGCATTTGTTCCAAGTCGTTTTACARCTAAAGARGATGGTACKAAGTTAGMAAAAGGAGAWACTRAYAAATTCAAAGTTATTGAATTTAATAAAGAATTYAGACGTGTWGTAGCTTCTCATACATCRATATTTAAAGCACAAGAAGAGAAAAATATRAAAGCTGCTCAGAAAAAATCTGATGCTGCYGAYAAAACTACKCTKGGWGATTTAGGTGGAGATCTTGCTGCATTAAAGAAAAAAATGGAAGGAAAATAAAATTTCCTTTTTAATAAATTTAAAAAGCTGTATCATATGATGCAGCTTTTTTTCGTTAATACAACTATAAAAATTATCTTTGTTTTTTATAAAATTTTGAGATGACATTAATAAAATCAATTTCAGGAATTCGTGGAACAATTGGGGGGAAGATCACTAATAATTTAACTCCAATTGATACCGTTAAGTTTGCAGCCGCATACGGAATGTGGCTTAAAAACCATTCAAATAAAGAGCAATTAACAGTAATCTTAGGAAGAGATGCTAGAATTTCTGGAAAAATGATCAGTAGTTTAGTGGGCAATACTTTAGTAGGTTTAGGAATTAATGTAATAGATATAGGATTATCTACCACTCCAACAGTTGAAGTTGCGGTACAACTAGACAATGCAGATGGAGGTATTATTATTACTGCAAGTCACAACCCCAAGCAATGGAATGCATTAAAATTATTAAATGAAAAAGGAGAATTTTTAAATGGGAAAGATGGTATTGAAGTATTAAAAATAGCAGAAGATGATTCTTATATTTTTTCTGAAGTTGATGATCTAGGAGCTTATAGAAAGAAGAAAAATTACATAAATAAGCATATTGAAGAAGTTTTAAATTTAGACTTAGTTGATATTGAGGCTATAAAAAAAGCAAATTTTAAAGTAGTGGTTGATGCTGTTAATTCTACTGGAGGAATTGCAATTCCTGCTTTACTTGAAAAGTTAGGCGTAGCATGTATAGAACTGTATTGTGAGCCTAATGGAGAATTTCCTCATAATCCAGAACCTTTAAAAGAACATTTAACCGATATATCGGAATTAGTAGTTAAAGAAAAAGCAGATTTTGGAATTGTTGTAGATCCTGATGTAGATCGATTGGCTTTAATTTGTGAAGATGGATCTATGTTTGGTGAAGAATATACGTTGGTTGCGTGTGCAGATTATGTGTTGAGTAAAACAAAAGGAAATACAGTTTCTAATTTATCATCATCTCGAGCTTTAAGAGATATTACTCAAAAACATGGAGGAACTCATAAGGCAAGTGCCGTTGGTGAAGTAAATGTAGTTGAGTTAATGAAAAGTACCAATGCAATAATTGGCGGTGAAGGAAACGGTGGTATTATTTACCCTGAATCTCATTACGGTAGAGATTCACTGGTTGGTGTTGCTTTATTTTTATCACATTTGGCAACTTCTAAAATATCATGTAAGGAAATGAGGAATAGCTATCCTTCGTATTTTATGAGTAAAAATAAAATTCAGTTAACGCCTCAAATTAATGTAGATGATATTTTAGTTAAAATGGCAACAAAACATCAAAAAGAAGATGTTAGTACAATTGATGGTGTAAAAATTAAYTTTGAAAMTGAATGGRTACATCTTAGAAAATCTAATACTGAGCCAATTATTAGAATTTATACGGAGAGTACTTCTCAAAAAAGCGCTGATGAACTAGCATTAAGATTTATAAATGAAATAAAGGCTATTATGTAGTAGTTAGTAAAGGCTGAATACAACTTACTACTGATTTTTAATTAATCAGGTGCTTTATCTTTGTGTTTAAAACGCTTGTGTGTCCAAAAATAATACTCAGGTGCTGTTCTTATTTGCGCTTCAACCTTTCTAAGAAACATGTCAGTTAATTCATAATTGGCATATTTGTTTGGTTCATTTGTAATTAAGCTAAAGCTGCTTTCGTAAAACCCACGTTTTATTTTTTTAGTTGCTATAAAAACTAAAGGCATATTGTACTTTTTAGCTAACATTTCTGCCCCAGTATGTATAGGTACTTTTACACCNAAAAAAGAACCCCAATACAATATTTTTTTTAGTTGAGGAGATTGATCACTTAGTAATCCGTATAACGCTTGAATATTATTCTCATAATTACTTTCAATTTTAGAAATTATTTTTGAAGTTGGTTTTAAAGAAAATCCAAATCTTCCTCTGGATGTTAATATTTTACGATTAAAATATTTATTACTCACTTTTGTGTAAGCAGTATAACATTTATGATTAGCAATTCCGCTCAACCCAAAGAGCCATTCCCAATTGGCATAATGTGATCCAATTAAAATTACGCTATTGCCATTTTTATGTAAATCATTAATTACGCTAATGTTGGTATAAGTACAGCGTTTCCTTAATTCTTTTTCTGATATAGTAAACGATTTTATCATTTCTATAAAAATATCAACAAAATGGTGATAAAATTTCTTCTGAATTTTAATTAATTCTTTATTGCTTTTTTTTGGAAAAACCAATTGTAAATTATTGTAAACAACTTTTTTTCGATAGCCAAACACATAGTAAATTAGCAGGTAGAAAAAATCAGAAATAACATATAAAACACGAAATGGTAATATTGAAATAAACCAAATTAAAGGGTAAACTAATACGTAAACTAGTAGATTTGTCATAGAGAATGCAAATATCGTATTTAATTTTTAATACTTAAGAATTCTCAAATCAATATCATCAATTTTTTATACATTCGTCCATAGAAAAATTAAATAAAAATGAATATTAATAAAGTACTTCTTATTATAATAATTGTAAACGTAGCGTTTTCAATAAAAGGATTTAGTGATCGCTTGTTTTTTGATAAATATAAATTTCAAATAGGAGCTATAAAAAGAGGAGAACAAATTAGAATGTTGACTTCTGCATTTTTACATGTAGATTATATGCATCTAATATTAAACATGTATGTGTTGTATATTTTTGCTCCTATCATCATTATTAAATTAGGGATTGTTAAGTTTGTAATACTGTATGTTGGGAGTCTGATAGCTGGTAATGTGTTAACACTCAGGTATCATAAAAGCGAACTTTATTATAGTGCAGTAGGTGCTTCGGGGGCAGTAGCTGGAATTGTATATGCAGCTATTTTGTTAAACCCAAACATGCGGTTGATGATGTTTCCATTGCCAATTCCAATACCAGGATATATTTTTGGTTTAGGGTATTTATTATATTCAATTTATGGAATGAAAAAACAACTAGGTAATGTTGGTCATTCAGCGCATTTAGGAGGTGCTATTGGAGGTTTTGGTCTAATGTTGCTAGTTTATCCTGAAATATTTTTATTGAGCACTACGACAATAATTTTATTAGGTATTCCAATTTTATTATTGTTAGTATTTGGACATAAATTAAAATAGAAAAAGCCAAACTTTCGTTAGGCTTTTTTTGAGCGAGAGACCGGGCTCGAACCGGCGACAGTCAGCTTGGAAGGCTGAAGCTCTACCAACTGAGCTACTCTCGCAATCGTTCGGCAAATATACAATCCTTTTACTCTCTTACAAGCGTTTTTATAATAAATTTAAAATATTTTTAAGTAGTGAAAACCTAGCTTTTTATAGCCTTCATTCTCATAAAATGTATGAGATTTTACATTGTTAATATAGGTGTTTAGTTCAGTTGCTTCGTAACCAATGCTTTGAGCATATTTGAAGATCCATTCAAATAATTTCTTACCTAATCCTTTATTCCTATAAGCTGAACTTATAACCACATGATCAGGTTCAATTGTTTTTCCACAATAATGTCTCGTTAAAAACCAAAGTCCAGAAATGCCAATTAATTCGTCCTTTAAAAACATACCAACACATTTATAATGTTGTGTAGTCATTTCTAAGACGCGTTGTTTCAATACGCTATCTGAAGTTGTCTTGTTTAACTCTTTTAGTAAGGGTAAAATAGTCAATATATCTTTAGAAGGAATTAATTTAATTTCAATGTTTTGCATATAAATGCTAATTTAGCATAACTTTTCAAAATTATGAAACGAGCATGTTAAATTTTTTCTCACCAAAGAGAATGATTAATAGCAAACAGCATGTGACCATTAAAAAACAATAAATATAACAYATGAAAATTATTTTAGAGACAACACGGCTATATTTGAGAGAATTTATAGATGCTGACGGTTTGCATTTTTATCATTTAAATAATGATGCAGATGTTGTTAGGTACACGGGAAATGGACCATTTAAGTCTTTGTCAGCAGCAACTACATTTATTAAAAACTATTCTGATTATCAACGAAATGGTTATGGGAGATGGGCAGTATGTTTAAAAGAAAATAATGAATTTTTAGGTTGGTGTGGTTTAAAATATGAAGAGGACAAAGGGGAAGTTGATTTAGGGTATCGATTTTATAAAAAACACTGGAATAAAGGTTTTGCAACTGAATCAGCGAAAGCGTGTGTACACTACGGATTTTCAAAATTAAAGATGAAGGAAATTGTAGGAAGAGCATATATTGAGAATAGTGCTTCTATTGAAGTATTTAAAAAGTGCAATTTAATATTTAAGGAAGAATTTATGTACAATAATCAACCAGCTGTTTTATATTCTATAAGAAATGATAGAAATTAAAAAAATAACAGCTTTAGAAACCTATCCAATTCGTTTGGAAGTATTACGGAAAAATATTCCAATGCCATATGAGTTTAGTGGAGATTTAGCTATTGATACTTTTCATTTAGGGGCTTTTAAAAATAATGAATTGATCGCTATCTCTAGTTTTATGAAGGTAAATAACAAAAATTTTAAAGGAGAGCAGTACCAATTAAGAGGCATGGCAACTATAGCTAAATATCAAGGTTATGGAGCTGGAAAAATGATGATGCAAAAAGCATTTTCAATTTTAACAATATTAAAAATGGATTGCCTATGGTGTAACGCACGTATTATAGCTGTTAATTTTTATAAAAATCAAGGGCTAAAAACTTTTGGAAAATTATTTAGTATTGAGCATATTGGAGATCATTATGTGATGTTTAAAGATTTAAATAATGAATAAAAGATTTCGTTTATTTTTTATAGTTATAGTATTGTTTTTTATGAATAGAACTACTTTTTCACAAGCCAAGTATTCAGAATTAGCTGTAACAGGTAGAGGCAATTTAAATTTGGTTGGCACTACTCATAAATTACAAAAAGAAGTTTTTGAAGCCTTTAATGAAATGAAAAAAGAAGCTTTTAAAGATGGGATTTCAATTCAAATTGTTTCGGCTTACAGAAGTTTCAATCGTCAAAACGAAATTTGGGATAGAAAATATACAACCTATATTTCAGAAGGATATTTACCACCACAGGCCATTGAAAAAATAATTGAATATTCTACGATTCCTGGAACTTCACGTCATCATTGGGGAACAGATATTGATATCATTGATAGTATTCAAAAAGCACCTAATAAGTTACTTAATGAGGAAAATTATAGTATTGGAGGAAGCTATTTAAATCTTAAAATTTGGATGGATAACAATGCTGAAAGGTTCGGATTCTATCTGGTTTATGATGATAATCCTTTACGTAATGGATTTAAATTTGAGCCTTGGCATTATAGTTTTATGGCAATATCCAAACCAATGTTAAACGGGTTTTTAGAAATTGATTTATATAAGTTAATTCTAAATGTGAATTTAAAGGGGAATGCTTTTTTAACTAAGGAATTTCTTGATAGTTATCTAATTAATAATATTTTAGATATTAATCCGAAGCTAAAATAGAATTATTCTATTTTTTTTATTTAAAAATAAATGGTAAGTTTGCGGTTGTAAAAGGTTGGAATACATCAATAGAATGAATATTTTACATATTAAAATTGCTATTAATATTTATCTTCAATGAAAAAGAATTTTTTAATTTTAGTGTGTTTTGGGTTTTCTATGCTATTTTATGGACAAGAATTCAACAATAAATTAGTTGAGTTTAAGAATCAACTTCACCAAGAAAAAAGCGACACAGCAAGGGTGTCAATTACTTCAAATATTGCCAAACTATATCTCAAAAGTAAACCAGACTCTGCTTTTTATTATTACAATCAAGCATTAGATTTAGCTACAAAAATTGAATCTAAATTTCAGCAGGTAGATTTGTTGATGAATATTGGGAAATATTTTGAAAATAAAAATGATTTTAAAAGCGCTATAGATCAATATTTTAAAGCAGTTAATATTATTAGTAGCATTGGTAATACTACTGTACTAGCTAAATTATATAATTTAATAGGGGTTAATTATGTCAATTTGTACGCCGAAGATAAAGGCATAGAATTTTTTTTAAAATCATTAGGAGCTTATGAAAACATTTCAGACAAAAAAGGAGTTGCTACTAATTATATTGATATAGGGAATTTATATTATCAACAAGAAAATTATCGATTTGCTAAAAAATACTTCAGTAATGCGTTAGTTATTTTTATTGATATTGAAGATAAATCAGGCTTGGTAACTTGTTATATCAATCTTGCCAATGCTACTGCTGATGGGGGTGATATTATTAGTGGTTTAATCTTTTATGAATACGCTTTAGAATTAGAGAATAAAAGTGATAATCAATATTCTAATGCGATTATTTATAATAATATGGGTGATTGCTATATAGGGTTAGAAGATTACCAAAAGGCCAATGAATATTTTTTTAAATCCTTAAAAATAGCAGAGGATAATGACTTTAAGGATTTAATAGCAATTATATATTTAAACATTGCAGATGTTGAAAATAGACTTAAAAATTATAATAAGGCTATAAATTATGCGAAGAAAAGTTTAAAAATTTCACGACAAATAGGAATTTTAGATTACGAAATTCATAATTTGAATATTTTAGCGATTGCTTATGAAGGGATTGGTAATTTAACGAAAGCATTTGAATATCTTAAAACCTACAAAAAAATTGAAGATAGTTTGTTAATAATTGATAAAGGAAAGAAAGTTCAACTTTTTAATGCCTTAAATCAATTGGAAAAATCTCAATATACTATAAGTGATTTATCAACTAAGAATGAATTAGCCCAAGTAAAATATGAATCTGGTAGAAAGTTCTCTTATTTTTTGGTCGGATCAATGGTGTTATTTGGAGTCTTTATTATTKTATTAATTCTACAGCGAACCTCAAAAAAAGAGGCATACAATTTATTAGAGTATAAGAATAGTCAAATAAATAAAATGCACGATGAGATACAAACTCAAAGGGATGATTTAAAAAAATTGAATAAGACAAAAGATCAGTTTTTTTCAATTATTGCACATGATCTAAAAAACCCGTTGAATTCAATAAATGGGTTTACTGAACTCATGATTGAAAATAATCATGAATATGAAGAAGAAAAAAGATTGAAAYTTCTAAATATTATTAAAGGAGCAACAGCCAAGRTTACAAATTTATTAAATAACTTATTAACTTGGGCCAATTCTCAATCTGGGAATTTAATATTTAATCCGCAAAAAGTACAGTTAATACAAGAAATTTCRGAYGTAATTTCATTRYTAGAAATTCAAGCTGTWAATAAAGAAATTAAAATWRCAAATAGAACTGATAATGATATTTATGTTAATGCAGATAAGAATATGCTGGCAACAATTCTTAGAAACTTAATTTCAAATGCAATTAAATTTACCAAATCGAAAGGTGATATTAAAATTTCTTCTARMGTTRCMKCWAATTTTGTWGAAATTWCAGTRAAAGATAAYGGRATWGGRATATCRMAATCRRAYATAGAWAACTTATTWAGTWTWGATATMAWRARTTCCAATRTTGGTACKGCWAATGAACAAGGMTCAGGATTAGGMTTAATTTTGTGTAAAGAATTTGTTGAAAAACATGGAGGRRAAATATGGGTAAAAAGTACAGTTGATRAGGGAAGTGAATTTAAATTTACGTTGCCAATATCAGATAAGTAAAAATTATTTGATGTAGTAAAAGACTAGCTATTTACTCATTTTTTATAACTTTAGAACAATTTGAAATGTAAACCAGAATTATAATAATGGTTTATGATTTTTTTTATTTTGGTTAATAAATACTACTCAAATCTTTCCTGAATTTTTATGAATTAATCATTGCGATGGAATTTATAGAGCTCTCAGATGGTGGCCTTTTCGTTTATCCAAACCAACAAACTAGAACTTGTAAAAATAAAGTTTTGAAATCTGTAGGTGTTTTACCTGATATTGTAGTTGATTGGAATAAAGATGATTTATTGAATGGAATTGATACACAATTTGAAAAAGCAATTGAATACTTAAATGAAATTTAATTTAAAGGATCAATATTAAAGCCGAAAGTTAAGATTTTACTTCAGTAAATTTTTATTGATTATGGTTAATAATAGGTTAGATAAATGACAAAATAATATATAAACTTATCAATAGTTTTGATTATTTTTGGAGTTAAATTTCAAAGATATTTTATTTAAATTCAATAAACCATGCATAAATTAATAGTACCCTTACTTCTTATTTCAGTTTTAATTACAGGTTGTAATAAAGACAATGTTATGAAAAGTGCTAATGATGAAATAGCTATTTCAAAAAAAGTAGATTCATTACTTTCTTTAATGACACTTCAAGAAAAAATTGGTCAAATGAATCAATACAATGGCTTTTGGGATGTAACGGGTCCTGTGCCAGATGAAGGAGATGCAGCTAATAAATATACTCATTTAAAAAAGGGATTGGTAGGATCTATGTTAAATGTATTTGGAGTTGAAGAAGTTAGAAAAGTTCAAAAAATTGCCGTTGAAGAAACTAGACTTGGAATCCCATTAATTATCGGATATGATGTAATTCATGGATTTAAAACGTTAAGCCCTATCCCTTTAGCAGAGTCGTCAAGTTGGGATTTAGAAGCTATTAAAAAATCGGCTCAAGTTGCAGCAAGTGAAGCTGCTGCAAGTGGTATTCATTGGACATTTGCTCCAATGGTAGATATTTCAAGAGATGCTCGTTGGGGAAGAGTCATGGAAGGAGCTGGAGAAGATCCATATTTGGGGAGCCTCATAGCAAAAGCTAGAGTGAATGGATTTCAAGGTGACGACTTGTCGTCTCCTTTAACTATTGCTGCTTGTGCTAAGCATTTTGCAGGTTATGGTTTTTCTGAATCAGGAAGAGATTATAATACGGTTGATGTTGGTACTTCAACACTATACAATATTATTTTTCCACCTTTTAAAGCAGCAATTGAAGCGGATGTAAAAACTTTTATGAATTCATTTAATGAACTCAATGGAATTCCTGCAACCGGTAATAAATTTCTTCAAAGAGAGCTATTAAAAGAGAAATGGAATTTTAACGGATTTGTAGTTTCAGATTGGGGTTCAATTACAGAGATGGTCGCACATGGATATGCTAAAGATGGTAAATCAGCATCAAATTTAGCCGTTAAAGCAGGTTCAGATATGGATATGGAATCTTACTTGTATATTAAACACTTAGAATCTTTGGTTGAAGAAGGTGAAATTAATGAAGCTTTAATTCATGATGCAGTAAAGAGAATACTAACTGTAAAATTTGAGTTGGGTTTATTTGATGACCCATATAGATATTGTGATGATCAACGTGAAAAAAAAATTATAGGAAGTAAAGAAAATAATGAAGCTGTATTAGATATGGCCAAAAAATCAATAGTATTACTTAAAAATCAAGATCAATTACTTCCTCTTAAAAAAGAAGGATTAAATATAGCTTTGATAGGAGATTTAGCCGATGACAAGCACAGTCCACTTGGGAGTTGGAGAGCTGTAGCACCTGATAATTCAGCTATTTCTGTGTTGGAAGGGCTTAAGGCATATTCGGGAAATAAAATTACACATTCAAGAGGTGTTAAATTAGTAGAAGGAGAAGCAACTTTTATTTCTGAAACCAAAATTAACACAACAGATAGGACTGGAATAAGAGAAGCAGTTGCAGTAGCAATAAATAAAGACGTGGTAATCATGGTTCTAGGAGAACATGGTTTTCAATCTGGAGAGGGAAGAAGCAGAACTTCACTAGATTTACCAGGATTGCAACAAGAATTATTAGAAGAGGTTTATAAAGTAAATAAAAATATAATATTAGTACTTATGAATGGGCGCCCGYTGACTATTAACTGGGCTGATAAAAATATTCCTGCGATTGTTGAAACTTGGCATCTTGGAACGCAAAGTGGTAACGCAATTGCAGAAGTATTATATGGAGATTATAATCCAAGCGGAAAATTAACAATGACTTTCCCAAAAAGTGTAGGTCAAGTACCTATTTACTATAATTATAAAAATACAGGAAGACCTACAAACCCTGGAAATGATTTAGTTTTTTGGTCACATTATTCAGACGAAAGTAACGAGCCTCTTTATGAATTTGGTTACGGGTTAAGTTATACTACTTTTAAATATGACAATCTTAAACTTTCATCTAATTTATTGCTGCCTACTGACAAAATTGAAGTTGCTGTTTCTTTAACAAATACAGGGAAATATGAAGGAAAAGAAGTTGTTCAACTGTATATTAGAGATCTTTTTGCAAGTGTAACTAGACCAGTAAAGGAGTTGAAGGCTTTTCAACTTATTTCATTAATGCCAGGTGAAACTAAACAAATTTATTTTACTGTTGATAAAGAAATGTTACAGTTTTACACTGCAAATAATAAGTGGGAAACTGAGCCAGGAGAATTTAAAATTATGGTTGGAGGYAATCCCAAGGAATTATTAAATTCTAAATTCACKTATCAAAAATAGTTGRRRCWCYTTMAATRATTAAYKWYRTTWTTTWKTWMARWATWKMWRYTRRMTWWMWNNATTTTWTWYARSWATTTCTTTAATAGAGTCCTGTATTTAGTATTTCGCAGATTTTCCAGTTGGGATACTTTCTTTTATAAAAATCCTAAGGTCATCATTTGCAGTTTTTAGATCTTCCTCACGCAAATACATCATATGACCGCTTCTATATCCTTTAAAACTTAGCCGATCTTTCATTTTTCCACTTGGATCAATTTGCCACATAGTATATTTTGCATTAAAGTACGTAGTTGCGCCATCATAGTATCCTGATTGAAATAGGACATTCAGATAAGGATTTTGAGCCATAGCCTTACGTAGATTCTCTCTGGTATTATTGTTTTCATTGTTCCATGGACGTACGGATCCAAACATGTTATATTTTATATCAGTTTTAAAATTGAGATGTTCACGAATATAATAATTAATTGCAGGGGTAAATGAATGTAACCACGAAGTAAGTTCAGCACTATAATCGGGGCTTGTTCCTACTTCAACTTTATCCAGACCAAGGTATCGAGAGTCTAACCTTCCTATTGTATATCCTGTTTTTTCTCGAAGTAATTCTTTCCAAAAGAAACGAGTACGAACATCCAAATTGTTTTGCAAAATAGATTTCTCAGAGATACCTGAATAATATGACATCTTCTTTGCGATACGTTGCTTCTCGGTTAATGAAAGAGAACCTCCTTTTGCTAAAGCAGGCATTAATGTATTTAGAGTATATTCCTCAGATTCAGGTAAAATATCTAACAAATCTTTTGATTGCAATTCAGAGGGAAGTGCTTTGTGATACCAAGCTGCAGCTGTAAAATAAGGAAAATTGAGAGAAGAGGATATAGGACTATCCGAATTAAATACTTTATAGTCAGCAGGTGATACAAGTATTACTCCGTTTAGATACATCCATTGTTTTTCTTGTAATTCTAAGGCCAAACCTGATACTCTTGTTCCTCCATAACTTTCTCCAATTAGATATTTAGGAGATAGCCAACGTTCATACCTTGTAATAAAAGTATTTAACCATTCTGCCAAATATTTAATATCTGCATTTATCCCAAAAAATAGCTCTCTTTTAATTTCTTTTCCGCTTGTGGGAATGGTTCTTGAGTATCCTGTATTTACGGGATTAACATATATAATATCAGCAACATCTAAAACTGAATATAAGTTATCATGAACTCCATATGGTTGTATTGGATATCCTTCTTTATCAATATTCAAAACCTTGGGGCCTGTATATGCGATATGCATCCAAACTGAAGCCGAACCTGGGCCACCATTAAATGAGATTAGTAAAGGGCGTTTAGCCGAGTTACTACTATTATTTCTTTTATAATAAGTGTAATACAAGGTTGCAATAGGTTTACCCGAYTCATCCCAAACAGGTTGAGTTCCTGTTGTTGCAGTATACGTAATTTTCACCCCATTTATGGTGGTTGTATGATTGGTTACAACAGTTGTGTCGATTGCAATTGTTCTATTTTGGGCATTAGTAGAATAAGTAAACCAGCATAATCCAAGAAGCAATAGGGATATTTTATTCATGATTTGTGATTTTAAATAAAAGTATTATTTAATCATAATATTTACCAAATATTAGTATCAATATTTCAATTATGTGCCTACTACGTGCTAACGTAATTTTGAGTCGATGATGTAAATATAAAGAATTTGTATAACTATTAGTATAGAAGGAGATTACCTATAAATCTCTGATAAAAGTTACCTAATTCTGTCGCGTTTAAATTTTTCTAATTTAAATGCGATTGAATTTAAAAGAAACCCATTAAATCTGATAGACTTAATGGGTTTCAATCTTATTATTTTAATATTACAGGAGCTCCTACATCAATCAGTTTTTTCTCTAAAGCAGGTATCATTTCATTTGTAAATACATCAGCTTTTGCTTTCAATACAACTAGTAATTTCTTAGCTGTTTCAAGATTATCTTTATACATCTTGGTTGGGCCATAGGTAGTTGCCAAACCACGTGATGCTGTTCGAAGAAATGAGCCAACATTTGGTTGATTTTTTTCACCAACTTCACTTTTAGTCGATAGTCCATTTTCTTCTTTACTCAGAGCAAGAAGACCTTGATGTAAATCATGGATTTGAGTATTTAATTCACCAGGTTCTATAGATGCTCTTTCCAAAGCCAGTTGCATTGCTTTTACTTTTGCAATATTTTTTTTTATATCAGTACCAATTTTCATGTAATTGGCTTGAAGACTATTTAAATCTATCATAAATGCTTTATAATCGTCTGCAGAAGCGCCTTGCAATGTACTTTTATGAAGTGGAACAACTTGAAATGAAACAGGGGCTGCTAATTTGGTTACTTTACCATCAATTTCTTTGGACATGGAAACTGAATATGAACCTGGAACAACCAAAGCTCCACCGCGATTCCATCTACTAGGTTTTTCTGATTTTCCCGGATTAATAACCCTGCTATTTGCAAAACGCAAATCCCACGCAATACGGTTAATTCCTTTTTTAGCAGGTGCTTTGAGCTTACGAATTACGTTTCCTTCATCGTCTTTAACGGTAAGCCATATAACAGAACTAGCCTGTTTTTTTTCTGCTTCTAACGCTTCCCAACCTGGAAATTCAATATTTTTTCCTTCTTTAGTAAGCTCTTTTTCTATTTTCTTACGATCAGCTTTTAGACTTGAGTATGTTTTAGATAAATAATAGGTGAATACAGCACCAAAAGGAGGATTTTTAGCAGAATATTGATTAGCTCCATTGTCACCAATTACAGTACGCGGAATATACCACCAAGCATTTCTACTAGAGAATAAAGTAGCTTCTTGATTTAAAGTTTCAGTTGTTAATTCGCGCAATACACTATAATCATCAAACACAAAGAAACCACGACCAAATGAGGCTCCCACCAAATCGTTTTCACGTTTTTGAATTGCTAAATCCCGGAATGAAATAGTTGGAATTCCAGCCATTTTTATCCATTTATCACCTGAATCTAAACTAAAATAAACACCAAATTCGGTAGCGGCAAAAAGCAATTCTTTTTTGATATGATCTTGAACCATTCTCCATACCAAGGTCTTTTTTGGAAGATTTCCTTTAATTGATTTCCAACTTTTTCCTTTATTGGTACTTTTATATAGATAAGGCGAATAATCACCTTCTTTATGATTATCCAAAGCCACATAAACTACATTAGCATCGTGTAAATCGGCTTTGATATCGTTTACAAAAGCCCGTTCTGGAACACCGGGTAAACTACTTACTTCTATCTTTCGCCAGATTTTTCCACCATTCTCTGTAACTTGAATAATACCATCATCTGTTCCTGCATAAATTAAGCCTTCCTGCACAGCAGATTCCGATAAAGATGTTATAGTGCTATAGTTAGACATTGCATAAATATCCCAAGGATTATCCCAGCTTTGTTTCTTACCCATAATAGGTTGTTCAATACGTTCTAAATTACGAGTAAGATCCCCAGATATAGGTGTCCAACTATCACCGCGATTAGTTGAATGCCAAACCCTTTGTGATGCAAAATATAAGTGAGCAGCATTGTGTGGGCTTACCACTATTGGCGCATCCCAATTATAACGCTCAAAGTTTTCTCCTTCGCGAGCTTGTGGCTGAATGAGTAATTGTTCACCAGTTTTTAAATCAACTCTATGTAAACGACCTTGTTGAGATTCAGCATACATAATATCTGGGTTTGTTGGATCAGTTGCTGATTGGTGCCCGTCGGCACCTAAAGTTTTAAACCAATCAGAATTACGAATACCATGCTCATTGTCTGTTCGTGATGGGCCACCATGTGAACCATTGTCTTGTGTTCCTGCAAAAATTTGATAAAATGGCTCGCGATTATTCACAGCAACTTTATAATATTGAGTAAGCGGTAAATTTGGAATAAATCGCCAGTTTTCAGCTAAATCAAAACTCTCGTAAATTCCAGCATCAGTTCCTACTAATAAATAATTAGGATCATTGGCACGGAAAGCAATAGCRTGATTATCAGAATGCTTTTTATTTTCCTTAAGAACTCTAAATGTTTTTCCACCGTCGTCGGAAACCTGAATACGAACATCCATCAAATACAAACGGTCAAAAACGTGAGGACTTGCATATAATTCCTGGTAATAATGAGGACCGGTTGCACCAGAAACTGCATTGGACTGCTTTTTCCAAGACGATCCTTTATCAGTAGACTTATAAACTCCTCCTTGACGTCTATCGGTTTCTATGGCAGCATAAATAATTTCAGAATTTTGTGGTGAAACTGCTAAACCAATTTTCCCTAAGTTAGATTCTGGTAAACCTGTAGTTTGCTTTTTCCAAGTGTTTCCTCCATCTTTTGAGCGATAAATTCCCGAGCCAGGACCTCCACCCATA
Source organism: Lutibacter sp. (assembly GCA_002733285.1). Lineage (GTDB taxonomy): Bacteria > Bacteroidota > Bacteroidia > Flavobacteriales > Flavobacteriaceae > Lutibacter. The sequence goes on along the minus strand of NVVE01000009.1, from coordinate 20,467 downwards.
TAAGCAGCAACAGTACGATGACGTTGCCAAGTAGCAGCATACATCCAATCAGGATTTGTAGGATCTACAACTATATCGGTTACTCCAGTCCATTTGTTAACGCCTAAAACTTTCAACCAATGTTTACCTCCATCAACAGACTTAAACAAACCTCGATCTCCTCCAGAACTCCATAAGGGTCCTTGCGCTGCTACCCAAATAATATCGGAATTTTGTGGATGAATAATGATCTTTGAAATATGTTCTGAATTTTCCAAGCCCATATTTTTCCATGTGTTTCCACCGTCAGTGCTTTTATAAACCCCATCACCAAAACCTATATGGCGTCCACCAACATTTTCACCAGTTCCAAGCCAAACGGTAGATGGATTGGACGGGTCGAGGGTAATACAACCAGTAGAATATACACTTTGATCATCAAAAATTGGTTTCCATGTTACTCCTGAANTYTGTGTTTTCCATACACCACCAGAACCAACGGCAACATACCAAATATTATCGTTTTGAGGATGGATAGCAATATCGGCAATTCGTCCGGACACAAACGCTGGACCTATATTTCTCATTTTCAACTCAGAAAAGAGTGATTCATCTAGTTGTTTTACATTTTGTCCATTGATATTTGCATAAAGCAACACCAATAAAACAAGAAAAAGATTTTTTCGGATCATAAGGTTAATTTTTTTTTAAAAGAATAATCTAAAGTRCAATTTTTTTAAAAATAAGTATATAACAAGTTGTTACATAAGAAGAGTTTGCTATCAGGTTCTGTAGCACTTAAGTCTACAAAAATCATGATTTTTAGGTTTTCCTTTAAAAGGTGTGGAAGAATTATGTAAATTAAGGTCAGAATAATTCTTTTTCATTGGAAACATGTATATTTCAAATTCATACTAAATGGAGGTGTTTTATAAGAGTCAGAAATACAGAGATATATAATGTAATAGTAGCTCTTTAATCGGAATGTTGGATTGTAAAATCGATTACAGATTAGTTGATTTTGTAGCAAATAACTTTTTATAAATTTAAAGGCTAATTTAATGCTCAATAAAAGGAACTATTTTCATTTATTAAAAGCATTCACTTTTGGAAAAATGTACTTGTTGTTCCTATCTTTTCTTTAAATTCATAAATGTTTTTTTTGGTCAATTTTACTTAACTCTTTTATATATTTTATAAGTGATATTATAGATACAATTGACCAAACACCTTCTAATATCACAAAGGGAAGATATTTCATAAGTATTGAAGCTAGGCAAGCCATAATAGCTCCAATTAGATTCAATAAAATAAAAACTAAATTTTTGCTTTTTAGCTTTCCAAATACATTTAGTATGTATGCTAATAGAATTTGGAAAACGCCAATAAATCCAATCCAATCTATAGTACTCATTTTTATTCCAACTTGATGTTAACGATTTAAATATGGACAATTGTACATTTTGAAACACTTATTTATCAAACCGCAATATTTTATTAAACGTACATGGTTTTAAGCTTTTTTTTATACAAATTATTAGATGCAATATAATTAAATTTCTTCTTTATTTCAGTTTAAATTTTTCATTTTTTATATTTTTTGGACAGCCCATACAAGTATTTATGTTAGTCAATATCTTTGATAGTTGTTTCATCAAGTCTCCATCTTTTTCAGCTAATTTCTTGGTTTTTTTGAATTAACATGAAAATCCAATGTTAATGGTAGCATAATTAACTTTAACTCCTCTGATTGATAATAATTCTTCTACATCTCTATAGCTAAGGCTAAATCTTAATTTTAAGTAATCGGCTTGCAAAGTGATGGCTTTGGGAAGCAGTGACCTTTGAATATATTTTTTAAAAGTAAGTATAGAAAAATAATTTTTTTGWTWWYKKCKRKRYGAYRRMARYRGRWKYMTWKKTTWMWWWMTMWMTRAYYWWYWYTTTGTNKWYSYKSAMWTWWAAATAWMYWRMKWAAKAAAMAMKMAAATTATAAAGATGAAAAAATCAGTCATGGTGATCATGGGTGTTAGTGGATGTGGCAAAACAACTACAGGGAAAAAACTTTCAAAAAAAATAGGACTTCCCTTTTTTGATGCTGATGATTTTCATCCAAAAGAGAATGTAGAAAAAATGAAAAGCGGAATACCTCTGAATAGTGAGGATCGTTTTCCGTGGCTAAAAATCCTCGCTAAAAACATAGAGAATTGGAATGAAAATGATGGAGCAATTATAGCTTGCTCTGCCTTAAAAGAGGAGTACAGAGAGATCTTAGCTTCAAAAAATAAAGACATCATTTGGGTTTATTTATCTGGCGATCAAAACTTAATTCGTGCTAGAATCGAACAAAGGCGAGGTCATTTTATGAATTCAAATTTATTAGTGTCTCAATTTAACGATTTGGAGATTCCTGAATATGGAATTCATATAGATATTTCTCAGTCACCAGACAAAATTATTAATGAGATTATATTAAACTTAGCACACATGAATAAGTCATTTTTCGGAGTTATAGGCCTTGGTGTAATGGGACGAAATTTAAGCCTAAACATTGCTGAAAAGGGCTATGCTTTATCCGTTTATAATCGGGCTACAATAGGTGAAGAAAATATGGTTAAAGATTTTTTAGGTGAAACAGTAAATGATATGAAAATCATGGGATTCACAGTGTTACGTGAATTCGTCAATTCTTTAGAACGACCTAGAAAAATACTGATAATGATAAAAGCAGGTAATGCCATAGATCATGTAATCGAATCACTGATCCCAATGCTTTCAGAAGGTGATATTATTATTGATGGCGGAAACTCTCATTATCATGACACTAAAAAAAGAGCAGATTATTTAGAAGGTAAAGGGTTAAATTTTATTGGGGCTGGTATATCTGGTGGAGAAGAAGGTGCGCGAAAAGGACCTTCCATTATGCCAAGTGGTACTAAAATCAGTTACCAAATTATAGCGCCTGTGCTAGAATCAATAGCAGCAATAGATAAAAATGGTACAAAGTGTTGTACATATATTGGTCCTGAAGGGTCTGGCCATTTCGTTAAAATGATTCATAATGGTATAGAATACGCCGAAATGCAGTTGCTTGCCGAAATTTACACCCTACTTTCAGACTCAAAATCAAACAAAGAAATCAAAGACATCTTTTTAGAGTGGAATTCTGGAGATTTGGCTAGTTATCTGTTAGAAATTACGGCAGATATCATGACCAAAAAAGAGGGGGGCCAATACGTACTTGATTTAATTTTAGACAAAGCAGGAAATAAAGGAACGGGATCTTGGTCTACAAAAGCAGCTCTTGATCTTGGTACGGTAAATACGATGATGTCTTCAGCAGTTTTTGCACGCTATGTATCTTCTTTCAAAGAAAAAAGGATCAACTTATCAAGAAAAGTAGCTACTGAAATTCACAATAATGGCATCCTTTCAATAGAGGATATTAGGGACGCATACAAGTTTGCTAGAATTGTAAATCATCAACAAGGATTTGAGGTAATAAGACGAGCGTCGAAATCTTATAATTGGAATCTTTCTTTATCAGACCTTTCCAGAATTTGGACTAATGGATGCATTATAAGGTCGGAATTGATGATAAAATGTATTTCATATTTTAAAGTATCTGATGATTTATTTGAGCATCCTGAAATTGTCGAAGTATTAAAGAACAATGAGCATGCAGTTAAATCAGTTTTAATTCATGGACTCTTAAATAGAATACCACTGCCACTATTTACAGAAGCAAACACCTATTGGATATCAATGACAACTAAAAGGCTGTCGGCAAATATGATCCAAGCACAAAGAGATTATTTTGGAGCACATACGTATCAAAGAATAGATGCTCCAGAAAATCAATCCTTTCACACTAATTGGTATTAATTATGATAGACTTCACATTGTTAACAGCAGTATTAGTTGGTATCGTACTATTACTTGTACTTATACTCAGATTTAAAATACAAGCGTTTATAGCACTACTTATTGCCAGTATTTGTGTTGGTGTTTTATCTGGAATGGAACCTCTTGTCATCATTAAAACGGTACAGGAAGGTATGGGTAGTACTCTTGGTTTTGTTGCGGTAGTAGTTGGATTGGGAGCCATGTTTGGAGCTATTTTAGAACATTCAGGAGGGGCAGAATCTTTAGCCACATTTTTGCTGTCTAAATTTGGAGAAAAGCGTTCGTCTTGGGCATTAATGTTAACGGGTTTTATTGTAGCTATTCCAGTATTTTTTGATGTAGCATTTATTATTTTAGTACCAATGATTTATGCACTTCAAAGAAAAACAGGTAAATCATTATTGCTTTATGGAATCCCGTTATTAGCGGGACTGGCAATAACACATTCATTTATTCCACCTACACCTGGACCCGTAGCTGTTGCAGATATTATAAAAGCAGATTTAGGTTGGGTCATCTTTTTTGGTTTTCTAACAGGAATTCCTACTGCTATAGTATGTGGTCCTCTTTTTGCAAAATATATAGCAAAAAAAATCCATGTAAACGCACCTGTGTTGAAAATCGATCCTGAAGCGACAAAAAATTTCCCTTCGGCAGGAATTATTATAAGTATTATTGCAATYCCCATAGTCTTAATTGTTTTAAACACCTTATTAAATAGCCCACTTATAGGAGAAGAGCTAGTTCCTAAAAATATTTTAGAGTGGCTAGGGATGATTGGACATCCGTTTTCAGCGTTAATAATTGCGAATCTTATAGCTTGGTACACATTAGGTATTCGCAGAGGGTTCACAAAAGATAATTTATTAAATATTACGACCCAATCTATGGGGCCGGCAGGTATTATAATTTTATTAACCGGTGCCGGTGGGGTTTTTAAGCAAATGCTTGTAAATACTGGAACKGGAGAAATGTTAGCAAATTATTTTGCAGATCAAGGCGTTAGTATTCTTCTTTTTAGTTTTCTTACTGCAGCATTAATTCGCATTCTTCAAGGATCGGCTACAGTAGCTATGATAACAGCTGCKGGACTTACATCACCGCTKTTAATTGAATCGATTTCCGAACCWCAAAAAGCATTAATTGTAATAGCTATTGCTTCAGGAGCTACAATTATGTCACATGTAAATGATAGTGGTTTCTGGTTAGTTAGTAAGTATTTGGGACTTTCAGAAAAACAAACTTTTAAAAGTTGGACGGTGATGACCACTTTATTGGCATTAATTGGTTTTTTRACTACTTGGTTTTTGTCATTGTTCTTTTAASWTATATAACKACWGAACCKAATAAAGTGAACTTCAAAAATGMAAATGATGTGAAGTATTWTTCAAATTTCTTTTWKGAGTTYAAWTTTTTTTTTATTTTGCNNAAAAAADCCAWNTTTTTAACTARATTAATTAAATTTAAGACTTAACAATAACTTTATGAAGAAAATAACCATTTTAGTATTCGGTTTCCTATTTATTATATGGGGCTGTAAAAACAATGTAGAACCTGTTGATAGACAATTGTTTGAAATGGTTGATAATTCAGTGTCAAATATCAACTTTAGCAACAATATAATAGAATCTGAAGAATCTAATTATTTTACGAGTCCTTATTTTTTTAATGGAGGGGGAATTGCTGTGGGTGATATAAACAATGATGGACTAACGGATGTGTTTTTTACGGGAAATCAGGTTGAAAATAAATTATATCTTAACAAAGGGAATCTAGTTTTTGAAGATATTTCTAAAAAATCAAATGTTCAAGGAGGGAATTCATGGTATGCAGGAGCTACATTTTGTGATGTGAATAATGATGGATATTTAGATATTTATGTGTGTGTGTCAGGTATTAATTCTGAGAAAAAAAACGAACTATATATCAATAATAAAAATCTGACATTTACTGAAAGTGCTTCTCATTATGGAATAGCCGACAATGGAGCATCTATACAGTCAGTATTCTTCGATTTTGACAATGACAATGATTTAGATCTCTTTGTTGCCAATTATCCATTTGTACAATTAGCAAGTTCAGACGAATACTATTATGAAAAAATAAACAATCCTACCTTGAATGATTCAGATAAACTATATGAGAATATGGGGGATGGTACTTTTATAGACATCACAGAGAAATCAGGGATTCTTAATTTTGGGTTATCCCAGGGAGTTATTTCAGCTGATTTTAACAACGATGGTTTTCAAGATATTTATGTGTCTAATGATTTTTCCACCCCTGATTTTTTATACCTCAACAATGGTGATGGTACCTTTAAAAATGTAGTCGAAAATTCAACAAGCCAAACATCTTTTTATGGTATGGGAGTTGATGCGGCTGATTTTAATAACGACGGACTGATAGATATAATGCAGCTCGATATGACTCCTGAGGATAATAGGCGATCTAAAGAAAATATGGCGAGTATGGACCCACAGAAATTCAATAAAATGATTGATTTTGGATTTCATTTTCAATATATGCAGAATTCACTCCAAATGAATCGGGGTAATTTAAATAATGAGGATCCTTATTTTAGTAATATTGCCCGATTGTCWGGTATTMCTTCTACAGATTGGAGCTGGGCTCCTTTAATTGCAGATTTTGACAATGACGGGTGGAAGGATCTGTATATTACCAATGGAGCCAGAAAAGATATAAATAACAAAGACTTTTATAAAAAGCAGGCATATAGGTTAAAGAATCAAAAAAATATAAGCTATTTGGATGAAAGCAGAAAATTGCCTTCTGAGAAAATTGACAACTATATTTTTAAAAACAATAAAGATTTCACTTTTACCAAGTCAAATATAGATTGGGGTATTTCCTTTGAAGGGTTTTCCAATGGCGCTTCTTATGCAGATTTGGATAATGATGGAGATTTAGAAATTATTATAAACAATATTGATGCTACTGCAATTATTTATAAAAACAATGCTACTGAAATAAAGACGAATAATTTTGTAAGATTCCAATGTAAAGGTCCCGCTGCCAATAAACTGGGATTAGGAGTTAAAATAACCTTAGAAAACAAACATTTTAGGCAATACCAGGAATTAACCCTAACTCGGGGTTTTCTATCATCGGTAGAGCCTTTTATACATTTTGGTTTACCAAAAGATGAGACAATTGAAAAAGCAACAATTGTTTGGCCAGATGGTGCTTTGCAAGTATTAAAGGACATTWTACCAAATCAATTAATTACAATTGAATACAAAAATGCTTCAAAATCAATAATTCAAAATAGAGATGTAAAAAAGCAATTATTTAAGGACATCTCGGAAAGTATAGGCATTGATTATGTTCATGAGGAAAATGATTTTGACGATTATAAAATACAGCCGCTATTACCTCATAAATATTCTAATTTTGGACCTTCCTTAGCTGTAGGAGATATAAATAATGATGAATTGGATGATTTTTACGTAGGTGGATCAACGGGCCAATCGGGAGCATTATACCTCCAAAAGAAAAACGGAAATTTTATAAAAACAAATCTGACTTTTTTGGAAAAGGAAAAGATATATGAAGATGTTGCAGCCGTATTTTTTGATGCGGATGCTGATGGGGATAATGACCTGTACGTAGTTAGTGGTGGATATGAATTCAGAAATGGATCCGAAAACCTTCGGGATAGATTGTATTWAAATGATGGAAAAGGGAATTTTTCAAAACAAGAAAACGCGTTACCAAATATTCGAATTAGTGGCTCCTGTGTAGTTCCCGGCGATTACGACAATGATGGTGATATAGATTTATTTGTGGGAGGAAGAGTAATTTCTGGTAAATATCCGTATCCAGCTAAAAGCTATATTCTGGAAAATAATACAGCCGATGGAATTGCTTTATTTAAAGATGTTACAAAAGATGTATGTCCTCAACTAGATTCTTTAGGATTGGTTACTTCCGCTATTTGGAATGATTTTGACAATGACAAAAAATTAGATTTGATTGTTGTTGGTGAATGGATGCCGATTACATTTTTTAAAAACAATGGTTCACAATTTATAAATACTACGAATGATTCCGACTTGGCAGCCTTAACAGGATGGTGGTATAGTATTGAAGCGGGTGATTTTGACAATGACGGCGATGATGATTTTTTAGTAGGAAATCTCGGATTGAATTATAAATACAAAGCTACTATGAAAGAACCATTTGAAGTATATTCAGATGATTTTGATTTTAACGGTTCTACTGATATCGTATTGGGGTATTATAATAACGGGAAAATGTTCCCGGTAAGAGGTAAACAATGTTCAACGCAACAAATTCCGAATTTGAAGGATAAATTCCCGAATTATGAATCTTTTGCTTCTGCATCTTTAATTGATGTTTATGGAGAAAAGCCTTTGCAAACAGCACTACATTACAAAGCTACTACCTTTGCCAGTGGTTATATTGAGAATATAAATGGCAAAAAATTTGTATATAGAAAACTTTCAAATCTAGCCCAGTTATCTTCGGTAAATAGCATAATTGTTGATGATTTTGACAAAGATGGTAAGCTCGATGCGYTAATAGGAGGTAATTTATATGGTTCAGAAGTTGAAACACCGAGAAATGATGGAGGAGAAGGCCTCTATTTAAAAGGAGATGGAGAAGGTAATTTTGAAGAGATACCATATAAAGAAAGTGGTTTTATTGCAAAAAAGGACACAAAGCATTTAAGAGTGCTGCGTACCAATAATGGGAAAATAATTCTGGTCGCAGAAAATAACTCTAACTTAAAAGTATTCCGAATTGAAAATAATAAATAATAATTTTGCTTTCAAATTTGGGGTTCTGTGCATCTATCAAAAACAAGAATAAAAGCTTAATTTGAATCTTATTTAAAGAAGCTAAAACGCTAATGAGATAAACGATTTTAATTGATTATCTTTTAAATTGAATTAAGYTTATTTTATANNATATTAAAATGGGTTATTCTTTATAAATTTCACTATTAGGATTAAACGCAAACCAAGCAAAAGCAAAATGATTTCCATGTGGCATTATTTGTAATTGTTTTCCCTTAAGTTTTCCTGAATAACATTTACCAGTAATGTCCCATTTTGATTTTGTTTGAAGATCAATAAATACATTATTTTTCTTTTTAAAAATTAAAAGAATACCGTCAACATTAGCATTAAAAACAGTAACTGATCCAACATCTTTTGAGGTTGAGATATCATTTTCATCTAAAATAGAAATTACACCTGATTTATAAAAAAGAACTACATTACTTGTTTTAAAAGTATCATTAATAACACCTTTTTTTGCAACACTTGTAAAACTATATACTTTATAATTTCCATTGCTTTCGATATCAACAATACGTTCCATAGCGGGAAGACGTTTATCTACTTTATCGCTATTAAAAAAATGCTGTATTGGATTTTCTTTTTCATCATATTTTTTATATGGATTGTATCCGTAATTTTTTTCAGCATCGACAAAACCTGTTTTTTTAGATAGCATTTTACCGTTTGGGTAGCGTTTAAAAAAATCTTCTACAGATATAATTATAGAAGGTACTATATCCAATTCTATTTTATTATAAGTTCCAACAATAGCGGTGCCCATAAGCTGTTGCCAAAGGGTTTCTGTTTTTCTGTCTAACATCACCATATCACTATTTCGTAACATACCGGATGCCTCAAATTCTAAGATCTCTGTTTGTCCATGATGGTTTATAACTCGATTATAGACTATTCCTGAATTGCATAACGGGCAATAAGTCACCAAAATTGGAGTACCTTCCAATTCATCATTTGCTATTTCGTGCATTGTTAAAATATTTAATGAATAGGCCTTAGCAACACCATTTATAACAACAGCAATTACAGGTTCTTTTGCAAAAAACATTTTTAATCCTTCAGCTTTATTCACAAATTTTGGTGTATCTAATGATGGAAAAGATCCTTTTGGTAAAACTATTTGAATTTCCGAAAGGTCAACAGAGCGATTAATAGTATCTGTTTTCCAGGTAAAAGGTAAATTTTTAGGGTTGTGAAATTGAGCAAACATGGTTGTAAGCATAAAAAATAGTAAGACGCTTGAAATAAGTTTAGGTATCATAATTTAGATATTAAATGTTTAGAAATTTTGTTTTCTGTATGTCGTCAAACAAATCTGAACTCTTTGATTATACAAATTATTTGATGCAATATAATTAAATTTCTTTTTTAATTCAGCTTAACTTTTTCATATTTTCTATTTTGTCGACAGCCCCGTTCAAGTATTTAGGCCTTAAACTTTGATGTAAGTTTTATCGATTCTTCAAATATTTCAACAGTCTGTTTTAAATTTGAATTAAAAAAATTAAATAGAATTGGGCATTAGTTATAGGGCATTCTTCAAACTTTTTTTGAACATTAAGCACTTCAAAAGGTTAAAAATCTATAATTAGTYAAAAAAAATAAAATAAGAATAATTATAAAAGGCGCGATTAATAGAATAAAATGTAATAATATACTAAAGAATGGAAAAAATAATATATATATTGAAGAAAAAGAGTTACATTTGTTAGCATGAGTTGGTATGCATTACAAACCAAGCCGAGAAATGAAAAAAAAGTTGCTAGGGTTTTAGAAATTTTGGGAATTATAGTTTATTGCCCTTTAATTACTGAAATTTATCAATGGTCTGACCGTAAAAAGAAGATTGTAAGACCACTAATACCTTCCTATATTTTTTTAAAATTAGATGCGCATCAATACAACCTTGTATTTGATGTGCCAGGTGTAGTGCGTTATCTTTTTTGGCAAGGAAAACCAGCTGTTGTTAGAGATTCAGAAATTGAAGTAATGAAAATCTGGTTATCAGATGAAATAATTGATGCCAAAGTAGAAAATTTACAACCTGGAGATGTTTTCAAAGTCTCAAAAGGACTTTTTAAAGGTAAAGAAGGAATAGTTTATGAAGTAAACAAAAATAGAGTTCAGCTTTTATTAAAGGAGTTTGGAATTAAGATTACCATTACTAGAAAACAAAGAAAGAAAGTATTCTCTTGAGAAATAGATGCTTATAAGATATAATATATTTTGATAAATGATAGATGTTTAGAGTTAATTAATATTGAAATGATAATGAAAAGCTTGRTAAGTTGATAAATATCACGNTTTTTTTAAATAAAATTTATTAATTTGCTAGTAACAAAAGGAAAAATTGCTAAACATCAACCATTTTGTTTTTAGAAGAATTGATATATACAGCCTAGTGCTAGCTACTTTAGTAGATTTCATTAAGTTGGTATACTAAAAATTTAAAATTGATAACATGTATTTTCTTCTAATACTATTATCAATTAAATTAAAAAGAACCTCACAAAATGGGACTTTTAATGGCGAAGCCGTTAAAAAAATCACTAATTAACTTAATTCAAAAAAATATGCTAAACTTTTTAAATGGTTTTCAAATGAAAGCCATAAAAATCTCGTTATTGATATTATTCATTATGGCTGTAGCAATTTCTTCAGTAGTTATGATGAAGGTCATGTTGTTTAATAATTTATAATTAATAGTTAAACTCAACTAAATAGGACCTAGCTAAAGGTAATTATTAGGGTATTTTATATTGTGAAATAACTAGTAAACTGATAGATTCTTAAGAATTATATGTAGCAATGACAAAATTAGTTTTTGAAGAAGAAACCTATAAAGTGATTGGAGCTTGTATTAAGGTTCATAAAAAGATAGGAAATGGATTTACTGTGGATGTGTATCATGAAGCCTTGATGAAAGAATTATCAAAAGCTGAAATTCCATTTGAACAGCAAAAAAAATTACCCATTTACTACAATGGAAGTACCATGGTTACTTTTTTTGTAGCTGATTTTTTATGTTTTAATAAAATTATTTTAGAAATTAAAAAAGTTAATAGGCTTGAACCATCTATTAAGTATCAAGTAATAAGTCATTTAAAATCAACAAAAGTTGAAGTTGCACTATTGATTAATTTTGGTGAAAAGAGTCTTACATGGAAACGCTTTATAAACACACACCAAAGTTAATCAGTACATATCTGTGAAATTTAAAATTCTAATCTGTGAAATTAACCAAGAATGTACATTATATATGTAGTTGATATAGATTATCATAATAATGTGAATAATAATACCCTTTTCAGTAAGTTAGAAAAAGAGGTCTATTTTAAGCTAGTGGCCAAATCCAATTTAGCATYGGATGTGCTTTTCCGATTTAACTTAAAAAGCATTTTTTTAAAAATTATACCTGTTTTCAATATTGATGCGTTAGCATTGATGGGACTGCTCTTAATAAAATGTAAAACTCAATACAAGTTTTTACAAAATATTCTTCATTTAAGATCCCACAAACAATTCGTAGTTTCCAAATATTCTAAATTGCCTATGATGCTTTTAGAATTCTTTTTCAGGAACTCAAAATTATACCAAATATTTTTTCAAACAACCAATTCATTGACTGAAAATGTACCAGCCATTGAGGGTTGTACAATTGTTAAAATGGAGGGTTAAAAGTATTGGCTCAGAAGTAACAAATGACAAGTATTGAAAAAAATTGAGCAAATTGTAGAAGAGACATCATAAAATGAAAAATAGATGATAATTAGTAAACAAAATAATAAAAGAAAAACAATGAAATACTGGATATTTACCTTGATGATAGTTATTGCTATTTTCAACACAAAGCAAACTACTGCGCAAGAAATTACTGCTAGTCAGTTGTCATTAGTTGATGTGGAAAGTTTGTCTGATGAACAAATATCATCTTATTGGAATAAAGCAAAATCAGAAGGATATACTTTAGCTCAATTAGAAGTAATTGCCAAATCAAAAGGAATGTCTGCTATCCAATTTTCAAAATTGAAACAACGAATTTCATCGTTGAAGTATTCGAACACAAATGTAATGGGGTCAACAGCTGGAAATTTAAATGCAGCTGAAATATCATCTGTTGAAAAATTTGGGTTGGAAGGCAAAGCATCCGAAAAGGTTCAAAAAAGTGCTTTATTTGGATTTGATTTCTTTAGCAACCCCAATATTTCTTTCACACCAAATTTAAATTTGGCAACACCTACCACTTATCAATTGGGCCCAGGAGATGAACTATTGATAGATATTTGGGGAGCTGCTCAAAATAATTATCGCAAAGAAGTAGATAGACAAGGAGCAATACGARTTGAAAATRTAGGGCCAATTTATGTAAGCGGATTGTCAGTAGAAAAAGCCAAAGCTAAAATTATTTCTTATTTGAAAAAAATATACAGTGGTATTGATGCTTCTAGCTCAAGTTATAATAAAGTATTTGCTGAAGTTTCTTTAGTAGGCGTTCGTACCGTTCACATTAATATTATTGGCGAGGTAAAAGTGCCTGGAACGTATGCTTTAAGTGCACTTTCAACGGTGTTAAACGCGTTATATGCATCAGGTGGGCCAACTGAGAATGGTACATTTAGAACGGTTAAAATTGTGAGAGGCGGACAAGCCCATCAAGAATTTGATATTTACAAGTACCTGATTGAAGGTTCTGAAAAAGGCAATGTATTGCTTCAAGATCAAGACGTGATTATTGTAAAACCCTATATAAGTAAAATTGAAGTAGAAGGAAATGTAAAACGTCCGGGTTTGTATGAATTAAAAGAAGGGGAAACCATCAAAGATTTGATAAATTACTTTAGTGGATTTACAGCAAATGCTTACAAAGAGCGTTTGTTTGTGGAGCGTGTAAATGGGTCACAAAAAGAAATGAATGAAATTTCGTTGACAAAACACTATGATTTTGTTTTAAATGATGGAGACAAACTAACTGTAGGAGCAGTAATTGATAGATTTGAAAATAGAGTAAGTATTAGCGGAGCAGTATACAGACCTGGAAATTTCGAATTAACTAAAAATTTGAAATTATCCGAATTAATTAAAAAGGCTGAAGGACTTAAAGATAATGCATTTGTTGATAGAGGTGTTATATATAGAACAATTGATGATGTTAATGTGGAAATGATTTCATTTTCTGTAAAAGAAATTTTAGAAAAAAAATCAGATGTAATTTTAAAAAGAGAAGATAATATTCAAATTTTCAGTAAAGAAAGTTTAAAAGAAGTTTATACAGTTTCTATAGATGGAGCAATAAATAAACCTCAAAAAATGCAGTTTATTGAAAAAATGCAATTGGAAGATTTAATAGCTATTTCAGGAGGTTTTAAAGAAGGAGCCGATGTAAATGTAATAGATGTTTCAAGAAGAATTAATGATGATAATTTTGAAACTATTAGTAAAAGTTTGCGTAAATCAAGTACAGGTAATTTGGAAACTGTACAAAGTGAACCTTTTTATTTAGAACCTTATGATAGAGTATCAGTACGTTATTTAAAAGGATACACCAAACAAAAAAATGTATCTATTCAAGGAGAAATTATGTATCCTGGAACTTATTCTATTACCCATAAAGATGAGCGAATTTCTGATTTAATAAATAAAGCAGGAGGATTTTCTCCTTTCGCATACTTCAAAGGGGTTACACTACTTAGAAAATCCAATAAAATAATTGAAAGGGAACAAGTTGACTTATTTCAAAATTTAATTAAGAAAGATTCATTAGTTGACCTTGATATCCTTAAAAAGGATGTTCGTATTGGTATTGATATTAAAAAGATAATGTCAAAAAACGGACACAAATCAAAGTACGATTTAATATTAGAGGAAGGAGACGTATTAATCATTCCTTCTGAGAAGCAAACAGTTGATGTAAGAGGGGAGGTATTATTACCTGCGGTAATTAGATATGAYAAAAAAAATTCGTTTAAAGACTATATTTATGGTTCAGGCGGTTTTTCGCAACGTGCTAAAAAAGGAAAAACCTATGTGATATATGCCAATGGAGCTATAAGAAGTACAAAAAGGTTTTTATTTTTTAAAACGTATCCAAAAATTGAACCAGGAGCTATTATTTTAGTGCCTCAAAAAGTAGAACGAAAAGGAACATCAATATCAGAAATTATAGGTATAAGTACCGCTTTAGGWACATTAGGATTGTTAWTTAATGCATTTTAAAATGAAAATCCATTCTCAGCTTGATGCGCAATCTGTTAAAAAGAAATCGAAAATAAAATAGCGTCTTGAGCAATGTCATCCTGAGCATGTCGAAGGATCTTTAAGTCTAAAGGTAAAAGTTGTGCGTTCCTGTTATAAGTTGACTGTAAATCAACAAATCAACAATTAAACAAAATAAACTAGTAGCAAGAAGCAATTAGCAATCTGTCACTTGTATATTTCAATCATGAGATTGCCGCGCACCACTCGCAATGACGAAATTAACGTCATTCCAAACTTGATTTGGAATCTGTTAAAAAAAAGAAGTTCCATTTCAAAAGATTCTGAATTACCACAGAATCACGAGTAGAACGATGAAACAGAGTTACGTGTATATACTTAGCAATAAAAACAGAACAGTTCTTTATATTGGAGTTACATCAAATTTATTAGAACGAGTAACTAATCATAAGAATGATAAAGGTTCTGTTTTTACAAAAAAGTATAATGTTACTGATTTATTATTTTTTGAAGTATTTACAAATATTAACGACGCTATAAAAAGAGAAAAGCAGCTGAAAACTTGGCATAAGGTCTGGAAATGGGATTTGATTAAAGAACAAAATAATGATTTGAGAGATTTGTATCATGATTTAATTTAAGTAGGATGTTATGCTGAACAACCAACCAACCAACCGTCATTCCGGACTTGATCCGGAATCTTTTAAAAAAGGAGTYCCATTTCAAAAGATCCTGAGTTGCCTCAGGATGACACGAATAATAAAAATGTCACATTGAGCTTGCCGAAGGATTAATTTGGAATCACAGAATTAACCCAACGTCATTCTGGACTTGATCCGGAATCTTTTAAAAAAGGAGTTCCATTTCAAAAGATCCTGAGTTGCCTCAGGATGACACGAATAATAAAAATGTCACATTGAACTTGCCGAAGGATTAATTCGGAATCACAGAATTAACCCAACGTCATTCTGGACTTGATCCAGAATCTGTTAAAAAAGGAGTTCCATGTCAAAAGATCCTGAGTTGCCTCAGGATGACGCAAATGAATAACCAAATCAACAAGATAGTAACACCATGAACAAACCTACATTTACTAACCAGCACCATTCTGTTGATGAAGACGAAATAGACCTCATCGCTTTAGCTAAAACCTTATGGGAAGGTAGAAAAACAGTAATAAGAACCACCCTAATTTTTATGGCAATTGGTTTATTTGTAGCTATTTTCTCACCAAAAGAATATACCGCATCTACGACCTTTGTTCCACAGACTTCCAAATCTAAAATTGGAGGAAATTTAGGAGGCTTAGCTGCAATGGCAGGAGTCAATTTAGGGAGTATGGGAAGCAGTTCAGGAATTTCACCAGCCTTATATCCGCAAATTGTAAATAGTATTCCTTTTCAAATAGAGTTGTTACAAACCCCATTAACTATAAAAGGAAAAGATAAACCAATAAGTTATAGCAACTATTATAAAAATATTTACAGATCGAGTGTTTTGAGTATACTAAAAAAATATACCATTGACTTGCCAGTGCTCATTACAAAATCCATAAAAGGAACACCAAATGATGTCATTCTGAGCAAAATCGAAGGATCTAACAACCTCCTTAGTATCACAATCGAAGAAAGYAAATTAATAAAACRGMTTAGAGAACAACTATCTTTAGAAATAGACMAAAAAGATGGCTATGTGATRGTTTCCGTCAATATGCCCGAAGCAATAGCAGCAGCTGAATTTACAAAAAGAGTACAAAAATTATTACAACAATATATCATCAATTTCAGGACCCAAAAATCTACTGAGCAATTAAAGTTTATTGAGGAAAGATACCTTGAGAAAGAACAAGCGTTTAAATTAAAACAACAACAATTGGCACACTTTAGAGACCATAATCAACATGTAACAACGGCTATAGCTCAAACAAAATTACAAAGGTTGCAATCTGAATATGATCTGGCATATAGCATTTATGCTGAATTAGCTAAACAATTAATAACCCAACAGCTACAAGTAAAAGAAAATACCCCAGTGTTTACGGTTTTAAAACCAGTGTCGGTACCAATAGAAAAAGCAAATCCAAAACGATTAATGATCTTAGTAATTTGGACTTTTATAGGTGGTAGTGTAGGTATTGGATTGGTGTTTGGGAAAGGCTATTTGAAAGAGTTAAAAGAGAAGTGGAGTGAATAAATACAAGATTTTTTTTAATATAGGATTGAATAAATTTTAAAACTTAGTAAAGGGCTTTAGATCAAACAAACCTAAACGTACATAAAAATTATGAAAAAAAAGCAATAATTGTAAGTGGTTATTTTAACCCTATTCATAAAGGACATATAGAATATTTAAACAATGCAAAATCACATGGAGATGAATTGTTTGTTATTATAAATAATGATTTACAGAGAGCATTAAATAAATCACAAGAATTCCAATTAGAAGAAGAAAGAAAATTTATTGTCGAAAATATTAAAAGTGTAGATCAATGTTTTCTTTCAATAGATGAAGATAGAACCGTTAATAAAACAATCAAAATGATACATGCCAAATTTTCGAAATTTATGAAATTGGTTTTTGCAAATGGAGGTGATCAGACTAATGAAAGTATACCAGAAATAGAACTATGTGAAACTTTAGGGATAGAATTGATTGATGGTTTAGGTAATAAAATACAATCTTCATCTTGGTTATTAAAGCAATAGGACAAGTAAAGAAATGATTGTTAATTATTTTATTTAATCTACAAGCTAATATAAAAACTAATAAAAATAATAATGAAAAAAGTAGCGTTTATTACTGGAGTAACAGGGCAAGATGGAGCATATTTAAGTGAATTTTTATTAAAAAAAGAATATATTGTACATGGGTTAAAACGACGTTCTTCTTCTTTTAATACCGATAGAATTGACCATTTGTACCAGGATCCTCATATAGAAAATAGAAATTTTATTTTGCATTATGGTGATATGACAGATAGTACAAATTTAATTCGTCTGATTCAAGAAATTCAGCCTGACGAAATCTATAATTTGGCAGCTATGAGCCATGTGCAAGTTTCATTTGAAATTCCTGAATATACAGGGAATGCTGACGGATTAGGAACGTTAAGAATCCTGGATGCAGTTCGTTTATTAGGTTTAGAGAAGAAAACTCGAATTTATCAGGCATCTTCATCTGAATTGTATGGAAAAGTACAGGAAGTGCCACAATCTGAAACGACACCATTTTATCCAAGAAGCCCCTATGGAGTAGCCAAGCTATACGCATATTGGATAACAGTAAATTACAGAGAAGCGTATGATATGTATGCTTGTAACGGAATTTTATTCAACCATGAATCGCCTATTAGAGGTGAAACTTTTGTAACACGTAAAATAACAAGAGCCGCTTCCCGTATTGCTTTAGGATTACAGGATAAATTTTATTTGGGAAATTTAGATGCCAAACGCGATTGGGGACATGCAAAAGATTATGTGCGTATGATGTGGATGATTTTACAGGCAGAAGAACCTGAAGATTGGGTGATAGCAACTGGTAAAACTACTACAGTTAGAGAATTTGTTAGAATGAGTTTTGCTGAAGTGGGGATTGAATTAGAATTTATAGGAGAAGGGGTAAATGAAAAGGGGCTTGTAAAATCTTGTGTAAATCCTAAATATCAAATAGCAAATGGTAAAGAAGTTTTGGCAGTAGATGCTAAATATTTTAGACCTACAGAAGTAGATTTGTTAGTTGGAGATCCAACAAAGGCAAACACTAAATTAGGTTGGATACCAAAATATAATTTAGAAGAGTTAATTAAAGAAATGATGGAAAGCGATGTGCATTTAATGAAGAAGGAACAATACTTAAAAAATGGAGCTTATCCAACCTTAAATCATTTTGAGTAGGATCGAATGTTAAGAAAATGGTTGGTAACCGTTTTAATGAAGGAGCCAGACGGCGCTTTGGTAGGTGAAGTTTAAGAATAGCTTCTTTAAAAATAAAAACCATTGACCTGTTTTAAATTTCATTATAAATCAATTTCGCTATTTTATCAAGAATAAATTAGTTAGTTTAACTTTAAGAGTTTATTACAATTGGAGAGGTTAATCCTAAGAAATAAGAAGTGAAGAAATGGAAGTGCAATGCGTTAGCATTAAGCATTGAATTTCGAGAACTTGTGGTGCGAAGCAATTTCCTAAAGATAAACTTGATTTTTTAGTCTGTTTTGTATCAAGACAAAATAGACAATTCTTAAAGAAAAATATAAATGGTAATTATAAAATGATCTTAAAAAAATAGCCTAGGTAAACTAAAAGAAAAAATGAACAAATCATCAAAAATATATATTGCGGGTCATAGAGGTATGGTAGGCTCGGCTGTATGGCGAGCCCTCAAAGATCAAGGCCATACCAATCTTATTGGTAAAACCAGTAAGGAATTAGACCTCCGTAACCAAGCAGCCGTTAATAGTTTTATAGCCACAGAAAAACCAGATATTATTGTAGATGCTGCTGCTAAAGTTGGTGGTATTTTAGCGAACAGCGAAAACCAGTTTGGGTTTTTACTAGAAAATATGCAAATACAAAACAATTTAATTCATGCAGCACATCAAAATAATACTTCAAAATTTATTTTTTTGGGAAGTTCTTGTATTTACCCAAAACTTGCACAACAACCATTAAAAGAAGAATACTTACTAACAGGTGCATTAGAACCAACCAATGAAGGTTATGCCATTGCAAAAATTTCAGGTGTAAAATTGTGTGAAGCAATACGTAATCAGTACAATAAAGACTTTGTGAGTTTGATGCCTACCAATTTATATGGACCGTATGATAATTTCAATTTAAAAACATCGCATGTATTACCAGCARTGATAAGAAAATTTCACGAGGCCAAATTAAATAACAATACTTCTGTAACTCTTTGGGGCTCTGGTACACCTATGCGCGAATTTTTACATGTAGATGATATGGCAAAAGCGGTGGTATTTGCAATAGAAAACAAACTCCCTGAGTATTTATACAATGTGGGCACAGGTAAAGATGTAACCATTAAGCAATTGGCAGAAACAATACAAAAAGCTGTAGAGCATACGGGTGCTATTGTTTGGGATAGTACCAAACCAGATGGAACTCCTCGTAAACTGATGGATGTTACTAAATTAAATAGTTTTGGTTGGAAGTCACAAATTGACTTGGAACAAGGAATTGATAATACTTATGATTGGTTTTGTAAGCATTGGGAGAGTTTTAAAAAGTGAAATTTTAATGATTGGATTAAAAAGATTTTAAAAAAGTTAATGCTATCATATTCCTTTAGGATTTCACAATACCCTGACTTTGTTGTTCCTATTAAGAAAAGAATTCTCAAATCATAATACGAAGCTTTAAATAGTTTCAATAAAGATCTTCAGCAAGAGTTTTTGGTATAAAGAGGTATGCACAATAACTATGGTATATACGCTCTTTTTATATGAAATAGGATGATAATAAAAAACTTAAGGGGGCTGTCTAGAGAAATATTTTGAACTCATA
>NVVE01000008.1 GCA_002733285.1 Lutibacter sp. | reverse complement strand
GAAGCAAAAAACCAATCTGCAGCTGGAAAGAAAAAATGCTTCCATATTTCGTCAAAAGCAGGAAATAGAAAAAGGAAAGAAGATTTGATTAACTCAAAAAATCCAGATTGGGAAGATTTATCTAAAGGTTGGTTATTTCAATTTAAATAATTTTTACAAAAGTAATAGATTGCTTCACTGCGTTCGCAATGACGAACCAAACCGTCATCGCGAGGGAGGAACAACCGAAGCGATCTCATCAATAGAACTGCAAAGCTAAAGACTGCAACCAATTGTAGAGAGATTCTTCACTTCCTTTCAGTCGTTCAGAATGACAATGGGAACTGTCATTAAGTTCATAATGACAACTAAACAATTCAACAAATCAACAATTAAACATATTTACCTGCTATTGCGAACGTAGCGTGGCAATCTCATGAATCTTATTTGCCTACACGCCAGCTGGCTCAATCGCTAAAATTGCACACTGTACAATTTTTTTACGCTCTGCCCCATTCAGAATAACAACTAAACAATTCAACAAATTAACAATTAAACATATTTACCTGCTATTGCGAGCGTAGCGTGGCAATCTCATGAATCTTATTTGCCTACACGCCAGCTGGCTCATTCTCTAAAAATGTACACCGTACATTTTATTAACGCTCTGCCCCATTCAACACCAAAAATATAGGTACAAATAATAGGTACATATAATAGGTACAAATAATTAGGTACATGTAATAGGTACATGTAATAGGTACATATAATGGTACATGTAATAGGTATCCTATATAGGACATTCAACATGTTATTAACATTAGTTGATAAATGTCAACAAAAACGTAGGTTCTCTTACTAAATAGAATGGCTAACAAGCTTAAAAACATCAAAATACGGCATTAATTAGTCCTCAACTCCTCATTAATCAATCGATTAGCCTTAAAAAAATTGAAAAATTCATAATTATAACTGCTTATTTTTTAGATAATTACACAATAAATGGAAAGAATAGTATATATTTAGCAAAAAAAAAGGATGTTTTGGTAAATTATGTATTGCATATTTTAAATTATATATGTAGTTTTGTTAACTAATTGTAATAACAAACAGTTTATTTACCCATTTCAAATTTAAAGAATATTAATTAAAAAGTAAAACAATGAAAAATTTAAAAAAATTGTCGGCTGCCTTTATGCTGGCAGCTCTATTTAGTTTTAGTTTGACATCTTGTATCGACGATAACGTTGATCCGGTTGTTGAAGCTATTTACGCTAATCAAGCAAACCTTATTGCGGCTCAAGCTGCCGTTCAAACTGCTGAAGCCGGTTTGTTAAACGCTCAAGCTACTGCTGAACAAGCGTTAGCAACTTTGCGTGAAGCACAAGCTGCAGCACAACAAGCACAAGCTGATTCAACCGATGCTGCTACAGCTAGTAATATTGCTTTATGGGCAGAACAATTAAGAAAGTTAATTGCTGATAATGATGCAGCAATTGCAACAGCTGAACTTGCTGCACAAATTGCTCAAGCTAATTTCAATATTACAATGGCAGGATTATTAGCTGATCTAGCTGAAGCTGGAGCTACTGAAGCTGCAACTTATTTAGCAAACTATAATGCTGCAATGTTACTAGTTAATAATGATCAAAATTTATTATTGACTGAACAAGGTAAATTAGTACTTGCTGAATTACTTTTAAATCCTGGGAATACTGCTACTTTACAGTCATTTATAGATGCTGCTGAAGCTGCCATAACTACTCAAAATGGAATAATTGCAACAAATACTGCTAATATTCCTGTATATGAAACTGCAATGGCTAGTCCAACTACTATTGAAACTCAAGTTGCTGGTTTAGAAGCTGACGTTGCTACTTTAACAAACAGAAAAGCTGATCTTGTTSCTGATGTTGCAAATGCACAACAGGTTGTTGATGCTGCCGCAGCTGCAATRGTTGATGTTACTGCTTTTATGACAACTGATTATCCAGCTGTTAAAGCGTTATTAACTACAGAGAAAGGTAATCAAACAACTAATAATGGCGTTATAACTACTCAAACTGCTGTAATTGCAACAAACAATGCTATTATAGCTAATTATGCAGGAACAACAACTACGCTTAAAGCTGCTTTTGATGCTGCTGTTGCTACAATTGGTGCTGACTCCTCAGGATCTGGCTCACATAATAACAACCACCCTGCTGCTTTTGGTTTACTAGGTGATATTGAAACTGCAACTGCTGCTGTTACTGCTGCTGGTGTTGCTTTAGGTACTTATGGTACTACTGGTGTGTATGCTGATCCTGCAAGAACAGCTACTCTTCCAGCAGTATTAACTCCACAAGACATTTTATGGAATGCTGATTTAGCATTACTACAACATAACACTGATTTTGCTGCACTTACTGCAACTTTCAATGCTGCTGCTAATGCATTAGCTGCTGCTGTAGACCCTTCAATTAGTGCTGCTCTTTTAGTAGCTGCACAAGGTGCTGAAACTGCTGCTACTACTGCTTTAGGTGTTGCACAAACTGCTTACACAAATGCTGAAGTTGCTTTTAATGCTGACCCTTCTGGTTCAACTTTTACTGATGCTACAGGTTCTGCAATTGACGATTTGGGAGAAACTGGTCTTCTTGGTGCTGTTAAAACATATATGAGAGTGGCAACTTGGGCACAAACTGGACCTGGTACTGGACTATACGTTCCTGCAACTTTTGCTGCTGGTCAATATACTGCTGCAACTCTAGTTACTGAAGTTGATGCTATTATAGCTGATACTGCGACTCCTAATAATTTTATGTATGCAAATGACGAAACAGAAGCTGTTCGTTGGGAACAAGATGGTACTGCTGTAGATGTAGATGGTGGTGCGTTAACTAGCACAGATGTTGCTCTAACAGTAGGAACCTCTGTTACCATTAATGGGACTGTTAACGTTGTAGGTATAGGTACATTATTTACTACTGAATTAGCAATAGGTGATTACATTTTAGTTTCAGGTGAGACTAGAGCAGTAGCTACAATAACTGATGATTTAAATTTAACAGTATCATCAGCATTTACTGGTTCTTCATCTCCTGCTAGTGCTGATTTAGTTATTCATGATAAAATTACATCGGGTGATGTAACTTTAACTTCTTTAGAGAAATTGGTTGCAGATAATAACGATGTTATCTACTTTTTAGAAGTTCAAGATGATGACACTACTGTAACAAAACTTGCTACATTTAACATTGCAACAAACCAATTAGGTACTGATGACTTTGCAAGTAAATCCTTCACAACCGATAATTTGGCTATGACAGGAACTAATCAAGAAAGTCCTTTAGTTTTCGGTGATGCCAATGCTGGTTACGATGCTAGTTGGGATGGAGTAGCTGTTGAGGTTGATGACACATTAACTGCGCAAGCTGCACTATGGAATGCAAAATTAGCTGTAGCTATAGCACAATATAATGCTGATGTTGCAGCAGGTGCTTTGGCTCTTTTACAAGCTGATTACGATGAGCAAAAAGAATTATTTGACAATGGTGTTGCTACTACTGCAACTCTTGAAGGTGTAGTTGTAACTGCTACTGCAGGTGTAACAACTGCTACTGCTACTCAAACTGCTGCTACTGCTGCTTTAGCGTTACTTAATGCTGAATTAGGAACTGATGGTTGGTATGCTGCAAGATTATTTACTACTACTACTAATTTACCAATTGCTTGGGATGCTCATGATAATGATGGTTTCCCTAGTAATGTATTTGATATTTTCACAACTGCACCTTACGCATGGGATTCAGCACTACCTGCTGGAGTTGATGCTTTAACAGCTTATGCTTCATTATGGAATGCTGAAAATGCTTATAAAGATCATATTGCTACTACTTTAGCAACTTATCAAGGTAATGTTACAACTGCACAAGGTTTATTAGACGCAGCTAATTTAAAAGCTCCTGAATATGTAATATTAATAGCTAAATACCAAGCTGATTTAGATGCATTACAAGCACAATACGATGCGTTAATCTTAACGCCATTATATGCTGCTTTAAATGTTGCTAAAATTGAAGCTGATCAAGCTATGGCTGTGTTAGTTGCTGAAGATAATATGATTGATGCAATGTTAGAAAACTACTTAGGTACTTCTTACACTTCAACTGCGCCAACTACACCAAATGCTGGTGCTGGTTTAATCGCTGATTTAAAGAATTCAACTACTTATACAGATTGGGCAGGAAAAATTGCTACTGCAAAAGCTGCAATAGTAACTGCAACAGCTGCAATCCCAGCATTAGAAATAACACTTTTATTAGCTGAGAATGATTTAGCTGAAGCTATTAATGTAACTATTGAAATGATAAAAGCTGATATTGCTGAATTAGAAGCAAGAATTGCTGTTAATCAAGCTATCGCTGATGAATGGAAAGCATTGTTTGACGCTGCTATTTAATATTCTTTAAGTAAAAAATAAAGGGCTGTTWAGGCAGCCCTTTTAAAACAAAAATTTAACTCTTAAAGAACAAACACATATGAAAAAATATTTAATCTTATGCTTTATTTTAGTTGTTGCACTTGGAAGTGTAAACGCACAAGATAAAGATTCAAAACATGTTTGTAAAGACGATTGTAACCATGAAGTTACATTTGCACCTCAAAAAGGTGACTTTACAGCTGCCATGGTTTTTGGACGAGGAGCATATATAAATGGAGGGTTAATTGTACCTAGTTCTATTAGCTCTAGTAGTACTGTTAGCGGAGCTGCACCTTACATCAATGATGTAGATGCAAACTCAAACAGTATTACAAATATGGTTGGTGCAGAAGGAAGATATTTTGTGAAAGATAATTTCGCCATTTCTTTTAGTGGTGGAGCTATTTTACGAAATTCTCCTGCTCAACTTGCAATTCCTGCAGTAATTGATGGTGGTGGAAACACTATCATCCAAGGTTACAGTGCAGTTGTTGCTGACGAACGAATTGATGTAAACGTTTCAGTAGGTGGCCAATGGTTATTTACAACTAAAAATAATAGGTTATTTCCTTATGTAGGATTTACACTTCCTTTTGACTATGCTAGAAGATCATTATTTGATCCAACAGTTACAGTTGCAACGAATGGAGATGTTACTATTACAGATTTAGGTGCACGTCACGTAGACATTACTGCTTTTGGTGTACAAGCCGTTGCAGGAGTTGATTATTATATAGCTAAAGATGTATTCTTTGGTTTTGATATCAAACCTGTTTCATACACGTATGCTTTTAGCATGAAAAGTCCAGGTCCAGGTTTAATAAAACTTGAGGCTGACACTAACACCGTTTCTTTCTTTGCTCAATTTTCTTTTAAACTTGGGTTTAAATTCTAACTTGTTATTATAAGAAACTAAAAAGAGCTACCTATTGGTAGCTCTTTTTTAGTTTATATACTATCCTGTCATTGCGAGCGATAGCGTGGCAATCTCATGATTCTTGTTTTGCCCACGCGCTGTCTGGCTCAATCGCTAAAAATGTACACCATACATTTTTTTAACGCTCTGCCCCATCCTGAGCAACGCGAAGGATCTCATACATACCTTTCCGCCCGCACGCCACCCGGCTCAATCGCTAAAAATGTACCCCGTACATTTTATTTACGCTCTGCCCCATTCAGAATGACATAATCATTGCATTTTGTTCASWMTRMCMMATWMASAATNNAACAACTAAACAATTCAACAATTCAACAATTCAACAAATCAACAATTAAACATATTTACCTGCCTTCACAGGAAATCGAAGATTCAACAATCTATCAATCTTTTTTAATCAATAAATAATAATCGTTTTCCAACGCTAAATAACCTTGATCATAGATATAATAATAGGTGTTGCCTGTTTTGGTTGTATAAATGGACGTGAAAAAATTAAAATCAAAATTTCCATCTAACAGTTTTGTTCTGGTAACTTTGGTTTTTCCYGTAGTGTTTAATGCTGATAATAAGCGGTGATTTTTACGCAGTCGGTTATTGATATTTCGCAGTAGATTTTTACTTTCCTTATTTACTTTATTGTTAAATGAATTTCGGCAATAATCAGCACAAAACTTTTTATCAATTCTACCCTGAAATGGCTCACCACACTCTAAGCAATTATTTTTCATAGCAATTTTTTCCTTTTTCAATTAATATTTAACTATAACTTCAATAACTATTTACTTTCAATTGCCCCTTCTTCATTGTCAATGGTAACATTTCCCCAATTTTCGCCAGATTTAATTCGGTACAATTGCATTTCAGAAATTCCAAACTGTTTGGCAATTAACCGCATGCGTGTTTTTCTGTTTGGGTCGTTTATCTTTCGTTTAATTAAACGAACTCTTCCTTCAGTTAATTTTGAATAGGTTCTTTTACCTATTCGTTTTTTATGCACTGGGTTCTTTATATTGTGGTCATTTAATTCTTTCCTATTCACCCATTTTAAATTAGATGCTACATTATTTGTTTTATCAAAATCTAAATGGATTACAAATTTTTGATCWTCMCGTTTTTYAACAAACAATTSAGCAACYGCTCTATGYGCATAACTWGAMGARGTTCGYTSKTTTCCTTTTTTTCGAATCCAAAACGAAACATAGCCACTTACAAGTGCCGATTTAGAAAGATTCCATTCTTTCTCATCTATTTTTTTTCGTTGTACCCGTCCATAATTAGAGATCAAATATTCATCTTCATCGCCCCAATTTTCAAGCCTAAACGGCAGCCATCGCTCATTTTTAAAATCAATTATCATGCGGTGTTTTTTAGTAGTAGTAGTAGTATTACTACAAATATACTGAAAAATAACCATGTGCAAACGACTACAACCGTTTACTACCGAAAGTAATTATATCACAACCGAATACTTATGAGTTGTTGTCCAATATTTGCAGGGTTGAATAGAACGAATGACATTCAACTTAATTTAATACCTTATCTTATGAATACGTTAAGAAACAAAGTACAGTTAATTGGAAATTTAGGAAACAATCCTGAGATCATCACCTTAGATTCAGGAAAGAAATTAGCAAAATTCTCCATTGCTACCAATGAAACTTACAAGAACGCAGAAGGCGAAAAAATTACGGAGACGCAATGGCACAACGTGATTGCATGGAACAAAACAGCCGAAATAATTGAGAACTATTTAGAAAARGGCAAAGAAGTTGCCATTGAAGGAAAACTAACTTCACGAAGTTATGATGATAAAGAAGGTAACAAACGCTATATCACTGAAATAGTAGTGAACGAATTATTGATGCTTGGAAGTAAGCAATAAACGGAGAATTGCTTTGAAAAAGAGAAAAGAGCGCATAATGCGCTCTTTTTGTTTGTTATTGCGTTTGAAACAGTCATCCTAAGCAACGCGAAGGATCTCATACATACCTTTCCGCCCGCACGCCACCCGGCTCAATCGCTAAAAWTGTACMCCGTACATTTTATTTACGCTCTGCCCCATTCAGAATRACAACTAAACAAWTCAACAAATYAACAATTAAACATAYNTTACCTGYWKTTGMGRRYRMCRRCSTSTRWAWCWYWTGMCAGAATTCAAGTTTCTGAAGCGTCTTAAGGGCAAAGCGAAGGATCTCATACATACCTTTCCGCCCGCACGCCACCCGGCTCAATCGCTAAAAATGCACCCCGTACATTTTATTTACGCTCTGCCCCATTCAGAATGACAATGGGAACTGTCATTAAGTTCATAATGACAACTAAACAATTCAACAAATCAACAATTAAACATATTTACCTGCCTTCGCAGGAAATCGAAGATTCGACGTAGTCAATGACAATACCTAAGCAATGCGAAGGATCTCATGATTCTTATTTTTCCTACACGCCACCCGGCTCAATCGCTAAAAATGTACCCCGTACATTTTATTTACGCTCTGCCCCATTGCGAGCGTAGCGTGGCAATCTCATGACTGGGACTTCAAAGATTGAGATTACCACGTCGCTATGCTCCTCGTAATGACAATTATTTATTAAATTTAACTTATGATAAAAAGTCATGTATATTTCATGTCAAATAAAAACAATACCGTTATTTATATTGGAGTGACACGTAATTTATTAAAGAGAGTATATCAGCATAAAACAAAGGCCTCTATAAGCTTTACATCAACATACAATTGTTCTAAATTAGTTTACTTTGAAGAGTATACTGACATTTCATTGGCCATTACTAGAGAAAAACAACTAAAAGCAGGAAATAGAAAAAGGAAAGAAGATTTGATTAACTCAAAAAATCCAGATTGGGAAGATTTATCTAAAGGTTGGTTATTTCAATTTAAATAATTTTTACAAAAGTAATAGATTGCTTCACTGCGTTCGCAATGACGAACCAAACCGTCATCGCGAGGGAGGAACAACCGAAGCGATCTCATCAATAGAACTGCAAAGCTAAAGACTGCAACCAATTGTAGAGAGATTCTTCACTTCCTTTCAGTCGTTCAGAATGACAATGGGAACTGTCATTAAGTTCATAATGACAACTAAACAATTCAACAAATCAACAATTAAACATATTTACCCGCCTTCGCAGGAAATCGAAGATTCGACGTAGTCAATGACAATACCTAAGCAAAGCGAAGGATCTCATGAAAAGCCATTTACTTATAATTCAAACTTAATTGAATCCGTTTTCTGGCRACATCAACTTCCAATACTTTTACAATCACTTGTTGGTGTAAATGCACTACTGAACTTACATCACTTACAAAAGAAGTTGACAAGTTTGACACATGTACCAATCCGCTTTCTTTGATCCCAATATCTACAAAACAACCAAAATTGGTAATGTTATTTACAATTCCAGGCAATAATTGCCCCTCTCGTAGATCCGTAATTGATTTTATGCGTTGATTGAACGTAAAAACGGTTGCTTTTTTACGAGGATCCAAGCCAGGTTTTTCCAATTCACTGATAATATCTTTTAGCGTAGGCAATCCTACTGTACTCGTACAATATTTATCCAGTTCTATTTGTTGCAATACCGTCTTATTTCCAATAAGTTCGGCAATGTCAATAGCACCATCTTTTGCCATTTTTTTTACGAGTGCATAACGCTCTGGATGCACCGCTGAATCATCCAAAGGATTTTTTCCATTTTTAATTCTTAAGAACCCAGCGCCTTGTTCAAATGCTTTGGCACCCAATCGAGGTACTTTTTTGATCTCATTTCTACTGTTAAACGCACCATTTTCATTTCTGTAATTGAGAATGTTCTCAGCCAACTTAGGACCAATACCAGACACATAACTCAACAGCGAATTACTTGCGGTATTGATATTTACGCCAATGGCATTTACACAGCTTTCTACCACCGTATCCAACGAACTTTTCAATTTTGTTTGATCTACGTCGTGTTGGTATTGYCCAACACCGATTGATTTTGCATCAATTTTCACCAATTCAGCTAACGGATCAGCCAATCTACGCCCTATAGAAACTGCTCCTCTTACCGTAACATCGTAATTTGGGAATTCATCACGCGCAATTTTAGAAGCAGAATAAATGGAAGCTCCTGCTTCACTTACTACAAAAACTTCAATGTCTTTGTAAAAATGTATCTTCCGAATCAATTGCTCCGTTTCTCTAGAGGCTGTTCCATTACCAATAGCAATGGCTTCAATTTTATAAGCATCAACCAATGAATTGATCTTTTTAATAGCACCAATTTGATCGTTTTTAGGGGCATGTGGATAAATTGTTTCGTTGTACTCCAAATGTCCTTGTGCATTTAAACACACTATTTTACAACCACTTCTAAAACCTGGGTCAATGGCTAATATTGTTTTTTCACCTAGCGGTGCGCCTAGTAATAATTGCTTTAAGTTTTTTGCAAATACATCAATCGCAGCTGCATCAGCGGTTACTTTCGCTTTGCTTACTAATTCATTGGATAACGCAGGAAAAAGCAATCTTTTGTACGAATCTTGTATGGCCAACTCAATATGAGGAGCACAACTATTTGAGGTTCTAATCATTCGATCCTCCATTTTTACAATAGCTCTCTCCGTATCAATTTCTATTTTTACCCGAATAAAACCTTCTTTTTCAGCTCTTAAAATTGCCAAAAACCGATGCGAAGGGCAACGATTCAACGGTTCATTCCAATCAAAATAATCACTATACTTCTGCGCTTTTTCGTCTTTCTTTTTGGTTTTAATCACACTGGTAGCAATCGTGGCAAATTTTTCTAGTTGCCAACGAAGGCTATTTCTAATATCTGTTCGTTCATTGATCCATTCGGCAATGATATAACGTGCCCCTTCCAAGGCGTCCTCTTCATTTTTAACTTCGCTCGTTACATAGTTTGAAGCAATGGCTTCAATAGCTGTCGCACGCTGACTCATCAAAATTTTCGCCAAGGGTTCCAATCCGTTTTTACGCGCCGTTTCGGCCTTTGTCTTGCGTTTTTTCTTAAAAGGCAGGTAAATGTCTTCCAACGTAGTTAAATCTGTTGTAGCCTCAATTGTATACCTCAATTCATCCGTTAACACTTCTTGAGCATGCAAGGCTTTTAAAATAGTAATTTTCCGCTTTTCAAGCTCTTCAAACTGCGATTTATACCTTACAATAGCGCCTATTTGAACTTCGTCTAAATTTCCGGTATGTTCTTTTCTGTATCTTGAAATAAATGGGATGGTACAATCGTCGTTTAACAATTGAACCGTATTTTCAATTCCTTTAAAAGGCAGGGCTGTTTTTTCTAAAATATAATTTAATAAACGCATCCCCAAATTTATAAAAAGCAACGGGATTGTTTCGCTTTATTTTAAGCTGTTTTTTTAACTAAAAAACCCAATAAATAACGATCTATTGGGCTTGAAATAGTTGAAGTACAACTTACATATCAATTCGGACACCCAAAGAAATATTGTTTTGATTGCTATTTGGATGGTTAAAAATAGTATTTAAGTCGTATTTGCAGTACACAGCAAAATCTCCAACGCCAATATAACTACTAATCCCGTAAATGAAATTATTGGTATTGTAACTTTTTTTAATTTTATTCTTTTGAGTGGAACCGCCATCAGCATATTTTAATTTTTGACGTGTACTCATATTAAAACCTGCATAACCCCCAATTCCAAACTTAAACATTTTATGGGTAGAATACCTGAAATAATTTTCTCTTTCCAGTTTTCTTGAAGGACCGAACTCAAAATGAATTGGCACCACTAAATTATCCATTCTAAATTTTGATTTTTTAAGATTTCCATTTAACTCATTTAAAACCGTTAGCTCTCCATCTTGAACAAAATACTTGTTATCAATAGGATTTAAGCTATTATACTTAAATGAAAATCCATATTTAATCCGTGCTATATTTGAATCTTTAAACAATCGTGTACTCCAAACAACCCCCAATTCAAAAAACCTACTTTTTCATAGGCCTTCATTTATAAAGACGCATTAATTATTGAAAAGGTTGACAACAAGGTGTATTATTTTTAAAAAATAATACTTTTATGACATAAAAAAACATGAAACAAGTTCAGGGTGTATTTTTTATTTTAAGTGCAATTTTAACTTATCTGCTCCCCATTAGAAACCGAATCATTTTCGGGTTCAATAAAAGCTAATTTACCATCCGAAGCATCGGTCATTAAAATCATCCCCTGACTTTCTACGCCTCGTAATTTTCTTGGAGCAAGATTTACCAGAACCGTTACTTTTTGACCAATAATTTCTTCGGGTTTAAAGCTTTCAGCAATTCCAGAAACAATGGTTCTTGTATCAATCCCTACATCAACCTTCAATTGCAATAACTTTTTAGTTTTTGGCACTTTTATAGCTTCAATAATGGTTCCTACTCTGATGTCTAATTTGGTGAAATCGTCAAATTCAATAGTTTCCTTTTGTGGTTCTACTATTTTATTTTCAGCTTCATTAGCCTGTTTTGTTGCTGCTAATTTATCTAGTTGAACTTGTACTTCATGGTCTTCAATCTTCGCAAATAGCAATTCAGCTTTCCCAATTTGATGATTTGGAGCAATCAGTTCTTGAGTTYCTTCAATGTTGTTCCATTTTAGACCCTCATTGCGAAACTCAACTTGTTGAGTTGTGGTAATCTCATTGTCTGAAGAGATTACTTCGTCGCTTCCCTCCTCGTAATGACGTATATTCAAGATCCCCATTAATTTCACCGATGTAAATGGTAAAAATGGTTCACAAACAACTGCCAATCCTGCCGCAATTTGTAAAGCAACATATAGCACTGTTTTTACACGCTCTGGGTCYGTTTTTATCAGTTTCCAGGGTTCTTCATCTGCCAAGTATTTATTCCCTAACCGTGCTAAATTTAGCAGCTCCTGCGACGCTTCTCTAAAACGATAACGCTCAATTGAACTTGCAATAATTGAAGGGAATTTTTGTAATTTTTCCAAGGTTTCATGATCTATGGCTGAAAACTCATGAGGCTCAGGAACAATTCCATCGTAATATTTATTGGTAAGTACGACAACCCTGTTGATGAAATTTCCAAAAATAGCCACTAATTCGTTGTTATTTCTAGCCTGAAAATCTTTCCAGGTAAAGTCATTGTCTTTTGTTTCAGGTGCATTGGCAGTCAAAGCATAACGCAATACATCTTGTTTATCTGGGAAATCTTCCAGGTATTCGTGCAGCCAAACCGCCCAATTTTTTGAGGTTGAAATTTTATTTCCTTCTAGATTTAAAAATTCATTTGCAGGCACATTTTCAGGTAAAATATAATTCCCTTCAGCCTTTAACATGGCGGGAAAAATGATACAGTGAAACACAATATTATCTTTGCCAATAAAATGAACTAGTTTGGTGTTTTTATCTTTCCAATAAGGTTCCCAGTCTTTTCCATTTTTTTCGGCCCATTCTTTCGTTGATGAAATATACCCAATAGGCGCGTCGAACCAAACATACAACACTTTTCCTTCTGCTCCTTCCACAGGAACTGGAATCCCCCAATCCAAATCACGTGTTACAGCTCTTGGTTTTAACCCATCATCTAACCATGATTTTACTTGTCCTAATACATTTGCTTTCCAATCATTTTTATGTCCTTCAACAATCCATTCTCGCAACCATTGCTCATACTTGTCTAATGGCAAATACCAGTGCTTAGTTACTTTCATTGTAGGCACATTTCCGGTGATGGCCGACTTCGGATTTATCAGGTCTGTTGCATTATGGCTTGTTCCACAACTTTCACATTGATCACCATAACTTTCGTCATTTCCACATTTTGGACAGGTACCAACCACAAATCGATCGGCTAAAAACTGGTTTGCTTCTTCGTCGTATAATTGCTCGGTGGCTTCTTCTATAAACTTACCTTCATGGTATAATTTCTTAAAAAATTCTGAAGCTGTTTCATGATGTACTTTTGCCGTGGTTCTAGAATAATTATCAAATGAAATTCCAAAATCACTAAACGATTGTTTAWTAATTGCATGGTATTTATCTACCACATCTTGTGGTGATATTCCTTCTTTCTTTGCTTTTAACGTAATGGGTACTCCATGCTCATCAGACCCACAAATGTAAATTACATCATTGCCTGTACTCCGTAAATAACGTGCATAAATATCGGCCGGCACATAAACCCCTGCCAAATGACCAATATGAACTGGACCATTCGTATAAGGTAATGCTGCGGTAATTGTATATCTTTTTGAATTGCTCATCAAAATTTATTTAAGAAAGCACAAAAATAAGGATTAATGTTGAGATTCGAATGACGAAGTTCTATATAAGATTTACTTCCAAAAATAGGAGTGTAGTTCTCTATTTAGGATATTTTTGAACCTATTTTGGGATTTGTAGTTCTATAAAATTATACTACTTTTACTTTAATGATTCAACAATCTAAATTTCGCGGATTCCTTTTACTATTTATTTTTATGATATCAATGACCAAAACCGAAGCAAATACCTTAATTTCTAGCGCTTCTTTTGAGGCAAAGGAAAACGTTCTAATGAGACCTCCTTATTTAAAAACAGGAGATACTATTGCTATTGTTGCAACGGCAGGGGTTCTTAAAAATAAAAAATCCATCGAAAAAGCTATTCAAATACTGGAAGAATGGGGCTTACATGTTGTTTTGGGTAAGCATGTTTTTGCTGATAATTTTCATTTCGCAGGAACTGATGAAGAGCGTATCCAAGATTTTCAATTAGCATTAGATGATGGCTCAATAAAAGCCATACTAATGGCCCGAGGTGGTTATGGAACTGGACGAATCATTGATCATATCAATTTTGAAAAATTCAAAGAACATCCTAAATGGATTATTGGCTATTCTGATATTACCGTTTTACACAGTCATATTCATAACCTGGGTATTGAAACCATTCACGGAATGATGGCAACAAGTTTCTCAACAGAAAATGACGATAAAACGGCTGCTATCGCCTCCTTAAAAGCCGTCTTATTTGGGGATCATTTACAATTTAATATTCCGAGTTCATCCTATAATATTCCCGGTACTGCAAAAGGACAAATTGTAGGGGGAAATCTTTCTTTGCTTCAAAATCTAACAGGAACTTCCTCTTCTATAGATCCAACTAATAAAATTTTATTCATTGAAGACATTGGAGAATATTTATACCATATTGATAGAATGTTATACGGTTTAAAAAGAAATGGCTATTTTGAAAACTGTAAAGGACTTATCATTGGGTATTTTTCAAACATCAGGGAAAATTCTACTCCATTTGGAATGACTTTAGAAGAATTAGTGCTCAGTATCACAAAAGAATATGACTTTCCCATTTTATTTGGATTTCCTGCAGGTCATGAAGATAAAAATTTGGCATTGATCATGGGAAGAGAGGTTAAAATGAAAGTTGGTAAGAAAAATTCTACTATAAAATTTAAGGACTAATATTCATAACAGTTATGGCAATTCAGGTGGTATTCTGAACTGGGCGTGTGGGAGAAAGATTATATGGTGAGATTCTTCGCTACGCTCAGAATGGGGCAGATCGTAAAAAAATGTACAGTGTACATTTTTAGCGATTGAGCCAGCTGGCGAGTGGGCGAGAATGATGAGATTGCCACGCTTTGCTCGCAATGACAGTTCCAATTGTCATTCTGAACGACTGAAAGGAAATTCAGCATCTCTCTGTAGCAATAAAGGGTTAAGATTCTTCGTTTCACTCAGAATGACAAAAGCACCTGTCATTCTGAACAACTAAAAGGAAGTGAAGAATCTCAACATTCCTGATAATTAGATTCTTTGTTTCTATCATACTGACAACTATTTAACTGATAAAACAATTAATAGGAAATATAATTAATCCTAAGCTATGAAAACATTAGGTACACATAATTACTTCACGTATATCTTAACAAATAAAAATAAAACTGTTTTATATATTGGGGTAACCAACAATCTCCACGATAGAATTAAATATCATGAAGAAAATAAAAAGAACTCATTTCCATTTAAATACAAATGCTTTTATCTTATCTATTTCGAATATTTTTCAGAAATAACTCAAGCCATAGCTAGAGAAAAACAATTAAAAGGTTGGAAAAGAGATCGAAAAGAAGAATTAATAGCTAATTTTAATCCAAATTGGAAATTTCTAAATAATGAAATTTGAGGATTTTGAAGAGTTAAGAATGATGAGATCCTTCGTTATGCTCAGGATGACAAAAGCACCTGTCATTCTGAACGACTGAAAGGAAGTTCAGCATCTATTTCTTTGCAGTTCTATTTATAAGAATGGAACGCTATTGATGAGATCCTTCGCTATGCTCAGAATGACAAAAGCACCTGTCATTCTGAACGACTGAAAGGAAGTTCAGCATCTCTCTGTAGCAATAAAGGGTTAAGATTCATCGTTTCACTCAGAATGACAAAAGCACCTGTCATTCTGAACGACTGAAAGGAAGTGAAGAATCTTTACATTCCTGAAAAGAGATTCTTCTATACACTCAACATAAAAAAAATGCTAAAAAATGGCTATACATCATGAATTAGGACAAAAAGGAGAACAATTAGCAGTAGAATTTCTTCAAAAGAAAGGGTACCAGATTTTAGACCGTAACTGGAGATATAAAAAAGCTGAAGTTGATAT
Source organism: Lutibacter sp. (assembly GCA_002733285.1). Classification (GTDB taxonomy): domain Bacteria; phylum Bacteroidota; class Bacteroidia; order Flavobacteriales; family Flavobacteriaceae; genus Lutibacter. The sequence continues at coordinate 141,458 of NVVE01000008.1, read as the reverse complement.
TATTGCACAAAAAGAAGGTATTTTGGCAATTGTAGAAGTAAAAACACGCTCCTCTGATTATTTTGGAGATCCACAGGATTTTGTAAATCAAAATAAAATAAAATTATTGGTAGAAGCCATTCATGAATATGTGACTTCAAAAAATTTAGACCTTGAAGTTAGATTTGACATTATTGCAATTCTAAAAAACAAAAATGCCTTTGCTATTGAACATTTAGAAGATGCTTTTTTGCATTTTTAATCGCAGAGCGATAGCCAAATTGGGTTTAATTCACCAATGGTAGGGAATCCCTAATTTAATACCTCGTAACCTTGGGTCGAGGTCATTTATTTTTCTAAAAATATTTTTACATCTTTAAAATATTCAGGTTTAGCAATAATTCTTTTATGCTTGTCTAATACAAAATATGTTGGAGTAGCCGTTATTTCATATTCATTTGCAATCGTATTTTGCCATTTATTTAACCCCAATACATTGGTGAATTTCACATATTTTGGCGTGTGTTTATTAAAGCCCAATTCATCATTCTCCAAAGCAATAGCAACTACATGAATTGCCGGATTGTCTTTGATAAACTCATACAATTGTGGGATTTCAACTAAACAGTGAGAACACCCTGTACTCCAAAAAACAACAATGTAATTTTCAGCAATGTTTAACTTAGAAAGGGTTTTAATTTTCCCTGCTTCATTCCAAGTAATATCTGGTGCAAATTTTCCTACCGCTAATTTTACAGCGGCTTGTACTTCACTAATAACCGTTTTATTAATCAGCTTTTCTGGCAGTTTGAGGTAAAAATTATTCAGCAAAAAATCAATTAAAACCACATTTTCAATTTGAGCAAACGTGAACAATAGTGTAGTAAGAACCTCGCTTTTTAAAACAATATTATCACCAATTTTAAATAGTACCTCATTTACTGCATTTTTGTACAACACCGATTGAACGTCAACATCATTTGAACGGTTTAAATAAAAAACATAATCAATTATTTTTTCACTCATAAAAATGGAATTTCTCAATTCTTTATCTTTAAAATTTATAAAATCAAAATAATGCAGTTTTTCGCTATTTAAATATTTTTGACGTGTTTGAATWAGGTTGTTTGCATAATATTTATGACTTGAAGTAATAAAATGATTTGCTAATTTTCCTTCAGAATCCTTTTCAAATTGTTGTTGAAATTGATTAAAACTGGTTCTCGTACGCTGATATAAATTACGTGAACTATTCTTTTTATTTTCCTCCTTTAAATCAAAAAATGTTAATTGTATTGAATCTAGTTGCTGTTGCCTATTTGCCGATTCTAACAGGTATTTATGATACATTTTATTTTCATCTGAAGCTAAAAATTCAACAGTAGTAGAAGGATTTAAAGGGTTAAACTTCAAGTGCACATTTTCATTGTTGTATATAAAATCTACAACACCATTATTGTGTTGATCATACAATAAACGATACATCCCTTTTGAAGCATTTTCAGGAAAATTGATTAAAAACTCACCATTTGTGATCGTTGAATTTGTGATATACAATTGTTGAGCACCATTCAGTTGGTATAAAACGATCCAACTATAATCTTTTGCTGGACTCAATGTTCCTTTAACATATTTTTGTCCTTGAACACCTAATGAGGTTAGAAAAAATAAGAGTAACAATTTTTTAAACATAATTTTATTGATATGGTTTTAAATAATGACCGAAAATTATCGGTAACTTAAATCACTTCCTTTTCTTTGAAATACAACACTATGGCTTCTTTAATAAGCACTGTTTGCTCACCCGATTTTAACGCTGGAAGATCTTCCAACTTTTTGTAGTGAGGCCATCCTTCATCATCAAAAAAATCAAATTCATAATAACCAAAAGGTTCTAGTAACCTACATATTGCAATATGCATTAAGTTTATCTTTTCATCTTTTTTGAATTCTTTGGCTCCCTGACCCAATTCTTGYACTCCTATYAAATAAATAATRGCRTCTAAATTAAGCKGYTCACCTTCYCCAAACYTTGTKGTTAATARTTGCACTAGGTGATCRTAATCTTCTTTTAATTGTTGGTCTCTTGCCATTTGAAATTTCTTGTTAGGCTGCAAATATACAAATCGAATCATGTATATTTACAAAAACTATTATATGAATATTTTTGATGTCATCATTGCAGCACTCTTAATCTTTGGATTTATTAGAGGATTATTAAAAGGATTGTTTGTTGAAGTTGCTTCATTAGTAGCCCTAATTGCAGGTGTTTATGGAGCCATTCATTTTTCCTATTTTATTGCCGTACTCTTGGCTGATACTGTATCATGGGATGAGCGATATATTACCATCGTTTCTTTTGCCATTACTTTTGGTATTATTGTTTTGGTGATTGGCTTATTAGGTAAAATGTTTACAAAAATTGCAGATTTCGCATCTTTGGGATTGCTGAATAAATTCTTTGGYGGRATTTTTGGAGTGCTTAAAATYGGRCTTRTTTTAAGTGTTATTTTACTGATTTTTWCRAAACTTAACAATACYATTCCTTTTATYTCTGAWSAACAAAAAGAAGATGCTGTGCTTTATGAACCTGTGAAAAATTTAGCACCTATGCTATTTCCTAACTTCTTAAAAGTTGCTGAAGAAGCAACTGACAAAGTGATTGCTGAATAGTCAGTTTAAGTTAGGAATTACACTATTAAACGTCCAATAATTAAAACATTTCAATTCGTATGACAACTAAAACTTATGTTGCTTTCTTTTATGCCTTTTCTATACTTCTTTTTGTTAACTGTACTTCAAAAGAGCAAAATTCTTTTAGTATTTCTGGAGAAATAACCGAATTRAARAATTCTTATTTAGTACTCTCAAAAGTTGAAAAYATTCAACAAAAAACCTTCACHATAATTGATACTTTAACCGTTAATAAAAAGGGCGAATTTAACTCCGTTTATTTTTTAAAACCTGCAATTTATAMKTTAACTTTTGATTCAAAAAYMRTTCARCTAGCCATTGATAAAGGYCAAAATATTAYTRTTAATGGWACTACTGTTGAARATTTAACGATTCAAGGWTCTGTRGATACMCAATTRTTAATGGATTATGAARTTTTYAGAAAAGCTTCRYTAAATCGATTAGTAAAWTCAGTTAGARCYAMCATMWMRRMRCTTAAAAAAGAGMAYGCTWSYGARCRAGAAATAGCYASATTAAGRCADCTTGAAGTTGAAAATTATAAAAARCATTTAGATGAATTAATTKCWTTTGTCAAAGAAAAAATGGGAACATCAATTGCTATTTATCATACTTCTATRCGATGGAATGGTGGTRAAAAYCTTCCTTTTTTACAATCRTTAGTAWCWRCYTTTGAASAAAAACACCCRRATTTAGAARTCACTCAAAAACTYAAAAACMRSMTTCAATTACTTAAAAAAACAAGYRTTGGCGGTRTTATTTCAAMCMTTGAAATGCCWAATRCMRMAAAYCAAYTAATYGCCTTAAACRCCATTAAAARYACCTAYACTTTGATTGATGTATGGGCYAGTTGGTGYCCACCTTGYAGRTCRGAAAGTRRATTRCTCWATGAWTTRTACAAMACATACAAMTCAAARGGATTCGAAATTTATGGMATTTCATTAGATTCWAAACGTAAAAATTGGWTSAAAGCAATTGAAAAGGATCATAGAGTTTGGACAAATGTTTCAACGGTACAAGGTTTTAAAACACCATTTGCAACAGCATATGGTATCACCGCATTGCCAACCAATTTTTTAATAGATTCTACTGGAAAAATTGTAGCTGTTAATGTGCATGGAACAGCGTTAAAAGAAAAAATTGAATCCTTGTTTTCTAATTAATTTCTTTTAGATCATCGGTGTAAATCCACCCTATTTTACCATCTGCTATTTTAATTTTTTTCCAATTTTCAAGCTCGTCTAAAATCACAACTTTAGTACCTTCGTGTAATTCAAAAACTTCTTCGCTGCTTGTTGATGGTGCATTTTTTATTTCAACTTTATCGATAAAAATTATAGCTGTTCTATTATTTTTTACTGTTTTAAAATTATGATATGCAAATAGTACAGTTACAATTAACAACGCTGTAGCCAATATTGAGGTATTAAAATAAAATAACTTCTTTTTTGAAGAGGTTGAAAAATGATACATTAAAAATAATATAGAGGCTAAAAAAGAGGCTAAAACAGCAATAATAGCCCACGAATCAAAAGGTAGTTTTTGAATTACTCCTAAAGAAAATCGTTGCAAAAAAGTTTTAGGTAATTCTTCGATTGCATCAATGGTCATGCGCTTTGCAAATGTTAAATTAATTAAAGCATCTTCATGGGTGGCGTTAATTTTTAAGGCTTTTTCATAATTATAGATGGAAGGAGCTACTTTATTTAACTTATAATAGCAATTCCCCAAATTAAAAAATAAATCAGCTGATTTTAATCCTTGTTTTTCAATAGATGAATACACTTCAATAGCTTCGGTATATTTTCCTTCTTGATATAAATTATTTGCTGCTGAAAATAATTCATCAGAGGTTTGAGAAAATCCAATCAATCCAAAAAGTAGTGCTATACTAAAGAATAATTTTTTCATATGCTGTTCACTATTAATCATTTCCTTGTATTTCAAAATTTCCCATGCTCGTTTCATATTACAAGTACTTATCTACTTTGGTTATAACATTTTTTGCTTTTTCAAAATCTTGTTTCATCAACACATTTGTGGTAGGTGCATAACGTGCAAAATCACACTCTTTTAATACCGTTGTAAATTCATTCACAGTATGTTCATTAACTTGCTTACTTCTCAAAATTTCTGATATCTTTTCAATTGAAATATCCGAAGTCTCAACATGTAATTTTGCTTTTAAAAAGTTATGCAATGCTTTCTCTAAAGCAATATAGAACGCTTCTTGATTTCCCAATTGTTTTTTAGCTACTGATAAGTATTTTCGAGCTAATTTATCGGCTTTTCTAATTTTGTTCCCAAACACATCTCCAGCTCTTTTTGCCCGTTTATTCCCTATTATAATTCCTATTGGGATGGCTAAAAATGGCAGTAATAATAATAGGTAAAACTTGGTTGTATTCAAAAACGGTTCTTCTATTGTTGGTTTAAATGTGGTATTCAAAGCGATAAACCTAAAATTATTATCATTGGAAACTACAGATCGTTTTTTAACATTATTAACAATCTCATTTGCTGATGGAAGTTCTTTTCCTTCAGTAACATTCACAATAATTGCTTCCGATTTTAAGGTATGGTATGATTGGTCCTTAGGGTTAAAATAAGAGAAAATTACTTCTGGAATTTTATATTTCCCTTTAAATTGTGGAACTACAGTATACACATCAGCTATTCTTCCTCTTAATCCGCTTAATGAAGTTACCACTTTTTCTTTACGTTCAGGTGTGTACACCTCTAACTCAGAAGGAGTTGTTATTTTAGGGATTTTATATAATTTTAGATTTCCTCTACCTGAAATTTCAACTTTAATTTGAGCCGCATCATTGGCCTTTAAACTATTTTTATTGATGGAAACATTGAATTTGAACTCACCAACAGCACCAGAAAAATCAAGAGGCTTCCCTTTTTCAGGTAATGCTTTTACCTGCACATTTTTAGCAGTTGATTTGGTTGAATAGTTAATGTTTCTTGTGATCATATTTCCGAAAAAATCACCTCTTCCAGTGGGTACACCAACTGAAAAATCCATTTTAATTGGTTCAATTACCAATTTTCCTGACCGTTGAGGAATTAGAACTGCCTTTTTTAGTATTACATATCTATAGCTTTCACCATTGTACATTCCGTTTTTGAAATTTACCTGTTTCACATCAATATCTTGATTCCAAAACCCTTTGTATTGAGGTGATTCACTAACACGTGAACCATWAAGGCTAATATTTTTACTTACAAACAATTTATAAACTACATAAATTCCCTCACCGACATATGGTTTTAAATTTGAAACTTCAGCAACTAAATGAATGCTTTGCTGGGCAATATAATTGGGGTTGTTAGGGTCTTTTGGAATTTCAACCTCCTTTGTAATCGTTAGTTTAACAGCGTTAGATGTTACAATTTTACCATGGTACTCAATTTTTGCAGGGTCAATTGTAAACTTCCCTATCTTTTTTGGTTCAATAATATAAATATAGGCTTGAGAATAACTTGCTTTACCGTTTATCCAAGTTTGGTTTACGGAAGAACTTGGACCACCAACAACTTTAAAGTTTTTAAACGATGGTGGCTTAAAATCATCTGCTCCTTGTTTATTAACTATAAACGAAATTTTCAAACGTTGATTTACGCCTAGTTTATTTTTGCTGACAATTGTTTTGAACTCAATTTGAGCCAACAGAACTTGCGTTACAAGCATTAAAAAAATTAATATGTAAAACTGTCTCATTTTCATTCTCTACCAGTCTTTTTCTTGTTTTATTTTTTTGCCTTTCGCCTTTTTAGCATTTAGTTTTTTCTGCGTTTTGTTTTCTTCATTATTCATTGCGTCAAGCAATTGTTTGATTTGTTCAGGAGTCAATTGATTAGGTCTTGGTTTTTGATCTTTCTTTTTGTCTTCTTTTTGTTGATCGTTTTTATCTTTCTTTTTATCACCCTTATCATCTTCTTTATCTTTTCCTTTGTCTTTCTCTTTATTTTCGTCGTCTTTCTTCTCTTTATCTCCGCCTTCTTTATCTTTTTGATCCTTATTTTTATCGTCTTTATTGTCTTTATTATCTTGGTTCTCTTTATTGTCTTTATTCTCTTGTTGTTGCTTTTTTAATAATTCTTGAGCCAATGCTAAATTATAACGAGTCTCGTCGTCTTTTGAATTATTTCGCATTGAGTTTTTCAACGCTTCTACAGCTTTTTCATATTGCTTTTCTTTCATAAAAGCATTCCCCATATTATGGTATGCTTCTGCTTTACTTATTTTTTCTTTGAAAGTTTTTTCAACAAGCTCAAATTGACTAACAGCCTCTTTATTTCTATCTTGCTGATAAATAGAATTCCCTAAGTTATAGGAAGCAATCGGATAATTGGGGTTTTTAGACAAACCTTTTTTATAAGCGATTTCAGCCTCTTTAAATTTAAATTGATTGTAGAGTTCATTCCCTTCTCTAATATTTTCTCTCGCCTCACGCTCCAACTCTTTTTTGTCCTTTTGCTGAGAAAAAACCAGTGTTGTAAAACATAAAAATAATATGACTAAACTATTTTTCATGTGTTTATATTTATTGTTTTTTAAAGGTCACATGCTGTTCGCTATTAATCATTCTCTTTAGTGAGAAAAATTTCAACATGCTCGTTTCATGTGTTCTATATTTATTGTTTTTTAACGGTCTCATGATATATCCTTGCCTCTTCGCCAGCTAGCTCGTTCACTAAATTTGTCTACAGGACAAATTCTTTACGCTCCGCCCTCCTTTGGTGATAAACATTTCAACATGCTCGTTTCATGTGTTCTATATTTATTGTTTTTAACGGTCTCATGATATATCCTTGCCTCTTCGCCAGCCGACTCGTTCACTAAATTTGTCCACAGGACAAATTCTTTACGCTCCGCCATCCTTTGATGAGAAAAATTATAACATGCTCGTTTCATGTGTTTATATTTATTGTTTTTAACGGTCACATGCTGTTCGCTATTAATCATTCTCTTGGGTAATAAACATTTTAACATGCTCGTTTCATGTGTTTATATTTATTGTTTTTTAAAGGTCACATGCTGTTCGCTATTAATCATTCTCTTTAGTGAGAAAAATTTCAACATGCTCGTTTCATGTGTTTATATTTATTGTTTTTAACGGTCACATGCTGTTCGCTATTAATCATTCTCCTCTAGTGAGAAAAATTTTAACATGCTCGTTTCATTTATTACTTACTTTTAATTGCATCGGTTTGATTGAATAAATTTAATTTTTGAATCCATTTTGTTTTCTTTTCAAGCATCAAAACATCGAGTATTAAAAACAACAACCCAAACCCTACAAACCATTGAAATTGATCTTTATAATCTGAAAATTGTTTTGATTCAAATTCACTTTTTTCAGCTTTGACTAATAAGTCTTCAATACTATCAATTGTTTCCTGTGTTTTATTTCCGTTAATGTATTTTCCTTTTCCTTCGTACGCAATTTCTTTTAAAACTTCCTCTTTCATTTTGGTAATAACCACCTCTCCTTTATTGTCTYTWTTATAGCTAATTCCCCCTCCAATATTTCTTATTGGAATTGGACCTCCTTCAATAGTACCAACACCTACCGTATAAATTTTAATTCCTTCTTTTTTGGCTTCCTGTGCAAGCGTTAATGTATTGTCTTCGTGATCCTCGCCATCAGATACTATAAATAAAAACCGATTGGTTTGTTCGTCATTGTCAAAATAGGTAATGGCTCTTTCAATGGCCTCATTAATTGCCGTTCCCTGACTTGAAACCATATCTGGATGTGCGTTTTGCAAAAACATTTTTGCTGCTGCATGGTCAGTTGTTATCGGTAATAATGGATATGAATTACCCGCATAAATTATAATTCCAACTCTGTCGCTTCCAAGATTATCAATAATTTTTGTAATGATTTGTTTCGCTTTATCTAAACGACTTGGAGCAATATCTTCTGCCAACATACTTTTTGAAACATCTAAGGCAAAAACAATATCAACCCCTTGGCGCTTAATAGTTTCAAGTTTGGTTCCCATTTTAGGATTTGCCAATGATACAATTAACAAGGATAATCCTAAGCAAATCATTGAAATTTTTAAAATCGATTTAAAGGTAGATGTTGTAGGGCTAAGTTTTTGAATTAAACTGTAATCTGCAAATTGCTTTTGAACCTTTTTTTTCCACCAAAGCACCAATAAAAACACTACAAATATTGCTGGAATAATTGCTAAGTATATAAAATATGTCGGTTCTTCTATTTGATACATAATTATTGTTGAATCGTTTATTTGTTGAATCGTTTATTGGTTGAATTGTTTATTGGTTGAATTGTTTATTTGTTGAATTGTTTATTTGTGATTTTCTTAAGGCATTTAACATATTCGAGACTTTGCTTATATGTTCTCTTAACTCTTCTATATTTTTCTTTGATATATAATTAAGTTCTTTAGAAATAATTAATTGATTTAAAACTTCCATTAAAGAACTGAAAGCCATTGTTGTAAAATGAGCTTTATCCTTATTTGTACTTCTTGATGTTCCTTCTGCTAAATTTGAAGCAATAGAAACAGAAGCTCTTCGTAATTGATTAACTAAACCAAATTTCTCCGACTCAGGAAAATCTTTCGTTAAATCATAAATTGACTTAACTAGCTTGATTGATTCCTTCCAAACTTCTAATTTTTCAAATGAATACAAATACATTTCTTTATAATTGTTTAACTGTTGAATCGTTTATTTGTTGATTTGTTTATTCGTTGATTTGTTATATTATTTACACGGTTAAACGATTAAACAACTCCACATATACTATATAAAACTTCTAAATATAGTATGCTTTAACGCTATTTCTAGCAAAATAAATAGGCCTGCTAACACCACTAAAAATCTATATTTTTCCTGATAATTATAGTATTTAAATTCTTCAATTTCTGTTTTTTCTAACTTGTTAATTTCGTTGTAAATTGATTTTAATTTAGAATTGTCAGTGGCTCTGAAATATTTTCCTTCTGTTTCTTTTGCAATATAACGAAGTAATTCTTCATCAATTTCAACCGGTGAATTTCTAAAAAGTAACTTTCCTGTTTTTGGATCCTTTGCGTATGGGAATGATGCTGTTCCATTAGTTCCCAAACCAATAGTGTATACTTTTATTCCCAAACCAACAGCCAATTCAGTCGCTGTTTTTGGATCCACAAAACCAGTATTATTTACGCCATCTGTTAACAAAATAATAACCTTACTTTTTGCTTTGCTTTCTTTTAAGCGATTTACCGCTGAGCCTAGTCCCATTCCAATGGCTGTTCCGCCATCTAGTTCTCCCCATTTAATTTCAGAAATGGTATTTCTTACAATTCGCTTATCACTTGTAATTGGTGTTTTTGTAAAACTTTCACCTGCATAAACAACAATTCCAATTCTATCATTTGGTCGCTGATTTACAAAATCTGTAGCTACTATTTTTAGTGCTTCCAATCTGTTTGGTCTTAAATCCCTAGCCAACATACTTGCAGAAACATCTATTGCCATCACGATATCAATTCCTTTATTTGTTTTAGTCCGTTTACTCACCGAAACATTTCTTGGTCGTGCCAAAGCAACAATTAATAATATCAACGCTAACAACCTCAAAACATATAATAATGGTTTTAGTTTTGATAAGATTGAAGGTTTCACTTCAAACCCTTTGGTACTTGCAATAGTTAATGTTGCACTATCTTTAGTGTGTACTAAAAAATACCAAATCACTAATACTGGTATTAGCACTAATAACCATAAAAACTGCGGATTTAAAAATTCGAAATTCTGCAACATAATTTATGGATTTAAAGAAACTGATTTTATAATTCGTTCTCTCATTTCATCGGCATTTTCATCAGAGGCCAATTGGGTAATCATGATCTGATGGATGTTTTTAGTATCCGCAAAAAACAATAGTGTTAATTTGCTGTTGTTTAGTTGTTGAGTTTCGCTATTCTTCAATTCATAATAAGCTGTTAGTATTCTACCTTCAACGCCATTATTAACTCTAATTTCTTCATGAAGATTGGTAAAGTTAGTCTGAATTTGCTGTGCAATTTTCTGTAAAGTCGACTGAATACCATGATCATAATTAAAATCTTGCAATTCATTTACAAAACTAGTTGTTGTTACTTCAATATAAAAAACATCGAACAAACTTCCATAAGTAAATGTTGTTACATCTTGAATTATTTCCTTTAAATTATCAGGAATTTCAACATGTTGAGCTTGAAGAATTTCGGGAGTTTCAATACTTACTGAAGGATAGCCATACGAAGTAGTATGCCATTTTTTAACTTTCATTTTAGCAGTAGCAATCATAAAATTATCTATTGATTTATCATTCATATAACTGTACCCAAAATAACTAGCAATTCCTAATCCTGCTACAAACAGAATTATAAAAATTAACAGATTATTTTTTAGACTGAATTTCTTTTTCTTCGGTAATTCTTGTATAAAAAAGTCTTCGGAAACGTCATTCTGTTCAACTTTAGTATCATTCACATGAACGGCATTTTGTGTATTTTTAAGAATATCTTCAACAATAATTCTGTCGTTTTTAATCTCGTCAACAATTGGTTTAGACTTTGCGAATTTTACCAAATCAGCGCTTTGCAAAACTTCATTTAATTGTTGAATGGTTTCTTTTGAAATTCCTAAATTACTTGATTCATTAAAATCGTTAATTGTTTCAATCAGTTCATTTGTAGTTGATTCTAATGCTGGGATGTTGATATCTTTTTCAATATATGTTCTTACAATATCCGTCAATTCTGAATAATAAATTTTTATTTTATTTTGTTGTAATAAATGCTTCTCATCTAATTCTTTTAAGCGCTGTAAAGCTTCTTGAATTGGTGCAATAATTATTGTTGGTTTTTTTATTTTCTCTTTTTTTCTGAAAATAGCATATAAAATAGCTGCCACTAAAATTAAAATTGGAATTAACCACCACAATAAATGCCTGTAATCATCAAATGTTTTAGGTTCCTTTTTAATTGATTTTATAGGAAACATATTTTGTTTTAGCGTATCAACTTTTACGGTTGCAACATTTACCAAAAGGGAATCGGTAAAATATTTTTGATGATTAATAATAACTAATTGTTTGGGTAGCACATATTGTCCGCTATCAAAACTTGTGAGGATGTATTTTTTTTCTAAGCTGTTTTTTAAGGTATCAACAGGTAATACTTCAAGCACTTCAATCTTCCCTAAACTATCTAATTGCAACTTCGGGAAAATCACATTGTTTGTTTCATTTACCGCTATTTTTAATTGAATTTGCTCCCCAATTTTAATAGCAGTCGTATCTGTTTTTATTGAAACAGGATTTTCTTGAGCGAACCCAATAAAACCAATTAAGCATATTATATAAAATACCTGTTTTTTCATTTGTACATTTTCAACCTATTCTCAATTTGCAACTATCTCGCTCCTTTTTGTTTAAAATAGCCAAGTAATTTTTTTACATAACTTTCACCTATTCTCGTACTAATAACTCCTGAACCACTATGACTAAAAGATTTTTCAAAATAATCAACCATTTTTAAATAATGTTCTTTGTAGCCATTTCTAACCCTTTTAGATGCTGTATTTACCAACATTGTTTTTCCTGTCTCAGCATCCAGCATAGATACCATTCCTAAATTAGGAATGGAAACATCGTGTCTATCATATACTCTAATTCCTGTAACATCATGCTTCTTTCCTGCAATTTTCAATGTTTGCACATAATTATTATCCATAAAATCTGACAGCATGAAAACAATTGCTTTCTTCTTCATTACACCAGACAGAAATTTCAATGCTTCTGTAATATTTGTTTTAGTGCTTTTAGGATGAAACTCTATCAATTCTCTAATAATTAATAAAACGTGGCTTTTTCCCTTTTTAGGTGGAATAAAAAGTTCAACCGCATCAGAAAATAATAGTAAACCTACTTTATCATTATTTTGAATTGCTGAAAAAGCCAAGGTTGCAGCTATTTCAGTTATTGTATCTCTTTTAAATTGTTGTGTTGTGCCAAAAAATTCAGATCCACTAACGTCAACCACCAACATCATGGTTAACTCTCGTTCTTCTTCAAATACTTTTACATACGGTTCGTTATATCGCGCTGTTACGTTCCAATCAATTGCTCTAACATCGTCTCCATATTGGTATTGTCTTACTTCAGAAAAAGTCATACCTCGTCCTTTAAACGAACTATGGTATTCGCCAGAAAAAATATGATCAGACAGGCGACGTGTCTTAATTTCTATTTTTCGAACTTTTTTTAATATTTCTTTAGTATCCATTGGTTATTGTTGATTTGTTGAAAGGTGCAATTGTTGAACTGTTATTACTAGTTTTGTCTCGTTCTTCTTGTTTAAACGATTAAACAACTACACAAATAAACATCATCTAYGGTTCTKCTAYTTCATTCTTTTTTTAATATTTCTTTAGTATCCATTCTTGATGTTTAACTGTTTATTTGTTGATGTGTTGAATTGTTTAAAGTATAATAGCATAAACAAATCAACDACTTAACGATTAADCGTTTTTTATGGTACTTCTACTTCRTTTACAATTTTATTGATAATATCTTCCGATGTTACATTTTCGGCTTCTGCTTCATACGTAATTCCAATTCTATGGCGTAATACATCATGTACCACMGCACGAACATCTTCWGGAATTACATAGCCTCTWCGTCTRATAAACGCATAACATTTAGCCGCCATWGCMAGRTTGATACTTCCACGWGGTGAAGCTCCAAAACTTATCARSCCTTTTAAATCTGGTAARTTRTATTTTTCTGGGTATCGCGTTGCGAAAATCAGATTTAGTATATATTTTTCGATTTTCTCATCCATATATACTTCTTTCACAGCTTGTCTAGCTCTGTTGATTTGATCAACAGAAGCAACTGCATTTACTTGATCATAGTTTCCTTTTAAATTTTGACGCATAATTAACTGCTCTTCATCTAATTTAGGATAGTCTATAACTGTTTTTAACATAAAACGGTCTATCTGTGCTTCAGGCAAAGGATAGGTTCCTTCTTGTTCAATTGGGTTTTGAGTTGCCATCACTAAAAATGGCTCATCTAACTTAAATGTTGTATCTCCAATAGTAATTTGTCGTTCTTGCATTGCTTCTAATAAAGCAGATTGCACTTTTGCAGGGGCGCGATTGATCTCATCAGCCAACACAAAATTTGCGAAAATTGGTCCTTTTTTAATTGTAAAGTCATTGTCTTTTACACTATAAATCATGGTACCTATAACATCTGCTGGTAACAGATCAGGAGTAAACTGAATTCTACTAAATTTTGCATCAATAGCTTTAGCCAAGGTGTTAATTGCCAGTGTTTTTGCTAACCCAGGAACTCCTTCTAATAAAATATGACCATTCCCCAATAAACCAATAAGTAATCGTTCAATCATATGCTTTTGACCAACAATAACTTTGTTCATTTCCATCATTAGCAAATCAACAAAGGCACTTTCTTTTTCAATTTTCTCATTGATAGCTTTAATATCTACCGAAACATTATTTTCTTCATTCATAATATTGTTTTTAACAGCGTGAAATTAACATACTTTATTACACCATGCAAATAGCAGAATATTTTTTTTATTTCTTGTTAAAAAWTGGTTAAAAATAACKMYARRKTAMWAGGTTTAATAWSATTTTAACATCATGAATRGTTAACAGTTAGTTCARAAGAATAAAAAAGATAATTATATCATAATACACCTTGTGTTTACATTTTTAYGAAAAYYATATTTMYTATGCACGCATAGTAATATAAATTATATATTATTATSTRTTTTAWRTGATTTATTRRTWATATYTCWAYATATYAKTRNATTTWKTKSNGTTTATCSYTWTTAAAAAWMRKTTMATTTRYCATATGTTGAAAAAAAAATTAGGAAAATTTTAACATTTTTTTAATATTTGGCAAAATTTTTAATTAACTAACATGAAAAAATCATTACATTTTTTAACATTACTACTGTTTATACCAATTGTCACGTGGGCTCAAACCACTGTTTCTGGTAAAGTGGTAAATGAAAATGGCGAAGGAATTCCTTTCGCTACAATTATTGAAGCTGGAACTTTTAACGGAAATACTACCGATGAAAACGGAGTTTTTGAACTTAAAGTTTCTAAATTACCAACAAGTCTAATCGCTTCATTTATTGGATTTGAGACAGTTAAACAACAAATTACAACAACAAGTAATATTGTTATAACTTTAAAAGAGGCCAATTTTGGATTAGATGAAATTGTGGTAACTGGTAACAGAGCAAAACCTAGAACGGTTCTTGATTCTCCGGTACCGGTTGATARTATTGGAATTCAAGAATTAAAACAAAGTGGACAAGACACTTTTGATCAAATGCTRGCTTACAAAGTGCCGTCTTTTAATTCGGCAAATCAAGCTATCTCAGATGCAACTGCCCATTTTGACCCTGCAGATTTAAGAGGGTTAGGTCCTAGTAGAACATTGGTTTTAGTAAACGGGAAACGTAAAAATCAAAGTGCTCAAATTTATTTAAACGGTACACCTGGTAAAGGTGAAGTAGGGGTTGATTTAAAAAGTATTCCAACTGCTGCTATTGCAAGAGTAGAGGTTTTAAGAGATGGTGCATCTGCACAATATGGATCTGATGCCATTGCAGGTGTAATTAACATTATTTTAAAAGAAAAATCTGAATACGCTGAAGTTACAGCTAAAACAGGGATTACAGCAGAAGGTGATGGGTTTAATTTTGGAACAGATTTTAATACTACTTTTAGTATTGGAGGTAAAGGTCATGTAAATTTTACAGCCGGTTATTACACTCAAGAGTTTACTAATAGGGCTGGTTCTCCTGGAACAGCTGATTTAGGTAGCAACCCACAACAAAACTGGGTAGATTGGGCAACTAACAACCCTGAATTAGGAATGATTGTTGGTCAACCAGATTTAACCAAAACAGATGTGATGGTTAATATTACGTATCCTATTAGTGATGATGTAGATTTTTATACATTTCACGGGTTTACAAAAAGAGATGGTAGAAGTTTTGCGTATTATAGAGCTCCATATTGGAGAGGTGATGTTGAGGCTTCTGAGTTTATAACTCCTGCTGGAAGTTTTGAAGGATACCACCCAACTTTTGAAGTGGATATAAAGGATAATATCAGTGCTGCTGGTCTTAAATTTATATTAGGTGGTTTTAATACTGATTTAAGTTTAACATACGGAAGAAACTCTGTTGATTATACCGTAAACCGCTCTGTAAATAGAGATTATTTAGCTGACCATGGTTGGTCTCCTAGAACATTTAACCCAGGTGGTTACGTATTTAGTAATGTAATTGGAAATTTAGATTTTAGTAAAGTTTTCAATGAACAAGTGAGTTTGTATTTTGGTTTTGAATCTAAAAAAGATATGTATCAGGCTAATGAAGGAGATCCTTTCTCTTACTATGGTGGTGGATCTGATTCTTTTGCTGGAATTAAGCCTGCAGAAGCTGGGAGCTGGGATAGAACAAGTTTTGCTACCTATGCTGGTTTAGATTACGATATTACTGAATCCTTTTTAATAGGAGGTGCAGTACGTTATGAAGATTTTTCAGATTTCGGAAGTAATACCTCTTGGAAATTGAATAGTAGATATAAAATTGGAAATAGAACAGCCGTAAGAGCATCTGCTAGTACTGGTTTTAGAGCACCTTCATTGCACCAAAGACATATTACCTTATCTCAATACATAATTGTACCCGGTTTTGCTGATCCACAATTACAAGGAACTTTAGCAAATGACAATCCTGCAGTTGTTGCTTTAGGAGTTCCTAATTTAAGTGCAGAAACTTCTAACAACTTTTCATTTGGTACTACTTCTAAATTAACTAATAATCTTTCATTGTCGGTTGATTTATACAATATTAAAGTGAAAGATAGAGTATTATTCTCTTCTCAAATTAAATCTATTGATGGGAGCTTAGATGGTTCAGATCAGGTTGAACAAATTTTATTGGATAATGATGTATTAGCGGTACAATTCTTTATAAATGCTGTAAACACTAAAACTACAGGAGCTGATATTGTATTAAATTATAGAGGCAATAATGGGTTTGGAGCAAATTTAGCTGCAAACTTTAATAAAACCGAGGTCGATGGTGCTATTGCAAACCCTACAACTTTAGAAGCTGGTGGATACGAAATTTTTAACCGTAGAGAAGCTGGAAGAATTACTGATGCTAGACCAAAAAATAAAATATTACTTGGTTTAACATATAAAGGTGATAAATTCAATGTAGGCTTAAACAATACTAGCTTTGGAGAGGTAACCGTTTTTGACGATGTTGATCCAAACCTTGATCAAGTGCATTCTTCTAAAATTATTACCGATTTAATTTTAGGATATAATTTTGATGATAAATTTTCTGTTACTGTAAACGCAAATAACTTATTTGATGTTTATCCAGATGTTTTAGATCAAAACCTTAGAAGTGCAGGAGGACGATTCCTTTATAGCTCAGAGGTAACTCAAATGGGATTCAAAGGCGCTAACTATAGTGTTAACTTTAGTTTCAAGTTCTAAAAATAACAACTAATTATTAAACTAAAAAAAGAGGCTTGCAAGCCTCTTTTTTTAGTTGTAATATTTTAATACTAATTGTTCCTTGTCAAATTCTCCATAGGTAAAATGAGTTATCCAATCTCCGGTATTTATATACATAGAATTTTCAGTAATTGGTATTTCAAGAGGTAAGTGACGATGACCAAATACAAAATAATCATACTGTTTTTCCGTTAATTTCTTTTTACAATATTGTACCAACCATTCATTATCTTCACCAAGATATTTAACATCTTCTTCCCCCGAAATAAGCTTGTTTTTTAAAGATATATATTGAGCTAAACGAATTCCTATATCTGGATGCAGCCATCTAAAAACCCATTTAGCAATAGGATTGGTAAACACTTTTTTCATTCTTTTATACCCTTTATCTCCTGGGCCTAAGCCATCACCATGACCAATTAAAAAGGTTTTATTGTTAAATGAAAATTCTTTCGGTTTTCGATATACTGGGATATTTAATTCGTTTTCAAAATAATCTCGCATCCAGAGATCGTGATTTCCAACAAAAAAATGAATTTGTATTCCACTATCTCTTAACTCTGCAAGCTTTCCTAACACCCGTACAAAACCTTTGGGTACAACTTTTTTATATTCAAACCAAAAATCGAATAAATCACCTAATAAAAAGATTACTTCAGCACTATTTTTTATAGTATCTAACCAATTTATAAACTTTTGCTCGCGAATTTTACTTAATTCAACTGTAGGAGCTCCGAAATGCTGATCAGAAGCGAAGTATATTTTTTTGTTGGTTGTCAAAATTTATGATAGTTAAGTGCTTAAAGATACATATTCCTTCTAATTTGTACTTTTTTCTAATTCTAATACTTTTAAAATCATATTATCTTTTTGTTGAGTAACCATAAAATAACCTGTTTCATCAAATAAATTTCTAGCCATAATAGCTTTCAAGTATATTTTTAAATTCTCACTTGTCTTTGGAAAAAGTGGAGAATTTAAATCTAATTGATTTGTATACTGATCGAAAATTTTATTGTTTTTGTCAAATTCTTCAACAAATTTATTCAACTCCCATTTATTCATTTCTTCTCTATGGTTATCTATATATTTAAATACAAACCCATTCAATCTTCCAAATAACTTACTGCTGTACGTGTTTACTGTATCAATCGGGACAAAAACATCAGGGATAATACCACCTCCTCCATAAACAATTTTCCCTTTTGGAGTGATAAATTTTAAATGATCATCTACTTTTATACTATCCTTATTTATTAGTTCTCCATTGTGAATCCTTTCAATATAATCGTTACCATATTTTTTAGCATCCTTTTTACTGTATGGTTTTTGAATTGACCTCCCAGTAGGTGTATAATAACGAGAGGTTGTAAGCCTAACTGCTGAGCCATCACCTAAATCCATTTCCTGTTGTACCAATCCTTTTCCAAAAGAACGACGTCCAACAATAATTCCTTTGTCATTATCTTGTAGGGCACCTGCAACTATTTCGCTTGCTGAGGCTGAATTTTGATTGATTAATACATACACTTTACCATCTTCAAAATCGCCATCACTAGTGGCATACGATTTGTCAACTTCACCATTTTTGTTTTTAGTAAAAACGATGAGTTTGCCGTCTTCTAAAAACTCATCAATAATACTATTGGCAATATCCATAAATCCTCCTGGGTTTCCTCTAAGATCTAATACTAGGGCATTCATTCCTTTAGAAATTAGTTCATCCAACCCGATTTTAAATTCATCATAAGTAGTTCTTGCAAAACGATCAATATTAATATACCCCAAGGTTTCATTAATCATATAATATGAAGAAACGCTTTTTATAGAAACTTCACCTCTTGCAATAGTAATTTCTAAAACCTCATCCATTGAACGTCTGTAAACAGAGATATCTACACTGGTTTCTGGTTCACCTTTTAGAGATCTCATGACTGCATCGCTAATCTTTCTACTTCTTATAGAACTTCTGTCATTAGTCTCAACACCTGCTTTATTCAAAATACTTTTACCAAATAATGTATCATTATTAGCAACAATAATTCTATCTCCAGCCTTAATCCCCACTTTTTCACTTGGACCACCTTTAATTACGCTTGTAACAACTACCGAATCTTCATGCATCAAAAATGACACCCCAATTCCTACAAATTTTCCTTGCATATTTTCAGTGACGCGTTGTAATTCTTCTTTGGGAATATATACAGAGTGTGGATCCAGTTTTGCTAACATATTGGTAATAGCAGCATCTAATAAACTGTCAGTATCAACTTTATCTACATAATCATATTGTATGTAGTTAATGAGTTTTTTAATTTTAATTTCATTTGAATTAGTACTAAATAAAACTGATTTATTTTTATAGTTAAAAGTACTTCCAATAAGAATTCCTATGGCAATCGCTAATCCTATAAAAAATGGTATACTTGCTTTTCTTCTTGTCATTATAAATTTTTAAGATGCATTAATTCAACTCCTGCTTTTTCTAAAAAGTCAAGCCCAGTAGTATCTTTATATGCTGTTGCATATACGACTCTTTTTATTCCTGATTGATGTATTAATTTACTACATTCTTTACAAGGTGATAAGGTAATATATAACGTTGAATCTTTACAAGATTGTGTTGAACTTGCAACTTTTAATATTGCATTTGCTTCTGCGTGTAAAACATACCACTTTGTCATTCCTTCTTCTTCACAACAGTTTTCAAATCCCGTAGGAGTTCCATTAAATCCATCTGAAATTATCATTCGTTCTTTCACTATCAATGCACCAACTTGTTTTCTGTCACAATACGATAATTTTGCCCACTCAAAAGCCATTCTCATATAGGCYTGGTCGTATTTTAATTGTTTTTTTTTCATACATTTTTATGTCGTTACGAAAGTAATAAGATTCTATTAGATTCAGCGTTAAATTTTTACCAAAATATTGCTCCTTTAAGTATCGGTATGGTTACTCCAATTACTATTGATGAGGTTATCAGAATCCAATCTCGCTTTGAAAAACGAAAAATTGTTTGAAAAATAAACCCCAATAAAAGAATCACAAATACTATCACTATTTGAGCAAATTCTATTCCTAAGGCAAATTCTAATAATGGAATAAACTTACTTTTTGCATTTCCAATAAGCATTTTGAAACCACCTGCAAAAGCCAGCCCATGAATTAATCCAAAAAATAATGCTAAAAATAAATTGGTGTTTGCTTTCGTGTTTTTGGCTATGCTTTTAGCATTCAAAATATTAACCAAAGCTGTTGTAATTATAGTTACTGGGATTAAAAATTCAATCCAATTTATATTCACTGAAACAATTTTGTAGGCTGCCAAAATTAATGTGAATGTATGCCCTATTGTAAATAATGAAATTAATCCTAAAACTTTTTTCCAATTTTTAAAATCATAAATAACTGCTAATACTATTAAAAATAAAACATGGTCATAAGCATTCCAATCTAATACATGAAACAACCCTTCTTTCAGAAAGAAAATAAAATTATTCATTAACTATTAATTTATAATCCTTCAAATATAGAAAAAACTTTATTCGATAAAATATTACTTGAACCAATTATTTACAATCTGTTTTTCTATGGGTTTTGCTGATTTATGGATGAACTCGTTTTTATCAGCATCATACTGATAATCTTTTTCCCATTCATGGCAATTTTCAACTACTTGTTTAATACTTTCACAAACGTACAAAACTTCTTCATTGGTAATTGTTGGGTGAATAGACATACGAATCCAACCTGGACGCTCAACCATGCAGCCTTCTAAAATTTTCTTTTCAATACTTTTTGAGGTTTGTTGATCTACATGCAATAAAAAATGGCCATACGTCCCTGCACAAGAACAACCTCCACGAGTTTGAACTCCAAATCGGTCATTTAATAATTTTACAATTAGATTAAAATGAACATCGGTAATATAAAAAGAAAAAACACCTAACCTATCTGTATGCTGGCCTGCCAATATATTCAACCCCGAAATTTCAGTAAATTTATTAAAGACAATCTCATTAATTTCATGCTCTCTATCTAAAATTTTATCAATCCCCATTTGTTCTTTTAACTGAATAGACAATGCAATTCTGATTGTTTGTAAAAAACCTGGTGTTCCACCATCTTCGCGGGTTTCTATATCGTCTACATAATCATGGTCACCCCATGGATTTGTATAATTAACTGTTCCGCCTCCTGGGTTATCTGGAACCAGATTTTTATATAATTTTTTATTAAAAATTAAAACTCCAGAAGTTCCTGGCCCTCCTAAAAATTTATGAGGTGAAAAGAAAATAGCATCTAAATACGAATCTTTATCTTCAGGATGCATATCAACCTTCACATAAGGAGCTGAACATGCAAAATCTACGAAACACAACCCACCATATTGATGAATCATTTTTGCAATTTTGTAATAATCTGTTTGAATCCCAGTTACATTTGAACAAGCTGTAACCGACGCAATTTTAAATGGTCTGTTTTTATATTGAATTAACAATTTTTCAAAACTATTAAAACAGATCAAACCCGATTCCAAGCAAGGAATTATTTCAACATCCGCTATTGTTTCTAACCAAGAAGTTTGGTTAGAATGATGTTCCATATGGGTTATAAAAACAATGGGTTTCAATGCTGCAGGAATAGTTGTATGTTGTTTTAGATTTTCAGAAACTTTCAATCCTAAAATACGTTGAAATTTATTTACAACCCCAGTCATTCCAGTTCCTTCAGTAATTAAAACATCATTATCATTTGCATTTACATGCTGCTTAATTATATTTCTGGATTTGTGATATGCCATGGTCATTACAGATCCTGTTATTGAAGTTTCTGTATGTGTATTGGCAACAAAAGGCCCAAATTCATTCACCATTTTTTCTTCAATTGGACGATATAAACGTCCGCTTGCAGTCCAATCTGTATAAATTATTTCTTTCTCACCATAAGGAGATTGAAAAGTTTGATYWAYACCWAYAATRTKTTTTCTAAATTGYTGAAAATAACTTTCTAATTCAGAAGGTCGGCTTTTAGAAGCGTTTGTTTTTTCGTTTGAAGATGTGTTTGAAATAAAACTCATTATTCATTATTTAGTTTCCTAATTTTATTTAAAATTCGCTACTCCTTCTTTTAACCAATTGTGGTATTCATCCACATTAGGCGTATAGGCAACAGGATCTATTAAATTTTCTTCATTATGATCCATTAAAACATAAAAAGGTTGCGCATTAGCACCATATCTTATCGTTTGAAATTCACTCCATTTTTGCCCAATATACTTTAATTTTTTACCTGGTCGAAGTTTTGAATCAATGATTTCTTCTTCGGGAAGTTTTCTTTTATCATCAACATATAATGAGATCAATACAACTTCATTTTTAAGAATTGTTAACACTTTATCTTTTACCCAAACATTTTGTTCCATTTTTCTACAATTTACACACGCTTTTCCCGTAAAATCAATCATTACAGGTTTATTTACCTTTTTAGCGTATGCTAGTCCTTTATCATAATCATTAAACGCTAAAATATCATAAGGAGCTAAAAGATGAGCTCCTTCGGGAATATCAGCATGTTCATTGCTAACACCACTTCCTAGTTTGGAAAATCCAACTCCATATGGCGATTCACTGTAATGTTGTGGCGGTGGAAATGCACTAATTAAATTTAATGGAGCTCCCCACAAACCAGGAATCATATAAATTGTAAACATCAATGAAATTAATCCTAAACTTAACCTTCCTACAGATATATGTGTTAATGGAGAATCATGTGGTAGTTGTATTTTCCCAAAAAGATACATTGMCAARGCACCAAAAATTGCAATCCAGATAGCTAAAAATACCTCACGCTCTAACCARTGTAAATCTAAYACTAAATCTGCATTTGATAAAAACTTAAATGCTAGAGCCAACTCTAAAAATCCTAAAACTACTTTTACAGTATTTAACCATCCTCCGGATTTTGGCAATGAATTTAACCATCCCGGAAATGCTGCAAAAAATGCAAATGGTATAGCCAACGCCAAAGAAAAACCTAGCATTCCAACAATGGGTCCTATTTGATTTCCTCCTGCCGCTGCTTCAACTAATAAAGTCCCAACAATTGGTCCTGTACAAGAAAATGAAACAATGGCTAAAGCTAGTGCCATAAAAAATATTCCAATAATCCCACCCTTATCAGCTTGCGCATCAACTTTTGTTCCCCAAGAGCTTGGCAAAACAATTTCAAAAGCACCTAAAAACGAGACTGCAAAAACTACTAATAACAAAAAGAAAATGATATTAAACCACACATTTGTTGATAGCGCATTTAAAGCGTCAGCTCCAAATACAACACTTACCAATACTCCTAACAACACGTAAATAATTACTATTGAAACTCCATAAATAATAGCATTTTTTATTCCTGTAGCTTTGCTTTTACTTTGTTTTGTAAAGAAACTCACTGTCATTGGAATCATTGGAAACACACAAGGCGTTAATAAGGCTGCAAAACCTGAAAAGAATGCGATAATGAATATTGTTAATAAGCTTTTATTTGATGATTGTTTCTTCTTCTTAGTAACTATTTTTTTCTCTTTTACTTGAGTTATAGTTGCTGTTTCTTTTCCCGAAATATCAAAATTTAAATCAATAAATGTTGGTGGCAAACAACTGGTATCATCACAAACCATAAATTCTACTTCTCCTATAATTTTTAAAGAATTTTCAGTAAGATTTTTAATCCGCTGTTTAAAGATTGCTTTATTTTCAAAGTATTTAATTTCCATTTCGAAAACAGCATCGAAAATTGTGTGTCCTTCTTCTTCCGAAGTACTTCCTATTAGTTCATAATCATTCGTTTTCTCAAACGTAAAAGTTGTTGGTATTGGACCATCTTCAGGTACATTCTGAGAATATAAATGCCAGCCTTCTTCAACTGTTGCCTGTACAATTAAATCAAATTCTATAGCTGAAATTTTTTCTACTGATGTTGACCATTTAACTGGATCATAAATTTGAGAAAAGCTTGAGGCGCTTAAAATTAACAGGGATACAAAAAGAACTATTTTTTTCATGAGTTTATATTTATTGTTTTTTAACTGTCACATGCAGTTCGCTATTAATCATTCTCTGTTGGTAAGAAAAATTTTAACATGCTCGTTTCATATTAAAAGCTTTGTTTCTATAATTAGAATTTGTCAAAAATAAACAATATTAGTTACTATGTCGATTTATAAGTTCTTTTCCACTAGTCGAGTATGTTAAATTTTTCATAATAGTATTCATACTTCTATAAATAAATATCCTGTCAAATTAATTTATGCTGGGTATTAATGTGACATACTTTAATTGATACAACTAACATTGTAACATGTAGCCCTTAAAATTAAATATTGAAATTAGAATTTTAAACTAAAAAAAAATAAAAAAGTCATTTCATTTGAAGTGTCTTTTTTATTTTTATATTGTAAAAAAAATTAAATGAATTCATTTATTTCAAAGGTTGTTGAAGATATATTAGGGAAACAAAAAAAGTATGAGAACTTAATATTTATCCTTCCTAGTCAACGGTCTTGTTTGTTTTTGAAAGAAGAACTATTAAAAAAATTACCTACTTCATCTTTTTTACCCAAAATTATTAGTATTGAAAATTATATTCAAGAAATAGGAGCTATTAATTTAATTGACACTACACAATTACTCTTTGAATTTTACAGTATCTATAAGCAGATCCTTCCCCCAAAAAAAATAGAGCCTTTTGACTCTTTTTCCCAATGGGCCACAATTGTTTTACATGATTTCAATGAGATTGATAGTTATTTGGTGAATTCAGATGAATTTTTTGCAAATTTAAGAGATGTTAAACGGTTAAATGAATGGTTTCAAGACAAAACACCTAGCCAATTAGCCGTAAATTACCTTCAGTTTTTTGAGTATCTACATCTATTATATGAGGCATTGAACAGCAAACTTAAAACTAATAAATTTGGTTATCAAGGATTGATTTACAAAGAAGCTAAAAACAATTTAGAATTTTATATAAACAACCATAAAGACAATCATATTGTTTTTGTTGGATTTAATGCGCTAAATAAAGCTGAAGAATATATTATTCAGGAATTACTAAATAATAACATTGCATCTGTTTATTGGGATACAAATGAAGCTATTTTAAATAATTCAAATGAAGCTGGCGTTTTTTTAAGAAAATATAAACGCGAATGGGTGTATTACAAAAAAAATCCGTTTTTATGGATCAATAACGACGCTGAATTCTCAACTAAAAATATAAATTTAATAGGCGCTCCAAAAAATATTTCTCAAATAAAATATGCAGGGGAACTTGTATCTAAATTAGAAAATTTTAATAAAACCGCATTGGTATTAGCAGATGAAAATTTATTAACCCTAACCTTAAATTCACTCCCTAATAATGTAAAAAACATTAACATCACTATGGGATATTCTTTAAAAGATATTCCAATAGCAAGATTGTTTGATACCCTATTTAAATTACATTTAAACCAGYATAAATTTAATAAAACAGCTGATAGGGAATTTTACTACAAAGATGTTTTAGCTGTTTTGAATGATGCATTATTGAACAAATTATACACCGAAGTTCTTCAAAAAATAATTGCTAAAATACAGCATGAAAACAGTATATTTTTATCAGTAAAAACATTAAAAAAATGTATTTCCCCCATTGAAGTTGAGCAACTATTACCCTTGTTTTCATTGTTTGAATTTTCAACAAATATAAATGCACTAATTTTACAATGCAGTAGTTTAATCCTTGAAATGAAACAATATGTAGTTGGGGTTGAAAGAGAATATTTATATCGTTTTTATACTATTTTTAAACAACTAGAAACGCTAAACTCAACCTACAACCACATTGTCGATTTAAAAACGCTGACGTTATTTTTCAATCAGATTTTACAAAATGAAAAACTTTCTTTTCAAGGAGAGCCATTGCAAGGGTTGCAATTGATGGGAATGTTAGAAACAAGAGTGCTAGACTTTGAAACGGTAATCATAACTTCTGTAAATGAAGGGATTTTACCTGGAGGGAAAAACGATTCTTCATTTATTCCTTTTGATGTGAAAAAACATTTTGGATTGCCAACATATCAAGAAAAAGATGCCATTTTCTCCTATCATTTTCAACGATTATTGCAACGAGCTAAAAATATATACCTAATTTATAACACTGAGAATGATAGTTATGGTTCTGGTGAAAAAAGTCGATTTTTAACTCAGCTTGAAATCAATAATCCAACCATTTCTAAAACAATCATCAGCCCCAAAGTTCAGCATACAGAGGATACTTTAATTCAAATTGAAAAAACTTCGGAAGTAGTACAAAAACTTAAAGAAGTATTTACCAAAGGGATTTCTCCATCTTCTCTGGCAACCTACATTTACAATCCAGTAAGTTTTTATGAGCAAAAAATAGTAGGCATAAAAGAAGATAGCGAAGTAGAAGAAACCATTGCGGCAAATACTATGGGCTCTGTGATTCATGACGTACTTGAAGAAATGTATAAGCCATATGTAGGACATATTTTAAACAAAGAAAGCATTGAAGAAATGCAAAAAAAATGCACTACATTACTTACTACATATTTTAACAAACATTATTTAAAAGGAAATTTAAAAACAGGTAAAAATAAATTGATTTTTGAAGTTAGTAAAAATCATATCAATCGGTTTTTACAACAAGAATTACAATTAATAAATCAAAACAAGCAGCTAAAAATTATAGCCTTAGAAGAAAAATTGAATGCTGAAGTGGTTATTGAAGGTATTGACTTTCCAATTAAAATTATTGGGATTGTTGATAGAATTGATGAACTTGATGGCGTACTACGAATTATTGATTATAAAACCGGAAAAGTTGAAGCTAATCAATTAAAAATAACTGATTTTAGTTTAATAAGTGAAGATTATAAATACTCCAAAGCTATGCAGGTAATGTTATATTCATACCTATATTTGACCAACACAAAAACACCTAACGACCAATTACAAAGTGGTGTTATCTCTTTTAAGAATTTAAATGCTGGATTTTTAAAAATGAATTTTTCAGAAAAACCAAGAGGTACTGATTCTAAAGTTTCAGAAGAAAGAATACAAGATTTTATGTTTGAGATTAACAACCTTATAACCGAAATATTAAATCCAAATACGCCTTTTATAGAAAACAAAAATTTACCCTTTTAAAAATATCATATGCAAAAAACTAGAAATATAATTGTAAAAAGTAGCCATCATAATAAACCTATAGTAACTGATTTATTTTATGAGAAAACTAATTCAAAAAAGCCTATCGTTCTATTTTGTCATGGATACAACGGATTTAAAGATTGGGGTGCTTGGAATATTGCTGCAGAAGAATTTTCAAGAGCACATCTTTTTTTTATAAAATTTAACTTCTCGCATAATGGAGGAACTGCTAAAGAACCTATAGATTTTCCAGATCTTGGAGCTTTTGGAAATAATACCTATATAAAAGAATTAAACGATTTAGAAGATATTATTGAGTGGATAACAACTAATCCTGACTTTAAAAATGAAGTTGATATAGAAAATATTACGTTAATTGGACATTCAAGAGGTGGAGGAATTGTGACAATAAAAGCTTCTGAAAACAATAAAATTAGCAAAGTAATAACTTGGGCAGGTGTATCAGATTTTGGAGTTCGTTTTCCTAATGGCGAACAATTAGAAGCGTGGAAAAAACAAGGAACTGCATATATCTTAAATTCAAGAACTCATCAAAAAATGCCTCACTTATATGAGTTCTATCAAAATTTTAAAGAAAATGAAGGGCGTTTAACTATTAAAAATGCAGTTTCTGATTTAAAAATTCCATATTTAATTATTCAAGGAGAAAATGATGAGGTAGTTTTACCCAAAGAAGCTATAAATTTACATTCTTGGAACCCTAAAAGTGAACTTGTTATTATTGATTATATGAATCACTCTTTAGGATGCACTCAACCTTGGAATGTTTCAATAATGCCAATTCATTTAGAAAAAGTTGTGAGAAAGAGTTTGAAATTTATTTTTCAGAAGTAATATAATGATCACAAAAGCTATAATCGCTGATTTAGACCAGCTTCATTCACTCACAAAAAGTTGTGCGAAATATTTAATTGAAAATAAAATATATCAATGGGATGAAACATATCCTTCAAAAGAAGTTTTACAAATAGATATTGAGCTGGAACAAATTTGGAAGTTAGAAATCAATAAAATTATTGTTGGGATTATTGTATTGACTGAAATTGAAGATAAAGAATATCTACATGTAAAATGGCTCACTAAAAACAATAAAAATTTATATGTTCATCGGTTAGCGGTACATCCAAATTTTCAAGGTAAAGGCTTTGCTCAAAAATTAATGGAATTTGCGGAAAATTATGCTAAAAAATATAAGTTTAATTCAATTCGGTTAGATACATTTAGTCAAAACAAAAGAAATCAACAATTCTATAAAAAAAGAAACTACAAAAAGTTAGAATCCATTTATTTACCAAAACAAAGCAAACATCCTTTTTACTGTTTCGAAAAAGTTTTAAATGCATAAAGAGTCTAACATAACATTTAAAGGAATTAACAAATTAGCCATACCTGCTATTATTTCTGGTATCGCTGAACCACTACTTTCAATAACCGATACTGCTATTGTTGGAAATATAGCTATTAATCCTACAGAAGCACTAGCAGCTGTCGGAATTGCTGGTTCCTTTATCTCTGCATTGGTTTGGATTTTAGCGCAAACTCGTTCTGCAATTTCAGCAACAGTAGCAAAGTATTTGGGAGCAAAAAAATTAGATGAAATAGCAACACTCCCTGCTCAAATTATAGCAATTAATATTTTTTTAAGCATTGTAATTTATTTTACAACCATTTTTTTCGCTCATGAAATCTTTCAATTGTACAATGCCAAAGGGATTATACTAAATTATTCCATTGATTATTTCAAAATTCGGGCCATTGGGTTTCCATTAACACTTTTTGTGTTTTCATGTTTTGGCCTTTTCAGAGGGTTACAAAACACTTTTTGGCCTATGGTAATTAGTATTATAGGTGCAGTTTTAAACATCGGTTTAGATGTTGTGCTAGTGTATGGTATAGACGGATATATAAATCCAATGAATGTGAAAGGAGCTGCTTGGGCAAGTGTAATTTCACAAGGGGTCATGGCAATTTTAGCCCTTATATTAATCCTAAAAAAAACACCGTTTAGCTTAAAAATTACGTTTCCTTTTAATAAAGAAATTAAAAACTTGCTA
Organism: Lutibacter sp.; assembly: GCA_002733285.1. GTDB lineage: Bacteria > Bacteroidota > Bacteroidia > Flavobacteriales > Flavobacteriaceae > Lutibacter. The sequence continues at coordinate 111,884 of NVVE01000008.1, read as the reverse complement.
TCTATAAGTTTTAATTTAATAATAAGGGCCATTGCTTTAAATGTTGCGTTGTATTTGGCAAATTCGTATGCTACAAAATACGGAGATAATTATATTGCAGCACAAACCATTGCATTTCAAATATGGCTGTTTTTTGCCTTTTTTATTGATGGGTATGCAAGTGTWGGAAATATTGTTTCTGGAAAATTACTTGGAGAAAAAAATTATGAAAAAATGTGGAAATTGAGTATTAAATTAAGTAGATACTCAATAGTTATTTCAATAATATTAAGTGTTATTTGCGGCTTATTTTATTTTTCTATTGGTAAACTATTTTCTCAAGAAGCACTTGTGCTTAATTCATTTTATAGTATTTTTTGGATTGTACTTATTATGCAACCCATAAATGCAATTGCTTTTGTTTTTGATGGAATTTTTAAAGGACTTGCAGAAGCTTCAACATTGAGAAACTTATTACTAATTGCTACTTTTTTAGGATTTCTACCTGTTCTTTTAATCGGTGACTATTACAATTTAAAATTGTACGGTATCTGGATGGCTTTTACAGTATGGATGTTATTAAGAGCCGGTATTTTGGTCTTAAAATTTAGACGCAATTATTTACACAAAAACGCGTAACTTTGGGCATTATGACCAACGGAAGTTTATACACTTATATTCAAAATAATATTGCCACTATTGAGTTTGGGCATCCAGCAAGTAATTCCTTCCCAAGTGAGTTATTAAGCAGATTAACAACTTCTTTTAATGAATTAAGTACGAATAACGATGTTCATGTTATTATTTTAAAAAGTGAGCAAGAAAAAGCATTTTGCGCTGGAGCTTCTTTTAACGAGTTGATAGCTATATCAAATTTTGAAGAGGGAAAACAATTTTTTCTTGGTTTTGCTAATGTAATTAATGCAATGCGAAACTGTTCAAAATTAATTATTGGTCGTGTGCAAGGCAAAGCTGTTGGTGGGGGAGTTGGTTTAGCTGCGGCTTGTGATTATTGTTTCGCAACCGAACAGGCATCTGTAAAATTATCTGAATTCACCATTGGTATTGGTCCGTTTGTAATAGAACCTGTTGTAAAAAGAAAAATAGGGTTAGCAGCTTTCAATGAATTAACCTTAGACGCGACCAGTTGGCAAAATGCATATTGGGCAAAAGAAAAAGGACTATTTGCAAAGGTTTTTGAATCTATCAATGAACTTGATACCGAAACAGCATTTTTAGCAAGTAAACTTTCCAGTTACAATCAAAATGCGTTAAAAGAAATGAAAAAAGTTTTATGGGCTGGGACTGAGCATTGGGATAAATTATTAGAGGAACGAGCAGAAATTAGCGGTAATTTAATTTTATCTAAATTCACCAAAAACGCTTTGAAAAAATTTAAAAAACAATAAATGTTACTTAGTTTTATAGCCACTTTACAACAAGTAGATGTTGAAGAAAAAATTAATAATGCACCAAATAATAATTATGAAATTGGTGTTCTCATAGGAACTTATTTGCCTTTCGCTATTTTAGTTTTAATAGCATACTTGGTTTATTATAAAGCTAAAAACAGGAAAGATTTAGATAACTAATTTAGAAAGATCAGCATGAGCAACATTAGAATTACAAAACACTTTGATTTTGAAACAGGACATGCATTGTATGGCTACGATGGAAAATGCAAAAATGTACATGGTCATAGTTATAAACTTTCTGTAACCATTATAGGTACTCCTATAAGTGATTCAACAAATGTAAAATTTGGAATGGTCATAGATTTTGGCGACTTAAAAAAGATAGTTCTATCGGAAATAGTTGATAAATTTGATCACGCTACAGTATTTAATAAAAATACACCCCATATAGAATTAGCCCATGAATTAGAGAAAAGAGAMCACAATGTTATCTTGGTTGATTACCAACCCACAAGCGAAATGATGTTAGTAGATTTTTCCGAAAAAATTAAAAAAAGATTACCTGATGGTATAAAATTACATTCGTTAAAATTACAAGAAACAGGAACTTCACTTGCTGAATGGTACGCAGAAGATCAAAATTTCAACTAAATCTTTTATTGGGATATTGGCTACAGTCGTTTAATAAATATCATCGTAAAATAATAACGGCCAGAAGCATTTAATTTAGCAGACACACCAAAATCTGTGAAATTTTTATTTTCAATAATAATTCTATGATCTGAACTGGCCAACCATGCATTTAACAATCCATTCGCTGTCAAATAACCGTAAGCTACATTTTCACCGACATTCACTGTCCCTAAATTTTCATAGAGATTATTGGTTCGAATATTAAAATTATCATGACTTACCAAATCTTTTTCCGCCATATAAGCAGAGTGATTTTCCGCTTCTTTTGAAATCAAGCCAAGGCTGTTCAATTTGGTTAAACCCAGTTGAATCCTGTGGTCGTTTACCAAGCTCAACAACTTTAATTCAATCGAACTGTAATTGACTTGTACATCCTGCTCTAGGAGGTTATTATTCGATAATTTTTCTTCTTTTTCACAAGCAATTAATCCTGAACATACAACTACTATAAGTAGTATTCTTCTTAGTAAATACTGCATTAATTGGGGTCTCTTTAAAAACTTCGATTTATTATTTCACTAAATTTTTATAACAATAANTTTTGAACCATTTAAATAACGTAGTGGGGATTGTTGAAAATAGATGGTAGAAAAAGAGCAACCAAATGGTTGCTCTTTTCTTTTTTGCTCCCCCTCTTGGACTCGAACCAAGGACCCTCTGATTAACAGTCAGAGCCATACCATATAAAAGGACAATAAAAGCAAGGCTTACAGCAACATACTATATATACATGCAAGTTATTTGCAGTTTTTTAGCAGATTTGTAAATGAACTTAACTTTTAAAGCGATGCAAATATATTAAAAATCAACTCATTTCCAATAGTTCAATGATATTTATAATTAAACAAAACATTATGAATTTAATTCAGAACTATACAGACCAAATACGACTAAAAAATATGGAATTACAACTTTGTAAAAACTATTCCAAAAAGCAAAAATTACGAGATGATATTAAAGTGCTTCAATACAGAAAAGAGATTGAAACTATAAAAGATAAAATTAAAAAACTTAGTTGATAATCTATTCTACATTATTTCTATATCCTATTTCTCCCCGTTGAATAGCCCTTCCTTTCATAATTAAAGTGGAGTTGAAGTCCATTAGAATAGTTTTTGTAAATTTTTTAATTGTTTTAAGGTGTGAAAACCAATGATGTCTGGGCCTCGACCCACGGAATGGTTATTATAATATATACATCTAAGGTAGATACCCAACCAATTCGTTGAACCCTTTCCCATCATTGGGTTTGTGTCAAATATCCATTGATTTCCATGTCAGAATCTTCATTTTCTGTGACATGTTCTTATATAAAACCTTCAGGTATTTTAGTTCTGAATCTGGTCCTAACAACAATACCTTCCTTAAAATATATCTATTTTTTTTGAAAAATAATTTTCGTTATAAAATTCTTTATGATTTAGCTATTTTAATTCTGTGCATACATCATCCTAAATGGCCCCTAAAATGTATTCCTGGATTTTAAACGCACATGGGATTGCGTGTATACGTAACTATCTGATTATCAACATATAAGGCAGTATACAACCGACTGATTATCAGAATTTTAATGTTGAGGTTTCATATATAGGGAGGTCGGGGGCTTAGGATAYCCCCTGAAATATCATGCACCCCTCCGTTTGAATGTCTTTGGATGCTTATTAATCGCCCCAAAAGGCACTATAAACAACACTTCAATGGATGTATCGACTACGGATGAGTTGGCGTTAGGGTGCGCTATAGGCTCTAAATTAGATGGGTTGGGTGCATTTATTTTTTGGATTAAAAAATAATGCATTTAGGGAGGTGTTTCTGAAATATTGGTGATATTTATTAGTATAAACATTTGATTATTATGAACAAAAGACTCCCGAAAACTGATAACACATTGATATTTACGATGCGCATAAGCCCCAAATTAAAGGAAAAATTGAACCAAATGGCCAAGAGAGATATTTATGGTGGCTCAGCGAGTTCTGTTATCAGATATTTGATTGAGTATCATTCCAAGAGATAGAATTTTCTGGGTATTATATCAAAAGGAAGAGTAAGTAACTAACATTAATAATAGTGAGCAATAAACTATTAAAATAAGTTTTTACTATTGCTAAATCGGGTTTGCATTATGAAGCAAAATTTGTATCGAAATTAAACTAAAATGACTTGTTTTTTAACTCCGTATTTTTGTTGTCACACGTTTTATTTAGATAATGTTTCTTGTCAAATTAAACTTGAATGGAGTTTTTTCAGTTTGATAGACCTTAATATTTCGTTTTGTACATTCTGTAATAATCTCTGTTTTATGTTGTTCTGAAATATTCATTCCTAAGTTAACTTCATCGATGAATTCAGAAGGTACCTTAATTACTCTTTGCTCATTTGTTGGTACATTAGGAAAAAAAAGATTTGTTAGTCTATATTCTTCCTCGTATTCCCAATCTTTAGCTTTGTTGTGTGTCTGTTTAAATGATTTCAACATTGTATGTTCTTGTTCCATTGGATTGATTTCTGGAAACTCTTCAGTATACGTTACTGGCCCACCTTTTCCAAAAAGTCCACAATTCCGCATTTTTAATTCATTAAATCCAATACAAAAACCTTTATGAAAGTCTCCATAATGAGACCACATCAAAATTGAATTCCAACGAGCACTTAATGATAATATTCCATAATGTTTATCCATTTCCGCATATTCTAAATCTTCGTGTTCTTTTTGATAAGTTTCAATATCTTGAAGGCGTTCTTTTAATTGTTTCTTTTCAAAATCAATATTTTTCCCAYTTGCAATTAACCATTCTCTATGCTTTTCAATCCCATCATTAATAAATTGGTCTATTTTTTCAGGTGTATCGATTAGATAATGATTTTTTGGAATTCGACAGTCAAATGGGTCGTTAAAATCATTAGGTGGTGACATAAAGACTTCATTATTTAAAAGAATATTTTTATGGAAGTCGTTGTTCCAACTTCTGTATTTGTAAATTATATCTGGATAGTTTTCGGGAGTCATTTTTTAAATTATGTACAACGGTTCAGAGTTATGATTTTGTTGCTGTAAACCCGCTAGGATTTTCAGGCTGAGAAATCAGGTTAAATATACGGAATGTTTGTTGGACAATTTCCAAACCAAGCAATGAATTATACTAATTGTAATAATTTGTTTTTCTTTCTATTCATATAAATATTTATCCGAATTAGTTTCATAATTTTTAAAAATATATTTAATTGTCAAGTTGTTAATTCTCTTAAGTTCTGTGAAATTCTCTATATCTTTGTTTCTTTCTGCCCAGTTTAAAAACTCTTCAGAGGCTTCAATCAATATTGAGAAAATTGGAGCAATAATACGATTGTCATTATTATTGTAGAAATCCATCTTAGGAATAAAGTATTTACCTTCACAATATGTTAAATGTAGCTGTCTAATATCTCCCCATCCGCTATGTAAAACTTCCGAAAGCATTCCATATACATATGGGTATGTTTCCGATATTTCTACTTCCTTATGAATCTCTGAGAAATTTTTCCCATCAAGCTCCCATTTACGCCCTTTCTTTTTTGAATTTTCAGCCTCAAAATCACTCATTGTAAATCCATCTATGCTCATCGCATGTTTTAACTTTTCAATCATTACTTGACCAATTCCTTCAATTCCCTCAAGCTCTTTTAAATTCTTGTACCTTCTCCTATATGAAACAAGTCTGTAATGTTTTTGTGATTCTTCTCCTTTTAATATCAAATACTTCATTAAAACAAAAGCTTCATATATCGGTCTACTTAGTAAAGCATTAGTATCATATTCATTGTTATTGAAGGCTCGAAGAAATAATTTATAATGCTTATATAGTTTTGTATATAAACCAGCAATCGTAGCTTGATTTATATCATAGACATAACCCATATCTTCAAAAGGGTCAATTGTCTTTTTAATGAGTGTCAACAATTCATTCGAAAAGTCCTTGATAAAGTTCGATTTCAAAAGTTCAACTTCTAATTTCTCAACATTTTTGATGTGTGCATATTTTCTTTTCATTTTGGACTTCTATCTTGTTTTAGACTAAGCATTGATAAGTTTAAAAACCTTTCAAAACTTTTAGTTGCGTCTTTAAACTCTTTGTCATTTCTATAAAGTTTTATCATTGCAAGTATGTTTCCTGGATGGTAGTACAATGAATAAAAGTAGTTTATACTCTTTGTCTTATTTATTAATGTATTGTATAATATTTTTTTAAAGTAGTATTTTATTTGTTTTGGTTCATAAACTTTAAAAATATCTATTTCGGGTAGAGAAGTGTAATTACCATCCGAATATTTTGCGATTTCATACGGTTTTAATTTTTCCCTCTTGATGAAGTTTATGTCTTTGGATGTTAAAATACCTCTTTCGAATCTCTGTTGACTATTCTGTTTGTATTTGTCATAGTCATTTTGTTCAGTTAATTCGTAAAATCTTAATTTTGATTGTTTAAATTTTAGAGCCGTTTTCTTTTGATTATTTTTAAAACTAACTTTTGCTTTAAATAAATCCAAAGTAAGTTCAAGTTTTTCGAACTTGTTAGAATAAAGAACATTTTCAATTTCTTCTAAAGGTATTGAAAGACTTTGATGATTTGTAAGTAATCTATTCTCCTGAATATTATATGTTCGTTCACTTATTTTATTTATGTATTTTTTTTGTAATTTGAACCATTCTACATGTAATTCTTCAATGTCAAAGTCTATTTCTAAAAGTAAAATTATTTTTGACGGTTGATATAATTCAATAAAGTCAGCAAGTAAATGCCTATATCCTTTTTCAGATATTTCTTGTATTTTGTGAATTAGACTTACACATTCTTTAAGTGAAATTAAATTTTCACTTTGTAGTGTTTTTAAAGCAATTGGCAGACTATATAAGGTATAGTCTTTTCTTTGGTAGTATTTTGTCCAGTAAGGATAAATACTTTGTACATCAATTTTTCTTTTTTCTAATAAAGCTAAGCGAATATAATTATGTATTTTATTTCTTAGTTTGAAACTTCCTAAATCACGATACTTACATATGAGTTTTTTTAAGGTTAAATCATGATATTCATTTTTCCCTGAGTCAATTTTATATCCATAAGATAATAGATTATTATAAACATCTTTCAAAATCCAATTTGGATAATAATCTGGGACATTATATTTTATTAAAAATCTCTCTAGTTTATGGGTCGCTTGGTAAGTATGTCCATTTAGATATTCTCCAATACTGGATTTTAGAATTTCGTACCCTTTTATTTTTGATTTGTGTATAAAGATATTTTCAATGATTTGCGTTAAGTGTTTTTTGAAATTTATTTTATCTTTTAATGCCTCATCTATAGTTCTTTTGTCTAATTGTCTTGAATGTTTTTCTATGAATGTTTCTTCTTCGTTGATGTCAAGTTCTAATTGTTTATGGAAATATTCGGTGTCATAATGGTCGTCAGTAGTGCTATTATAAAGTAGTGCTGCATTTTTAGTTTTAACGTAATAATACATTCCAAAAAGATATTCAGAACTTGTAATATCTTCATCAGTTATTCCATTCTCAATTAACGAACTTACATATGTGTAGTAAAAAGTATTGATAGTTGATATGTGTTCTCGTGTAACTAAGATGATAATTAAAGATAAGTCATAGTAATTATTAATGCTCAGCTCGGTTGGTGAAATCTCCTTTAATATTTCTCTAAGTTGAGTATAAAACGTTCTTRTTGATTCGAAGTCAACGGTATTTTTAATGATTTTTTCGAATGTTTTTATTGAAGCATATTTAATTAATATACTCTTTTTCTGTTCTTTTGAAAATTGAAATAAGCTAAATCGTGATAAAAATCTTTTTTCAAGATTTAAAATTGATTTACTAACGATATTATTAACCGTTTCCGTTTTATGTGTGTAATCAACTTGCTTTCTTAAAAAAGTGTTGAAGCTATCGTGGAAAAGGGAAATTCGATTTATTTTGATGTCAAATAGATATGGATGTTCCTTAATAAACTCTTCAACATAATATTTTTCATGACCTATAAACAAATCTATTTCCGATTCCATTATATAGGATTTTGAACATAGAAAAACTGATAAACTATGTTTTCCTTTTTCGTTTGAAATGATATCCTGATAATAAGAATCTATATTTTCAACTTGTTCAATTTTTGGTACTTTTCCGTTTATTTTATAGTGTTCTGCTATATATTTAACAATGATAGGATAACCTTGGGAGATTTCATAAATTTCCTTTAAGATATGATGTTCTGAAAGGTGAAACAACGTTTTTAAAACCCTTTCAGTTTGTTTCAAATTCCAGTTTTCAAGTGTATGTTTATTCCAGTTTAGTTCCTTAGTTAAGGGTCTTGATAAAATAATTATTTTACAAAATTCTTTAGCTCTATTAATGAAATTAATAAAACTATTAAATTCAGGTTTGTTATAGTTTTCTATGTGGTCAAGACCGTCAATAATAAAAGTTTTATCTTCGTTTTTTAATTTAATAAGAAGCTCTTCTATTGTTCTTGTTTTTTGGTCGTAAAACAGTTTAACGTTTAAATCACGAATAAAATTTTCAAACCTTAACCTTTCTTGATAATCCCTATCCTGATTTCCAATCCAAAAGCGGTATATTATATTGTTTTCAAACTTCTTAATTAGTGAGTTTACGAAATGGCTTTTACCAATACCAGGTTTTCCTTCTATTAAAAGAAGTTTTTCAAATTCAAGAAGCTTATGACTGATTAATACAGATTTTTCTTGTAAATCAGTTAAGAACACTTTTAGTTGTGGTAATGATTCTCTTGGTATTTGCCATATTCTTTTATCTAAAATTGAGTTTAAAAAGCAATCCATTTCGTTTTTTCTTCGTGGATTAATTTTGTATAGATTATTTAATTTTTTATCAATTTGGACTCTTGATAACGAAACAATTGAAACGTTTTCAGCAAATTTATAACTAGGAAATTCTAGAATTTTCTCATTTGATTTGACTGTTATATTTTTAAAGAATATGACATTATGTTTTGCAGATAGTTTATGAGGGTTTCCTTTAATGAAAATTTCATTGTTTTTAATTTTTAAATTTTCAAGTGATACGTCCTCAAAATCCTTTATTTGAAATTGGAAACTGTCTGAATTAGTAGTAATTATTAAATCATCGAAGTTGTCAGAGGTTTTAGCTTCTATCTCAATTTTTGAGATATTACGTTCCACATCCATAATTGATAATAAGAGTAAGGTAACTTGTTTTTGATATGTGTAACCACTTAACGCATTTCTCATTTAATTATCAGTATCAATTTTTTACAAATGTAATTTCATGAGCTTTGCACAACCTCTGCTCTTGAACATATTCGTTGATGTCGAACCAACCTCCAGTTTTCTGCCAAATATCCAAACCTCTTCCAAGTACGACCTTCCATCCGTTATCCATTGCAATTGAACGGTCATGGATGTAGTCATCAAATTCATATGTGAAGATAATTCCTAACGATTCCAATGAATAAGATATTTGCTCAAACGCCTCTTTAGCATTTTCTATATAATCTTCATTATTCGCTGTAACCAAATGAAGTTTCACTTCAACTTCAGGGTCTTTCTTTTCTGCTATCAATTTAGCGAGTTCCATAAAATTCCTTAACTGATATGGCAATCTAACATATGGGTCAATCACTCTTATGTCTGTAGCTCCCAATAAGTAAGCACCAAATAATAAATCATAAGATATTCCTATTTGGTTGTCTCTAATAATTTTTTGTCCTCCTTGGAGCTCAAGTGGACTCTCTTGAATAAAAGTTGAGGTTGTTTCTTGACCCCCTTCAGCTTTTATTTCAACTGTTGGGCTTTGTTTTGGGCCATATTGAATGACTTCTAAGGTGTCAACGTTGATGATTTCACCTGTGCTTTTAATAGTATAACTAAAATCAACCTCTTCAAAGGTTTCATCCATTTTTTGAAGTTGTAACTTTACTCTTTTTCTATTTTCAATAGCGAAATCTAGGAGTTCTTTGGCATCTTTTTCAGTTATCTCATTATGAGGGTAGATTACTTTTAGCAAACCAGCATAGGTTTTCGCTATGGACGTTTTATCTCTAGTTGTAATTGAATTCGATAGCTCAAAAAACTTAGAATAATCATGAGTTCTATCTTCTTTTCTTAAATCCTTCAGAACTTCAGCCAAATAATCTACAATGAACCCATAGTTGGAAGTGAACATTTCATTTCTTAATTTTTGGACTTCCCACCCTGGTATATAGGCGTGTAATCTGTCTAAAAAAGCGGTATCATAATAGTCTTTTGGTAACGCATCAAACAAATCACTATGCTTAATCATATAGGGAACGGTGTGGTCCGTATTTCCAACAAACACCATAGAAGCGGATGCTCCATAAACTTGTGTTCCTCTGGAGAATGATTTGTTGGCCATATAGTTTTTCATAATGTCAACCAACCCTCTGTCAACTCTCTTGGTTTTACCAGCAAATTCATCATAAGCAACAACATCCCAATAACCAACAAGACCGATATCACCAGTACTATTATTCACAAAGAGTTTTGCTTTAGAAACTTCTCCCCCTGAAATCAACATCCCATGAGGTGATAGCTCTGAAAATATATGTGACTTTCCAGTTCCTTTTGGCCCAAGCTCAATAAGATTGTAGTTGTTTTCAACAAATGGTACCAATCTGGTGAGTTGAATCAATTTAGACCTAAACGTAAATTCTTCTGGATTTAAACCAATTGTTTGTAGTAGCACATCAATCCATTCTTCTTTTGTAAATGCTTTTCGTGCTTCTTTATACTCATCAACATCAACATTGGAAACTTGAATAGGCTTTATATTTTCAATTATCCAAGGCGTGGAATCTCTTTCGTCAGTATGGAAATATGCCAGTGTTAAAATACACCACACACCACTGGAGAGCAACTTCGGATACTCTTTAATTACTGAATCTGCAATAGGTATTCTATTGAGCCCTAGGTTTGCAAAAGACGCTTCAAATTGGTCCTTTCTATCATTTAACCTTACTGCTACTTTATCAATAATACGATGTGAACCTTTTTCTTTAACTGTTGCTTTTATGAGTTGAGCTTCATCTCTATGAACAAAATGTTTAGCAATAATATTCTTAACTGTTTCAACACCTCCAACTATGGTTTCCTCATCATTCGTTGCACAATACTGACCTAATAAATATTCCAATACATAGGTAGGTACAATGGCATTTCCTTTCACCAATTTGGTTAAATCCTTACGGACTACTTTTCCTCCAAAATGCTCATTCAATTTAATATCTAATTGTTCCATAGGCTATAAGTCATCAAAATCGTTAGTAAATGATATGCTTAATGTATAATAGTATTCTTTGTATTGCTTCCATCTGGTAGTGCCTTCAACTGGTTCTTCCAATATGAATTGAACTCGTTGGTTCTTATACTTTCCACTTGCTTTCGCCATCAATTGGAATCTATGTTTAACTTCTCTTTGACGTTCACTTCCTTGTTCAATATCAAAGTTGTATTTGAATTGGTCACTTAATAATTCCCCATCTTCAGCATAAATTCCAGCACGAATCGTTCTTGCTAGAACTTTCTCTGTTACCAAGTCAGATTGAATGAAGGATACTGGCAAAATATTTGTGGTAATTCTATCTGTCGATTTAATGATATCAATATCAACTTGAGAAGTTGTGTCCTGACGCTTTTTAGTCACTTTTATAACGGGAATTATAATTTCTTGCAACGATGCTCCCCCGTGAACAAATCTAGAGCCAGCGCCTTTGATACGAAGTCTGTTAATAGATTTTGGTATCAATACATTTGCATTAGTATTTAAACCTAATTGACTTGCATTAAATGCTGTAGTACTGTTGTCTCCTTTTAAATTTTTTCCTATTACAAACCTTCTATTCTCCTTCCAGATGGTACCATTWTGATTGGATTGAATAAAGTCACTTTCATCCAACGGGTTGTTCTGATAAATAAAACCGTGGTCAGATGTAATTATCATATTATTTCCATTCATATTGGCTATTTTCTTTAGCATATCCATCAGGAAATCCATTTCATCTTCAACAGCCTCAAAAACGTTTTCTTCAGTAGTTTTGTCGTCACCCATTTTATCAATTCTGTTGTGATAAATATAGATAAGGTCAAGTTTTTTTACAAATTCTCTTCCCTCAGTTGCAGAATTAAAATTCATAAAGTCTTTAGCTTTAATTACTGTTGCTCTTACTCCTGAATTGGTTGCTAATATCTTTGCTCTTCCTTGTGTACCCGAACTAGACATTCCATCCACCTCCACGGAATCTGAACCTTCTTTAAATGAAATTTCTTTGTGAGGTAACAAAGAAGCCATTCCTAGTTGTGTGTAAGAAGGAAGGGATGCCACCATCGAATCAATAGATGATTCATATCTATTCTCAGCTTGAAGCCTCGCACTCAATTCAGCTCCACACTCATATCTAAATGCATCTGAAATAATCACAAACAATCGTTGCTTCTTCTCGATATAAGGAGATACGTGATTTTTAAAGAATGCTCTCTGACTGTTGCCTCTATTAAATGGCCAAACWTCAACATTGTCAATCACCTTTTGCCAGTTATTATTGTTGTTCAACAGCCAATCATTGGAGTATCTTTTTTCTACTGTTTCAACTAAATTTGCTAATATTCTATTTTGTTTAGTTTGCCTGTAATTCCAAATAAATTTTCTGTAAATAAAGTCTACTTCGTAAAGATTCGCTGAATAGCTTTTTACACCTTCATCAAATGATTTATATTTAGTAGATGAGGTTTCTTTTGCTTTATCTATGAATTGAGTTCCAAAAGTGATACAGCTGTAGAAAGGTTGAAATTCATTGTTCCAAAACTTATTTTCCCTCTTTTTTATGAACTTTAAAACCTTTTCTGTAGAAATACTTCCCTCAGCTAATTGATTAACTAGTTCGTGGATTACTTTGAAATCTGCTAACCTAAATAAATCATCATCAATAATAGTTTCTAATGTTGTTTCGCTTAATTTGGATTCAACATCTAAATCATTTGCAATCTTCTCAGAAACTTTCTGGAAGCTATCTCTAAATTGGATGGTATCCTTCCATTGTAATAGCAAGATTCTCGATTCTTTATTTAACTCGTTTTTAGAACCCAACACAAAATTGACGTTAAACACTTCTATAAGAAAATCATATATGGATGGAGCCTCATTGAGATAATTAAATTGGTGTTTAATTTTCCCCCAATAATATTTAGTAAGATTATATCTATTCAAGTTTTTATCAAACTTATCATTCCCGTCAATGAATTCAGAGCTATGAGCTTGGATAAAAGTGCTTAGATTCACATAGTCCGTATTGAAAAGCACAGCCAACATTTTACCTCTAATATCTTCGTGTTGGTCACCTTCTCCTAACAGTTCTTTTAATTTTGTTCTACGTTCTTTAGACTTAAAGAATTCAAGATGTTCAGTAACCAATTCTTTTAAATGATAACCAATCCCTATTTCTTGCATAAACATAGCTTCTTGGTCCGTATGAAATACGTGGTGTGCGAATTCCAAATCCAACAACCAGTTTTCTTCATTTAGAGGTTTTTCGCCAGTAAAATAAAGTAAGAATTTGTTATTTGGGGCTTGTTTGGTGATGCGATGTTTTACTTCGAACTCATTTCCTTGAACGTGAATTTTATCCACTCCATCAATACCCAATTCCTCATATTGGTCAGTGAGTTCTTTCTTTTCATCATACCAAAAAATGATGCGATGACTTTCAAAACGTTTTAACAATGCTTCTTGTACTTTATTCATTTTCTCTTCTTAGTGTTTCTTTTCCAGCTTCAGTTGTTCTATATTTTTGATTTCCACTTTTAGGTTTGTCAGAAATAGTCATTTCTAACAATCCGCCATTTAGTGCGGGAATTATATTTGCTTTGAAATTATTATATCTATCAGATAATCCAATATTTTCAAGTATTTCTGTTCTAGACTTTGAAGTTTCGCAAAGCTTTAGAGTCATTATAATTCTATCAATAACTAAGTCACTAACTTCTTCTTTAAGATGTGCTGTAACTTGTGCTCTACCTTGTGCTGTTAGATGTGCTGTAACTTGAGTTTTTCCTTCTACACTTCCTCTCAAATTACCTTTTTCATCTTGTGCTCCATCTTGTGCTCCATCTTGTGCTCTAAACTCTGGATGAATAGGAATTTCAACAATAAAGAAACGTCTATTTCCCCCATCAGTATCATATTTAGCTGGAGGGGAACCATTATTTTCTAGAGCTCTTTTAATGGTTGGAATACCAGTTCCTTTTCCTTCAGTCAAATTCAATTCTTTTAGAAATTCACCTATACGTCTATTTCTATATCTACGTGCTCTTATAACTCCTCTATCTAAGTCATCTTCACGAATAGAAGGGTCTGGTCCACCAAAACTTATTATTTCAATAGAATCAGGCAATACTCTAACTTCAATAGGTTCTCGTATTTCATAGTTTTTATGATATACAGCATTTGCTAGAGCTTCTTCAATGGCTTCAAAAGGATAGTTGACAAATGTTTTTGATTCTGCTTCACCTACTATTTTAACCGTTTTAGATTTAATGACTTGAGATTTTAGATACGCCAGCGCATCCTTAAGTTGTTGTTGAATAGTTCCTATAAAATTCTTTTCAATAAATTCTTTTCCAGGAAGCCCTTCAGGAAATTCGGTTAGATTGATTTGAGTAGATGGAAAGAAGTGTTCGGGAATTTCGTTAAACATAAGTAGTCCAACATTTTTGGGAAAAGTATGTTCATTAGCTCCTTCTGCCAAATTCATTTGTACACAAACTTCTCTATGAGTCAATTTAGAGCTTTCTTCATAAAACCTACTTCCAATTTCTTTAAGGTGTTGCTGTAATAAAGTAAGAGAGATGTCATCAATGGTAGCCCTAGGATTTTGTCTGTCATCAAATGGAATATTGGCGGTTAAACTCAAAAGTTCTTGACTTTGTTCTCTATTGGTCTGTACAGTATTAGAATACCGTCTTATATAATAATGATAGTCCTTATTTCTTGCAGTAACATCTTTTGGAGCTTCATAAGGTCTATTACTGCCAGCAGTAGCCCATATTAACATAACGTGCTTTCCGTCAATTTCCTCTAAAGATACTCTTGGAAAATATGCTGGACGAATAAGGTTACAATATCCTAATAGCTCTTTCTGAACGGCATCAAATTGTTCGGGAGGAAATCCGAAAACTGGACGTTTAGACATCCCATTTTCTTCTTCAATCCCAACCACCAAATAACCACTTCCTAAATTTTCAAAATCGTTTGCAAAAGCAGAAATTGTTCGCATGGTGGTAGCTGGGTTCCAACCCTTCTTAAATTCTATGCGCTCCGATTCTACTACTTTACCAGCTAATAGTGTTTCTATGTTAATAGGTATATTCATATCTATCTAATTAATTCTGTATCTATCCAATCAAACCCCTTCACCTTGTCTTTGGCTTTTTTATCATTTAAGCCAGCCACTTTTTTAATAGCAGTACCAAACTTGTTATAGTTTACCAACACACCATCATCTAGGTCTATAGGAACACGTTCTGTAGCCAGCGGATACAATACGTCTCTTTCGTATTCTAGTAGCTCATTAATAACTAATTTAAGCTTATCTTTCTCTTTGGATGCTTTGGTTTGCTCTGCTGAGGTACCAGAAACGATGATATGGTCTAAATGTTCTATATGTGTATTTAGTTTTTCTCTGTATTCTTTCAGGTAACCATTTAGTATTTGGTTTAACGTATCTTGCGTATAACGATGCATATAAATAAGCACATTAAAACTCCCTTTTGGTGAAGAGAACATCCAGTAAATAGGTCTTTTTTTGTAACGTTTTATATGGTCTGTATAAAAGTCATTTACAAAATACTTACGTACATCTTTACCCAAGCATTCTTCTACAAAAGCTAAGTTTTTCTCAAAGTTAGCTTTGCCAAAAGTGGCTTTTAAAAACTCATTAAAACGATTCACAATATCATCCTCAAACCACTCATCATCTAATAGTGGGATAATATTATCATTATCTGGAAGGAAAGCGACCTCATTTTCTAACTTCGCAACTTTAGATAAATAATTTTCCAACGCCTCTCCTCGATTCGCCAATATTAAGCCCTCCTTATCTAAACTATAACGCCCAAACATACAACCCACCGCATAACTCATAAACTGCGCAAATACTTCTTTAGCATCAAACACTAATTGGTTGTTTACAATATCCGTTTCTTCTTTTAAAATGGTAATATCCTCTAACGGTACATCTGGTGTTAGCTCCTCGTGTAAACCATATATATCGATAAACTGACGGTTTAGTTCTTCTTCATTTTTATGGAGTTGAAAGAATTTGTTTTTCCAATACTGCTTATATAAATCAAAGGTCTCTTCTAGGACTTGCCCTTTGATACGAATAAGTTCGTTTTGCATAAAATCCCAGTTGAATTCCCGTGAATTATCTTCTAATTTAACTAACTCAATGATAATATTTGATAATTGAGTTACAGATTCCATTTTATTTTCATCGTTGAGAATTATTGGAAGTCTTTTAATATCACCACTTGATGTCTTTATTGTTGGTGCCAATACTTTAAGCATTTCAAATGAAAGTATAGAATTCAGAAATGCACACAAATATATCACTTGTTTAGTATCTGGAAAAACAGAAGAACCTGTGATATCAAAAACTGAGCCTTTCGGGGAGTATCTTACTCCAAATGTACCACCACTAACAAATGACCATGTAATACTTTCTCTGAAGTAATATTGACTATTATGTGGTTTAGAGTTACCAGGCAAACATTTACCTATTGACAACTTATAAAGTTTATCCTCTCTTAAATCTTCCCCGTCATTAAACCAATTAATTACGTATTCTCTATTTCCATACCATTTTTTAAATGCACCTCCTTTATTATATGGGAACCATTTATAGTCACTTTTGTTTGCTTCCTCTTTTGATAATCCAACACCCAATTTATAAAAATCAACTTCATTCCAAACTCTTAAAAATTTCTCATTGTCTCCAGTTTGCATCCCAGCTCTTGGTTCAGCAATATCCTTTATAGTTTGTGACTCTGAAAAAATTTTCATCATTCTATTACTCAACCAATAACCGATAGGACTTCCTGATATTTTATTAAAGTCTTTTTGACTGGCAGTATAAAACCAGCCACAATCCCTATTTTTAATAGCTTCAAGAGTTTTCATTCTTTTCAGTTCAGATTTTTCAAAATCTACTAAACGAAGATAACTTCCTTTACCCTTAAGTTCTTTATTCCAAAACGTGAAAGAAGAATTCTGTACTATATCACCACCTATTTCAGGAAAAGTACGGGGGCCTAAATGTAAAAGTGTATCAAAGAATGTCTCCCTAATTAACTTTCCTCTCAACTTCTCATAACTACTTAAAAACATCCAAGAATGTTGGTTTATCATTCCTAAGAAACCTTTTGGTAAAATCATTTTTAGACCAACTTCCATAAAACAAGCCATTAAGTCTGCCCTACTTGCTGAATAATTTGTTTTAACAAAATCTGAAAGAATTTTGTTCATTTTTCCAGCCGCCATGTATGGTGGGTTATCAACTATACAATGATGTTTTTTACATAATAGATGTAATTGTTCTAATGCAAGTTGTAATTTATCCAATAAATTTTGCTGAAACACGTCAGCTTTCAATAATTGGTTTTCAATTTCTGCCAATCCTTTTTCGAGTAGTTTTGTTGATGTATGTGGGGTTATTAAGGAACCAAAATTGGTTGCATTTTCTAGTAGTTTTATGTCGTATTTTAATTCAGAAGATTTATCCAAATAGGTTAGTACCAAAACCTTCATTAACTCTTCTTCGGTAAAAACAACATCTTCAAAACAAAGAATATTTGGTTTCAATTCCTTTCTAAAAGCTCTTTTGTGGTAACCTCTAGCTTTCATTAATAAGGCAAATCCAGCCAATTGAGATGCTCGTTCATCTATTTCAAAACCAAATAAGTTTTTTTCAATAATAAGTTGAGGTATTTCGCTTGTGTTGTAACCTTCTTCTTCATAAATTTTAGCTAGTAACTCAAAACCATAAACCAAAATATGTCCACTTCCACAAGCTTGGTCCAACAGTGTAATTTCTTCAACAGAATCTATTTTTAAATAATCAACACCTTCAACTGAAGGAGATTCAATAAAATAGGGCATATGCTCCCTTAACTTGGAGTTGGGTTTGTTTTGCAACCACAATTTACCAACCGTATTTTGAACCATATATTCAACAATCCATCTTGGGGTAAATAATTGAGTAGCGGCTGGTATATCTTCCTTCCTAACTTTACTTTTCGAAGCAAAAACCTCATCTTTCTTTTCTGAAATATAAAACTGGTATAACCAACCTATTATTTCTACCACTTGGCAATCTTCAATAGTCATTCCATCACGAATATCTTGTACTAAGGAGAACTCTGAAATTAAATCGTCTGGCAATAACAATTCGGAATAATCGCTCAACTTTTCAAACAAAAAAGGAAACACCATATTTAAATGGTTGCAAGCTCCAATCAATAATTCTTTATAAGCTTCATTTTGAGCATTGGTGCTTGGTATTTTGCCATCCAACACATCGTAAACATGTTGTTGGTTTACGGGTAGGTCATCAGGAATATGGCCTTGTTTGGCTTCATCTAAGATTTCTGGCAAGGTATAACCATCTTTTGGTGTTATTACTAGTATGCCTATGGGTTGGTAATCGTTGGCATCCATAAAACGCAATGCCATTAATCTGTTAAACCACGTATAAGCCACCTTTTCAATTACTTGTTCTTTACTAGTAGCGTTGATTTCTTCTTGCAGTTTTTTTACTTGTGACGCTTTTTCACGTAATAAGGAAGAATCTGAAGTTAAAACCAATTCTAGTTTAGCTCCAATTTGTTCAATGAGTTTAGTACGAGCTTCTTGAGCGAATTTTTTTAGGGTGTTGGTGTTCATCTTTTATAGCGTAATTTTTAAATTTTGATTGATGCGCTCCAAGTAAGCTTCTTTTAAGGCTCTTACATAAGCATCCACATCTTCTTCACAAGTCAATTGGTGCTTATGAAATTGTACACGAATATTACTTTTTTTAATGTATTTAGCTTGAGGTTCTTCTACTTTCCCACTCTCAGGTATTGGAGCTAACCATTTAGACATCAAATTCATTTGGTCACTATACAGATGGTCATCTACATTACGAGTAATATCTCTAATATTACCAATAAAGCGTTCATTAGTTACTTTGGTTTTAAAATCGAGTATCGTTTTTTGAATTTTCCTTTGTTGAGAATCGTCTATGTAGTTGTATTCTTCCGAATCCTGAATAGCCTTCTCAATAGCTGTAATATTAGTATTGAATATTTTCTTTTCAGCATCAATAGCTTCCAATACTTTTTTAGTAAGGCTATCTTTTGCCGCTTTAGCCAATTGAATGCCATTTCCTTTATAAGGAGTTTCACTTTCAAGAATGGTTTCTAAAGTTTTAACTTCATCACCTTCAATAAAATTTAGATTAGCGTTATTACTATTCAATAATTTTTTAACCTCGTCATAAATCTTTACTTGGTCACCATTAATAAATCTTTTTATAGGGTCCAATAAWTCTTCTTNNNKRGMAWCCAAAAGGTCATCTTCAAAATCGGTCAAATTGGTGATGAAATAACTGTATTCTTTTTTAGATAACTTATCTAGTTTTTCACTGAAATCTTCCAAGGTTTTTAGGAAGTGATATTCATTTTTACGAGCCAATACTTGATTCACATGAACTGCCATTTCTTTTATTTTATCTTTAAAAGCATTGGCCACATCCTTCGGTTCTTTTAACGGACACGATTCATCAAAAGCATCCTTATAGGTTTGCTTTAATGCTTTTACAGCATTTAAATCAAAAGTAGCTTGTGGCTCTAATAAGGTTGTTCCGTGTTTAGAACTATTGAGGAAAGCATTCAATATATCTTGGTCCTCTAGGATGTTTGAACCTTGCATCACTTCAATTTTCCCTCGCTTGTATAGCCTTGCTGTGATGGTCCAAATGGCATTCGGATACCAACCGTAAGATTTGCGTGAGAAGCAAGTTTTAAGGTCGTTTAAAGATGTTCTTTCAGCTTGTTTTTTCCGTCTATTGATTATATTTAACACTTCTGATTCCGCTTCTGAAATAGTTGCGTCATCAGCTCCAAATAAGTCATCTTGCCTTGATACAATAGTAGCCTTTATGGTATCTTCACTATACTGTGTAGTACCCAACATTCGTAGGCTCGAATACACTGTTTTTATCAGGTCTTGAAATGCATTCATTACACGAGTTTTACCATCGGTTGTTTGACCCAATTCGTGCTTAGAACCGCTCATATAAACAATAGACTTCGCCAACGAATTATTGGCAATGAGCATTAGATTTCTGCGTCTTTCCGCATTTAATTGAGCCTTGTCCTGTAGTATGCGTTTACGTTCCGTTGGATTGGATGTAGATTGATTTTGTTTTACGTATTTATGAGTTCGTAAATACATCTTAACATCCCTCATAAATACAGCATCAGAACTCAACACCATCTTCATACTGGTACTTCCCATTGTTTGAGATTGTATGAAAAGGAGGTTATCATAGTCATGATAATTTTCTGTAATGATTTCGATTTCAAGTTCTTTTTCACGCCCAAATACAGAGCCATCAATCTTACTAGTAAAATCGTAATCTTGCTTATTATCTAGGTATTTTATTTTGTTGTCACGAATAATTTCGTCAAACAGAATTTCTTTTAATAATTGTGTAACAGCTTGTTCATCTATATCTGTCGCTTTAATTTCTTCTTCAATATCCTTTTCATCATCAGTTAAAAATTCATAAAAATCCCCGTTACGTTGCACATAACTTTGGTTTTCAAGAATATTCAGTGCTTCATCAATGTTTTTTTCGTGTTTTTTAATGTCGATATTGATATCATCAATCATCAACACAGAAATATTTCTCTTGGTTGTTTTAAAGTTGGCAAAGTATTTTACAAGGAATAAAGCCTTCAACACTTGAATGGCAAATTTGTTATCCAAATGTCGTTCAGCTAAAATCACAGAACTTTGGATTTCACCACGTAATTCGTTACGAATACCTTCAAACATCAAATCAAAACTTACCAAAGCCTTGTCATCTCTATCTTCAATTTTTTGAATCACTTGCTGGAACACACCCAACATAGAACGTTCCCCGACAGAAGCATGCTTTCCTTGGAATGCATTATGTGTTGACAATGCTCTTCTACATTGTTGAAACAAATCAAACTGATAAGGAACTAGCGGAAATTTGTTTCCGAAATCTGTTCCATCACGATATCCCTTAAACTGAACACCAGCTTCTGAAAATGATAATAATGATTCTAAGTGGGCACTCTCTTTTTTATAGGAAGCAACCAATTGTTTTTGGGCATCATCTTTCTTTTTTAACAATCGTTTTTCTATTACTTCATCTACATTGGCCGAAGTCAATGGTACTTTAATTTTAAAACGAGCTTGAATACGTGAAAAGTCATTTTGCTGTTGCTTATTCATATCTCCAACAACCTTTTCCATATCTTCTTGTGACGTAACCAATATCCAAGATTTTCCTTTGGTTCTTGTAGCCAAGGTTTCAGCGATGGTTTGTAAATTCAACATCAGTTTGGTGTTATTACTAATATACTGACCAACTTCATCCACAAAGAAATTTAATCTAAAATTTGAAGGTTTTGTTTTAAGATAGTTATGAACCCTCTCAGCAAAATCTTCGATGGATTGTTTTTGTTTTTCTWCTAACTCATCTAAAATATCTTCATATTTGGATGCATCCGTATTATTTAATTCACCCAATACTTCAGCAATATCATCCGTTACCATCGGGTCGAAATAATCTATTCTAGCTTCTTCCCAAGATTTTCCATGTTTGGTGTTGAAATTGGTTATAAAAGCTTCATGCTGGCCTTGTTTATCTAGCCACATTTCAAATTCTGCTACGTGTGGTTGAAAACCATAATACCCTAGATGGTCGAAAAACACTTTATAAAACACAGATAAAATAGCATTCTCATCTGATTTGCTTGTAATCTGAGCTTGCTGGTCAATGTTGAACAAAACAGATTCTGAAGGTATTTTGGAGGCTCTAAGAACATCCGCTTTTAACACTTCGTCATTCTCAATCTTTTCAGCAAATAGCTCTCCACTTTTATAACCATCAAATTCTTTATTTTCCAATGCATAGGATAGAATTTTTAACAAGTGAGATTTACCTGAACCAAAAAAACCTGAAATCCAAACGCCATTGGCTCCAGCGTAATCGTTGTATTCAGAGAATAGGTCTCTTATTTTCTTTGCAATTTCATTGGTGATTACATATTCTACTACCTCATCGGAGATATGCTCACGGTCATCCGCTTTAATTACTGTCTCAATTTTTCTATTAATGTCTTTTTCAAAAAACTTCTTTATCATAATAATTTATTTTATTTCTATTTTGTCAATATTAAATGCTCTGTAATAGTTATCGTCTTTTAATAACCCAAATAGGTTTAAGGAATGCCCATCATAATCCCCAGGGAAAAACATCACAGTTGGAGCCTCTTTTGCTATGTTTTGAAGATTGTTCAATACGGTGTGTGACCTTATAAATGGGTATACCAAACCAATACCAGTTAGGAAATAAATCTTGGCATCGCTTTCCAATATCTTCTTTTCAATGCGAGGCATTAACACTTGATGAATATTTAATGAGGATTGGAGAGCTCTTAAAAATTTATCTTTAGATTTGGCCCTCTCTACACGAAACATTCGTTCAACCCCACCTTTTTCTTCCAGTATTTCACATACCAAATTATATAAGTTAATTTCTAAAATAGGTACACCAGATGTATCCAATTTCTTTTTTAACAGTTGAATCGATTCGGCTACTTTTAGCTCTTGTTCCGCTTTATATGGTGATATAAAGAAGGGTATTTCACCACCCAATCCATCTTTTCTTAAAAATCTACTAGATGATAGTTTATTATATAAATCATCAAACTTTTTTACAATTTCTACCATATTAAATTCTATTTTCTATATCCATATCACTCATAAAAAAGACTTTTAGCCATTGTTTGTTATCCGATGCAATTGTATTGATAACGTTGGAATCTAAAAGTTGAGGTTGAATCATTTTATTTTTTACGTTATCTATGATTCCCGCTTGTTCTAATATTTTAAAGGTGACTTGTTTTATCTTGTTTTGGGTTATTTCGGTTAACTTTTCTATTTCTGGATGGAGTTCAGATTTTCGTCTGTAAAAGGAAATGTAATCTCCTTCGGTAATTTGATAATCAAATACCAATAATTTTTCACGTAATACTTCCACCACAAAATCTCTAATAAATTTATGGGATTTACATACCGATAAAAAAGCAAGTTGTTTATTAGAGGTGAAATCTCCAGCAATTAAAAGTTGTAATTCTTTGTCGGTTAATTTGCTTAACCTTTTTTTAATTTCGTTTAACCTACGTTGTCCAGTATTTCTATTACCATCGCCAAAATCAACCATTTCAACTGGAAATCCTTCATTCATCGCTTCAGCTACTTTGGTCATTTCGTTTACTCTTAAAGAAAATCCAGTAAATGAAAAGTTATATTTATCTGCTTTTACCATTAATTTACTAAATCGTTTAGATGAACATTCAGCACTTCGCACAACTTCATTAAGTTTTTCTGTGATGGGTGGCTTTTACCTTTTACCCAATTACTCATAGTTACTGTGCTCACTCCAATTCGTTGAGCTAGCCAATTTTGTTTAACTCCTTTAGATTTTAACAATTCTTTTAACAGCATCTATTTAATAAATATTAAAGTTTCTCTTCATCAAATATAGCGAAATGAATTATAAGAATTGTTCTAAATAGGAGGAAATTAATACGGTTCTAAATTAAAATGGAACGTTAAGAATTTCCATCAATAATTACTGTATATTTTATGACTGAAACAATAGGTATTCACAACCTCAAACCACAACCCAAATGATGCTGATATAAGCTCATTTGGACCGCTCTAACTAACTTTTAAAGAAAATGCGGCATCATACATGTTGGAAAATGGGTGAGCTTAGAAGGTTCCTGAAAGCTTAAATTCCAGGTAGAGGATAAATGTTAAAATTAACTGGAATATCAAAAATTTAACAAAATCATTGTATTTTATTGATTATTTCACATTGTAATCGAAAATATCCTCAATTTTACTTGTCGAATTATTTTAAAAATAGTATCTTTGTAGCATGGACACTTAGGTCTTGTATTAGTAAGTTTTTAGCAGTGATTTCCGAGTAATTTTGCACTGATTCAACTAAAACTTTCCGAATTAAAAAATTCCACTTAAAATTTTTAGATTAAAATGAGGTTCATTCCTAGAGCTTGGATTTTGCATATGTGGATAATTTCCAAATCGATTGCTAATATCCATTTATCTCAAATTCATCTCGATTGCCAATTGAATAATATCCTTGGAAATATTTATGGTTAAAACCCAATGATAGTTCTTTATGTTGATGGGTGTCTTCCTGAGTATTGTTTATAATAATAGAATATCTAAGGAAGCTACCCAGTAAAACAACTGTATCTGTTGCCATCATTGGGTTTTCGTCTTAAACAAGTGAAAATCTATGTCAAAATTAATGACATAAATACAATTGGGTTGATGAGTATATTGGTAAGTGTTTGGATGATGTATTCTTAAGAACACGAATTATAGAAAAGAAAGTACTCTCTAAATATGACTCTTTGATAAGTTTTGAATATTTATTTAATACAAGAGCTACTAAAAATATAAAATTATGATAAAAATTAATAAAAATAACAAATGGGGGTTGAATACAAACCTTAATGAATTAACTCTAAATGAAAGAAAGGATGCATTGGTGTTGTTGTTCTTTCTTAATAAGTATGTAGATGATACAAGAGCTTTTCAGGAACTCAAATCAGATTGGGTGGATAACATATATAGGCTTCCAGCCACCTCAGATTTTGAGTATAATAGTGTTAAAAATGGAAGATACAACATCCTATCAAGGATRAAACGAATATATAAAGATTACATGGTTCAGCTACAGCCACAAGAGTAGCAATATAAAAGAAAAGGCAGTAGGAACTTGCAACGTATTACTGCCTTCTATTTGGCCATCGGCCATAAAACTTTGTTTGTAGGTCAGATTGTTAGAGCAATCTGAACGAGGTTTGGAGAATGCTTTCTCTATTATAAATAGTTTAAAATAAAGAAAAAACCTATTTAAAGTAGCATTCAATTAATCATTTATAAAAAATGTTTAATGATGAAAGAAT
This sequence comes from Lutibacter sp., assembly GCA_002733285.1. Lineage (GTDB taxonomy): Bacteria > Bacteroidota > Bacteroidia > Flavobacteriales > Flavobacteriaceae > Lutibacter. The sequence goes on along the minus strand of NVVE01000008.1, from coordinate 86,436 downwards.
TAAAAGAATTGAGGATGCAAAAACAATCAAATTTCTCGATTATGTAGGTAATGACGAAAGTGCTAATGCTGTGTTAACGGACTTTAGCCACAATAAATTTATAGATAAGAATACGGGAGTTGGAATAACAACTGCTGCTTACAATTATAAAGGAGGAAACCTAATGATTTTTAGCCCTAATATTACTCAGATAACAGATAAAATAGATGGTGAATATGGTAGCGACAAACAATTAGGAATTTATGGTGAAACGAATAATTTATGGCAAGAAGCAATGGACTATTATGTTACTGTAGATTTTGAGGAACAAAATTTAATAATCAATTGCACTCCTAATCAAATCACTTGGTTATACCTACATAGGAAGGATATATTCGATAAAATCATAACGATTCCAGTATTGGTGGATGAAATTCACGCCTTTACTCAAGATAGTGTATTTAGACCTGAGATGGGTTTCTGCATGGAGCTGGTTTATAACAAATGGGAAGCAAAAATAACATTAACTACCGCAACACCTATCAATGGGGGTTATGATATTCCATTGGAAATAGATATCAAATATTATAATTTTCAGAGATTTGAAGAGCCCGTTAGATTATTGAAATACAGCTCCACGAAAGATGACGCATATGAATTTATTTATGATGAATATAATAATAACAAAAAGGTTGCGATATTCACGAATGACATTAATTTTCATAAACCCTATCCAGATTTTATTACTAAAAATGGAACTGGGGATGCTTTAAGAGTAAAGTTAGCTCCATTTAAAGGAGATACAAATAGAGAAAAATTAAACTTTGATGATTGTGACGTTATAGTCTTTAGTTCTTCTTACTTTGCTGGGTTTGATATAAATCATGATTGTAGTATTTGTATTATTAGCGAGCAAAATAATGATGCTTACAAAATAAATATCAATAATCTGGTTCAAGCCCATGGTAGATGTCGTAAAACTGTTCAAAACGCTTTATATGTGAATATAACTAGTCCTCAAAATGAAGATAAAACATACACTCCAACATCTGAAGAGGAAGTTAATACCTCATTTACCATGTTCAAAAAAGACCTCTCTTATTTTACTTCTGTAGTTTCTAGAGCTAGTGCCTATTATGAAGTTAATCAACATGAGTGTATTACTCCATCTATGGATGTAAATAGGGCTTATCTATTTAACAAGGCGTTGACGACAATGAATGATTACCAACAGTACAACAAGGATATTTTCATTGAAAGGTTGAAGGATTATAATTTTGAAGTAACTGATTATGTGCCAACCAGTAGTCTTATCTCTAAAAAAACTAGTACAGTATTTTCTGAGAGAATACTTAATCTAATGGATATTGATGAGCATCAACTTTTAAAAGATTATAAGAAAATCAAAAGCGATATTAAAAACAAAAGTACTAACAAGGGGTCATTTAATGGCAACTTGGCAATGGAATATTTAACCTCTTCAATTTTGAAAATGACAAATTGTTCTGTGCTCATTGAAAAGCTTCAAGCCTCTAAGAAAGTTAAGCGTAAAGATTTTTATGCTTCATTAAACTTATTTTTAAGAATTAATGTAGATACCAATCATTATATGGTGCAATTATCTAAAGAGGCTGAGAAAAATGCCATAAGATTATATGCTAATGATAAGGTAAAAAAAATCTTAGAATACCACCCAGATTTGACAAACGATTGGCAAATGTTATATGCCAATCATCTAACAAATCTTGAAAAATTACCAGTTGAATATGAACGTGAAATGAAAATTCTTATAGAAACTAATAACGAAGAATTATATAAGAAATATCAATCAAAACCACAAAGATATAGAGATGCTCTAAACGCCATTTTAAGCAGTATAGGTGGGGCCTTTAAGCCATTGGATGCAACTGAAATAGAGTTGGTCAAACCTATCGTAAAGAGGCTCTTTAAGCGCCTAGATGAGGGTAAGGACATGCATAAGGTAACGGCTAAATCACTTAGAAATAAAATGGTCAATAACAACCTTTTTTTGTTAACAGAAGGTCAAGGAAACCATGGAACAATCCTCAAGAAAAATAGAGAATATAATGCCATGACACAATTATCCAAAGTTTTTAGGAAAACTATTCCGTTGAGGTATCTATCTATTGACTTAATATCGGCTAATCCTCAAATCATTGACCTAATTCTTGRTACTAAAATCGGTATACAAGTCTATAATAATTTAATGAAGAATATGGATATTTCAAGAGCAGAAGCCAAACGTTTTTTCAACATGACATTGAATAATTATAAGTTTACTGTTGCTCAAGCTAAAAATATTTATTTAGATAGCGGATATAATAATGATAACGCTTTGAAGTTGGCTAAGATGACAGCAAATGTTATGAAAGGAAGTTTTTATGAGAAGATAACTATGTATGAAAAGAATATTATCGAGAAATATAAAAGGATTCTTCCAGTTACGTGTCATCGATTTCATGATGCTTTGATTGTTAGCGAGCAAGCCATCTTGGAATCAAATATAATTTTACCAACTCAAGTGGGTGGGTTTTTCTATCATATTGAGTTATATAATGATGGTAGAAAGTATAAGGGACCAACAACAGATGTGCCACATGACTCACGATATTCATTAAATAATTATCAATTTTAAGACCAGAAAACATGAAAATATCTATTAATCTATTAAAATCACAAGGCATTTGCTGTTATGCAACATCAAGCATTCCTTGTGGAAATATTAACTCCAAATTATAATCATATGAAAAAGAAAAAAATAGAATTCTATAAATTATTTAAACCAATAGCTGAGGATAGAAAACTATCGACAAATGCCAAGCTCGTTGCAATGTATATTTACACCTTGGCTAGCTTTGGTATGAAAGTAACAGCATCAAACTTGTTAATTTCAAATAGTATAAACCTTACTAAAGAAGAAGTCCTAGAGGCTATTGAAACACTTCAGAAAAATGAATATATAAGTGACTTGAGAGGTGTTGAATACAAGAAAAATATTGAAATTCATAAAAATGATGCATTGAAAGCGAATTACTACAAATTTTTCTCTTCTGTCCTTGAATCAGATTTGCATATCCTATCAAAATTTCTTCAGGTCTATATTCTTTCCTATGAAAATTTCAATAGTTTTTGCTACTCAACAAATAAAGATATCTTAAAGGATTTGGCTTTCGAACAGTTTGAACTAAATTTTGCAATTCTTCAATTAAAAAGAAAAAAATTATTGACGATTATTAATCCCAGAACACGTTTACGTGAATTAAGAATAGGTAAAACTCTCACCAAAAATTCAAAAAACTGGTGGGATAAGCCTTAATTAATTTGGAGGTGCGATTTTATAACGGAGCACCTCTAAATGTTATGAAATAATACGAGAGTATCATATGAAGGATAATTATAATGAATTTAAATCTAAAGGTGATAGGATTTTATCATTTGCTGAATCAATAATCTCATTCCCATAACCCTCTAAATAAATTCCCGTAACAGCATTACCGTAATTATGCCCTAGTGCTTCGGCTATTAAATCTTTGCTGAACCCTTTTCGTTTAGCAATGTTTGCCCAACTATATCTGGCAACATAGGTTGTTAATGATGATGTTAATCCAAGTTGCATCCCTAATTGCTTCAAATAACGGTTCGTAATTTTTAATCCTAGGTTTGTCTTATGACGGACTTGAGATTCATCAATACCATCCAAATCAAATTGAGGAAGTAAAAAATCGCTTGTTTCATTAGTGTATAAACTTAATATATCAGAAACCAAAGGCATTACTTTTATACTGTAAAGCTTACCAGTTTTTCTCCTTTTATACATTATTCGGCCATTTTTTATGTTTGATTTTTTTAATAATATCAAATCCATAAACGAAATCCCTATCAACCCAAAAATTAAGAAAAATATATTTCTAGCATTATGAATTTCACTTCCTATTTCTAGTTCTATATTTCTCAAATCAATTATTGTTTCAATTGTTTCAGCCCTTGATGCAGTTTTTTGTGTGCGAATTTTAAAATTGTTAAAAGGATAATTACTCATATTATAACAGCCCATTTTCCCACCTTTATTCAATAGGGCTCTTATAGCTCTCATGTATGCAGCTCTTGCATTAATTTTAATTCCGTTTGAGGATAGGTGATTTTCAAATCCAAGAATAAAATTGTAATCAATTTCCCCAAGTTCTAAATTCTTACCTCCATATTTAATCAAGCTATTAGTAGCTGTAATATATGATTGAGCATTCCCAAAACGACCTTGTTTTTTTAACATCTCAACTTGCTCTGAAGAAAAACTATTAAACTCAACACTTTCACCAAAACTGTTAGAAGTAATTAACTTCTTTAGGTCAACTACATTGCAATAAGGTTTTTCAATTTCTGCAATCCTGAGCTTTTGTTCATACCTTAGAATAATATCTTTTAGTTGTAGATTAAGCTCTTTTTGAATGGAATGTTTTTTTAAAACTCTTAATTTTTTTGAATCCCATTCGCTAAAATGTAGCTTAATTCCAGTTTGAATAGAGGTACTATTGCTTTTGTGAGTTAACCTAAGTATTAATGGACTTCTGCCATCTCCTAATTTTCTTCTTTTATCAAGTGTTAATTTTATTGTAGCCATATGCGTTTTAGTTTGGTGCTAAAACCGCAATTTTATGTGCAAGTTATTTGCAAGTTGAGGCTGTATTTAATAAGATTTCAACATTTTAATATTGAGTATTCTCTTATTAAACCTAAATGTAGATTTCTCTTATTATTTTCTCTTATTTCCTCCTTAGCTCAGTTGGTTAGAGCATCTGTAAAATAAAAAAGCATAAAAAAAGTCTTACATTTCTGTAAGACTTCTTCTCTTATTGCTCCCCCTCTTGGACTCGAACCAAGGACCCTCTGATTAACAGTCAGATGCTCTAACCAACTGAGCTAAGGAGGAATTTATTCTCTTTTGCGAGTGCAAATATACAAGGTTTTATACTTTTTGCAATATTTTTTCAAAAAAAAATCATTCTTTTTTTTATTTTACCAATACCTAAGAACAACTCTCTGAAAACCAAACTCTAAAACCACCATTAAATAACTAATTTTTAGAAAGTTTTCATTATTAACTTTAAAAAAAGTATCTTAAACATTACAAATTAGTATTAATCATTAAATGTTATAAAAAACACAATAATCCTGTCAATAAAAATGATGGTTTTGGTAAAAATTGTATTTTAGCAGCTACTAAACAAATCAATGACTACTAAGAAAAAACATGGACAAATATTCATTTTTAAATGGGGTGCATACTGGCTATATTGCTGATTTATATGACCAATATTTAATAAGCCCAGATACCATAGAACCCAGTTGGAGGAGTTTTTTTCAAGGCTATAATTTTGCTAACGAAAAATATTCTTTAACTGAAGATGATCCGGAATTTGAAGCTCCTGAAAATGTATTAAAGGAATTTAAAGTTCTTGACTTAATCAATGGATATAGAACCCGAGGTCATTTATTTACCAAAACAAACCCTGTTAGAGAACGCCGTAAATATAAGCCAACACTAGCTATAGAGAACTTCGGATTATCTAAAAACGATTTAGAAACTATTTTTGATGCTGGTGAAATTATTGGAACTGGAAAAGCTTCACTACGTGAAATTATAAAACACCTAGAAACTATTTATTGTGATTCTATCGGAGTAGAGTATATGTATATTCGTAATCCAGAAGAAATTAAATGGCTTCAAAAAAAATTAATTAAAAACTCCAATCATTCTAATTATTCGTCTGATTCCAAAAAATACATCTTAAAAAAATTAACTCAAGCAGTAACTTTTGAAACTTTTTTACAAACGAAATACGTAGGTCAAAAACGCTTTTCWTTAGAAGGTGGYGAAACTTTAATYCCVGCAATTAGTGCKGTAATTAGAAATGCCGCTGAACAATATGATGTTGATGAGTTTGTTWTAGGAATGGCWCATAGAGGTCGTTTAAATACACTCACAAATATTTTTAGGAAACCAATTAGAGATCTATTTAGCGAATTTGAAGGAAAAGATTTTGAAGATGAAAATATAGATGGTGATGTAAAATATCATTTAGGATTAACTACTACTAAAACTTTAAAAAACAACAAGGAACTTAAAATGAATCTAGTTCCTAACCCATCACATTTGGAAACTGTTGGTCCCATTGTTGAAGGAATCGCACGTGCAAAAATCGATAAAATATACCATGGAAACAACTCGAAATTAGTTCCWATTATTGTDCATGGAGATGCCGCAATAGCTGGTCAAGGRTTRGTGTATGAAGTTACWCAAATGAGTAAATTAAAAGGCTATTCTACCGGAGGAACAATCCACATTGTTATAAATAACCAAATTGGTTTTACCACCAATTATTTAGATGCTCGTTCAAGCACGTATTGCACTGATGTCGCAAAAGTAACTTTATCTCCAGTATTACATGTAAATGCCGATGATGTTGAAGCTGTAGTTCATGCAGTAGAAATGGCATTAGATTTTAGAATGAAATTTAAGCGCGATATCTTTATCGATCTATTGGGCTATAGAAAATACGGACATAATGAAGGCGACGAACCTCGTTTTACCCAACCCAACTTATATAAAGCAATTGCGAAACATCCAAATCCAAGAGATCTTTACGCTCAAAAATTAATAGAAGAAGGTGTAATTGACACTTCCTATTTAAATGAATCAATTTCAGAATTTAAAAAATTATTGGAGAAAGAATATCAACACTCTAAAAATGTTGAAACTTCAAAAGTTCCAGAATTTATGCAAGATACATGGGTGGATTTTACAAGAAGAGGATTGGAAGCAATGTTAACTTCTGAAGATACCTCTTATCCAATATCTAAACTTAAAGAAATCGCTACTATTGTTTCAACGGTTCCTAAGGGGGTAAAGTTTTTACGTAAAGCTGAGCGAATCTTACGAGACAGAAACAACATGGTTTTTGAAACTGATAAAATTGATTGGGGAATGGGCGAAACTTTAGCTTATGGAAGTTTACTTCAAGATGGTTTTGATATTCGTATTTCTGGTCAAGATGTTGAACGAGGAACATTTAGTCATAGACATGCTATTTTACGTGATGAGATTTCAGAAGAACCAATTAATTTATTGAATACTTTAGCCGAAAAACAGGGAGAAATGAACATTTACAACTCATTGCTTTCTGAATACGGGGTATTAGGTTTTGATTATGGATATGCAATGGCAAACCCAAATACCTTAACAATATGGGAAGCTCAGTTTGGAGATTTTAGCAATGGAGCTCAAATAATATTCGACCAATATTTATCGGCTGCAGAAGACAAATGGAAATTACAAAATGGTATTGTTATTTTACTCCCACATGGATATGAAGGTCAAGGATCTGAGCATTCATCTGCTCGTATGGAACGCTATCTTCAATTATGTGCTATTGATAATATGATTGTTGCTGATTGTACAACTCCAGCAAATTTCTTTCATTTATTACGTCGCCAAATGAAACGTGATTATAGAAAACCTCTTATTGTTTTTACACCTAAAAGTTTGTTACGTCATCCATTAGCAGTTTCTAAGTTAAATGAATTTTCAGAAGGAAATTTTCAAGAAGTAATTGATGACACCATAAATCCTACTAATATTACTAAATTAGTATTTTGTACAGGGAAATTTTATTATGATTTATTAGCTGAAAGAAATAACTTAGAAAGAAATGATATTGCTTTGGTGAGAATTGAGCAACTATTCCCTTTACATTTAGACAATTTACAGCAGGTAATTGATAAATATCCTCATGTAAAAAACTATGTTTGGGCACAAGAGGAGCCTGAAAATATGGGCGCATGGAGTTTTATTTTGCAACGCTTCAGATTGGTGAATCTTGAAGTCGCTTCGCAACCTTTCTTAGCTGTTCCTGCCGCTGGTTCAGCTGCACGATTTAAAAGAAGACACCAACGTATTATTGATAACGTATTTGAAACGAGCATGAAAAATTCTGATTCACAAAAGAATAAGTGATAGTGAACAGCATATATTTCTGCTAAAAAATAAAATTGACCCTTTAAAACTAACTAATAAAAATTCGTCAATACAGACAAAAAATTAAGAAGATGATCTTAAAAATGAAAGTTCCCTCTCCGGGAGAATCGATTACAGAAGTAGAAATTGCAGCTTGGCTAGTTGAAGATGGTGATTATGTTGAAAAAGATCAACCAATAGCTGAAGTAGATTCTGATAAAGCAACGTTAGAATTACCTGCTGAAGAAAGTGGTATTATTACTTTAAAAGCTGAAGAAGGTGATGCGGTAACTGTTGGGGCTGTTGTTTGCCTAATAGATATGGAAGGCAAAAAACCAGAAGGTGACTCTATTAAAAAAGAACTAAAAGAAGAAATGCCAAAGGATGAAGTAAAAACTACTGCATCTAAAACTACTTATGCAAGTGGTAGCTCTTCTCCAGCCGCAAAGAAAATACTAGGCGAAAAAGGAATCAGCTCATCTGAAGTTAAAGGTACAGGAAGAGATGGAAGAATTACGAAAGAAGATGCGGTTAAAGCAACTCCAAGCATGGGAACTTTAACTAGAGGTCCACGGAAATCCGAACGTGCAAAACTTTCAATGCTTAGAAGAAAAGTAGCACAAAGGTTGGTAGCTGTAAAAAATGAAACCGCCATGCTAACTACTTTCAACGAAATAGATATGAAGCCAATTTTTGATTTACGTAAAGCGTTTAAAGAAGATTTTAAAGCAAAACATGGGGTAGGATTAGGCTTTATGAGTTTCTTTACTTTAGCTATAGTAAGGGCTTTAAAATTATATCCTGACGTAAACTCGATGATTGATGGAGATTATAAAATTATACATGATTTTCAAGATATTTCAATTGCTGTATCTGGACCCAAAGGGTTAATGGTACCTGTAATTAGAAATGCTGAAAATTTAACTTTTAGAGGCGTTGAAAGTGAGGTAAAAAGATTAGCAATAAAAGCTCGTGACGGTCAAATTACTATTGATGAAATGACGGGTGGAACTTTTACAATTACAAATGGTGGTGTATTTGGTTCTATGCTCTCTACTCCAATTATTAACCCTCCTCAAAGCGCAATTTTAGGAATGCATAATATTGTTGAACGCCCAGTAGCAATTGACAGTGAAATTGTTATAAGACCTATTATGTATGTTGCTTTGTCTTACGACCACAGAATAATTGACGGTCGGGAATCTGTGGGATTCNTAGTTGCAGTTAAAGAAGCATTAGAAAACCCAGTTGAAATTTTAATGAATAACAATCCTAAAAAAGAATTAGAAATATAAACGATCTTAACAAAGATTAAAAAAGCCGAAACTATTTGTTTCGGCTTTTTTAGTTGCATATGATTTATATTGGTGGCGTTTTATCTTGAATGCTAAAAACAACGTGATTTAAAATTTATATTTCAATTTTTTCAAATACAAACATCGTTTTTTATAATCAATTATAGCTTTTCCTTTTTCTAAAATATCTGCTCCAACAATTCCATCTACAGCACTTGCCTTATGCTCAACTAATGCAGTATTTACATGTGTTAAATCAAATAAAACAATGTGGCAATTATTGTACTTCCAGCTTTTTAATTCCAATACATTTTGTGATGAAATTTTCGTTTCCATCCCAATGGCTCCAGCACCTGCTGCTTTAGTATCTGAATCTTTTACTTCTAACTTAAACTTTTCAGCTAAATTAATATCAACACAAGAATTTGACGCCCCAGTATCTAAAATAAAACGTCCTTTTATTCCATTTAATTTTGCCTTGAGCTCAAAATGATTCGTATTAATTTTTTTAAGTTTTAATCGAGTATACCCTTTTCTTAAAAGAATGTTCTTTAAATTCATGTATTACATATTTTGTTAGGTCAATCGAATTAAAAAAAGAATAAGGTAGTAACAAAATGTTTTGTTACTACCTTATTCAATAAATACGTTTCTAATAATTTCTAAACCTTCAATAAAAATATTATTTTACTTCGGTAATTTCAACTCTTCTGTTATTAAGTCTACCTTCTCTAGTAGAATTTTTGTCAATTGGAGCACTCTCTCCATATCCTTTAACAGATAATCTATTTGAATCAACGCCTTTGCTTATTAAATAATTTCTAGCAGCATTTGCTCTAGCTTCAGATAATACTAAATTTCTCTCAGAAGAACCTGTACTATCGGTATGACCATCAATACTAAAGTTGAATTGTAAGTTTTCATTTTGGTTTAAGATATTAGCTACGTTATCTAAAATACTCAAAACATTGGATTTAATATTTGATTTTCCAGTATCAAAATTAATTCCTTTTGCTGCTAAATCAACCATCTCTTTATTTCCAAATACTTCAGGACATCCATCATTGGAAGCTGGACCCGGAACTGTAATACACTTATCCAATATATCAATTACACCGTCACCATCATTATCAATATATGGACAACCACTATTTGGTTCAGGACCAAAAACATCTGGACATTCATCCTCTTTATCTGTTACTCCGTCGCCATCTTTATCTGGACATCCTTGTAATTCAATTAAACCAGGAACGTCAGGACAATTATCTTCTAAATCCATAACTCCGTCACCATCAGTATCAGGACAACCATTAAATTCAGCTAAACCAGGAGTATCTGGGCAAGAATCACAGCAATTATTAACACCATCATTATCCGTATCTGGATTAGGGCAGCCATTAAATTCAGCTAAACCAGCAATTCTAGGACAATCATCATCTCTATCTCTAACTCCGTCCCCATCAGTATCAGATTTCCCAAATTTCCAAACTAAACCAATAGAATGTTGATACATCTCAAAATCAATTGGCGTATTAACTTTTTTATAACCACTACTAATACTAAATCCAACATTATCGTTAAACCATGCATTAAAACCTGCACCTATATTAAATCCTAGACCATTTTCTGTACCAACCCAATTTTCACCTAGCCCAGTATATAAAAATGGATCAAACCACTTTGAGTCACCAAATACATTGTTTAAATCATATTTAATATTTAAATCTAATCCGAAAAAACCAGCTTCACTTCCAGTTCCCCAAGGTCTATCAAATTTGTTCACTGAACCTGCTAATTCTAAACTCAAACCGCTACCTAAATACCTGCCTAGAGATACATAAGGAAGCATACTTCCTGAATCTCCATCTTTAATATCAATGTAGTTTGTTCCAAAAGTTGTCATCCAAGGATTATTTTCATCCTGAGCGCTAACATTGCTATAAGATGTTATTAACAACAAAGCCAATACGGCAATTTTTAAATGTTTCATATTAAATTAATTAAATTAGTGTTCTTTTTTTTACAAAGTAAGCTCTTTTTGCTTTGGCTTTATTAACAAAAATACAAAATTATCTCAACTATTATGTATTTTCTCTAATTTTCTATAGTACCTTCAATTTTTTCCCAACCTTAACAAACGCACTTATAGCTTTGTCTAAATGTTCTTTCTCATGAGCTGCTGATAATTGCACTCTAATTCTTGCTTTTTCTTTTGGGACTACTGGGAAAAAGAAACCAATAACATAGATGCCCTCATCTAAAAGCAAATTTGCCATAGTTTGAGATAATTTGGCATCATACAACATTACCGGAACAATCGCAGAATCCCCATTAACAATATCAAATCCTGCATTTATCATTCCTTCTTTAAAATAGTTTGTGTTCCATGCTAGTTTATCTCTTAAAGATGTGTCATTTGATAACATTTCAAAAACTTTTAAGGACGCCCCTACTATCACTGGTGCCAAAGAATTTGAAAACAAGTATGGCCTTGATCGCTGGCGCAACAATTCAATAATCTCTTTTTTTCCTGTTGTATAACCTCCCATTGCTCCTCCTAGCGCTTTTCCAAGTGTTCCTGTAATGATGTCAACTCTACCCATTACATTTTTCAACTCTAGTGTACCTCTTCCTGTTTTTCCAATAAAACCTGCTGCATGACATTCATCAACCATGACCAATGCATCGTATTTATCAGCTAAATCACAAATTTTATCAAGGCTAGCAACAACCCCATCCATAGAAAAAACACCATCAGTAACAATAATTTTAAAACGATGTTCTTTTTTATTCGCTTCAATAAGTTGCCCTTCTAATGAGGTCATGTTATTATTATCATACCTATATCTAGCCGCTTTACATAGGCGAACACCGTCAATAATCGAAGCATGATTTAAAGAATCAGAAATGATGGCATCATCTCCAGAGAGAAGCGGTTCAAAAACCCCTCCATTTGCATCAAATGCAGCAGCATAAAGAATCGTATCTTCAGTTTGATAAAATTCTGCTATTTTTTCTTCTAATTGCTTGTGGATATCTTGTGTCCCGCAAATAAACCGAACTGACGACATTCCGAAACCATGAGAATCTAACGTGTCTTTAGCAGCTTGGATAATTGCTGCATTATTTGACAATCCTAAATAATTATTAGCACAAAAATTTATAACTTCTTCACCCGTACTAATTTTTATTACTGCTTCTTGTGATGTAGTTATAATACGTTCAGATTTAAATAACCCTGCCGCTTTAATTTCTTTAATTTCTTGTTGTAAATGTTGTTTTATTTTACCGTACATTGTTRTTAAYTTTTTTGCAAWATTAGCCTAATTTAAACTTCTTCTACAACTATTTCATTATTAATATAAACCAATAGTTTTTTTTCAATTGAATAATCTAGATTTTCTAATACTTTTGCATAATTATTAATTTGTTGGTGATGTTTTTTGTCAGAAACTCCCGTTTTATAATCAATTATAGTAACGTTTTTTCCATGTACAATTAACCTGTCTGGAATTATAATTTTCTTGTCTGAAGTCACAATCTCTTGCTCATTAAAAACCTGATTATTTTGTTCAAAATAGGTAAACAATTGCTGATGATTTACTATCTCATTTAAAACAGCTTTAAGCTCCTTTTGCTCATTATTACTAATTGTACCTTTGTATACATATTGACTTACAATACCTGAAATATCATTTTTCGTTTTAATTTTTGATAAAATTTCATGAATTAAATTACCATAACTAATAGCTTTCCCTTGAGCTGTTTCCCAAAGTAATGATGAATTTGCAACAATTGAAATATTATGATTTTTCCATGAATTTGTTATAAAACTATTTTGCAAGGTGGTTTTGCTTTCTTCTTTACGATCAACACAAATGCGTTTTTTATCGCCAAAACTATACTCGTTTTGTTCAGAATTCCATAAATTTTGTTGCTTTAAGAAATTAATAAAAAGTCCTGACGTATAATTTAGGTTTTCTTCATTTTTGGTTGAAGTATTTTTTTCTGTAATAATATACAATTGTTCAATTGACCTAGTTAGTGCAACATACAATAGATTGAAATTATCTAATTCTACTTCTTCTCTTTGCTTTTCAAACAGCCGCTTTCCCTGCTCACCAATATAATTCAATTTGCTACTATAATTAATGAGCATTGATTTAATTAAACTAGGTTTCTCATACGAATACCAAACCTTAGGATTTATTTGTCTATAAATTTCAATATTATATGGATAAATAACTACTGGAAATTCTAAGCCCTTTGCTTTATGGATAGTCATAATTCTCACCGCATTTTTAGCTTCGGGAGCTACAATACTCAAGGTATCTTTTTTCAAATCCCAATATGCTAAAAACTCGTGAAGTGATCCTTGTTTTTTTTGTTGAAACTCAAAAACGATGTCTAAAAAAAACTGAATGTTTGAATCTGATTCTGATACWAGATTAAAACTTCGTACAATGTATTCAATGCTTTCATAAAAAGGGCTTTGAACAAATTCATTGTAATTAAAATATCTATTAATTTTTTTCAGCTCTTCAAAATATTGAATATTCGTTAAATCAATAAATCGACAAAAAAATGAATGTTTTGGCTCTTTAATTTTTAAATCTTTGTATAAAAAGTACAATAGTTTAATTTTATACTCTTTGTTTAGAGGGTTTTGAAGAACATTTAACAAATCAATAATAAAACTCACTTTAGTACTATTTCCCAACAGCAACGTTTCTGATGAAATTATCTCAATTTCATTTGCTGATAAATAGTTAGCGACTGCTATTCCTTGCTTTCGAGTTCTCACTAAAACACACACTTCATTTTTCTGAAAAGAATTGTCCAAATTTTGAATAAGCTCCAATACCTTTTTCGGGTAAACTAATTCTCTCTCCTCTACATCTTTATTATTTTCCACAAAAGATAGTTGCACATAACCACCTTTCTTTTTATTTATAAGCTGATTATTCCCTTCAAAAAATAAATTACGAAAACTTTTATTCTTTAAAAACTGAGAGATGTGTTTAAAAAATGCATTATTAAAGGTTATHATTTCTGAAAAACTTCGGAAATTAGTTKCTAAATTTAATAWGGWTTTWTCKATATGAAAWGGRTTRTTTTCTRTCTTTTTTTCADAAGACGAAAGTTCAATAAACTGCTCTGCCTTGCCACCTCTCCATCTATAAATTGATTGTTTTGCATCACCAACAAGCAATAACTTCCCTTGTTCTCCAACTTCATTTTCTGATGAAATAACATGGTCTATTAGTGGTATTAAATTCTTCCATTGTAATTCAGAAGTGTCTTGCATTTCATCAATAAAATAATACCTGAACTTTTCACCGATTCGTTCATAAATAAATGGTGCTGGCTCATTTTTTATCGTATCGTTTATGCGTTGATTAAATTCAGCATTTAACAAAATGTTATTTTCGCTTTTTAACTCTACTAAAGCACTGTTTATATAATTTAAAACGGCTAAGGGTATTAAACTGTTTAAAATTAGATCATTCAATGTGTTTTGCTGAAATAATAATTCTGATTGACGGTACAATACAACTAGTTGTGGAATAATAGCGTCAATGGCATTTTTTACTGAAGGTGATTTTGATTTTGAATAAAAAATTTCTTCATCAATATTTCTTTTGAAKGTATTTTGATCAAAAAAYGAYACTTTCTTTGAKGRATCAGAYAGTGCTATAAAATGTTTTGGGAATTGAGAACGGTAAAAATCTTTTTCATCGACTCCACTTTCGTTAATTAAGTTCAATCCTTTATTCCCAATAGCTACAAACTCATCTTCAATTCTCTTATTCTCTTTTTGAAGTTGTTCTTTTAATAATTTGAACTCATTGATTGAAATGGCATTTAAATCTTTTAAATGTGTTGCATGATTTTCATTTAAAATAATTTTAGCAAAGGTTTTAAGTTCTTTAGAAATATCCCACGCTTTATCATCATCCAACTTTTGAAGAGAATAATTCACTAACAAATCTGTCAATTCTTTATGGTCCCCAATTTTTGAAATTACTACATCAACAGCTTCATTCAACAAATTTTCAGCATCCATTTCAACTTCAAAATTCATTGGTAGTTGTAAATCGTATGCAAAAGTTCTTATTAATTTATGCGTAAAACTGTCAATGGTAGTAATACTAAACGCAGAATAATTTTGCAAAATAGCATTTAATATAAGTTGCGATCTGCTAAAGACGATTTCCTCTGTTAAAGTTGTTTCCTCACAAATTAAGGGAAGCATTTCATTTCGTTGTTTTTTTGAAAACGTGTGGAGATTACTTATCACACGCTCTTTCATTTCACTAGCAGCTTTATTTGTAAAGGTAACTGCTAAAATTTGTTGAAATTTATACGAATTTGTACTTGTTAAAAGAATTTTCAAATATTCTTTAACCAGCGTAAATGTTTTTCCGCTGCCTGCTGAAGCGTTATAAACCTGAAATGAAGGTGATTTTTGCATTCATATAAATTAAAATGCAAGTTACTAAATTCTTAATGTTTAATTGGGTTTACATTTTTTATGACTTTTTTGAAATCATCCATATCTGGTTCTTTTAAAAAGAAATTAATAGCTTCTCTAACTATTTCTCTTACGTTTTCTAATGGAAATCCAAGACCAACAGCAATTCTATCCATAATCGAAGTTTTATCAATGGTTGGATTCTTATCTAAAAACATCATTTTCGTTAAATCATACAATCGAACTAAACGCTCGTCGTAACTTGCAGGTGGATTTACTGGATAGTTAGATGGGTTTTTTAATATTGTATTGAATTCATTTTGAGTTATATCAAGTCTATTCGCTAATCTATCCAATAATTTCAATTCTTTTTTATYAATTTYATTATCAAGYAATGCCAATTTTACAATGGTWGCAAAATGCCCAATATTTCGTTGATGGAAACCMGTTGAATAYAAATCTGATATCGCCATAATTYAWTTTTTTTAATTAGTTCTTCTAAATTTAAGGAATTCTAATTTAATYTTTTYCTTTTTTCYATAAAATRCTACCTTTGSMAAAATTTGCAACTTTTGAGCAAACAACMTATTATCAAAATCTATGARCAAATTGTACAGAAAAAGCAATTAGTTCARTMCTTATCAAAAGAAAATCACCAWTTTCAAATTTCGAATTTGGTYGGGTCTTCAYTGTCTTTTGTGATTTCAGAAAGCTTTAAAAAAGCCGAAAAACCATTTCTTTTAATCTTCAACGATAAAGAAGAGGCAGCTTATTATTTAAATGATTTAGAACAGCTTTTAAATGAAAAGGATGTTCTTTTTTATCCGGGTTCTTACAGAAGACCTTATCAAATTGAAGAAACTGATAATGCCAATGTTTTACTTCGTTCAGAAGTTTTAAACAGAATAAACTCTAGAAAAAAACCTGCGATTATAGTTACTTATCCTGAAGCGCTTTTTGAACAAGTGGTAACCAAGGCTGAACTAAACCGAAATACGTTAAAAGTGAATATTAACGATAAATTAGGATTGGATTTTGTAAACGAAGTATTATTTGAATATCATTTCAATAGAGTAGATTTTGTAACTGAACCTGGTGAATTTTCTGTAAGAGGTGGAATTATTGATGTTTTTTCATTTTCACATGACGAACCTTACCGAATTGAATTTTTTGGTGATGAAGTGGATAGCATTCGAAYTTTTGATGTAGAAACTCAACTATCAAATGAAAAACTCAATAAAATTAGCATTATGCCTAATGTTGAGAACAAGACATTAGATGAAAAACGAGAAAGTTTTTTAAACTATATTTCTTCAAAAACAGCGGTTTTTTTAAAAGATATAGAATTAGTTTCCAATAAGCTCGACAAATTTTTTAATAAAGCTGAAATTGCTTTTGATGATTTATCTTCTGATATTAAACATGCGAAACCAAGCCAATTATTTTGCAATGGCGAACTGATAAAAAAACAATTGCAAAATTTTACATTGGTTCAAATTGAAAACGCTCGCACCACTGAAACTATTAATATTTCAAAGCAACATCAAATTCAACAAGATATTGTCTCATTCAATACCAAACCACAACCTTCATTTAACAAACAATTCGATTTACTAATTAAAGATTTACTTCAAAATACACAAAACGGTTTCAAAAATTACTTGTTTTGTGATTCTCAAAAACAAGCCGATCGTTTTCACGATATTTTTAACGATGTTGAAGCTGAAATTCAATATAAAACGATTGTTTTCCCGCTTTACAAAGGTTTTATTGATGTAGAAAACAACTTAGTTTGTTATACTGATCATCAAATTTTTGAGCGGTATCATAAATTCCGCTTAAAAAATGGATATGCTAAAAAGCAATCTATCACTTTAAAAGAATTGACAAATTTAGAAATTGGTGATTTTGTAACTCATATTGATCACGGAATTGGAAAATTTGGAGGTCTTCAAAAAATTGAGGTCGAAGGAACGCAACAAGAAGCGATTAAGCTTATTTATGGTGACCGAGATATTTTATATATCAGTATTCATTCGCTCCATAAAATTGCAAAATACAATGGAAAGGACGGTAAAGCTCCTAAATTGTATAAGTTAGGGTCAGGTGCTTGGAAAAAATTAAAACAAAAAACAAAATCACGCATAAAACTGATCGCTTATAATTTAATTGAATTATACGCAAAACGTAAAATGCAAAAAGGTTTTCAGTTCAACCCTGATAGTTATTTGCAACACGAATTAGAAGCTAGCTTTATTTATGAAGATACACCAGATCAATTTTCATCTACTCAAGATGTAAAAAAGGATATGGAGCGTGAGCAACCTATGGACCGGTTAGTTTGTGGTGATGTAGGTTTTGGGAAAACAGAGATTGCAATTAGAGCAGCTTTTAAAGCTGTTGATAATGGCAAACAAGTTGCTATTTTAGTTCCTACGACTATTTTAGCTTTTCAACATTTTAAAACGTTTAGTGAACGTCTAAAAGATTTCCCAGTTTCAGTTGATTATTTAAATCGTTTTAGAACCGCTAATCAACGTAAAGGCGTTTTAGAAGGTTTAGCTAACGGTTCTGTAGATATTGTAATTGGAACGCATCAGCTTACAAATTCAGCTATTAAATATAAAGATTTAGGGCTGCTTATTGTTGATGAAGAACAAAAGTTTGGAGTTTCTGTTAAAGACAAATTAAAGACTTTAAAAGAAAACATTGATACGCTAACACTTACCGCAACACCTATTCCAAGAACTTTACAATTTTCATTAATGGCTGCACGTGATTTATCAATAATTAATACGCCTCCACCAAACCGCCATCCTATTGAAAGTAATGTAATTCGTTTTTCTGAAGAGATTATTAGAGATGCTGTGCGATATGAAATACAAAGAGGAGGGCAAATATTTTTTATTCATAATAGAATTGAAAATATAAAGGAAGTTGCAGGAATGATTCAACGCTTGGTTCCTGACGCGAAAATTGGTATTGGCCACGGTCAATTGGAAGGAAAAAAATTAGAACAGTTAATGCTTTCTTTTATTAACAATGAATTTGATGTCTTGGTGTCTACCACCATTGTTGAAAGCGGATTAGATGTACCTAATGCAAATACTATATTTATTAATAATGCCAATAATTTCGGTTTGTCTGATTTACACCAAATGCGAGGAAGGGTTGGGCGCTCTAACAAAAAAGCATTTTGTTATTTTATTACGCCACCTCATCATATGATGACTGATGATGCGCGCAGACGAATCAATGCTATTGAACTTTTTACCGATTTAGGAAGCGGAATTAATATTGCCATGAAAGATTTAGAAATTCGTGGTGCAGGTGATTTATTAGGTGGAGAACAAAGTGGTTTTATCAATGATATTGGTTTTGAAACCTATCAAAAAATATTGAATGAAACAATTGAAGAGCTCAAAGAAAATGAGTTTAAAGAATTATACAAAGGTGATGTAAACAAACCAAAAGACTATGTAAAAGAAATTCAAATTGACACTGATTTTGAGATTTTATTTCCCGATGATTATATCAATGTAATTTCTGAACGCTTAAATTTATACAATAAGTTAAGCGAGCTTAAGACTGAAGAAAATTTACGTCAATTTGAATTGGAATTAATAGACCGTTTTGGAGAGCTTCCAATACAAGTTGAAGATTTGTTAAATAGTGTACGTCTAAAATGGGCAGCAAAATATTTAGGTATTGAACGCCTTATTTTAAAACGAACCAAAATGATTGGTTATTTTGTTTCTAANCAACAAAGTTCTTTTTATCAAACGCCTATTTTCACAAAAGTATTGCAATTTGTTCAACTCAATGCTCGCATTTGTACMATGAWAGAAAAAGAAACAAAAAACGGGTTACGCTTATTGTTAACTTTTGATAATATCCGATCTGTTAAAGATGCATTGGCAACACTTCAAAAAATGAAAAATTGAAAAATCAACATTTAAAACACCTTGTTGAACTAAATATAGCAATACTTCTCATAAGTACATCTGGTGTTTTAGGGCGCTATATTTCAATGCCACCTCCTGTTACAATTTGGTTTCGCTGTCTTATGGCGGCTATAATTTTAGGTGCGTTTTGCTGGTATAAAAAGATAGATTTAAAAATTACACGAAAAAAAGATTGGCTAACCATTATTATCAGTGGCTTATTTTTTGGAGCGCATTGGATCACTTACTTTTATGCATTACACCTTTCCAATGTAGCTATAGGAATGTTGTCATTATTTACATATCCAATTATAACTGCGTTGTTAGAACCGTTATTTTTTAAAACAACCTTAAATAAAAAACATGTGGTTTTAGGGATTGTTGTTTTAGTTGGGATTTATTTTTTATCGCCTGAATTTAATCTTGAAAACAACCAAACAAAAGGAGTTTTATTTGGGCTTATTTCAGCACTATTTTATGCAATTAGAAATATAATAATGAAGAAGAAAATAGCGAACTATCACGGATCAATGTTGATGTTTTATCAAATGATTATTGTTACGTTAGTTTTATGGCCAGTACTGTTTATTTTTGAAGTAAAACCAACCTCCAACGATTGGCAAGCTTTGCTTGTGTTAGCCCTAGTTACAACATCTATAGGTCATACATTATTTGTAATGAGTTTTAAGAATTTTTCTGTTAGCGCTGCAAGTATTATGAGTAGTGTGCAACCAATTTATGGTATTATCTTTGGGATCTTATTTTTGAGTGAAATACCAACATCAAATACATTAATAGGAGGTTTTTTAATTCTTACAACTGTCGTAATAGAAAGTATTCAATCAACTAACAACATAAGAAAGTAATATGGAATTTTTTAGAATCATTGATAAACAAGTAACTGAAGAACTTATTCAACAAAAAATTAACCCAGAAAACGTAGACAACTATACCGAAACCATGCTGTTTTTTGAAAATAGCACTACTTACTTTAAAGGYACAACTTTGTGGGGTGATTTTAATATTAGTTATGACAGCATAAAAGGAGGGGTTAGATTTGCATTATTAGATTGTCCGAATGCTTTGACATGGACAATTACGACAGGTTTTCCACCTGAAAGAGAAAAAATTGTGTTGCATTGTACCATTAACAGAACTCAAAAACAAACAGAATTTATTGAAGAAATTCAAGAGTTTCTCGATGAGTGGGAAACGGGTTTATCGGAAGAGCTTTAAATTGTAAATTCTAATTTATAATACTCATTTACATCAATGACCATCATCCCAGCCTCTTCTGCGGCTTGCATCCCTAATATTCCATCTTCAAAAACAACACAATCTTCAGGTTTGACACCCATAAAATCAGCGCATTTTAAAAAAGTTTCTGGATGAGGTTTAGGTTTTGAAATATCATCAGCCGTAATAACAATGTCAAAATACTTAACCATGTTGGTTATCTCAAGCGTCTCTTTAGCGCCAATTTTAGTACTTCCCGTGCCAATAGCCATTGGTAAAATAGTATGATATTTTCTAACAACATCTGTTACAACTGATATTTCTTCGGTTAAATGTGCTAATTTATTATAATAACTAGACTTTGCATTTCCAACTTCCAATGGATCCATTTTTGTACCAAACATGTCATTTAGCTTTTCAATAGTCGCTAAACGAGGCATCCCTGTTAAATCCATAAAAAGAGCTGCATTAAAATCTATATTGTAAGGAGAAATTGCCTTGCGCCAAGCTATAAAATGATTTTGCATTGTATCTGCAACTGTTCCATCTAAATCAAAAATAAGCGCTTTCGCCTTTTGTGGGATTGTAATCATATTTCAATTATTAATTTGCAAAAGTACTGATAAATTCATTTTCAAACTAACATTAAATTTTTTCTCTAAAAACTTAAACCGCTTCAAATAATTTTCCCGGTAATGGTTTTACAACACCTTTCATTTCTAAATTAAACAAGGTTGTAGATGTTTGATTAATTGGGAGCTTACAATTCAAAGAAATTAAATCTAATAGTTCCTTCCCATTTTCCAATAAAAAAGTATAAACTAATTGTTCAATTTCTGTTAGTTCAATAAACAGTTGTTTTTGAATTGGTTTAGACTGAGAAGGTTCCAGTTCCCAATTCAATAGTTCAACTAAATCTTTTGCTGAAGTTAAAATAGCAGCTTTATTATATTTAATTAGACTGTTACACCCTTTACTATAAACATCAGTGCTTCTCCCAGGAACAGCAAAAACATCTCTACTGTATGAATTCGCAATATCAGCTGTTACAAGTGAACCACCTTTTTCAGCAGATTCAATAATTATAGTCGCTTCAGAAATACCTGCAATAATTCTGTTTCGTTTCAGAAAATTTTCACGTTGCAATTCATCCTTATGCCAAAAATCTGTAATAAATCCTCCATTTTTATTAATTTCATTGACATATTTTTTATGAGATTTTGGATACACTTCTTCAAAACCATGAGCTAACACACCTATTGTTTGCAACTTATTTTTCAATGCTGCTTTGTGAGCGCAAATGTCAACTCCATAGGCAAATCCACTCACAATAATTGGATTGTATATCTTCAGATCTGAAATTAATTTTTCGCAAAAGTCTCGTCCATAACTGGTTATTTTTCGAGTTCCAACAATACTAATAATAGGTTGATTCTCTAACTTAAAATTTCCTTCTTTAAAAAATAAAATAGGAGCATCTACACAGTGTTTTAATCTTATTGGATAATTTTCATCCTCAAAATAACATGTTTCAAGGTTGTTTTTTTGAATGTAATTCAGTTCTTTTTCAGCTTCTTTTAAATTAGTTGAATCAACTAAATTTTTTAAGGTAAAAGTCCCTATTCCATTAATTTTTCCGAGCGCTTGTCTCTTTTCAGTGAGTACCTTTTTGGCACTTCCGCAATGTGCAATTAATTTTTTCGCATTTATATCACCAATTCCTTTTACACGTTGTAAAGCTAAAACGTATAGCAAATCTTCTTCAAGCATATTTCTAACAATTTGAATGTCAATATATAAAATTATTGTTAATAAAAATTGTAACAACTCTTAATTTTAAAGTTGATTTTCTCTTATATTTGTTATAATGGCATTAGCRAAATACATAAGCGATTTATTATACCGTTACGAATGTGTGATTGTACCCAATTTTGGAGGTTTTGTTACCAATGAAATTTCGGCTAAGGTGAACCACTTTACACATACTTTTCACGCGCCTTCAAAACAATTAACATTTAATTCTCACTTGCAAAATAACGATGGTTTATTAGCAAATTATGTAGCTTCTTCAAAAAACATTTCTTATTCAGAAGCCATTACTATTATTGAAAAAGAGGTTAAAAATTGGAAATTATCTTTGACTAATGAAGAGGTTGAATTAGAAAATATTGGTTCTTTTCATGTAAATAAAGAGGGGAAATTAATTTTTGAACCAACTACGATCATAAATTATTTAACTTCATCTTTTGGGTTGAGTTCTTATGTATCCCCAGCAATTAAACGTTTAGCTTATAAAGAAAAAGCAGCAAATTTAAAAACTATTACTCCTATAGCCCATTCAGAAGGAAACCAACGTAAAACACCCGTATTTATTAAATATGCTGCTGCTGCTGCAATTATTTTTGCATTAGGAACTGTTGGATGGAAAGAATATCAAAAGTTTGAGTATACTAATTTAGTTGCTCAAAGTATGCAACAACAACAAAAAGTAGTAAAAACCATACAAGAAGCTACTTTTGTCATTAGCAATCCGCTTCCAACAATTACGTTAAATGTAGCAAAACAAACTTATAATTATCATATTATCGCAGGCGCTTTTAGATACCCTGCAAACGCTGAAAAAAAATTACAACAGCTTTTACAAAAAGGGTTTAACGCTAAAATTATAGGAGTTAATAAATGGAATTTAACACAAGTTACTTACAATAGTTTTAACTCAAAAAACGATGCAATTAATTCATTAAATTCAATAAGAAAGTCTGATTCTCAAGATGCTTGGTTGCTCATAAAAGAATATTAAATTCAACTATTTTCGCGCTTTTTTTTAATTATAATAGCTATATCTTTGGCAAAAATTACAAGATATGATAAAAGCGCCTAAAGAATCTTTAACCATATTAACAGATATTGTATTACCAGGAGAAACCAATCCGTTAGGTAATTTATTTGGCGGGGAATTGTTAGCGAGAATGGACAGAGCTTGTAGCATTTCAGCYCGRCGYCATTCAAGAAGAATYGTTGTTACAGCATCAGTAAATCATGTAGCTTTTAATAAAGCAGTTCCTGTGGGTAGTGTTGTTACTATTGAAGCAAAAGTAACGCGTGCTTTTAAATCATCTATGGAAATTTACGTTGATGTTTGGAGCGAAGACAGAGAGTCACAAGAGCGTAGCAAAGTAAATGAAGGTATTTATACCTTTGTTGCTGTAGATAGCACAGGAACCCCTGTAAGGGTTCCTCAGATAAAACCAGAAACAGCCTTGGAAAAAGAACGATTTGAAGGTGCCCTTAGAAGAAAACAACTTAGCTTAATTCTTTCTGGTAAAATGAACCCTGAAGAAGCTACTGAACTAAAAGCATTGTTCTCAAATTAGGTTACATCCTATAAATCCAGTTTCTTGGATTTTGTGTTTTAGTATTATTAGATAACACAAAACCTAAAATTGTTTTATCGGTAATTTTATCGGTGAAAATAGTCCCTATAGTTTGTTTAGTGGATACTTTATCTCCTGTATCTACCATCACATTTTCTAAATTTTTATATACTGTAATGTAATTTCCATGTTGTATTAATACCGCTTTTTTATTCCCAGACATTACTTGAACTGCTAATACTTTACCTTCAAAAACAGCTCTAGCCTTGCTTCCTTTATTGGTCGTAATTCTTACTCCATTACTTTGTATAGTGGCCGTTTTCACAATCGGATGCGGCTGTTTACCGTAATACGTTGAAACATATCCTTTTTCAACTGGCCAAGGTAATTTCCCTTTGTTTGATGCAAATTTTGCTGCTAATTCTTTTGCTTCAGCAGTAAGGCTAAATACWGCTRAYTTTGTTGATTTTTTYTCACCTTTYYTTTTGTTTGAWGCAGCAATTGCATCTCTAATTGCTTTGTYRATTAACGCATCTATACGTYKCTCYTCYTTTTGAAAYTTTCTRATTTGCCTTCTGTATTTGCTTTCTTTTTTCTTTACCTTACTTAGTAAGTTTTCTTGGTCTTTCTTTTCTTTTTCAATAACTTCCTGTTCCTTTTTTTTCTTAACCAACAATTGTTGTTTAAGCTCTTTATTTAATTTTAAAGTATCTACTAATTCTTGTATTTCAGTAGTTTTCTTTTGAATTTCTTCACCTTGTTTTTTTCTGAAAGAAGTATATTGTTTCATATACTGAAACCTTTTATATCCCTGATAGAAATTTTCAGATGATAACAAAAACATAATTCTACTGTTTTGAGATTTGCTTTTATAAGATTTAAAAATCATATCCGCATAATCCTTTTTTAATGCTTTTAAATTGCGTTTATTTTCATTTATTTTGAGCTGATTTAAATAAATTTCATTCCCCAATTCTTTTGATTCATTCGTAATTGAAACAACTACTCTTTCTCTTGTTTTAATTTTATCATTTAAATCATTTAAATCATTTAATAAATTTTTTTCTTTTCTTTTTGTATTGGAAAGTAAGGCGCTAATATAAATTTGATCTTTTTGATTTTGAATACGTCGTGCTTCTAATACTTGGCGTTTTGWTYTTTGAGCCGACAYATTGACACTTATTATAAGTGATAAAACAAAAAGAAAATGCTTTAATTTAAACTGCATTATTTTAACCTTATTTTTTTATAACCTCTTGGTATTGAAAATGGAAAAGATAATTTTCTATTAAATTCAACCGAACGGTATTCAATATTTATAGTCGTTATATTTTTATTATCTATTGCTCTAATATTAATTTTTTTTGGAAATTGTTCTCCCAATATTTTATTATATTTTGGATATGAAACAGCTAGTAACTGTTTTTTTTCAGGGTGTCTTATTTCTTGTTTATTTAATTTAAAATTTTCAGGATTTAAGAAAAATAATATTCCAAATAGTTCATTTTCCTTTTTCGGAGATAATTCATATAAGTTATTCTCTATTTTAGAATTATACCTTCCCTTTTTCAGATTTAAAACGGCTTGTCCAAGTAAAATATTTTGAACTTTTTCATAATCTAATTCTGTCCCCAACCAATTGCTCAATAATGAAAAATCTCCGTCAAAATAAGTTCTTCTCAATTTTTCATAATACATTACTCGATTTGGAGTGATTTTAACTTTTGCAATCGGCAACCCAAATTTAGTAGCGCTCATCCAAATAGTTTTATCTTTTTCTAAACGCAGTTTAATAGTAATAGTGGCTGATGTTTTTTTATGTCTATATTTTGCACTAAGTCTTGCATAAATAGTTTGTTGATTGAACTTATTAGAATAGTGATTATTAATAATTTTCTTTGCTGAAATATTATGAATCCTATTAGTACCAACTACATCTTTCTTGGTTTTACAAGAGGTAATAACCAACAAACCCAATATCATTATTTTAAAAATATGCTTCATTTAATTCCCTTTTCTTAATTTCTCTGCCTTTTGTTTATACTTTAAAGCTTTATTTAGTTGTTTCAATCCTTCATAACTTATAGATAGTTGCTCRTAAAAATCTGCTTCCATCGGATTATTATCAATTACAAAATCAATGCCAAGTGTTAAAACGTCAATTGCTTCTTTATATTTCCCTAACTTATTTAACGCTAATCCATTTATTTTGTACAAAAATGGCTGAGCCGGAAACAATTCTATCCCTTTTTTACTATCTCCATATAACTCATCAATTAAGTTATTTTTAACTTCTTTAATTAAAATTTCTAGAAGTAACTTATACTCTTTTTTTTGATTGTATCTGCTTTTTAACGTTTCAATAGCTGTATTGTCATTAGTTAGAGCAACCTTAGAAACAGCAATTTTAGTTAGTCTTTTTCTACGTTCAAGATATTTTTTAAATCCTTTTATACGCTGATTAGAAAGTGCTTTTTTGTCAATTTCAATTATCAATTTTTCAGCCTTTTCAAAATCACTATCTTGGATATAAAGAAGAACTAGTTTATCCATGTGATAGGGTTGTATCTGAACCACCTTCTTTTGTATTTCAATGGCATCCTTAAAATTTCTTTGTTCACTATAAATAACCATTTTATGTTGTAGTAAATATATATTGTTAGGTTCTTTTACTAATGCTTTATCAATAAATAATTCAGCTTCAAAATAGTAATTTAACAGCAATTTGTTTTTTGATAATTCAAAATGAACTGCTGTATTTAATGAATCTATTTCATAACAATTTTCTAAACTTTCAATAGCTYTACTATAATTTTTAATCGCTTTTTGTTTTAACGCTTCAAAAAAATAAGTTTGGAATTTTAAGTTCTTTTCTTCTTTTGTATCAACTGTTTGAGCATGTGAAAAATTAGAAATAATACTAATTCCAATCAAAAATAAGATGTACACTTTCTTGTTTTTCATACAAGTGTGCAATATACAATTTATTGAAGTTAAATTCCTGTTGGAATTGCATCAATTAATTTTTGAGAATACACTGTTTTTGGAGAATTATAAATAGCATCTGCATCACCAATTTCTTCAATTTTACCATTATTCATCACTACTAATTGATCTGCCATATACTTTACAACAGCCAAATCGTGTGAAATAAAAATATAGGTAAAACCAAAATCTTGTTTTAGTTCGTTCAATAGATTTAGAACTTGCGCTTGAACAGAAACATCTAAGGCTGAAACAGATTCGTCACAAATAATTAACGTTGGTTTTAAAACTATTGCGCGTGCAATGCCAATTCGTTGGCGTTGACCACCCGAAAATTCATGAGGGTATCTATAAAAATGTTCTTCTAATAAACCTACACGCAATAAAATATCTAAAACATATGTTTTCCGTTCATCATTTGATTTTAAAATGTGATGAACTTTCATAGGTTCCATAATCGCTTCTCCAACAGGTATTCTCGGATTTAAGGACGAAAAAGGATCTTGAAAAATTATTTGTACTTCTTTTCTGAAGTTTTTTAATTCCTTTTTAGTGAGGCTTGTTATCTCTTTTTGTTTATAAAATATTTCTCCTTTTGTAGCTTTTTCTAAATGCAAAATTGTTCTACCCAACGTTGTTTTTCCACAACCAGACTCACCAACTAAGCCTAAAGTTTCACCTTCAAAAAGCTTGAAAGAAATAGTGTCAACCGCTTTCACAATATGATCTTTACCAAAGATCCAACTTTTTCCAACATTGAAGTAAGTAGCTAAGTTTTTCACTTCTAAAAGAGGTTTATTTGCATATATTTTTTGATGAAAATCTGCTCTTTCCTGTTTGGTATATAATTCATTTTGAAGTGAATCTCCAATAAAATCTTGTACCGTTGGTAATTTTTTTAACCGTTCGCCTAATGTTGGTTTTGAATTGATTAACGCCTTCGTATATTTATGATTTGGTGATTTAAAAACTTGCGCTACTCTACCTTGTTCTACTATTTCTCCTTGATACATTACCAAAACTTCGTCTGCAATTTCAGAAACCAATGCTAAATCATGAGTAATAAAAATAATACTCATCTTAGTTTCCTGCTGCAACTCCTTTAATAATCCTATGATTTCTTTTTGGACCGTAACATCTAACGCTGTAGTTGGCTCATCAGCTATCAAAATATTCGGTTTACAAGCAATTGCCATTGCTATCATTACTCGTTGTTTTTGACCTCCAGAAAGTTGATGTGGGTATTGAGAAAAAATAGTTTCAGCTCTTGGTAATTTTACTTTGTTAAAAAGTTCAATCACTTGTTTTTTTGCTTCAGCTCTTCCTATATTTTTGTGTTGCAATAAAACTTCTTGAACCTGAAAACCACAAGTTAAACTTGGATTTAACGAACTCATTGGTTCTTGAAAAATCATGGAGATTTTATTACCTCTAATTTTTTGAAATGCTGTTTCAGAAATAGTTTTTAAGTCRACTTCATTAAAAAGTATTTTTCCTGAAATTGTAGCATTTTTCGAAAGTAGTCCTAAAATAGCTAATGATGTAACAGATTTTCCACTACCTGATTCTCCTACAATTCCTAAAATTTGTTGATTTTTCAACTCAAAAGAGACCTTATTAACAACCGTATTTATCTCATTTTTCAAATTGAAGGAAATTGATAAATYTTGGATTGAAAGCATTTAAGTAGTTTTAAAAGCTAAAAATACATAAAAAACTTCACCTTTTATTTAAATTCAATAACTCTAAAGAATAAAGTAATTAACATTCAAGACATTCATTATTTTAAAAACGAATATTTTAAAATAATGATAAGAACTTCTCCGACTTGAATAGTCGGATAAGTTAATTTACAGATTTACTTTTTACTAAAAAATCATTTCATTGGCTCAAAATAATGCCTTGACCAACCTTTTTTCACATGGAATTCACTATCAGGTAAATTTTTATGTAGTTTTGTCAAAATTTGAGTTAAATGAATTACGTTTCAATAGAGAACATATCAAAATCATATGGTGAAGTTGAACTTTTTAGTGATATTTCCTTCGGAATAAATAAAGATCAAAAAATAGCTTTTATAGCTAAAAATGGTACCGGTAAAACTTCAATGCTTAATATAATTGCTGGTCTTGCTAGTTCAGATAATGGACAGGTAATTTCTCGAAAAGGATTAAAAATAGCCTATTTATCTCAACAAGAAACGTTAGATTATAATTTAACCATTGAACAAACAATCTTTAACTCAGATAACGAAACGTTAAAAGTAATTGAAGACTATGAAAATGCATTAAAAAATCCATCTGAAGAAAAAGCATATCAACATGCTTTTGAAAAAATGGAACAGCACAACGCTTGGGATTTTGAAACACAATACAAACAGATTTTATTCAAATTAAAACTTGAAAACTTAAATCAAACGGTTGGTAACCTCTCAGGAGGACAACGTAAACGATTAGCCTTAGCTGTAATCCTAATTCACAAACCAGATCTATTAATATTAGACGAACCAACAAATCATTTAGATTTAGAAATGATTGAAWGGCTCGAAAATTATTTTAAAAAAGAAAAAATCACCTTGTTTATGGTAACGCATGATCGGTATTTTTTAGAACGAGTTTGTAATGAAATTGTTGAATTGGAYCAYGGTAAWTTATATACTTATAAAGGAAATTACTCCTATTATTTACAAAAAAARGAAGAACGSRTAGCTCASGAGCAAACAAGTATTGATAAAGCYAAAAACTTGTTTACAAAAGAATTAGATTGGATGCGTAGACAACCAAAAGCYAGAACTACCAAATCAAAATCAAGAATCGATGATTTTTATAAAATAAAAGAAGAGGCTCATAAAAGAAGAGATAATCACACTGTTCAATTAGAAATAAATATGGAGCGCATGGGCTCCAAAATTTTAGAATTGCACAGCATTACAAAATCGTTTAGTGATTTGCAAATTTTAAATAAGTTTGAGTACGTTTTTAAGCGTGGAGAACGCATAGGAATTATTGGTAAAAACGGCACGGGAAAATCTACCTTTTTAAATATTATTACCAAAAAAATACCTGTTGACGCTGGTAAAGTTGTGGTTGGTGAAACCATTAAATTTGGTTATTATACTCAAGATGGTATCAACCCTAAACCTGGTCAAAAAGTAATTGAAATCATCAAAGAATTTGGTGAATACATTCCCCTAACAAAAGGACGAAAAATATCGGCCGCTCAGCTATTAGAACGATTTTTATTTAGTAGAAAAAGACAATATGATTTTGTTGAAAAATTAAGCGGTGGGGAACTTAAACGGTTGTATTTATGTACTGTTTTAATTCAAAATCCTAACTTCTTAATATTAGACGAACCTACGAATGATCTTGATATAATTACCTTAAATATACTTGAAAACTTTTTGCTTGATTTTCCTGGTTGTTTACTCGTGGTATCTCACGATCGTTATTTTATGGATAAAATTGTAGATCATTTATTTATATTTAGAGGTAAAGCTGTAATTGAAGATTTTCCTGGAAATTATTCTGATTTTAGAGTCTATGAAGATTCTAAACCTAGAGAAGAAAATAAAAGTTTACCAAAAGTAGCTACTCAAGTAAAAATCGCAACYAAAGCTAAATTATCTWTTAAAGAAAAGAAAGAATACGACGCTATAGAAAATGAAATAGATAATTTAACCACTCAAAAAAATGACATTGAAACTGCATTTTTAGATGGAAATCTTTCAGGTGAGAAAATTAATGAGTTGTCTATAAAACTACAAGAAATTAATGCCCAAATTGAACAAAAAGAGGAACGTTGGTTTGAATTATCTTCCAAACTAGAAGGGTAAATAAATTAATAAACTCCAACTAATTAGAACCCTAAACKTTTATTATATTCAATTCTTCAATTAGTGGTTCATTATTAAAGCGTAACAATAATTGAGCAACAGCAATAGTATCTTTTTCACAGTACTTTACAATACGTTTTAAATTTTTTTCTTTATAAAAAACAGTACTAACTTCACTTCCATCAATATCGTCTTTTGGAGAGGGAATGCCTAAAATAGAAGTCAATAATTTTAACGACGTAAAATGCTTGTAGTCACCAAACTTCCATAATTCCATGGTGTCTAAATGTGGGATTTCCCATGGTTTTTTACCAAATAAATTTAGTTTCTCTGGTAATGCTATTTTATGAATGATCATTCTACGAGCCATATARGGAAAATCAAATTCTTTWCCATTATGWCCACATAAAASATGKTGYGKTTTRTTAAAATGAKTSKTTAATAAWTTYTTAAAATCTTSTAATARTTKWACYTCATCACCWAAAAAAGARGTWACTCTAAAMGCTCTRTYWYTWKMATYAAAATTWGTAAAATAACCAACWGARATACACACAATTTTWCCAAATTCRGCCCAAATTCCAGCTCGATCGTAAAATGCTGAAGGTGTAAAYTCTTCTTTACGYTGGTATTGAGTTTTTAGCGCAAATAACTCTTGCTTTGTTGCTGTTAAATCAGTAAAATTTTCTACTTCTGGAACTGTTTCAATATCTAAAAAAAGAATATTTTCAAAGTTAATTTTAGTATTCATAGTTTTTTTATTTAAATATACCAAAAAAGTATTTCAAAATTTCAATAAGCTTAAAAATATTCAATCTGGAGAACTTCATTCTTCTTCTAAATTAAGATACTGTAATTTTAATGTTAGCTTAATGTTATAATTTTAAATACTTTAAATGGAATGTTTTGTACTAGTAATTTATGATTACTTTTGAATTCAATTATGGTTTAAATATGAAAAATGCAGATATTAAAATATTACTTGTTGATGATGAACCCGATATATTAGAAATTGTTGGTTACAATTTAAAAAATGAAGGTTATACTATTTTTACTGCTAAAAATGGCATTGAAGCCATTAAAATTGCAAATAAAATAATTCCTCATTTAATAATTTTAGACATTATGATGCCTGAAATGGATGGTATTGAAGCTTGTGAAAAAATTAGAGCTACAAAAGGCTTGGAAAATATATTAATTACATTTTTCACTGCTCGTGGGGAAGATTATTCGCAAGTAGCTGGATTTAATGTTGGTGCTGATGATTATATTACTAAGCCAATTAAACCTAAAGTTCTTGTAAGTAAAATTAAAGCTTTATTGCGACGTGTTAAAGTAAAAGAAACTTACACTTCTTTGACTGAAAAATTGAACTTAGGTAATATAATTATTGATAGAGAACAATATGTGGTTATAAAAAACGGGGTAACCCTTTCATTACCCAAAAAAGAATTTGAATTATTTTCATTACTAGCTTCTAAACCTGGTAAAGTATTTAAACGCGATGATATTTTAGAAAGCGTTTGGGGAAATGAAGTTATAGTAGGAGGAAGAACTATTGATGTTCATATTAGAAAGCTTCGTGAAAAAATTGGAGATTCTAATTTTAAAACCGTTAAAGGTGTTGGTTATAAATTTATAATYAATGAAGATGAAGATTAAAAAAACGTATACATTTGCTTTTTGGTCGTCGTTTTATATTACTTTTTTTACTTCGATAGTACTCTTATTATCTTCTTCTTTTTTTTTAGATACCTTAATTAAATTAACAATCTTATTACTTTATGTAAGTATTGTTTTTATTGTTACTTTTTTAATAATTCAATACCGACTTGAAAAATTTATATTTCAACGTATAAAAAAAATATATGATAGTGTCTCTATTTTGGATTCTTCCGATTTTATCAAAACCCCTATAACATCTGATATTGATGCGCTTTCAAGAGAAGTTCAGAAATTCTCTGAAAACAAACAGCAACAAATTAAAAATTTAAATTTACGTGAAAGTTATCGCCGGGAATTTTTGGGCAATATTTCGCACGAATTAAAAACCCCTTTATTTACAGTTCAAGGGTATTTATTAACCTTGGCAGATGGAGCAATTAATGATAAAAAAATTAGCTTTAAGTATTTAGAAAGGGCTAATAAAGGCGTTGATCGTTTAATAGCAATTGTAAAAGATTTAGATTTAATTTCAAAATTGGAATCGACAGACTTCCATTTAAATATGCAACCTTTTAATGTTATTGAATTAATTCAAGGAGTATTTGATTTACTTGAAATGAAAGCTAAAAAAAGAAATATTTCATTAATGCATACTAAACAATACGAATATCCCATAACTGCCATTGGTGATGTTGAACGTATTGAGCAGGTATTAATCAACTTACTCGTTAATTCCATAAAATATGGGAAAGTAGGAGGTACTACTTCAGTAAATGTTGAACACATTAAGAAAAATAAAATTCTTGTAACAATTACTGACAATGGGGAAGGAATTAAAAAAGAACATCATGTTAGATTGTTTGAACGATTTTATAGAGTAGACCAAAGTAGGTCTAGAGAACAAGGAGGGTCTGGGTTAGGACTTTCAATAGTAAAGCATATTGTAGAAGCACATAACGAACAAATTTTTGTTGAAAGTGAATTTAAAAAAGGTTCAGAATTTTCATTTACACTGGAAAAGGCTGAAAAAATATAGGCTACTACTTTTTCAAAATAAGTTTAAGTTTACTTGAAGTTCCGGCTCTAATTTTATAATCCCTTATGGGGGTTTTTATAGGTCAAAACCAATATCTTTCCTGAAATTCATTTCATCAAAACTAATTTTGCTAATGTTTTTATACGACARMTYTAAAGCYTCTTTAAAATCGTTTCCATATGAAGTTATWGCAATYACTCTACCTCCATTTGTTACAATTTTATCATTCTYWATAGTAGTTCCYGCATGAAAAGGAATTGARTTTTCAATAGTATCAAGYCCATTRATYACTTTCCCTTTTTCGTAATCTTCMGGRTAWCCTCCYGAAACTAACATTACWGTACAVGCRCTWTTTTCWTTAAATTCAATAGATTTTGTGTGTAATTCATTTTTACYTGCTGCAATTAACAATTCTAAAAARTCACTTTYWACVCGWGGAATTACAACTTCWGTYTCTGGATCTCCCATRCGGCAATTGTATTCAATTACTTTTGGNTTCDTCTCSAACTTTNATAATTCCGAAGAAAATAAAWCCTTTGTATGGAATATTATCTTTTTGCAATCCAGCTAYRGTTGGTTTTATTACTTGTTCCTCAATTTTTTTCATAAACTCACTATTGGCAAAAGGAACTGGTGAAACAGCTCCCATTCCTCCAGTGTTTAATCCAACATCTCCTTCTCCAATTCGTTTATAATCTTTCGCATTTGGTAAATTCACATAACTTTTCCCATCTGTTAAAACAAAGCAACTGAGCTCAATTCCATCCAAAAATTCTTCAACAACAACTTTTCTACTTGCTGCTCCAAATTTTTTATTGGCTAACATTTCATAAAGTTCATCTTTTGCTTCCTGCAAATCATTTAAAATTAGTACCCCTTTTCCAGCAGCTAATCCATCAGCTTTTAAAACGTAAGGAGGTCTTAAAGTTTCTAAAAATTGATACCCTTCTTCTAAATTTTCGTTGGTAAAACTTTTATAGGCAGCTGTAGGAATATTATGACGATACATAAATTCTTTTGCAAATTCTTTACTCCCYTCTAATTGGGCTGCGTATTTTTGCGGRCCAATAACTGCWATATTTTTTAAGSTAACATCATTTAAAAAGAAATCATGAATTCCTTTTACCAAAGGGTCTTCTGGWCCAACWACAACWAGCTCRAYATTATTTTTYARMACCGCYTKTTTTACYGCTTCAAAGTTYGTTGGGYTTATYGCTAARTTKGTKCCAACNYKSMATRKTCCCNGCRTTTCCAGGAGCAATAAAYAAYTGATTTAWTAAATYGCTTTGYGCTATTTTCCAWGCCATTGCATGTTCTCTTCCTCCTGATCCTAAAATWAGTACGTTCATTTATGTGCTAGTTTCTTTAWTTCTATNAAAAGTTAAAATATTTGYTCTAATATTTTTTGRGTTATTACATATGTWGGTAAMACYCCKGTWGTTCCTAAACCACCAGAAGCYARKGTGCTACCTGTTTCTARAGGATTATCTGAAGCRTAGTAWGCATAWCGYACTTTAACTTTGCTAGAAATATTTCCTCTAATTTTTGCTGCTGCCTGAATGGCTTTTTGATAATGTGCTCCTTCCATTTCCAGTCCTGTAACTTTCCATGTAGAATCATAAAAGAACTTTAATATGTCTTTATTTTGAAGAGAAGTTCCCAASACCGTAACCATAGCACCAGAATAWATRTTYACMCCACAACCTTCAAATAATTTCTTAGTTAGTTGATTTTTGAAAGGGTAATTATCAGCTGTACCTTCAAAAACATGTGATGAAGGAATCATAATATCACCTTTCCCTCCTTCTAAAATTCCTGCTTTCCCCATAATTGAAACAGACTCAACATTTAAGTGATATTTTTTACCATTATCACAAATATATGGCTTTAAAAGCTCGTCCATAGTTTCATAAGCTTGTTCTCCAAACGCATAGTCCATTACAATTAATACTGGTTTTTGATTATTTTCAAAACTGTTTTCAATTGTGTATTGTGTTTTWCTAAAATCAATTTTTTCTGTATCAATAATTTGAACATTTATATTTGTTCCTGAAGTATCNTTAATATAGGTCAATCCATTTTCGGAAGCATATTCTATAACTTGCCTTCGTAAATCTTCATTTTCATCATCACTTAACAGTTCAAACAATGAAATTGTATCATTATTTTTAATTTGTTGTGGTAATACTATTGGAGCATARATAGAATTCATAACACTATGCATATTTGCACTAATAATATGAATTGGACGCTCTAATAAATCGTGTTTATTCAACACATCCTTAATATTAGTTGCCCAAATTTCACCATAAATATGATGTCCAATCCGCTCTCTCAATACTGGACTGAAATTAATCGCTCTTTTTAAACTATCCACCTTTTCTGAAATTGCTAAATACCCTAACCAATAAATAATTTGAAAAAATCGATCTGGGTTATTTTTCTCCATTAAATCAGCATGAACACTTTGTGTTTCTTCAAATGTGCGCCCTAATATACTTGCCATATGAGCCAACATAATATCTCTATCGTCTCTTGATAGCTTTCTGTTATGCAATACAATATCTTCTAATTTTTTCCACTCTCTAATGGTTTCACCATCATCATTTAAAAGCACTTTAGTTGCAATTTTATGAGATTCAATAAATAAAAAAGTTAAATGTGTTAAAATATCATAGATCTCTGATCTTCCGCGAGTTACTTCAATATTCATTTGATCTTTATCAATTCTAAAACAATTTCTTCTACGTTTTCTCGGTATAATTGGCTTAAAATGTGAGCTAGAATATCCTTCATCAGCAGTTAAATTTACAAATCTGCATTCTTCAATTCCCGCTGGTAACCGTTCAATTACATAAATTAGTCCATTCAATTCTACTTTTTCTTCAGCAATTGATCCATAAATTTCAGGGCGAAGAAGTAATAATGACTCACGTAAGGCATCTCCAGAAATTCCCATTGGTTTGTAGAAACCTCTACTAAATAAATGGCGCATTGAAATGTATAAACGCTCTATTGCTCTTGAAGATTCTTGAGCGCGAGTTCTTCCTTTTATTTTTGAATGTGGCATAGTCTCTTTTTGGAAAACAAAGATACAATTTATATGATTATTTGTTCATTCTTAAATTTGTACAATTTTTAATCACAGGGCGATAGCCCAATTGGGTTTAATTCCTCGGACACTTGCGTCGAAATAAAAAGGGAATTCCTATTTAATACTTCGTACCCTTGAGTCGAAGTCATTTATTATTTTTTTAATATTGAATTGTATTTTTTAGAATTATTTAAAATAGAAATAGCCTTTAAAATAGTGTTGTCAAAAACTGTTTTTTGCATATAAACACCTTCATCATAATAATAGCGTTTGATAATTTCTTCCGTTAACTTATTTAAAATTTCATTCTTATTTTTATCTAATTCTTTAAGCTTTTCCAATTGTATTTCACTTAAAAGCTTAGTATACGTTTTTGATAAACTTCCATTTAAATATTCTGAAATAGCTGTTTGATTCGCCTTTTTAAAATCTGCTTCTGTATCTGTTTCAAAGGCTTCATTATTTTTACTTACAAAGTTTTTTAATGCGTTATAATCCGTATCATTTAATTTAAATTTTGAAGGKTTTTCGATGGTTGTATTTTTGTAAAAATAATCAGTTACATAATTAAAGAAAGCATCTGATTTCAATAATACTTCAGTCGTTTTAGTAGTTTTAGGTTTTATAATTTCTACATCTGGATTAATTCCGCCACCGCCATAAACAGTTCTCCCTTTTTCAGTTTTAAAAATTCTTTTCCCTGCATCAGAAAATTTTGGAATAGTTCCTTTATCATCTCTATTTGAATAATCCAGTTCTTGAATACATCTACCGCTTGGTGTATAATATTTAGAAATAGTTACTTTCATTTGAGTTCCATAGGAAAGTTCTCTATAACGTTGTACCAATCCTTTTCCAAATGTGCGTTCGCCTATAATTATAGCTCTATCATAATCTTGTAATGATCCTGCTAAAATTTCTGATGCTGAAGCTGAACGATTGTTTACTAAAATTGAAATGGGAATTTTTAAATCTAACGGTTCATTTCTTGTTTTAAATGTGTCGCTCCATTTTTTAGTTTTCGCTTTAGTTGTTACAACAATTTTATCCTTTGGAATAAAAAAATTAGTGATTTTGACAGCTTCATTTAATAATCCTCCTGGATTTCCTCTAACATCAATAATCAATTTGTTCATCCCTAATTCTTTCAAATCTAAAAATGCTTTTTTTACTTCTGAAGCTGCTTTTTCATTAAACTTTGTAAAAGAAATATAACCAACTTCGTTACCTAACATTGTGAAATATGGAACAGGGTTTACATCAATTTTTTTTCGAGTAATTTCTAGTTCAATCTTTTTATTTTGTCGTTCAATTTGGAGTTTGACTTTCGTGTTTGGCAATCCTTTTAACAATGTTGAAACTCCTAGGTCATCAAAATCTTTAACAAAAATATCGTTTATCTTAAGAATTTTATCTCCGGGTTTAATTCCTGCATTTTCAGCAGGAGAATTTTTTAAAATAGCACGAATTATTAATGTCTTATTTTTATATCTAGAAACAGCCCCAATTCCACCATATTCACCTGTCGATGCAATACGAGCGTCTTCAACTCCTTGCTCATCATAATAACGTGTGTAAGGATCTAAATTTTGAAGCATGTTCTTTATCGCATTATTGGTGAGTTTTGCGGGGTTCACCTCATCTATATAATACATGTTCAACTCTTTAAACAATGTTGTGTAAATATCAATTTGCTTTGCAACTTCAAAAAAGTTTGATTGGAATCCAGCCGAAATTATTAAGGTTAGAACTACTAAAAATCCTATAGCTACTTTTTTAATTTTGCTTTTCATCATCATGTATTTTGTTTAAAAACTTAGTACAAATTTTTTTTATCGACAACTCTAAATCAATATAATTCACTTCTGTATGAGCCGAGTAAATTAACATAAACAAGTATTTTTCACTTAAATTTTCAGAAAATAGCTGTTTATTTTTCCGATATACTTCACGCATTAATCGTTTAATTCTATTTCTATTTACAGCTAGTTTTACAGTTCGCTTAGGAACTGCAAACCCAACTTTTATTGGAAATTCAGCATTGTGCTCTTTTTGTAAAAAAATTAATTGAAATGGATGAGATTTAATACGATATCCTTCAACAAATAAATGTTCTATTGCTTTTTTACTTTTTAATTTTTCCTCTTTTCCTAAAGTATATCCCATTATCACAAATGTAATGAATAAAAGATTTTAAAAAATCAAATTAAAAAAGACTTTAATTGTTAAATTTGTMYATCATWAAATTATAAAACKAATGTCACAAGATTTATTTCAAGCTCCAGATTACTATCAACTAGATGAATTGCTAACAGAAGAGCATATTTTAGTGCGAGATGCAGCACGTGAATGGGTGAAACGTGAAGTTTCTCCTATTATTGAACAAGCTGCTCAAGAAGCTAAATTCCCAACGTCAATAGTTAAAGGATTGGCTGAAATTGGTGCTTTTGGTCCTTATATTCCTGAAGAATACGGTGGTGCAGGATTAGATCAAATGTCATACGGTTTAATAATGCAAGAGATTGAGCGTGGAGATTCTGGTGTGCGATCTACGGCATCTGTACAATCATCTTTGGTTATGTATCCTATTTGGAAATATGGTAGCGAAGAGCAAAAACAAAAATACTTACCTAAATTGGCAAGTGGTGAATTTTTAGGTTGTTTTGGGTTGACAGAACCTGATTATGGTTCAAATCCTAGTGGTATGGTTACCACTATTAAAGATATGGGTGATCACTTTATTTTAAATGGAGCTAAAATGTGGATTTCAAATGCTCCTTTTGCTGATATTGCCGTTGTTTGGGCTAAAAATGATGAAGGCCGTATCAAAGGATTAATTGTTGAACGTGGCATGCAGGGGTTTTCAACTCCTGAAACACACAATAAATGGTCTTTAAGAGCTTCTTCAACTGGTGAATTAATTTTTGACAATGTAAAAATTCCAAAAGAAAATATATTACCAAATAAAGATGGATTAGGTGCGCCTCTTGGATGTTTAGATTCGGCGCGTTATGGAATCGCTTGGGGTGCAATTGGTGCGGCAATGGATTGTTATGATACTGCATTACGTTACGCTAAAGAACGTATCCAATTTGGAAAACCTATTGCAAGCTTTCAGTTACAACAAAAGAAATTAGCTGAAATGATTACTGAAATTACCAAAGCACAATTACTTACTTGGCGTTTAGGTGTTTTAAGAAATGAAGAGAAAGCAACGTCTCAACAAATTTCTATGGCAAAACGAAACAATGTTGAAATGGCCATAAATATTGCTCGTGAAGCAAGACAAATATTAGGAGCAATGGGAATTACAGGCGAATATTCTATAATGCGTCATATGATGAATTTAGAAAGTGTAATTACTTATGAAGGAACACATGATATTCACTTATTAATTACAGGAATGGATATTACAGGAATTTCAGCATTTAAGTAAAGTAGCAGTTTGTTTGTAATCTAAATGAATTTTTATTGAAATTAAATATTTACTAAAATAGCTAAAAATAAATTGCGCCCTGGAGCACTTATTGAAGATGCAAATTCTTTGTAATGAACATCTAAAATATTATCGATATTTATATACATAGTTATCGTTGAATTTACTCTATAATTTGCATTCATATTAAAGGTATTCCAACTAGGACTTCCATAATATGAATCTGTTAAACTATTGTAGGGTGTTTGTTCAATATTATCTATGCCCTCAATTAGATTATAATCTTCAAGCTTCTTGCTAGTGTTAAATTTCCAATTTACACCTAATTGAAAACGCCCTTTCTCAAAACCACATTCTAATAAACCAAATAATGGTGGAATTGATGACAAAGGTAGATTTGTATCATACGCTTTTCCTTTTGTATATGTTATTGACCCTTTAGTGAACCATATATGATTTATATTTCCTTTAAAGCTAAAAGTACTTCCAAAAATATAAGCGTTATTTTTATTAACATTAGCCACAATATTTCCTAGTTCACCATCATATATAATTGTTGATGAATTATTTATCTCAAAAGGATCTCTTGTAATATAATTACTCAACAATGTATAATAAAAATTTAACCCTGCCTGAAATCTTTTATCATTAAAGTATTTTAAAACACTTGTTTCAAAACTATACGCATATTCTGGTTTTAAATATATATTTGGCACCGTAACATCTCCCGATTTTTCTCTTATTTTTCCAACATCATCAATATTTGGGGATCTAAATCCAGTTGAAATAACATTGTTAAACTGCCAATTAATTGTTGGTTTGTACACATAACCAATTGTTGCAGTTATGGCTGAATTATTTAATGAAATATCAACATCTGGCAACGTAATAAATGTATCATCCTTCCATTTTGCTATTAAATTTGTATTTACAAATCGAATCCCTGTATTTAGCGTTGCTTTTTTACTGATATCTTGCCTGTAATTTACATAAGACGCAATACTGGAATAAGTACTCCCTCCATCTGGGTATCTACTTTGAACCGTAAAATCATCACTAAAACCAATAATTGAATTTCCAAGTACATTTAACGTTTTTCCATATGCGCTTGATTTAACTTTATTATGAGTTAGTTCAAACCCATAAGACATAATTCTATTATTTTCTTTTGTTAGAGGAACAAAAAAATCACCATTTAAACTTAAAACATTCACTTTTTCATCTCTATAAGATCTATCTAAACTCGATAA
The DNA here is from genome assembly GCA_002733285.1 of Lutibacter sp. Classification (GTDB taxonomy): domain Bacteria; phylum Bacteroidota; class Bacteroidia; order Flavobacteriales; family Flavobacteriaceae; genus Lutibacter. The sequence continues at coordinate 44,803 of NVVE01000008.1, read as the reverse complement.
TTTCCGCTGTACCCTAGATTCATTAATCTTTTGAAATGCAGCTGTTATAGTTCCTTTTTGAATCCATTTTTTTTCAGGGTTTATCTTTAATTGCGATGAAACCAACAATCGCTTTTGTGGTCCGTAATACCATTCTGCATATTTTAATTCMCCATTAGAATATTCATTCAGTTTATCAACYCTATTRATATTRGAWGATGTTGAATATTGAAYATTGAACATTAAATCGCTTTTYTGTGAAAGAGGTATTGCTATTTTTTGAAGTATATCAGTTTGATTAAATCCAGTATTTCTTTGAATATTATAATCAAAATTAATCACTGAATTAGGATTGTAAAAACTAGTTGAATTGTTTGAATATTCAGAAATTTTACCCCAGTCTTCAAACCCATGAGTACGATTTTCACCCATTTTTAAATCCCCAAACTTACTATAAGAGATACTTGTGTATGATGCCCATTTTTTATTTCTAAACTCAACATTTCCTTCAGTCGTAAATTCACTATTAACCGAACTATATCGTGAATAAAATGAAGAGTTTACCTCTTTAGTATTACTAATTTTTGGTGTTTTTGTATAATAGTGAATTACACCACCTAAGGCATCAGAACCATAAATTACTGATGATGGACCAAAAATAACTTCCGTTCTGTCAATAATATTTGGTGAAATAGTGATAGAGTTTTGTAAATGCCCTGTCCTATATATGGCATTGTTCATTCTAACCCCGTCAACAACCAACAAAACTCTATTTGCTTCCATTCCACGTAAAACTGGGCTTCCACCTCCAAACTGCGTTTTTTGAACTTTAATTCCTGGTAAATTAGCTAATAAATCAGCTGTCGTCTGTGGCGCTAATCTTTTAATTTCTTCTTTTAAAATAATGGCTATTTGTTCCGCTATTCTTCTTCTGCTTTCTTTTCCTTTTGAAGCTGATAAAACTATTTCGTTTAACTGTTCAGCTTTTTTGTTTAAATAAACTACAAACTCAACAACTCCGAGTTCTCTTTTTAAAATTTCATATTCAACATAGGATAAATGATTGAAAGAAATTATAGCTGAATTTTTAAACAATGATAAATCTGCAATDCCTTTTTTATTGGTATAAACTACGTTATTATTAACGTCATTGTATATGATAACATTCTCAATTGGGAAATTAGAACCTCGTTCCAATACTTTCACCTTTTGAGCTTTTACTGAAACTGTTATTAAAAAAAGAAATATTATTGATACAACCTTCATATTTAACTAAATACAGACTTTAAAACTTCTAAAGATTTCGGCTTCTTGAAACTCCCTAAATGTAATTCAAAATATTGAATTAAAATAGACAATACTGCTTGCCTTTTTTTGGCATTAAAATCAATTGTGTGTAACACATCAAAACTTATGCCTAAAAGCTTYTTAAAYTGWAMTAAATTAGTKCCAGATACMGTGTTAACWTTAYTATAATTRRTRAAAYTTCCTTCTARCAGATCAAAATAAGATTTATTGRCAGCATTTGTTTCKGGRTARAACCCTAAAAACTTTGTTARATTCAGCAAAAATAACAARTGRAAATTTGAAATATTATCRTGMGTRTCTAACCATAAAAAWGAGGTTTCTAAATATTKATAAAGTGTACTATTTYKTTCTTCTTCACGAATWGAATAATAGAYYATTTCAGCTAAAAATAAAGMRATGGTTTGTTTYTTTATATCYGTATATATTGAATTATAAAAATRTAGAAYTTCTAYATCTCTAATYGAATTTAAATTTCCYTTATTATTGTGGTTTGCWGTTAAATTAAGCTGCATTAAWRGCTGAAAATATGCAGGTTTTARTTTMGCTTTTTTTGMTTTTAAAATTCCTTTAAGWARRTATGTTTTAATACCGAAATTGTTWGTGTAACAAGTGGYTATTAAACTTGTATCWCCATACTTAATTGTATTAATTACTAATGCCTTGGTGCTTTCTATCATTTTTAATTGATTTTTCACCAAATAATTCTAAACCTACTTTGGTATTGATTTCATTAAAGTTCCTCATAATATTTGAAATTTTAACTTGATTGTGAGAATAAAAATCTTTCCAAAGACTAAAATAGTCAACTTGAACAAATGCTATGTTCACATTAAAAAAATTACTGTTCGAGTAAATTTTTTCATAAAATCATTCAAATATATTTATTAAAAATGGAACAGGAAAATTTAGAATTAAACTTTTTTCAAAAAAAAACCTTGAACATTGTAATTCGAATATACAATGTTCAAGGAATAAATAAATCAACCCCAAAGACTTATTTAATGTTTTGATGTATAGAGCCAAAACCCCTCTTGGCAATTATACTTAACAAATATACTACGGAAAATGAATATTTTTTTAAAAAATAAACAAACTGTATTAAAAAACCTATAAACCGCTTAATTTTATTAATTAATGGAATTTTAATAAACGATTATCAGCTTGAAATGAAATTTCTAAGATAGAACACTTTTAGTGCGTTCATAAACCTTGCTATTAAAGCAATGGAAATCTAATAGAAACTTGAGTTCCAGTAGTGGTTCCCGAAGAAATATCTTTCGTATTAATTTCTACGCCTTTGTTTTGATACAATATTCTAATTCTATTTTCTGTTGCTATAGCGCCAAGAAATTTTCGTTTTTGTGACATATGATTTAGTTCTTTGGCTTTATTAATCCCAATTCCATTGTCTAAAATTATACACAAAACGTAGCCATTATCCTCCTTGATATTTAGGTTAATAATTTTTTCTCCTTCCTTTTTCATAATTCCATGCCAAATTGCATTTTCTATAAATGGCTGTAAAAATAGCGTAGGAACTTTAATTGTTTCTAGATCTAAGCTTTTATCAATTTTAACAACGTAATCAAATCCACCACTCACTCTCATCTGTTCTAACTTAATATATAAAGCTAAAATAGAAAGCTCTTCTTGAAGTGTGGAGGTTGGACTAGATGAGCTATTTAATATTACCCTAATTAACTTTGAAAATTTTGTTATATAATCTGATGCCTTTTCTACTTCGCTTTTTAATACAAAATTATTAATTGAATTCAAAGAGTTAAATAAAAAGTGAGGATTCATTTGACTTTGCAACGCTGTCATTTTAAGTTCTTCCATTTCTTTCAGCTTTACTGCAAGTCTAACTTCGGCGTTTTTACTTTTATCTTGAATTCTTTTTATAATAAATCCAATAATTATTGAAAAGATAATACTTTGTAAAATCGCTCCCAAATAGAGGAAAAACATGGGTTGAACTTTTAAATTCACAAAAAAATCAGTTCCAATAATTATCTCTAAATAACTAACATTAGCAAGAATGACATAAATTAAGGATCCAACAACAAAATAGAGAGAGAAAATATCCTTAATTCTTGTTAATACTACATACAAAGAAATAAAGGAAAATATGGTTAAAAATGGTGCTATAGCATTAAATGCTTTAACTTGAAAGTCAAATCCTAAAGTGTATTGAATAATAACGAAAAGTCCCGCTAATATTATTAATATTTTAATTCCAATTTCAAAATATTTATCCCATTTTAGTAAATGAGTTCTTGTTTCTAATAAATCTCTGGCAAAAGCAATATACGCAGCATATGCTAAAAATTGTATTGAAAAATTAGCGTAATTATAAAACCCTTTAAAATCTAGAGGAACAACATGTTGTAAAAAATAGATAGTTAACGCCAATAAATACAAACTATAGTATAAATACAATTTGCTTTTATTCTGAAAAAAAATTAAAAAATGGTATATGAATAAAACAAAAAGACCTCCACGGATCCAAGAAAATATTTCTGAATGAAAATCTAAAAGCATTATTTATCCAAATATAGTTTTTTAAATAATTCAGCTTTTTTGTTTCTGCTAATACTTGCTGTTAAACCATTTGTCATAATAAGTTCTCCACCCAACCCTTTTAAATACTCTTTAATATGATTTAAATTTATTAAGTAGGAATTATGAACCCTGAAAAATTCTGGAAATCCAAATTTTCTCTCTACTTCTTTCAGCGTTTTTGAAACTAAAATTTGCTGTTCTGATTTTAAAAATATTGTGGTATAACTTTTATCCGATTTTAACATTACAACATCATCTTTATCGAGTAAATACACTTTTCCGTCAGCAGAAATGTTAATTTTATCGTGATTATTGTCGTTTAAATTATTTAATAGTAATTGTAATTTATCTTCAAGTAACCCTCCTTTTTTAGATTTTTTAATTTTCTCCATTGATGACAACAATTCGTCTTTATCAACTGGCTTTAATAAATAATCTATGGCTGATACTTTTATAGCTTTTAATGCAAACTCATCATGAGCTGTAGTAAAAATCAGATTAAAATCTCGATTGTCTACTTTTTCAATCATTGTAAAACCATCCATTTCAGGCATTTGAATATCTAAAAATACCACGTCAGGTTTCAGGTCATTAATAATTTCAATAGCTTTAAGAGGTGAGTTACACTTAGTAACTTCAACATTATCAATGTAATTATTTAATTTCCATTCAAGAGCTTCTAAAGCATCCATTTCATCATCAACAAGTAAAATTTTCAGCATATCTAATGTGCGGACGTTARGTTAGTTTTCTTTGCAAGGTACAACATTTGATTATTATGTTCAACTAGTTATTCTAAAATTTTAATATCCCTATCCCTCTTATTTCATAGCTTATCAATTAAGTCAATTACATCTGATTTATACATTAGAGACTTACATTAAATGAAGTTACAAAAAAATTACTTTTTAACAGGTAAAACATAAAAAAAAACAGCTATAAAGTGTGAAAAACTTCCTAATAATACAAAAATGTGAAAAATAGCGTGGTTGTATTTTATTTTTTTAATACTGTATAAAATCGCACCAACTGTATAAAAAACCCCACCACTTAACAACCACATTAACCCATCAAAAGGGAGGTTATTAACCAATGGTTGTATAGCAAAAATGATAAGCCACCCCAGAAGAACATAGGCAAAGGTTGAAATTTTATCATATTTACCAGTAAAAAAGAGTTTTAATAGTATGCCCGCTAATGCCAAACCCCAAGAAACTCCAAAAATACTCCAACCAACCCATCCTTTTAAAATTACCAGCGTAAAAGGTGTATAGGTTCCTGCAATTAATACATAAATGGCTGAATGATCAAAAACATTTAATCTATGCCTTAATTTTGGACTTTGAACGTAGTGATAAAATGTTGATGCAGAATATAATACAACTAAACTTACGCCGTAAATACTAAAACTCACAATATGCCAAGCTCCCCCGTAAATACTAGAATATACTACCAATAATACTAAAGCTGAAACACTTAAAACCAATCCAATTGCATGCGATATCACATTGAATTTTTCTTCTTTTGGTTCGTAATACGTAATTTTTTTTACTTTCATTTCAAACTAACGAAAAAATTAATGATTAAGTATTTGTTTTTTTATGTTTTAAAAGTAACTATTATACCATAACAAACAAGTTGTTATTGCGTTAATTTTATGCGAAAAAAGATTAAAAAATAAGTTAAAACACTTAACTATCTGACTAGGCTTGCATCTTAAAATCGTAATCCGCTGAGTGTTTCCCCGAACCATAAAAAATGAAAAATATAGAAACTAATAATACTATTGATGCCTCTAGAAGGTTTTGAGTGTTCATTACTCCAAAAAAATTAATAGCTACTGCGCCAATAAAAATTGGAAATTGAACAATAAGAGACAACCGGGTGAGTAATCCAAAAATTATGATCAATCCTCCAACAAAATGAAAAAGACCAATTACATGAACAGACCACATCAATGCAGAAAAACCATCAAACTTAAGTTCTACTAAAAGACTTTCTAAATAACTTGAATTTTGAAAAAAGTAAAGACCTTTATATACTAGAAAAACACCAAGTACAATTCTTAAAATATCTATAGGATAATAGGCATGTGAATTGGCCCATTTATTGAGTTTTTTAATAAGTGCCATCTCAAGAAAATTTAAGTTAAACAAAACATAATTAACAAGTTAATCAAAAATAAGCATACTTCCAAAATCTAATGAACAAGAGACTTCAGAAAATAGTAGCATCCTAAAAAATTTAAGAGTGAGTAATTTTTTACAATATTGCTAATATCTGCTTTGAATTTAATTAACAACGTGGTTTTAATTTTAGTTCTTAATTTTACTATCAGCATTTAATTCATTATAAATTAAATTATATGTTTGATTTTTTAATAATCCTTTATCTTTTAAAGTAAGGCCATTTGTTTCAATAAATTCATGGATTTTTACTCTTAAATTTCCTGGAGATCCACTAAAAAAAGTATAAGAAAATCTTTTTTTACAATCGTAAAAAGTCATTGGAACAATTGGAATTTGATGTTCAATAGCCAATCTAAAAGCACCATTTTTAAACTCGCTAAGGACAATACTCTCATCACTTGGCACTAATCCTTCTGGAAAGATACATACACTTAATCCATTATCTAACCGTTTTTTAGCTTCATTATAAACTTCTTTTCTACTGTTAAAGCAACTTCTATCAACTGTAATACTTGTTCTTTTAAAAATAAATCCGAATAATGGTATTTTAGTAAGCTCAACTTTTCCAACAAATACTAAAGGATTTTTAACTACGGAAAGCATAAGCATAATGTCAATCATAGAGGTATGATTTGCAATAAACATATAGCTTTTCTTTTTTATAATTTTTTGCATCTCTATAACTTCCGCTCTAAAACCCATTCCAAATAATATGGTTTTACCCCATGTATTGGCTATTTTATAAAAGCTTTTATAAAACCGTTCATCAAAAATTAATATAAGCAATATTGGCAACACAATTAGTATTGTTACCATAACCAAGCAATAAAACCAAACACGCCAAATTAGGATAGGAAAGAGTTTAAAAAATTTCATAAGTATCAAAAATAGTAATTTAAATTCTATTCTTGTTTTCTTTTTGAAATATGTATTTTTGTTGCAAAATTTTATATAAATGTCAAGGATTTTAACAGGAGTTCAGAGTACTGGAACACCACATTTAGGAAATATATTAGGAGCTATAATTCCAGCCATTAAAATGGCTAACGATTCGAATAACGATTCGTTTTTATTTATTGCAGATATGCACTCTCTTACCCAAATTAAAAAAGGTTCATTATTAAGAGAAAATACCTATAGTACAGCTGCAACATGGCTTGCTTTTGGTTTAAATGTTGACAAAACGGTTTTTTATCGCCAAAGYGATATTCCAGAAGTAACTGAACTTTCTTGGTATTTAAGCTGTTTCTATCCATATCAACGTTTAACATTAGCACATAGCTTTAAAGATAAAGCTGATAGGTTAGGAGATGTAAATGCTGGTTTATTTACCTACCCAATGTTAATGGCTGCAGATATCTTATTGTACGATGCTGAAATTGTTCCCGTTGGAAAAGATCAATTACAGCATATAGAAATGTCTAGAGATGTTGCAAACAGATTTAACAATCAATTGGGAGATACCTTAGTTCCGCCAGAAGCAAAAATGCAAGAAAGTACGATGTATGTTCCCGGAACAGATGGTGGTAAAATGAGTAAATCACAAGGAAATATTATCAATTTGTTTTTGCCAGATAAGCAATTGCGCAAACAAATCATGAAAATTAAAACCGATTCTACACCACTTGAAGATCCCAAAAATCCTGATACGTGTAATTTATTTTCCTTATATAAGTTAATTGCATCAGAAAATCAAATTGCTGAAATGAAAGTTAATTATGAAGGTGGAAACTACGGTTACGGACACGCCAAACAAGCTTTTTACGAATTGCTAATTGCTAAATTCTCAACTGAAAGAGAACGATACAACTACTTTATGAATAATTTAGAAGAAATTGACAAAGCACTTACTATTGGTGCTGAAAAAGCGAGAGTTGTTGCAACTGATGTTTTAAAAAGAGTACGAGTAAAATTAGGATACTAGTTATTAGTATTCAACTATTTGACAAAAGAAAAAACTGTTTACAAATTAATTTGTAAACAGTTTTTTAATTATTCTATCTCCTAGTCATTTGACGAATGGTAGAATTAAGCTATTGTTTTGATGTAAACAAGGTTGGCTTAATAGTTACCATTAACCAAGCCCAGTTATTTCCATTCCCCGATGTATTATTTTTTAAAATTTCTAATCCTTTAGAAGCAAGCATTTGCGAATATCCAGCACCAATGGTTACGTCTTTATTTAATTTGTGTACATACACTAAATCAATCTCAGTTCCTAATTGCTTAGCTACACCATCACCAATTTCTGCTTGAGCTGAAAAGTTATGAATGAAAGCAGTTAAGCTAGATTTTTCTCCTAATTTAGTTTTTACTTTAGCATAAATGTCAATTAAWCCAACAYTRTTTMYRTGGTTTCCWACRTAGAAATAATCCATAAAMCCATTGAATTTATGATTGGTTCCATAAAAAGGRKTAAAWGCKTTRTTTTYWKMASYKWYTSTAKYATWRTCRTTTCCWGATTGWATTTCRAAACCYAMWCCWARWTTCCAAWTWGAAGATGCTTTATAYCCTAAWTCTAAWCCWAYTAARTAMGCRCTTARATCRCTRTYWRCAACATCTTTWCCWGWTTGTAAATATGCATTTGCAKTKAARCTTARRGYWTYAGWWGCTTTANAWTTTAAGNTGMGTTCCWAWWGTTTGRCTATAKCGWARYTCTTYAKCTGCAAYATTTTGTAAWCCRTTRTTTAAAAATAAAAAGCTTGCTTTAAAATTTCTCCAGTCTTTATGAAACCAAGCATATTGCATTGCTTTATAGTTACCTAAAACCGTATATAAATTTTCAAATAGCGCTTCTTTATCTTGGTTATAAGCAATTCCTACATCTAATTTGTAATTTTCATTCCCAAATTTAAAGATTACTGCATCATGACTGCGTGCTTGTTGTGCCCAACCAACATTTCCGAAAATTCTATGATCATCGTAAATTATTTCTTGTCGCCCCAATTTTACTCCAAAGTTATGACTGAATTTAATTTGCGCCCAAGCTTGATGCAATGCTAAACTATTGTTGTCAGATAAGTTCAATTGTTTTACATCTCCCCAAACTCTAACATCTTGAAAGCTTATAAAAAAAGTGTAATCATTTGTAGTATACTTCGTGTTTAAACGAGTGCGTTGTGATACAAATAAAGCCGCCTCTGAATTATTTGGCGTTAATGTTTTGTATCCATTTCGGTATTCTGATCGTGGTCTTAATTCTCCACTAATAGTTAACTGAGCATAACTTTGCACAGACATTAATACTAAAACTGTAATTAATAATTTTTTCATATTTGTTAATTTGGTTGGATATGTAATATTTTATACAAAAAAAAACCATATTGATCAAAAAAAAGATGATTTAAATCAGTTATTAAGATGTTTTTATCTTTTTACTGAAATCACTAATGGAAAGTATTAAATTGATTCTTAAGGAGCTGGGTTTGGTTGCAATTCATGGATTGTATCTATTTTTTGAAGTATTTCTTCCGAAAGCTCAATATCAATACTTCCAATATTTTCCGAAAGTTGTTCTAAATTAGTCGCTCCGATAATTGTTGAAGTCACAAAAGGTTGTTGATTTACAAAAGCTAAAGATAATTCAGCAACGCTAATGTTTAATTCTTTTGCTAAATCGGTATATTTTTGAGTTAAAAATCGCGATTCATCACTATTATATCTTGAAAATACAGGAAATAGTTTAAGTCGAGAGCCTTTCGGCATTTTTCCATCTAAATATTTCCCTGACAACATTCCAAATGCCAGAGGTGAATACGCTAATAAACCAACCTTTTCACGCATTGAAATTTCAGCTAACCCTATTTCATACGTTCTGTTTAATAATGAATATGGGTTTTGAATGGTTTTACATCGTGTAAATTTATTGTTTGTACTTTCTGTTAAATGTCGAACTAGTCCCCAAGGGGTTTCATTAGAAACTCCATAATTACGAATTTTACCTTCTATTACTAATGAATCTAGTTTTTCAATAATTTCTTTAAAATTATCTTCCCATTTTTCATCAAAGCTGTGTTTGTAATTTCTATTTCCAAAGAAATTTGAATTGCGTTCTGGCCAATGCAATTGATATACATCTATATAATCTGTTTTTAAACGTTTTAAGCTTTTTTCCAGCGCATCATCAATCGCTTCATTCGAAAAACCCATATTATTTCTAATGTAGCTTAACCCCGGACTTGGTCCTGTAATTTTAGTTGCAACTACTAAATTTTCACGTTTTTGATGTTGTAACCATGTTCCAATATATTTTTCTGTACTTCCTTGTGTCTCTTCTCTTCCTGGAACTGAATACATTTCGGCAGTATCAATAAAATTAATACCCTTATCAACTGCATAGTTAAGTTGTTGATGAGCTTCACTTTCGGTATTTTGTTGACCAAAAGTCATCGTTCCTAAACAAATTTTACTAACTTTTATATCGGTATTTAGTATGGTTGTATATTTCATTTTTTATGTATTCGTGTGATTTTTGATTTCAAAGTTAAAAAAATAATCTATCTATTTGTGTTGRAATTATTATTCAAAAAACCACCTTCTAGGAAAATAGAAAGTGGTTTTTTAACTTTWTCACTGTTAAWCAAGWCAACAGMTAAACATTATTTTAAWATAGCTTCAATTCCAGGTAATGYTTTTCCTTCTAAACTTTCAAGCATTGCWCCWCCRCCTGTWGAAACRTAGCTTACTTTATCAGCAAAACCAAATTGYTTCACTGCAGCAACTGAATCACCACCACCTACTAATGAAAAAGCTCCTTTTTTAGTTGYTTCAGCAATAGAATTTCCAAGCGCAATTGTACCTCCAGCAAAATTTTCCATTTCAAAAACACCTAGTGGACCATTCCAAAGAATTGTTTTAGATCCTTTTACAATTGTATCAAATATTTCTCTTGATTTTGGTCCAGCATCTACTCCTTCCCACCCGTCAGGAATATTGTTAATATCGCATACCTGAGTATTAGCATCATTGCTGAAATCATCAGCCGCAATAACGTCAACTGGAATATGAACTTGCACTCCCTTAGCTGCTGCTTTCTTCAAAATTTCCAATGCTAGTTCTTGTTTATCATCTTCACAAATAGAATTACCTATTTTTCCACCTTGTGCTTTTACAAAAGTGAAGCTCATTCCCCCACCTAAAATTAGATGATCTATTTTATCTAAAATATTTTCAATAACTGTGATTTTTGACGATACTTTTGCACCTCCTAAAATAGCTAAAACTGGTTTTTCACCCTCTTTTAAAACTTTGTTAATGCTTACAATTTCTTTCGCCAATAAACTTCCAAAACATTTATTTTTAGGAAAAAATTCAGCAACAACAGTTGTTGAAGCATGTGCTCTATGCGCAGTTCCAAACGCATCATTTACATATACATCACCCAATTTAGAAAGCTGTTCTGAAAATTTCTTGTTTCCAGATTTTTCTTCAGCATGAAATCGTAAATTTTCTAATAATAAAACTTCTCCCATTTTTAATTCAGCGGCCGCTTTTTCAGCTTCAGCGCCTACACAAGAAGTTGAAAATTTCACCTGAACACCCATTATTTCAGTTACTTTATCTACAATATGTTTTAACGAATATTTTTCCTCAACACCGCTTGGTCTTCCTAAATGCGACATTAGAACAACCGCTCCTCCATCTTCCAAAATTTTAATAATTGTAGGCTTCGCAGCTTCTATTCTTGTTGCATCAGTAATTGTAAAGTTTTCATCTAAAGGGACATTGAAATCCACTCKAATTAAAGCCTTTTTATTTTCAAAATTTATATCATGTATTGTTTTCATTTTCTGCAAATATTTAGTTGTACAAATATAATCCAATTTACGCTARGGMATTTAWTTTTTTACGAAACCGATTTCATGTGTTTATATTTATTGTTTTTTAACGGTCACATGCTGTTCGCTATTATTCATTTTCCTTTGGTGATAAACATTTTAACATGCTCGTTTCTTTAAAGTCGTTCATTTAAAAAATCCWATGAATAGAATTTCGTTTACYGAAAATGTTTTACTTTCGCTTTAATGAATTTTTCWGAARTTTTAGGGCAAGARCATTTAAAAAATCACTTAATRAAATCTACMGATAATGGTAGAATTTCTCAYGCACAAYTATTTGTAGGAAAAGAAGGWTCGGGMACYTTAGCWATGGCYATTGCWTAYGCRCAATATATTTTATGYAGCACWAGTAATGATAMAGAWRMTTGCGCTTTAAARTGTTCAAAATTAATGCATCCTGAYTTWCATTTTGCATTTCCMGTGGCMACSAATGATATTGTTAARAARCATCCYGTWAGTAMTTTATTTTTAGARGATTGGCGWAATTTTATWRRRWTMAATCCKTATGGAAATTTATTTGAATGGTTGCAATCTATTGGTATTGAAAATAAACAAGGTCARATAGGTGTTGACGARGCYSAAGAAATTGTAAAATCATTAAAATTAAAATCATACGAAGGTGGTTATAAAATTATGATTATTTGGATGGCAGAAAAAATGAATATTTCTGCGGCAAATAAACTACTTAAACTATTAGAAGAACCGCCTGATAAAACCGTTTTTTTATTAGTAACTGAAAATGAAGAACAACTAATTACAACGATTAAATCTCGCTGTCAAGTATTACATTTYCCGTTATTATCTGAAACRGATATTTCCAATTATTTAGTTGAAAAAGAAGGAACTGATCAGCCTATTGCDGAACAAATTGCACAGCAGTCTGATGGAAACATTAACAAGGCATTGCATTTATTACACAATGATAGTTCAGATGAACAATTTGAACARTGGTTTATTACTTGGGTAAGAGCAGCTTTTAAAGCAAAAGGAAATGCTDCTGTAATTCARYTATTAATTGAATGGAGTGAWACTATTGCAAAAACTGGHAGAGAAACTCAAAAGCGATTTTTAAATTACTGTTTACAGTTTTTTAGACAGGCACTTCTACTTAATTATGATGCVGCTTCTTTAGTTTTTTTACAACCAAAAATTTCRAGTTTTAAACTTGAAAACTTCGCYCCTTTTATACATAGTGGCAATATTTTAGAAATTAAYAAGGAGTTAAACGATGCTATTTAYCACATTGAAAGAAATGGAAATGCTAAAATAATTTTATTAGATTTATCAATAAAACTAACGCGTCTTTTACATTCAAAAGAAGATTCTTAACAACTTCTAATTATGTCTATTTTCAATAATCACTCCGCTGAAATACTAATTTTGTTATTTTTTATTGTTACGTATCTATTTTCTGTTGTGGAAAAGTTAGCAGATTGGAAAGGAACGATTGCATATTATACTAATCATTTCGAAAAAACAATCCTTCAAAAAATGATTCCTATGCTACTCTTAATTGTATTATTTTTTGAAATTATAACTGTATTTTTATTAACTATTGGGCTCTATTTTTTAATTGCTGAAAATGCACTAATAGTAGCTAAAGTAGGTCTAGAAATCTCTGCAATTACACTGTTAATGTTTTTAGTTGGTCAACGATTAGTTAAAGATTATCAAGGTGCTATGAATGTTGCTGTCTATTTTATTTTAAACGTTATTGGTATTTACATATTAACATAATACCCTTATTATCAGTGTATTATAGTTTTTCATTTTCCATATAAAACAAATAATCCTTTAATAAATGTTAAAGGATTATTTGTTTCGTGCACAAAAATTTACAATTATTCTTTAGAAAAATCCAAATTTAAAATTTCTAATATTTCAGCAGTTACGTTTAGAGTTTCACCACCATACATTACCGTTCCTTTTCCAGAAGTTCCAAGAATTAGATTATATCCTTTTAATTTAGCATAATCCGCAACAAAACTATCAACTCTTTTAGTTAATATTTCACTTTCCTTCTGATTCTCTACCTGCAATATTTGAGATGCTTGTTGCTGTTTCGCTTGAATAAATTGCTGCTCTTGCTGTAAAGAATTTTCAGTTTCTGTTCTTTTTTTAGCAGACATTTTTGAAGCATTTTTATAGTATTCTTGAACTTTTAGTTGAAATGGAGCTCCAATGCTATCTAATTCTTTTGCCATTTTTTCTTGTTTGGCTTTTAACGATGATTCTAACGCTTTTGTTGCTTGGTAATCTTTCATTAAAACTTCAACATCTATATAAGCAATTTTAGTTTGATTGCATGATATAAAAACAAATGTAATTACGACAATAATTAATTTTTTCATTTTTTTCGATTTAGTATTTAGATAAATTTTTTGCGAATATATAAACAAAAAGATAAGTTTTACCTAATAAATTAAAGTATTAGATTAACTTATTGTTGGGCATTACACTATAGTACATCTCTATAAAAAATACATTTCAATAAGCTCAATACATTCTATAATAAAAAAAAGACATGCTACATTATGGTATCACATATAAAAAGCCCTTAAACAGCTTTACAATCAATTTCAACTATTTTTTATAATGTAAATCAGCGAAGAGTATTCATTGGTCTTTAAAGCATTTAAATTTGACAGCAATCCGATCCAACAAGATCTTATAAAACTAGTTGCACCTCTTTTGTATTTTTCACTAAGTAACGAAACATAAAAGGAATCAAATTTCATGGGGTGTATTTTTACAACATTCATTTCAACATCTGAAAATAATAGTTGAATCGATTTTTTAGAAAAATGCCACAAGTGTCTTGGAACATCATAGGCAGCCCAAAACTCTTTGTAATAATTAGCATCGTAACTTTTAAAATTTGGAACTGCAACAACCAAAACACCGTTTGGTTTTAATAACAACTTTAATTTTGAAATATAACTTTCTAGGTTTGGAACATGTTCTAACACATGCCACATTGTTATTACATCAAATTTTGTTGAATTAATTTCTAATAAATCTGAATAGATCATCGACTTATTATTATTTCCAAGTTTAGATTCAGCATATCCTTTGGCAATATTACTTGGTTCGACTCCTTTAACATTCCACCCGTTTATTTTACAATTCAATAAAAAATCTCCTGTACCGCAACCAATATCTAAGAGGTATTTTGAAGGAGTCTTAAATGAATTTATAAGCCTTACTTTTTTATTTAATGTATACTTCTTTACAATTTGATATAGCTTATCTGTAAAAGATTTATTAGAATCGGTATGAGAAATGTAGGTAGCACTATTATAATAAGAGGACAAATCTTTAATTTTAGGTTGAGGAAAGGTTTCAAGCATGTCTAGCTTCTCATTAAATAGTAAATCAAATTTTTTATTTGAAACGGTGTAGTCTACACAAGTTAAATAACATTCTTTTTTTTTACTCATTTTTTGAAAATATACTTTTGGTTCCACGTGGAACAACTAAAATTACCTACCCATATAAACTAACAATACGGAAACATCGCTAGGCGAAACTCCACTTATTCTACTTGCCTGTGAAATGGTTGTTGGTTGTATTTTAGTTAATTTTTGACGAGCTTCTATAGATAAAGATTTCACTTTTGAATAGTCAAATTTTGATGGAATTGGAACATTTTCTAATCGGTTTAATTTATCAGCTTGGTTCTTTTCTTTTTCAATATAACCCGCATACTTTACATGAATCTCAGTCTGCTCTACTATTTCATCATCTATAGCATTTTCTTTGATAAAAGTAGCTACATTCGTAAGTTTTCGAATATCACTAAAATTTAACTGGGGTCTAGCAGCAATCTTAAATAACTTCATAGACTGCTTTATTCTAGCCGTTTTATTCTCGTCTAAAATTGGATTTATATCTTCAGGCCTCACACTTGTTTCAGTTAAATACTTAACAAATAAATCTGTTTTCTCTTGTTTTTCTATAACCCTTTTTATTCGTTCTTTTGAAGCCAATCCTAATTTAAACGCCAAAGGTGTTAATCTTAAATCTGCATTATCTTGGCGTAATAATGTTCTATATTCTGCTCTTGATGTAAACATTCTATAAGGCTCTTCAGTTCCTTTTGTAATTAAATCATCAATTAAAACGCCTATATAAGCTTCATTTCTTTTTAAGATGAATGGTTTTTTCTTTTGAATATTTAATGCTGCATTGATTCCAGCCATTAATCCCTGAGCCGCAGCTTCTTCATAACCCGTAGTTCCATTTATTTGTCCAGCGAAATACAAATTTTTAATCAACTTGGTTTCTAAGGTATGCATTAACTGAGTTGGTGGGAAAAAATCGTATTCTATTGCATAACCATATCTCAAGAATTTAACATTTTCAAAACCAACAACTTTACGAAGTGCTTTATCTTGAACATCTTCTGGTAAAGAAGTAGAAAATCCATTTACATAAATCTCAACCGTATTCCAACCTTCTGGTTCAATAAATAATTGATGACGCTCCTTTGTAGCAAAACGATCGATTTTATCTTCAATTGATGGGCAATAGCGCGGACCAATACTTTGTATTCTACCATTGAACATTGGAGATCTATCAAATCCTGTTCTTAATAAATCATGAACTTCTTTTGAAGTATAGGTCATATAACAAGAGCGTTGCTTAGTCAATGGCTTTACCGAGGCCAAATACGAGAATTTCTCTGGGTTTTGATCTCCTGGTTGCTCAATCATTTTAGAAAAATCTAATGATCTTGCGTCAACTCTAGGGGGGGTTCCAGTTTTCATTCTACCCGACTCAAATCCAACTTTTACCAAATCTTCTGTAATACCAATTGAAGCACTTTCACCCGCTCTTCCTCCTCCAAAAGTTTTATCGCCAATATGTATTAAGCCATTTAAAAAAGTTCCAGCCGTAATGATAACAGTTTTAGCTTTTATCTCAATTCCCAACGCAGTTTTTACACCTACAATTTTATCATTATCAAAAACTAAACCTGTTACGTTATCCTGATAAAAATCTAATTTCTCAGTTTTTTCTAACATCAATTTCCAACATTCTGAAAAGCGCATTCGATCACTTTGAGCTCTTGGACTCCACATTGCAGGCCCTTTTGATTTGTTCAACATTTTAAATTGGATAGCAGTTTTATCCGTCACAATTCCGCTATAACCACCCAAAGCATCAATTTCTCTAATTATTTGTCCTTTAGCAATTCCACCCATTGCAGGATTACAACTCATTTGTGCAATATTTTGCAAACTCATTGTTATTAAAAGTGTATGTGCTCCCATATTAGCGGCAGAAGATGCCGCTTCACTACCTGCATGGCCACCTCCAACAACTATAACATCATATTCTGTACTAAACATACTTAAATTCCTTTTGTTCCACGTGGAACGGTTTTACAACTGTAATAATGCCAAACATTTATTCTCTTCGATTCTCATTAATAATTTTGCGTTTTCCGATTTATCTTGATACCCCATATAATGCAAAACTCCATGAATAATAACTCTATTAATCTCATTATCAAATGTTTGACTGTATTTTATAGCGTTTTCTTTAACTCTTTCGATTGATATAAAGATATCTCCACTCAACAGTTTCCCTAAAGTATAATCGAAACTAATGATATCCGTCAAAGTATCATGCTCTAAAAATTCTACATTTAATTTTAACAAATAATCGTCATCGCAAAAAATAAAATTCAATTCTCCTTCAGAAAATCCGKAGTCATCAATGCATTTCAATATCCAACTTTTTACAACATCTTCATTTTCTAACTGGAAATTAGTTTCATAATTAAATAGAATCATTTTTAAATTTTARTTGCTTCGCTTCAAWATATTCTTGTACTCTCYTTTTATAAATTGWGCGCAAAGGTAATGATTGTCTGTTTAATATCTCATTAAAATTGAAATACTGATTTTGAAGTTTTAATTTTTTTATAGTGCTGTTAATATACTTCATCTTATTACTTTCAGATTTTCTTTGTAAATATTCACCCTGTTCTATACCAGCATTTTCAAATTTTAATAACTCATAATTTAACCGTATCATTTTCTGAATTATGTCATCTGTAAATCCTTTCTCAATTAATTCCATCTCAAGTTCTTCCATTTTCTTAACTACATTATTAGATCCATTTCTAGTTTTATTATCCTCCATCCCTAATACTTCTTTTAAAAGTTCTCTAAGTAGTGATTGCTGTTTGTAGATCTCATACAATTCGCCACTCTTTTGTTCTCCTTCTACACCAAGCTTCATCTTTTCTTTCATTCCTTCTTTAACTCGATCTAGTAGCTCTCCTTGCTTTTGAATGATATCTGGTAATCTAAATTGTTGGCTCCCTCCTTTTCCCCTCCCAAAACTAGGCGAAGCATTCATTAAACTTTCTAATAAATCACTTAATGAGTTGGCCAAATTATTGGCTGCTGTTATCACAAATTGTTGATTTGAAACTCCTAGGTCAAATCTATTTTCTGTAAAATTCAAAAGTGACTCATCTAAATAATAATGAGCATCTGAGACTTCCTTTTGAATAGTAGAACTCATTCTTAGTAAACGTAACGAAAGTACATACAAACTATCATCTATATGTTCAAAATATTCTTTTAGCATATGTTGTTGTTTAATGTTTTTTGAATATTCCGGATGTCGATTATCTGAACTAGAAAATTGATCTAATAAAGCTTCTTGCTGGAATGAAAACTCAATTAAGTTTTCTACAATTTTTCTTAAATTATCAATATTTTCATCAATAGATTCTCCTTCCATTGCCATCACTGACTGTTCAAAAGACTTACTTAATTCTTTCATTTTTTTGGAAGCTGATTTTTGACTTTTTTTTGCTTTCCTTTGTTGTTGATCTTTAAGTTCCAACAGGGCTTTATTCAATTCTTTATCAATATCAAACGTTTCTTCTTTGCTCTCTGGAATATTCAATGGTCGTTTTAAACCCTTATTTTGTTCATTTAATTCATCAAATTCCTTTTTTAACTCTTCAAATTCATTGTTGATTTGTTCCTGTTTCTCTGACGTATTTTCTTTTTCGTCGCTCTTGCTTAATTTTTTTTCTTTATCTGCAAGTTTTTCAAGTTTATCAATAATCTGATTTGCTTTTTGTTCAACATAGAAACGTTTTGTTAATTCCAAAATTCGTTCTAAACTAAGTGTATTCTGTTTATTCTTATTSGTAAKATYTTTYAACTTTTCTRTCAGYTCTTCTTTGGTTAATTTTTCTGTTAACCCTTTAAGTTCTTCTAACATTTTTTCATGTTTTGCCAATTTCCTTACTTCATCTATTCGTTTTTGAAGCTCTTCTTTTTTTTCTTTTAAATCTTCTTTTTCTGGCTGTTCTTTTAAATTGTTTTCAAGTTTATTTGTAAGTTTTTGAAACATTTCTTGATACTGAGTTTGACGCTTCAGAAAMGCTTCCAATCTTTTTGTATCATTCCAATTTATCACCGTTTTATCAAGCAACGATTTTTTAAATTTTTGAATTTCWAGATTTGTTTGTTTAGATTTWTCTAATGTCTTRGAAATTTTACKAAYCGTTTCTTTTTGMTCTTTTAATAATTCTTCWTTTAATTCTTTTGCTGTTTTATTGTAATAACTGAACACACGACTCTTTGTTTTTTTATTTCCATTGACTGCGTCGTTATCAAATACCTCAAAATACATTTCATACGCTACACCCTCCTCAATTAAAATCCCGTCAGGAAAAACATAATAAAAATCTGAAAAAGTAGCATTTGAGATATCGACCAAATATTTCTTAATTGTTGCTTTTAAATTCTTACGATAATATATAAATTGAAGTTTTTGGATTCCATAATCATCAGTTAATTGCCCAATAAATTGTACTGGACCACGACTCACAGAATCAATATCTGATTTTACAATAATCTTAGGATATTCATCTGAAACAACTTGAATCGTAAAATTTAAAGATTCATAATTTTTAAGCTGTTCGTTCRMTKTAGARWTWGKRTWKTYWMKWGMKTMWWWTAWKTRSKKANAATAAYWMWWWTMSTWWKYTSKKSYYWSTRTAMWWTTKWMWSWYTCTWRTWRMKSMYYWTTMWWMMKKRSTTCCWTCGWTTRRWTTKNTTTCAACTAGCCAAGAAATTTTAGTTCCTTGTGGAACAACGGAATTCCCAGTATTTTGAATAACTTCACCCTTTTTTCCTGTATAATTTGGATACTTCAACACCATTTTTAAATTTGTAATGACAGGAGTTGGAATACTATTTATTTTAAAATTTTTAGAAATAACTCCATTTGCCTCCAAGTAAAAATTTATTGATTTTTTTATACTTGAAAAATTATATTGAAACTTCCCTTGTTCAGCATTGTTTAAGAAATAATTGTTATTTAAAAAAATAATTTTAACATCTTCAGGAATTGTATTTCCAACAATTTCAACTTCTAGTGTAAATGGGTCACCTTCAACAACTCTTAAAGATTTATTTAAAATTAAAAATTCAAATGGTGCTGGAGGATCAAATTGAGTGTTATACTGAACTACTCTCGAAAAACTATCGGTAAAAATAGCGCTATGGTCAGTTATATAAACTAACATCCAAAATACAACTGGTATTAAAGTGTATTTAATAAATTTCTTATTTTTAGAAAAATCAATCGCTTGTTTAAACGGTATCCGTTCTAATTCTTTGGATTTTTGCTCAATACTAGCTTCAATTAATTCTGAATATTGATCAATTTTTTGTAACTGAATCATATTCAAAAGTTTATCACTCACTTCTGGAAAATGATTCCCAATAATTTTAGAAGCTTCAAATTCATTAATTCCCTTTTTTAAACCACTAATTTTAATTAATGGGAAAAGAATATAAGCTGTAAACAATACCAGTTCAACCACTATAAAAATCCAAAATAATAGGGTTCTAGCTATTGGTTTTAACCATAACAGATGTTCGACAAAAAGTGTAATAATAAAGTATATAAATCCTAATGAAAAAAACAGTAAAAGTCCTTTTATAAGTTCATTAAAATAGAACTTTATAATAAAGTCTTGAAGTTTAACTTTTATTTGTTTGAAATTACTCAATTGTACATTTTTAATCACTAGTAAAAGATAAAATTAACTAAAATTAAGTTATCGTATTGCACTTTTTTCTTTAACAACGTACAAAACCCAAGCAAATGTTCTATAGCATCTCATATTTCAAACAACGTAACTCTTACATTATCCATTTCATTTAGTGCTAAACTTTTAATTATTTCACTGGTTTTAAAGATTGCCCAAAAGCAAGTTTTTTTTGTAATAAATCTCCCTTATTCCTATTTGAAAAATTATCTTTGCATTTTAAAACTCAATAAAATGGATAACGTTAGAGTACGATTTGCTCCTAGCCCAACAGGACCTTTACATATTGGAGGTGTTAGAACGGCCCTTTTCAATTACTTATTTGCTAAAAAACACCAAGGAACTTTTATTTTAAGAATTGAAGATACAGATCAAACTCGTTACGTTGCAAACGCTGAAAAATACCTAATTGATGCGTTAAATTGGTGTAATATTCCTTTTGATGAAGGTCCTGGTAAAAATGAAAAATTTGGACCTTATCGTCAATCCGAACGTAAAGAACTTTATAAGCAATTTGCCGATGAATTAATTTCAAAAGATTGGGCATATTACGCCTTTGATACTCCTGAAGAATTAGATTTTCATAGAAAAAATCACGAAGAAAAAGGGAAAACTTTCATATATAACTGGCATAATAGAGAAAAATTAAACAATTCATTGGTGTTATCAACTGAAGAGGTAACACAAAAAATTACAAACGGTGAACAATATGTAATACGTTTTAAAACGCCACAAGATGAAACTTTGTTTATGAATGATGAAATTCGTGGTAAAATAAAAATTGACACTAATACTTTAGACGATAAAGTACTTTTTAAAGGTGATGGAATGCCAACCTATCATTTAGCAAATATTGTTGATGATCATTTAATGGAAATCTCACATGTAATTCGTGGTGAAGAATGGCTACCATCCCTCCCGCTTCATTTACTATTGTACAAGGCCTATGATTGGACCGCACCTAAATTTGCGCATCTACCGCTAATTTTAAAACCTGCTGGTAAAGGTAAATTAAGTAAGCGCGATGGTGATAAATTAGGTTTTCCTGTATTTCCATTAGAATACCTTAATGAAGTTACTGGTGATACTTCTCGTGGTTTTAAAGAAGATGGTTACTTCTCCGATGCTTTTATAAATATGCTTGCTTTATTGGGCTGGAATCCTGGAACTGAACAAGAAATTTTCTCTTTAGAAGAATTATGTAAAGTGTTTTCTTTAGATCGTGTGAGTAAAAGTGGGGCTAAATTCAACCCTGATAAAACTAAGTGGTTCAATCAACAATATCTAATTAAAAAATCAAGTGCTGAATTGGCTGTATTATTTAGTCCAATTCTATCTGAAAAAGGTATAAATAAAGACAAAGAATACATCACTAAAGTCATTTCATTAATTAAAGAACGAGCCACATTTGTAGCTGACTTTTGGGAGTTAAGTAATTTCTTTTTTGCAGCTCCATCTGAATACGATGCAAAAGCATCTAAGAAAAATTGGAAAGAAGGAACTTCTGAACTAATGAAAGAATTAATTTCAACAATTGAAAATATTCAAGATTTCAATTCTGATACTATTGAAACAGTTGTAAAGGAATGGATTACTTCAAAAGAAATTGGATTTGGAAAAGTAATGCAACCATTTAGATTAAGTTTGGTTGGTGCCATGAAGGGTCCTCATTTATTTGATATTGCAGAAATGATTGGTAAACAAGCAACAGTTGATAGAATTAATAAAGCAATAACTACATTTTAGTTATTTGTAACGTTTCTTAAATATGTTCTACATATAAGTAAAGATGACTATGTTTTAATTGGTAAACATTGTATCTTTATTACTTCATTAATCTTTAAAAAATTTAAAATGATTGAAACGTATATTATTATTTTTATTTCCCTAGTACTTATAGTATCAGGCTTATTTACAGTTAAACAACAAACAATTGCAGTTATTGAACGCTTTGGTAAATTTCAAAGCACTAGAAATGCCGGTTTACAACTTAAAATACCTCTTATTGATAAAGTTGCAGGACGTGTAAGTTTACGTGTTCAACAATTAGATGTTATCGTTGAAACCAAAACAAAAGATGATGTTTTTGTACACTTAAAAATTTCTGTTCAATTTTTAATTAGARTTGGGCAYGTGTAYGATGCATTTTACAAACTTCAAARTCCTRACGAGCAAATTACWGCGTTTATTTTTGATGTTGTRCGAGCRGAAGTCCCAAAAATGATTTTAGATGATGTTTTTGAAAAGAAAGAAGAAATTGCAWTWGCAATTCAACGTGATTTAAAACAAGCAATGCTTGATTATGGATATGATATTATAAAGGCGTTAGTTACAGATATTGATCCTGATGAAAATGTGAAAATTGCCATGAACCGTATTAATGCAGCCGATCGTGAAAAAATAGCTGCTCAACACGAAGGTGATGCACAACGAATTTTAATTGTTGAAAGAGCAAAAGCGGAGGCAGAAAGTAAGCGATTGCAAGGTAAAGGTATTGCTGATCAGCGACGAGAAATAGCACGTGGTTTAGAAGAAAGTGTAGATGTGTTGAATAAGGCTGGAATTAACAGTCAAGAAGCATCAGCTTTAATTGTAATAACACAACATTATGATACTTTACAAAGTATTGGTTCTGGAACAAAATCTAACTTAATTTTATTACCTAACAATCCTAATGCTGCTAGCTCTATGTTAAACGATATGGTTACTAGTTTGGTTGCTGCTAATAAAATAAATGAGCCTTCTGATAATACCAACACTGAAAATTTAGACTAAAATTATGATACTAACAACTACAAATAACTTAGAAACTCACAAAGTAAAAGAATATCTCGGAATTGTTACAGGTGAAACAATTATTGGAGCAAATATTTTTAAAGATTTTTTTGCAGGAATTAGAGATATTGTTGGAGGTCGATCTGGATCTTATGAAAAAGTTTTAAGAGAAGCTAAAGACATCGCTTTAAAAGAAATGCAAGAACAAGCTCAGAGGCTTGGTGCATCAGCAGTAATTGGTATTGATTTAGATTATGAAACTGTTGGATCAAAAGGAGGAATGTTAATGGTTACCGCCTCTGGAACTGCTGTTAAATTTTAATAGTTAGAAATTAAAAANCAAAAAACCTGTACAAATTTGTACAGGNNTTTTNYTATATATWTNANWRWAAATTAYTTTTTATCTTCTACTTTTTYATCATCRTCATCMTCYTCTTTTGWAGCTTTYTTAAACTCTTTAATACCACCWCCAAGACCTTTCATTAATTCWGGTARTTTTTTACCTCCAAACAAGAGTAATATYGCTAAACCWATAATWATCCATTGCCAAGGYCCAACCATTCCTAAAAAAATATGTAWTGCATTCATCTTTTTTAAATTTTAKAATTACAAAGATAGTAATAAAATCAAAACTTYAAATAGTTTTTATCTGATATAGTRCCTCCAATAATYTTTTTKGTTTTTAAAACYTCTGGAGTTCCTTGRTAATAAATAGTMCCTCCAAAACGTACTTTAGCATCYAACACSTCWGTAATATTAACTTCTACTCTAGCWCCTGAAGCTGCMGTAACAAYMGCTTGTTTRCTTTKAACYTYAAATGCTTYATAAATTCCRCCAGTAGTTGCTTCAATAGTTTGATTTTGAGCAACACCTTCTAGCTGAATAATACCACCAGAAACTGATTTTACCACTAAGTGTTTTGTGTTTATTTCCATTTTTATTTTTGCACCTTCTTGCACCTTTACTTCTAAATGTTGTTGCTTAAATACTTCTTTTGATTTAATTGTAGCTCCTTCATTTGCATCTAAAATATCAATATTATTAGCATAATAAATTTTAATGTTTAAATCCTCAGCCGTAAAACCTTCAGGGAATTTTAAACGAATTTTTAATATACCATTCGAATTTTTAATTGAAACATCCTTAGATTTTGAGCCTGTAATTTCTATTTTAGATTTGTTCGATTTTTGTAATTCTACAGTTAGGCCATTAAATACTTTTAATGTAGTAAAATCTCCTAATTTTTTCGATATTGATTCTTGAGCAAATAGTATTGAACAAGATAAAACAAGTGCTAATGTTAGTTTTTTCATTTTTTATCTCTTTTTTATATAACAACCAAAACAAACAATAATTGTGCCTCTATTTGTAAATTATTTTTTAATCTTGTCAAGTAAGGTAAAATCTAAATGTTTACGTTCTAAATCTGTATGCTTTACTTTTATTAACACATGTTCACCTAATTGATAAATTTTCTTGGTTGACTGACCTACTAAAGCATATTGCTTTTCATCATAAATGTAATAATCATCTTTTAGTTCACGAATTCTACACATGCCTTCACACTTATTTTCAATAATTTCAACGTAAATACCCCATTCAGTTACTCCTGAAATAACACCTTCAAATTCCTGGTCTTTATGTTTATCCATGTATTTTACTTGCATATATTTAATAGAATCACGTTCAGCTCTTGAAGCTAAATATTCCATTTCTGATGAATGCTTACATTTTTCTTCATAAATATCTGCTTTGGGAGATTTATTACCTTCTAAATAATGTTGTAACAATCTGTGAGTCATCACATCTGGATATCTTCTAATTGGAGAAGTAAAATGACTGTAATAATCGAATGCCAAACCATAATGACCAATATTTTCGGTAGTATATTCAGCTTTACTCATGGTGCGAACCGCTAGCGTTTCAATCATATTTGCTTCACCTGTTCCATGCACATCTTGCAATAATTGATTTAATGTGCTTGAAGTAGATTTTTTGCTCGTTGTATCTATTTTGTTTTTATATCCAAACTTACTAACAATTGCCTGAAGCGCATCCAATTTATCTAAATTTGGTTCATCATGTACACGATATATAAAGGTATTCTTACTGGGTACCCCTTTTTTACTTCCAATAAACTCAGCCACTTTTCTATTGGCTAATAACATAAACTCTTCTATAAGTTTGTTAGCATCTTTAGATTCTTTAAAAAAGACACCTATTGGCTCGGAATTTTCATCTAAATTAAATTTAACCTCTACTCTATCAAAAGTTATTGCACCTTGTTGTAATCGCTTTTTACGAAGTTTTTTAGCTAATTCATCTAATTTTAAAATTGCTGAAACAATTGCAGGTTGAACAGTATATTCTTTATTAGTTATGGATATTTCAGATGAAATTTTATTCGCTCTTGTTTCTATAATTTCCTGGGCTTCTTCATACGAAAAACGTTTATCAGAATAAGTTATAGTTCTACCAAACCATTCRYTTACAATTTGAGCTTTTTCATTCAYYTCAAAAATAGCTGAAAAAGTTAATTTTTCYTCATTTGGTCTTAATGAACACACGCCATTTGATAATACTTCAGGTAACATTGGTACTACTCTATCCACTAAATAAACAGATGTTGCTCTACTATATGCCTCTTCTTCTAATATTGTTTTTTCTTGTACATAATGTGAAACATCAGCAATATGAATWCCTATTTCATAVTTTCCATTTTCTAWTTGTTTAAARGATAAAGCATCATCAAAATCTTTDGCATCTTTWGGATCTATTGTAAAGGTTAAATCATTMCGYATATCTCTACGTTTAGATATCTCTTCATCTGTTATTTCTAATTGAATTTTAGCTGCTTCATCTTCAACATTCTCAGGAAATTTATATGGTAATCCATATTCTAAAAGTATAGAATGAATTTCAGTATCATGGTCACCTGGCATTCCTAATACTTCTTTAATTTCACCAAATGGATTTTTAGAATTAGCAGGCCAATCGGTTATTTTAACCAATACTTTTACTCCATCTTTAGCCCCTTTTAATTTATTGTTAGGGATAAAAATATCAGCATACATTTTTGAATCATCAGGTACAACAAAACCAAAATTTCTATTTAATTGTAAAACTCCAACAAATTCAGTTTTAAATCTTTCAATAATTTCTACAACATCACCTTCTTCTTTTTTGCTATTTTTTCTGTTGTATAAATATATTTTTACGGTATCTTTATTTAAAGCTTTATTTAAGTTTCGGGAAGGGATGTAAATATCGTGTTCTAAATCATCACAAATAAAATATCCATTTCCATTTGTTGTAGCATCAATTGTTCCAATAAAATATTTATCCAGCGGTATAATTTTAAATTTGCCTCTCTCTATTTCTTCAACTTTCTGTTGACCTTTTAAATCTGTTAATTTTTGAATTATTTGATTCCTAACATTAGCATCTTTCAATTCTAATTTTGAAGATATTTGCTTATAATTAAAGCTTTTATTTGGCGAYTGATTTAATATTCTTAGTATTTTTATAGTTAAATCTTTAACAACATTACCTTTCTTTTTGTAAATTTTTTTTCTTTTCGACATTAATTAATCTTTTATTTAAATCAAAAGTACAATTATTTAAAGTTGAAGACATTAATAAATTGTTATATAATCTACAATTTGTATTTTGCGTTGTTTTTTAAATAAAAATTTATGTTTAATAAATGGTTTGTAATTGTCAATCCAACTTCCGGGAATTGTGCTGCTAAAAAAAAATGGCCACATATTTATAAAGAATTAATAGCACAAAAATTTGAATTTGAATTTTCTATTACAGCACATAAGAATCACGCTTTATATTTAATAAAAGAAGCTACCGAACGTGGATTCATTAAATTTATTTGTGTAGGTGGTGATGGCACATTACATACAATTGTAAATGGAATTTTAAATTTAAAACCATCTGATTATTCAAAAATAATGATAGGAATTATACCAATTGGTACTGGTAATGATTGGATTAAAACCTATAATATTTCAAAAGATATAAAAAAAGCTATTCAAAATTTAAAACAAAAAAATACGTTAAAACAAGATATTGGAAAAATTATACTTACCAAAACTAATAAAACCGTTTACTTTAATAATTTAGCAGGAATTGGTTTTGATGGTTATGTTGTGAATAAAGTACATAAGTTTAAAAATATGGGATTTTTAGCTTATTTATTAGGTGCAATTGTAAGTTTGGCTAGTTATAAAAAAGCTAAATTAGAAATTAAATTTAATAACACTATTATTAAAGAAAAGACCTTAATGCTCTTAATTGGCATATGTAAATATTCGGGTGGAGGTATGCAATTAACTAAAAATGCACATCCTACTGATGGTTTATTTGATATTTCTCATGTGTATAAAGTACATTTATTTAATATTTTAGGAAATTTAAAAGGATTATTTAACGGAAATATTACTAACCATAAATTAATTAATAACTACAAAACCTCAAATTTAAATATAAAGGTATTAGATACTCAAAAGACCTATATACAAGCGGATGGAGAATTATTAGGGTCTGGTGATTTTTCAGTTTCAATTATTCCAAAAGCACTAAGTTTTATTGTTCCAAAAAAATAAAAGTTAAAATTTTCTTAATAAAAATGTAACAAATGTTAAAATTGTTCGTCTTTTTAACATACAATAGCATTACAATGAAACGATTATATAAAATTATCATCTTATTTTTATTTATATTTTTAGTTGGAATATATTTTACAATAAAAAGTATAAATAATTCTTTTACTTCAGAAGATCATATAGAAACTGTTACTTCTACCCCAACTATTTTAAAACTTTCAATTAGAATTTAATTTTTAAGGTTATTAACATATATAATAATATTAAAAAGAATAGTTAAAATTTTAAAAAACAATTTTGGTTATTATAGCGTGTTAATATGTACAATAAAAAAGTGTTTTAAAATTATGATTTATCACTTATCAATAAATATTAACAACTTATATTTTTTTAAAACCTTTAAAATCAATAAAATTAAGTAGGTTATGAACAACCTATTAATACCATTAGTTAACAAATAAAATGGATAACTTTTATACTTAAAAATGTTTATAACAGGTGTAAAATTGGTTCATAACTTCTTTTAAAAAATGAATAAAAAAATTTGGTTATTAAGAAGTGATTCTTCCATTATGAAATAAAATTTACTTTACAAAAAATTGTTTTCATTTTTARGTATTAACTTATACACAAAACTAATTTAAGGTAATGTAATTGTATATCAGCTTTTTAAAAATTGCTATTAACAATTAGATTTTTTAGTGTTAATAACATTGAATTTGTATTTTTGTAGTCTAACTTCTTAACAAAAACAATTAAATATGGTAATTGCAATTGGTAATGATCACGCCGGTACAGAATATAAATTAGAAATAATAAAACAATTAAAGAATAAAGGTATTGAAGTTTTAAACTTTGGAACCGATACGAATGATAGTATGGATTATCCTGACAGTATTCATCCTGTTGCTAGTGCTGTAGAAAATAAAGAAGCTACATCAGGTATTATTATTTGTGGAAGTGGTAATGGAGCTCAAATGACAGCAAACAAACATCAAGGTATTAGAGCTGCTCTTTGTTGGAACAATGAATTAGTTGAATTAGCTCGTTTACATAACGATGCTAATATTTTAGCTATACCAGCTCGTTTTGTTTCTCTACAACAAGCGTTAGGTTTTGTATCTTTATTTTTAAATACAGATTTTGAAGGAGGAAGACATCAAACTCGCGTTGAAAAAATTTCTTTTTAATTATAGTTCTTTTTAATTTTTTATATAATCTTAAATAAATTAGTAACTATAAATGGGTCATAATCATTCTCATAAACATTCAATAATTTCTGGTAAAAATTTACTGTTATCAATAATTTTAAATATTATAATTACAGTGGCTCAACTTATTGGAGGTTTTATATCTGGAAGTTTAGCTTTAATATCTGATGCTGTTCATAATTTTTCTGATGTTATATCATTAATAATTAGTTATATAGCAAATTTACTTACTCATAAAAAAAAGCAAACATTACAACAAACTTTTGGTTTTAAAAGAGCTGAAATTATTGCTGCATTTGTCAATGCGTCCTCTTTAATTGTTATCGCAATTATTTTAGGAATAGAAGCAATAAAACGTTTTAAAAATCCTTTAGATATTGATAGTAATTTAGTTATTTGGTTAGCAATTTTAGGGATTGCTGTCAACGGTTTTAGTGTTTTATTATTAAAAAAGGATGCTAAAAACAGCCTCAATATGAGATCAGCATATTTACATTTATTAACAGATATGTTAACATCTGTAGCTGTTTTAACAGGTGGATTATTAATGAAATATTATCAAATATACTGGGTTGATGCTATTTTAACATTATTAATTTCATTTTATTTAATTTATATCAGTTGGAGTATTTTAATTACTTCGTTAAAAATTTTAATGCTTTTTGCTCCTGAACATGTTAAAATAGATGAAGTTGTACTTGAGGTTTTAAAAGTCAAAGAAATTAGAAATATTCACCATGTGCATATTTGGCAATTGAATGATCATGATTGTCATTTTGAAGCTCATATTGAATTTAAAAGAGATATAAAATTATCAGATTTTGATTTGGTTTGTAAAAAAGTTGAAGAAATTTTACTTGATAAATTTAAAATTCAACATTGCAATTTTCAACCTGAATTTAAAAGAGAAGAAAGTAAAGAAATTATAATTCAAGATTAACAATGCTAAAAATAATTACAAAGTCCTTTTCTGAACTAACCACCTATGAATTGTATGAAATTCTACTAGTACGTTCCGAGGTTTTTGTGGTTGAACAAAATTGTGTATACCAAGATATAGATGATAAAGATAAAAAAGCACTCCATGTTATTGGTTATAAAAACGGAAAAGTAATAGCCTATACTCGTATTTTTAAATCAGGTGATTATTTTGAATTAGCTAGTTTTGGAAGAGTTGTAGTTATAGAAAAAGAACGTATTCACGGTTACGGTCACGTTATTATAAGTGAATCTATAAAGGCAATTAAAAATTATTTTAAAGAAACTACAATAAAAATTTCAGCACAAACTTATTTAAAAAAATTCTATGAAACTCATGGGTTTCAACAAATAGGTGAGGGATATTTAGAAGATAATATTCCACACATAGAAATGGTCAAAAATTAAAATAACAATATACGAAACGAGCATGTTAAAATTTACCTCACCAAAGGAGGGCGGAGCGTAAGGAATTTGTCCTGTGGACAAATTTAGTGAACGAGCCAGCTGGCGAAGAGGCAAGGATATACCTTGTGACCAATAAAAAACAATAAATATAAACACATGAAAAAAGCAGTCATCATACTACTTGTATGATTTAGTACGTTTCAATTAATAGCGCAACAAAATTCATTAGAAAAACTACAATTTATTGTAGGTGATTGGGAAGGAATAGGAACAGGATTTGGAAATGATACTTCAATAATTACCGCTTCTTATAATTTTGTGATGAATAAAAAATACATTGAAGTAACACACGAATCTCATTTTAAACCTACTGAAAAAAAACCTAAAGGTGATCACCATATTGACAATGGATTTATAAGTTTTGATAAAATTAGAAAGAAGATCATTTATAGACAATTTAATATTGAAGGGTTTGTAAATCAATACATTTTAAATGATACTTTATCTAATGAAAGTACATTAATTTTTGAAACAGAAACTATTGAGAATTTTATGCCTGGAGGGAAAGCACGCTTTACCATAAAAAAAATAAGCGAAACTGAACTTGAAACTATWTTCGATGTCTCTTTTCCAAATAAGGAATACAGTTGTTTCGGTACCAATAAATTAGTAAAAAAATAAAATTATTCAGCAACCTTAATTACACGTTCAACGGTGTCTAATTTAGAAAGCGTTAGCCTAACAATACTATCTTGTTTAGCTATTAAATCATGTGGTACATTAGCATCTAATGAAACTAAATCATCTTTCACCAAATTGTAAATTGTTCCGTCAACACCAAAGTCCAATGCGCCTTCAAAAATTTCAACAGTAATTGGAAACTTAGTTTTGTGTTCTTTCATTAACTGACCTTTTTTCATTAAAATTCTAATTTCTTTGGTAGTTTCTGTTTCAAATAATACTGAAATTGACGGTTTAGAATTATTATAAGTACTATTTTCTGATAATGATGATTTTTTCATAAAATATAGAATTTAAGTGAGTAGGTATTTTTACCAACCACTGTATTTAGGTGGTTTTATATTATTTAAATTTAGATAAACAATTAATTGCCCTCTGTGATGAGTGACATGATCTTGTAATAAGTTTAGAATTTGTAATTTACTTTTAGGTCCAGCAAAAAATTCAACTTTAGTAGATAACCATTCTACCGGAACACGCTTTATAATTTCTGACACTTTAATAAAAGCTATTTCTAAGTCATTGATTATTGCTTGTTTTGTTTTAGGGATATATTTTTCAGAGGTTATAAGATTAGTTTTAATAAAATAAGTTTCACTTAACCAAACCATATTTTCTTTTATATGAAGTAACTGCTCTTGAAAGCTCATTTGCTGTTCAGTTGGTTTATAATTATAATTGGTTTCAGGCATTGCACTTGCAATTTCAAGCAAATAATTTTTTGAATTTTCCCACTTTAATAAAAAAGAAGATTTTACATCATTTTGAGCATTTAATTGATTTGAAATCAAWACAGTAAAYAATGYKATAACTACTATTWTTTTCATTYTAAAAACTGTTAATATTATTTATAAAGAGGCTAAAGATACTCAATACTTTTTTATATTTTAGCATAAATTATTTAACTCATTTATAAADATTATGGTAGAAGAAAAAGAAAAAGCGGCAAAATTAAAAGCATTACAACTTACGTTAGATAAATTAGATAAAGCHTATGGAAAAGGAACDGTDATGAAAATGGGCGATGTWSCCRTWRAWRATATAGASGCAATTTCAWCRGGWTCWTTAGGRTTGGATWTWGCYTTAGGYGTTGGWGGWTAYCCWCGMGGAAGRGTMATTGAAATATAYGGACCAGAATCATCAGGWAAAACWACCTTAACRYTGCAYGCWATWGCTGAAGCWCAAAAAGCTGGWGGTATTGCTGCTTTTATTGATGCTGAACATGCTTTTGATCGTTTCTATGCTMAAAGTTTAGGTATTGATGTAGATAATTTAATTATTTCACAACCTGATTATGGTGAACAAGCTTTAGAAATTACAGATAATTTAATAAGTTCTGGGGCTATTGATATTATTGTAATTGACTCGGTTGCAGCACTAACGCCAAAAAGTGAAATTGAAGGCGAAATGGGTGATTCTAAAATGGGATTGCATGCDCGKTTAATGTCTCAAGCWCTTCGTAAATTAACAGGRACAATTCATAAAACAAATTGTACYGTAATTTTTATTAACCARTTACGTGAAAAAATTGGGGTAATGTTTGGTAATCCAGAAGTAACTACAGGAGGGAATGCACTTAAATTTTATGCCTCTGTACGTTTAGATATTAGACGAAGAACTCAAATTAAAGATGGAGATAAAGTTATAGGCAATAGCACAAAAGTCAAAGTTGTTAAAAATAAAGTGGCTCCACCATTTAGAATTGCCGAATTTGATATTATGTATGGAAAAGGAATATCTAAAACAGGTGAAATACTAGATTTAGGTGTTGAATTTGGAATTGTTAAAAAGAGCGGCTCTTGGTTTAGTTATGGCGAAACGAAGTTAGGACAAGGTCGTGATGCTGTAAAAGAATTAATTAAAGACAATCCTGAATTAGCAGAAGAGATAGAAGGTAAAATAAAAGAGATTATTAATTCAGAAGAATAATATTTTATAAAATAGTTAAAAAACTCCTTAGTTAACTAAGGAGTTTTTAGTTTATACATGTTAAAAGTTGAGAACATATCATTTGGTTATTCGTCAAAAGAAGTAGTCAAAAATATTAGTTTTAAAGCTAATAAAGGAGATTATGTTGCTGTAATTGGAGAAAGTGGTTGTGGAAAAAGTACGTTATTAGAAATAATATATGGATTGCTTCATATTGAAAAAGGGACTATTTATTGGAATAACAAAAAATTATTAGGACCTAATTTTTATTTGATTCCAGGTGAAATATTTATGAAATATTTACCTCAAGATTTCGATTTAATGCCCTATATCACTGTTGAAGAGAATATAGGAAAAAACATATCTGTTTTAGATGGTAACAGGCAACAGCGAATTAAAGAATTGTTGGAGGTTGTGGATATGTCATCCTATTTAAAAACAATGGTTAAAAATTTGAGCGTAGGTCAAAAACAGCGAGTAGCAATTGCAAAAGTTATAGCTAAGGAACCCGAAGTTTTATTGTTAGATGAACCGTTTAGTCATATAGATAATTTTAGAAAGAATAAACTTAGAAGAAGCCTTTTTAAATATTTAAAAGATAAAAATATTTTATGTATTGTTGCTACGCACGATACAACCGATGCATTATCTTTTGCAGATGAAATATTGGTAATTAAAGATGGAAAAGTAGTTGCACAAAATACTCCTAATAAACTTTATAAAAATCCCAATTCAGCCTATGTAGCCTCTTTTTTCAATGAGATCAACGAAATACCTTGTAATTTAATAAACTTAAAAACTACTTCTAAAAAAAAGATGCTATTATATCCAAATCAGCTAAAGTTAATTGAAAATTCGGATTTAAAAGTTAATATAAAAAGCAATTTCTTTAAAGGAAGTTATTATTTGATAGAAGCTGATTTAAAAGGAAAAACTATCTTTTTTGAACATACTTCATCACTAAAAGAAGGCAATGAAGTATGCTTAGAAATTTTTAAACTCCAGTAGAACCAAATCCACCAGTTCCACGCTCAGTTTCACTTAATTCTTGTACTTCAGTCCACTCTGCACGTTCATGTTTTGCGATCACTAATTGCGCTATTCTTTCACCATCATTCACTATAAATTCAGTATTAGATAAGTTTACTAATATAACTCCAATTTCACCTCTATAATCAGCATCCACTGTTCCAGGAGCATTTAAAACCGTAATTCCTTTTTTTGCTGCAAGACCACTTCTTGGACGTACTTGAGCTTCTGCACCTATGGGTAGTGCAATAAATAAACCTGTTTTAACAATGGTTCGTTCTAGAGGTTTTAAAGTTATAGGTTCAGAAATATTAGCTCGCAAATCCATTCCGGCAGAAGCAATTGTCTCGTAGTTTGGTAATTCGTGTTTTGATTTGTTAATAATTTGTATTTTCATTTTATTCTTGCTCATTAATTTTAGTTAAAAGTTATAAAATTCTTACTTTTTTAGATAGTTTTTAAGATTACTCTTAATAAAATAGTTCCATCCGTTTCTGCAACTATCACTTTCAAATTCTGGAATATCAGTAGCGAAACTTTCAGTTATTTCAGTGGTAACACGTAGCATTGAGCCTTTTTTATGTTCAAACAATTCAAAATAAACAAAAGAGTTTCCAGCATATTTATCATATTTCCAATTATAAACTATTCTTTTTAGTGGTTCTACTTCAACAATATGCCATAAATGTAAAAAATTTCTATCGTTGGATTGTACATTAAATTGTGTTTTAAACCCAATTTCAGGT
The DNA here is from genome assembly GCA_002733285.1 of Lutibacter sp. Classification (GTDB taxonomy): domain Bacteria; phylum Bacteroidota; class Bacteroidia; order Flavobacteriales; family Flavobacteriaceae; genus Lutibacter. Next base: position 9,401 of record NVVE01000008.1, on the reverse strand, counting down.
TTAAAATCTTTAATGTTTTCAAAAAACCATTTCCTCATATCTTCAATATTGGTTATAGCATTCCATAAAATACTTAAGGATACATTAAAAGTTTGTTCAACAATAATAGTTTCGTTGGTATTATTCATAATTAATTAAATTAGAAATTGTCGATTCTACTTTATGTTGTACAACCAATTAACAACATTTGAAAATTCACTTTTCCAAAAAACTTCGTTATGTGCTCCGTTTGGATTTATTATAGTTTTTAAGTTTTTGTGTTTAAAACCTSYKKCYAAAAGTAATTTTTTYATTRTTTTAGTRCCTGAAACCATTTYYTYACCTTCTTTACCACYCACCAATAAAAAGAGTTTTACTTTYTTARTGTTMCCATRYTCTTTAGTAAATTYTTCTACTTTATTTGAAAACCAAAATGAAGTAGCTATTTTTTCAACAGTATTTTGTGAATATACAATTGAAATAGTAAAACAAATTGTTATAAAAATAGAGATAAAATGTTTCATGAATTTATCATTTCATGTGTTTATATTTATTGTTTTTTATTGGTCACAAGGTATATCCTTGCCTTTTCGCCAGCTGGCTCGTTCACTAAATTTGTCCACAGGACAAATTCTTTACGCTTCGCCCTCCTTTGGTGATAAAAATTTTAACGTGCTCGTTTCATAAGAGTTAAAAACTCCTTTTTTTCATTCCAAAAAATGAGTAATCCAAATACTAAAACTAGTGAAATAGAGATAAAATAATTCGCTCTAAAATAGCTGAATGACACAAATGAAATAACAATAGAAGCTACTAAATAACTTCCAGATTTTTTTAAATTATAAGGTACAGGATAATGTTTTTTTCCAATAATATAAGAAAGAATCATCATACTCCCATAAGCTAATAAAGTTGCCCAAGCTGAAGCTATAAATCCAATAACTGGAATTAAAACAATGTTAATTGTGATGGTTATTAAGGCTCCAATACTAGAAAATAGCATAGCATATTTTGTTTTATCGGTTAATTTATACCAGATAGCCAAATTGTGATAAACTCCTAAGAATAAATTTGCTAATAAAATAATTGGCACAATAACAATYGCTTCCCAATATTGCTGATTGATAAATAATTGTTTTAAAAGATCTATAAAAACAACAATTCCAACAAAAACTAAAGAACCAACAATTATAAAATAATTTAAGATTTTAGCATAGGTTTCTTTAGCATTTTTTTTATCGGCATGATTAAAAAAGAAAGGTTCGGCTCCTAAACGAAATGCCATAATGTATAAATTCATAAAAATTGCTAACTTATAACAAGCTGCATAAATACCCATGGCATTTTTATCAATGAGTTGACCAATTAAATATTTATCTAAATTTTCATTAATAACGTAGGCTACACCTGCTACGGCAATTGGCCAGGAGTATTTCAGCATTTTTTTAAATAGAGCAATATTAAAACTCCATTTAAATTTCATTAAAAATGGCATTAATAAAACAAGTGATATAACACTTCCGATGATGTTGGCAATGAATATAAAATTAACAATAGCCGTGCTTTCAAAAATAGTATGTAGATAAACAGGAAAAGTTTTTCCTTCCTCTAAAAACTGTGGAATTAATTTTAAAAAGATCAAGTTTATACAAACAATAATAGCCACATTTATCAACTTAATAAAAGCATATTTTATGGGTCTATTTGATGCACGTAAATAAGCAAATGGAACAACAGCTAACGTATCCAACGCTAAAATACCAATCAATAATTTTAATTGAAGAGGGTTTTCTTTAAAATCAAACATGTGGATAAAAAAGTCAGAAAATAAAAAAGCAATGACTACCAAAAGTATTGCCGAAACAAACACACTTATAAACGCTGTTGAAATTAAAGCATCTTTTTTTTCTTCAGATTTATAAAATCTAAAGAAAGCAGTTTCCATTCCAAAAGTTAATAATACCGAAAATAAAGCGGCCCAAATATAAAAGTTGGTATTTTCAGCATAATTTGTTGTTGGCAAAGCATCAGTATGCACTCGAACCAGTAAAAAGTTAATTATACGGGGTAAAATCGCAGCAATTCCATAAATAATGGTGTCTTTTAAAAATCGTTTAAGTGCGCTCAAAAGTGAATTATAGTATGAAAAATTTAACCGTATAAATGTACAAAAGATTTTCTGTTTATTAGCTAAGATACAGACGATGACTATGGTTTGATTTTACTTCGATAATTGATAAGCTATTAAGTTTTGGACTTTATATTAGTTTGTTTACTTTTGACTTCTAAAAACTTTATACATGAGTAATCACCCTAAAATTGCCGTTTTTGGAGGCGGAAGTTGGGCAACAGCCATTGTAAAAATGTTGTGCGAGAACCTTGATCTGGTTGGTTGGTATATGCGAAATCAAAATGCAATTGACTATATCAAGTTAAATGAACACAATCCAAACTATTTAAGCTCGGCCGAGTTTAAGATAAATCAACTGCATTTAACAAGTGATATTAACGAAATGGTAAAGTATGCTGATATTTTAATTTTTGCGATCCCTTCGGCATTTGTTAAGGCTGAATTAGATAAAATTACTGAAGACTTATCTTCTAAAATAGTGTTTTCTGCTATTAAAGGAATTGTGCCTGAAAGCGGATTAATTGTTGGAGAGCATTTTCATGAAAATTATCAAATTCCTTTTGAAAATATTGGTGTTATTACAGGTCCCTGTCATGCTGAAGAAGTTGCTATGGAACGTTTATCGTATCTAACAATTGCTTCTAGAGATGAAGAAAAAGCTAAATTATTAAGSAATTGCTTGAGAAGCCATTATATAAGAACGAAAATTTCTGACGATATTATTGGTACTGAATATGCCGCAATGCTTAAAAATATTTATGCAATTGCTGCWGGKATRGCWCAYGGWTTRGGTTATGGMGATAAYTTTCARTCGGTRTTAATGTCWAAYTCAATTCGYGAAATGAAACGCTTTATTAAAAAAGTKCATAAAATGAARCGRAACATYAAYAATTCRGCYTATTTAGGCGATTTAYTGGTWACRGGGTATTCWRYATTTAGYAGAAATAGAATGTTYGGWAATATGATWGGAAAAGGRTACACCGTTAAAAGTGCYATGATGGAAATGAGTATGGTTGCTGAAGGGTATTATGCTGCAAAGAGTGCCTATTTACTAAATGAAAAAAAGAAAGCGAATACGCCCATTATTGATGCAGTTTACGGAGTATTATACCAACATAAAAACCCAAAAAATATTTTTAAAAAATTAACTGAACTACTAGATTAACAAGATATTACGATTTTTAGTGAATACAAAAATAAATTTTAAAAAATGTATTTATAAGAATTAAATAAAACTATATTTGTACTTTAATATATCTATTTACAATAATGAAAAAAGGAACAGTAAAATTTTTTAACGAATCTAAAGGATTTGGATTCGTAACAGAAGAGGGTTCAAACACAGACTATTTTGTACACATTTCAGGCTTAATTGACGAAGTTAGAGAAGGCGATGTTGTTGAATTTGAACTTAAAGAAGGTAAAAAAGGGATGAACGCGGTAAACGTTAAAGTAATTTAATTTACACACTATCTTTTTTTTAAAAAATTAAACCATTCAATTTTGAATGGTTTTTTNATGTAAAAAAATTACAATAACTAAATTTAGCACTCCATTTTTTACATTGATATATATCATACAAACCTTTTACAAATTTTTGTAATTTTATATGGTTAATTTAATACAGTGCAATGAAAGTTAAAATTGGAATATTGTATGCTACTGTTGATGGGCAGACACTTAAAATTTGTAATAAACTTAAAGAAGAATTACTAAAAGACAACAATCTTGTCAAAGTATTTTCAATTGATGAATTTCATGAAAATATAAGTAATTATGATAAATTTATTATTGGCTCAAGTATTAGATATGGGCTGCATCATAAAAAAATAATTGAATTTATTAATACCAATAAAACTCAGCTTGACGCTGTAAAAACAGGATTTTTCTCTGTTAATTTGGTAGCTCGTAAACCAGAAAAAAATACGCCTGTGACAAACCCTTATGTCATTAAATTTTTTAAAAATAGCACTTGGAAACCTACAATTGTCGAAGTTTTTGCAGGGAAACTAGATTATAAAAAATATCCCTTTTTTGACCGAATAATGATTCAATTTATAATGTGGATGACCAAAGGTCCCACCAATACAAATGTTGAAATTGAATATACCAATTGGGATAAAGTGAAAGGTTTTGGGAAAGCTATTGAAAACCTTTAAAATATATATTGTATCAGGGAGTTAATTTTTTTATATTTGAGATAATTAAGACCTTAATTTTTTTATGAGGTCGTTTTACTTTTTAAAGTTCATTATTTTTAGTTACAAGCATGAGCATTCAACAAAAACAGATTGAAGATTTATTATCATTTTTTGAACAAAATAATAAAGAAATATTAGGTTATGAGTTTATAAAAAAAACAGCTGAGTACTTAGGTAAATTGATTAATGTAAGCTATATTTCAATTTGCAAATTCTCAATTAAAAATCCTGATATCACAGAAACTGTTATAATCTATACTAAAAATGGTTTTGCGCCAAATATATCGTATAAATTAGCACATACACCCTGTGAGAATGTGATTAATAAAAATCTTTGTGTATACCCCAATAATATACAAGTGCTTTTCCCAAAAGATGAGCTTTTAACACAAATGAATGTTGAAAGCTATATTGGGGTGCCTTTTTGGAGTTCAAAAGGAGAACCTATTGGGTTAATAGCAATATTAGATGATAAACCAATAAAAGATTCAAAAACGTTTGAGATTATTTTACAAATTGTAGCTTTAAAATTAGCTCAGGCTCTTGAAAAAAGCATTTATGAAAATAAATTAAAAAGACAAGAAGAAAATTACGAACAGCTTTTTGAAAAAAGCCCAACTTCACTATGGAAAATAGATTTTACGGGCGCTCATAAAATAGCACAAAATTTAATTAATTCTGGCGTTAATAATGTTGAAAAACATTTAAAAAAGAACCCTGATTTTTTAATTGAATGTCTCAAAAATTTAAAAATAAAGTATTTAAATAAAGCTTCGGTTCACTTGTTTAATGCTAAAAGCAAAGAACACCTTTTAAAGAATATTAAGAAAATTGCCAATAAGGATACCTTTTTACACTATCAAAAAATTTTAATAGAAATACTTCAAGGTAAAACAGAGATTATTCATGAGGTAAGTTTTACAAACTTAAAGGATGAAATTATCTTTGGWATTMTRAAGTTAAATTTARMYARWAATWYTGARAMTAATAAAGTTACTGCAAAYATTTCMATTTTAGACATTACAAAACAAAAAGAATCTGAAGAGCGTTWTCGYGCCTTATCTGAATCTTCRTTTGAAGCWATTTTYTTATCTGAAAAAGGARTTTGTWTRGAARCAAATGCTACKRCTGAAAAAATGTTTGGATACRCACGAGCTGAAATWATTGRATTRAAAGCTAYRGATATCATTGYTTCAAAAGATCATGAGWTGGTCATRAAAAACATTCAATCWGGTTATGAGCGTCYRTATGAAGTAACTGCMSTAMGAAAAGACGGMRCTACTTTYCCTGCACAAATAAASGCTAGRACAATTTATTATAAAGGAMGAGATGTRCGCGTATCTTCATTWAYAAACCTTACAMWAARTAAASAACTAGAGAATWKTRTTAAAGAAAGTGAAGAAAAATTCAAAAAATTATCAAACCTAACATTTGAAGGGGTCTTAATTCATGACAAGGGTATTGCTAAGGACATTAACCTTTCATTTGAAAAAATGTTTGGTTATTGCCGAAAAGAACTATTAGAAAAAAATATAATTAACCTGTTGTTCCCTAAGAAATACCACCCTCAAATTCTTGATAGCATAGATAAAAAACGATCTAATGCCTATGAAATAGAAGCAATACGTAGAGACGGTTCGATTTTTCCTGTAGAAATTGAGGCAAGAGATATAATTACCAAAGAAAATAACHAATTAAGAGTATCGGCAATTAGAGATATTTCCGAGCGTAAAAAATTAGAGACAGAAGCTATAAAGCTTTCTACAGCAGTTGAACAAAGTTCAAATTCCATTATGATTACTGATTTAGATGGAAATATAGAATATACCAATCCTAAATTCACAGAACTTACTGGATATTCTGCTGAAGAAGCTCAGGGTAAAAATCAAAGCATGTTAAGTTCGGGAGCTCAATCTAAAGAATATTATGCTGAAATGTGGCAATCTATTTCAGTTGGGAAAACTTGGCACGGGCAGTTTCAAAACAAAGCTAAAAAGGGTCATTTATTTTGGGAACAAGTAACCATAACACCTATCAAAAATAGGGAAGGAAAAACAATAAATTATTTAACTATAAAAGAAGATATTACGAAACGAAAAAAGGCTGAAGAGAAATTAAAAAAAGCCTATGAAACCATCAAAGAAAAAGAAGGTTACTTACGAATGGTTTTAAAAACTTCTGAAGAAGGATTTTGGGTAGTTGACACTAAAGGGAAAACTCTTACACTGAATCCAAAAATGTATAAAATATTAGGTTATGCTAAAAGAGATGTTATTGGGAAGTCCATTTTTAATTTTGTGGATACTTCAAATGCTAAAATATTTAAAGAACAACTAAAGAAAAGAGAAAATGGGGAATCTTCTAGTTATGAAATAGAATTACTAGGTAAAAATAAAAAAATTATTTCTTGTCTTTTTAAAACAGCACCAATATACGATAAGGAAAATATTAGGGTCGGTTCCTTTGCTATGGTGACTGATATTTCGAAGTTAAAAAATGCTTATAATAAATTAGAAACCAATTATAATGAGCAAAAAGAGTTGAGTTTTGCTTTGTCTGAAAAAAACAGAATGCTTTTTGAAAGTCAAGATAAGTTTAAAAATTTATTTGAACAAAGTCCGGTTTCTCTTTGGGAGGTAGACTTTTCTGAAGTAAAAAAATTGTTAAAAAAGAAACTAACAGCAACCAACGATTTAAAAAATTATTTAGATGAAAATCCTGATTTTGTAAACCTTTGCGTCTCAAAAATCAACATTTTAAATGTTAATACTAAAACATTACAATTATTAGGGCTTCATAAAAAAGAAGAGCTCAAAAAACATTTAAATAAAAATAATACTAAAAAATCGCTGGAAGCACTTAAAAAAGAATTTTTAGCAATTGCTTCTGATAAAATAGAATTTACCACAGAAACAAAATATATTAAAACGGACGGAAGCATTATTAATGCAATATTAAAATCTGTTCTAATTGATAGCGAAGGGAGAAAGCTTGTTTCAGTAATTGATATTACTGCCTCAAGAAATGCTGAACAAGAAATTAGAGATAGTGAGTATTTTCTAAATGAAACTCAAAAGATTGCCAAAATAGGTTCTTACAGTTTAGAGTTTAAAACAGGTTTGTGGAAAAGTTCAAAACTTTTAAATAATATTTTTGGTATAGATGACAAATACAAAAAAGATTATTCAGGTTGGACAGATATTTTACACCCAGAAGATAGAATGATGATGCAAGAATATTTTGAAACGAATATTGCTAAAAATCATGAATTTTTTAATAAAGAATATCGCATTATAAGAGTATCTGATAAAAAAATGCGATGGATGCATGGTTTTGGGCAATTACGATTTGACAAAAGTGGAAATCTTTTAAAAATGATTGGAACAATTCAGGATATTACAGCCCGAAAAGAAGCAGAAAATCAAATAATTTTAGCCAAAGAAAAAATTGAAAAGAGCGAAAAAAAATTCAGAGAATTGTATGAAAAATCAGGAGATGCAATTTTAATTATTGAAAATGGGTTTTTTGTTGAATGCAATCAGGCGACTGTTAAAATGCTTAATTACAATTCTAAAGAAGATATTTTAAACGTTCATCCTTCAAAACTCTCACCTAAAAAACAACCAGACGGATTAGAATCTCATGAAAAAGCAGAAGAAATGATGAAAATTTCTTTAATAAAAGGAACACATCGTTTTGATTGGATACACACTAAAAAAAATGGAGAATCGATCCCTGTTGAAGTATTGCTAACGGCAATTTCAAATGATCCAAATAAAAAAATAATACATTGTGTTTGGAGAGATATTACTGAACGTAGTAAGAATGAGAAAGAAATAATAAAAGCGAAAGAAGATGCTGAAAAAAGTACTAAAAGGTTTAAAACTATATTTAGCGAAGCACCTCTTGGAATTGGTCTTGTAGATTCAGTTACAGGACAGATGAAAGAAGCCAATGAAATGTTTGGGAAGATTATAGGTAGAGATCATGAAGAATTGTCTGATATTAAGTGGGAGAGCTTTACACACTCAGATGATTTAGAAGCCGATTTTAGGAATATGAGTCAATTAAATTCTGGAGACAGTCAAGGTTTTCAAGCTGAAAAAAGATATATAAGACCAGATGGATCAGTTGTTTGGGTAAATTTAACCGTTTCAGCATTAATTGAAAAAAACCAAAAAGTAAAACGACATTTGGCAATGATTGAAGATATTACCCAGAGAAAACAATACGACTTACAACTTGAGGAAAAAAACGAAAAAATTAAAGGGCAAAATATTGAGTACAAAAAAGTAAATTTAGAATTAAAAAAAGCCAAAGAAAAAGCAGAAGAGAGTGAAGAACTAACAAGGTCAATAACACAATCAGCTCCAAACGCCATAATTACTATTAATTCGGAAGGGTTCATTATGTCATGGAACAATGCTTCGGAAAAAATATTTGGTTTTACTTTTTCAGAAATGATAAACAAAAAACTAGATAAAATTATTCCAAAACAACTTAGAACAAAACATAATAATGGCGTAAAAAGACAGTCAAAAGGAGCACACAACAAATTAATTAATAGTACTTTCGAAACAACAGGATTAAGAAAAGACGGTACAGAATTTCCTATTGAGCTTTCTTTAACATGCTGGAAAGTGGGTAATGAAAAATGCTTCACAGGTATTATTAGAGATATTACAGATGTTATGCTAGCAAATGAAAAACTAATTATCGCGAAAGAAAAAGCAGAAGAAAGTGACCGTTTAAAAACAGAATTTTTAAATAATATGTCACATGAAATTAGGACTCCAATGAATGGTATTTTAGGTTTTTCACAATTGTTAAATAACCCTGATTTAAGTGTTGAAAAAAGAAMTAATTTTACAAGYATTATTCAAAATAGTGGGAAACAATTGCTTCATATTATTGATGATATTCTAGAAATYTCTAGGCTAGGAACYAAACAAGTAAAAGTTATTGAGGAGGAAGTTTGTTTAAACGATGCCTTGTTAGAATTATTTTCAATTTTTGATATAAAAGCAAAAGAAAATAAAACGCCTTTATATCTTAAAAAATCACTTTCAAATAAGCAAAGCACCATATTT